>WSXX01000006.1 GCA_009773515.1 Bacteroidota bacterium
TCTTTAGAAACTAGCACAAGGCCGTTTTGAAGTACAAAGGTAAAAAAAATATCAGATTTTGATTGGATATTAACACAGAATCTCCGCTCAGTGTGACATTCGCGATAGGTGAGTATTTATTCTTTTTAATGCGCGCACTATCAATCACATACAATGTCATCCTGAGCGGAGTCGAAGGATTTTTTTTAAAATTTAAACCTATGTTGAAACCCGCCACCACCATTGACGAAGTCATCTCAACGCTTCAGCAAATCATAAACAACGAGGTTAATCAAAATAACCCGCTTGCATATTTCCCTGCGCTATATCGGTTGGTTACCATTAGAGTAAAAGAAGGCATCGCAAATAATGAATTTGAAGATGGTAAAAGAATGGAAAAACTCGATGTTTTATTCGCCAACAGATACATTGATGCTTATATCGCTTTTAAGACCAAAAAGCCGTATACAGGTTCCTGGCGCATTGTTTTTGAAGCACAGCAAAGACCATTGCTTATTCTTCAGCATTTATTGCTTGGTATGAATGCCCATATCAATCTTGATCTGGCAATTGCTGCTTCAGAAACCATGAAAGGAAATAATCTGGCTGCTCTGTTAAATGATTTCAACACCATCAACCGATTGCTTTCCGAAATGTCAGATAAAGTTCAGATGCAGATCAGCAAAGTTTCACCTTTGCTTGGATTGCTTGACCGATGGGCAGGTAAAACCGATACTTTTCTGGTGAATTTCAGTATAACTGCAGCCCGCGACGGCGCCTGGAAAAGTGCCGGAGAATTTCATAAGGCTGGAATTTCTGCTATCCTGACTTCACGCGATAAGAAAATATCTGCATTAGGACTTCAACTGATACATCCCAACAGCAAGTGGGTGAGGGGATTGGTTTCGGGAATCCGTTTGGTTGAAAACAAGAATGTAAGAAAAGTTGTGGAAGTGATTTCTGAAGCGTGATATCAAACCGGCAATTGACGATTAACTTTCCTCTTTAAAGAAAAGCCTGTAATAATCCATTCCCCGTTCCTCGTCATAACCTTTTTCAATGTTATCACGGTTTCCGTGTACATAAATGTGAAAGTTCTTATCAAGCTTGATGATGCTTTTATAAACCTTTGACTGCTTTTTAACTGCCTGCCCCGAAATATCAAAATCGTCGTTGATTTTCACCTCACGTTCTGCTTCAAAATCACGGCGGTATTCATTAAAGGTTTCTATCACCTCTGGTTGTTCAAACACCTCACTAACAAACTCTTCCATCACAAAATTATCATTTTCCTTAAAGAATTTCATTGATTTATTAAGCAGTTCAGCTTGTCCGGGTTTATCAATCTGAAAAGACTCAGGGAGTTTCTCAGTAACGAATTGTTTGCAAAGTGTAAGTGTCTGGCTGGTTTGAAAATACTCATCATTTCTCTGGCGAAGGTTAAGAAAACTATCCATCCAGTATTGAGCATCGCTGCCTTTGCTCAGGTTATCGACAGATACCACTACAAAGCCGTTTTCGCGTTCAGTATTAAAAATCAGACAACCTTTATCAAGCTTATTGATATTGATGCCGTCTTCGTGATCAATAGTGAAATTATCAGAAGTAGGGTAAACTTTCAGAAAAGTTTCGCGCGATTCAGATTTAAAAAGACCAATCGCATCAACTTCCTCACCATCAACCATAAGATTTTGAAAATAAGCTACATAAAACTCCCCGGCTTTTACTTTGGGATGAACCGAATTCTCGTAAAGGTGGTTAGCCAGATTTACTGAATTCAGGTAAAAACTTCCCGGCTCATCGAAAACAGAGCAGGCAAAATGATATACTTCGTTGAGGTTCAGGTCGGCATCGTGGTGAAGATTGAAATACTCATTATTCTTGAAAGGAGACAAAAAATACCTGATCAGCAGATCACGGATTGCTTCACTAAGTTGAATGGGTGATTTTGAGAACTTTATACCTTCTTCACGGCTTTTGTTGCCGGTTTTATGTATAACAAGTTTTTCCAGAATAGCTTCTTCACTGATGATCATATGGCTGATTGTTAATCGGTTAGGCATTTAGAAATTTACATGCAATGATAAACATTTACTGACTTAAAGACAAATATTTAATGACCAGCAAAGGAAATTTGCCACATTCTTTTCTGTATCCGGCCATAAAAAAAAGTCTCCGCATTCAAGCTATAATCTGAAGACTTATCAAGTAAGATTGTATTTTAGCAAACTGTTTTGAATCAGATTGACATCCCGAGAATATTTTCTGTGCATTTCTGCGGATATCTATATCCTGATATAGCAAGTTCAATATCTGGATTCAAAACACTGAATAACATGTTGTTAAAACTTTCATCTCAACAAACACTTTACTTATGAAGATTCGAATCACACTTCTGATTATAATGATTTCCTTCCTGAGCTTTCAGGGCATTACCTGCACCAATTACCTTGTAACCAAAGGAGCTTCCACCGATGGAAGTACCATGATAAGCTACGCAGCAGACTCTCATATCCGCTATGGCGAATTATACTGGAGGCCCGCCGGCGACTGGCCGGAAGGAAGCATGATCACCTTATATGACCGTGGCACCGCCAAACCTTTGGGACAGATTCCTCAGCCAGCTCAAACCTATCAGGTTATTGGTTTTATGAATGAGCATCAGGTTGCCATTGGTGAAACTACTTTTGATGGCCGCCTGGAACTGGTTGATACTACAGGAATAGTTGATTATGGCAGTCTGATGTTTCTGGCTATGCAACGTTCAAAAACTGCCCGCGAAGCCATTCAGGTTATTGCAGAACTCGTTGAAAAATACGGTTATGCAAGCTCCGGTGAATCGTTTTCGATCGCCGATGCAAACGAAGTCTGGATTATGGAAATTATGGGCAAAGGAAACCGTATGGTGCTTGATAAAAAATCCAAAAAGATGGTAAATGCCGACAGAGGAGCTGTTTGGGTTGCTATCCGTATTCCTGACGGATACATTTCAGCCCATGCCAATCATGCCCGTATTACAAATTTTCCACTTGAAAATGGCAAAACTTCCATCAGCAGTAAAAACTTTAAACTTCTGAACCAACCTGATATTGAGGTAGTTTACGCACATGATGTCATTTCATTTGCGCGCACAAAACAGTATTTCACCGGAAAAGACAGCGAATTCAGTTTCAGCGATGTATATGCGCCGCTTAACTTTGGTGCTGCCCGGTTTTGTGAGCTCAGGGTATGGTCAATGTTTAATCAGGTAAACAGTGAAATGCACAAATATTACGATTATGCCGCAGGTGCACTTGATAATGAAAGAATGCCGCTTTACATCAAGCCCGATCGTAAGCTCAGCGTGCAGGATCTCATGAATTTTAAACGTGATTATCTGCAGGGCACTACACTTGATATGTCGCAGGATATCGGCGCTGGTCCGTTTGGTCTGCCTTACCGCTGGCGCCCACTCACCTGGAAATATGAAGGTAAAGAGTACTTTAACGAAAGGGTGACAGCAACACAGCAAACAGGTTTTTCATTTATTGCCCAGATGCGAAACTGGTTGCCTGACCACATTGGTGGAATCTTCTGGTTTGGTGTTGACGATGCCGGCTCAACAGTTTATATGCCGTTTTACTGTGGAATTCAAAGTGTTACAAACTGCGTAGCCGAAGGAAACGGAGATATTCTCACTTATTCCGAATCATCTGCTTTCTGGGTGTTTAACAGAGTGGCGCATTTTACCTATCTTTTTTACAACCGCGTAATGCCTGACCTGAAGAAACTGCAAACAGAACTTGAAAATCAGTTTATTGCTGAAGTTCAGGAAGTTGATCGCAAAGCCAACGAAATGTACAAATCAGATCCCGACAGGGCCCGCGAACACCTTACCGCTTATTCCGGAAAAACTGCTGAAACTACCGTTGCCCGTTGGCGTAAACTTGGTGAATTTCTGTTGGTAAAGTATCTCGATGGAAATGTGAAAAAGGAAAAAGACGGAGAATTTCTGCGCAATCCATGGGGTTATCCCCAACCTCCTTCATTTCCCGGTTACCCGGATGCATGGAAACAAAAAGTGATAGAACAAACCGGTGACAGATTGTTGACACCTGAAGAGAAAAAATAGGCGGAAAAGGGAATTATTAAACTCCGGACTTTGTTTTCCAGGCCCTCATCTTTTCGATAGATGAGGGCTTTTTTTGGACTGATGGCTAAAATAACTCCTGTTTAAACCCAAAACTATCCAGTCCTTCCTTAATACATTCGCTCCAAAGTTTATAGCCTGCGCGATTAAGATGCAACATATCATTCAAAAACAATTCTTCATATGGCAATCCATTCTCATTCAGGAATTTATGACTGGTTTGTAGAAAAAAAAGATTTTCTTTCTTCTCGCAATATTCACTGATCAATTTGTTTGCTTCACTGATTTGCGGCCAGACTTTCCAACGCGATGGGGTAGGAGTAACCTCAATCCAGATAACCGGTACATCCGGATGGCTCTTTCTTATCTGTTTGACTGTCAGTTTAAAAAGGTTTAGAACCTCTTCCGGTGAAATATCATTTACATCACAGGTTATATCGTTTGCAATAAAGAGAGCAATGGCACCACACTTATGCGGACTGACAATCCGGTGAGCATAATACACAAAATCAGACAATTTTGCACCTCCATATCCGCGTGCAATGGCTTGATATGGAAGCATATCTGTAGCAACGCTATCCCAAAGTCTCACACTTGAACTTCCGGTAAAAAGAATGGTATTTTCGCTTTCAGAAACAGGAAGTGCCTCAAGTCCTCTAACTTCGCTTTCCCATTTGGCAACTTCAGGATTCCGGACAAGTTTATTTACCGGGTTGCAGGAACTGAAAAGAATTGCAAAAACAGTCAGGCCCAGGAAAATCAGAGTGAGCTTTTTCATTATTCTTTTTCCAGCCTGATTCTTGCATCAACAGCAACAACACCTTTCATATTTCCGAGCAGGGGATTAATATCCATTTCGGCAATCTCAGGCGCTTCTTCGCAAAGCGCAGACAACCTAACAATTGCATCAGCAAAAGCTTCTTCATTAACACCTTCCTGACCGCGGATACCCTGGATTATTTTGTATGATTTCAGACTACGGATCATCTCTCCAGCTTCTATATGTGACACAGGAGAAAGTGAAGCCTGCACGTCCTTTAAAACCTCGATAAATATACCACCAAGGCCACAAAGTATCATGTGTCCGAATTTTGGCTCTGCTTTGGCACCTGCAAAGATTTGTGTGCCCGATAACATTGGCTGAATCAGAATCGCTGTTGTATCCTTGATCTGAATCATACGGTTAAATTCCTGAAAAACTGAATTGTCGTCTTTCACATTCAACACAACTCCGCCAACGTCGGATTTATGAACCGGCCCCACAACTTTCATTACAACAGGGAATCCCATTTTTTTTGCTGAATTGATGGCATCCAACGCACTTGTCACAACAGCTTCACCTGCACGGGGAATTCCGGCTGCATCAAGCAATTGCTGCACTTTTTCCGGATCAAGGTATCCATCTGAAGCTTCATCAATCAATCTTCGGATGGCTGTCTTATCAATTTCGGGTTGTTTTACTGTTTCAGCAGGTGGCGGTGTATTGTAAACCTTTGCCAGCGCATTGCCAAAAACAACCTCATCGGGGAAATTTATCCTACCCAACGATAAGAAAAAGCTTATTTCATTTTTAACATTAACAACAGATGGAAGAATCGGAAAAATAGGTTTTCTACAGGTCTTCATCTTTTCATCCAGAAGCTTATACACATCGTAAACTTCAGTAAGGCCGGGGCTTCCGAAAATTACCGCCATTGCATCAACCTGCTCAAATTCATTGTCACAATAATCGATAATATCACCCAGATTTGCAGCAGTTCCTGTTGCCAGAAAATCAATTGGATTGGCAACCGAAGAACCAGGAAGCAGTTTCGCCAACAATTCCGGGCTTTCAATATGAGGAACTTCCAGACCATTGTTCGACAAAGCATCGGTCAGCATCACAGCAGGTCCACCGGCATGTGTGATGATGGCTATATTCTTACCAGTAAGCGGTTTGTGCATAAAAATAGCAGCCACAGTGGCCAGTTCTTCACGCCCGTAGCACCTCACAATTCCCGCTTTACGGAAAAGAGCATCCACTGCTGAATCGCTGCTTGCAAGCGCTCCTGTATGAGACGATGCAGCCCGGCTGCCGGCCGATGAACTTCCTGATTTGATAGCAGCAATGCGGCATCCCTTTTTTATGAGCGATGCAGCATGTTTCAGCAACAGATCAGGCTTGTTGATACTCTCAATATAGAGCAGCTTAACTTTTGAACTGTTTTCCGGATCAAAATGCTCATCCATATACTGAAGCACTTCTTCAACACCCATTTGGGCACTATTGCCGACAGAATAAACACTCGCAAATGAAAGTCCGTTAGGCATCGCTGATTCCATAATAAACACAGCAGTGGCTCCTGATCCTGAAATAAAGTCAACACCCTTGGGGTCAAGTTTCGGAATTGGCGTGGTAAATACAGAGGTATGAAAAGGATTCATAACACCAATACAATTGGGACCGATTAAACAGCCATTAACACTGTTTATGGTGTCAACAATCTGTTGTTCGAGAACAGCGCCGGCTTCACTTTCTTCATGAAACCCGGCTGAAAGAATTATAAAAGCCCTGGTCTTTTTATCCTTTGCAAGCAACTCAACGGTATCCGGACAAAATTTTGCAGCTATTGCAAGAATAGCAAGGTCACACTCAGGCAGATCATTGGGATTCTGATAACATTTTATGCCCTGAATTTCAGTTTCTTTAGGATTAGTAACATAAAGATTTCCTATAAAACCTTGATCGAGAAGGTTCTTCAGTACTTTTCCGCCTGGCTTGGTTGTGTCGTTTGATCCTCCGATAACTACGATGCTTTTCGGATTGATAAGTTGCTGGTTTATCATGATAATGAGCTATTTAAAAATACTTGTGTTTGGATTACCATTTCAGATAATCTGCTGCGAAGGTATAAAAAGGAAAATTACTGAAAGAGATCAAACGAGGAAACCAGCCAAATAAAGGGAAATATTTATTTGATGAATGGCACAAATACCGGAGTTCTGGCTTTATACTCTTCCCAGTCAGCGCGGCCTTCATATTTCTTTTCAAGCATTGGAACACCTGAAATATAGCGCAATAGCCACGTTATTACCAACGGGCTGAGTATAGTATAAATTCCATCAATAACAGGAACGGCCATCAGCCATATTCCCCACCAAAGCAGTGCTTCGCCAAAATAATTCGGATGACGTGTGTATTTCCACAATCCTGTTGTGATGATCTTTCCTGAATTTGCAGGATCTTTCTTAAAAGCTTTCATCTGGAAATCTCCGACAACCTCAAAAATAAAACCTGTCAGAAATATCAGAATCCCAAATATATCAATCATCCCAAATTCAACTGAAGAACCTTGATTAATATGAAGTACAGGCCATACAATCACCAACATAAAAAATCCCTGAAGCATAAAAACCTGCAAAAAACTCCGCAGTACAAAGTTTTTCCATGTTCGTCGCCAGTTGGCATAGCGAAAATCTTCACCACGTCCTTTATTTCTTAGAAAGATATGAATTGACAACCGCAATCCCCAGATCAGAATCATCATTCCGACAATAATCTTTTTTGCATCGAATGAATCTGACTTCCACAGGCTAAGAATCGTCAATAAAATAAACCCGATACCCCAGAATATATCTACAATGGAATTATCCTTTAAGATCAATGCGAGTAAAAAAACGGATGACATGTAAACAAAAATCATCAGCATTGCAGGAAGGAGGTATTCAAACATAATTTCAGGGTTTAATGTTAACACAAATATAACAGATTACAGCTAAAGTAAAAAGCCGGAAACACCATTGCATTTCCGGCTTTCTATATAAAAAATGGAATCTAATCTTCGAACATGATCGACAGAGCAACAACGCCCGGTCCTACATTTACTCCAAGAACCGGAGAAGCATCATTAACAAACTCAGGTTCCATCCCGCTGATTTCTTTCATTTTTTCAGCAAACCAATTGGCTGTGCTGATATTTCGCGCATGTGAAATCGAATAACCCCAGATTTTTCGCTCTGATGCCAGACTCTTTACTTTAGCCAGTACCAGCTCCATACTTGCTTTTTCGGTAAATGGTTTGCCAAAAGTTTCTGTTCTGCCTTCATCATTAACGGTTACAATTGGCTTCAGACTGAGCAATGAACCTATCAGTCCTTTGGTATAACTTACCCTGCCACTCTTCACCATATATTTGATGGTTTTGGCAGAGACAAACATTCTGGTATTCTTCGACCATAAGTCAATTTTATCCAGAATATCCTGATGCGAAGCACCATCTTCAATTGCTCTGGCTGCACGTAAAACCATGAGCCCCAGTCCGCTGGATAAGCGTTTTGAATTGAGAACATTAATTCTCTTTCCGCTGTGTTCAGCTACTGAATGCGCAGCTTTTGAGCTGTTGCTCCAGGTGCCGCTCATGGCAGAACTTATATGAATTCCGATGATTGATTCATAATGGCTCGCCAGGTAGGAATACCGGTTAAAAAAGTCTTTATATGCAGGTTGTGCAGTTGAAGGATAGTTGGTTGCTTTATCAATCATTGAGTAAAACTGAGCTGGCAGTATGGTCAAACGATCGAGAAAGTATGTCTCTCCAAAATGAACACTCAACGGAACCACATGTAACTGATATTTCTCAATAAGTTCCTGCGGAATATCACAGGTGGAATCAGTAACAATGGCAATAGGAAATTTAGCATTTGAAACTACCTCGTTTTGCATAACCATATCATCCACTTTCTGGAAGGTTATGTTGCCGAATTTATTCAGCACTTTCATCACTTTGGCCGGATGATCGGTATGGATATGAACGCGCATTTTCTTTGCCGATCCTGCAACTACCATAGAATCGCCCATGTGAGCTATGCCTTTGCGAACTTGCAGAAAATCTGTTTTCTTTTTCTCGTCAAGAAGAAGCATTGCTTCAGTGCAATATCTGAAAGTTATTTCTTCATGTGACACAACCTCAGAGTCAGCAATAACAACAGTTTCGCGGCCTGCAAGCATTTTCCGCAACTCACCGGCCTTAACAAACTCAACCATACCTTGCAGAAATACCACAAAACCTTTTGCGCCTGCATCAACAACATTTGATTTGGCCAGAACGGCCAGCTGAGCAGTTGTGGCGTGAAGAGATTCCAGCGCTTTCTGGTAGGCTTGAGCAAGTAATTCTATAAAATCCTGAATGGTATCTTTCAGAATATAGATAAACTCAGCCCATTCCCTTATAACGGTGATCATTGTCCCTTCAATAGGATTGGCAATGGCTTCGTAAGCATAGGTAACAGCCTTTTTCAGAATCTCTGCGAATGTTTCAACACTCACCGTTTCATATTTCTGAATTTCGTTGCTGAATCCATAAATAAACTGAGCAAAAATAATTCCCGAGTTCCCCCGGGCACCTGTTAGCGCTGCATCAGCAAGAGCGGCTGCGGTTAACTTAAGATCAGATGTGGGAATTGGACTCTCAACAATTGACCGCATGGTTGACGCAAGGTTGGTACCTGTATCAGCATCGGCTACCGGAAAAACATTGATTTTGTTGATAAGTACCTGATTTTCGAAAATCTTCTGGGCTCCTGCAAGAAAACTGTAATATAGCGTTTTCCCGTCGAGTTCTGTTATTGATTTTGCAGATGTGTTCAAGGCGTTCAAATTGGTTATTATTAGTAATTTCCCTCTGTTGGCGTTGGAATTGATTCTATAAACCAAACCAACAGACTGTTTGTTCAATAAATGAAACAAACTGATAATCAGATAAAAAAAAGCAATTTTGGCAAGGAAATGCCGCCTCCCTGATTTTTGGCGGAGCAAAATTATACAAAATAATCCGCACCTTACCAATTCATATTGAATATAATGTCTATTTTAATGACATTTTAATCTAAGAAACAATAATAAGCTTTGATTTCATCCTTCACTTTTTGAAATAGATCCTACTTAAGTCTTTTAAATTCAGATAGTTTGTTTGTTCTGATTATCTGATTCAAATCTTCTTCAAGGTTGTTAAAACGATTGGGCTTTCCACAATCATAAATCGAAATAAAGGGGTCAGCATCTAAAATCATTTTCATCAGTTCAATGGTTGAAGGCGTTTTTTCCATCCTGCTGTATTCGTAATATGTCCATTTTAAAAATGCACTGTTGGGAGAAATTCCCCTGCGATCAAGCAAATAGCCATCCTCAAGCCTGACAGGATAGGCCAGATCTCCATTATAAAAAACATCACCGGGTGCAGGGTATGAGACTATAGTAGTTTTATCATCAGATAAACCGACAGGCACATGCATGAAATAATCACCTGTTGTTTTATAAATAATAACATTTGGACCTGTTACCATAGCCGGCTGATGTAGTTTCTGATTGTCTTTCTGACTCTTGCATGACACTAACATCATGGCTATTAAAAAAATAACTGAAATTTTAGAGTAACTTTTCATGCTTAGGAAGATTAATGCTGTAAAGAAACTAAATTTCCTGTTTCAAATCGTATTTTATTTAACACAAAACGTGGCACAATCTTTGATTTTTAAAAAAAAACTTGTTTTTAAAACCTTATGTGATTTAGTTGTGTTATTTTTGTAGTCACACAAGCAAACTTTTCTTAACTCAAAATAGTTCAAAAATGAAAAAGTGTTTATCAATTGCTGCTATGATGCTATTCACGCTGTCAGCAGTTTTTGCTCAGGAAGCAAAAGAAAACCCCAATGCTCCAAAAATCAGCTTTGACAAAAGTGTACATGATTACGGCACCTTGTTCGTTGGTGGGGATGGCAATTGCGTATTTGAATTTACCAACACCGGTAAAGAACCGCTCATTCTTTCGAGTGTAAGGTCATCTTGCGGTTGCACTGTTCCTGAGTGGCCAAGAGAACCTATCCTTCCCGGCAAAAAAGAAAAAATCAAAGTGAAATACGACACCAACAGAATGGGTCCTATCAATAAATCCATAACTGTAATGTCAAATGCAACTAATTCAGCCGAAGTTCTCAGAATTTCAGGAAACATCATTAAAAAACCTGAAGAAAATACCATTCCTGAGAAATCAATGAGTTCAGCTGCCGCTCCAACAGCAAAGTAAAGAATTAAAGAAGCATAATATTCAGGCCGGATCTTCCGGCCTTTTTTTATGTCAATCAGCCATTTAACCGTAGTAACACGGGTTATGAAATCAGATTCCTTTTTTAAGGAATAATGTACCGATTTCTTTTGGCTGATGAAGAAAATGCATATACCTTTGCCCGATTATCAGGACAATTGTAAAACAAAATATCTATGCCAAAAATCTCTGAAAGAGGCTGTCAGATGCCTGCCTCTCCAATCCGAAAACTGGTTCCGTTTGCCGAAGCAGCAAAAAAAAGAGGAATAAAAGTTTATCACCTCAACATCGGCCAACCCGACATTCACACCCCCGAAGTTGCTTTGCAGGCCATTCGCAATTACGACATCAAGGTTATTGAATACAGTCACTCTGCAGGCAATGAAAGCTACAGGAGAAAACTTGCCGGTTATTATCAGGGAATCGGAATTGATGTTGACCTTAACGACATTATCATAACAACCGGAGGCTCTGAAGCCATTTCAATCGCATTCAAGGTATGCCTGAATCCCGGTGACGAGGTTATCATTCCTGAGCCTTTCTATACCAACTATAATGCCTTTGCAATTGCTTCAGGCATAAAGGTAGTACCTATCACATCTGATATTAAAGATGGGTTTGCTTTGCCCTCCATCAGTGAGTTTGAAAAGGCCATTACACCGCGAACAAAGGCTATAATGGTATGCAATCCCAATAATCCAACCGGATATCTTTACAGTAAAGATGAACTGTTTCAGCTACGCGATCTGGTTTTGAAACATGATCTGTATCTATTTGCAGATGAGGTTTACCGTGAGTTTTGCTACGATGGCAACAGCCATTTTTCTGTAATGAATCTTGAAGGGCTTCATGATCATGCGGTATTGATGGATTCTGTTTCAAAGCGCTACAGCGAATGCGGAGTGAGAATCGGAGCACTTATTTCGAAGAATCACAAAGTGATGGCAAGTGCACTCAAATTTGCGCAGGCCCGCTTAAGCCCTCCGGCTTTGGGGCAGGTAATAGGGGAGGCCTCGCTTGATACACCTCCGGAATATTTTACCGAAGTTTATGATGAGTATATTTCGCGCCGGAATCTGGTGATTGAAGAGCTAAATAAAATTCCAGGTGTTTTTGCTCCTATGCCAAAAGGTGCTTTCTATTCTGTAATCAGTTTGCCTGTTGATGATGCCGACGTGTTTTGCCAGTGGCTGCTCGAAGACTTTAACTATGAAGGGCAAACAGTTATGCTGGCTCCGGCTTCAGGATTTTATGCCACTCCCGGACTCGGAAAAACAGAAGCCCGCATTGCTTATGTTCTCAAGAAAGAAGATCTTGTAAATTCAGTTAAATGTCTTGCTGAAGCATTAAAGGTTTATCCTGGAAGGGTGTAACACTCTGAAATTTAATGATAAAAAACGGTGGTCATAAAGAACCACCGTTTTTTTTTATTCAAAATCAGGATAGAGCAGATACTTTTTCCGGATCTTCTTAAACGCATTTAAATCCGATTGCCAGCTTTCTCTGATCTGAGCTTCTGTTTTTCCTGAAATAATTTGTTCGCTCAATGTTGAATTTCCGGCCAGCTTATTAAAAAAGCTTTCAAAAAACCTGACATCAGGGCTCAATGAATTATACATCTCAATCAACCATTCAAGCCTGATTCTTCCATTCACATTAATATCTTCAGCAAAAACACTTAGGTCCATGCCATTGCATTTCAAACCTTTATGAGGAGGATTCTCACTGATTCCTTTTAAAGATACAGGTGTAAATGAATAGTTTCCTTTTTTATAATCAGGGTGGCCGATAATTTTGAAAGGCTTGTCAGTTCCACGGCCAACACTTACCGGAGTGCCCTCAAACAAACAAAGCGAAGGATATAAATAGATAGATTCCATATCCGGAAGATTGGGTGAAGGCCTGACCGGTAAAATGTACCTTGAACTATGTGTATATCCCTCAACTTCAATCCATTCAAGCTTGCACCGGATTCCATTTTTTAACCAACCTTCATCATTTACCATGCGCGCATATTCAGCAACTGTCATTCCATGAACAATGGGAATGCGGTGTAGTCCCACAAAGGAAGTGAATTCAGGTTGAAGAACCGGTCCATCAACATAATAGCCATGTGGATTCGGGCGGTCAAGAACAAGCACTGTAATATTCTGTTCAGCACACGCCTCCATAACGTAAGCCAAGGTAGAAATATAAGTATAAAATCTGGCACCAACATCCTGAATATCAAAAATAACCAAATCAATTCCTAGCAGATCTGCGGCTTCAGGTTTTTTCTTTTTACCATAAAGAGAGATAATGGGCAAACCTGTTTTTGAATCAATTCCACTATTGATGACAGCTCCGGCTTCAGCTTCACCCCTGAACCCGTGTTCAGGTGCAAAAACTTTCTCAACCTTGAGCCCTGCGCCTAAAAGCGTATCCACCAGATGCACTCCGGCTAGCAGTGAAGTCTGATTGGCCACTACAGCTATTCTTTTACTTTTCAGGTGTATAGTAAAATATTGATCGGTTCGCTCAGCCCCGGTTTTAATAAAAGTAGTTTTTAGCTGATTTTCAGACGTTTGTTTCTGCAAAGGGCTTCCACATGATTGTATCGGAAATACAAACATAGCCAGTAAAATATATAACATTCGCATAATTCTTCCGTTCATATTGGCAGTATTGTCAGATTGAAAGTCCAAAATTAGCTTTTATCTGTTAAATTTGCGGAAACAATTATCTACTTT
The DNA here is from genome assembly GCA_009773515.1 of Bacteroidota bacterium. Lineage (GTDB taxonomy): Bacteria > Bacteroidota > Bacteroidia > Bacteroidales > Lentimicrobiaceae > Lentimicrobium. Next base: position 13,917 of record WSXX01000006.1, read on the forward strand.
GAACTTCGAATATTTCATAAGCTTAAGACTGCGTTCAGGAAAGGGGCCTTCTTTTTCCAGACCTATCATCAGAGTTTCCATTGCCGGCATCGCTCTGGGCCTTGCTGTAATGCTGATTTCACTGGCAATACTTCAGGGATTTCAGAAACAGGTGCAGGATAAAGTCGCCGGGTTTGGCGCACATATTCAGATTACTGGTTTTAGTTCAAACAATTCATATGAACCTTCACCGGTTTCACTCGATGATATAAATGAATCTTCACTGAAAGAAATAGAAGGAGTAACACATATTCAGCCTTTCGGACTTAAAGCCGGAATTATTAAAACAGATGATCAGATTCATGGAGTTGTTCTGAAAGGTGTTAACAGAGATTATAACTGGTTGTTTTTCAGCGATAAACTTACTGCCGGTGCTCTTCCGGAAATTGGAGATAGTTTGCCTTCGAATGAAGTATTGATTTCGGGCAAAGTTGCGAAAATGCTGGGACTAAAAACCGGTGATGACCTCAGGATGTATTTTATTATTGATAATTCCACCCGCGGCAGGAAATTTACCATTTCAGGAATTTATGAAACCGGGCTTGGCGAATTTGATGAAACTTATGTTTTCGGTGATATTGGCCACATTCGTAAACTCAATGATTGGGACAATCAAACGGTTTCAGGTGTTGAAATCTATATTGATTCCTTTGATGATCTGAATAAAATTGCTGAAACTGTCTATCATACAATCGGATATAACCTTAACAGTCAAACCATTAAGCAACTTTACCCGCAAATCTTCGACTGGATTGAAATACAGGATGTGAATGTAATTATTATTCTGATTCTTATGGCGCTGGTTTCCGGAATCACAATGATTTCCACGCTCTTGATACTTATTCTCGAACGCACACGAGACATTGGAATTCTGAAAGCACTGGGAAGCAGCAACGGCAGCATAAGGAAAATATTTATCTATGCTTCAGTATATATCACCGGATATGGCTTGCTTTGGGGAAATATTATAGCACTGGGTTTAATTTTGCTTCAGTCAAAAACAGAGATTATCCCGCTTCCTGAAGAATCATATTTTGTTTCGCACGTTCCGGTATTTATAGGTCTGACTGATGTACTTCTGATTAATCTGGCAACTATTTTTGTTTGCACTGCCATGATGCTGTTGCCTTCACTTGTGGTAAAATACATCAGCCCGGTAACTGCATTAAGATATGATTAAAGTATAATGAAAAAGGCAGAAATTTAACTTTCTGCCTTTTTCAGGAAATTATCAGAGCGACAAAACTCCATTTTGCGCTTCACCGTGTCCGCTTGACTTGTAGCCATCAGCTTCTTCATCATTAAACCATACGGTGTCGTCGGCAACATACCGAAACTCGTAATCTTTACCTGTTTCTAGTTCAATGGTTTGACTGAAAGATCCGTCTTTTAGCTGATTCATCTGCAAAGTGCTCTCACTCCAATCGTTGAAATCGCCTGTCAGAAAAACTTTTGAAGCGTTGTTAACCTGACTTTTCGAAAGTTTAAAACTTACTTTGCATGCAGGCTTGCTCTTTAGGAATTGTTTTTTGATACTCATTCAAATTAGGTTTGGTTAAACAAAATATTAGTTAAAACGGGTGCAAAAATACATATTTCTGATAAACGAACAGGGTTTTAATGTTAATATAACGTTAATTATCTGAAGATTGTAAGTGTGTAATCTACACTATAACAAGCTCGTATGCATAATAAATACTCAGTATAATAACATATAATCAGAAGTTTTCAAAGCTATATTAACATAAAAGTCTGAATAATTATTTTAGCCGGAACCTGATAATGGCTCAGTTCCGGCTTTAAATGTTGAAATCTTTATTCTGAAAATTGGGGATAAATTTTTACTTTTTATGAAGGCCGCACTCTCTGGTTTCGGGGTTTTCCCACCACCATCTGCCGGCTCTCACATCTTCACCAGGCAGAATTGCACGGGTACATGGCTGACAGCCAATGCTGGGAAAGCCTGTATCATGAAGTTTATTGTAAGGAATGCGGTTGGCTTTAATATAATCCCAAAGTTCTGTTTCAGTCCACTCAATCAGAGGGTTGACTTTAATTAGATCATTATTTTCATCCCATTCAACCAATCTCATATCCTTTCGTGTAACGGATTGCTCACGTCTTAGTCCGCAAATCCAGGCGTCTAGCCCGGCAAAAGCTCTTTTCAGAGGTTCAATTTTTCGGATATGGCAACATAACTTGCGGTTTTCAATACTGTCATAAAAAAGGTTTATTCCCTTTTCATTAACCATATTTTCCACCCTTGAAGCATCAGGGAACATTACCCTAATATTCAGATCATACTTTTTGGAGGTAAGATCCAAAAGATTATACGTTTCAGGAAACAACCTGCCGGTATCAAGCGTAAAAATATCAGCCGGAACGCCAACTTGAGCAATCATTTGTGTAATTACCTGATCTTCCGCTCCCAGGCTGGTTGAAAATGCAACCTTACCCTCGAAATCTTTCAAAAACCATTCTATTACTTCCTGTGCACTTTTACCGGCCAGCATTTCATTTATGCGATCGATTTCTGCCTTATTTTTCATGCCTGATTTAATTAAGTTCTTCAATTTTAATTGCATTGCCTGCTATAATGCCTTTTTCAGAAAGCTCCAGGCGACAAGCTTCATGGAAATAGTCGTGCTGAAACATAAGAATGAAATTGCCTGCCAGAGCTTCTTCCAGAAATGCTTCCTTTTCTTTCATTGTTTGCAAAGGTTCAATATCAACCGCAGGAATGTATGAAATCGGGATATTAGCCCGTGAAGGTATAAAGTCAGCAGCAAAAACCAGCGTTTGTTCCTTAACTTTGATTACCGGAATCAATTGACCGCGGGTATGACCATTGAATATCCTGAATCTGATTCCATCAATCCATTCTCCTTCTTTTTTAATTAAATGTAACCTGCCCGAAAGTTCAAGAGGGGAGAGGTTATCATGGAAATATGCGGCAGCTTCTCTCTTGTTTGACGATTTTGACCATTCCCAATGACTCGCTGAACACCAATATCTTGCATTGGGAAAAAGCTCAACCGATTCATTATCTTCGTTCAGATAAGTCGCTCCTCCAACATGATCGTCATGTAAATGCGTAAAAACTATATCGGTAATATCAGCAGGAGAGAGGCCGGCTTTTGCAAGTGGGTTTAGCAGTCCTTCACCTCCGAACCGATATTTATAGGTGTAATACTTTTCACCTCTTTTATCACCCATTCCGGTGTCGATCAGTATTTTCTTTTCGGCTGTTTGAATCAGCAATGCGCGGGTGGTAATGCGAATCAGATTGTCAGTATCTTCCGGATAAACCTTTTTCCACAGCGATTTTGGAATAACTCCGAAAGCAACTCCTCCATCCATTTTCCAATAATCGACATCAATAGAAGTTATCTCCATCCAATTGTGTTTTGGTGCAAAAATACGACTTTTCATTGCTTGATTCTCATCCTTAAAATTCACAACATTTGAAAGAAGCCCATTTGAGGCACAAAGAACAGATTTTTCAGCAAAGCAATCACTTCGACTGATTATGCCTTTTGAAGAAGAAATATTAACTCTACTTTTGCATGAAATATCCATTTATGAACGTTCATTTTATTGCCATAGGCGGAAGCGCCATGCACAATCTGGCCATAGCCCTGCACAAAAAGGCTTACAACATTTCAGGTTCGGATGACGAAATTTTCGATCCGGCGAAAACCCGCCTTGAAAAACTGGGCTTACTGCCCGCTTCAATGGGTTGGTTTCCTGAGAAAATTCATGACAAACTTGATGCAATAATCCTTGGCATGCATGCAAAAGCTGACAATCCTGAGCTTCTGAAAGCCAGAGAAATGGGATTGAAAATCTACTCATATCCTGAGTATCTTTATGAACAATCAAAGGATAAAGTAAGGGTTGTTATTGGTGGTAGTCATGGCAAAACTACCATTACTGCTATGATTCTTCATGTGCTCAGATGCTCAGGAATTGAATCAGACTATATGGTTGGCGCCCAGCTTGAAGGGTTTGATGTCATGGTAAAGTTGAGCGAAAATGCCCGGTTTATGGTCATCGAAGGTGATGAATATCTGACCTCAGCCCTTGACAGAAGACCTAAATTTCATGTTTACCAGCCTGACATTGCGCTGATCAGTGGGATCGCATGGGATCATGTCAACGTTTTCCCGACTTTTGAAAATTACCTGGAACAGTTCAGGATTTTTGCAAAAATGGTTCCCGAAAAGGGATCCCTTATTTATTGTGAAGAAGATGAAAACGTTGTGCAGGTAATAAAATCAGCTAATGCTAATGTTTTACTATTTCCCTACAAAACCCCTGATTATAAGATTAATAGAGGCATTACATCCATTGATGTTTCAGGAAAAAGGATAGAGTTAAAGATATTCGGCCATCACAATATGCAAAACCTTGAAGGTGCCAGACTTGTTTGTGAGCGGATTGGCGTAGATAAAGAGATGTTTTACGATGCAATAAAATCCTTTTCAGGAGCATCAAAACGGCTCGAACTGGTATCAGAAAACCAGACTTGCGCTGTTTTTAAAGACTTTGCTCACAGCCCTTCAAAACTTAAAGCCACAATTCAGGCGGTAAAAGAACAATTTCCTGAAAGACACCTCATCGCTTGTATGGAATTGCACACGTACAGCAGTCTCAGCATTGGTTTTCTGCAGGAATACAAGCACACCATGGATTTAGCCGATACCGCAGTTATCTATTTCAGCAATCATGCGTTGGAACTAAAGCGCCTTTCATCATTATCAACTGAAGATGTAAGTAATGCTTTTGAAAGAAATAACCTGCTTGTATTTAACGAAAAAGACAAACTTGAAAAATTTCTGATTTCTCATTCATGGAACAATACAAATCTACTGATGATGAGTTCAGGAAATTTTGACGGAATTGATCTGAAACAGCTATCTGTCGACATACTTGCATAGATTCTGGCAAATCATCCATTTTAATTGGTTTACTTAACAAGAAAAAAGAGGAGATATCTCCTCTTTTTTCTTAATTGCATAATCTTTCAGCATTTAGCTTTCAAGAGGCATTGGGGTTTCTGTCTGAGTACGCTGAATATTTATTTTCAATTCAACTGCGTTAGCCTCATAATCAATAACGATTTTGTCACCCTGATGAATTCTGGATGTAATGATCTCCTCAGCAAGTGAATCTTCAATATACTTTTGAATTGCTCTCTTCAGCGGTCTGGCTCCAAACTGCGCATCCCAACCTTTTTCCACAATAAAATCTTTTGCTTCTGTGGTTACTTCCATAATGTAACCCATATCAGCAATGCGTTTGTAAAGGTGACGAAGTTCAATGTCAATTATTTTATGGATGGATTCACGTTCAAGAGAATCAAAAATGATAACATCATCAATTCTGTTGAGAAACTCAGGTGCAAATGAACGTTTCAGCGCATTTTCAATCACTCCCTGAGCATAATCAGATGTACCTGAAAGTTTCGCTGATGTAGCAAATCCTACACCCTGACCAAAATCCTTCAATTGGCGCGATCCGATGTTTGAAGTCATTATCACAATGGTGTTTTTAAAGTCAACCCTGCGACCAAGGCTATCAGTTAGCACACCATCATCAAGCACCTGAAGCAGAATGTGGAAAATATCAGGATGAGCTTTTTCTATTTCATCAAGCAGTACAATAGAATAAGGCTTGCGTCTGACTTTTTCAGTAAGTTGTCCACCTTCTTCATATCCAACATATCCCGGAGGCGCACCAACAAGTCTGGAAACAGCAAATTTCTCCATGTACTCACTCATATCTATGCGAATAAGTGCGTCTTCGGTATCGAAAAGATACTTTGACAAAACCTTGGCAAGATGCGTTTTTCCAACACCGGTGGGACCAAGAAAGATAAAAGTACCAATCGGTTTGTTGGGATCTTTTAGTCCTGCACGGTTCCTTCTGATGGCTTTCACAACTTTTTTGATGGCATCGCTCTGACCAATAACAGATCCCGATAAGTCGTCTGCCATATTAATCAATCGATCGCTTTCGTTCTGTGCTATTCGCTGAACAGGCACACCGGTCATCATGGCAACAACTTCTGCTACATTGTCTTCACTGACTTCAACCCTGTTGATTTTAGATTCATCTTCCCACCGTTTTTTGGCAGCTTCAAGCTCTAACATTAGCTTACGCTCTGTATCACGGTGTTTGGCAGCCTCTTCAAATTTCTGGCTGTGAATGGACTTATTTTTCAGAGTTTTGATCTCTTCAATTTTGGTTTCCAGATCAAGAATTTCGATTGGAACCCGCATATTTGTGATGTGAACTCTTGCTCCGGCTTCGTCTAAAGCATCAATAGCCTTGTCGGGAAGGTATCGGTCGGTGAGGTATCGGTTTGTAAGTGAAACACAGGCTTTTATGGCATCATTTGTATATTGCACCAAATGATGATCTTCATATTTCTCTTTGATATTATTGAGAATTTCAACCGTTTCATCCACCGAAGTCGGATCGACAATAATTTTTTGAAAGCGCCTTTCCAAAGCACCATCTTTTTCAATGTATTGACGATATTCATCCAGTGTGGTAGCCCCGATACATTGAATTTCACCCCTCGCCAGTGCCGGCTTAAACATATTGGAAGCATCAAGAGAACCTGAGGCATTTCCGGCACCAACAATGGTATGAATTTCATCTATAAACAGGATAATATCACGGTTTTTCTCCAGTTCGTTGAGCACTGCTTTCATCCGCTCTTCAAACTGTCCACGGTATTTGGTACCTGCAACAAGTGATGCAAGATCCAGTGTAAATATCCGCTTATTAAATAATACCCGGGAAACTTTTCGGGCAACTATTCTTAGCGCCAGTCCTTCAGCAATGGCTGATTTACCAACACCAGGCTCTCCAATTAGTATCGGATTGTTCTTTTTCCTGCGGCTAAGAATCTGCGCGATTCTTTCCAGTTCCTTTTCCCGGCCAACAATAGGATCCAGACGACCTTCTTCAGCGGCTTTAGTCAAGTCTCTGCCAAAGTTATCAAGAACAGGAGTTTTTGATTTAGAATCTGCTACTTTTTTTGTAGTGCCATAACTGCGACCTTCTTCGTCATCATCAGAAGAACTTCCGGGCAATTCAGAGCGTGGCTCATCTATTTCTCTGGACTCCTGATTACTCATTATGGTTTTCAGTTCATCACGAACCGAATCATAATCAACCCCAAGTTTACCTAAAGTGGTAGTCACCAGATTGTCTTCATCTTTAAGAATAGCCAATAATAAGTGCTCAGTTCCGATTAATTCGCTGTTGAACATTTTTGCTTCGAGGTAAGTGAGTTTGAGAGCACGTTCAGCTTGTTTAACCAAAGGCAGATTCTCTGCCGTTTTGTCACGCCTTGCTGTTGAACCTATGGCCCTTTCGATGGTCTTTCTGATTTCAGTAGTGTCAACACCTAAAAGATTGAGGATCTGAATAGCCATTCCTTCACCCTCACGTATGATACCAAGAAGTAAATGTTCCACCCCGATATAATCATTGCCCAATCGCAGCGATTCTTCACGGCTGTAAGTAAGCACGTCTTTAACACGTTGTGAAAATTTTGCTTCCATTCGGATTTGCTTGTTTAGTGAAATGCTCCACAGCCATTGCGTTGATTCTCAATAGCCGTAATAAGCACTGAATTTAACAAAGATCAGTAGTTTTATGTTCTGATCAGGATTTCAAAAGTACGAAAAAAACAGTATTTAAACGAATTTTCTGATTGCAAAAATAGGCTGTAATTACGGTTTTTTCATTAGCTTATCAAAATCAATGCCGTTTTATAATAAACAATCAACTGTTCATAAATTTGAGCTCACTTCAATGCTTTCAAATGCAGATTGAATCTAAAAAAAGCTTACCTTCGTGAACTTTTAAATACCAATGAAAATTGATTAAACGGAATAAGCTAACTAATGGAAAATCAATCAGGTGAAGAAAAAATCATTAAAGTAAACATCGAAAATCAGATGAAGGCAGCGTATATCGACTATTCTATGTCGGTAATTGTATCGCGTGCTTTACCTGATGTTCGCGACGGACTTAAACCAGTTCATCGCAGGGTACTTTATGGAATGCTGGATTTAGGTGTACTTTCGAATCGTTCGTATAAAAAAAGCGCCAGAATAGTTGGAGAGGTACTTGGTAAGTACCACCCGCACGGCGACAGTTCGGTTTATGATGCAATGGTGAGAATGGCTCAGGAATGGTCTCTCAGATATCCTTTGGTTGACGGCCAGGGTAACTTTGGCTCTATTGATGGTGATAGCCCTGCGGCAATGCGTTATACAGAAGCCAGACTCAGAAAAATTGCAGAAGAGATGCTGGCGGACATCAACAAAGATACCGTTGACTTTCAACTCAACTTTGACGATTCGCTCGAAGAGCCTACCGTGCTTCCTGCCAGAATCCCGAATTTGCTTATAAATGGCGCTTCCGGTATTGCTGTAGGTATGGCCACAAATATGCCTCCTCACAACCTGAGCGAAGTTATAGATGGTGTAATTGCATATATTGACAATCACGAAATTACAATCCCTGAACTGATGAAATTTATAAAAGCACCTGACTTTCCGACAGGTGGTTTTATTTATGGTTATGAAGGGGTTAAAGATGCCTATGAAACAGGAAGAGGTCGCATAATTATGCGTGGTGAAAGTAAGATTGAACTCGAACCCAATGGCAGAGAGAACATCATTATTACCTCTATTCCTTACCAGGTAAATAAAGCGGAAATGATTAAAAAAACCGCTGACCTGATCAATGATAAAAAAATTGAAGGCATTTCAGATATCAGAGATGAATCTGACCGTAACGGATTACGTATAGTTTATGAGCTTAAAAGAGATGCCATTACTAATGTAGTGCTCAACAAACTTTATCAGCTTACCGCACTTCAGACCTCATTTAGTGTAAACAACATATGCCTTGTCAAAGGCAGGCCTATGTTGCTGAATTTAAAACAGTTAATACATTACTTTGTCGAACACAGGCATGAAGTTGTTATCAGACGCACCAGATTTGAACTTAATGAAGCTGAAAAGCGTGCACATATATTAGAAGGTATTCTGATTGCGCTTGATCATCTTGATGAAGTTATTGCACTGATCAGAGCTGCCCGTACACCCGAGGAAGCAAGAAATGGTCTTATTGAAACCTTTACCTTATCAGAATTGCAGGCGCGAGCTATACTTGATATGCGTTTGCAGCGTCTTACAGGTCTTGAACGCGATAAAATCAGGGATGAGTATAATGAGTTGCTGAAACAGATTGAATATTACAAAAGTGTTCTTGCTGATGAAGTGCTCAGAATGGAGATTATCAAAAATGAACTTCTCGAAATAAAAGCGAATTACGGCGACGAAGCCCGCACTGAAATCGTTTATTCAGCCAGTGATTTTAAAATTGAAGATACTATTGCCGACGAAAATGTAGTTATTACCATCTCACACATGGGATATATCAAAAGAACTGCACTTACCGAATATCGCCGGCAAAACAGGGGAGGACGTGGCGCCAAAGGTTCTGACATAAGAGATGCTGATTTCCTTGAGTATCTTTTTGTTGCTACCATGCATAACTATATGCTTTTCTTCACTGAAAAAGGCAAAGTATTCTGGATGAGGGTATTTGAGATTCCGGAAGGGACTAAGACCTCAAAAGGCAGAGCCATTCAAAACCTCATCAACATTGAACCTGATGACAAAGTCAGGGCTTTTATCAATCTGAAGAGTTTAAAAGATGAGGAATACATAAACAATAACTTTATCATTCTTTGCACGCGCAAAGGTGTGATCAAAAAAACTTCACTTGAAGCTTATTCAAGACCACGCCAGAATGGAATAAATGCCATTACCATCAGAGAAGATGATCAATTACTTGAAGCACGTCTAACAAATGGCAACAGCGAAGTAATTATGGCATTGCGTTCAGGAAGAGCCATCAGATTTAACGAAAAAGTTGTTCGCCCTATGGGTCGAAACGCTTCTGGTGTCAGAGGAATTACGCTGGCAAACGCAAAAGATGAGGTTGTTGGTATGATATGTCCTGACAATGAAAATACCGATATTCTGGTTGTTTCAGAGAACGGATATGGAAAGCGCTCTAAATTAGACGATTACAGAATAACAAATAGGGGAGGGAAAGGCGTAAAAACCATCAATGTCACCGATAAAACCGGACAGTTGATCTCAATTGACTCTGTTACTGATAATGATGACCTCATGATTATCAACCGATCAGGATTAATAATCAGGCTTGCAGTTGCTGAACTCAGAATAATGGGACGTGCAACTCAAGGGGTAAGACTAATTAACCTCCGCGACAACGACTCGATTGCAGCTGTAACAAAAGTGGAGGTTGATCAGGAAGAGGAATCAGAATTATTGGAAGATACTGAATCAATTGGTGGTCCGGTAATTTCTTCAGATGAAGAAATTATTTCTGAATCAGATCAGGAAGTAATCGGGACAGATACCGACCCGGCAGGCTTTGTTGAAGAGGATTTCCCTGAATCTGAAGATGATGATTTCATTGATGAAACCGAAACAGAAAACGAAGATGAAGAGGATGGCCCGGAAATTGTATAAGAAGGCTAAACACTTTATATTTGCAAACCGGAAGAAACCATAAACCAAAATTTTAAAACAATGAAGAAAGTAACACTGCTGCTTACCGCAATTCTATTTGTGACAGTGGCATTTGGACAAAAGGCTCTGCGCACCACAGCTTTCAATAATCTCAGAAAAGGAGAACTTGATAAGGCTATGCAGAACATAGAGCCTACCATTTTGGATGCAAGTACCATGAGCGATCCTAAAACATGGTTCTATCGCGGAAATATTTTTCTGCAAATTCACATGAGCGAGAATCCTGACTATAAAGCACTTGATGCCAATGCATTGAACAAAGCTTATGAGTCATATCAACAGCTGCTTAAACTCGACACAAAAAAGGAATTTTACACCGAAACCATTCAGAATCTGTTTATAATCAGCGAACAGTTCTATAATGAAGGTGTGAAAAACTTCACCCTTGATCCTCCAAATTACGCTTCTGCCTTTGCTGCTTTCGAAACATCGGCTAAAGTAAACGAGTCTTATGGAAATGTGGATACGCTCGCAATGTTTAATGCTGCACTTTCGGCTGAAAATGCAAAGGATTATTCCAATGCTAAACTTTATTACAATAAGGTTAAAGAATTGAATTATCCTCAGCCATTAATTTATAATTCGCTGGCTACCATTCAATTGGAAGAAGGGGATACCACCGCTGCTGTTGCCATCCTTATCGAAGGACGTAAAAAATATCCCGACAACTTTAATCTGTTAATTGCCGAAACAAATATCTACCTGAGTTCCAAGCAAAACGACAAAGCTATGGCCAATCTGGTAGAAGCTATTAAAACGGACCCCGAGAATCCTACCATTCACTATGCCGTAGGTGTGAATTATGCACTGATGGGAGATGTTGCTGAAGCTGAAAAAGCTTATCTGAAAGCTGTTGAACTTAATGCAGACTACTTTGAAGCAAATTATAACCTTGGTGCACTTTATGTTAATGAGGCTGCTCAGGTAATTGATTCTGCCAATAAACTTCCGTTGTCTGCTGTTAAAGAATACGATGCCCTGAAAGTTCAGGCTGATGACATTCTAAAAAAATCAATCCCATTCCTTGAAAATGCCAGCAGGCTTGATCCTAAAGATAAAAGTACCTTGCTGTCATTAAAGGAGATTTATACCAGACTTCAGATGTATGAAAAAATGAAAGAAGTCAATGACAAGATCAGTGCACTTGAATAGTCATATTTTTAATACAAAAGAGGCCGGTTTGAAATCCGGCCTTTTTTGTTTAAAGAGCAGGGGTGGTAAAATTCATATTTGACATAATATAAATTATGTAACTTTTACCTTCATCAGAAAATACAAGGATATCATGAAATATGTATGAAATTAGCACTTTGTGCGTAATTGCTGGTTTTCAATACAAATAAGGTAACTTAACTGATAATTAAAATAGAATTGCTTCATCCGAAAATAAATCCTTAAATTTATCCGGCTCTATCTTAAAACAGATTGAACAGAAAATCATTGCGCATGTTTTCTTCACAGTGTAAATAAAGAAACAATGAAAAGCAAAATCCCCGGAATAGTTAAAACCGATCCCTGGTTAACTCCTGTAATTGAAGATGTAAAAGAAAGATATCAGCGGTATACAGACAGGCTGGATAAAATTGAAACAAAATACGGATCAATAACCACATTCGCCGACGCTTATAAATATCTGGGTATCAATTATAGCAAGAAAGACAAAGGTTGGTACTACCGTGAATGGGCTCCTGCTGCGCATCAGCTGTTTCTGGCCGGAGACTTTAACAATTGGGACACCAGTTCACATCCCATGAAAAAGAATGTGGATGACGTTTGGGAAATCTTTCTGGACTATAATACTTACAAGGATAAATTTGTACATGGCAGTAAGATAAAAGTTTGGGTTGATGCCGCAAATGGCTTTATGTCAAGGATTCCCGCTTACATAACACGTGTAGTGCAGGATGAAGATACTCATAATTTCTCAGGACAGCTATGGTTCAATGATTTTGACTGGCAAAAAGACAGTTTTAAGTTAAAAAAAGATCAGAAGCTTTTTATATACGAATGTCATGTGGGTATGGCTCAGGAAACTGAAGGTCTGGGCACTTACACTGAGTTTGCTGAAAAAATTCTTCCCTGGGTTCATAAAGCCGGTTACAACGCCATTCAATTGATGGCCATTCAGGAACATCCGTATTATGGATCATTTGGTTATCATGTATCTAATTTCTTCGCTCCTTCTTCAAAATTCGGCACACCAGAAGACTTAAAAAACCTTATCCGCTCTGCGCATGATATGGGCATTGCTGTGATTATGGATATTGTTCATTCTCACACCGTTAAAAACATCAACGAAGGCTTGAATATGTTTGATGGCAGCGATAGTCAGTACTTCCATGCCGGATCTCGTGGTATTCATCCTCAGTGGGATTCGCTACTGTTTGATTATGGACGAACCGAAGTTCTTCAGTTTCTGCTTTCCAATGTTAATTACTGGCTAAAGGAGTTTCATTTTGATGGATTCAGGTTTGATGGCGTTGGTTCTATGATGTATTTTCATCACGGAAATGAAACAATTGACACACCCGAAAAGTATTTCCGCGAAGGTGTTGAATGGGACGCAATCACATATCTACAATTGGCAAATATGCTTGTGCATAAAATTGCACCCGGATCAATTACCATAGCTGAAGATGTGACTGGTATGCCAGGATTAACAGCACCCCTATCTGATGGCGGCGTCTCTTTTGATTTCAGACTGGGAATGGGTATTCCGGATTACTGGATCAAGTTGTTAAAAGAATACAAAGACGAAGACTGGAACATTCACGAAATGTGGAATGTAATGACCAACAGACTACCTGGCGTAAAAACTATTGCATACGCTGAATCTCACGATCAGGCGCTGGTTGGCGATAAAACAATTGCTTTCTGGCTTATGGATAAAGAAATGTACTTCCATATGCATGTAAACGATCCTCATCTGGTTGTTGACAGAGGCATTGCTCTTCATAAAATGATCCGGCTTTTCACCATTTCTCTTGGAGGCGTTGCTTACCTGAATTTTATGGGAAATGAGTTCGGTCATCCTGAGTGGATCGATTTTCCGCGTGAAGGCAACAACTGGAGCTACAAATATGCCCGCCGACAATGGTCGCTCGCTTACAACCCTGAGCTGAAATACAAATTTCTGGCAGAATTTGACAAGCAAATGATCATGCTCATCAGAAATAACTTCGTTTTTGATGAAGAATACGGAAATCAGCTGCAAATGGATGAAAATAATAAAACCATTGTCTTTCAGCGTGGTAAACTTGTTTTTGTATTCAATTTCCATCCTTCAAACAGTATTGCTGATTATGCTTTTCCGGTTAATCATGAAGGTGAATATCAGGTTGTTCTGAGTTCAGACTCTAAGGATACAGGCGGTCATGGTCGCATAAACACTGAAATATTATATCCTTCAGGGCTAAATGCAGATTCAGGAAGACATGAACTCAGAATATATAATACGAACAGAACTGCAGTTGTTCTGAAGCTAAAGGACTCTTAAAAACAGTGATTTTCTGTCTGGCAGCGTCAAATTGATTTTTTTAAAGAAATTTAACAAACGGTTTGCTTATTTTTTTGTTTAAGAGTCGTATTATTGTAAACTTTTTCTTAACCACATAATTTTATGGACAAAAAGCGCCTGGTTGTCAGTTATAGCAATGTTACTCCTGAAGTACTGGAGGCCATCAGGAAAAAATATCCTTTGGGTTATTCGAATCATGTTATCAAAGTCAAGACCAAAGGAGATGACTTCTTTTATGCAATTACTGTCGATACCGAAGATGCAAGTTACCTTATTAAGGTTCCTGTTAAAATTGACACAAAAGCCAACCTTAATGACGATGATCCGCTGGAAGATATCAATGACGAAAAAGAATCGGATGATTCATATTCAGATTCTGAGCCTTCAACCGAATCTGAAGATTAACATTTAATTATCGGGCAGCTTTGCTGCCTTTTTTTATACTAAAACTATTTTCTATGGAAAACGCTCATGTTGAAAGTATTACTTCAGAAACCAGAGAAATCCGTCTTAACGAACCGGCTTTTGCTTCGTTGAATGAAATGCGTAAATGGACACTATTTTTTGCAATACTGGGTATTGTAGGAGTGGCATTTATGGTAATAATCGGAATTGTAGTAATGGTTGTCCTTCCTGCATTTAATCAGGGGATGGATGCCCCCTACCCCACTGCTTTGCTGGGAACTGTTTATCTGATTTTAGGTGCCATATACGTTCTCCCTATTCTTTATCTGATGCAATTCAGCAGCAGAATAAAGAAGGCGCTTAATTTCAGAGATGAAAATATACTGAGTGATGCATTTAATGCATTAAAACTTCATTTTCGGACAGTTGGAATTATTACAATTGTAATTATTTCATTATACTTAGTTTTATTTTTGGGGTTACTGGTTTTTGGTGCAGGATTGATGAGCTTATCTGGTTTGGCAGTTTAAGCCTGTAATCTCTTCAAAACTTTTCTGGCAATACTTTTGAACCCGGGAGTAGCTTCATTGAGTTGAATTTCGATGATGTCGCGCAATTCAGATTTAAATTCCGGATAAATCTGAGTTACTCTTTCTAGAATTACAACGCAATACATTTTCACAGCAACTGACTCAACAGGCGATTGAAGCCACCTGAAAGAAATATCAACAAGTATTCCCAGATTATCTTCCGGAAGTTTGCTTCTGGAGAGCATTCTCATTGAATGCCGTTTTAATCCATCGGTTTTAAAATCAGGAAGATGAAAGGATAGTTCTTCTATTTTATTATCAAGGTATTCCGGGTGATTTTCTGTAAAACAATCCACCACCCAGGCTGATCTCCGGCTTACCGGATCCTGGTTTCGCATCATAATCTTCCAGAATTTGCTAAAGAGTTCTGATTTGACACTCAGCACTTCGATGAGAAAATCTGTATTTGCTCTTGATTGCTCTCTCAGCAGCAATTCTTCAATATCAGTTTCAACAGGATTCACCATAAAAATATCCAGGAGTATTACAACAAAAAGCCAACAAGGTATTATCAAAAAACATCAAAAATACATTGATAACCAATGATCGATTTCAGGCACAAAAATATGGATTAAAGGAAGAATTGCCAAAAACAGAAAAGGGAACAACTCTTGTCGAGTAGCTCCCTTTTCGCCTTATTACTAGCCTTAGCTTGTAACAGACACCAGGTTACTGTTTCGGTGCGTTGTAATCATGAACCCCTTAGGATTAATTTTTACTTACCGCTTTCAGTGCTCATCTACTTTCGTATCAGCTTTCTGATGGGACCTCGGTACTTGTACTCTGCTTAGTTAAAATCATTCCTTGCGGTTTGCTTTCAATTTGGCTGAGCCTTTCAACTTTTACACTGGTTTCCTTGCGGACCTTCTGCTAAGTCTCCCGGAGTTTCTCACCGTATCGCTGGCCTGGTGATACAAAGATAATACAATCAGCTACTTTTGTCAAGGGTTTTTGAGCTTTTTAAATCAACCATGTTTCCACAAAAGTTATTAACAATTGTTAATAAAATTTCAGCAACTAAAAAAAGCTTAATACTCTGTATATATGCATGTTACAAAGACGTACTCAATCTGCTGGCTTTAATCACTCCTTTGATCGACAGCAACTTCTTTATCAGGAAATCAAGATGCTTTTTATCTCGGATGCTGACTTTAACAATTCCGTCAAATTTTCCGGATTTACTATCAAGGGAAATACTTCTGACATCCATTTTCAACTCAGAGGAGATCATGGTGGTGATTGTATTGAGAATTCCCAACTGATCAAAACCGCTGATTTTTACGGTTGCAATAAAGAAAGAACCTTCTACAGGGGTCGACCATTGGGCATCCATAGAACGATAAGGATATCGGCTCCTCATTCTTGATGCATTCGGACAACTCAGCCGATGTATTTTGATGCCATCGCTAACTGTAATAAATCCAAATATTTCATCTCCCATAACAGGATTGCAACACCTTGCCAGTTTGTATCCTTCTATTTCAGAACTCTCATTAACAACAATAATATTTTCCGATGTTTTATTAGAGACATTTCCCTGCGAGATTTTTACGCTTTTCGGGGTTTCCTGTTTTACTTCACTTTCTTTAGGAACAGCTGTTACAATTTCTTTAATTTGTTTAGCCTCAATGCGATTGTCGGCCAAACGTTGAAACAGGTCAAGAGGTCCTGAAAGCTTAAAATGAGTAACAAGTTTATTTATGGCTTCATCCTGTGTTACATTCTTAATCTGAGAAAGTTTTCTTTTGAAAATTTCTTTTCCTTCTTCAGCTTGCTGAAATTCAGCTTCTTTCAGGTACCGCCTTATTTTATTTTTTGCCCTTGTAGAAATTACCCAACCCAGCCAGTCAATATTTGGATTCTGGTTTTTAGATGTAATTATTTCAACCATATCCCCGCTTTTCAAGGTATGCCTGATGGGAACAATTTTTCCATTGACTTTTGCACCGGAGCATTTAGAGCCAATATTGGTGTGAACCTCAAATGCAAAATCCAGTACTGTACTTCCGGTCTTCAGATTTTTAAGATCGCCTTCGGGTGTAAAAACATAAATCATGGTTCCTGAGGTAGCTGCTTTGTCTTCGTTGACAAGCATCTCATCAGAGCTTTGCGGATTTTCAAGAATCCTGCGAATATTATTAAGCCATTCACTGTTCTCTACTCCGCCCTTCTGTCCTTTATACCTCCAATGTGCAGCATTTCCCAGTTCAGCCTCTTCGTCCATTCGCTGTGATCGGATTTGCACCTCAACCCACCTTTGAGTTGGCCCCAAAACAGTTACATGAAGTGATTCATAACCATTTGGCCTCGGTACAGTAATCCAGTCTCTCAGCCTGCTTGGCTCTGGTTTATATAGGTTTGCTACAACTGAATATGCCTTCCAGCAATCGGCTTTCTCTGTTTTTTGATCACTTTCAAGAATAATCCTGATGGCAAAAAGGTCATAAACTTCCTCAAAATCTATTTCCTGTTTTTTTATTTTCGAATAAACAGAAGAAACAGATTTTATTCTGTTTTTGATTGTAAATTTTAAATTTAATCGGGAGAGTTCATTTTTCAGGGGATCGATAAACTGATTTATAAAATCTCTGTTCTGCGATTCAGCTTCCCTTAATTTGCCGGCGATGTCGGTATAAATTTCTGGTTTTGAAAAGTTAAGTGATAGCTCTTCCAGTTCTGAATGAATCTTGTAAAGCCCCAATCTGTGCGCAAGCGGGGCGTACAAATTGGTCGTTTCAGTTGATATAGCTTTTTGCTCCTGAGGATCAAGAGTCTGAATGCTTCGCATATATTGCAACCTGTCGGCAAGTTTTATCAGCACAACCCTTACATCCTGAGATAAGGAAAGAATAAGGCTGACAAAATTTTCAGAATTCTGAGGCAATTTCTCAGTGCGCAGATTGCTGATTTTATGGAGGTTTTCGATGATTGTATTGCAGTCCTTCAATTTTTCGTTTCCAAGCAAATCCTTCACAACAGGAGATTCGCGGGAAACATTTGCCAAGAGGGCTGAAACCACAGAAGTAAGCCCCATACCCATATTCTTCGAAATAATGCAGGCAACATCAACCGCATGAGAAAACCAGGACTCTTTATTGATGTAGCGTTGATGTCCGTATTCATTCAATGAAATAACAAACGCCTTTTTCAAAAACGCTCTGTCATCTCCGGTAAGATTGTTCCCGGCAGTGTTCAAAAGTTTTTTGTACTTCGATAAAACTAGTTGTTTATCGGTTGGGGTTATCAGCGGTTCCATTTTTAAAGTAAGCTATTAACATGTTGCTGTCCACAAATTTAAAACGCCCTGTTAATTAATATCAACAGGGCGTTTAATCAGATAATCAGCAGATTATTTTAACGGATTATCAAGATCTTTTGGCCCTTGTTTGGTTTTACCAGGCTCTGCAATTGACTCCCTCATTCGGGTATCTGCCTGGATATTCTGAAACTTATAATAGTCCATTAATCCAAGGTTTCCTGAGCGGAATGAATCTGCAATTGCTTTAGGAATTTCAGCTTCAGCTTCTATAACTTTAGCTCTTGCTTCCTGAGCTTTCGCCTTCATTTCCTGTTCATTGGCAACAGCCATTGCTCTTCTCTCTTCGGCTTTAGCCTGTGCAATATTTTTATCGGCATTAGCCTGATCCATCTGAAGGTAAGCTCCGATATTCTTTCCAACATCAATATCAGCGATATCAATAGAGAGAATTTCAAATGCTGTTCCGCTGTCAAGACCTTTTGCAAGAACTACTTTAGAGATTGAATCAGGATTTTCAAGTACAGATTTATGTGAATCTGCCGAACCGATTGAAGAAACGATACCTTCACCAACCCTGGCAAGAATAGTTTCTTCACCGGCACCTCCGACCAATTGTCTGATATTTGCTCTCACTGTTACTCTTGCTTTCGCGATAAGCTGAATACCATCTTTAGCAACAGCAGCAACAGGAGGCGTACTGATAACTTTAGGATTAACTGACATCTGTACGGCTTCAAAAACATCTCTACCGGCAAGATCAATGGCTGTGGCTGCTTTAAAATTCAAAGGAATATTGGCTTTGTCCGCAGAAATCAGCGCATTAACAACCAATTTTACTCTTCCGCCAGCCAGATAATGGGCTTCAAGTTCATCGCGGGTAATGGTAAGACCAGCTTTTGTCGCATTAATCATTGCTGTAACAATAACTGAGGGTGGAACTTTTCTCCAACGCATAAATACAAGTTGGATAAGTGAAATCCGGACACCAGAGAGGAGAGCCGAGAACCAGAGACCAACCGGAATAAAATACAGTATTATCCAGAGTCCGAACAATGACGCGATGCCAATGGCAACAATTGCAACAAATTGTGATTCCATAGTTTAGTTTTTACGTTTTACAAATACTTTATTGTCAAGAAAATGTGTTACCAGAATATTGGTCTCCTGGTCAATAAATTCGCCATTGGTATGCACTTCAAAATACTCATCGTTAAAGATAGCCTTACCGCTTGGAGCCAAACGGGATACTGAAACTCCTGAATCACCAACTTTAATATTGTTGGTATCAATTTCATTGACCCGTCCATCCACTTCAGTTTTCAACATGATTTTATTCCATGTTTTAGATTTTAGTGAAAGATAAATGGTGAGTATTGTAAAGAAAATAGTACCGAGTAGCACAAAATGCCCGATAGGAGTTCCAAAAGTGTGATAAGATTCCCAAACAGAGAAAGCTATCAATGCAAATCCGGCAACACCTACAACAGTTGTTCCGGGAATTACCATAACTTCAAGAAGAAGAAATAGCAAACCTGCTACGATTAGAATTATTATCAGGGTTAAAGACATACCGTCAGAACTGTTTTAGCTTTTGACAAAGTTAAGAATGTTTATCAATATCTATTGTGTTTGAAAATATTTATTTGCTTCCGGAATAAAGTCTCTTATTGCTTTGATCCGGTTCTGGTTAGATGGATGAGTGCTCAGAAACTCAGGAGGAGATTGTGCCGGAATTGCAGCCATATCCTGCCAGAATGAAAGCGCCCGGGCAGGATCGTAGCCAGCTTTTGCCATAAATATCATTCCAAGCTTATCTGCTTCATATTCATGTGTTCTGGAATATGCAAGAGATCCCAGCTGAGAACCAACACCATAGACCATATTGAAAATATCACGGGTCATTGCCGGTTCTTGTTTCATTGCAACATCAAGAGAAACACCACCCATAAGTATTGCAAGTTGCTGACTCATACGCTCACCGCCGTGATTGGCAACTGCATGTGCTATTTCGTGTCCCATTACTACAGCAATGCCTGACTCATCCTTAACGTAAGGTAAAATTCCGGTATAGAAAACTACTTTCCCTCCTGGCATACACCATGCATTAACTGATTTGTCTTCCACAAGATTAAATTCCCATGAGAATTTTCCAAGTTTATCAGAAAGGTTGTTTTCCTTCAGATACTGTTCAACAGCCTGCGAAATCCGCTCTCCAGATCGTTTTACAATTCTTACTTGCTCATTGGTTTCAGGTAAAGGAGGATTGGCAGACAAAAACTCCTGATAACTGGTAAGGCTCATTTGAGTCAGCATACCAGCCGGTATAAAATTCAATTGTTTTCTTCCTGTCAAAGGAACTTTTGAACAAGACACAAAGAGTAAAAGAACGACAAAGATGAAAATGGAGGTATTCGTTTTCATTGCGTCATCCCTATTCAATAGAGGCTGTTAATCCTCTGTTAATCATTTCATTATATTCTGGTTTAAGTTCATTAACCGGACCAGCTTTTACACCGCATTTGCCTTTGTAATGTACAATTAATGTGATTTGTTCAGCCTGAACCGGTTCTATACTGCATACATCAATCAGCGTTTCAATAACGAAATCAAATGTATTTATGTCATCATTATACAAAACCAATTCAGCTTCATTTGACTGAAGGCTTTTGTCCTGTTTAAAGATTTCAGATTTTTCGCGTACCATACTTTAGATATGTTAATGGCCTTTCGTGTTTGGTGTGATAAAAATACTAAAAAACATGTTACAAGTCAAAAATCCGGATTTTTTTTAAGTTAATAGTTCTAAATATCTGTTTTTTAGACAATAATATGAATAAATCTGCTGATAAAAACCAATAGCCAGAGTTGTAAATCCGCAGATTACATCAATATTATTAACATATTAGTAATATTCTGAATCAGAATAATATACTCCGGATTACAAAAAAAACTGTTATTATTGCAATTGGAGATGGTTTGCTGAACCAATAATCCCGATATTTGTTAAAAATCTGAGCATAAAATTATGCTTATCTCTGTTTACTTATTCACTTTTTTGCCATGAAATCTGCAACTTCCAAAACCTTAACCGGTCAAATAAGTATTGATATTGAAGAAGTCCTGAACGATTACCGGATTGCTTTTGAAAGCAGGCAGGCCAGCCTGATGGGAAGGCGTGAAGTACTTACCGGAAAAGGAAAATTCGGAATATTCGGAGACGGTAAAGAAGTTCCGCAACTTGCAATGGCAAAGGCATTCAAAGAAGGTGACTGGCGATCAGGATATTACCGAGACCAAACTTTTATGATGGCTGCCGGAATGATGTCGCTGGAAGAATTTTTTGCTCAGATCTACGGTGATACTGACCCCGTTTTTAATCCGGGAACTGTTGGCCGCGTAATGAACAATCATTTTGCAACCCGAAGCCTCGACAAAAACGGAAAATGGAAAGATCTTTCAAAACAGAAGAACAGTTCAGCCGACATCTCCCCTACTGCCGGACAGATGCCAAGGCTGCTTGGACTGGCTTTGGCTTCTAAACTTTTCAGAGAAAATCAGGAGAATTCCATAGCTGAAGGTTTTTCAGTTAATGGCAATGAAGTTGCGTTTGGAACAATCGGAGATGCGTCAACTTCAGAAGGCCATTTTTTTGAGACAATTAACGCTGCCGGTGTTCTGCAGGTTCCAATGGCAATTTCAGTCTGGGATGATGGCTGGGGAATTTCTGTCCCAAACAAATATCAGACGACCAAACAAAGTATTTCAGAGGTTTTAAAGGGCTTTGAAGCCGATGAGAACAATCCCGGCTATCGCATATTTAAAGCCAAAGGCTGGGATTATCCTGCGCTTGTAGATATATATAACAAAGGAATTGAAATATGCCGCAAAGAACAGGTACCGGTTTTATTCCACATTACTGAGCTAACACAACCTCAGGGGCATTCTACAAGCGGATCGCACGAACGTTATAAATCGAAAGAGCGGCTTGAATGGGAAAAAGAATTCGATTGCATTTCTCAAATGAGAAAATGGATTCTGAACGAGGGAATTGCTAAGGAATCTGAGCTGGAAAGTATTGAATCGAAAGCCATTGACCGTGTTAAACAAGCGCGAAAAAAAGCATGGGATAACTACCTCACCCCTATTAAATCAATGAGGGATAATTTTTTAAAAATAACTGATATATCTACCTGCAATTGCGCGAAAACAAAAAAGATAGAATCTATAAAAGAAGATCTTAAACTTATTGCAGACCCCATCAGAAAAGATACGATTTCAGCAGCCCGGAAAATACTCAGGCTGATTTGTGATTCGTGCAGCAATCCGCATAATTCGCTGAAAATCAATGTAACCAAATGGCTTGAAGCAGAATCGGCAGACAATGCAGATCGTTACAATTCTTACCTCTACAGTCAGTCTGATTTGAAAGTGAGTAGTATTAAAGCTATTGAGCCGGTGTTCGATGAAAAATCAACTATGGTTCCCGGGCGGGAAATACTCCGTGACAATTTTGATTCTTTGATGGATAAATATCCTCAACTGGTTGTATTTGGTGAAGATGTGGGAAAAATTGGTGGTGTAAACCAGACATGGGAAGGGCTTCAGGAGAAGTTTGGCGAAAAACGGATATTCGATACAGGAATCAGGGAAGCAACAATTATCGGACAAGGAATCGGGCTTGCTATGCGAGGTTTCCGGCCAATTGCTGAAATTCAGTATTTCGATTATCTGCTTTATGGTCTTCAGGTTATCAGTGACGATCTGGCAACGCTTCAATATCGCACCAAAGGTGGTCAGAAAGCGCCAATGATTATCAGCACCCGCGGCCACAGGCTTGAAGGAATCTGGCATTCAGGCTCACCTTTAAGCATGGTGATTAATTCGGTAAGAGGCGTATATGTGCTGGTTCCTCGAAACATGACACAAGCTTCAGGTTTCTACAACACCATGCTTGCTTCTGATGAACCAGCCATTATAATTGAACCGCTCAATGGGTATCGTCTTCGCGAAAAACGGCCATCCAATATCGGTGAATTTCAGATTTTACCAGGTTATCCGGAAGTACTTCAATCAGGAACGGATGTAACTATTGTTACTTACGGATCATGCGTGAGGATTGCCGAGGATGCAGCAGATCAATTAAAAGCATTTGATATTTCATGCGAATTAATTGATGTTCAATCTCTTATACCATTTGACCTGGATCATAAAATAGTAAAATCACTGAGAAAGACGAATAAGATTGTCTTTTTCGATGAAGATGTTCCGGGAGGTGCTACAGCATACATGATGCAGAAAGTTCTGGAAGAACAAATGGGCTATTTATACCTTGACGCTCCTCCGCGCACCGTTACAGGAAAAGCTCATCGTGCAGCATACAGCACTGACGGCGATTATTTTTCAAATCCCAACGCAGAGGATGTATTTGATGCTGTGTATAATATTATGCACGATTATTCACCGGCAAAATATCCGAAGATTTTTTGATCTGGAAATACTAAAGATTGTACATCAACAAAATTCTAGCTTTTAAAGGTTGAATTTTAAGAAGGTACCTTAAATATCGTTTTGTAAGTTTCGAATTTTGCAGATAATTGAATCAAATATCTTTCGACTCCGCTCAAGATGACTGTCAGTCTGAGCGGAGTCGAAGACATTATTCGTTAACTAAACGACATTGAATAACTAATCCTTATATTTAATGTCCTTCGAAATCAAGCCTCTGAAATAAATCACTGAAAGAAATCAGTTTTTATGCTTGTCAGGATTATGGCAGCAGGTTTCAGCTGTGCAGGATTCAGGTTTTTCAACCACCAGAACAATGCTGAAGATGCCATCTTCAGAATCGATATCGTTATAACTCTCGATCGACTTTGCATCCAGATGCTTTTCGAGTATCTCATCGGGCAATTTCACTTTTTTCACTTCAACAATACCACCTTTTTCAAAACCTGTATTTCTGAAGTAATCCATGAAAATATCAGCTCTTTCTACTCCTGCAATACAACCGGCAAATTCAGCGGCATCTTTCCGTAATCCATCAGGAATATCATTCAGAATTACGAAATCAGAAACACAAACGTAGCCGCTGTGCTTAACTACCCTGTACATTTCATCAGCAACCTTCTGTTTGTTTGATTGAAGGTTAAAAACGCAGGTTGAATAAATTATGTCAGCCCATTCATCTGCAACAGGAGCAGCTTGGATATCTCCATGTCTGAATTCGACATTGGTAAGGTCGAGTGAATCCAATATTCCACGGGCAGTATTGATATTCTTTTCAGAAAAGTCAATGCCAATAACTTTACCGGATGGGCCAATGGCCATGGCAGCGGAAAAACTGTCATTTCCAAGACCTGAGCCAAATTCTACAACTCTGTCGCCTTCCTTC
The DNA here is from genome assembly GCA_009773515.1 of Bacteroidota bacterium. Lineage (GTDB taxonomy): Bacteria > Bacteroidota > Bacteroidia > Bacteroidales > Lentimicrobiaceae > Lentimicrobium. The sequence goes on from WSXX01000006.1 coordinate 38,776, forward strand.
AATAACTGGAATCTATCAGGTAGGTTATGTTCGGTTTCATGTTGGGTGCGACTGGCCGAATGACTGCCACACCCACCTGATCCGCAAGCGCAAGCACTTTCATTACTATTTTCGTTGTTTTCGATTTGAACTGTATTTACCTGCATGGTGAGTTTTATTTGAGTTTGTGAAATATTAAATCGATGGGATCAATTTCCCGGTTACTCTTCAACAAGCTTTTAAGGAATAAAGTTCTGAGAATTTTAAAATTTTATTAAAGTTGGAAAAAAGAGGTATTAAAAAAGCCGCTGCTTTTGGCAACGGCTTTTGCAAGCAGTGATTAAGGTTTATCCCGATAATTACACCTGTTTATAGGCGCCAAGGTCTTTGGGGTGACTTTGGTTGATAAAGCCAACTTTGGCTATATTTTCGGCACGGGCCATACGGATAAAGATATCGGCAGATTTTGTGTAAACATCGCTGCGGTTTGCATCGTGTAACAAAAGATAGCCCATTATCGTATTTCCGGCCATTTCGACCAGACGGCGCGCATGAAAATCGAGGTATTCATTGTCTTCAAATTCATTAACCTTCTCAACCGTTTTACCAAATTGGTCGGTCATTTTTTCAAGAACTGATTTCATGTATTGAAGCTCAGGTTTAACTTCAACGGCTCCATATGCCTGCAGTGCTTTAAGATATGCTCCGTTGCCCACACCGCGTATTGCAGCTACAACCTGAAGTTGTGAGGTACCTTCATAAATGGTGGTAATGCGTGCATCGCGATAAATGCGTTCAACCGGAAAATCTTTCATGTAACCTGTTCCACCATGAATCTGCAGCGCATCATATGCAATCTGGTTGCAATATTCACTGGAAAAGAGTTTAAGCAGCGGAGTAAAAACATCGGCTAGTTTCAAATAATACTTATACTCTTCGCGTTCAGCCTGTTCTAATTTCCTGTCGTGACCAGCAAAAGTATAAGCCTTGTAAATATCTACGAAACGCGCTGTTTCATAGAGTAAAGTCCTGATGGCATCAGTTTTCACCTTCATGTTGGTGATCATTTCATAAACGGCCGGGTAACGGATAATGGCTTTCCCGAACTGCTCACGTTCCTGAGCATATTTGAGCGCTTCGCGCCATGCAGCTTCAGCAATACCAACAGATTGTGCTCCTACTCCCAAACGGGCTGAGTTCATCAGTGACATTACATATTTGATAAGACCAAGCTTGGTATCTCCGATAAGCTTTGCGGGAGCATTTTTAAATACCAGCTCACAGGTTGGAGAACCTTTAATACCAAGTTTATTCTCGATACGTCTGATTTTTACTGCTCTGTGCGTACGATCGTAAACAAACAATGAAAGCCCGCGTGCATCGGTGGTATTTGCTTCTGAGCGGGCAAGAACCAGCGAAATATCAGCATCACCATTGGTAATAAAGCGCTTGACACCATCAAGATACCAAATTCCGGTTTGCTGATCGAGGGTAGCTTTTAGTTGAACAGCCTGAAGATCAGAACCTGCATCAGGTTCAGTAAGATCCATAGCTGCAGTAGCACCCTTGTTAAAACGTGGGAGATACTCATTCTTAATTTCTTCTGATCCGAACTCATGAATGGTTTCAGCGCAATCCTGCAATCCCCATATATTAGCGAACCCGGCATCGGCACGTGAAACAATTTCAGCTGACATTACGTAAGGTACAATCGGGAAATTCAATCCGCCATACTCACGTGGAAGTGACATTCCTATCATTCCTGCCTTTACCAGTGCATCATGGTTTTCCTGGGTACCTTTTGCATAAATTACCTCATTGTCAATCAACTGAGGTCCATCATGATCAACACCTTCGGCATTAGGGCCAATAATGTCACCTGAAATCTCTCCAATAATTTCAAGTACCTTATCGTAGCTATCGAGCGCATCTTCGAGGTCTAACGGAGCATAATCGTGATGCTCCATTTCGGTATAATTCTTCTCTTTAAGTTTCACAATCTTCTCCATTAAAGGATGGGTAAGATGAAACTTAAGGTTTTCGTTATCGTTATAAAAGTTGGCCATTTTCTTGTGAATTGCTTGTGATTACTCCAAATTAACTGTCCGTCAATTTACTTTGAATTTGCTTTGTAATACTTGATCATTTTAGGAATCACATCTGTTATACTCCCGATAATGGTAAAATCGGCAATATGATTGATTGGTGCATTCAGATCGGTATTTATGGAAATGATCTGAGCCGATTGATCCATTCCGGCGCGATGCTGCACTGCTCCTGAAATTCCGCAGGCAATATAAAGCTTAGGCCTTACAGTAACTCCTGTTTGCCCGATCTGACGTTCATGTTCTGAAAATCCAGCATCCACAGCAGCCCTTGAAGCACCAACCTGCGCACCCAAAACATCTGCCAGATCATAAAGCAGCTTGAAATTCTCCCTTGAACCAACGCCATAACCGCCGGCGATGATTACCTGTGAGTTTTTAATGTTGACCTTACTGGCTTCCATGTGGCGCTCAATGATCTGAACAACAAAATGCTCATCTTTGAGAATGGCGGCAGTATTTACCTTCTTAACTTTCCCTTTATACTTTGCATCCAGGATCTCTTTTTTCATCACACCTTCACGAACAGTGGCCATTTGAGGTCTTGTCTCGGGATTGATGATGGTAGCAATGATGTTTCCACCAAATGCAGGCCTTATCTGATAAAGCAGGTTTTTGTATTCGGTTTGGGTTTTATTCTCGAAATGATCTCCGAATTCAAGGCTGGTGCAATCGGCAGTAAGTCCGCAACGCAAAGCTGAAGCAATTCGGGGTGCAAGATCACGGCCAATGGAGGTAGCTCCAAAAATCGCAATCTCAGGTTTTTCATGTTTGAAAATTTCCAGAACAATTGCAGAATGAGGAAGTGTGGTGTAAGGGAAAAGGTTCTTATCGTCGGCAACATGCACAACATCAACCCCATAAGGGAAAATCTGTGCTTCTACATCTTTAAGATCGGTTCCGATTACTACAGCTTCAAGTTTTACATTGAGTTCCGAAGCAAGTTTCCGGCCTTTTGACAAAAGCTCAAGACTTACATCAGCGATAACTTTATCTTCGGTAATCTCGCAATAGACAAATATATTATTCACGGTTTCTTTCGGTTTTAGGTTGATATTTGCTTGATTACCCGATTACATGGCTTTCAATGAGTTCTTTCATCAGGTTATTGATATCCTCATCTGAAGAAGTCATCACTTTCGAATCTTTATGCGCAAAAACGACATTTTCAATCTTTTTCACTTTGGTAGGAGATCCTGAAAGTCCAAGCATTTCAACATCGGCATGAAGATCATCCACAGTCCATTCATCAATCTGCAGATAAGGACGCTGATTATAAAGTTCAGTATAATCCTTGGTTTCGTTTTGCAGTTCGGTAACTGTGCGCGCATGCTTGTATTTCATCAGTAATTTTGCTACACGTTGTCTGCAATCAGGTGCTGAACTGTGAACCGTAATTGCCAAAGGCATTGGTGCTTTCACGGTTTCTATACCCAGCTCAAGCCTGCGTTTGATCACAATGTGAGTGTCAGTAACTTCAGGAATATCTTCGGCATAGGTAACCTGCGGAATATTAAGTTTTTCTGCTGTTTGAGGACCTACCTGAGCAGTATCGCCATCAATGGCCTGTCTGCCTGAAATTACAAGATTGTAAGGTTCCAGTTTTTTAACAGCCAGCGAAATGGCATAAGATGTGGCAAGTGTATCAGAACCTGCAAATTTGCGATCGGTGATGAGATAGCCGCGGTCTGCGCCACGGTACATGGCTTCGCGAACTATTTCCGCAGCCCTGAACGGACCCATGGTTAGCACTATCACTTCGCAATCTTTCCTTTGATCCTTAATTCTGAGGGCCAGTTCAAGGGCATTCAGGTCTTCGGGGTTGAAAATAGCCGGAAGGGCTGCCCGGTTTACTGTACCATCCGCTTTCATAGCATCTTTACCCACATTGCGGGTATCTGGTACTTGTTTTGCGAGCACAATGATTCTAAAGCTCATAGACTGTGTTTTCGTAAAATATGCAATTATTTAGTTAGGTAATTTCAAACATTTGAAATTTATCCCGGAATGCAAAAATATAACTTTGGAGACAATCGGCAAAACTAATATTCAATGTCGCAATATTTTTGGTTCTCAGGACAGATTGAAGTTTGATATAAACAAGGAGAACTTGCCTTGAATACCATGAATTTTCCCACTTTCAAAGGTCGGGATTGTTTTTGTTCTTTTACGAATAAAATTTACACCACTTTAATTAGCGGCTATATCAAATATCTGATTTACTGAAGTCGGGACTCTAACTGAATTTCATGTAACTTTGTTCCTGACTCAAAAAGCCAACAATGTCAGGCAAAAAAAGCAAAGACAAAAAATTTATCGCGATGCCCCAATATCCGGGTGGCAACGCTGCGCTCAGAAGGTTTATTGACGAAAACCTGAAATATCCGCAGGAGGCTCTTGAAAAACAAATTGAGGGAACCGTATATGTAAGTTTTACTGTTTCAAATGAAGGCAATGTTGAAGATATTCGTGCAACAAAGGGAATTGGCTACGGATGTGATGAAGAAGCAATAAGGGTGATATCGCTGCTCAGGTATGAAGCTGCGCGCAATCGCGGGCTCAAAGTCAGGAGTTCGATGAAAACCAAAATTAATTTCCGGTTGCCATATGCACCAGCTCCGGTATTGAATTATACAATTACTTCCGGAAAAGACACAAAAAAACCGGCCGAAAAACCGACCGGTGTGAGCTCTTATGGATATACCATTACTTTTGAAAATCCTGAACAAGGTTAGATATCCGTATCGTGCTGATTCAACGGATTTTCATTACAATCCTTACACTCAAGACTTTTGTTGTATTGAATCATTGCTCTGGCGCTCATACCCATACTGCTGAATCCTCCATCGTGGAAAAGATTTTGCATGGTAACTTTTTTGGTAAGATCTGAAAACAGTGTGATGCAATAATCGGCGCATTCATCGGCGGTAGCATTGCCAAGTGGCGACATTCTTTCGGTAAAATCCATCAGACCTGAGAATCCTTTTACCCCCTGCCCTGCTGTGGTTGGCGTTGGAGACTGAGAAATGGTGTTGATTCTTACATGTTTTTCACGACCATAAATATATCCGAAACTGCGGGCAATAGACTCCAGCACAGCTTTGGCATCAGCCATATCGTTGTATTCAAAAAGGGTGCGCTGAGCAGCAATGTAGGAAACTGCAACAATAGACCCCCATTCACTTATGGCATCGGTTTTCTTCGCAACCTGAATCATTTTATGAAAAGAAATTGCCGAAATATCAAGGGTTTTGGTAAAATAATCATAATTGATATCATCATAAGGAAGTTTCTTCCTGACATTGGGTGACATGCCAATTGAATGAAGCACGAAATCAACCTGCCCACCGAAAGCTTCCATTGCTTTTGCGAAAAGGTTTTCAAGATCAGCAACGCTGGTTGCATCAGCAGGAACCATCAGTGAACCGGTTTTTGCAGCCAGTTCGTCCATTTCGCCCATGCGAATGGCCAGCGGAGTATTGGTAAGAACCAACTGTGCTCCTTCTTCGTGAGCCCTTTCAGCAATTTTCCAGGCAATGGAGTTGCTGTTCAGTGCTCCGAAAATAATTCCCTTTTTCCCTTTAAGTAAATTGTACGCCATAAATTAAGATTTGATATCAGGCAATATTGCCAAAGTTTCAGGATTCAAACAAAATAAGAACTCAATTGTTTCGCAGCAATTCTTTTGCTGTTTCGCGTGCTGCTTCAAGATTCGGATTCCCGCTGATCATAAGTGCCAGCTCAGCAATTCGTTCATCATCGCTCAGTTTATCAATTGACGAAAACGTTTTTTCGTGTTCGGTAAATTTGTAAACTTTAAAGTGTTCATTGCTTCGTCCTGCAATTTGAGGGAGGTGAGTAATAACGATCACCTGCATCTTTTCAGATATTTTTTTCAGAATATTCCCGACTTTAGATGCAATATCTCCGGATATTCCACTGTCAATTTCATCAAAAATAATGGTCGGCAGCAAACTGCTTGATGAGATCATTGATTTAACAGCAAGCATCAGCCTTGAAAGCTCACCACCGGATGCAACTCTGGATAAATCACTAAGCGGAGTACCTTTGTTTGCACTGAAAAGGAAAGATATATTATCGAAGCCGTTACGCCCGGGAGCCGGCAACTGCGACATTGAAATGCTGAACCTGGCATCTTTCATGCCCAATTGAGTTATAATTTTAAGAACTTCATTTTCCATTAACGGCAATGCGCTTTTCCTTAAATCGGTAAGAGCAGCAGCAAGGTTATTCAGCGCTTCATTTTTTATACTGATTTCTTCTGAAAGCTCATCAACCATTTCTGTAAGAGAATTAACTCCATTGATTTTTAGTTCAATTCCATCTCTTATCTCAATTAGTTCTTCAACTGTTCGTACATGATGTTTCTGTTCAAACTGATAAAGAATTGTGAGTCGTTCGTTCAATTGTTCGAGTCGGCCCGGATCAAAGGATGTATCTTCAGCCAATCGATCTACAGAAGTGGCTATGTCTTTTAACTCAAAAATAACTTCTTTCAAGCGTTGAGAATAACTATCTATTTCAGTATGAAATTTAGCTATTGCATTCAGATGATTCCCGATTTCGATAAGCTGCTTCAATAAATTTTCCTCTCTGTTCAACAGCGCATCTGCAGCGGAGTAAAGTTTAGCTTTTATCTCTTCGGCATGACTTAGTATTTCAACTTCTGATTCCGCCTGAACCTGCTCGCCGGGGAGTAATCGGGCTTTATCCAGTTCATCAAAAAGAAAATTAAGATAATCAAGTTCGGCTTGTGATTGCTTTTGTTTCAGCAATAAATCATCCCTCTTTCTGATCAGATCATTCAACTCTTTAAAAGCAGATTTGTATTGATTCAGCAGATTAGCACTACCCGCAACCGAATCAACAACTGACAGTTGAAATGAGGATTCCTGGAGTAAAAGGGTCTGATGCTGTGAATGAACATCTACAAGTTTGCCGGTAATTTCTTTGAGCTGATTGAGGTTAACAGGTGTGTCGTTTACAAAAGCGCGTGATTTGCCCTGAGGTGTAATCTCCCTTCGGATAATACAAACCGGTTCATAATCAAGGTCGTTTTTCTCAAAAAAAGGTTCCAAAGCGCATTTCGAAATATCGAAAGCACCTTCAATACTGCATTTGGCTGAATTGTCAGAAAAACTAAGATTATCGATTCTTTGGCCAAGAATCAATGAAAGTGCACCCAGAATGATAGATTTTCCTGCACCGGTTTCACCTGTAATAACAGAAAAGGACTTTCCGAACTCAATATCCAGTTCTCTGATTAAAGCATAATTTTTAATGGAAAGGCGGATTAGCATATGCCGGAAAAGGTTTATCGGTACAAATTTACGAAATACCGCGGCAAATGCTCAGCTTATTTTGCAGCTTCAAGAATTTTCTGATATCTGTTGGCGTTGGCCGGATCAATTTCTTTCAGGATATTCACTGCTTTGGTCTTGTCCATGGGGGATGCCTGACTATAAATATTTATCAGTTCATCACGCTTGGCTTCAAGAAATAATTGAAGTATGAATAATCCGGGACGCTCACGGTTGGCTTTTCTGAGTAATTCAAGACTTTCATTGACACCGGCCCGCCCTGCTTCAACATCATCGGCCATAATATCGAGTCCATGTCGATGGTAGCGATACATGGCTTCACGTATCGATGAGTAGGCAGGATTGGTAAGGTTTTCAATTAACCAGTAACGATTTTTCTGACTTTCGAATGCCTTCCATCCTTTTTCTCTGGCATTTTGCCCCATATTCACGATGTTCTGCGCTTTGGCATAATAGGGTGCTCCGCCCATGCGGCCAAATGAATCGCCATCAAGACCAAGATAAATATAAAGATAAAAAGCAATTGCAGAAGTAAGATTGGATGTATAAACGTTGTCAGAGTATTCCATTGGCTGAAACTCAACGTAGGTGAAATCAAAATCACGGTCGAGGTAATTGAAGAGCGGGGTGTTATAAGATGCTTTGTAAACAGGACGGCGGAGCGCAAGATTCATTTTACCCTTAAACTCTTCTCCTGATCGCTGATCTACAGTTATGAGAATGGTTCCTTCAATGCGTTCTTCAGGTTTGTAGCTGAAATTTGTCCATTGTGTGTTATTTACAAAATCATACAACTCCTGTTGCAGGGTTTCGAATATCTTCTTTTCAGATCCTTCAACCATAGGCGAAGTAACCTGAACCGTTACGTTAAATTCCTGGGCTATGCCTTTTGAAAAAGCGATCAGAAAAATTAATCCTGTTATTATGTGCTTCATTTCTATCGATTTGAACATTTAATGACAATAACGTTTAAATCTTTGACAAAATTGCATCAATAATGTCAGCAGCAACCTGAACTTTAGACTTCAGAGGCATTTCTGAAATATCCCCGTCTTTAAAAAAGAGTGTCACTTTATTGGTATCAGTCCCAAATCCTGCACCTGCATCGTTAAGTGAATTGAGAACGATAAGATCAAGATTTTTATTTTTGAGTTTTTCCCTGGCGTTGAAGTTCTCGTTTTCAGTTTCAAGCGCAAATCCTGTTAAAAACTGATTATCGGCTTTAATATTGCCCAGTCCGGCAAGGATATCGATGTTTTTAACAAGTTCAAGACTATGTGATGAATCTGTCTTTTTTATTTTCTGCCTCGAAGGTTCAGCTACTTTATAATCAGCGACAGCTGCCGCCATTATACCAACATCACATGCCGGGAAAGCGTTGAAGCACTCTTCGGCCATCTGATCGGCTGAATTAACTCTGATAATTTTAATGTTCGGATGATTTGCCTGCAGTTCAACAGGCCCGGAAACAAGAATAACTTCTGCGCCTCTGTTTGCTGCTTCCTGAGCTATTGCATAGCCCATTTTACCGGAAGAATGATTGCCAATGAACCTAACCGGATCGATTGATTCATAGGTTGGACCAGCTGAAATAAGGATTTTTTTACCTGATAAGTCATTGGTTTTCAAAAAAAAACCTTTGATAACCTCAAAAATCACTTCAGGTTCTTCCATTCGGCCTTCGCCGCAAAGTCCGCTTGCCAATTCACCAACCTGAGGTTCAATCAAACGATTGCCAAATGAAAGCAGGGTATTGATATTTCGTTTTGTGGTGGGATGATGAAACATATCAAGATCCATCGCTGGAGCAAAGAAAACCGGACATTTTGCTGCAAGATAAGTGGTTGTAAGCAAATTATCTGCAATTCCTGCAGCCATTTTGGCCAGCGTATTAGCTGAAACAGGAGCCATGATAAAAACGTCGGCCCATCTGCCCCATTCCACATGACTGTTCCAACTGCCGTCAACCTTGTTGTAAGGTTCAATCAGAACTGGCTTTTGTGAAAGCGTTGACAAAGTTAAAGGTGTAACAAAATCACAAGCAACCGGTGACATCACTACTTTTACCTCTGCTCCCTCTTTGATCAACAATCGAACAAGGAGAGGGATTTTGTAAGCAGCAATGCTACCTGATATGCCAATAAGTATTTTCTTGCCCTTTAACATCGGAACAAAATTCAGATCGGTTAGAAATCTTCCCTGTTTTCTTTGGCAGGATTTCTGAAATACACCTGCTCGTTCATAAATTCCTGAACAGCAATAAGTGTTGGTTTTGGAAGGTGCTCGTAGAATTTGGCAATTTCAATCTGCTCGCGATTTTCAAAAACTTCTTCAAGGTTATCGCTGGGCAATGCAAACTCAGAAATCTTTGCCTGAAGTTCTTCTTTGAGCTCCAACGAAATCTGGTTGGCACGTTTCGACAGAATTGCAACAGATTCGTAGATGTTTCCGGTCGGCACCATCAGTTGATGGATGTTGCGGGTAACCGCAGTTGTGTCAGTTTTAATTCTTTTAAAGTCCATTTTTGTGTTTATTGTAAAGCTGATAGATTACTTAATTGTTTTAGTGCATTTTTTTGAATTGCACGCAATTCTTTGATATTTCCGGACTCAGGAAAATACGAAGCAAAGTTATCAATGGCGTCGTAAGTGTGCTGATAGCGTTCGGCTTTTTTTGTATCTACACTTCGCTCAGCATAAGAGTAATATGCTTTTGCAATGTGATACATCGCTGATTCCCTGTATTGTGTGTCAGGATAATCTTTGATCAGATTTTCAAAATTCAGTATAGTAGCCTTGTAATCATTCATTCTGAAATAAAGCAGAGCAATGTCATAGGCTTTGGTTTCCAGCTTCAGTCTCAATTCATCAATCAGCGTGTTTGCCTTTGCAACCCGCTCACTTCTAGGATATTGATTAATGAAAAGCTGAAGGTCTTTGATTGCATCAAGAGTAACCGTTTGATCAAGACTTGTAGGAGGCGAGTCAAGATAGTTGCAATATGCGCTCATGTAGGCTGATTCCTCAGCATTTTTGCTGTTGGGGTAACTTTTGGCAAATTGTTTGAAATAATAACTTGCCAGAATATAATCGCGCTGCTCATAATGAGCGTAAGCGTAATAAAAAGCTATGCGTTCAGCCTTATCAGTTCCACGGTAGAAGGCCTGAAGCTGATCAAACAGCTGTATTGCCCTGTAGTAATCCTTGTCCTCATAGTAGGCAAAAGCCATTTCATATTTTTGTTCATTATCAGTGCTTTTAAGCAACTTCTGATACTTACTGCATGAAGTAAGTATGATGAACAGTCCGAAAAGTAAGGGTAGCAGGCTTTTTCTATTCATGGCGCAAAAGTAGTTATTTTCAGGATACAATGAACGACTTGAATCTACAATTATTACAACAGTTGCCAAGTCTTAACAATAATTATGATTATGAAGGTATCCTGATTTAAAAAACTGGCATTCAATTGCCCGAATCATTCATTTTCATTGCTTTAAAGCATTGGCATAAGCAGACAGACAACGCTGTCTTGCAAACTGGTGATCAACCATAGGTTGAACATAATTGATGCTTGAATACTCAGGCACCCAATGCTTGACGTATGTAAATTCTTTGTCAAATTTCTTCAACTGTTCCGAAGGATTAAAAATCCTGAAATACGGGGCTGCATCGCAGCCTGAACCTGCCGCCCATTGCCAGTTGCCATTGTTGGATGAGAGTTCAAAATCAAGCAGCTTTTCAGCAAAATACGCTTCGCCCCACCGCCAGTCAATCAACAGATGTTTGGTAAGGAAACTGGCCACTACCATCCTGACACGATTGTGCATAAAACCGGTTTGGTTAAGTTCTCTCATACCGGCATCTACAAGTGGATATCCGGTATTTCCGGTGCACCATTTTTCAAAATCTTCAGGATCATTATTCCATATAATTTTGTCATAACCTGATCTGAATGCTGATTTTTCAACTTTTGGAAAGTGCCAGAGAATCTGCATAAAAAACTCGCGCCATATCAACTCATTGAGCCATACCTGACTGTGTTTTTCTCCAGCTTTGATGCAATCCCTGATGCTTATGGTGCCAAACCTGAGGTGGTGTCCAAGTCTTGTTGTATTGTCAAGCCCCGGGAAGTTTCTGGTTTCGGCGTAACTATTAAGTATCCCTTCGTTTATTTCAGGAGCTGAAAACCTAACATCCTGTTCTTTAAAACCCATCTGACTCAACGTAGGTATTTCTGTAGAATCAACAGCTGCAAAATTTTGCAGAAAATTTTCGGATGGGTATAATGGCACACCGGTTTTTTGCTTCATTTCCAGCCAACGGCGGCTGTAGGGTGTGAAGACGACATAAGGGGAATTATCGCTTTTAACAATTTCAGATTTTTCGAAAAGTACCTGATCTTTAAATGTTTCAAGAGAAATGCCTTTGCTTTTCAGCAAGCTTGCAATTGCCGTATCTCTGGCAATTGAATAAGGCTCATAATCGTGGTTACAATAAACCGCGCGGATATTGTGCTGGCTTGCCAGCATTTCCATAATTGCAGCGGGTTCACCATGAAAAACCTGAAGACTTCTTCCGAAGGATTCTATTGCTTTATTGAGATTATGAATCTGATTGTGAATAAAAACAAGCCTTTTATCATCTTCATTTAATTTATCCAGAATTCCGGTGTCGAATATAAACAAAGGTAAAACTTTGTTACCTGAGGTTAATGCCTGGTATAAAGCATGATTATCATTTAACCTGAGGTCTCTTCGAAACCAGAAAACTACTATAGGCTCATTCATTGTTTAATTTTTTAATAGAAATCTTTAACATTCCGGCGCATTGAAAGTTCAATCTTCAACAAGTAAATAAAAACAGGTAATCCGGCATTCATCTCAGTAAGAAAATTGTATAGCTTTGCACTCAATTTACCAGAACAATAACTTTTAAAATCGGAGTTGTGGATATATTTAAAAGAAGAGTAGCAAATCTAGGTCCTTTAGGGATGTATGCGAAACAAGCTGACGGATACTTTATGTTTCCGAAACTTGAAGGTGAAATTTCCAACCGAATGAAATTCAGGGGGAAAGATGTACTTGTCTGGAGTTTGAATAACTATCTGGGACTTGCTAACCACCCTGAAATACGTGAAGCTGATGCAAATGCCACCAAAGATTGGGGTCTTGCATACCCAATGGGAGCGCGAATGATGTCGGGTCAGACCAAATACCACGAGCAACTTGAACGCGAACTGGCTGCTTTTGTAGGAAAAGAAGATGCCTTTTTACTTAATTTCGGATATCAGGGAATGGTGTCGATTGTTGATGCTTTGGTTGACCGCCACGATGCCATTGTTTACGATAGCGAATCACATGCCTGCATCATTGATGGAGCCCGCCTGCATATGGGCAAAAGGTTTGTATTTCCTCACAATAATATGGAAAACCTGCGTGTTCAACTGCAGCGCGCGAAAAAACTGACAGACGAAACCGGTGGTGGGATTCTTGTTATTACTGAAGGTGTTTATGGAATGACCGGCGATCAGGGTAACCTGAAGGACATTGTAGCATTAAAAAAAGAATTCGATTTCAGGTTATTGGTCGACGATGCGCATGGATTCGGAACCATGGGTGCCACTGGTGCCGGAACCCATCAGGAACAAGGCGTTATGGATGAAGTAGATGTTTACTTCGGAACTTTTGCAAAAGCTATGGCCGGGATTGGTGCATTTGTTGCCACCACAACTGAAATAGTTGACTTCCTGCGTCACAATATGCGTTCACAAACCTTTGCAAAATCGTTGCCAATGCCAATGGTAATTGGTTCGCTTAAACGTCTGGAAATGATAAGGAAACATCCTGAGCTCAAAGACAACCTCTGGAAGATTGTCAACGCCATGCAAAACGGCTTGCGTGAGGCCGGCTTCAATCTCGGTAAAGCAGCTTCGCCAGTTACTCCGGTTATACTTGAAGGAGGCATTCCTGAAGCTACGCAGATTACCGTTGATCTGCGTGAAAATTACGGCATTTTCTGTTCGATAGTCACGTATCCGGTTGTGCCTAAAGGGGTTATTCTTTTAAGAATTATACCTACTGCAGTTCACACACTTGAAGATGTGACATATACAATCAACGCTTTCAAAGAAGTAAGACAAAAACTGAATGCCGGTGCGTATGCCAATGTCATGTATGATATTTCAGCTCTTGCTGATAAATAGATTTTTTTTTGATTTTTTAAAGGCTGCACCTCAACAGGTTCAGCCTTTTTTTTACATTCTGAGATCAGTCTGAATATTAAATCAGGGTTTGAAAACAAAGCAAATCATTTAATCAGAGCCGGTTTTTTCATTCAGATAGTCAGTGACCTTTTTATCAAACAATAGTTGAAGCCTTCTTAATAATTTATTTGCGACAGAGAATCCAAGATTATCAACTTTTTTAACAGGCAAAACTCTGCGTGAAGTACCTGAAATGAAAAGCGTTTCAAAGGCAGTAAGTTCAGAAAAATGAACTTTAGTCTCCTGAAATACAATGTTGTTTTCGCGGCATAAACCTAGAATCTGTTTGCGAGTTATTCCTTCAAGAACAGTATCAGCGGGGGGGGTTATCAGCAAGTTATTTTTGATAAAGAAAACATTTGATCGGCTACCTTCAGTTATAAATCCTTCGTTATCAACCAGCAGAAGTTCATAAACACCCTGTTCATGTTTAGCTTCATCGGTTGAGTGACGCATTTCAATATTCATTACCTTGGCATTGGGATTCTTACGTTCAGCAAAATACAGATCAACATTCACTCCGTTGGTATATTCCTCTTCAGTAGGGTAAGCATGAGGAGTAAAGTATAGAAAAAGGCAAACACTTCCATCTGCCTGAAGATAACAGGCAATTTTCATGTTTCCGTCTTCTGAAGGATTGTTGCTGATCACAAGATCAATATATTCGGCGAGTCTGGCTTTCGAAAAGTCAATTTCTATTGCTGATAGTTTTGCTGTATGGAAAAACCTTTCAATGTGATCTTCAATAAATAAGGGAATCTTGCGGGAAACCCTGAAAACTTCATAAATGTAATTGACAGGAGGATGAAACATATCCGCAAACAGGGACGTTCCATACAACTGCTGATTCATTAAGAAAAACTTCCTGCTACATTCAATCATTAGCAATCACGGTTTAAATATGTTACTAAATAGAAATTAATTCTGGTTTACTGATTTTCATCTGCGAGCTTTTTTACATTTTTCAAAACCAGCAAATTCATTGGATTAGATCCGAGACCTCTGATGTTGGCGCGTGAAAATCTCAGAATCTGATCATAAAACATTACAATAACCGGCGCATCATTCATTATAATACTATCCAACTCAGTATAAGCTGCATAACGGGCTGAATCAGAATCAAGAATACTTGTTTCAAGAAAAAGCCTGTCAAATTCAGAATTAGTGTACCTGGTATAATTTGGTCCGGCAGGTGTATGATTTCCTGAATAAAAAAGTGACAGATAATTCTCAGCATCCGGGTAATCAGCTATCCATGAACCTCTGAAAAAAGGTATCCGCGCCTGAGCAATGTTCTCGCGCAGTGTTGCTGGCGGACTAACATCAATTTTCATTTCAATGCCCAGCTTAATCACTTCACTTTGAATAAACTGACACAAATCGAGGTAAGAAGCATTAGTAGAAAGAGTTATCGGGGGCAAACCTTTTCCGAGTGGAAATCCTGCTTCAGATAATAATTTTGCAGCCATCGCCGGATTATAATTGTACCCATAATCCGTATTTTCATTGTATCCGGGCATTCCTTTGGGAATCATACCTTTAATTCCGGGCTCTCCAATTCCGTTTCTCAGATAACGGATCATTTTTTTGCGGTCAAAGCTCATATTCAATGCTTTTCTGACCCTGACATCCTTCAGTGGATTGTTTTTAAGCAAAGGGCTTGAGGTATCGCTGAGGAATCCAAGATATTCTGTATTCAGGTATGGTTGGCTTGTCATGTTGACAGAAGCTTCATATTTCGGGTTAAGCTTGCCGGAAGGTGTGAGTAATTCATCTTTATAACTCGCATCAATACCCGACATAAAATCGAGATTTCCTTTCACAAATTCAAGAAATGCGGATTGTTTGTCAATAATAAATGAAACAGATACTGCATCAAGATGGGGCAATCTGATTCCATCTTCAAATTCAAAATAAGATTCATTTTTCAATAAAACCAACTTCACCCCTTCCTTCCACATGGCAAAACGAAATGGACCTGTTCCAACCGGATGATTTCTGAACTCATTGCCATATCTTTCAATGGCTTCATGTGGCACTACCGAGCAATATTGCATACCCAGCATCCCGAGAAACGGTGGAAAAGGTCGGTTTAGCTGAATCCTGAGAGTGGAATCATTAATTGCCTGTATTTCAGGGATTCCGTCAGATGTTTTGACATAACTCAACACCCAGGCACCTGGGGCAGCAAGCACAGGATTGGCTAATCGTTTCAGGCTATACTCAACATCAAAGGCATTAACTACTCTTCCTATTCCTCCGGCAAAACAGGAATCATCATGAAAAACAACATCACTGCGTAAAGCAAAGGTGTAAATTGTGCCATCGCCTGAAATCTCCCAGGATCTGGCAATACACGGCTTGACCTCCATATTGCTGTCGAGTTGAACCAATCCGTTAAATATTTGATTTACAGCCCAAATATTTGCCTGATTTCGTGAAAATACCGGATCAAGTGATGTAATCCCGGCAGACTCGTTGTACCTGAAAACAGTTTTACCTTCTTCAGGCTTAATCCCTGATCTGCAGGAATTAAACAGCAGCATTATCGCAAAATAAACCCACAATCTTTGATACATCATCAATAATTAATAAGCCACAAAGTTAACAATGATGACACCGGATATAATACTTCAGGCTTAATTTTTCTTAAAACACATTTTCTTAAGAATTAAGCCATAAATAATTCAATGGGGAATATGAATCTTTGCTTTTCAGGTTCTGGAGCAAAATGTCTATCTTTGAAATTCAAAAACTTTGTGATGAAAACTATTACACTCTCATTTTTCTTTTTGATGTTAGTTTCAGGCAATCTGTTTGCTCAGGAATCAGGTCACTTTCACGGAAGCGAATTTTGTGCTCATGGCAAACAAATGCGCCCGGATATAGATATTTCAGCGCTGCGCGGACCAAATTCACCCCGTCATACTTTCGATGTTCTGAATTATGAACTTGATATGGATATTTACCATTGCTATACAGATCCCTATCCTAAATCTTTTTCAGGAAGTGCAATTGTGACTTTCAGGGTTGATACTTTGTTATCACAAATCAAGCTGAATGCCGTAAATTCATCGCTTCAAATCAACGCTGTAGGGCTGGCAGGGGTTTCATTTACTCATGCGGAGGATACATTGACAATTCAACTTGATGGCAATTACCACGTTGGCGAAATTGTTGACGTAAGCATAGATTATAATCATCTGGATGTTACCGATAATGCATTTAATGTTGGCAACGGATTTGTTTTTACCGACAATGAGCCACAGGGAGCAAGAAAGTGGTTTCCATCTTATGATCAACCTTCCGACAAAGCGACGCTGACACTGAGAGCCAAGGTTCCCTCAAACGTTAAGCTAGGATCAAACGGCAGGCTGGCCGATTCAGTTACCACATCAGATACAACATGGTACACATGGATAAGCCGCGATCCGATTGCCACTTACCTTATGGTTATATCTTCAAGAGTTAATTACAATCTTGAAATTGTAAATTGGATTTCACCTGGCACAAACGACACATTACCCATCAGGTTTTATTATAACCCTGGAGAGAATCCAACCAATATGATGCAGATGATTATTCCACTTGCTGATTATTTTCACTCCATATTTGGTGAGCATCCTTTCGAAAAAGATGGATTTGCTACTTTAAACCCTCTTTTCCAATGGGGTGGAATGGAGAATCAGAGCCTTACGAGTCTTTGTCAGGGTTGCTGGTTCTCAAGTCTGATTGCACACGAATTTGCCCATCAGTGGTTTGGTGATATGGTGACCTGTGCTACCTGGGCCGATCTCTGGCTGAATGAAAGTTTTGCCACCTTCAGTGAAGCATTGTGGATAGGCGAAGTGAGCGGGCAAGCTGCGTATAAATCACAACTTAACTCTAACGCCAATTATTATCTGGCACAAAATCCAGGCTGGCCATTGTCGAACCCGCAATGGGCATTTTCGCCGCCTCCAAATTCAACGCTGTTTAATTATGCAATCACTTATATGAAATCTTCATGTGTATTGCATCTATATCGTTATTTAGTGGGAGATTCACTCTTTTTCAGCAGCATTTACGAATATGCAAACGACACCGCAAATTTCAGATATAAATCAGCCACAACCGGAGATTTTATTGCCAAAATGAGTGAAGTTACCGGTCAGGATCTGGAGTGGTTCTTTAATCAGTGGGTATATGAACCCAATCACCCTGTGTACAATAATACTTACAGTTTTGAGGAATTGGGCAACAATACCTGGAACGTACATTTTCAGGCAAATCAGGTTCAAACAAATGCCCCTTTCTTTAAAATGCCACTCGAATTGAAAATAAGATTTCAAGGTGCTCCGGATACTACTGTCAGGGTGATGAATGATGCAAATAATCAGGCATTTACCTTGCCGTTCAATAATCGCCCTGTCGGGCTTACTTTCGATCCGGATAACAATATTCTGCTCAAACAGGCAACTACTGTTGTGTCGAATGATTTTCAGCCTGTTTCACCATTAAACTATTTTATAATTGAACCAAATCCTGCAAAGGAAAAATTTGTTGCTCAATTCTCACTGAAAGAAACTTCATTGGTTTCATTTACATTAAGTGAGCTGAATGGCAGATTAATTCAGGAGACTGCAGAGGAGCAATATAGTCAGGGGGACCACTCAAAAATGATTGATGTTAGAAACATCCCTGCAGGAAACTATTTAGTTTCCTTAAGATCAGGAAAAAGCATTTCGACAAAAAAACTAATTGTTATCAGGTAAAAACAGATAGACTACCTCATCTGTTTACCAAGTTTCAGAACCTTGTTCAGCCATTGCTGTCTTTTGCTGTCAGACGAAATCTTGAGCGATCCGATGGTTGTGATTCTCACGGGTCTTATGCCGCAAAACTCAAGAATCCCGCGCTTCATGGCGTTGTGTCCGGGTCTGCGGTAAACCAACCAGTAATACCATGGAGGAGTGTCCATTGTAATAATCAGCCTGGCTGATCTTCCGGTGAGCAATTTATCCCACAACAATGAACCTTTTCGATATTTAAAAGCAAAACCCGGCAAAAAAGTGCGGTCGATAAAACCTTTCAGCAATGCCGGGAAAGTTGACCACCAATTTGGATAAATCAAGACAATATGTTCTGCCCAGGTTATAAGTTCCTGAGCTTTAATAAGATCCGGCTCCAACTCCTGATTACCGCGATAACCTTCGCTAAAGTTCAAATCAAATTTCAACTCACGCAAAATCAACTCTTTAACTTCAGCACCTGATGCCAATGCACCATTACGATAATTTTCAAACAATAAACCAGAGAAAGTGTCTTTCACCGGATGACCAAGAATAATCAGTATTTTTTTCATGAAAGCTTAATGCAGCACAGGGCAATTAGTAATTAATATTTAATGGGTTGTTAACCTTTGAACCAGATAATCCAAGATGAATCACTTCACTCATCATTTCCACATAATGGAATTTTATCCCTTTGATATATGCAGGTTTTATCTCTTCAATATCTTTTTGGTTATCAGCAGGAAGAATGATTTCTTTGATTCCGGCACGGCGAGCGGCAAGAATCTTTTCTTTAATACCTCCAACTGCAAGGACTTTCCCTCTAAGGGTAATTTCGCCTGTCATGGCCAGACGCGGTTTTACGTTGCGCTGTGTAAAAGCTGATGCCAATGCACTCAACATAGTTATTCCGGCTGATGGACCATCTTTGGGAGTTGCTCCTTCAGGTATGTGCATATGAACATTCCATTTCTCAAATACTTCGGGATTAAGTCCGAATTCCAATCCATGAGACTTAAGGAATTCATAAGCCAGAGTTGCCGATTCTTTCATCACTTCACCCAGATTCCCGGTTAATGTAAGCTTGCCAGTACCTCTGCTGAGGCTGGTTTCAACAAAAAGTATCTCCCCTCCTACCGGTGTCCAGGCTAATCCTGTAACAACACCGGCAATATGGGTTTTGTCGTCCTGTTCTTTCTGATATTTGATTGGGCCGAGAATTTTTCGGATATCTTCATCAGTTACATTTATATTATAGGATTCATCACCGGCAATAAATCTGGCCTGATGCCTGATTACTTTGGCAATTTTTTTCTCCAGATCGCGAACACCGGATTCCCGGGTATAGCCATCAATGATTTTCTCAAATATTTTTTTATCAAACTTAAGCTGATCAGCAGTTACGCCGTGTTCTGATAATTGTTTGGGTAAAAGATGTTTACGGGCAATTTCCAGTTTCTCTTCAAGCAAATAACCATTAATCTCAATAATTTCCATTCTATCGCGCAAAGCAGGATGAATGGTACTCAGATTATTCGCAGTCGCAATAAACATTACTTTGGAGAGGTCGTACTCCAGTTCAACAAAATTGTCATAAAATGAATTATTCTGTTCAGGATCAAGAACTTCGAGTAAAGCTGCCGATGGATCGCCATTGATGTTGGCCCCGATTACTTTATCAATTTCATCGAGCACAAAAACGGGGTTTGAGGCCTTGGCTCTTTTAATACTTTGCAGAAGCCTGCCAGGCATGGCTCCAATGTAAGTTTTCCGGTGTCCTCTGATTTCGGCTTCATCGCGCAAACCTCCGAGTGACATTCTGATATAATTTCTGTCAACAGCTCTGGCTACAGACTTTCCGAGTGAAGTCTTACCTACCCCCGGAGGGCCAAAAAGACACAGAATGGGAGACTTCATGTCGCCTTTAAGTTTCAGAACTGCCAGATATTCTATAATCCGATCCTTAACAGTTTCAAGTCCATAGTGGTCCTGATCAAGTATTTTCCGGGCACGTTTAAGATCAAAATTATCTTTGGTAAACTCATTCCATGGAAGATCAATAAGAATTTCGAGATAATTCAGCTGCATTGAATATTCCATGGCTGCAGGATTCATGCGCTGAAGTTTCAACAGTTCTTTGTCAAATACATCAGCAACATTCTGAGGCCAGTTTTTGGTTTTGGATCGTTTTCGCAATTCTGCAATATCCTGGGTATGGGTATTATCGCCAAGTTCTTCCTGAATTGTTTTTAATTGCTGATTCAGGAGATAATCTCTTTGCTGCTTATCCAGATCAATTTTTACTTTACTTTGAATCTGATTTTTGAGTTCAATAATCTGAAGTTCACGTGTAAGTAAACCCAGCACCATACTTGCCCTTTCAACCAAATCGTCAATAGCGAGCAAATTCTGCTTTTCATCAACGGAAATATTCATATTCGAGGATATGAAATTCACCAGAAAAACAGGACTTTCAATATTTCTTATTGCAAAAACAGAATCAGAAGGAAGGTTTGGTGAAAGGTTGATAATTTGAATTGCCAGGTCTTTAACAGAAGCAATCAGCGCATTGAACTTTTTATCTTTGGTGAGTGCGCGATTTGACTCAAACGGAACCACTTTGGCAACGAAATAGGGGTCATCCTGAATAAATTCCGAGATCCTGAATCTTTTTTTTCCCTGAATAATGGCGGTTGTGCTGCCATCAGGCATTTGCAGAAGTTTAATAATGTAAGCTATCGTCCCTATTTCATTCAGATCATTTGTTCGGGGATCTTCAATTTCAATATCTCTTTGAGAAACAGCACCAATGATTCTTGAACCCTTATAAAACTCTTTAATCAGTTTAATTGATTTATCTCTTCCGACAGTAATTGGGATAACAACTCCAGGAAATAAAACGGTATTGCGTAAAGGAAGTATCGGAAGTGTTTCCGGAACTTCTTCCGCATTCATCTGCTCTTCATCCTCCGCTGAAAGCAAAGGAATAAATTCAGTTTCATTCTCGATTAGTTCGGTTAAACCGAATCCATCATTAGTCATGTCAGTGAAAGCTTAAATTATATAAGGTAAATTGTCAGGTTTGTCAGTATTATCAGACTTTCCAGATACGTCAAATTTCATGCCGGATAAAAAAACCGGTACAGTTCAGGTACCGGTTAAACAAGAATTCAGGTAAAAGGTTTACATTCGCCTATATCCATGCGTGAGATTGTAAACATCTTCAATTAGTCTGGCATCAATGGCAGAAAGTTCGAGATTTCTTCTTCTGTACATTTCCTTTGCAACTTCAATTGCTTTTTTAGGAAGGAAAGTCGAGAAACCAGCAACCCCTCCCCATTTAAATGAAGAAATAAAGTTGCGTTGATAACCTGAACCAAAAATATTTGAGCTTACTCCTACTACAGTGCCGGTGTTAAACATGGTATTGATGCCACATTTTGAATGGTCACCCATAATAAGACCGCAGAACTGTTGGTTAGTATCAATAAATGACTCTACCGGATAATTCCAGATTTTCACCTGGTCATAAGTGTTTTTGAGATTTGAGGTATTTGTATCTGCACCAAGATTGCACCATTCTGCCAAAACAGAGTGGCCAAGGAAACCATCATGGGCTTTGTTGGAATACCCGAAAATAACTGAGTTGTTAATTTCTCCACCAACTTTTGAATACGGGCCAATGGTTGTTGCTCCATAAATTTTTGCGCCCATTTTTACCCATGAATGATCACAAAGAGCAAATGGACCGCGGATATTGCAACCTTCCATTACAACAGCGTTTTTACCAATATAAATTGGACCGGAAGAAGCATTTAAAGTTGCGGCGATCAATTCAGCCCCTTCTTCAATGAATATATTTTCAGGAGAAATACCAATACAGTGAGAAGGCAGAGGCTGCGATTTACGACCTTTGGTAAGTAACTCAAAGTCAGCTTTCAGAGCTTCTGCATTTTTTGAATAGACATCCCACACATTATTGATCTCCAGATATTTAACATCTGTATTTATTTCATCAATTGAGCCAGACATTTTTTCAAAATCCTTTGCATTCAGGCACATTGCAAGAATAGTTTCATCACTTACAAGAGCCTGACCCGACTTAAGCTGTTCAATTTCCTTTATAAGCTCAGGATTTGGGCAAATGGCACCGTTTATTATAATATTTTCTTCCTCCTTAACCAAAGGGAATTTGGCGGCAAGGTAATTGTCGGTAAGCGTTGAGGTTTTACTTGAAAGATATTTCTCCCATTTTTCTCTAATGGTAAGAATGCCAAATCTTATGTCAGCAACTGGCCTCATAAATGTGAGTGGCAGTAAGTTTTCCCTGCGGGCTTCGTCAAAAAGAATGTAGTTCATATGATTGCTTTTAAGCTGTAAAAGTTTTGTCTGATCGTCAAAAATAATTAAAAAAGCCCTTTGATACAAAGGGCTCTTAAAATATTATCAACAAAGCAATGCTGAAAACTTTTAGACCTTCGGTCTGTTGTCGAAATGCTTTTGATACTTGGTTTTAAACTTATCAACACGTCCTGCGGTATCAATGAGTTTAATCTTACCGGTGTAAAAGGGATGAGAAGTATTGGAAATCTCAAGTTTGATAAGAGGATACTCTTTTCCGTCTTCCCAAGCAATGGTATCCTTGGTGGCTACGGTTGATTTGGTTATAAAAGAAAGGTCATTCGACATATCTTTAAATACAACCAGTCTGTAATCCTTCGGATGAATGTCTTTTTTCATGAGTTCAATGGTTATTTAAGTGGCCCGGTTCTGGTGTAAACTGCCGATCGGTATAGTACGCAATATTTTTACGCATTATCCAGGCATTTTTGGGTTTGCAAAAGTAGAAACATTTTTCTTAATCACCAAAAAATCTGCAACTTATTTTCATACAATCTTTTGAACATTTACCTGTTCAAAACAATTTGAATGCAAAGGTAATGTCATAAACATATTTGTTCAGTGAATTGAGCATTCTCTATTTACTGAAAGTATTTAAAAATGAAATAAACCGGTCAGCATTCCGGAACTCATTGACCGAACTGCCAAAAAGTCGCTCACTCTTCGCAGGCTCAGGCTTTGAGCAATAAACTTTCTTACCGGCTGTTAATTCCATAATTTCTGCAGAAGTTTTATATTCCCGATAATTTAAAACTCCGGTATGCCTGGCATTTAAATTGTTTTTTCTGATCAGAAGAAACCCATTGTCAATAAAAGACTCTCCCGAGACCAGAAAGGCAGCTTTTCTGTATTCGTAATGGTTGAAATAGCGGGAATGATTGCTGTACCAGTCAAACTTTTTTAATGATCTGAGCAGGCTGCTGAAATCGTATGATTCGGGTACTAAAAGCTCAGAAATATTATGTATTGAACGACCAAAATACATGCAAATGTCAGTTGCCAATGCATCCAGTTCTTCGTTTGTTTCATTATCGGTAATATAAGCAATCGGACCATTTTCAGGCAATACCTCAGAAAACAATGGTTTGCTCGAAAGGTATTTCATTTGAGTTTCGGCAGGCTTTTCTCCTGCAATTACATAACCGGAAACTGTTCCGAAAGGTTTATCGGCAAATTCTGCATTGGCTGCAATTCCTGGAAAATAATTTTCCAATAAATGAAAGAATGCTTCATAATGTTTTTGTTCAGTAGTGTCGGTTTTAATAATGCACCTGAAACCATTCAGCAATGAAACAAAGAGAGGCATCATACCATCGAAAGGCGAAAGTGGACGTAACCAGAAACCCAGGGTGCTGGCAGACGTTAATTTGTTTTGCATGAGCAATTGCCGGCTACCAGACTGCAAACCATCCCCGAATGACTGTAAAGCATTTGAAAGGTGAGGTCTGGTGAACCATGGGTGATAACCATCAATTTTGCTGATTAATAATTCAATATTATCATTGGTCAAATAATTTTGCTCATCAACTGTCTTTTTCATTCGAAAATCGATGGTCAGTTGCTCTATTTGTTCATCTGGTAATTCTGATGGTTTTGAAAACATATCTCTTAATCTTTCGTGCAAAATTATAATAACCTTATATTTACACGTTATTAAATTTAAAACAATTACCTCCTGATGAATTACTGGTTCAGATTCAGTCTTATTTTATTGCTCTGGTTTGTTATATCAGCGCACATTTGTGTTGCACAAACCTCTGAAATTAAGGATGCAGAAAAATCCATGATGGAACTTCTGAAAGAAACCCGTCAGGAAAAAAGTGACTCTGCAAGGATAATCCTGAATGAAAAACTGGTTTTATTGCTTGCAAAAACCTTAAGTATTCAGGATTCATATCAGTGGCCTTTTGATTCATTGAATATCGGAAAACTAAAATCGACTGACAATAAAATAAGGATTTTCAACTGGAATATTCAGCAGAATGATCGTACCAACCTCTATTCAATGGTTATGTTGAACATAGAGAAGAATAAGGTTATCGTTTTTAAAACAATTCCTTCTCTTCAGAAACTGGATGATATCGAAGTTTACAAAGATGGCAACTGGCCTGGCGGATTGTTTTACAAAATAATTGAACGTAAAGATGGACCAAAGAACTTTTACATTCTTCTTTCCTGGGATGGTTTCAGCCCACAGGCCAGCAGAAAATCAATAGATGCCCTTTCATTTGATACAGATGGTATGCCCGTGTTCGGCGCTCCGGTTTTTAAAACCAAAGAGGGTTTAAAAAATCGTGTAGTTTCGGAATACGCTGCTACTTCGGCATTTACCCAGACTTATGACAGACAAAAGATTACACTCTCAAATGTCAGAAAGTCACAACGTAAGATTGATGATGAAATCATTGTGCTTGATCGGTTAGTGCCTATGAGTGAAGCACTTGAAGGCCAAAGATGGGCATATGTGCCGGCGGGAAATATTTACGATGGTTATGTTTACTTTAACAACTACTGGACATTTGTTGAAGATATCGCTCCCCGTAATCCGGCTGAAGCAGGAAAAAAACCTTCGAAGAAACCGGTTTCATATGATCTTTTCCCTGAAAAACAAAACTGAAGATCAGGATCAAAACAGCCAGGTGTTTGTTTACAAATGCAACAAGCCACAGAGTTATTCAATTGATTATATGATACATAGATCATCAAAATAAAAGTATTTCTTTGTGATTGCAGGTATTTAAATCTTTATACCTTTGTTCCGGATTACAGCAATTTCTGTCGAACAACAGCCAAAAAAACATATCATCAAAAACCTAAAATCAACAACATCATGAAAAAACACAATTTCAATGCCGGCCCATCCATTCTGCCTCAGATAGCCATTGAGAATACTGCAAAAGCAGTTCTCGATCTGAATGGAATAGGTTTGTCTTTACTGGAAATTTCACACCGAAGCAAAGACTTTCAGGCTGTAATCGACGAAGCGGTAGCTTTGTTTAAGGAGTTGCTGAACATCCCCGAAGGTTATCAGGTTATTTTCCTTGGCGGTGGAGCCAGCCTGCAGTTCTGCATGGTTCCGTTCAATATGATGGGAAAGAAATCAGCCTATCTTGAAACCGGTGTCTGGGCTAAAAAAGCGGCTAAAGAAGCTAAATATTTCGGAGAAGCAGTAACAGTAGCTTCATCATCCGACAAAAACTTCAATTATATCCCTACCGGATATACCGTACCCGAAGATGCTGATTATTTCCACATTACTACCAACAATACAATCTACGGAACTGAAATCAGAACCGATTATGATTGTAAAGTTCCGTTGATTGCCGATATGTCAAGCGATATATTGAGCCGCCCGGTTGACATTTCGAAATATGCCCTTATTTATGGTGGTGCCCAGAAAAATCTGGGACCTGCAGGTGTTACTTTTATAATTGTGCGCGAGGATCTTTTAGGAAAAGTTGAAAGACCAATTCCAACTATGCTTGACTACAGAACACACATCAAGGAAGGTTCTATGTTCAATACTCCTCCATGTTTGCCAATTTTTACTGTTAAAGAGACCTTAAAGTGGATCAAATCATTAGGTGGTGTTGAGGTCATCGAAAAGATGAACATCGAAAAAGCCAACTTGCTTTATAACGCCATTGACAACAGTAAAATGTTTGTTGGTACTGCTGAAATAGACAGCCGTTCTCTCATGAACATCTGTTTCGTGATGAAAGATGAATACAAAGATAAAGAAGATGCTTTTATGGATTTTGCCAAGAATCACGGTATGATTGGCATCAAGGGACATCGTTCTGTTGGCGGTTTCAGGGCTTCAACATACAATGCGCTGCCAATAGAGAGTGTTCAGGCTCTGGTAGATTGTATGATGGATTTTGAAAAAGAAAATGCATAAAATCAATGCATAATTTATAAAAACCGGCCATAACTGGCCGGTTTTTTTTATCTTTGCTTTTTCAATCATATTTACAATTACCATATAAATAGTAAATTGACAAGCATAAGCAGGCACAGGGTTAAATATCTGAGAGGGAATGATGAATTCCCTCCGGTAACTGATTCCAGATCTGATGGTCTTCTGGCTGCCGGAGGTGGACTTACAACAGAGCGTTTGCTTACTGCATACCGCAGTGGTATATTCCCCTGGTTTGATGAGTGGTCACCTATTTTATGGTACTCTCCCCCTGTTAGGTGCATTTTAGAACCAACCTCTTTCTTCAGATCAAAATCGCTCAGACAAAAAATAAAAAACAGCGGATTTACTTGTAGTTTTGATTCTGATTTTAACTCGGTTATTGAAAGTTGTGCGCTGATTGAAAGATCATTTGCCACCGGCACCTGGATTGTCCCCGAAATGATTAATGCTTATAAACTGTTACATACTAAAGGTTATGCTCACTCAGTTGAAGTATGGCACAATGGCATTCTGGCCGGTGGGTTATATGGTGTTTCATTGGGCAAGGCTTTTTTTGGAGAATCAATGTTTCATCGAAAAACCGATGCATCCAAAGTTGCTTTACACTATCTTTGCATGACACTTGAAAAGGAAAATTTTCATTTTGTTGATGCACAGATGGAAACACCTCACCTTCTTAGTTTGGGTGCAACAACCATTAATAGAGAAGATTACATTATAAAACTTGAAAATGCATTGCAACATGAATCATTAACAGGTTCGTGGAAAAGTTTGTTTAAGAATGAATGAAAATATAAACCAATATATGGCTGAGGCCATCAGGCTGGCCAGGCAGAACATTACCTCGGGGCTTGGCGGTCCGTTTGGAGCTGTAGTGGTAAAGAACGGCGAAATTATTGCCAGGGGAACAAATCGGGTTACCTGCGATAATGACCCAACTGCCCATGCTGAAGTCGTTGCGATTCGTGAAGCTTGTAAAGCACTTGATAGTTTTCAACTAGATGAATGCGAAATATATTGCTCATGCGAACCATGCCCTATGTGTCTGGGAGCTATTTACTGGGCAAGGCCTGCACGTATATATTTTGCTGCAGGACGCAACGATGCAGCTGATGCTGGTTTTGACGATAACTTCATTTATAAAGAAATCGGTGCAAACATAAATGAAAGAAAAATCCCTGCCAGTCAGATACTTCGCAACGAAGCTGTTGAAGTATTCAGGGAATGGAAAGAATCTGATATTAAAATCCCTTATTAACCAATAAAATCAATATTATGGCCTTTGAAATTACAGGAAAACTTGTCGAAAAGTACGACACACAAACTATGTCTGAGAAATTCAAGAAACGGGAATTTGTTGTTGAATACCGCGATAACCCCAACTCCAGTTTTTCAGAATTTCTTAAATTTCAGTTAACCCAGGATCGTTGCAACCTTATCGATAATTATCAGGTTGGGCAGGATCTCAGAGTTGCTTTTAATTTAAGAGGACGCAAATGGGAGAAAGATGGAACTGTCAGCTATTTTTCAAACCTTGAAGCCTGGAAAATTGAATCAGCATCTGTTCAATCAGGTTCACCTGCTGCTTCCGGATCATTGCCTGACACTTCATCTTCAGTTTCAGCTGCTGATGATGCCAACAATGACTTACCATTCTGATCTGTTTTTAAATAAAGAGGCCGGTTACATTCAGCTGTGACCGGTCTTTTTTTTGTTTATTGGAACCTGTGATTCCAGAATGAAAATGCTGGCAGCCAATAATTTTTAACAGCAGAAATAATTGATGGCTGAATAGAAAAACTTCAAACTCACGAAACAATATCAACAGTAAAGCTGAACTTACTTCCTTTTCCCGGGATACTTTCAGCCAGAATCTGCGATTTATGAAGGTTCATAAACTCCTGACACAATATAAGTCCCAAACCGGTTCCTGTTTCGTTATTTGTCCCTGAATTTTTCATATTTCCGTCAAGCTTGAATAACCTGGATACCTCATCCTGAGTCATTCCAACTCCGGTATCAGAAACAATAACTTCAGCTTTGTTGCCGGCGCATTTGCAGCTGACTGTAACAGACCCGCCGTTTGGAGTAAATTTTACTGCATTGGTTAGTAAGTTGCGAAGAACAGTAAACAACATGTTTTTATCCGCTTTTACATTTACTTCTTTGGTAAAATCTTTAAATAAGGTAATTTGCTTGTTTTCGGCAGATGATCTTACGACATCTATCGAATTTTCAACCAATTCTGACAAGCTGATTGTTTCAGGTTTAAAGTCGATCCGACCTGACTGAGCTCTGGACCAAGTGAGCAGGTTATCAAGAAGAGAATAAATCTGCTGACTTGAAATTCGAATGATATTAAGATATGATCGTTTTTCAGCATCAGTAATTTCATCAAACTCGTTATAGGCAAGATCGGCAAAGCCGAGCAATGATGTAAACGGATTTTTTAGATCATGCGCAATTATCGACAAAAATCTATCCTTGGTCAGAATAAGGTTTTCCAGTTCTGATTTCTGATTCTCAATTAACTTATTCTTTTCCTCCAGATTGTCAAAAGTTTTGGTTTTGGAA
Source organism: Bacteroidota bacterium (assembly GCA_009773515.1). Taxonomy (GTDB): domain Bacteria; phylum Bacteroidota; class Bacteroidia; order Bacteroidales; family Lentimicrobiaceae; genus Lentimicrobium. The sequence continues at coordinate 68,132 of WSXX01000006.1, forward strand.
TAATACTTTCTGAAAATTATAATTAAAAGCATCAGAACAAATAGTGAAACTCCAACCAGTGCAATCTTCGAGTTGTTATTACGTTCAATTTCAAGCGCTTGCTCCAGATTCTGCCTCAGCAATCTTTCATCCTGAAGTTCTCGAGTTCCCAGTCCGGGTTTAAAATCTGATCGGGCGAGCTGTTCATTGTATTGTTCATTATAGAGACTGTCTTTTAGCTGAATATAGCTATTCAGATAATCATAGGCTATCGCGGATTTCCCCATTTTTATTGAAACACCGGCTAACTCTGAATAAGCATCCAGAATAACATTGGTGAGTTTCATCTGTCTGGCAATTACCAACCCGGCTTCGAGGCTGGCCAGGGCTTCTTTGTTTTTCCCTTTTTTAAAATATACAGATCCGAGTCCGATTCTGATGATCGATTCGTAAGCATTATCGCCGATTTCTCTCGCATAGACAAGTGCATCTGAAAGATAGGTTTCAGCAACTAAAATATCATTTCTGGAAGTGTAGATTTTACCTAAGCTGGTTTTTATTACAATCAAAGCAACTTTATTCGACTGCAGCGTAAATCTTTGAGACCGTTCAAATCCATCACGTATGGGCCCATAATCCATACTTTTGTCTCTCAGAATACCTAAATTAAGGTAACTTGCTTCCAGATCGCGCAAATTGCTGAGTGAGTCAAAAATACTTTCGGCTCTTTCGTAATATTTAATTGCGGTTTCTACTTCACGTAATTCGTTATAAATAAAACCAAGATTAATAAACGCATTGCCGGATTCTCTTCTAAAACCTCCCCGCTCAAAATAAATAAGTGCCAGTGAACTGTGAAAATTGGCTTTATCGAAACTTCGCATGATGCTGTATATCATGCCCAAATTGTACTGAGCATTAGCCCACGACACTGAATCACCTGATAATAAATATGTTTCAGATTCCTCGCTTATGTAGTCAATGGCAGATAAATAATCACCTGTTTCAAAAGAAAGTTGTGAAAGTTTTTTCAGTAGTTCAAATTTAATCTGCGGATTATCAGCTCTTTCATACTTATCAACTAGGCTATCCATTAAATATCCTTCAGAAGCAACTGATTGCATTGGTGCAACAGCAAATCCCAGCATCAAAAAGATGACAATAATTCCTGATAAGCCGGTGATTGTGTTTTTAATCAAGCTGTTTCCGGTTTTGGATTTAATTCTTCTTTGAATGGCTGGTTAAGCCTGAAATCGGGAAGGTATAACCGGCTGCTTTCCAGCTCCTGCACCCAACCATTTTCCATGCCAAGGTTTTCCATTTCATGAATAATTTCATTGTATTCATCGGCCCTTAGAAATCGGTTAAGATTAACATGCGAAATTACTGAATCCATTGGATAATACTGTGACATCAAAGAAATGTGTACCCTCGGGCTCAGGTTTTCTGCAATATTCCTGAGTACTCCTTTACTGTTTTCATTATAGCCTGGAAGCACAAGATGCCTGATGATCAATCCCGAGATTGCTCTTCCAAATTCATCCAAATGAAGGGGTGTACCTTTCTGACGAAACATTTCGCGAACGGCAAGGTTAGCAACATCCACATAATCAGATGAGTCGCTGAACTCTGCAGCCAGTTTTGCCTGAGAATATTTCAGATCAGGAAGATAAACATCAATGAGACCTTCTAATTGTTTTAACACTTCAACTTTGTCGTAAGCATTTGTATTGTAAACTATTACAGGCTTCCTTCCAATTTTATGAAGTGCGTTAATAATCCGGAGCATTTGAGGTATCATATGCGACGGGGAAACAAAACCAACTGCATGGCAACCCTGATCCAGACAACTGCAGATTTTTTCAACAATATCATTCAAAGTGCTGTAACTCTTAATATTATTCAATGAATTGCTGCTTATTTGTTTGTTCTGACAAAAAATACATTGAAGGTTACAACTGTTAAAAAAAACATTACAGATTCCGATATCACCGCTAATTGCTGGTTCTTCGCCCTTGTGAATACAAATTGAAGCTATTTCAAAGTCTGTGGATGTATTACAGTATCCTGAAATAAAACTGTTGCGGTCAGTATTACAATTTCTGGGACAAACCGAACAGTTGTAATGATCGTCAGAAATACTTTCAGAAAAAAAACTCTCAGAGGGCTTCATGAAACAAGGCGAAATTTATCCTATTAAACAGATACTTTTATCCGTCTTTTCTTGGTATTAATGGCATTTAGGTATAAAAGTAACTCACAGAGAGACTTTTAATCAAACAAAAGACAGACAAAAATGAGCATATATAAGCAAATCGAAAGGCCTTACTTTATATAAATTTGATTTTCAGTACATTACAGATTTGCCATACCTGTAAAAAAAATAGTCGCACCAATCAAATTTTGTTAAATAATAGTTAAACCGTTCGAAAAACAATCTTATTAAAAACTATAAAAATCAAGCAGACAAGTAATTGACCAATAATTTAAGTAAAATATATTTACAATGTCAAATACTTGCAGAACTGCTAATTGATTGTTAATCAAGCAAAAATATCAATGATATCTCTAATTTCCTATCAAAAACTTCATGATTTTTATTTTAAAATCCAGATTGTTGATAAAATAAATTCAGATAAACTTTTAAAATCAGGAAAGTCATCATTTTTGATAAATATTCCGGTAATTTGCAAGCTGAATCACAACAACACAGGAGATTAATCAAACCTCGTTTTTTTTTCTGAAATACCAATTAAAAAGTGTTTGAGGCATGAGTAGATTTATAAGTTTGATCACATTGATTATCATTTTTTCCGGGGCTTTAACTCATGGACAAACAATATCGATTCAGGGAAATCAGAATGGTGTTATTGAAGCAGATACTGTCTTTCTGACAGGCAATGTATTAATAAATTCATCAGATAGCCTGGTGTTTAACGCCGGATCAGTAATACTGGCAACTGGTTATTTCAGAATAAATATTGAAGGCAGAATTATTGCCCGTGGCAATGAAAACAACCCGATTCTATTTAAGGTATCAGACACAACAGGCTATTCAAATTTAAATTCAGAAAGAGGTGGCTGGGACGGTCTGCATTTTCTTAACACCAATCCTGAAGCGGATTCTTCAATTTTCGTCAATTGTATCTTTAGTTTTACAAAAGCCCTTGGAGATTCAACCGAAAAGTTTGGCGGTGTTTTCAATATCAGAAACTTCAATAAAATCAGGATTGAAAAATGTACTTTTACCAACAATACTGCATGGCACTGGGGTGGTGCAATTTTTGCTGAGTCTGCTGATATTACAATAAAATCATCTCATTTTGAAAATAATTCATGTGGTCAGCCGGGTCCACCATATGGCTATGGCGGAGCAATCTGTTTTCGTTATTCATCGTCGGAGATAGTAAAATCAACTTTTCGCAATAATACATCAACCGGAATAGGTGGTGCGGTTTCATTAGAATACTCTGATGTAAACCTCTCCGGCAATTTATTTATCTCAAATCAGAGCGGACTCGGTGGTGCTCTTGGATACATGAGATCACAACCTGAAAGGCCTGTTACCAATAACATTTTCACTCAAAACAACAGCATTTTCTTTGGCGGAGCTATAGCCTTTATCCGATCCGGCCCGGCATTTATTCACAATACTATTGTCGAAAACTCAAGTTATTCATACGGCGGAGGGATATACTGCAATGACAGTGCAACTCCGGTAATTGTAAACAGCATTATTTATAACAATTCTGCCGGTGAAGGAATGGAAGTATATATATGGGATATATACTCAGCACCGGTATTTCTCTACTCTGATATTAAAGGCGGGAAAGAGGCATTCGGAGGCACAGGTGGGATAGGCTATACAGCTGAATATACCGGTAATATTGACCTTGAACCAGACTTAATATTTGCCGAACCGTATTATTTCATGTTGACGGAAAATTCACCTTGTATCGATGCCGGAACCCGAAACTTTCAAACACCTTTTTACCCTGCCTTTGATTTCTCAGGAAATCAGAGAATATCGGGTTTACAACCGGATATGGGGGCTTATGAGTTCAAATCAAATCTGGGATTTACGAACAATCCAAAAAAAATGATTGTTTCCTGCTATCCGAATCCTTTCACTTCTTTGATCAGGATTGATATTTCTCAGCTACTGAATTCGCGCAACGTTATTTGCATAAGCAGCCCTGATGGTGTGATTGTATTTAAAGAAATACTACCTGCCGGGAAAAACAGTTTTCTGTGGGATGGAAAAGATTCAGCCGGTAGAGATCTTTCTCCGGGAATTTATTTTATAAACATTGTCGGAAATGAAAATGCAGGAATCAATAAAATAATTAAAGCGTTTTAAGTCAAAGCCCGGCAGATTCATCAACAAAACACCTGATAAAAATAACCTCAGGCATACTTCGAGTTTGTCCAACCAGACTATTCCATTCAAATCAGAGTAATATTGCGGTAGTTTTCGTTTGTGTTCCAACATTAGATTATTAACAACTTAGCTTTACGTAATTTTATATGTTTCAATATCAGATACTTGCACAACACTTCTTTTTAAATTTTTATAAAATTAAATTTGCGTTAATAAATCGCACAATCTTTATAATTAATTTTGAAATCTTTTGGGCAATAGAATAAAATTGATAATTTTACACCTTTAAACAAATATCAGGTATATGGCCGGAATTAACTACCTCTTTAAATCTTCATTTGGCGAGGAGCCGATGAAGAACAATCAATTACGGAAATTAAACCTCAAACAGTCTTTGATAAGTGAATTATATCAGCACAAGCAATTGTCGATTCACTATCTGAGTAAAACTATAAAAATGAGCACTCCCACCATTACCCGTGCCATTGATGAGTTGATTGAGGAAGAAATGGTGGTTGAAATAGGTATTGGACAATCTACCGGTGGAAGAAGGCCCAGCATTTATGGACTGAATGCTTCATCGCGCTATGTGATGGGAATTGACCTTGAGCGATATTTCATAAGAATGGGTATTTTTGATTTTGACAATAAACCTGTCTCTGAAATTCACGAATTAAACGAAGGGCTTGACACTCATCCTGACATACCCGGATTTCTGGCTGAAAAAGTGTATGAACTTATTGAAGCCTACAACATTGACCGGAGTAAATTACTGGGAATCGGAATATCGCTGCCCGGGCTTATTGATATAAGAACCGGCATATCCTACACTTATCTGAACACCGGCAAACCAACCGCCAGAGAACTGATGGACAGACTCGGGCTTCCGGTATTTCTTGAGCAGGATACCCGCACAATGGCATGGGGCGAACAGGCATTTGGACTTGCGCGCGGGCACCAGAATGTTTTGTGTCTCAATATCGGCTCAGGTATAGGATTGAGCATGATACTCAATGGCAAGATATACACAGGCCACTCCGGATATTCGGGTGAGTTTGGACATATTCAGATAGAGCCAAACGGAACGCTATGTCATTGCGGAAAGATTGGTTGCATCGAAACGGTTGCTTCCGGCAAAATGATGATAAGCAGGGCACGTAAGGACCTTTTGGAAGGCGCAATCTCACAGATACCCGGAATGGTTAACAACGACCTCAGTAAAATAAACATCAGAGTTGTGCTTGAAGCCGCAAAAGCCGGCGATCAATATGCTATAGACCTGCTGGCGCGAATCGGTGAAGCTTTAGGTAAAGGCTTGTCAACCCTGATTCACCTGTTCAATCCGGAGTTGATTATTATAGGTGGTGAAATGTCAAAAGCTGCTGACTACCTGATCTCTCCTATCGAGAGCAATCTGAACATCTTTACAATTTCAAGAATAAGAAAAGATGCGATAATAGTTGCTTCTGAGTTGGGTGATAACGCAAGACTCATGGGAACAGTTGCACTTGTAATGAACAAGATTTTCGGGTAAACAACCTTCGTTTCACTTCAACACCCAAACATCAGTATCTCCGGAACCGGATTATATATAAATCATCAAACAAACTGATGTAGAAGCTAAGTTTTGGATTATCGGAAACAATTACCCTTTAAGGAAAATAAACAATTTTAAAACCACAAAACCAAATTAAAATGCAGACTGAATTAACAGGTGCGAATGACAGGCGATCCTATCTAATGTCTATCAGTATTATCGGAATACTCTTTTTCATCTTTGGATTTGTTACCTGGCTGAATGGCACACTTATTCCTTTTCTTCAAATTGCTTGTGAACTCAGTAATCTGCAGGCGTATTTTGTGACATTTGCATTTTATATCTCCTATCTGGTAATGGCTCCCCCCTCTTCATGGGTTTTGCATAAAATTGGTTTTAAAAATGGAATGGCAGCCGGACTTGCTGTGATGGCACTCGGATCGTTGATTTTCATCCCGGCAGCTTTTACACGAACTTTCGAATTGTTCCTTATGGGATTATTTGTGCAGGGTTCAGGATTGGCTCTTTTGCAAACAGCTTCGAACCCATACATAACAATTATCGGCCCCCGCGAAAGTGCAGCTAAAAGGATTGCCATCATGGGAATCTGCAACAAAATTGCCGGCGTTATAAGTCCTATCGTTCTGGGTGCACTTATACTTCACGGAGCGAGTGAGTTAATGGCAAATGTTGAAATACTTACAGGTGCTGACAAAACTGCGCTGCTCGATAATCTGGCCCGACGTGTTATAATGCCTTATATAGTAATGGCAATTGTGTTGTTTGTTCTTGCATTTATGATCCGCTATGCCCATCTTCCTGAAGTTGACACTGATAATGAAGAAGTTACACCAGGGATAAATCAGACTAAAAAAACAGCATGGTACCAGTTTCCTCACCTCATTATGGGTTTTGTGGCTTTATTCTTCTATGTGGGCGTTGAGGTTATGGCTGGCGACACCATTGCACTTTATGGCAAATCAATAGGAATTTCGCTCGACCAATCAAAATATTTTACAAGTCTCACGCTGATATCAATGGTGGTGGGTTACATTATCGGAATTATTACCATCCCCAGATTTATAAAGCAGGACAAAGCCCTTGCTGTTTCTGCAGTATTAGGAGTAATCTTCACAATTGCAGCAATATTCACACAAGGTTTTGTAAGTGTGGCTTTTATTGCTCTTCTGGGTCTCGCCAATGCAATGATGTGGCCTTCAATATGGCCATTGGCAATCGCTGACCTTGGAAAGTTTACCAAAGCAGGTTCTGCATTACTGGTAATGGGAATTGCCGGTGGTGCAATTGTTCCGCTTTTGTATGGCTCAATGGTTGATGTAATCGGGAACCAGCAATCATACTGGATTATGGTGCCACTTTACTTCTTCATCCTTTATTACGCGTTAAGCGGTCATAAAATCAGAAAGTAATAAACAAAAACCTTATGAAACCCACACTAGTAATTCTTGCAGCCGGAATGGGAAGCCGTTATGGCGGGCTTAAACAAATTGACCCCATCGGCCCAGCCGGAGAAACCATACTTGACTACTCCGTTTATGATGCCATCAGAGCCGGATATGGTAAAGTGGTATTTATTATCAGAAAGGACATTGAACAGGATTTTAAGGAAGTTTTTGCAAACAAGCTGCAAAAACATATTGAAATTGATTGGGTTTTTCAGGAACTTGATAAATTGCCGCAAACATTTACTGTGCCGGCAAACAGAACCAAACCCTGGGGAACAGGACATGCGCTGATGATGGTAGCAGATAAGGTTAAAGAACCTTTTGCTGTAATTAATGCCGATGATTTTTACGGTGCTGAGGCATTTAAAACACTGGCAGATTTCTTTGCTGATCAACAAAGTCAGTCAAAAGAGGATTATGCCATGGTTGCCTACGAACTTAGCAATACACTTTCTGATTTCGGAACTGTTTCAAGAGGCATCTGCGTTACAGATGATTCCGGACTGCTGAAAAGCGTTACTGAAAGAACAAAAATTGAGAGAAAAGGTAAAGGAATCGGAAATCAGCAGGCAGACGGCTCTGTGCTGCACCTTGAGGAGGATGCTCCGGTTTCTATGAACTTCTGGGGATTTACTCCTTCCCTGTTCAAACACATCGATGATGAGTTCATCAAATTTCTGAAATCAGATGTTGATCACACTGTTTCAGAGTTTTATATCCCCAGTGTTGTTGACAATCTTATCAAGCGTGGTCACGAAAAAGTTAAGGTCCTTCGCAATCCCGGGCAATGGTTTGGTATTACTTACAAAGAAGACAAACCAATTGTGATTGAGAAGATCAGACAATTGATCGCTAAGGGACATTATCCTGAAAATCTTTGGAAATAAAGCTGTTAAGATGGCGCTGAACATAGACCAGATTCCTCTGAATTTTGAGGGAGATTTCAATAATTGCAAAATTTTACCGCTTACCGTTGGTCACATCAACAAGACTTTTAAAGTTCTGATTGATGAGATTCCCTTATACCTGCTTCAGCAGATCAACGAAAATGTTTTCAAAAATATTGACGGGCTGATGCAAAATACTGCTCTGGTAATTCAAACTTTAGCCAGCAGTATGGCTGATCATGAAGATGGACTGATTGTTCCGGAACTTATAAAAACCAAATCCAACCAAACCTATTACAGGGACTCAGAAGGTAATTGCTGGCGAATGTTCACCTACGTTGCAGGTGCCAGAACTATTGAAACTGTTAAAAAATACAGCGATGCCTTTGAAGGAGGCAAAGCATATGGAATGTTTCTGTATGGTGTTTCATCGTTGAAACCCGAACAGCTTTTCATTACCATTCCCGACTTTCATTCGCTTGAAATCAGGTATAAAGCTTTTTTGAATGCACTGGAATTAAACCTGAGCAATCGAAAATCAGAAGCCAAAGCAGAAATTGAATTTGCGATCAGTCAGATAGACGAAATGATGCGTATTCCAAAACTGATAGGTTCCGGAAAAATTCCTCAAAGGATTGTTCATAACGACACAAAATTCAACAATCTGATTTTCTCAAAAAGTGGTAAAGCAATAGCTGTAACGGACCTTGATACGGTAATGCCCGGCTCATCACTCTTTGATTTTGGTGATGCAATTCGCACTGCTGCAAATTCAGCAAGAGAAGATGAAACGAATCTGAATAATGTGAAGTTCGACATTTCAATTTTCGAAGCCTATGCTGCAGGATATATCGAAGCAGCTGAGAATATTCTTACTGAAGATGAAATTGACAATTTTCCCGAAGCCTCACTTTTTATGACTTATATCATCGGAATCAGGTTTTTAACTGATTTTCTGAATGGTGATGTATATTTTCAAACCCGCTACCCTTCTCACAATCTTGTAAGGGCGAAGGTACAATTTGAACTTATCCGGAAAATGCAGCAGCAACTTCAGTCAATGCAAAAAGCCATTGGCCGGATAAAAGCAAGGCTTTCTGCTTTAAAATCATGACTTCCCATAAAAACACAACCATGAAAAAATTTTCCAGGATTTTTGTCTATACCCTTTTTATTTTGATTTCCGGCAGCTTTACGCGGTCAGCAGCGCAAACATCAGGGCATAATATTATTCCTGTACCTGTTTCTTACACGGTCGGCAAAGGATCTTTTGCGATAAGTTCAAAGACCTTAGTGCAGATTTCGCCTTCGTCAAAAGAACTTGCAAAAATTGCAGAATTATTGAACGATCGAATCGGACATTATGGGATGACGGAATTAAAAATTTCAACAAACCATGGAAATATAGCATCCAAAAACACAATCTGGCTGAGCATAGGCAACTATGGCAACCAGATTGGTAACGAAGGATATCTGTTGGAAATAAACCGGAAAAGTATCACGATAAAAGCAAATACAGCAAACGGCGTATTTTACGGATTACAAAGCCTGCTTCAGCTCATGCCTTCTGTACCCGAAAACTCAGGTGCTTCAAAGAGCAAAACCATTAAGATAAATTCCTGCAGCATAACAGATTATCCTAGATTTTCTTACAGAGGCATGCACCTTGATGTTGGCCGGCATATGTTTCCTGTTGAATTTATAAAGAAGTACATTGACCTTATGTCGGTTTACAAAATCAATAATTTTCACTGGCACCTTACCGAAGATCAGGGATGGAGGCTTGAAATAAAGAAGTATCCACTGCTTACTGAGGTTGGCGCATGGCGAAAAAGTACACCAATCGGCAGAAACTCCGGCGATGACAACATCTATTATGGCGGATTTTACACCCAGGATGAAGCCAGAGATATTGTGAATTATGCTTCATCACGTTATGTTACAGTTATTCCTGAAATTGAGATGCCGGGCCATGCAATGGCAGCGCTGGCAGCCTATCCGCACCTGAGTTGCACAGGCGGGCCTTTCGAAGTCTGGACAAAATGGGGCGTGAATGAAAATATTTTTTGTGCCGGAAATGAAGAAGTTTTTGGATTTCTTGAAGATGTTCTTTTAGAGGTTTTAGATATTTTTCCTTCAAAATATATTCATATCGGAGGTGATGAAGCACCAAAAACCAACTGGGATACCTGTAAAAAGTGCAACAAACGAATTCAGGATGAGAACCTTAAAGATTCCCATGAACTTCAGAATTACTTCATTACCCGCATTGAAAAATTCCTGAACAAACACGGAAGGCAGATCATAGGTTGGGACGAAATTCTTGAAGGCGGACTTGCTCCCGGCGCAACAGTAATGTCGTGGAGGGGAACCGAAGGTGGAATTGCTGCCGCAAAAATGGGTCACGATGTTGTTATGACTCCAGGTAGCCATTGTTACTTTGATCATTACCAAGCTGATCCGGCAGGAGAACCTTTCGGAATCGGGGGATATAATACGCTGAGAAATACCTACAGTTATGAACCGGTTCCTGAGGTGCTGACTGAAAAAGAAGGCTTGCATATTCTTGGTTCTCAAGGAAATGTTTGGACAGAATACATGAAAACCTCTGACCAAGTAGAATATATGGCTTACCCCAGAGCCATAGCACTGGCTGAAGTAAACTGGTCAGCAAAACAATCACGAAACTGGGATGACTTTGGCAGAAGACTTACAAATCACCTTCCCGCACTTGACCTGATGAAAGTCAATTACAGCAAAAGTGCATTCAGTGTATCCTACAATATGATCCGCGACGAAGAAACCGGTGCATTGCTGATGGAACTGTCATCTGACATTCAGAATGCTGACATTCGCTATTTTACAAGCAAAAATGAACAGATTTCTGCAACAAACAGATACACAAAACCTTTCAAACCTGAACAATCCCTGACCATTCATGCTTTTATTGACAACAAAGGCAAAGAGCCGATGAAAATCACAAAAAGAGAAATTCTGGTTCATGATGCGTTTGGAATTAAACCTTCACTAAACACATTATACGATCACAGGTATCAGGCCAACGGAGCTACAAGCCTTACTGATGGCCTGCGTGCAGATCCGAACTCGCTTATTAAAAACTGGATTGGTTACCTCGGCGCAGATGCTGATATGATCCTTGATCTAAACACCGTAAAGGATATCAATCAGATAAGCATGGGCTTCCTTCATAATCCCGGAAACTGGATTTTTCTTCCAACCAAAGTTGAAATTAAGTTTTCTGTTGACGGAGTAAATTATTTTGAAGCCAATGGCGTTGAGCCCAGTCTTATTACGCCTTCTGAGCCAAAAAACATTTTATATACCGTAATCGGAATAAATACCAAAGCGCGTTACATTCACATTATTGCCAAAAACAGGGGATTATGTCCAAAAGGTCATCCCGGAGAAGGAAATAGTGCCTGGTTGTTTGTTGATGAAGTGATAGTAAACGGAAATTTATAGACATCCCGATATACTACCTCAACTGCCTGATCATGGACTGAGTTTCATTACGATCAATGAACCACAAGTTTATGTTTGTAACTAAAACTGTTTCCGGCAACGATAATAAGGTAGTAACCCGGTTTGAGCTGAGACATATTCAGGGTGAGATTTTTATCTGCCTTGGTTATTTGTTCTGAATAAACCAATCTTCCTGATAAGTCGCTGATATTTATGATGCCCGAACGAACAGATTCCGGCAAAGTGATGTGCAGTTTGCCATCAATCAGCGGGTTGGGAAACACTTTGAAATCAGATTGCGAAATCTCAGTTGTTCCCACTCCTGTTCCTGGCCGGGAAAACTGTTTCACAAAATTCCATATTTCGCTGCTGGCAACAATATCTCTGTTTGTGATTCCAATTCCGGTAACGCCGGTTGATCCGGGCCAGGTATGACCACCATTCAGAATTTTCAGAAGCATTACTTCTGACCCATCATCGCAAGGTGACCATGTAAAGCGTTGAACTGTAGAACCATCTGCAACCAGATCGGGCAAATCTTCTATAACTGCAGTTGAAGGGCAGTTGTTAAAGTCGTTCCACAATTCAAGCACTTGATCTACAGACACATTTCCAAATCCTCCGTTATACGAAACTACAAAATCAGAAGTACCGTGAATATGCAGAACCGGAATTTTTTCTGAAGGCTGGCAAAAACCCAAAGATGCACTTGTCATGGTGCCGGCAACAGGAGCAATAGCAGCAATACGATCGGTCGCTTCACAAGCAAGACGGTAGCTCATAAATCCGCCATTTGAGAAACCTGTTGAATAAACACGCTCATAATCAATATTATATCTGGAATGCAATGTATCCACCAAAGCCAAAAGAAAACCTACATCATCAGCCGTTGATCCTCCTGAAAACCCGACATTCCATGAATTTGAAATTCCATCGGGATAAACCACAACAAAACCGGCAGTATCAGCAATAGTGTTAAAATCGCTGAAAGTCATCATGGACTGGCCATTCTGGGTGTATCCGTGCAACGCCAGAAGCAGCGGAGATGGCTCGTTTTGTTGATATGATGCAGGTAAATAAACAGCATAAGTTCTGTTCAACCCATCAAAAGTGAAGCTGTCGGAGATAAGCTGCGAATATGAGGCAGAACTATTAAATAGCAATGCAAAAGCAATTATTAAAAATCTGATTATCATAAGATGGTTCATTGAGTTTGGAAAAAGTATATCAGTACGAACAAAAATGAAAAGGATAAGTTATTAAAGGCAGTTGTTTTTGAATATTTCATTAATTTTAACCGGATTTTCCAGCTTCTTCGCAATTTTTAAGATTAAATTACAAACCATGAAATACAGGGTAAATGTACGAATTCTGGCGTTTTTCATTTCTATTTTTTTTATTGATGGGTTAACTTCTGATCTATCAGGTCAGAACCTGAAGCAAGGATTTCTCAAAGATGAATATGCCGAAATGTTGAGAATGGCGGTTGCTTCGGCCGATACTCCGTGGGTGAGCAAAAAAATGTTGCCAAAGGAGTTTGAACTGGCTTATCGCTCTCCGATTACCGGGCTCGACAATCGCTGGGACTTATGGGTCAACAACCAAAAAACGGCTGCAATAAGCATCAGAGGCACTACCGGCACTCAGATAAGCTGGCTTGAAAATTTTTACGCAGCCATGATTCCGGCTTCAGGACAACTAAAACTGGATAACAACAGAAGTTTCAGTTATAAACTATCCGATAACCCAGAGGCATCGGTGCATGCGGGATGGCTAATGGCAACTGGCTTTCTATCCGAAACCATCCTTCAAAAAATAGACTCTTGTTACAATCAAGGATACCGTAATTTCTATATTACCGGACATAGTCAGGGCGGCGCCATTTCATTTTTAATGACATCTTATCTGCTTCATCTTCAAAAAGAAGGTAAACTTCCGTCTGATATCCGGTTCAAAACCTATTGCAGCGCGGCTCCAAAACCGGGCAATCTTTTTTATGCATACGATTACGAATATCTGACACAAAACGGATGGGCATTTAATGTTGTTAATTCTGCTGATTGGGTACCTGAAACTCCCCTATCGGTTCAAACAATCAGTGATTTTAACCCTTTAAATCCATTCTCAGATGTGAGCAGTACATTTCGAAAGCAAAAATTTCCAACGCGAATGGTAATGAAGCATGCTTTCAGGAATCTGGACAGACCAGCCCGCAAAACAGCAAGAAATTACAAAAAGTACCTGGGTAATTATGCCGGAAAAATGGCAGGAAAAGTGCATCCTGAATTGCAAATGCCTGATTATACGAACTCAAGTAATTATGTAAGAACAGGTACAACAATTCTGCTTTATGCCGATGAGGTTTATTATCAGGTCTTTCCGAACAACTCAAAAAATGTATTTATACACCACATGGCAACGCCATATATGTATCTATTGGGGAAACTGGAGGAATAGTAAATTATAAAGAATTGTATCAGGAAAGAGCCCAAAAAAAAACCCTTGTAAAGTAAATTACAAGGGGTTTATTGTGCCCGGAACAGGACTCGAACCTGCACGCACGTAAGTACACTAGTCCCTGAAACTAGCGCGTCTACCAATTCCGCCATCCGGGCAAAACTTTCTGATAAAAAAATGCAGTCTTACGACTGCCACCGAACTAACTCGGATTTTGTGCCCAGGACAAGACTCGAACTTGCACATCCTTAAGGACACCAGCCCCTCAAGCTGGCGTGTCTACCAATTTCACCACCTGGGCAAATGAGTGTGCAAATGTATAACTATTTTTTATTCACGCAACAGTAAAACTCAGTTTTTTTTAATTGTTTGTACCATTGATCCGTCTATATTTGCCTAATGTTTTAACAAGCAATTCTTTAATTGAAGTTTTAGCTTAAAAAATCCGTGAAAAATAAAATTCCGAAATCCTGTTGCATTGCGATTGGTGGAGTCAGCCGTTCAGGAAAAACCTTTCTTTCAGCCATGCTTGGCAGGTATCTGGAAAACTCCATCATTATACATCAGGACACTTATATCCCTCCTGAAAGTGAAATTCCATTGGTAAAAGACCACATTGATTGGGAAAGGCCGGAAGCCATCGACTGGATTTCTTTCGAAAATGCTATAATTGAAGCCCGAAAAACCATCAAATATGTTATTGTTGAAGGCTTATTCGTGTATTGGGATGAGAAAATAAATCAAAATTTTGACAAACACTTATTTATTACTCTCCCAAAACCTGTTTTCGAAAAGCGAAAAAGAGAAGATCTGAGGTGGGGAGCAGAGCCGGATTGGTATATTGAACACATCTGGCAGGGTCATCTAAACTACGGATTGCTGCCCTCAACAATTCGCAACCCGCTAATAATTAACGGAGAAGAAGATTTTAACATGCACGACATCCTCAACAAGTTATATTTACCTGAATAATTTTCACTCCTGTTTTGGCTGAACACTTGTTTTAGCACAATACATACACAGGTAAGATTTTGTACCTTTGCCAACTTCAATCACAAAAATATTTTTATGAGTGTATTTCTGTTTATTGTCGGAATGGTTTTATTGATTGCAGGGTCCAATTGGCTTGTTGATGGAGCTTCCAGCCTTGCCCGGCGCTTTAACATTTCTGATCTTGTTATTGGTCTCACAATTGTAGCCTTTGGAACTTCATCTCCGGAACTCATTGTAAACCTGTTTGCTTCATTTAACGGAAATACTGACATTGCTATCGGAAATGTAGTCGGTAGTAATATTTTCAATACGCTGGTCATTCTTGGCCTTACAGCTATAGTTGCTCCTATTGCTGTAAAAAGTACAACAGTTTGGAAGGAAATTCCATTCAGCATTCTGGCTGTTGTTGTAATGGCTTTTATGGCCAATGATATTTTTATAGACAGAAATTCGAGTGATACGATCTCCCGAATCGATGGTTTTATTCTGTTGTGCTTCTTCTCTATTTTTTTGGCCTACACTTTTGCCCTGGCAAAATCATCAGGGCCATTAATGGAAGTAACTGCTAAAGAAATGAGTGTGCTTAAGGCAATTATATTTATTACAACAGGTCTGACAGGTTTATTTTTTGGCGGCAAATTTCTGGTTGATGGTGCTGTAGATATCGCAAGATCTCTCGGGATCAGCGAAGCCGTTATCGGACTCACTGTTGTTGCTGCCGGCACATCCATGCCTGAACTGGCTACATCTGTTGTTGCTGCTTTTAAAAAGAAAAGCGATATTGCAATCGGAAATGTGGTTGGTTCCAATATTTTCAATATTTTCTTTGTCCTTGGAATAAGCGCATCCATCAGGCCAATACCCCTTAACGAAAACAATTCGTCCAATTTTGATATGATTTTCCTGACTATCATGAGTACGATAATGTTTGTTTTTATTTTTATGGGAAAAGAGAGAAAAATAAACAGACTAGAAGGTGCATTTTTCCTTCTGGCATTTGTAGCTTACACTTTGGTTCTTATTCTGGACACTGAAAGAGCATTTCCTTTCAGATAAAAATAGAATACATCAGAAACAAATTCAATCAAACAGTCTTCTGATCATTAATTCGGGAAGGTTTTTAATTATCTTTGTTGCTGCAAGCTAAATGACATCATGATATAATTCAGATGTCAGCGAAATTTAATTGAAATTTTTATGTTTACACAAAACGACCAAAAACTGTTTCAGGCCAAAGGTATTGACATTGATACCATTGAACAGCAAATAGATAACTTCAAATCCGGCTTTCCTTTTGTCGAATTGATTGCACCGGCAACGATAGACAAAGGAATAAGAATTTTTTCTGAGCAGGAAATCGAAAAATTACTAAGCTTCTATGACAAAAATTCGGAAGACTACGAAATCCTTAAATTTGTCCCTGCATCAGGTGCTGCAAGCCGCATGTTCAAGCTTCTCTTTGAATTTCATGAAGCTTATAAAAAAGATGATTCAGGAAAAGCGATATTTGAATCTGATAAGAGTTTTAATTCTGTTTTTAATTTTATAAGTAATATCCACAAATTCGCATTTTATTCTGATCTGAAACAGATTCTGGCAGCCAACGACATAGATCTGGAAAGTAGCCTTAAAGACGGAGATTATGCTACAATAATTGAGTATTTGCTCGAAGACAAAGGATTGGGATATGCAAATCTTCCAAAAGCACTTCTTAAGTTCCACAACTACGAAGACGGAAGCCGGATGGCAATGGAAGAACATCTGGTTGAAGGTGCTGAGTATTGTCAGAATAGTGATGGACGTGTGGCTATACATTTTACAGTTTCGCCCGAACACGCCGACAGGTTTATTGAGGAGATAAATCATGTTAAAGACAAGTATGAAACACTATTTGATGTCACCTACGAACTTACTTTCTCAATTCAGAAATCATCCACTGATACTATTGCAGTTGATATTAAAAACAAGCCGTTCAGAGATGAAAATGACAATATTGTTTTTCGCCCGGGAGGTCATGGTGCTTTGATTGAAAACCTGAATGATCGCGAAGGTGAAGTTATTTTCATTAAAAATATCGATAATATTGTTCCTGATTCGCTTAAACCATCCACATATCAATACAAAAGGGTAATTGGCGGTTATCTTATGGAACTGAGAGATAAAATTTTCAGTTACTTAGATCGTCTTGAAGATGGCAACATCAGTGACAATGAGCTGAAAAAGATTATTGCTTTCGCAAAAGAAAAACTCTATCTTCAAACTTCAGAAGACTTTGATGAACTCAGTAAAATTGAAAAGGTTGATATACTTTTCACTAAACTGAACCGGCCAATCCGTGTATGTGGTATGGTGAAAAATGAAGGTGAACCTGGAGGAGGACCTTTCTGGATAAGAAATACTGACGGAGAAGTGTCACTTCAAATTGTTGAGTCATCCCAGATAGACATTGAAAATCCTGAACAAAAAGACATTTTCAGCAAATCAACCCATTTTAATCCGGTGGATCTGGTTTGTTATGTAAGAGATTTTAATGGCGAGCAATTCGATCTGCGCGAATTTGTTGATCCTTCCACAGGTTTTATTTCCGTGAAATCGAAAGATGGCAGAGAATTGAAAGCACAGGAACTTCCTGGCTTGTGGAATGGTGCAATGGCAGATTGGACCACGGTTTTTGTTGAAGTGCCGATTTTGACCTTTAATCCGGTTAAAACAATCAATGATCTTCTCAGAAAAGAGCATCAAGCCTGATAACGATGGTTAAGCCCGATATTTCATCTGAAATAATGGTTGAGGATCTTATTAAATTTTATCCTGCTTCAAATGGATTCTTAAACAGCAGAGGACTTCACTGCATTATTTGCGGAGAACCTGTTTGGGGAAGTTTAAGAGAACTGGCGCTGGATAAAAAATTCTCAGAGGAGCAAATCTCAATACTTATAGCTGATCTTAAAGCACTTGTTGCTTCAGAATCTGTTTAAGGTGCCAATCTTTCTTTAACCCAGGCATTGTTCTCATTTCGGAACCTGATCCGGTCATGCAACCTGCCTGGTCTCCCCTGCCAGAACTCTGCTTCTATGATTGTTACTGCATAACCTCCCCAATGTTCCGGACGTCTGATAGTTTCAACCTCCGGACTTTCAATCAATCTGATGTAAGCAGTTTCAAGCTGGCTGCGATCATTGATAACCTGACTCTGGGGAGAAATTACGGCTCCTACCCTGCTCTCAATCGGTCTTGAATTAAAATATTCATCTGAGTCTCTTTCCGATATCTTTGATGCAATCCCGATAAATCTGACCTGCCTTTCCAGTTCGGGCCAAAAAAACAGCAAAGCCACCTGATTGTTTGAATCAATCTGATTTCCTTTCAAACTAAGGTAATTGGTAAAAAAATGTAATTTATTATCTGCTAATCCTTTAAGCAGAACTACCCTCGATGAAGGGCATCCGTTAGAATCACAGGTAGATAGTACCATTGCAGTCGGTTCCTGAACTGCTGCATTTATTGATTCGTGAAGCCACTTTTCAAAAAAAACAAGAGGTTCATCTCCAACTGTATGCTCATTTAAACTACCTTTTTCATACTGGAGCCTGATATCTGAAATTTTCATATCTTTTTCCTAATCAAACAACTTCCGATTAATTGTGTTCATATTAGTACGACAAGACTACAATAATTGATTGAATGAGATTCTTTCAATTTCACCTTTCTTTCTATACCCTGCTTTTAATACTCTTGGCAATAAGGCAGAAAGAAATAACTTTGCTACAAATTCTACAAATTACTACAACATGACACGGATAGCTGGTCACCTTGTTTTCTTTTTTTTAATCTTTTCTACCCTGCCTGGTCAGGGCCAAACATCTGTAAAGGTTTCGGATTTCAAAAAACAATTGCTGGAAGAAAGGGCATTGAAAGACGCCGACTTCAAAACCAGTGCCCAATCGCCAATTGATGACACAGAAAAAGCAGATTTTAAGAGGCTGAACTATTTCAAACCTTCAACTGCCTGGGTAATTAATGCACGAATTGAGAAATATCAGACTCCTGACACCATACAGATGCGAACCACCACAGAAAGACTTCCTCTGTACATTGTTTACGGAAAAGCCAGTTTCAACGTTAAAGGCAAAGTACACGAATTAACTGTGTTTCGAAATGTTGGCTTAATGAATAAACCAGGATACGAAAATTACTTATTTATACCGTTTACGGATGAAACCACAGGAAATCAGACTTATGGCGGAGGACGTTACGTTGATGCTTACATTGAAGATTCCGAATTTTTGACCATAGACTTCAACAGGGCTTACAACCCTTACTGTGTTTACAACAAAAAATACAGCTGCCCAATACCTCCTTCCGGAAATCATTTATCCGTAAAAGTAAATGCAGGTGAGAAACTTTTCAGGAAAAAGTAACAATTAATGAATGGAAATTTCATGAAAAAGCTTCAACCCAAAAGGACACTGATAATTTTGCTATTTTTTGTAGCTCAATTAGCAGAATATGATAATATGCTTTCTGCCCAAAACAGTCAGCTGCAAAAAAATCTGATTATTGGAATTACACCTGGTGCGGTTTCATATTTTGGAGACTTGAGTGTTTACGACTTTGAACCCATTAATAAACTTAGCAATGAAAGCGGTTTGGCAATTGACTTTTATGTGGGAAAAAAAATTGAAAGATATTTCGAGTTTGGGGTTTCCGCTACATTCGGTAAAGTCTCAAGTGCTAAACCTGAAGCAGATACTAAATTTCATAGTTCCTTTGCTGAATATGAGTTTTTAGTCAGGGCAAGTCTGGCTGATTTTATTCTGCCATACCGTTCCCTCGGGATTGATTTTGGGTTATTGACTGGTGCCGGCATATCACACAACAGGTCGGCAAGTTACAGAATATCAGATAATTCAATAATTCTCTCAAATGGACTTGATGCTGATAGAAACCGGAATGGAAAAGCACAAAATGATCCACACCTGATTGTGGGATACTATATTGCCTGGTCAATAAACAACAACTGGATTGTAGAGCACAAGATGTCAGGAAAATTTTTAACGACAGATAATTTTGATTCTTTTATCGGCTCTACCGGAATTAACGATCGATTGATCTTTACCGGATTGGGAGTAAAATACGTTATTAATCCATCTTTTACCATGAAATACCGCGATCTTCCATGTGCAGGATCAAGGGAATGGAAAAAATTCCAGATTAAAAAGAAAAAATACTAAAGGATAATCCTGCCTTGCAATCAAACCTTATCAGCATAGTCGCAATAGGGCTTTCAACCAAACAGCGCTCAGAAATTAGAATCATCAATACTTTCGTCAGGCAATGCTTTAATCATTAAAACCAGTTTATTGTATTTTTCTTTTTCTTCCTGAATCTGTTTTTGCAGCTTACCCGCAAGATTCAGTAGGCTATCTCTTTCATCAGTAATTGTTTGCAGCATAATGGCTATAGCTTCGCTATCCTGAGGAATATTATCTATATCAAAATTGGTGTGCGGCAAATGAAAATTACTTCTATCCGTATTTTTCGCAGAACCTTCAATTTTACTAAACTCCTCTTCAAGAAATGTGTTTCTCTTCTGAAGCAGACTAAGTTTTTCCTGATAAGTAACCAAGCCTTTTTCCAATTCGCTTCGAAAATCCATCTCACGTTGTTTCAATTTACTGACTTCTATTTCATGAGATAAAAGCTGGTTTTGCATCTCTATTATATTCGACTCCATTTCACTTTGCCTTTTCTTATATCTGATAATTCTGTTTTTAGATGTTATCAGTAAATAAATCAGCACCAAAACAATTACAATCAGAACACTGGAAGCGGTCTTTAAAACCCACATCATCTGAAAATCATTTTTACTGCGGCTTGCAAGTTGCGAATTAGATATGCGTAAATGCCTTAGCTCGTCACCAATCTGGTTTATGGAATCTATTTCTGATGAATCGCCCTGTTTTTGGCCAAGCAGCTGATCTATTATTATCTGATCGCGCAAAACAATTTCTTGAAGATTATCACTCAATCGTTTAAGATTCAGCCATGTGTTTACAGTCATTGTATCTTTTACCGAACTGTACTTCTTAAGATAAAACTCCCTTTCAGCAAAAATGGCAGAATCGGGCTCACTGGCAAACAATCCTGCTGAAATGCCAGAAACTAAAAAAATAAGAATAACCAGAAATCTCATATCACTGTTCTTTAAGACGTATAACAATTATTTCTATGTGATTGTTGCCGTCTGCTATCATATAAATCAATTGCATGCTTTTTGCATTGCTGTTTGCTAAATTAGTAAGTTTGCACCTAAATGGTATTATTGTGATGAAAAACTTAAAACTTTTTAGATTCTTAGCTATTGTACTGTCTTTTAACGCGATGACTTTATTGGCTTCAGCTCAATCAGGATATAAAATTATATTTGAACTGGAAGGCTTGAATGACAGCATTCTATTGCTGGCCAACTATTCCGGGGACAAACAATTTGTTGCTGATACCGCCTATCCGACAAAAAGTAACAAGTATATATTTTCAGGAGAAAAAGAACTTTTGCCGGGTATGTATTTTATTGCAGGCCAGAACAAGTCTAAATTATTTGACTTTTTGGTTTCTGACAGCCGGTTTTTTACCATTTCCGGAAATATAAATAAGCTTCCTCAGAGTCTTGAAGTAAAAGACAGCAAAGAAAATCAGATGTTTTTTGACTACATTTCATTTCTCAACGAGAAACAGAAAGAGCGTAATCAGTACCTTGAAATTCAGAAAAAGGGCAAGCCGGGAAGCGATTCATCACTTTTAGCTGCAAATCAGATCAGTCTTTTAAACGAGGAAGTGCAGCGTTACATCAACGGAATTATTAACAGTAATCCGGGGAGTCTGATTTCCGCTTTTCTGAAAGCAATGCAGGACCCTGAAATTCCTACTGCTCCAATTCTTGCAAACGGACGCCCTGATTCTACCTTTGCTTACAGATATTATAAAAACCATTTCTGGGATAATATTGACCTTTCTGATGACCGATTGGTAAGGACTCCTTTCCTTCATGGGAAAGTAGAACAATACCTCACCAAACTAACTCACCCTGCTCCGGATTCACTTATTATGTCAATTGATGAATTATTCAGAAGATCAGGCAATAATGCCGAAACCTTCAAATATCTGATGTGGTATTTTACCATAAAATATGAAAGCTCAGAAATTATGGGCTATGATGCTATTTTTGTTCATCTGGTTGACAAATACTACCACAATGAGAAGATGAATTGGATGAATCCAACTGTTAAAGAAAACCTGATTAAGAAAGCCAATAAATTAAAGAATGTTTTGATAGGCCAGAAAGCCCCTGAAATGATTTTACTGGATACGCTGCAACAACCAGTCTCCTTGCATAAAATTAATGCAGAATACACGATTATATATTTCTGGGATCCTGATTGCAGCCATTGCAAAAAAGAAACTCCCCTTCTTAGAGATCTGTATTCCAAGCGAAAGGATGAAATTGGATTGCAGGTTTTTGCGGTCTGTATGGATACTTCATGGGTGGAAATGAAAAAGTACATCCGGCAAAATAATACATCTTGGATTAATGTGAATGGTTTCTATAGCTTAACTCCGGATTTCAGAGAGTTATATGACGTTAACACATCTCCAGTTATGTTCCTTCTAGACAAAAAGAAAAATATAATTGCCAAACGAATTCTTACCACCCAGATGGAAGCATTTATAAATCAGCACCGGCAAAAAACTTTACCTCAATAATAAGTTACCGAAAATAGATAAATCAGCGGCATTATCCAGTTATCGTCACCCTGGATATTTTGCTGCAACTCCGCTTTTCAGGTCAATATCCATTGATAACCGCTATAAATCGGCATTTTCTTTCGTTTGAAATTATCATAATGTTCTATGCCTTTCAAAATCACAAAAAAAATGTACCCGGTGTATCGGCGTTAGAAAAAAATCCATACTTTTAACAATACATTGACAGGCTATCTTTTATGGATACCTTGTCAGCAAAGATTTCCCTAACTTTTCATATTTACACTATGCTAAAGATTCAGAAAAAATTATCCAATTCTTTCTTTGCAATCCTGAGCCTTCCGGCTACAGCCATGGGATTTGCTTTATCTGTTCAGATTGCAGCGCTAAGCTGGATATTGAGCACAAAGTATAACCTTGATATTCATGATGTTGGCTTGGTTTGGGCTGCAGGACCTCTGGCAGGAATTATCGGTCAGGTAATAATCGGGGTTATCAGCGACAAAGTCTGGTTTTGGAATGGCAGGCGGCGACCGTTTATTATCATTGGTGGAATTCTTGCTTCTTTGATGTTGCTGGCGTTGCCGAATATCGGCGTTATTCAGGCATCGATGGGTGTTGATGGAATTCTTGGGATAGCGATAGTTGTTGCTTTAACGCTTGATCTGGCAATAAATATCAGTTTTAACCCAACCCGGTCAATAATTGCCGATGTCACTCCTGAAGGAAAAACACGAACAAAAGGTTACACATGGATGCAGACCGTATCAGGCACTTTTGGAGTAATGGCCTATTTTATAGGTGCAATGATGAGCAATTATATTCTCATTTACACAGGTGCAATTCTGGTTCTTCTTTTCTCTGTAATTCCACCGTTTTTCATTAAGGAGCCCAGGCAATTAGGACATATCAATGAAGATGACAACGAAAACGAATCTGACAAAACAGAATCATCAGAAATTAAGAAAGATAATGATGGTTCTCCATTGAATATGTTTTTAACAATTGAACCGCTCTGGGGTTTTCTGGCATACGCGATCTATGCTATGATTATCAGGCTTTCCTCAATCCCTCCTATTCCAAATCACTTGTTTGAAATATTTGCACTTGCACTTACGGTAATTCTTATCGGAAAAACTCTGCTCAAAAAGGAAACCGGCAAATCGGTTGAAGAAGCAGGAAAGATCGGTTTCCAAAAAGTTCTGGCGGCTCATTCATTTACATGGATAGGTGTTCAGACAATGTTTATTTACTTGTATGCCTATGTAAAGGATAAAGTGCCTGGCCTTGGAAACGATGAACTTGGAAACGTGGTAAACTGGAGTTTCTTTACCATAAACCTTATTGCAGCTATAATTCCGATATTGATTTTATTGCCGCTGGCTGCAAAATACGGAAGGGTTAAGGTTCATGCCAGCAGTATAGCAGTTATGGCATTCGGCTACCTGGGGATACTTCTGTGGGGTGCATCGCCATTAATGATTTATGCAATGATGGCTATAGTTGGCGTTGGCTGGGCGGCAACCATCAGCCTGCCATTTGCAATTATGTCGCAAAAAGTTCCGCAAAACCGGATGGGATTATACATGGGACTTTTTAACCTGTCGGTGGTACTGCCACAATTGGTTGCTAGTCTGGGTGTAGGGGAACTTATCAGCAATGCAGCAGACAAGGGCATAACATTTATGATTTGTGCCGGAACCGTAGCTTTTTCAGCTGTTGCATGGTATCTGGTCAAAGAGCCGGTAGAATCTGCAGCAAAACCTGTTTCCGGCGGTGGAGCGCATTGATTTCCAATATCAGCTATAAGAATATAGTCAAACAAAAAACCACCTGAAAGAGGTGGTTTTTTGTTTGAATTATAAAAGAAATTTAATTCTTAACAGCCTCTACAATGGCTTTAAAAGTTGTAGGGTGATTCATTGCCAGATCGGCAAGAACCTTGCGGTCAAGATTGATATTCTTTTGTTTGAGTTTACCCATAAATACAGAATATGACATATCATACTCTCTAACACCGGCATTGATGCGGGTAATCCACAAACTACGAAAATTGCGTTTTTTCTGGCGTCTGTCACGGTATGCATACACCATGCCTTTTTCGTATGCATTTTTAGCAACCGTCCAAACATTTTTCCTGCGGCCGAATTGTCCTTTAACGGCGTCCAGGATTTTTTTTCTGCGTGCCCTTGAGGCAACTGCGTTTACTGATCTTGGCATTTTGTTTTGGTTTTCGCTTTCGCGTTCCTCCATTTGAAGGAATCTTAGGAGCAGAAAGCAAGGGTTAAAAATTAATTAACACGAATTACTGGAGCATCAATCTTACATTTTTCGCATCCGCTGGATCAACTATCGCGCTGTAAGTTAAATTACGTTTGCGCTTGGTCGATTTTTTTGTAAGGATGTGGCTTTTGTAAGCATGCTTCCTTTTCAGTTTACCAGAGCCGGTTACATCGAACCTTTTTTTGGCACTGGATTTCGACTTCATTTTTGGCATTACACAAATTGTTAATTGGGTTTATATTGAGCTTTAATAAAAAAACTTTCTACTTTTTGGGTGCAATAATCATGATCATTCTCTTCCCTTCAAGCAATGGCATTTTTTCAACTTTTCCATGCTCTTCAAGCAATGAAGCAAACTGCAGCAACTTTATCTCACCCTGATCCTTATAAACAATACTACGACCTCTGAAAAAAACTTCAACCTTAACTTTTGCACCTTCTTCAAGGAACTTCATGGCATGTTTCAGTTTGAAATTGAAATCATGTTCATCAGTATTAGGTCCAAGTCGGATTTCTTTAACCACGATCTTTGCAGATTTGGCTTTGATCTCCTTTTGTTTTTTCTTCTGTTCGTAAAGAAACTTTTTGTAATCAGTTATTTTACAAACAGGTGGATTGGCAGTTGGTGAAATCTCAACAAGGTCGAGTTCCAAACGCTGAGCAATGGCAATTGCATCTTTCAGATTATAAATGCCTTGTTCTACGTTTTCTCCAACAACCCGAACAACCGGGGCTTTAATTCTTTCGTTAATCAGGTGCGGATCCTCTTTTTTTCTGGTAAAGCGGTTATCCCTCTGATTTCTAAATGGCGTTGCTATACTAAGTCCTCCAATAGTTAATGAATACTTTGTTTTATTGCATTACGGCTTTCACCTCATTGTTAATCATTTCGGCAAATTCAGCAATGCTGAAAGTACCAAGATCACCCTGACCATGGCGTCTTACAGATACACTTCCATCAGCTTCTTCTTTTTCGCCAACAATCAGCATAAAAGGTATTTTTCTGATTTCTGCATCTCTGATTTTCCGCCCGGCTTTCTCGCTTCTCTCATCAATCAGGCCGCGAATTTCGTAATTATTCAGAATATTTAAAAGTTTTTTTGAATAATCGATGTATTTTTCGCTGATTGGCAGGATAATAAACTGATCAGGTGTAAGCCATAAAGGAAAATTACCAGCAGAATGTTCAATCAGAACCGCCACAAATCTTTCCATTGAGCCAAACGGAGCCCTGTGAATCATTACCGGTCTGTGTTTCTGATTATCATTTCCAATGTATTCAAGTTCAAACCTTTCAGGCAGATTGTAGTCTACCTGAATAGTTCCAAGCTGCCATTTTCTTCCCAAAGCATCTTTAACCATAAAGTCAAGCTTTGGTCCGTAGAAAGCAGCCTCTCCGTATTCGACAACAGCTTCAATTCCGGCTTCTTTAACAGATTCCATAATGGCATTTTCAGCCTTCTCCCAATTTTCATCACTACCAATGTATTTCTCGGTATTTTTGGGATCGCGCAATGATATCTGAGCTGTATATTCCTTAAAATCAAGGACTTTAAAGATGTGAAGCACAATATCAATCACTGCAATGAATTCACTCTTCAATTGGTCGGGCATACAGAAAATATGCGCATCGTCCTGTGTAAAACCTCTTACTCTGGTCAAACCATGGAGTTCGCCACTCTGCTCGTATCTGTAAACTGTACCAAACTCTGCAAATCGAATAGGCAGATCTTTGTAAGAGCGTGGTTTTGATGAATATATCTCGCAATGATGCGGACAATTCATAGGTTTGAGCATGAATTGCTCACCTTCAACAGGCGTAGAAATGGGTTGAAAACTATCCTTACCGTATTTCTGAAAATGACCTGATGTTTTATACAATTCAATATTACCGATGTGCGGCGTAATAACAGGCTGATAACCTGCCTTTTGCTGAACATTTTTCAGGAATCGTTCCAGTCGATCGCGCAGAATGGCACCTTTAGGTAACCACAGTGGCAATCCTTGTCCGACTTTCTGTGAAAACGTGAAGAGCTCAAGTTCTTTACCCAGTTTGCGATGATCGCGCTTTTTGGCCTCTTCAAGCAATATAAGGTAGTCAGTAAGATCTTTTTGTTTGGGGAATGTTATTCCGTAAATACGGGTTAACTGTTTGCGTTTTTCGTCGCCTCTCCAGTAAGCGCCGGCAATATTCAGTAACTTGACTGCTTTGATAAAGCTGGTATCAGGAATATGAGGTCCACGACACAGATCAGTAAATGTTCCGCTTTCGTAAAACGTAATCTGACCGTCCTGTAAATCGCGGATCAGTTCAAGTTTGTACTCATCGTTTTTATCAGTAAAATATTGTAGTGCTTCTTCTTTTGAAACTTCCTTACGGGCAAATGTTTGTTTTTCGCGGGCAAGTTCCAGCATTCGGTGTTCAATCTTTTCAAGGTCTTCGGCCGAAATTTCATAAGTACCGAAATCCATATCATAATAAAATCCGTTTTCAATATCCGGACCTATCCCAAACTTCACACCAGGGAATAACTGTTCAATAGCCTCTGCCATCAGGTGAGCAGATGAATGCCACATGGTAGCTTTACCTTGGGTGCTATCCCAGGTCAGTAACTTCAATTTAGAGTCATTTTGGATAGGTCGGGTAGCATCCCATACTTCTCCATTAACTTCAGCACTTAAAATATTACGTGCAAGACCCTCGCTTATACTGCGGGCAATCTCCATTGAAGTAGTTCCTTCGGGATATTGTCTGACCGAACTATCGGGCAAAGTAATGTTTATCATGAGTTAAAGCAGTAATTGTAAAATTGTGTGCAAAGGTACATAATTATCGCTTTGATTACCCGCATGGGAAAAGAATTGTGTGACTTAATGACCAATATGCCGTAAATAAAGCATTCTGGAGAAATATGGCATTAAAACAGAAGGGATAAAATGACATTGATATTAAATTCATGAATAGATGAAATAAAGATCATACACTTTTCAGGTTCTGCTAATTTTATCGAATAAAAAAGCAAAACCTTTGGATTTCCCGTTTTTATTCAAAAGACTTGTTATCTCAAGTGAAGCTGATTTTTCGATTGTGTTGAACTTGATATCAACCTGACCTTGCCATATTTGCATTCTGGAAGCATAGTTAACTCCAAGATCAAGAACAACTTTAGCAGATTCTTTATGAAAAAGATTTCGGATATGTGTACCTTTATGCATGGTTAACTGAGCAGAGAAGTAATCAATTGATGCTGATGAAAAACCATTAATACGTAAGCGGCTATCTGTAAAAATCAAGGCACCGCAAAATGATTGGGCAAACATCTGAAATAAATTCAAAGCTTCTGAATATCCCTTGATTTCAGATACATCCTTAACATAAATCCCGATGCTTTTCAAACAATCATCCTCAAGCAAAGGATTTATATACCAATTGCAATGTATTTCGTTTGAATCATTACGTCTGTTACATTTTTCATCTATAATAAATGGACGTGGGACAGGTAATATATTGTTTTCTAATTGTTTATAAAAGGAAAGCCACGCCTTTGGCTCCCATAAAGATTTGAATATTTTTCCAACCATTGCTTCACCCCTGCTGTAGCCAAAAATACGGGTTGCTCCAACGCTCCATTCCAATACTTCAAAATTACTGTCGAGTTCTATCACTCCAAAATCAGGTTGACTAAGGAGTCCTGACTGACGGGACTCGAGTTTGGTTAACTTTTTAAGAAGTAATTGATAATTAGAAACATCTCTGCTCATACCGTGATAACCGGAGAGATTGCCTTTTGAGTCGAAAATGGGAGAACCATTCACATCGAGATGAATAATCCGTTGATTTGCATCAGTAAGTATATGGCGTAATCCTGCAAAAGGAAATGCAGAATTTTTAAATTGCTCAAAACGCAGAATTTCTGATTGCCGCGTTGCCTCTATTGAATATTCAAAAAAACCGGAGCCGATAATCTGATGCAATGGATAACCCAAAATTATTTCTGCTGCAGGATTACAGTACGTAAATTTGTTATCTAAATCCGTTTCCCATATCCAATCGTTGGTATTTTCTACCAGCATTCTGTATTGTTCTCTGCTGCGTTCCAACTCCTGTTCTGCGCGCTTACGGGCATCAATATTTCGGGTAATGCCCATTATAGAAATAATCTTCCCTGATTTATCTCTGATGAAACTGAAACTTATTTCGCCCCATACCAATTCTCCGTTTTTATGCTTGTGAAGCATTTCATAAATTATAGGTTTGCCATCATATTCCTGCTCTCCGGAAACTATCGGTAATATTTCTGATTTGAAAATTTCCTGACTGAGTTCAAACGATTCCTGAGGGATTCTATCTGCCAGAGGTAGCTGCGCATATTCTTCTACCGTATAGCCCAGATGTTTTTTAACAGAAGGGCTCATATAAGTAGTGCGAAGATTGAAATCCATAATCCAGATTACATCTGATGACTCCTGCACCATCAAACCATAGAGTTCAAGTTTTTCCTTTATCTCTAAAGGGATTTCCTGATTCTCAGGAGAAATAGATTCTGAATTATCGGTATATTTCATAGACTTTAACTCCAGATTATCAAGGTTTCCGGGTTTTATTAAAAGACTAAACTACTGCTTTTAGTTTTCCGAACGAATGCAAATTTACTGATTTTATTGAATTATTCATTATTTATAATTTCAAAAATCATTAATCGATTATGATTCATCAAAAGGAAGTTTCAATACCTGTGCTGAAGTTACCTGTTTTTTAAGTTTTTCCATATCCTTTTTGAGGGCAGCAACTGTCAATGCCAGTTCTTCGCGGGGGAGATTAGGTTCGGGAATTGCACTGCTGATAAAATGGACAAATTTCCATACTTCCCGCACATCTTTGATGTTGATATTGTACGAATCGTATAGAGGATTCAGAGAGTTCATGGTAAGATATCCATTGGTTTTTATCCGGTTGGAAACAACTTTAAACATTATTCCATCGTCAAGGGTAAGAATTATATAAGGCTGCCCGTCGCGGATCAGGTTCCAGTTCTGAACAAACTCGCCGGTAACCCACGATCCATCAGGAATTGGCAGCATTGAATCTCCGGATATCTGAAAAGTGCGGTATTTTTTTTCTTTTGACAAAAAAGGCATGTGAAAAGTTGGCAGTACTTTGATGTATTCAGGGTCAGAATACCCAACAGTGTAGCCAGCGGATGCCTTCTGGTTAACCACTTCGATATTTTCATTGTTGTCATTGTCAACCGTGGTTGCTAATATTCTGATTTTACTTCCGGTAATAAAAACATCATACCCCCTTTCTAATTGTGAAAGTTCGCTTTGCGACAATTTTGACAAATCTACTTTGAGCATGGTATCAACCGATATGCCGAAGTATTTGGAGAATGCCAGCAATGCATCAATACCGGGTTGCGCTACCTCATTTTCATAACCACTCAGTGTGGAACGTTTCATACCAAGTATAAAGGCAGTTTCATCCTGTGTGCGTCCCCGCCGTTTGCGAAGCAGTTTAATATTTGAAGCAAAAATATTCATGACATTGTTGAAGTTGATGAAAAAATGATTAAATTGTAATCGGAAAATTGATTAGATTTTAATCAAAATTACAACAAAAAATATCAGAAAAAACAAAATGGCTAAAAATATTTTCATATCAGGCCCTGAAGACAACCGCACCATCGTTCACATGGATCTGGACACATTTTTTGTATCGGTTGAGCGCCTGACCAACAGCAGCTTGAATGGCTTGCCGGTGATTATCGGAGGCCTTTCAGGGCGTGGAGTTGTAGCCGGGTGCAGCTACGAAGCCCGAACCTTTGGCGTACATTCAGCCATGCCGATGAAGATGGCCCGCACACTCTGCCCCGACGCGGTTGTTATACGTGGCGACATGGAGCAGTACACCCGCTACTCTAATGAAGTTACCAACATCATTGCCGAACAGGCTCCTGTTTATGAAAAAGCCTCCATTGACGAACATTATCTGGATATCACAGGAATAGATCGGTTTTTTGGGGCTGTAAAGTGGTCGCATGAGTTGCGGCAACGTATCATCCGGGAAACCGGATTACCAATTTCGCTGGGGCTTTCGGTGAATAAAACGGTTTCAAAAATTGCTACCGGTCTGGCTAAACCCAATGGAGAAATAGAAGTAACGCGCGATAGGGTTATGCCGTTTCTTGGTCCGCTATCGATCAGTAAAATTCCGGGTATCGGAGAAAAAACTTTCAGATTGCTTCGTTCCATGGGCATTGCCAGTATCGATACTTTAAGCCACATGCCTCCCGAAATGGTAGAAAGGTTATTGGGAAAGAACGGCATCGTCATCTGGAAAAAGGCAAATGGCATAGATACTACACCCGTTGAACCGTATTCGGAGCGAAAATCCATCGGCTCTGAAACCACCTTTGAACAGGACACCATCGACATTGCCATGATCAATGACCTGCTGCTGAAAAAAGTTGAAAAACTTGCATGGGAACTACGCCGTAAGCAGAAGCTTGCCTCCTGCGTTACGGTGAAAGTACGATACGCCAATTTCGACACGCATACCCTGCAACAACGTGTTCCTTATACTGCTTTCGACCATATATTGCTGCCGGTTACCCGAAACTTGTTTAGTCGTCTGTACCAAAGGCGTATGCTCATCAGGCTTGTCGGGGTGAAATTCAGTCACCTTGTGAGCGGAGTACAACAGATCAGCATGTTCGACGATTCCCCGGAAACCATAAGCCTTTATCAGGCGATGGACCGGATTCGGGTCCGGTTCGGGCAGCGTGCCGTAACACGGGCGGCAACCCTGGGGCCGGCAATGATATGGGACGATGAGTAGGCTCAAATAAAGCCACAAACTCCAAAACTGCTGTTACAGAACATCAACTCCTCTACGTTTTTTGCTTATTACCTGAAAATCTGAACTTCACCAATGCATCTCACCTTCAACTCATATTACAGCCTCAGGTTTGGAACGCTGAGTATTGAACAGATTACCGGCATTGCAACCAATGCAGGGTCTGAGGCTGTTTTAATGGCTGATATCAACAACACCACAGGAATTATTGATTTTGTGAAAGCCTGCCGGAAAGCCGGTATTCATCCTATGGCAGGAGTTGAGTTCAGAGAGGGCAACCGATTGCTTTACACCGGAATAGCACAGAATAATAAAGGGTTCAAAGAATTAAACGAACTGCTCAGCCGCTGCAATCTCCAGGGCACTCCCCTGCCCTGGCCCGCTCCGCCATTTAAAAATGTGTTTGTTCTTTATCCTTTTGGAAGCCGGCAGATAAACGAGATGGCTGAGAATGAATTAATCGGCGTTAGCCCGGCAGATGCCGGCAAGCTGCTGATGTCAGAGTACAGTAAGTTTCCCGACAGGTTTGTTATTCATGCGCCGTTTACGTTTGCCGATGAAAACGGATATGAATTGCACCGTTACCTGAGAGCCATCGACAACAATATACTGCTGAGCCGCCTTACGGCAGAAATGGTAGCAGGCAGCAGCCGTATGTTTACAGAACCCGCGAAGCTGAAAAGTCTGTTTGGTCAATATCCTGCCCTTATTGCAAATACCAAAAGAATGGCTGGCCGCTGCAGCATTGATTTTGATTTCACTACCATTAAAAACAAAAAAACTTTCACCGGAAGTTCGTATGACGACCGCTTATTGCTTGAGAAACTCGCCAATGATGGTCTGGAATACCGTTACGGAAAAAATAACCGTGAAGCTGCAGCCCGGGTGCGCCACGAGCTCGACATTATTGACCATCTTGGATTCGGAGCTTATTTTCTGATAACCTGGGACATCATCCGGTATTCAATGTCTCGGGGATTTTATCATGTGGGCAGAGGAAGCGGAGCCAACAGCATAGTTGCTTATTGCCTGAGAATCACCGATGTTGATCCCATAGAACTTAATCTTTACTTTGAGCGATTTCTTAACCCAAAGCGCAGCAGCCCACCCGATTTTGACATTGATTATTCGTGGAAAGAGCGCGATGATGTGCTTGACTACATGTTCAAGCGCTACGGGCGCGACCACACGGCATTGCTGGGAGCTACCTCAACTTTCAAGGGAAAATCTATACTTCGCGAACTTGGAAAAGTGGTTGGACTGCCAAAAGCTGAACTCGATCGTCTTGTTGAAGAACCCGGCAATCCAGCAGATCAGGACGACATTACCCGAAAAATCATAGAAGTTGGCACACAAATGACCGACTTTCCCAACATAAGGAGCATACATGCCGGAGGAGTGCTTATTTCGGAAGAACCCCTCACCTGCTATACAGCTCTTGACCTGCCGCCAAAATCGATGCCCGTAACACAATGGGATATGTATGTAGCTGAAGACCTGAGATTTGAAAAACTGGATATTCTAAGCCAGCGGGGCATTGGGCATATCCGCGACAGCGTTGACATTATCAGAAAAAACCGGGGGATCAGCATTGACATACATCAGGTTGAAAAATTCAAACAGGACGAAAAAGTAAAACATCAACTCCGTAATGCCGAAACCAACGGATGCTTTTACATAGAGAGTCCTGCAATGCGGGGACTTCTGAAAAAGCTAAAGTGCGATAATTACATCAGTCTGGTAGCTGCCAGTTCGATTATAAGGCCTGGTGTTGCACGCTCAGGAATGATGAAAGAGTACATCCGTCGTTTTCACAATCCAGATGGGTTTGAATACATTCATCCCGTAATGAAAGAACAGCTT
Organism: Bacteroidota bacterium; assembly: GCA_009773515.1. Lineage (GTDB taxonomy): Bacteria > Bacteroidota > Bacteroidia > Bacteroidales > Lentimicrobiaceae > Lentimicrobium. Next base: position 102,081 of record WSXX01000006.1, read on the forward strand.
AGTGAGACTTATGGAGTAATGGTATATCAGGAAGATGTGCTTAAAATCTGCCATCATTTTGCAGGTCTCGATCTGGCAGATGCCGATGTGCTGCGAAGGGCAATGAGTGGAAAGTATCGTTCGAGGGTTGAGTTTCAGAAAATTGTGGATAAATTTTTTGAAAACTGCCGTATAAAAGGCTATCCGGATTCAATTACCAATGAAGTATGGCGTCAGATAGAATCTTTTGCAGGATATTCATTTTCGAAAGCCCATTCTGCTTCATTTGCAGTTGAAAGTTACCAAAGTCTGTATCTTAAATCGTACTTTCCGGTTGAGTTTATGGTGGCAGTCATCAATAATTTTGGCGGATTTTACCAAAGCTGGGTTTATTTTAATGAAGCAAAGCGGTGTGGTGCCATCATTGAATTGCCATGTATAAATCGCAGTCATTACCTGAATACCCTTACAGGAATTACAATATCAATGGGCTTTGTTCATATTTCAGGGCTCGAGAATAACCTTACAAACCAGCTTATTGCAGAAAGGGAGCAAAACGGAGATTTTACCAGTCTGCAGGATTTTATTGAAAGAGTTCACCCTGCCATGGAACAATTGATATTGCTGATCAGAACCGGCGCATTAAGATGTACCGGAATGACAAAACAACAGTTGTTATGGGAATCGCATATGCTTTCTGCAAAGAAACCCGTTACAACTGACGCCGCATTATTTAAACTACCGGTAAGGCAGTTTAACCTGCCTGCGCTGGTGCACGATCCGCTCGAAGATGCTTACGATGAAATAGAGCTGATTGATTTTCCGTTGACTATGAGTTATTTCGATATGTTGAAAACCAATTTCAGGGGAGATATTCAGGCACATCAGCTCAGCGAATCAATGGGGCTTAACGTTAAATTGGTGGGAGTCTTGGTTACCATTAAATATGTGCGAACAATAAAACATGAAATCATGTATTTTGGAACCTTCCTGGATAATAAAGGTGAATTTTTTGACACTGTACACTTCCCTGATGTTGCCAGAGCATTTCCTTTCAGGGGCAGAGGTGTATATCTGCTCCTTGGGAAAGTAGTTGAGGAATTTGGTTTTCCATCCATAGAAATTATGAAAATGGCAAAGCTTCCATTAATGAGTGACCCCAGATATACTTAAGAAAAGTCTTGAATTAATTTCGATATTACCCTTATTAAATCATCTTTGCGTATAGGTTTGGCAAGATAATCATCGCAGCCGGCTTCCAGGCAACGCTCCTTTTCTCCCGACATTGCAAACGCAGTCTGGGCTAACACAGGAAGTTCAGGCCGCATTTGCTTTATGGCTTTGGTAGCTTCGTAACCATTCATAACCGGCAGATCAATATCCATAAGTACAAGCCTCACTGAAGGGTTGTTGCGGCAGATTTCAACGGCTTTGCTTCCGTTTATTGCACGAATTATTTCAGCATTGAGCTTTTCAAGCAGTGCACTGATATAGAAGTAGTTTGTATCAACATCTTCAACCACGAGAATGGTAATACCTGTAAGATCAATCTTCAAAACAGGCTGCTCGGATTTCAGAGTCTGTGAAGGTTTGGACACAACTTCTGATAAAGGCAAAGTAAACCAAAATGTTGAACCTTCGCCAGGATATGAATCTACCCATAATTTTCCGCCCAGGAGTTCAACAAGGTTTTTCGATATTGTCAATCCCAGACCTGTTCCTTCAAGGTTTCGTGATTCCTGTGTTTTAACCTGCCCAAAGCGTTCAAAGATAAGTTTCTGATGTTCGGGCGAAATGCCAACTCCTGAATCACGCACATAAAACAACAATTTACCTGATTCGATGCGGTATCCGATTTCAATGAAACCTTCGTCGGTAAACTTAATCGCATTGCCTATCAGGTTTGATAAAACTTGTCTAAGTCTGACTGAGTCAGTATAAATTCTAAAATCAGGCACACTAAAATCTTTCTGAATAAGCAGCAAGATATGCGATTTGTGATGTCTTTCCAGTTCAGAGGTAAAGTCCAGTTCAAGTTCGTTGAGCAACTCACTTATGTTACATTCTGCTGATGTCAGCTTGAGCTGCCCGGCCTCAATCTTCGAAATATCAATAATATCGTTGATTAAATGCAGAAGACTATCGCCACTTCTGATAATTGCATCAATAAATTTATCTTTCTCAATCCTTTTAAGGTCTGTGTCGTGAAGCATTTCGGCAAAACCCACAATGGCATTCATTGGTGTTCTGATTTCATGCGACATATTTGAAAGAAACATTGATTTCAACCTGTCTGATTCTTCAGCTTTTACTTTTGCCTGTAATAGGGCTTTTTCCGCTCTGATTCTATACAGTCCCAATGCCAGCATACTTATAAACCGCTGAGCAACAGAGGCTGAATTTGCTGTGTAATCAACCGGCGACCCTGTAAGTAGCAAATAACCAGCCGACTCGCTGTTGATAATTGCCGGGGCTCCGATCAATCTATCGGGTGTAATATCTTCGACACCCAATGCATTGAGCAAAAGTACTTCTGAAGGCACATTATCAAGAATTGAAGACCTTGATTCAAGAAATGAATACAAAGGAATATTTTGCTCATTTACCAGTCTTTCACTGAAATGCCTTTTTGTTTCACCTTCTTCATTCTTCAGGTAATATATAAAGCCATTATCTTCGAGCGATGGAACTATGAGCACCGATGTTCTGCTCCTGGTATATAGCATCGCGTAGTTCTGCACCAATCTGGCCAACACATCCGGATTGAACTTTTCGCTCAGCAGTTCAACCCCGATTTCAGCAAGAGACTGATTAATCTGTAATTCACGGTTAAGCTTTAATCCCGATATTTTTTCTGCGGTAACATCAGCAATAAAACCCTCAAGACCAATTCGTTGACCACTATGATCTGTCAATCCTCTTCCATGTTCTGAAACCCATTTTTCATTTCCGTTTCGTGTTATAATCCTGTATTCGATTCTGAAATGCCGGTTTCTTTGTACATGTTTTTGAATCTCCTGCCAAACACGTTCGCTATCATCAGGATGAATAAGGCTGCCGAAATGAACTTTATGATTACTCACCAGCTCGTTTACGCCATAGCCCGTTAATTTCTTGCATCCGGGGCTTATGTATTCCATAGTACGGTGTTTTTCATTCAAACACCGGTAAACCACCCCGGGAATGTTGCACAAAATATCGCTTAAGATCTTTTGAAAATCACGGATTGAAATTTCATTTTTTCTCCGCTCAGTAATATCAATGGCGTAATAAATTACAAAATCTATTTCTCCGGTTTCACTGAAAACAGGATATCCATATACTTCGAAATACGACTTATTCCCATCCTTCGAGAAGTATTCTTGTTCAATCTTTACAGGAGATTTTTCTGTTAAAACAATATTCAGAATGCAATGCGAAATGTCGCCATCACAAACCAATGGTTTCTGGTTCATGAAGCAATGCATTGTTTGCTGGTTAGCTTCCAGACTTAGTGCAGCTAAATTTTTTACAAGAGCCTGATTGGTCACCGGATCTATGAGATAGAAAGGGTGAGGCAAAGCATTGCTGACAGATGTAAGCATTTCTATAAAAGAAAATCCTGTATCGCCGCTGGTTTTATGCCAGTTACTTATGCCGGAATCTGTTTGCGCTGATCTGATATTTTCGCTTTGCGATTCAGATTTAAGGGTTCTGTTTTCCTGAAAATGAAATACAAAAAATACGGAATCTTCAATCGTAAAAGGAAATACCAAAGCCTCTGATTTGGTTGAAGAACCATTAAAAGTAAAGGAAGCATAAACATTCGGCTCCTGATTGTCTGAGATTAAGTGACTGATCTCATCAAATGAGAGATCATCAGATTGAAAGAGTTCTGAAACCGGTTTTGACAGACAATCCCGGACTGTTTTTTTGCAGATTTTCTCTGCACCTGGATTCATCCATACAATTGAAAAAGCCAGATTGGTTATAAAACAAGGCTGAGGCATTGCTTTAAAAAGCAGAAAAAAAGCATCATCATTTTGATCGTACTTTAGAAAAGAACTATCATATTTCTCCTCCGAAGAGTTAAATTCGGAATCAGATATTTTTTTTTTCGGCTCCATACTACTTCAACAAAAAATCTTTTTCGATTGTATAATTCTATAATTAAACAAACATTTAAGAAGAGATAAAGTTTGTATTAACCCTTCCAATATCAAACAATTACATTTCAACTAGTATAGATTTTCGACCATACTTAAATGTTTTATCTTGATTTCATGTTGCGACATATATTGAATAGCCGTGTAAAAAAAATATTCATTGAAGGTAGAAATCAGGACATAATCCGCGGGTATCACCACCTGAGTAGATGGCGCTTAACAATTTTCCAGAACACACTTAATCTGACACTGAAGATACTTCAGATCTTACTTAATGGCTGAAATATTGGCTTTATTCCGTTATTGTTATTTGCTGAAATATTAATTCATGGTGTTTGAGAGATATTGGGAATGCACCGAATACAACAGCATTTCCACGGGTGTTAATACTATATTTCAAAGATGGTATGGGTAGTTTATCATCTTCTTTTTTCTTTTTGAATATTGAATTTTTCTGAATGCCGTTTTCATCAACCTTTACAATGTAAGAATCGCTGATTTCCAAATTTTTAAAGAAGGTGTCTTTTTTCTCAAATGTATTGAAAAGAAAATACAGGTTGTTGTTCTTCTCAAAGGATGTGTATGAACTGAACTTATCATCAACCAACCAATACTGTCTTTTTGTGATCTTATCTATCCGACTGATTTGATTCTCTTTGTTCAGATTCACAATAAATAAATCGTTGTAAATATGTATCGGCAAATAATAAACTGTATTTCCACTTATTTGCTTTTTAATTCCGTATAGATATTGCTCGGCAATAAAATATCTGTCACCATTTTGTTTGGTTTTAACATCACCAATTAAATAGCTGTAAGGATCCCACTCCTGCTTGTTGTTAATACTTCTTCTGTATCTGTTTAACTCTTCCTGGCTTAGATCTTTGGTGAGCATTTCTTTTGAAAAATCCATTGTACTTAGATTTTCAACTGACTGAAGAGCCATATTCAATTCAAAATAAAAAGAACCAACAACGCTAACCTTTTTTGGGTCAGAGTAAAAACCTGAACAAATAACATTGCCGCTTTCTGAAGGCTGAATATTAATATTTCGGATAAACTTTTTTGGTAATTCAAAAGTATATTCTTCAACTTTGTCAGTTTTATTGGTGTAATGATATAATATGTAATTATAATTTGGCATATCAACAAAGTAGGTGTCTTTAGTAAGGAAACCGCGTGAACTGAATTTGGCATTTTCCCAGTAATTTTCTTTTGCCTTATAATGCTGACCCAACAAATAAACCTCGCCAGTGTTGCTTACACTGAACTTCGAAAATTCAAAGTAACCTCCGGAAAACTGCGCTGATACATTATTATTATTCCATAGCAAATTCATTTCATTATCATAAATATTAAATCCTGAACGAATTATTTCGTTACTTTTATTCAATAAAGAATAAAAAACCAAAATTTTAGAACCATCAGGCGAAACTTCCAAATCAAAAATAGTGTTGTTGAATTTACTAAAACCTGAATAATCCAATTCTGCTGCAATTTTGATATTGTTGGTAAGTGACTCATTATTAGTGTTGTAATTCTGTGCAAACAAGTAATGTTTTTTATCCTTTTTGTTCTGAAAAGAAGAAAACACAAATATTTTGTTTTGAACCATAATTGCTTTTTCAAAATCAAGTTCCTTTTTATCATGCTCCAGTACAAGTTCTGTAGCCTTAATAATATTTTTATTCAGATCGCATTTATAAATAAAGTGATTTTGAGTTCCTAACATTATTTCATTCGAATAGGTTTTTTCATAAGGTTTCATCAGGAAATAAGCAAAATTATCAATCATTCCTAATTCCCGGGATTCTACGACCCAATTGGACATTTTCATTCGAATTCCTTCACTTTGTTTATTTTGAAATCCAATCTCCTGCGAATAAATAGCTGTAAAAAACAGTGTAAAACAAATAATGAGAATGTGTTTTTTCATGATGGTAAAGTTAATTTTGATGAATTATTTTTGTTAAATGACTATTATTAGAAAAGGTAACCAACATTCACAGTTGCAGGAAAATGCGGGATTATTGTACTTTGCACTTCGCTTGCGTAATTGCTATATCGGGGGTCTTTAAAAAACCTGAAGCCAAATCCTACATCTCCGCTGATTACTATTTTGCGAAGAATCACTCTCTGGTATCCTATGCTACCAATGACATCAGTAAATATCATTCCATCCATTACATTTATTTGCGGATAAAAGATAAAATACATCCTCTCAGGAAACTCATTGTAGTAATATTTAGCTCTGATAGAAGCCGAATAACCAATTCCGGCAGGCTTTATAGGTGAATCGTCATCAAACCAGCTTTGTTTTTCAATTAAGAGAGCTGATGCTGTAACAACACATGCCAGATTCACTGTTAATTTACGTTCAAACTTAACTGGCAGTTCACCATTAAACGGATCAAAACCAACACTTAATAGATTTCGGGCTGTACGGTTGCTTCCATCATCTAAGTATTTTGCAATATTCTGGGAATTACCAAAAATGCTGAGAAATAAAAGTAATGAGGTAAAAGAGATTTTAAAAAAATTCATTTAAAAGAATAATTTAGGCTGAAAATGCTACTAAAATTTTAACCAAAAATATAAAAAAATCATTGTTGTCAGGGTAAAACCATGAAAAGATCTGAGAGAATCTTCACTTCACTACGTTTCTTTCAGAATAACAATGCTTTAGGAATAACAGTGAGGGATCTTAGTAGCAGCATCATAGCCACCAATCCTTTCTCTGAACAAACTTGAGTATGTTAATATCATTTCTGAACGTAAGAAAGGAAGACTTTGACCGGACAACAATATTTAAAATTCATTAGGAAGAGAAAAAAAATTATCAAACTATTGTTTTTTTTTACTTTTGCATCAGATTTTAAGCAAATTCTTCAGGGCAGGGTGAAATTCCCGATCGGCGGTATAGTCCGCGACTTGAAAAGCTGAAAAGCATTTTCAACTGAACCGGTGAAACTCCGGTACCGACTGTAAAGTCAGGATGGAAGAAGAATTACCGTTTTGTTGCATCCATATTTCATGGATAGCCACCATTGGGTATTCTGCCCGGGAGTCTTTACTTCCTATCAATAGATTTTAATAAATTTCTCATTGATTTAATTCAGAATACCATGAAACTCACACATTTCTCCGGTTTACTCGTTTTTTTATTTTTAATGGCAGCCATTAAACTACAGGCTCAGCAAATTATCAGCGGAAAACTAACCGACCAGCAGACTGGCTTTGCCATTTCAGGTGCTTCAGTGCACTGGGAAAATAATCAACGTGGCACTTCATCTGATCTTCAGGGAAATTTCAAATTGAGTAAAACTTATGAAGATTCTATTCTTGTAATCAGTCATATTTCGTATCAAACAAAAACGGTAAAAATTAAGTCCACAAACAAACCTGATTTATACGATCTGCAACTCCTGTCGAGACATGTCGGGCTTGATGAGGTCAACATAATATCATCATTTGTAAGAGAAAGAGAGACTCCCATCGCGATAAGCAACATAACTCAGGCAACCATCGAAAGGGAAATGGGTAGTCAGGAATATCCTGAAATTATGAAAATGGTTGCGGGAGTTTATGCAACCAAGCTGGGCGGTGGCACCGGAGACGCCAGAATCAGCATCCGCGGTTTTCAGCAGGAAAATCTCGGACTTTTGCTGAACGGGGTTCCGGTAAGCAGCGTTGAGAACGGACTTGTTTACTGGTCGAACTGGGCAGGACTTGGCGATGCAACCCAAACCATTCAGGTTCAGAAAGGGTTGGGAGCTTCAAGAGTAGCCCTGAACTCTGTGGGGGGAACCATAAACATTATCACCAAAACCACTGAAGCCAGTAAAGGCGGAATTCTCCGTCATTCATTCACCAGCTACGGCAATAGAAAAACCTCGCTCAGTCTGTCCACGGGATTAACCGAAAAGGGCTTTGCAGTTACCTTTCTGGGATCAAGAACTTCAGGCCCTGGTTACATTGATGCAACTTACGTTGATGCATGGGCATGGTTTATATCAGCCAGCAAGCAAATCAACAAAAATCATCTGCTGGTTTTTACCGGCCTGGGATCTCCTGAAAAACACGGTCAAAGAACCTTTGGGCTCACTGTGCAACAATATGAAAAATACGGAAATAAATACAACCCTAACTGGGGAGAATTTAACGGTGAAATCAACAGCCTGTCCGAAAACTTTTATCACAAACCACAACTTTCGCTTAACCATTACTGGAATATAAATGAGCGACTTTTTCTGGCAAGCAGCGCCTACCTCTCATTTGGAAACGGAGGAGGAAAATTTTCAGAAGCAATGATGAGCCAACCGGCAAATTCGTTCCGAAAAAACAACCAGATTGACTGGGATGCCATTTATCTTCAGAATGCTGAAAACAAAGACTCAATTCAGCTGAGTTCAGGAGAATACGTAAAAGGATTCTCAAAGATAATTCAAACCAATTATCTAGCCAGTCATGTCTGGTATGGTGGTTTATCAACACTGAACTATAAATTAAATGAGCGGATTAACCTGATTACAGGAATGCACATGCGGTATTTCAAATCCAATTTAAAAGAAGAAATTACCGATCTTTTGGGCGGAAATTTCTGGGTTGATCAATATGCATGGTCTTTGGCAGGAATAGCCGGAAGGCCGCAACTGAAAGAAGTCGGGGATATAATAAATGTTGACAATAACTCGCGGGTTGACAATGTGAGTTACTTCGCACAGGCAGACTACAACTCAGAAAAAATAAATGCATTCATTACGGGAACCATTTCAGATACCTGGTATCGCCGGATTGACAGAATAAATTATGTGGATGATACTGAAAGTGAACTTGTAAGTAAGATGGGATTTGATGTGAAATCAGGGATTAACTATCTGATCAACAACCAGAACAACATTTATTTTAATGCCGGATATTATTCCAAAGCGCCTTATTTTAAATTTGTTTTTGCCAATTTCAGCAACGCTGTGGTTCAGGATCTGAAAAATGAAAAAATCAAATCGATGGAAATCGGTTATAGTTTTAAGCACCAGAATATCAACCTTAATTTTAATGCATATTATACACTTTGGGAGGATAAATCTATTCTAAGCCGCGAAAACATTCAGCTTGAGGACAATTCACAGACCAGGGCTCTGATCAGAGGACTTGATGCCTTGCATAAAGGCATTGAACTTGAAGCTTCGGTCAAGGTTTCTGATGAAATCGTGTTTGGTGGAATCGCATCAATCGGCGACTGGAGATGGAACAACGATGTTCAGGCTGAATTATATGACGACAATCAGGTGTTGATTGATTATACCGAAGTTTATGCCAAAGACCTCAAAGTTGGTGACGCTCCTCAGGTGCAAGCCGGATTATTTGCTGATGCTGCATTTTTAACCGATTGGAAACTGAAAATCAACTGGTTGTATTATGGTCAATTGTACGCCAACTTTGATCCTGCAAGGCGAAACAATCCCAACGACAGAAGTCAGCCATACCGGATTCCCGATTACTCCATCACAGATATTCATTTACAATATCAATTCCCGGTGGCAGGACTTAAAACCATAGCTTCATTAAGTTGTTATAACCTCTTCAACAAAGAGACAATCACAAGAGGAGAAGATGGAATGTCACATAATCTTGAAACATTCAGAGGATTCTGGACAAATGGTCGTACATTTAACTTCTCTCTCAGTCTGGTATTTTAATAAGAACTTTTAATTAAATCGAATGGAAGGTCAAAATTTGTCAACCAGCCTTAAAGCCCTCACAATCAACCTCGATCAATCCACATACGGGGTTTTTGCAGAAATTGGCGGAGGTCAGGAAGTTTCACGAAACTTTTTTCAGGCTGGCGGAGCTTCAGGAACCATAGCCAAAACCATTTCGGCCTACGACAAACAATACAGCGATATTCTTTACAGCCAAAATCAGGCAAGCAAGCGCTATGTTTCATGCCAGCGCCTGGAAGAAATGCTGGATTGTGAATATGACCAACTGGTAAACATGCTGGGTAGTAAGCGTGAAACCCCTACCCGATTCTTTGTTTATGCCAACACCGTTTCTACCATAAATTATCGCAAAGATAACATCAGCCACGGCTGGATTGGATGCAGGTTTCAATTGCATCCTGATGCTGAACCAAATGAAGTTGTAATTCACGTGGGCTTGCATGAGAATGACAACCTGCTTCAGCAAAATACGCTGGGAATTGCTGGAGTAAACCTGATTTATGCATGTTTTTATCATCACGACAGACCAAACATTTTTATACAATCGCTGCTTGACAACTTGTCGATTGACCGGATGGAAATCACAATGATCCGTATGAAAGGTCCGGAACTATCCTATGTTGATAATCGCCTGCTCGCTGTGCAGCTTGTAAAAAATCGTATGGCCAAAGCAATAATGTTCGACAAACTGGGCAATGTTCAGGAACCAGCTGATATGTTGTATAAAATGAATGTGCTGGCTTTTCGCGGAAGCTTCAGACCGATAACTTATGCAGGATTTGATATACTGAAATCAAGTTATGCCCTTTTTAAACGTGACGAAGACTATGACAAATCAAACACTTTGTCATTTTGCGAAATAACAATAGATAATCTCATGGCACCTGATGAGTCAGATATTGACGACCGCGATTTTCTAGATCGCGTTGACCTGCTTAATGGAATGGGGCAAAATGTGATGGTATCAGGATTCAGGGAGTTTTATAAACTGGTTCATTACTTTTCAGGATTCAGAATCAACAAGTTACGAATAGTAGTTGGAGCTGAAACTTTTGAAAAAATATTCGACCCAGGCTACTATACCGAACTCAAAGGCGGAATACTTGAAGCGTTTGGAAAACTTTTCCCCACCAACATGAAAATGTATGTTTATCCTGGTCTTAATCCGGAAACATCAGAACTTATTAGATCACAGGACATTAAATTTACAGGAGAAACACGTTATTTATATGACTACCTTATTTCTTCGCGGCTGATACTTGAAATCACTGAGATAAACCGGAAATATATTAATATTTTCTCACCCCAGGTTTTGGAAAGAATCAAGGCATCAGATCCTGATTGGGAAAAGCTTGTTCCTGTTTATGTAGCTGAATCTATCAAATCGAGGAAACTATTTGGCTATAAAGGCTGATCTCAGATTTTTTGGATCACCTTTTCAAGAATTTCAGTAACCTTGCAAGCAATATCTGAAACAGACTCACTTTTTGCAATTTCCATATTTACTTTTGGATTAATTGCAGATACTTCAGTTGAGCCATCCTCCAATTGCTGAACCACTACATTGCAAGGCAACAACAACCCAATCATAGGCTCCTTTGAAAGAACTTCATGTGCAAAAGCCGGATTACAAGCGCCCAGAATCCGGTATTTGCGGAAATCAGCGTTTAATTTATTCTTAAATGTGGCGGTCACATCAATTTCAGTAATAATTCCAAACCCATGTTCTTTAAGGAGTTCTGTTGTTTTTTCAATAGCTTCTTCGAAAGAAAGCGCAGTGTTCTTTGTAAAGTAATATTTCATTTTGTAAACTTATTTTTGGTTTAACAATCCATTTGGAGCGATAGCTGTTCTTATCGGGATATAAAGTTAACAAACTTCGGGTTAAATCGGATGCATTCAAGACTGATTTTCCAATACATTTGCAAAAAATGCCGCATGCGGAGCAAAACAGCAATATTATTTGTAACCACTTTAAGTTCGTTTCTCACTCCATTTATGGGATCGGCAATAAATATTGCATTGCCTGCAATTGGTATTGAACTGGGAATGAATGCAATCGGACTTGGATGGGTTTCTAACTCATACCTGCTTGCTGCAGCTGTTTTTCTTCTTCCCTTCGGTCGGATTTCTGACATTTACGGACGCAAATTCTTTTTTATTGCAGGAATTATTGTTTTCGCAATAGCTTCAGTTTTATCGGCAATAGCTTTTACTCCTGCGCTTTTATTGATTTCAAGGGTACTTAATGGTGCAGGAGGTGCATTGATTTACGCTACTGCCATAGCCATACTTACATCATCGTATCCAAAACATGAACGCGGAAAAGTACTTGGAATCAATGTTGCTGCTGTTTACCTCGGCTTAAGTCTTGGACCTACAATCGGAGGATTTCTGATTATGTTTTTCGGATGGAGAAGTATTTTTGTTTTAACAGCTCTCCTCAGTCTGATTATTATTCCTATTGCAATAAGAAATCTTACAGCCGACATTAAAGCGGTGATTCCGGAAAAATTCGACCTGACAGGAAGTTTTATCTATGGAATTAGTCTGGCATTGATCGTTTACAGTTTCCCTTCACTTCCTTCCTTTCATGGAATCATACTTTTGGTAATCGGACTCTCGGGTTTTGTTGCTTTTATTATTTATGAGGGAAAAATAAAAAATCCACTGATTGCAATTGCTCAGTTTAAGAAAAATCATATTTTTATTTTTTCAAACATAGCTGCATTCATCAACTATGCATCTACTTTTGCACTTGTTTTTCTGCTGAGTCTCTATTTACAACAGGTACTTAAACTGGCTCCGCATCAGGCAGGATTGATTCTTATGGCGCAACCAATCACCATGACTATATTTTCGCCGCTTGCAGGCAAACTGAGCGATCGCATAGAACCTTCAATCGTTGCATCAGCAGGGATGGTCATAACAGTCGTCGGATTATTTGCTTTTTCAACGCTAGACGAAAGTGACGGAATCTGGTTCATAGTTTCCATGCTTGTAGTTCTGGGCCTGGGATTTGCTCTGTTTTCGTCACCAAATACGAATGCAGTCATGAGTTCAGTTAAGCAGCATGAATATGGAGTAGCATCATCATTACTCGGAACCATGCGTTTGACAGGCCAAACCATCAGTATGGGAATAAGTATGATGATTTTTGCATTAATGATGGGAGAAACTGAAAAGAGCATCAGTAATACCGATGGACTTTTGTCAGGAATCAAAATATCATTTCTTGTTTTTGCCCTGCTTTGTATAGCAGGCGTTTTCTTTTCGATGAAAAGAGGTAAAATGAGATCATAAACGAACAAAATATTTTAATCAAAATGAATGAATCTACTACAAAAACAGCCCTGGTTTTCGGAGCCAGTGGTTTAATAGGTAAATTTTTATCCGAACAACTGATCAGCGACCCGAGATATTCTAAGGTTGTCATATTTGTCAGAGAGAAACTGCATGTGGCCAGTCCTTCCATAGAGCAAATCATATTCAACCCTGAAAAATTTGACGAAATAGAAAACCTTTTCAACCGCAGCCATGTATTCTGTTGCATCGGTTCTACCAGAAAAAAAGCCGGAAGTAATGAAAAGTTTTTTAAGATTGATCATGACCTTGTTGAAAGAATCGCTCAAAATGCGGCTCGTAATAAAGCGGAAGCATTTGTTGTTGTATCTTCAGTCGGGGCTTCTGCTGATTCAGGAAATTTCTACCTTCGCACCAAAGGATTGATGGAATTATCTATCAAAACCTTTCAATTCTCAAACATCAGCATTATGAGGCCATCAATTCTTCTTGGAATGAGGAGCGAAAGCAGATTTCTCGAAAATATCGGAAAACAGATTGCAGTTCTGACATCCCCTCTGATGGTTGGAAAATTCAGGAAGTATAAGCCCATTCATGCTGCTGACGTTGCAAAAGCAATGATAATTGCAGCGTTTAAAGGCAAAGGTATTTTCGTTTATGAATCAGATGAAATAGATCAACTGGCTAAAAACACTATATAATCAACCATGAAATTTATAACTCCTGCCCAACTAAAGGCGATGATTGACTCTAAGGAAGACTTCCAGTTGATCGATACACGAGAAGCTGATAAGTTTGATCACTGCCATATAGAGGGGGCATTGTCGATTCCGCAACTTGACCTACCTTACAAACTTGATCTTGTTCAAAAGCTCAATAAGGTAGTAATATATTGTATTTACGGAATAAAAAGTGAACAGGTATTTATATATCTGAAAGACAAGCTGAAAATTAAGGATTTATATATACTTGAAGGTGGAATTTATCAGTATGCAAGTGATATTGATCCATCTATGGATGTATGAAAACCGTAAGCAGGAGTAAGTTATTTAGAGGAATCGGAAAGACTTTGGGTGAGTTTCTTAGTCAGGGACTGACTCCGGAGATGATGTCAAGAACAATTGCGACGGGGCTATTTCTGGGGACAATTCCGATTCCGGGAATTTCAACAGTTCTCTGCACCATTCTTGCTGTTGGTTTCAGAATGAATCTGGCTCTGATCCAGTTTGTGAATTATCTGGTCTTTCCACTGCAGTTTCTCTTATTTTTTCCGTTATACAGCATAGCATCCAAAATAACCGGAAAAGAAATCATTAAAGAAATTCCTGAAATGCTGGAGAAAATGTCAGGAAGCATCCTGCTAACCGCTTCAGCCGATTTATTATGGTTATTTGCAACTATTTTATTGGTTTGGATTGCGATTATGTTTCCGGTTTCGGTGATTTTATACTTTAGCATCAACCCAATACTTATCAGGATTAAAAGAAACAAATCAACAGAATTATAAGCAATTATCCCATTATTCCTTTAACCAGATTTCCGGCCACAGAAATTACCTGACCGTTAACAAAAGCCGAAGACGGAGAAAGCAGCCATACTGCCAGCTCAGCAAAATGATCAGGATCCCCAAGTTTGCCTGTACCGGTTTCGTTGGTAAACATTGCACGGGCGGCCTCAATATCTGATTGCATTAAATCGGCTCTTTTGGCAAACAAACGTTTCATTGCATCTGTATCATGATAGCCCGGAGCCAGTATATTAACCGTAACGCCGTGAGCAGCAACTTCATCAGCCAATGTTCTTGCCATTCCTGCAACAGCAGCCCTGAGAGAATTGCTCAAAACAAGCTGACTTACTGGTTGTTTTACCGAAACACTTTCAATCAGCACAATCCGGCCATAACCTGCGTCAATAAACTGATTAATAATCTTTTGCAATAAGCACACTTTCCAGTGCAAAACTTTATAAAAAGCATCTTCCCACATTGCAGGACTGGTTTCCATAAAAGCGGCAGCAGGTGGACCTCCGGCATTTATCACAATTCCATGCAAAGGTCTGCCATTAATTACTTTAATCAGGTTATCAGGAAATTCAGGCAAAGTTACATCGGCCTGCATAGGCACAAATTTTCCGTTAGAACCTTCAGCTCCCTGATTGAGCATTTCAATGCGGCGGGCTACAGCAATAACTTCAGCGTTTTCAGCAATCAGCCTGGCGGCAATCGATTTTCCAAAGCCCGATGAAGCTCCCAGTACTACAAATAACTTATTGCTTAGCTGCAAATCCATTTAAGTAAAGGTCAGATATTACTTTCGTTTAGGCCGTTTATTAAAACGGGTATCTTTTGATGGTTTTGGATCGTAAACCGGTCCGGGACCTAATTCCGGCGCTGGCATAAGTTTCAGAATTTTGCTTTCAATGAGTTTCTCTATCTTCGAAAAACGGAACATATCAGTTTCATTCACGAAAGTTATTGCAATTCCGGTTTGTTCAGCTCTTGCTGTGCGGCCAACCCTGTGAACATAATCTTCGGCATCATGCGGAACATCATAATTCAACACAAGACTGATATTTTCAATATCAATACCTCTGGACAATACATCGGTGGCAACAAGCATTTGCAGGCTCCGGGTTCTGAAACGAAGCAGTACCTTTTCTCTTTCTGATTGTTCCAGATCAGAATGAATATCAGCCACCTGAAATCCTGAAGAAAGCAGTTCTCTGGTTATTGATTTTACTTTACTCTTGGTAGAAGCAAAAATCAGCACACTGGGGAGGTCTCTTCCCTTTATCAATTGGGTAAGAACCTGCAATTTCTGCGAATCATAGGTCAGATATGCAGCCTGAAGAATTCCTGCAGCAGGTTTAGAGACAGCAATATTTATTTCAAACGGATTCTTTAAAATCCTGTGGCTTAAGTCTCTGATACGCGAAGGCATTGTTGCTGAAAACAAAAAAGTTGCTCTGTTCTCAGGTAAATAGCTGATAATCTTCATTATATCATCAACGAATCCCATGTCAAGCATGCGATCGGCTTCATCAAGAATCAAATGCTGCAGATTAGAAACCGGAATTATATCCATGTTAAGAAAAGAGATCAGCTTGCCAGGTGTAGCTACTACGATGTCAACTCCGCTGCTGAGTGCACGTTTCTGTTGCTCCCACTCTTTACCATCGGTACCTCCGTAAACAGCCATTGAACTAATGTTCATGAAATAACTTAATCCTTCCAAAGCCTGGGCAATTTGAATGGCAAGCTCTCTGGTCGGGCTGATGATGATGGTATTAACTCCTTTTACCGGATTATTAATTATGCGGTGTAAAACAGGAAGCAGATAAGCGGCAGTTTTTCCAGTACCCGTTTGAGCGCAGCCAATTACATCTCTTCCCTGCATAATGTAGGGAATGATTTGTTTCTGTATCGGAGTTGGAGTTTCAAAACCTATAGAATCAAGGCCTTCCATTATTTGTTCATCAAAGCCAAAATCCCGGAAGGTGACTATTGAATTATCGTCAGTTGTGTCAATCATTAATTTTTGCGTAATAGATTAAGTAAGCGAATGGCCACCTAAGCAGCGATGTAAAGATAATAAATATTTGGGCTCTGATTTCTGATAATCTCAGTTTCAGGATTAGAGGCTGACTCAAATTAAAAATTCTGATGTAAACGGACATTTAAATATTTGCCTCAATTGTATTGACTTAAAAGGGAAAATAAAAAAAGGGGGTATTGCTACCCCCTTTTTTCATTCTTAAAAAATCTTGATTATTCAACAACAACTTCCAAAGTAGTTGTATCAGCAGCCATAGCGGCATTGATTGAATCCTGGATGCGAGCCTGCTCAGCTTCAACGAGAGCGATAGAATCAGCAATACGGATTGAATCAAGGCGAGCCTGCTCAGCCAATTGTTCTGCATTAGGACCGCAAGCAACCATAGTTGCAAGACCAGCAATAACTAAAATCTGTGATAAAGTTTTCATGTGTTTTTTTGGTGTTATGTTAACGATGCAAATGTACATAAATTCCAAATTAAAAAGCAAGCAAAAAGCAAAATATTTTAATTATTTTTTAATCATCTTAGCTGCTGATAATCAATTACTTAATAAAGTATCGTGATTTTTTTTTATTTTTAACATTAAAATAGACTTAAAAAGTTGTCGTGTTTTCATCAATTCGGCTCAATTCTGCAATTTTTATAACTCCGGATCAACCAAAACTTAAATGGATATTAATTCGACTTCTAAGATTAAGTCATGATTCGTACCTTTGTGGCAGAAACCACATAAATCATGGGAGACAATAAACCTCTGGCAGAAATACTCAGACCATCTACATTAGAAGATTACGTTGGTCAGGAACATTTGGTAGGAGAAGGTTGTATCCTGAAGAAAGCAATTGACGCCGGAAATATTCCTTCAATGATTTTTTGGGGACCGCCAGGTGTTGGAAAAACAACGCTTGCACATATCATTTCAAATCGACTCTCGCACACATTTTTCACCCTAAGTGCCATCAATTCAGGGGTAAAAGACATCAGAGAAGTAATTGAAAAAGCAAAAGCTTCGGCTACAAAATCTATACTTTTCATCGATGAAATCCACCGATTCAGCAAATCTCAGCAAGATTCCCTGCTTGGAGCTGTAGAGAAAGGCATTATCACGCTGATTGGCGCAACCACCGAAAATCCTTCTTTCGAAGTTATATCGCCGCTTTTATCGCGTTGTCAGGTTTATATATTAAAACCATTGTCAGCCACTGATCTTCGTGTACTTTTACGAAAATCTATCCAAAAAACAGAGGAACAAAGCGGAGTAATAATTAAAGTGCTTGAAGATGAGGCTTTGCTGAGAATTTCAGGAGGCGATGCCCGAAAGTTGCTGAATGCTGTTGAGTTGATTGCAACTGCCAGCATCCCTGAAAACAATACCATTATAATAAACAATGATTCAACTACCCGTATAATTCAGCAAAACCTTGCCTATTACGACAAGAGTGGAGAAATGCATTACGATATCATTTCAGCATTTATCAAATCAATGCGGGGCAGCGATCCAAATGCTGCGGTTTATTGGCTGGCCAGAATGATAGAATCAGGAGAAGACCCTCTTTTTATTGCCCGCCGTATGCTTATTCTGGCATCAGAAGATATTGGAAATGCGAATCCGAATGCGCTGCTTCTGGCAAATGCTTGTTTTGATGCTGTTCATAAAACCGGATATCCTGAATGCCGGATCATTTTGTCGCAATGTGCTGTTTATCTTGCAACCTCTCCAAAAAGCAATGCAACTTATTTAGCTATTGGAAATGCCCTGGAACTTGTCCGGCGCAAAGGTGATCTTCCTGTACCTCTTGCCATCAGAAACGCACCAACCAACCTGATGAAAGATATTGGCTATGGTTCTGGTTACAAGTACGCTCATGATTATGAACGAAATTTTGCTGACATGGAATTTCTACCAGATGAGATCGCCGGCAGCACATTATATAATCCGGGGCAAAATCCCCGTGAGAACGAAACACGGAATTATCTGAGATCAATCTGGAAAAATAAGTACAAATATTAAATGAAACAGATCATGCACCTTACGCCCGACATCAGTAAAATAGGAAAATACGAAAGTGGAAATTTTTTCCTGCTTGCAGGACCATGTGTAGTAGAAAATGAAGAAATGCCGCTGGAGATAGCCACTTTTATAAACAATATTGCCCAGAAGCTTGAAATACCTTTTATTTTCAAGGCTTCATACCGGAAGGCTAACCGTTCAAAAGCTTCATCATTTTCAGGGATAGGAGATATCAAGGCTTTAAAATCAATTTCTTTGGTTGGAAAAACGCTTGGAATTCCGGTGGTTACCGACATTCATACAGCCGAAGAAGCCGGGCTTGCAGCCGAATATGTTGATATACTTCAGATACCCGCATTTTTATGCCGGCAAACTGACCTGCTTGAAGCTGCTGCAAAAACTGGCAAATGGGTTAATATAAAGAAGGGTCAGTTTTTATCTCCCGAATCGATGAAATTTGCCGTTGAAAAAGTAAAAGAAGCTGGGAACAATAAGGTTTTACTAACCGACAGAGGAACAATGTTTGGTTATCAGGATTTGATTGTTGATATGCGCGGCATACCTGTAATGCAGGGAATGGGCACACCGGTTATTCTTGACATTACACATTCACTGCAACAACCCAATCAACCCGGAGGAGTCAGCGGAGGCAATCCTGCCATGATTTCAACTATCGGAAAATCAGGAATAGCTGCCGGATGTGATGGGATTTTTCTGGAAACACACCCTGATCCGGCAAAGGCAAAATCAGATGGAGCCAATATGCTGCCAATGCATTTACTTGAAAAACTGCTCAAAGACCTGGTTTTGATCAGACAGGCTTACCTTAAAACGATTTAATGTCAACTTTTTTCTCAGGTGGTGATTGATCCGGGAAACAGAATTCCTGTTATAAAGCCAAATAACAATATAAATCCCCAGAAGAGTCCGCTCATAAAAATGAAGTACAGAAAAGTGTAGGATATTCTTTTGCTTTGGTCTGTTTTCAGTAATATGGGAAGCCCGGACCAAAAAAGATACAATGAATAAAATCCTGGTAAAAGAGCCAGAAACAAAACCTGACTCAGGTTAAAGATTACAAACATCATCAACAAAGGAGTTGCTGAATAAATAACCAATCGGGATGCGGATTTCTGATCAGGTACTGATTTGAACTTTCTTGCCATCTTTTTTACAAAAAATGAGCAGATCATCAATAAGCCTGTTTGAATAAAAATATAAAAAAAAGACTGTACCAGCGGGAAAGAGAATCTGTAGGCATCAATATCAAGAACATTCCTGACAAATATAAAACTGCCGATAAACTGAGCAAGTGCCCCAGCCACTATCAAACGGAATGTGAATTGCCGGAAATCATCGCTTAACGAGCGTTTCTCAAGCGAAATCACCTTCCATTCGTAAGAAGGAAAAAGAAGCAGGCTTTTTAGCCGTTCAAAGAAATTTATATTATTCATCAGAAGTAATAACGGAACAAATACCAATTAGTGAATTGAAATCAGACTTATGGCTCCTGTTATGGGATCAAACACAACTTCACCATAAGCATTGGCAGGTAAATAGGTAACTATGCCCAGCTGACTTATCAATTCAATGTTTTCGAACAAAACATTTACTCCAGAAGATATCTGAACCCTTGATTGCTGGGGTATTCTGTAATATAAACCACGGTTCTTTTTAGCAACCTGATCGCGCTGCTTTGCAAAATCAGTCAGGTTTTTATTGCGATCAACAGGTGTAATAGTAAGATTGATATTTTCTCCTGATGGAGAGTTCTTCGGCAAAATTCCACCTATAGCTGAAAATTTACACAGGCTTTCAAGCAGTCCTTCTTCAGAAGGCTGCGGAGTTACATAAAATTTATGCGTGGTTGTTGTAATGCGACTACTTCCTTTAAAAAGTCTCAGATATTCGTTCTGGGTTTTTCTGAGTTCAGAAATCATGAACTCAAGGCTTTCCTTAGAGTAATTCACTTCCTGATAACCTATAGTCAGATTAAAGATGTTTTCATCAATCTTTCGGATGGCTTCAGCGGTTTCTCTGGCCATCTGATCAGCCGACTTCTCAGAAACACTTCGTCTGATGATCTTTTCTTCAATGGTGGTGGTGTCAACACTGATACGCCTGATAATTGTATCAACTCTTTCAAGCATTGTTGGCTGCAACAGATCTTTAAATAATTGATTTGTCTGACTTCCTGAACCGGCAGATGATTCAGATTTTGAATTAACTTTTCTGATTTCTGAAAATCCACTGATAATTCCATTTTCAGTCAAAGCCAATGTTATCTGAGAGGCTTGTTTTGATTTAGGACTAAGTGCTACAAAATATTGCTGTTCCGGATCAGGTTCTGCCAGCATTGAAACCACAACATTATCAATACTATATCTGGTAACATTTTCATTATTAATTTTTGCAAGACCCAGATATTTCAAAGCATAATCTGCAAACGGACCTTTGACTAATTCTGTTTTAACAACGCTGATTTCAACACAAACTATGTTTCGTGGAAGTGAATAAATAATTCCATCCATTTCAGGAGTCAAAATGCCTTTTGAAAAGGGAATTACGTTCAACTGAGCTTTCGATTCAGTAAAAGAAAAGAAAAGTAAACTAAAAATCAAGTATTTAGCCAAGTTCTCAAGTGACAGCTTCATAGGTATATTTTTTTTCAAAGATAAGCATTTTAAAACATTTCGTTTTGTGTGTTTGGTGTTCATTTTTTAACCTTTCAGTAGTTTTATTCCGGAATAAATGGAAATAGAATTCTATTTCCGAAAAGCATTTAATGATCTCATGAGGCAGAAATAAATATCTTATGCCATCTAATGCCATTTCTAATGACTAAAAAATCGTAAATTTGACACGAGAACAAGAACGAGAAATATAAAACTATGGGCCTGTCAGAAAAGAGCAGCAATCAAACAATGGATAAGATTAAGACAGAGACTTTATATCGTGACAGTCCTCAACGGAGCCTTATAAAGACAATCACATATCGGTTGTTTGCTTCCGGAGCAATGTTTCTTGGAATATTTATTTTTTCGCATCAATATCAAAGAGCTTCATTGACTGATAGCCTCAGCAATGCCGGAGTTATAACAGTGCTTGAATTTTTTGTCAAGCTGGTTATCTATTATTTTCATGAAAGGATATGGTCGGGGATTAACTGGGGCAAATACTGGAGACGGCATTACTGGATCAGAAGGGCTTGGCGCAGAGCATATAGGAAAGCTCATAAGCTCCAACGTTAAGTTGAGATTACATAATTTGAGAAACCGGACATAAAGAGCAGGCACCTTCTGAGATAAGCAAGTTTTAAGTTGACACAAGCTAAAATTATTGGTGTTAATTTAAGCTTCAAACTCAGTCAAAGTTATATAAACCAGCAAAATACATCACCGGAAATGAAACAGACCAGCTAAAAGCCGGTCTGTTTAATTTTAAATGCATTCAATCTGCAATTATCTGATAAACATCAGTTCACGGTACTTTGGTAATGGCCATAGTTCGTTATCAACCATAAGTTCCAGTTTATCGGCATGATATCTGATTTCCTCGAAAAATGGCAGCACCATACCCTGATATCCAATTGCCAGATCTTCGGGTGACTCAATCTTATTAACTTCTTTACGGGCTTCAACCATCTTCTGAACCTGTTCTTTAATGATTGCTATATGTTCAGATATTTCCTTTATGGTATCAAGTTGATTCTTTGATAAGGCAACAAAGGTTTTGTTATCTAGCACCTCTTTTAAACCTTTAACATTATCAATAAGCAGATTCTGATACCTGATGGCAATAGGGATGATATGATTTATTGCCAGATCACCAAGAACACGGGATTCGATCTGAATTTTGCGGATGTAATTTTCGAGCTTTATTTCGTAACGGGCTCTTACTTCACGCTCTGTCAGGATATCATGGTCAATAAACATCTGAATTACTTCAGGCTTCAGCAAACTCTTAAGA
The DNA here is from genome assembly GCA_009773515.1 of Bacteroidota bacterium. Classification (GTDB taxonomy): domain Bacteria; phylum Bacteroidota; class Bacteroidia; order Bacteroidales; family Lentimicrobiaceae; genus Lentimicrobium. The sequence goes on from WSXX01000006.1 coordinate 124,766, forward strand.
GCATGAGGAGTGTCGGGGATATTAGACAAACCTCTTTTGGCGGCTTCGTTTATCCACTCTTCACTGTAGCTGTTCCCTTCAAATCTGATTCGTTTTGATTCAATGATATACTTTCTGATAACGGTGAACATTGCATCTTCTTTGTTCACTTTTCCCTTAATAAGATCATCCACCTCTGCCCTGAATTTTTTCAACTGATCAGCAACAATAAGGTTCAAACCTATCATAGGTTTAGCACAGCTTGAAGATGAACCTACAGCCCTGAATTCAAACTTATTACCTGTAAATGCAAATGGAGAAGTTCTGTTACGGTCGGTATTGTCAAGTAGAATTTCCGGAATCCGTGGAATATTAATATTATGTGCTGAGCCTTCACCTGCTTTAGAAACGGCTTTTTTATCAGTTTTCTCAATCAGATCAAGTGTTTCAGAAAGCTGCTTACCAATAAAAGCAGAAATAATTGCAGGCGGTGCTTCATGAGCTCCTAACCTCAGATCGTTTCCCGAAGTTGCAACATAAGCCCTCAGCACATCGGCGTGGGTATCAACAGCTTTAAGAATATTGGCCAGAAAAACCAGAAATCTGAGGTTTGATTTTGGCGTTTTACCAGGACTCAGGAGGTTTTCGCCCCCATCAGTACTCATCGACCAGTTGTTATGCTTTCCTGAACCATTTACACCTGCATATGGTTTTTCGTGAAGTAAAACTGTATAACCGTGGCGTTTACCTACTTTCTCGAGCAAGTGCATCAACAGCTGATTGTGATCAACAGCCACATTCACTTCTTCATAAACCGGGGCACATTCAAACTGGTTGGGAGCAACTTCATTATGACGTGTTCTTACCGGAATGCCAAGCCGATGTGCTTCATATTCAAATTCGCGCATGAAATCAATCACCTTTTCAGGAATAATTCCAAAATAATGATCAGACAACTGCTGATCCTTTGCACTGGAATGTCCGAAAAGAGTGCGACCGGTAAGCATAAGATCGGGGCGTGCATTGTATAATGCAGTGTCAACCAGAAAATATTCCTGCTCCCAACCCAAAGTGGCATAAACCCGGGAAACATTCTTATCGAAATACCTGCAAACTTCGGTTGCTTCGCGGTCAAGAGAAATAGAAGTCTTGAGTAAGGGGGTTTTATAATCCAAAGCTTCACCAGTGTAAGAAACAAAAATGGTTGGAATACACAGGGTTTTATCCATTATAAAAGCCGGAGATGTAGGATCCCAGGCAGTATATCCGCGGGCTTCAAAAGTATTTCTGATTCCTCCGCTGGGGAAACTCGAAGCATCTGGCTCCTGCTGAATTAATTCGTTGGCATTAAATATTTCAATTGCCTTTCCCTCACCTGTTGGCTGAATAAAAGAGTCGTGCTTTTCAGCGGTGGCGCCGGTTAAAGGATGAAACCAATGGGTAAAATGTGTGGCTCCTTTGCTTAAAGCCCACGCTTTCATTGCAGAAGCCACCTGATCGGCGATATTTCTGTCAATCCTGACACCCTTTTCAGCAGCTTTAATAACTGATGAATAAGCTTCACGCGACATGTATTCACGCATGGCCAGCTTGTTAAAAGTCATTTCACCGTAATAGTCTGAAACCTTTCCCGGGATATCGTTGAATGGTCTCCTGGGACGTGATATGGCCAACTCAAGGGCCTTAAATCTGATATTGCTCATGGATTAAAGGGATTTAATGAAACAAAAAACAAAACTGATTACTAAAAGTTTTTCGTATTCAGAAATCTGCTTTAAAATGCGGTTTTTGTGCTATTGGGTTTTGATATAATCAACAAACCAATAAAAGTAATCAGTCCGTTAATGATAAGTAATTCAAAACCAACTTTATAGCCATCAAACCATAAGGCAGAATTCTGACTAAAAAAATAACTGATTACCGGAGCAAGGATAGCAACCAGCGGCACCCACTTATCGCGTGATATCCGATTGGTAAACAATCCGAAACTATACAACCCCAGCAAAGGGCCATAAGTATAACCGGCAATAGTAAATAGTTTGTTAATGACTGATTCATCATTAATAGCCCTGAAAAGCAAGATCAGAAAAAACATCAGAATTGCCATGCTGATATGCACAGTTTTTCGGGTTCTGCTGCTCTGCTCTTCGGAAATAAGTTTGTTTCTTTCAATTCCCAGAATATCTATACAAAATGCAGTAGTTAATGCGGTTATTGATCCATCGGCGCTTGAATAAGCTGCTGCTACAAGTCCGATTAAGAATATGATTCCAGCGAAAGCACCGTGATGCTGAAGCGCAATTACAGGAAATAGATCATCAGTTCGCTCAGGAATTGTAATTCCCATTTTTGCTGCATAGATGTAGAGCAAAGCGCCCATACCTAGAAACAGGAAGTTAACCGGAATCAGCGCCCAGCTCATCATGTAAATGTTTTTCTTCGCGTCCTTCAGATTTCTGCAGGTAAGATTTTTCTGCATCATATCCTGATCAAGGCCTGTCATGACGATCGCTATAAATGTCCCACTAAAAAACTGCTTAAGAAAGAAACGTTTGTCGTTAACATCCGTAATAAACATATCAGAATACCGACTATCCTTAATTTCATGAAACATTGAACTTAGCGTAAAATTCAGTTCACTGAAAATAATATATGCAGAGATCAGCAATGCGGCTATCATAAATGTTGTTTGAAGGGTATCTGTCCAGACAATAGTGCGGATTCCGCCCCGGAAAGTATAGATAAGAATCAGCCCGATAAACAAAGCAACATTCACAACAAATGGGACTCCCCATTGGTCAAAAACGAAAATCTGAAGGACATTCACCACCAGAAAAACCCTGAAAGCGGAACCAATGCTGCGTGAAATCAGAAAAAAAATTGATCCGGTTTTGTAGGTTACCCTTCCAAAGCGCTGGTCGAGGTATGTATATATTGAAGTAAGATTGCGACTGTAATAAACCGGTAATAAAACCTGAGCAATAAAAGCATATCCCAAAAGATACCCGAGGACCAGCACCATGTAAGAAAAACCTGATGTTCCTACTTCACCCGGGATTGAAATAAAAGTAACACCTGACAAAGAAGCTCCTATCATTCCATAGGCAACAACATACCACGGTGAATTGCGGTTTCCTGTAAAATATGTCTTGTTTGTGGATTTGCGGCCGGTAATACCGGCGATGACAAAGAGTGTAAGAGAGTAAGCTATAAAAACCGATAGTATGGTTAGTGGATGCACTAAGCGTTTGTTGGGTTTAGTACTGTTTGGCGTGCAAAGGTAAGCAAATCCGGAAAAACAAAATCTATTAAATTTTCATTGTGCTTCGCAATAAGTGGATCACCAATAAAGACTGTCTTCATTTTCAGGCGTTTACCAAATATCATATCAGATAAAGAATCTCCGACCATGATTGATTTTTTGAATTTAATAAGCTGAAAATCTTTTCTGGCCAACAATCCCATACCAACCGAAGGCTTCCGGGTAAAGTGGTTTGATGATTTTAAAAAAGGTGAATGGTAAACTTTATCAATGCGTCCTCCTGAGTTTTTGACTTCCTGAATCATATGATTGTGAACGGTTTCCAAGTCAGATCCGGTCATCAATCCCTTACCTATCCCCTGCTGATTGGTAACAACTACAATTGTTCCAAACACTGCGGAAAAGATTTTAATTGCTTCCAAAGAACCATTCAGAAACTCAAATTCCTGCACAGAGCCCACATAAGCACCAGGCAATCTTTTATTGATTACCCCGTCTCTGTCCAGAAACAAAGTCCATGACTTATCCATTTTCAGTTGTTCCAATTTCATTTTGAGCTCTTTGATAATCTTCGGGAATACCAATATCAAGAAAGTAATCATTAAACACCTGACCATAAATGGCCGATGTTGTAATTTGTTTTTCAAGAAAATCTTTTTCAAACGAAAATTTATCAGGCAGTGAGCAAGCCCTGAAATATCGTGATGAAATAAGATAAATGCCTCCATTTATAATTCCAGGATCCGCTTTTGCGGATTTTTCGCTGAAAGCAAATAATCTGCCATCCGCATTACATTTAACCTGACCATATCGGGATGCATCGTCAACCATCCGAAGCGCGATTGAAACATCCGCAAGCTTTTCGATATGTCGTTGAAAAAACAAATCGGGATCGATTCTGAACATTGTATCTCCATTCAGAACGAGTGCATGGGGAGTTTGAACCAGTGAAAAAGCCTTTTTAATTGCACCTCCGGTACCTAATGGTTCGTTTTCATGAGAATAATGAATCTCAAGTTCCTGATAACTATTTCCGAAAAACTGTTTTATTTGTTCTCCCAGATACCCTGTGGAAATGATAACCCTTTTAAATCCGGCAGCTTTGATAAACTGCAACTGATGTTCAAGAAATGGTTTCCCGTTAATGGGAGCCATTGCTTTCGGGATATCTCTGACCGCATCGCGAAGACGGGTGCCAAGCCCACCGGCAAGAATGATGGTATCAGGCAGCTCCATGAACATAACTAACGGGGAAAAATTGTTGCTTCGACCAATTCACAAATGATGTGACCAATGGTAATGTGGGATTCCTGAATCCGTGGCGTGTCCTTTGAAGGAACTTTGATAATTAAATCGCAGATTTCAGCCATTGCTCCACCCGTTTCGCCGGTAAGGCCAATAGAAACAAGGCCGTTAGCTTTGGCAGCTTCAATTGCTTTAATAATATTTGGTGAGTTCCCTGATGTAGACAGCGCAACCAGAATATCGCCTTTGTTTCCTTTTGCTTTGACCAATCTTGCATAAATCTCATCAAACGAATAATCGTTGCCAACTGCTGTAAGATAGCTGGTGTTCACGTGCAGGGCCTCAGCATCAAGGGGTGGCCGATCATAATAAAAACGTCCTGAAAACTCAGCAGCCAAATGCTGTGCATCGGCGGCACTTCCCCCATTGCCACAAAACAACACTTTTTGCTTGTTACGGAAAGCTTCAACCATTTGATCGGTAGCCTGTCCGATCACATTCAGAAGATGTTCATCGGCCATAACTGCAGCTTTTACTGCAACAGAATCCTTTAGAATTTCTATAATTCTTTTGTTCATGAGTAAGATTAAGAAGTTGCAAAAGTAACCAAAAAGAAGCAAATATGGGTAACCGTCGGAATGTTAAAGTGTCCAGGTGGTTAATCCTTTGTCGGTAAACTCATAACGCATGGCTTCACCACCAAATTTGCGTAAAGCCTGAATCACACGGGATCTAGCATTTCCCGGACAATAAAAGATCATAAAACCGCCACCACCTGCGCCGGAAATTTTGCCTCCGGTAGCTCCGTTAGCTTTGGCTGTGTTGTAGATATCGTCAAGATAGGGGTTGGTGATTTCGTCAGCCATTTGCTTTTTAGACTCCCAGCCAAAGTCAAGTATCTCGCCAATTTTATCGAGTTCACCCTTTAGCAGAACTTCCTTCATCATAACACTTTGAATTTTAAGGTTATGCATTGCATCTATTGACCGTTCGTTTTTATTGAGAACATTTCGGGTCTGGGCCTCAATGATTGTAGAAGACAAGCGGCTAGTTTGCGTATAGAAAAGAACAAGATTGTGTGACAACTCATTAAGATATGACTCTTTAATTCGTAGTGGATTAACAATCACTTTATCGTTGGACGAAAATTCCATAAAATTAACGCCGCCGAAAGTTGCTGCATACTGATCCTGCTTACCTCCGGCCATAGCCAGATCATTTCTTTCAATTTCATAGGCCAGTTTTGCAAAGTCATACTCACCCATTGGCAGGTTAAGCCATTCAGCAAAAGCACCTAAAATAGCTACAACCAGGGTGGATGAAGTTCCCAACCCTGATCCGGGAGGTGCGTCAACATAGGTGGTGAGGGTGAACGAAAGCGGGGCTTTGGCAAAATCTTTAACCACCCGGTTATAAATACCCTGATGAAGTTGTAAGCCGCTGTCAACCGGCAGAAAATCGCATGAATCAAAGATATACTCCTCACCTTTGTCCAAAGACTGAAGGATAATTTTACCATCATTCGCAGGAACAATAGTTGCGTAAGCGTAGAGGCTTATGGTAGCATTTAGAATTGCTCCGCCAAAAATGTCAGAGTATGGGGAAACATCTGATCCACCGCCTGCCAAACCAATTCTTAATGGTGCTTTACTTCTTATGATCATTTTACCGGAAGTTTATCAAAAGGTTCAAAGTAACACTATTTTTCTGACAAATGACTTCATATTTGTTTCAACAAGCAAACAAAAACCGCTATGCTGGACGAAATGAAAATTATTCATTTTCCGATCAAAGCAAATTGAATTTAAGAGAGTTTATATAAATTATCAATGGTATTTAACAAACCATCCCACGAAAAACGAACTTTTTCTTTCTTAACATTTTCGATGAACTCTTCTTCCTTATTCCCAATATAGAATTTCGATATTGCTTCAGCTATGTCATTTTGCTCTGGTTCAACAACATAGCCAACCTTTCCATCAGGCACCATTTCAGAGAGACCTCCTACCCGGGTGGTTATCATTGGTTTACCAAAATGATATGCAATTTGTGTTACACCACTCTGAGTTGCATTTTTGTAAGGCTGAACAACAATATCGCTTGCACAAAAATAAAGATAAACTTCACTATTCGGTATAAAACGGGTTTGCAAAACCAATTTATCGCCAATTCCCAATTTTGAAATTAATTCTGAATACTTGTCTTCGTTTCCATAATATTCCCCGGCAATAAGTAGCTTAATTTTAAGGTCAGAAACTTTAGGATTGCTCATTGCTTCAAGCAGTAAGTCCAAACCTTTGTAATCTCTTATAAATCCAAAAAAAAGCAGATAACCGTAGCTTTCATCCATTCCCAATTTCTGTTTTGCAATTTCCTTAGATACAACAGCCCCAAAATTATCGTAAAGCGGGTGTGGATAATACGCTCTTGGTTTTATCTTATCAAATAAAGACAAGTCGCGAAGCACCGACTCTGACATTGCAACAAAAGCATCGACTGAACCGGTAAAGTATTTCACCAGCAAACGGTCTCCGGGTCTGCGCTCATGCGGAATAATATTATCTGTTATTGCAACTATCTTAACTCTTCGTTTTGTTTTCCATTTAATCAGCCTGGCAATACTTCCCAGACATGGCGCCATAAAGGGAATCCAGAACCTGAAAATTGCAAGATCCGGGTTTGATTTTGCAATCTCAAAAGCTGTTTTTATCCAATTGAAAGGATTGATTGAGTTAATTCTGACTCTGATTTCAAGTCCTTCGGGAGGCGGTTCAGTTGAATATTGAGTGGTTCCGGGAAACAAGAATGATGGATATTGAAGGCTGAAAGTGTAAATAATAACCTCGTCACCTCTGACAGAAAATGCTTTAGCCAGTCGCTCATTGAAAGTTGAGATTCCGCCACCCCTCAAAGGATATGCCGATCCGATTATCACAACTTTTTTTCTCGCTTCCATTGGAAAAATTGTATTCTATGATACTAAATAACTTCCTCAATAAGGTAGTGATTCCGGTCTGTTGAACTCCGGCTGATCAACTCTCCTAAAAAACCTGCCAGAAACAATTGAGTTCCAAGCACCATTGCCAACATACCAAAATAAAATAATGGTCTGTCGGTCATCCGGTATTCTGCCATAAATATTTTAGCATAAGCAAGATAAGCTGCAATTACAAAGCCAATAAAAAACAAAATACTACCTAAAGCTCCAAACAAATGCATTGGTTTACGACCAAAGCGTGACACAAACATAATTGAAATAAGATCGAGGAAACCGTTAACAAATCGTTCCCATCCGAATTTCGTGACTCCGTATTTACGCTTTTGATGAACAACTACCTTCTCCCCTATTTTCTTAAACCCTGCCCACTTGGCAATTACAGGAATGTAACGATGCATTTCGCCATATACTTCAATGGCTTTAACCACTTCTTTTCGGTATGCTTTCAGCCCGCAGTTCATGTCGTGAAGCTTAACTCCTGACATGGCACGTGTTGCAGCATTGTAAAATTTAGATGGGATATTTTTAGTAAGTTTTGAATCGTAACGTTTTTTCTTCCAGCCTGATACAAGATCATAACCTTCATTTTTTATCATGTTGAAAAGCCCCGGTATTTCATCCGGACTATCCTGAAGGTCAGAATCCATGGTAATGACAACATCTCCTGAGGCAAGATCAAAGCCTTTGTTCAACGCTGCTGATTTCCCATAATTCCTTCGAAACTTAATTCCTCGAACCCTTGGGTCTGCAGTGCTGAGATCATGTATGATTCTCCATGAGTTGTCGGAACTTCCGTCATCAACAAAAATAACCTCAAACTTGAAGTTATGATCGGTCATAACCCTTTTGATCCAGTCAAAAAGTTCGGGCAGCGATTCTTCCTCATTATAAACCGGCACTACAATCGAAATATCCATCAGAAAAATGATTTATTATGATTGAGGAAAGGCGCTGTCAAAGCTGTTGTCGTTCTTTTTAATAAAAATTGAAACAAGCAACGAAAACACAGTTCCCCATAATGCCATTGAGAAAAGACTTGAAATTGAAATAAATACAGGAGTCATAAACATCTTTGTCATCGACATTGCGTCATCAACCTGTTCGTCGGATAATCCCTGTTCAAACATCTTATCTTCGGCAATCTGTGTTAATTTGACCAATTCGCCCGGATCAAAAAAGCTAAAAAACAAATAGGAATAAATAGCCATTAAAAGTCCGGCAAATACACTTATAAGTACACCTGATCCAAGACTTCTTCCATATGACAGAAAACCTCCGCTGCATTTATCGCGAAAAGCAAGGTTTCCCAAAACGATACCTGCTAGCAGTATAACCAAGGAGGCATACTGAACCCAACCGGTCATAGTTACATCCATCACATATAAAAGCAATGAAAGCAACACCATTGCAACTCCGGCTATGAGTCCGTACTTCAGCGAATTATTCAATAAACTACATTTAACTGCAGTTGAATCATTCAGGGTTCTTTCTTCATTCTGGGTTTCCATATCACAAATGATTTTAATTTCTGCAAATGTAATAAAACGTTTTCTGTATTAAAAACTTAATCAAAAATGTTGCAGAGCCTGATTTTTTTGTATTTTTGCAGCGGGTAAGTCTTATACGACCAGCTCCCATTGAACTCCCCCAGGTCAGGAATGAAGCAAGGGTAAATGGTCGATGCGGTGCGATATAAGTAGCTTACCCTTTTTTTATTTATATTTGTTTAAAAATTAATGCCATGCTGCTTAGAATTTTTCCTGAGAATCCAAGTTCAAGGCAAATCAGAACAGTTGTTGAGTGTTTGCTTGATGGCGGAGTAATTATCTATCCCACTGATACCGTTTACGGAATGGGATGCGATATTTTTAAATCAAAAGCCATTGAACGAATTGCTCAGATAAAGGGCATCAAAGTAGAAAAAGCCAACTTTTCTTTTATCTGCAGCGATCTTAGTCAGTTATCTGATTACACCCGTCCCATCTCCAACGATGTTTTTAAACTGATGAAGAAAAACCTGCCTGGTCCGTTCACTTTCATTTTGAACGCCAGCAATAGTGTTCCCAAGCTGATTCAGAGCAAAAAGAAAACAGTGGGTATCCGTATCCCGGGAAATAATATTCCGCTTGAAATTGTCAATGAACTCGGACATCCGATAATGTCAACATCTATTCATGATGAAGACGAAATATTGGAATACACCACCGACCCTGAATTAATCTACGAAAAGTACAAAAACCTGGTTGACATAGTAATTGATGGCGGTTTTGGCGATAATGAAGCCTCAACAATAATTGATTGTACCGGATCCGAGCCATTGATAATCCGCGAAGGAAAAGGCGAACTAATTTAATGCTCAATGAAAATTGCAGGCAATATTTTTAATTCGTCAATAAACCAGAACGATCCATCTGAAGTATTTGACACACTATTTGATGGTTCGGTGAAAATTGAGCGCATTTTATCATCAGGACACACAACTCCGGGCGGTCAATGGTACGATCAGCCGGCAGATGAGTGGGTTTTGCTGATCCAGGGAAGTGCGAAATTACTTTTTGCTGAAAATGAAGAAGTTACACTTGAAGCAGGAGATTATATTTTCATTCCGGCACATCAAAAACACAGGGTTTCTTATACAAGTTCTGAACCTTCATGTATATGGCTGGCAATCCACGGTCAGTTAAAAAATATCTTTTTGCAAAAGTAAAATACTGATAATATTGCACTTACACACTTTCGATTGAAAAAGGTGTAAAAATATTTGGATGAAACAAAAAAAGCAGTACTTTTGCAGTCCCTAAACGATTCCGTAGCTCAGTAGGTAGAGCACATCCCTTTTAAGGATGGGGTCCTGGGTTCGAGCCCCAGCGGGATCACAAAAAGCCGGTCAACTGACCGGCTTTTTTATTGAATATCAGCGGGTTACCTTTATTGAGATGGTTTGATTTTTTTACCCAAAAAGGTGAAAAAGTAGCACATTTACCTTGTTTGCGCTACAAATGCGCTACATTCCTCGATGATGTGATACAAATTTACACTGCCTCCCTTACCATTCACATACGTTTCTAAATAAGCATTGGGTTAAACCTAATTACCACATTATTGTTAAACATTTCCATGAAGCCATTCGACCAAAAGACCAAGCTTGCTGAAGCTGTTTTTTATGATTTTAACCTGTTACGCGTCATTAGCCGATTTGGGATATTTCCGGGATTTGGAGATAAAACAATTGGTGAAATATGCGAAGATCATGAAATAGACCCTGTTTTCTTTCTCATTATCGTCAATTCGTTCACCAACAAAAGATATTTTCCTTCGCATGAACTGGCGGATTTTTCGCTGAACCAAATGGTAGGATATCTACAAAAAACACACAGCTATTATATTGATTATCAGCTACCTCTGATTGATGATATGATCGACAGGCTATGTAACAATCAAATTCAGGCGAATAAGAAACTTATAGTTGTGAAACAGTTTTTTTCAGCTTACAGTAAAGAGTTAACAGATCACATAAACCGTGAAGAAAAAGTAACATTTCCCTATGTTCTGAAAATTGAAGAAATATTTGAAAACAATGAGATCACCGGATATAAAGCATCAGATTATAGTATTCTAACCTATGAAAAGGAACATGACAATGTTGAAGAAAAACTGATTGACCTGAAAAACATCATGATCAAATATTTGCCCGAGCCATTTGATCATGAAATGCTTATCAGAATATTGACCGAACTTTCGTGGCTTGAAAAAGACCTGAATGAACACTCACGCATCGAAGATGCCATAATGATACCACGTGTAAAAATTATGGAAGCAGGAATTCGTAAAAGGTTGTAATTTCAGCAATATGCCACAATTAAAAATACTTGTTTTATCCCAGTCTAATATCATCAGGCAAGGAATTCAGCTATGCCTGAATGATCTGAGTATTCCGGTTAAAGCTTATCTTTCATCTGAAATTGAAACAGCCAGAGAGATAATAGAAAAAATGCAGATCGGGTTAATCATTGTCGATGAAATTATTGCTTCTGCAAAGGAATTTGAAAAATTTATCATCAATACAGATTTGAAAATCATTTATTTAAGCTTTGAAAAAAGCAGTAAAGATGGTAACATGAACATAAACATCAGCCAAAAAGAAATGGGCGATTTACTGCGCGAATATATTGACAACGGAAATGATTCTAAAAATCAGGAAACAGAAAAGGGATTAAGTAAACGCGAAAATGAAGTGGTAAGAATGCTCTCTCTGGGAGCAGGAAATAAGGAAATCGCCCAGAAACTGCATTTAAGTCTGCATACAGTGCTAACTCACCGAAAAAATATCATCCGGAAACTTGGCATTAAAACTACCTCTGGATTAACAGTTTACGCAATTTTAAATGGCATAATTACCATTGAGGAAGCAGCTATCTGAGTTTTATTTTAATATATCCTGATTAACATGGTTTATACATGGTTACTTATCCCTAATTTTGCTATTAGATAATAAACCAATTAAACATTGCTCTATGAAAATAACTATTGTTGGCACCGGCTATGTTGGCCTGGTAACCGGAACATGCTTCGCCGAAGTGGGAATTGAAGTTGTTTGTGTTGACATTGATGTTAAAAAGATCGGGAATTTAAAAAAAGGCATATCCCCAATTTACGAGCCCGGGCTTGATGATATGATTGCCAGAAATGTTGAAAAAGGCAGACTGCACTTTACTACAGACCTTTCGGCATGTGTAAACGACACAGATGTAATCTTTATCGCTGTTGGAACTCCTCCTGATGAAGATGGAAGTGCTGATCTGAAATATGTTCTGGATGTATCAAAAACAATTGGAGAACATATGGACAAACACATCCTGGTTGTTACCAAGAGCACTGTGCCTGTCGGAACAGCAAAAAAAGTCAGAAACACAATACAGAATGAGTTAGATAAGCGTGGAATATCAATTGATTTTGATGTAGCTTCCAATCCTGAATTTTTGAAAGAAGGCGATGCAATCAGTGATTTTATGAAACCAGATCGCATTGTTGTTGGTGTAGAGTCAGAAAAAGCGACAGACATAATGGCGCGGCTATACAAACCATTTACGCTCAACGGACACCCTGTAATTTTTATGGATGTGCCTTCAGCAGAAATGACCAAATATGCAGCCAACTCGATGCTTGCCACCAAGATCAGTTTTATGAATGATATTGCAAATATCTGCGAGATTGTTGGTGCTGACGTTAATCTGGTGAGAAAAGGAATTGGCAGCGACTCAAGAATCGGTACCAAATTTATTTACCCCGGGATTGGCTATGGTGGATCATGTTTCCCGAAAGATGTAAAAGCACTCATCAAAACTGCTGACTCATTGGGATATTCCATGCGGATTCTCAAAGCGGTAGAAGATGTAAATGATGATCAGAAATCTGTTCTTTTCAATAAGCTCCTGAACCATTTTGATGGAGATATCAAAGGCAAAACAATCGGATTGTGGGGACTCTCATTCAAACCACAAACCGATGATATGCGTGAAGCACCAGCGCTCGTTATTATTGAAAAACTGCTCAGTGCAGGCTGCAAAGTTAAAGCTTACGATCCTGTTGCCATGCATGAAGCTCAGCGTATTCTGGGTGATGCTATTGAGTATTCAAAAGATCCTTACGAAGCATTTATCGACACCGACGCTCAGTTTCTTTTGACAGAATGGACTGAGTTCCGTTTCCCGAACTGGAATGTTATTAAAAAACTTGTAAAGAATCCGGTACTATTCGACGGTAGAAACATATACGATCGCAATGAACTGAATTCCATCGGTTTTGCATATTACTGTATAGGCGTTCAAACCAGGAAATCATAATAATCTCAATTTGAAGTCCTTATGGGAAAGAAAATTCTTGTTACAGGGGGAGCCGGGTTTCTCGGCTCTCACTTGTGCGAACGCTTGTTAAATGAAGGCAATGAAGTTGTTTGTCTTGACAATTATTTCACTGGTCAAAAATCCAATGTTGTTCATCTTCTCGATAATCCGTATTTTGAGTTGATAAGGCATGATGTTACTATGCCTTTCTTTATTGAGGTTGACGAGATATACAATCTGGCTTGCCCGGCCTCTCCTATTCATTATCAGTACAATCCGATAAAAACGGTCAAAACTTCGGTAATGGGAGCAATAAACATGCTTGGATTGGCAAAACGCATCAAGGCAAAAATCCTGCAGGCATCAACCAGCGAAGTTTATGGTGATCCGCTTGTGCATCCTCAAACTGAAAGCTATTGGGGACATGTAAATCCAATTGGCGAAAGGGCATGTTATGACGAAGGCAAAAGGGCAGCAGAAACCCTTTTCGTGAATTATCACAAACAAAATGATGTCCGCATAAAAATTATCAGAATTTTCAACACCTACGGCCCGCGAATGCATCCAAACGATGGTCGCGTTGTTTCGAACTTTATTGTTCAGGCCCTTAAAGGAGAAGACATTACAGTATACGGTGATGGAAGTCAATCTCGTAGCTTCTGCTATTATTCCGATCTGTTGGATGGTATGATAAGACTTATGAATACCGGCGACGATTTTACAGGGCCCGTAAATGTTGGAAATCCGAATGAATTCACAATTCTTCAGTTGGCCGAACAAATTATCTCACTTTGCAATTCATCTTCAAAAATTGTATGGCAACCTCTGCCCAGCGATGATCCCATGCAACGACAGCCGGATATTACGCTTGCGAAAAGCAAACTAGGCTGGGAGCCAAAAGTTCAGCTCGAAGAAGGACTTATTAAAACCATAGAGTATTTCAAAACCATAGTAAAATAGCACAAAAGCCCATGAAGATACTTGTTACAGGGAGTAATGGTCAATTGGGTACAGAGCTGCGTTTGATATCTCCGCGGTTAGCCGGTTTCAGTTTTACGTTCACCGATTATGAAGAGCTCGATATCACTGATCCGGACAAAGTAAATTCTTTTATATCAGAGCTTAAGCCCGATTGGATTGTAAATTGTGCAGCATACACCGCTGTTGATAAAGCAGAACAGGAACCTGAAAAAGCGATGCTTCTCAATGCCGAAGCAGTTGCTCATCTGGCGAAAGCTGCTCAAAAAGCAGGAAGCCGGTTTGTACAAATATCCACCGACTACGTATTTGACGGGCACAACTTCAGGCCATACCTGAGCGAAGACAAAGTAAATCCGGCCGGAGTTTATGCCAGAAGCAAAGCACAAGGCGAGGCTGAGGCATCAACTCACAATTCCGGATCAATCATAATCCGCACCTCATGGTTGTATTCTGCTTATGGCAACAATTTCGTAAAAACAATTCGCCGGGTTGGAAAAGAACGTGGAGCACTCAAGGTAGTTGCCGACCAGATTGGCTCACCCACCTGGGCTGCTGACCTGGCTGAAGCAATTGTTAATCTTATCGCAATCAACGCACCATCAGGCATTTATCACTTCACAAATGAAGGTATCTGCAGCTGGTTTGATTTTGCAAAAGCAATTATTGAACTTTCTGAAATTACTTGCGAAGTATCACCCACTGATACAGCTGGTTATCCGCTGCCTGCACCCCGGCCTTTTTATAGTGTACTTGACAAAACAAAGTATGTAAATGTTTCAGGACAAACCGTGCCTTACTGGCGGGAAAGCCTGAAAAAATGCATAGCTTTGCTGAATGAACAGGGCTGAACTTAATAAACTGCATACCAGGATTTTCGATGCTGCCAAAGAGGTGTATTCGGAATTGGGCCCCGGCCTCGAATATGGTTTATATAATACCTGTTTTCAGCACGAACTTCGCCTTCAGGGCTTAATGTTCAAGCGAGAAGTCATCTTCCCGGTATTCTACAAAAATCTTAAAACAGCACACAACATTAAAGCCGATCTGCTTGTTGAGAATCAGGTTATTGTTGAACTGATTTCTGATCCGGTAATACCGCAATCAGGATTAATTACCATGCAATCGAAACTAAAGATTGCCGGAAAACGAATGGGAATAATTATTACCTTTAACGGTTCAGGAATGATTGAAGGCTACCGGAAGGTAACTTCGTTGGTTTGAATACCTTACATTTGAACTTAATTATTTACATATCAAAATCTTAAAAGCTATGAATCTGAATGAAGTTGATCCTGCAATCGTTGAAAAAGCCAAAGCATGGCTGAGTGAAAACTATGATGAAGATACCCGCAAAGCGGTAAAAACCATGATGGACAACGATCCTGCTGAGCTTGTGGAATGTTTTTATCGCGACATTGAATTTGGCACAGGAGGATTAAGAGGCATAATGGGAACCGGAACCAACCGTATGAACAGATATGTGATAGGTTCTGCTACTCAGGGTCTTGCTAATTATCTCCGAATCTGTTATGGCGCCAGCGCTGAAATAAAAGTTGCCGTTGCCTGCGATTCCAGAAATAATAGTCAGTATTTTGCCACCATCGCCGCAGAAGTACTTGCTGCCAATGGTATTAAAGTTTTTCTCTTCGACAAGTTGAGGCCTGTCCCTGAATTGTCATTTACAGTGCGGCATCTCGGATGTCAGAGCGGAATTGTGATTACAGCATCACATAATCCTAAAGAGTATAACGGTTATAAGGTTTACTGGAACGATGGTGGTCAGCTTGTTCCACCTCATGATAGTAATGTTATAGATGAAGTTCAGAAAATTACTTCGGTTACTGAAGTCAAATTTTCGGGTAACCCTGAGAATATTACCATTATCGGTGATGAAATAGATAAGGCATACAGGCAAGTGTTGCTCAAACTAAGTCTTTCGCCTGATGTTATCAAAAGGCAGCAGGATTTAAAGATTGTTTATTCTCCAATCCACGGAACAGGCTACAAACTGATTCCTGAAGTGCTGAAAGATTTCGGGTTTAACAATGTTTTTCTGGTTGAAGAACAAATTACACCTGATGGCAATTTCCCGACAGTACATTCACCCAATCCTGAGGAAAAGGCAGCCATGAACCTTGCGCTTGAACTTGCAAAAAAGGTTGATGCTGATCTTATTATGGCTACCGATCCGGATTCAGACAGAGTTGGTATCGGAGTTAAAAATACACATGGTGAGTTTATTTTGCTCAATGGCAATCAGGCTGCTTCATTGCTCATTTATTACCTGATCAAAAAATGGAAAGCCAACGGCAAACTTACTGGTAATGAGTTCATTGCCAAGACCATAGTTACCTCTGAATTGCTGAAGGATATTGCTGAAAGTCATGGCGTTGAGTCGTATGATGTGCTCACAGGATTTAAGTACATAGCCGAAATTATCCGGAGATTTGAAGGCAAAAAACAATTTATCGGAGGTGGTGAAGAGAGTTATGGTTACCTGATCGGCGACTTTGTCAGAGATAAAGATGCTGTAGCTTCCTGCGCTATGTTAGCCGAAACAGCTGCCTGGGCAAAAGATCAGGGCATGACGATGTATGAAATGCTCATCAATATCTATCATGAATACGGATTTTATCTTGAAGACCTGATTTCAATCACCAAAAAAGGAAAATCTGGTGCAGAAGAAATTCAGAAAATGATGGACGATTTCCGAAGCAATCCTCCACGGGAAATTAAAGGCACAAAAGTATTGCTGGTGAAAGATTATAAACTCAGAAAAGAGGTAAATCTTGTAAGCGGCGAAGAAAAAGTGATTGAACTTCCGAAATCTGATGTTCTGCAATTCTTCCTTGAAGGCGGAAGTAAAATAACTGTAAGGCCTTCAGGAACAGAACCTAAGATTAAGTTTTACTTTGGTGTTAAAGGGCTTTTACCCGATAAGTCGAAGTTTGAAGAAGTTAATGCTAAAATGAGAATTGAATTGAATGAGATGATTGAAGCATTAAACCTGAATTGATTTAAAATTAAATCAAACAAAAAAGGCGGCCAATAGCCGCCTTTTTTGTTTGAAATTTCAACTGCTTAGCAACCCAGTGTTGCAACCATTACAGCTTTAATGGTATGCAGTCTGTTTTCGGCTTCGTCAAAAACCACTGACATTGATGATTCAAAAACATCATCACTAACTTCCATAGCCTCAAGTCCGTATTTCTGGAAAACATCTTCTCCGATTACAGTTTCGCGGTTGTGGAATGCAGGAAGGCAATGCAGGAACTTAACATTCGGGTTACCGGTTTTCTTAACAACATCCATATTCACCTGATAAGGTTTGAGGAGTTTTATGCGTCCTTCCCAAACTTCAGCAGGCTCGCCCATAGAAACCCATACATCGGTATAAAGAAAATCTACACCTTTTACTGCTTCTTCTACAGATTCTGAAAGTGTGATTTTTGCGCCGGTTTCTTTTGCAATTTCACGACAAGTAGCAACCAGTTCTTCATTTGGCCAGCAAGCTTTTGGGGCAGCAGCGCGGAAATCCATTCCCATTTTTGCGGCGCCAACCATTAATGAGTTACCCATATTATTGCGGGCATCTCCCAAATAGCAAAATGCAACCTGATGCAAAGGTTTGTCTGAATGCTCCATCATTGTAAGGAAGTCAGCCAAAATCTGAGTTGGGTGAAACTCTGTGGTAAGACCATTCCAAACAGGAACACCGGCATATTTGCCCAATTCTTCAACAATACTCTGTCCGTAACCGCGATACTCAATTCCATCATACATGCGGCCGAGAACACGGGCTGTATCTTTCATTGATTCTTTTTTACCAATCTGTGATCCGGAAGGACCAAGATAAGTAACATGAGCACCCTGATCAAGCGCTGCAACCTCGAAAGCACAACGTGTGCGGGTTGAATCTTTTTCAAAAATAAGTGCAATGTTTTTACCTTTGAGCATCTGCTGCTCTGTGCCGGCATATTTAGCCTTTTTCAGGTCAACTGACAGTTGTAATAAATGTTTGATTTCCTGAGGAGTAAAGTCCAGCAGTTTAAGGAAATTACGGTTTCTGAGATTGAAAGCCATGATATTAAGTTTTAAGGTTTATGTTAGTTTTGGGTTTATTAAACAATTACGATGCGTGTTCCGCCATTGTCCATTCCAAGCTTTTCAGAGTTTGTAATGATGGCGTCTTTACCGCTTCCTTCAACAAAGCTGATGGCTGCTCTGATTTTTGGAGCCATGCTTCCTTCAGCAAACTGACCTTCGGCAAGGTAACGTTTAGCATCAGCAATGGTAATGCGATCCAATGCTTTTTCCTGAGGCGTATTGTAATTGATGCAAACTTTTGGCACATCAGTAAGGATAAAGAACTTATCGGCTCTGATCTGAACTGCCAATAGTGACGATGCCAGATCTTTGTCAATTACAGCATCGATGCCCTGAAGCTTATTTTCTTTCACATAAAATGCCGGAATTCCGCCACCTCCAACAGCAATTACAATCTGGCCAGCTCTTGCAAGTGCTTCAATTGATTTCTGATTGCTTATCACCAGAGGCTTGGGACTAGCTACAACTTTA
This sequence comes from Bacteroidota bacterium, assembly GCA_009773515.1. Taxonomy (GTDB): domain Bacteria; phylum Bacteroidota; class Bacteroidia; order Bacteroidales; family Lentimicrobiaceae; genus Lentimicrobium. The sequence continues at coordinate 143,652 of WSXX01000006.1, forward strand.
CGGAATCCACGACCCCTTGGATCAGCAGAAAAAACGGCTCCGGTTTCAGCTGTAATGGTTTCTGATTCTTCCTGAGTGTAATAAGGTCCAACCGGTTTTGTCGGATTTTTGAATGCGGGATCTTCTTTATCAACCAGAACCTGAGTAATGATTGAGATAATATCACGGTCCATGTCGTTGACCATCATTACGTTGCGCAGTTGCTGTTCAATAACGTAGCCGATAAATCCTTGCGAATAAGCCACAGCAATATCAAGCGGCATATCAGGCAAACCATAAAGTTTGTGTCCTGCAGTATTGGCCAACAGGATGTTACCCACCTGAGGTCCGTTTCCATGGGTGATTACTAAATTATAATTTGCCTTGATTAGGGTAAGCATCTTTTCGGCGGTTCCGTAAACGTTTGCTTCCTGATCGTCAATAGTTCCTTTCTGATCACTTCTTAGTAAGGCATTACCGCCTAATGCCACAACAGCTAACTTTTTCATAAGAGATTGGTTGGTTTAATTTTTCAGCAAAAGTAAATACTTTTCGATGATTGGCAAGACCCCCTGATTGAGATAATATCAAGAATATAAAACAATTACATCTTTAAATATATGGATATCCGCCGGCCATTTTGTCATTCTGTTAGTATTTTAGAGTTAATGAAAGAGGAAAGACATGATATTTATCTGAGCAGATGATGATTTTGATGATTTAACTAATTAATCAAACTTACATAGTATGTGAAATAAAGCTTTTTGTGCTTCGACTCCGCTCAGCATGACATTGTATATGCTTGATTGTGAATGTATTAAAAAGTATAAATGTGACCCTAACATGAATGTCACACTGAGCGGAGTCGAAGTGTTTTATACGTTGATACTCAGGATTATTCATTAACTAAACGACATTGGTTTACGCATTTGAAAGTGCTATTTTTGCAAGCATGAAAATCAATCGTAATCCTGTAATTCTGGCGCTTGCTGCAATTTTGCTCTGGTCAACTGTTGGTTCGGCTTTCAGCCTTTCGCTCAGACATTTGAATCCGGCCCAACTACTCCTGCTTGCGAACCTCACTGCGGTTCTTTTTCTGGGAATTACGATTCTGATTCGCAACAAATCAACTTTTCTGACTTCATTAACGGCCAAATCACTTACTTATTCAGCCATAATGGGGTTTTTAAATCCGTTTGCTTATTACCTTGTTCTGCTGAAAGCATATTCAATATTGCCTGCACAGGAAGCTGTGGCATTAAATTACATTTGGCCTGTTGTTTTGGTCCTGTTATCAATACCTATCCTAAAGCAAAAAATAACTTTATTAAGCATAATTTCAATGCTTATAAGTTTTGCTGGAACCATTGTGATTGCTACAAAAGGGAAGCCATGGTCAATGGAATTTGCAAATCCGGAAGGTACGTTTCTGGCTTTGGCAAGCTCAATTTTCTGGGCGCTTTATTGGTTGATGAACATGAAAGATAAACGGGATTCCATCAATAAATTATTTCTGAACTTCAGCTTTGGACTGATATATATTGTGATTTTTGCATCAGTCACCGGAAATCTGATTATTCCATCAATAGCAGGAGCTTTAGGTGCTGTTTATATCGGCCTGTTTGAAATGGGAGTAACTTTTGTGATATGGCTTACCGCATTAAAATATGCTCAGAACACAGCCAAAGTAAGCAATCTGGTGTTTTTATCGCCTTTTTTATCGTTGATGTTTATATCAATTTTTGTGGGCGAAAAAATCCTTGCTTCAACAATAGTGGGATTGTGCTTGATTATCGGAGGAATCGTACTTCAGCAATACAGGCAGAAAAAGGCTGATTTATAGATATTTACTAATTGTAAAAATCAAATCGGATGGCCGGATGGGTTTTGCCAGATATTCATCACAACCTGCATCTATACTTTTCTCTTTTTCGCCTTTCATGGCAAAAGCGGTTTGCGCAATAATTGGTATTTCGGGGTTCAATTCTTTAATTTCCCGGGTAATAGAATAACCATCTTTACCTTCAAGCTGGATATCCATTAAAATAATATCAATTTTTTTACCTGACCGTATAATGTCAATGGCATCCTCGCCCTTTTTAACCCAGATGATTTCAGCACCGGATCTTTTGAGGGTTGCATTCAGAAACTGATAATTCGAATCAACATCTTCAACAATAAGAATAACTCTGGAAATCCATAAATCTGTTGATGCCCCAATGTTATCGATTATTTGGTTAGTCATAGTTTATAATTTGTTTCTTGATCATGCTAATGAAAAGCTGAAAAATTTACCTTAGGTAATCCTTTTCTGATTTAGGGATTCCACCTGACAAAGTTATGATATTTTTTGCGATAAGAAGCCCGATTCCAACAATGAATTATTATTGTTATTCGCTTTCACAAAAGCAAAATTATTCAAAATAAATAATTGCTTCATCTCATGGTAAAGAAAATAATTAAAGACTATCCGGGCGAAGGCACAACTCATTCACACATACACCCTGAGATTACAAATCGGGTAAATGCCTATCTTTGCAGCAATGAAAAGAAAGACAATTGCATTTCAAACTTTTGGCTGCAAACTCAATTTTGCTGAAACATCTGCCATAGCCCGCAAATTTACAGAATCGGATTACGATATGGTTGATTTTAAGGACAATGCGGACTACTACGTAATACATTCATGCACTGTTACAGGGCAGGCTGAGCGCAAAACACGGGCAGCCATCAGACAGGCGATGCGCAAAAATCCTGAAGCATCGGTAGCAGTTATCGGATGTTATTCCCAACTCAGACCCGAAGAAATAAAAAGCATTAAAGGCGTTGAAATTGTGCTGGGAAACAGCGAAAAATATAAACTTTTCGATCACATCGAGAATATTCGAAGCGGCAATCCAACATCAGAAACAGAGCTCAACCGGCCAGCTGATTTTGAACCCGGATTTTCAATGGGAGACCGGACCCGTTCGTTTTTTAAAGTTCAGGATGGATGTGATTATTTTTGCACTTTCTGTGCGATTCCTTACGCCAGAGGGAGAAGCCGCAGTGCAAGTGTAGCTTCAACCCTCGAAGTTGCAAACCAGATTGCGGCAACTGAAGTTAAAGAAGTAGTACTGACCGGAGTTAATATCGGCGATTTCGGAAGGCAAAACGGAGAGTCATTCTATGAATTACTTCTCGGACTTGATACCATTGCAGGGATAGAAAGATTACGAATTTCATCGGTGGAACCTGAGTTGCTGAATGATGACATTATTAAGCTGGTTTCGGAGAGCAAAAAGTTTATGCCTCACTTTCATATTCCACTGCAATCCGGCACCGACCGCATTCTTGAATTGATGAAACGTAAATACAAAAGAGAAGTATTTGCCCGTCGCATTCATTCAATCAAGAGCCTGATGCCTGATGCCTGCATTGCTGCCGATGTAATAATCGGATTTCCGGGAGAAAGCGAAGAAGATTTTAACGATACGGTTGATTTTATCCGATCGCTTCCAATCTCCTACCTGCATGTTTTTACCTATTCGAAGCGGCCTGGAACAAAAGCTGCACTAATGGCAGAACAAGTGCCGGATGCTGTAAAACATGAACGCAGCAGAATTCTTCACCAGATTTCTGACGAAAAGAAAGAAACATTTTACCTCGAAAACAAAGGTTCTGTGCGCGATATTTTGTGGGAATCAGTTGTAGAAGAAGGTTTTATGTCAGGTTTTACCGATAATTATATCCGTTGCAAAAAACCATTTAATAAATCATCGGTAAACCAGATTGAAAGTGTAATTTTGTTGGAACCGGATACCGATGGAACATATATCATCAAACCTTTTGATCAGTAGTATGGAGAACTCAGAATATCAGCAACTTTGCACAAACGTATGTGAAATTTCGCGCAAAGCCGGGCAATACATTAAGGAGCAACTTAACAATATTAGTCAGGCTGAAATTGAACAGAAAGGGCATCACAACTATGTTACTTATGTTGATAAATCGGCTGAGGAACTGATAGTTGCTGATTTACGGAAATTGCTTCCCGGCTCAGGTTTTATAACCGAGGAGAACACAGCCGGACATGAAAGTCAGAAATTCAAGTGGATTATCGACCCGTTGGATGGAACTACCAATTTTATCCATAAAGTTCCGGTGTTTTGCGTTAGTATTGCTTTGATGGAAGGTGCTGAGATTGTTGTGGGTGTTGTTTACGAAGTAAACCTTGACGAATGTTTTTATGCCTGGAAAGGCGGAAAAGCCATGCTTAACGATTCAGAGATTTCAGTTTCTCCAATCAGGGATTTCGACAATAGTTTGCTGGCAACTGGTTTCCCGTACTATGATTACGGCCGGCTTGAAGACTATGTTACTGTTTTTAAGCATTTTATGCAACACACAGCCGGACTCAGGAGACTTGGCTCAGCAGCCGCTGATCTGGCATATGTAGCTTGCGGCAGGTTTGAAGGGTTTTATGAATACGGTCTTAATTCATGGGATGTAGCTGCAGGTGCATTTATTGTGCAGACAGCCGGTGGTGTTGTTTCTGATTTTCAGGGAGGAAATAATTACTTGTTTGGCAGAGAACTGATTGCAGGTAATCCTTATGCACATCCTGAAATGAAAAAAGTTATCGGCAAATACTTTACACATTAATACTCAAAATAATTTTTCCCGGGCTATGATAGTTTTTACATCATAAACTCCGGAAATAAACAAAAACATTTCGACATGAAAAATACCCCGGCCAGAATCCTTCTCACCCTTTGTCTGATTATCTTCAGCGGATACTTTTTATCTGCTCAAGATAGTGAAAGTCCCAAGAAAACAGGGTTGATATACAAATTCAACATAAAGGATGAAATTGCCCCGCCAGTCTGGCACAACACAAAAAAAGCGCTGCGGGAAGCCAGAGAAATGAATGCGGACATCATCCTTATCCACATGAACACTTATGGTGGAATGGTTGAAACAGCTGACAGTATCCGCACAGCAATTCTGCAATCGAAGATTCCTGTGTGGGTATTTATCGACAACAATGCCGCCTCAGCCGGAGCGCTTATCTCCATTGCCTGCGACAGCATTTATATGCGTTCAGGTGCAAATATAGGAGCTGCCACAGTGGTTGATCAAACCGGGAAACCATTGCCGGACAAATATCAGTCGTACATGCGTTCTACCATGCGTTCTACCGCAGAAGCTACCGGCCGCGATCCGGATATTGCTCAAGGTATGGTTGATCCAAGGGTTTACATTCCGGGAGTTACCGATACCGGTCAGGTTATTACTTTTACCACTTCTGAAGCGATTAAATACAAATTTTGCAATGCTGAAGCCGATAATATTGAAGAGATTTTAAAGATTACCGGCAAAGAGGGTTTTAAGGTTGTTGAGCAAAAACTTACAGCTACCGATAAAATTATTGGTTTTCTCACCAAACCTATGATCAGCGGTCTTCTGATTATGATCATTATAGGTGGTATTTACTTTGAACTTCAGACCCCTGGCGTGGGATTTCCGCTGGCTGCCGCAACATTAGCGGCTATCGTGTATTTTGCGCCTCTTTACATCGAAGGCCTGGCAGCCAACTGGGAAATACTGATATTTATTATTGGCGTCATTTTATTGCTTGTAGAGTTATTTGCCATACCCGGCTTTGGAGTAGCCGGGATTTCCGGAATTATCCTGATCGTTACCGGACTCACGCTCAGCATGATAGATAATATCGGGTTTAATTTTACCGGCGTACCTTTTCAAGGAGTAGTGGTTGCATTCTTTATCGTCATTATTGCCTCATTTTTCTCTCTCATCAGCTCATTTTTCTTAACCCGAAAGCTTTTTGGTGGTCATACCATGTTCGGCGACCTTGCCTTGCTAACGACTCAGCAATCTAACGAAGGCTATGTTTCATCTGATGCACACTATACTGAGATGAAAGGCACTGAAGGCATCGCTTTCACCATGCTCAGGCCGGCAGGTAAGGTTGAAATTGAAGACCAGATTTTCGATGCTGTAGCAGAATCCGGATTTATTGACAGAGGGGAGAAAATCAAGGTAGTGAAATACGAAAATGCGCAATTGATCGTAAGAAAAGCATAGTCGCAATGCATAACCGGGTTGAGTTGTTGCAGGCTGATATCACCAGTCTGGAAGTTGACGCAATTGTAAATGCAGCAAACAACGCTTTGCTTGGAGGTGGTGGTGTTGATGGAGCTATACATCGCGCAGCAGGTCCGCAATTACTGGAAGCCTGCCGTTTGATTGGCGGATGCCCTACAGGCGAAGCAAGGATTACTCCCGGGTTTAACCTTCCTTCAAAATTTGTAATTCACACGGTAGGCCCGGTTTGGCGCGGCGGTGAAAATAAAGAGGATTCACTTTTGGAATCATGCTACCTTGAAAGCCTCAAACTCGCCGTAAAGTATAATTGCAATTCAATTGCATTTCCCAATATCAGCACAGGAGTTTATGGGTTTCCTAAAGAACGGGCTGCTGAAATTGCCATACAATCTGTGATCAGATTTCTGCGAACCTCTCCCCTGCCCAAAAACGTTATATTTGTGTGCTTTGACCACGAAAATGCGGAACTTTACAGGATGCTTCTGGGAAAAACCGCGTTCTGATATAAATAAATATCAGCATCTGAACTCCATTCAGAGTCAGTTACTTGTTTCTGGCTTCACTTAATCTTTTGTATGTCAGGGCATCCGTAATATTCTTTCCCTGCCAGTTCAGTTTATGATATCCTTTCAGGTAATCATCCGTCCGCTCTTTGATTCTTTCATCAAAGTTTTGTGCAGGTACATAGTAATGACGATTCGGATAAAAATTGTTCCGTGTAGAATCAATTTGGTTGAGAGTCTGGGGATCGAGCATTAAAACCGGGAGCGTACTACTATTAAGATTCATCATGAAATCTGTATGAAAGAATGCGCTGTCAGTATGTTTTACATTGTATCGTGCAACGATGAGATCCCAATTAAATAAGCCGATAAACAATACAATTCCATAAGCAAACAAACTGTTTCTTACCAGCAGATATTGAACTGATTTCCGGTTTCTGAGCTTAATAAATACAGTTATAATTCCAATCAACACCAGAATAAGAAAAGCAAACACCCAGATCCGTTTAAAAGCCAGATTGAAATAATTGATATACCATATGTTTCGTATGGCTACTGAAATCACGAGAAGTGCATTTTGCAGCAACCATAGAACCGAAAGTCGGATTAGTAGCTTGTTTCCGGAATAAAAATTCAGGTTTCCTCTGAAATACCAGATAACAATAACCATTGAAATCAGCACTGAAATTATCAGTAACCAGGTGCCTTCGTGAACGAATTGTTTCAGATAACCACCATCCCATTCAAAAAAGAGCCACACATGATAAATATCCAGCACATTCATTATTGCCAGTGCAAGATTGAGAAAAGCGAGCAGGATAATCCCACTGGTAAGTTCAGTTTTTAAGGCTGTAATCCTTCCGGAGAATAACTTTCGTACACGTAGCAGATTTTCACCCTGGGTTTCATTAAAAATGTTCAGGTTCGTGTTATAGCTTCCGAAGAAATAAGCAAAATACATAAATAAACCAGCAATCCCAAGCCAGAAAGCTTCAGGAGAAATCCAAACCGACAGATGCTGCATCAGTTTGGAAAAGCTTTTCAGCACTCCTCCGGTAAGTTTGTTGAAGTAAGGACTTGAAGCTGAGTAAAGCAAAATAAAAATTATAAACACGACCAAAGGCATGACTACGAGTCCGGTTTTGCGCAGAAATCTTCCTTTTCGCGAAACAGCATCAGACACCGAAAACAACTCCTTTATCCAGTTAAACGGACCGGTTAGAATGGCTGAAATTGATGAAAATCCAGCATTCAATGGAACTACCATCGCAGGATAGGCCAACACTCCCGAAAACAAGATAAGTGAAATGATATTCGCAAAGAGCGCTGCCCCAGCCCCATAAATTGCAACCATTGCTGCGCTGAGAAGAGAACCTGTAAGCAGGTAAATATGAAACCGCAGTTTCAGGTTGATTCTCTTCTGAAAGTACATTATTCCAAGCAGCAGCACGTTGAATATAAGCACATTAACACCTGCTTGCTGATGATGAAACAAATAAACAAATAAAACTGAAAATACAACGGGCAATACGAATAATGACCTTTTCATATATAGTTTTTCACAATAACGATTTCATAGCCCGGATATTATAGTCCGGGTTAAATGTTGTAAAAAATATAGTTGCAAGAGTATTGAAAGATCAACGCAGTTCTTACAATTTACCGCCACCTTTTGGCCATCCACTCCTCCTGCTTTACAGGATTAAGAAATGTCCATGCCAGAACACGGCTGATTTTATTGCCTTGTCCCATTGGAATGGTCTGTACTTCAACTGCATCAGCTTTTTTCAGCGCTTCATATGCACTTTTAAGATGATTCTGCTTTGCGACCAATGTCGAAAACCAAAAACAGGAATCAGAAAATTGTCTGCTCTGACGAATCATATTCACTATAAACTTCTCTTCACCTCCGGGACACCAGAGTTCACCGTTTTTGCCGCCAAAGTTTTTCACTGGAATCTCTGTTTCGGGAAGATTGATATTTTTGAGTTTTCGAATCGTCCCTGCTTTTGCTTCTGCAACAGATGCATGAAACGGCGGATTGCAGATGCTAAGGTCGATGGGTTCATCCTTGAACATGACGCCATAAAAAGTCTCTTTTGAATTTGTCTGCAGCCTCAATTCAACTTTTCCGGTTAAAATGGGATTTGCATTCACTATTTTTTTTGCCGAAGAAAGTGAAATTGTGTCAATGTCAGATCCGATGAACGACCAACCATATTCTTTGATTCCAATGATAGGATACACACAATTGGCGCCAACACCAACATCAAAGCATTTAATATTCTCACCAACCGGGCTTTTGCCATAGTTTTTGCGCTGGAGTAAATCTGCAATATGATGGATATAATCTGCTCTTCCGGGGATGGGTGGACAAAGGAAATCCTGCGGAATATCCCAATAATCAAGATCATAATAATGTTTGAGAAGCGCTTTGTTGAGCATTTTTACCGCTTCCGGATTGGCAAAATCGATAGACTCATCATCATAAACATTCAGCGTGACGAAAGATGCCAGTTCGGGCAGGGTTTCTTTCAGCAAGGCGAAATTGTAGCGTTCCCGATGTTTGTTGCGGGGATGTAAACGGCTTTTTATCAGGGGATGTTCTTTCTTTTTTTCAGGCATAATAATTCAATTTGGCAAACAGCAGAGTATTGCTGCAAAGGTAAGCGAAGTGGGCTGAGAACGTGAATAAAAAGATTCAGGATACAGATAAACCTGCTAATGAATACTTTAACCAGTTAAAATGCTGTGCATTTACCAATTGAAGCAGCCAACGTTGAGTCCACTCCGAAAACTGAATTATTGCCACCAAACCACTAAACCACTATCCCGATAGCTATCGGGACACCAATTATAATACATTGCTATACAACAGTTTGTGCTATTTGGTGTTTTGGAGCTTTGGTGGCTAATCTTTTTTTTTCGACCACTTCGGAGTAAGCTCAAAGTTTAAAACCCCACCTTCCATATTTTGTCTGAAACCGGCAAATACTCAGGCAATGCAGCAGAACCATACCAATTGTAAACTTCGGCATCTAGCAGTTTTGAACTAATAGCCGGATCAGTCTGCAGCAACTCTTCCGCTTTTTCGATTGAATTTACGTTCAGAATGAAAATTCCGCGGTAGCTTCTGTCGTTTTTGCCAAGCGGACCAGCCACAATGAGTTCACCGGTCTCCACCAACCTGCCGATATTGGCCATATGCCCTGAAAAACAACTGTCGATAAATGCCTTGTCGGTGGTGATATTGCTTCCAGTTTTCAGCATCACAAGCACATACTTTTTCATGCCATAATCATCAGCGCCCAAAGTTCTGGCCAGGACTGAATCATAAACCGGATTATTTTTTTGACCGCTCGCTGATATCACAAGCATCTGAAATATCGCAAAAAAAAGGAAAAGTTTCATGACTTTCAGTTTGATCGTTTGTTAAAGCTTTAAACTATTGTGAAAAGTAATAGTTTAGTACTGGATGTACTTTTTAATAATTTCCATCAGCAATTTGCGGTCAATTGGCTTGGAGATGTAATCATTGCTTCCGGCTGCCAAGGCTTTTTCCTTATCAGAAATCTGAGCATAAGCAGTTTGCGCGATAATTACAACTGATTTATTAAACTCCCTGATCAGCCTGATTGCTTCGAAGCCATCCATTTCGGGCATTTTCAGATCAATAAGAATCAGATCAAGATCACTGGTGTCTCTGCAGATATCAACAGCTTCTTTACCATTTACCGCATGCAGAATCTGGTAACAGATTTTACTTAATGGAATGGTTATCAACTTGTCGGAGATTTCATCATCATCCACAACAAGCGCTTTAATCTTTTTATCACCTGCAGGTTTTTCATCAGCAGAAACAACTTTTAATTTACTTTCCTCACCACCTTTTATTGGCACAATCGGAATTGTACAATAAAACGTTGATCCTTTTCCCACTTCACTTTCAAGCCACAATGATCCACCGATCATTTCTGCATAAGCTCTCGAAATGGATAAACCGAGTCCGGCTCCTTCAAAATTTCGGGTCAGTTCTTCGCTGCCTTGCCTGAATCGTTCAAAAATCAAATCCTTTTTATCATCAGAAATTCCGTATCCGGTATCTTCCACGAATACTTCGAGGTAATCCATTTTTTTTGTGTAGCCCAACCGAATATAACCATTATTGGTAAATTTAATCGCATTCTTTACCAGATTGGTGAGAATTGCATATACTTTTTCGCGGTCGGTTGATATAGTAACCTCATTATCAGGAAGAGAAGCCTGTGAGAATAACTTAAGTCCTTTGGCCTCTATTTCGGGTCTGAAGAATTTTTCGATAAACTCTATCTGTTCATTTAGGTTGGTATTCAAATAATTGACTTTTACCTGCCCCGATTCAATCATCGAAATGTTGATGATATCGTTGATGATATTCAACATTCTGTCGCCCGATTTCTGAATAATCTGAATATATTCATCCTGTTCTTTACCTGACAGGCCCGGGGTACGGAGTAAATCGGTGAAACCAAGTATTCCGTTCATAGGCGTACGGATTTCGTGACTCATGTTGGCCAGAAAAGCTGATTTGAGTCGCTCGCTTTCAATGGCCCGTTCTTTTGCAACAATCAACTCATTGTGAACTTTTTTGGTGTGTGTTATGTCTGTTTTAACAGCCACAAAATGAGTAATCTCATTTTTTGAATTTACAATAGGGGTAATAATGGCATTTTCCCAGAATATCTCACCTGAACGTTTTTTATTCTTCAATTCACCTTCCCAGGTATTCCCTGATTTAATGGTATTCCAGAGTTCCTGATAGAAATCAGCAGTATGATAACCCGAATTAAGAATTTTTGGATTTTTACCAAGATAATCCTGAGCAGTATAACCTGTTAATTGGGTAAAGAATGGGTTTGCATATTCGATACTTCCATTACTGTCGGTTATCAGAATCGAAACTTTTGATTTTTCAACAACTGTACGAAATTGCATCAGAGATTCTTCCGATTTCTTCCTTTCAGTAACATCGGTGATAATTCCATACCATAGCGTGCTGCCGTCGTTCATACGCTCAGGGCGGGCATCACAACTTCGCCAGCCCATACCCTGCTTTGGCAGAATTACCCGAAAATCGCTGTGATAAAGGGTGAGGTTTTGTGCCGATTCATTGATACTATCAATGACTGAATTTACATCTTCAGGATGAATCCTGCTAAAAACTATCGTAGCATCATCCTTCACTTCCTCGGGGGTGACTTCATAAATTTCATACATACCACGACTGGCTATCGGGAAACAAGAATGTCCGTCAGGCCACAGTCTGTATTGGTAAACAACACCCGGAACCTGATCAGTTAACTTATAAAGCAGATCAAAGCTTTTATGCAGTTCATCCTCAGCATTTTTGCGGTAAGTTATATCTCTGCCGATACCTACAAGGCCGATAACCTGGTTATCTTTATCTTTTAATGGCAATTTTGATGAAAGAAGCCAGCGTTTGTTGCCGTTGATGTCAAGTACATACTCCTCCCGGTTGAGTATAACTTGTCCATGTTCAATCACCAACTGATCATCCTTAAGAAATTCCTCAGCCAGCTCTTTCGGGTAGAAATCAAAATCAGTTTTTCCAATCACCTCATCTTCAGAGGCCGCACCCATAAATTTGATTTCAGCTTTATTAGCCAGAGTTTTGCGATATTCAACATCTTTGGTATAAATTGAGTCAGGAATATTATCGATAAGCGTACGTAAAAGTTGCCTTTCAACATGTAATTCTTTATCAAACTTTTTTCGTTCAGTTATATCATGAGCCAGCGCCTGCACACCAATGATTTGACCATCTGCATTTCTAATGCGGGTGTGATTAGACAAAAACCAATAACTTCCTGATTTCAGATTTACAAAATCTTCATACTCAAGACTTGATTCTGTATTTAAAGCTGCCTTAATTCTTTTTAAAAAATCATCAGCCAGATCTTTTTGGAATAAATCGTGCAAAAATTTTCCTTTAAAATCTTCAATTATTCCACCCAGGTTTTCAGCAGCTTTTCTGTTTAGCAAAAGAATTTCTCCTTCCGGACTGTAAACTGCCACACCAATTCCTGAACTTTCAAGCAACATCCGGTACTTTTCTTCACTTTCAACAAGTTTCTGTTTAGATTCTCGGCTTTCTGTTATATCCTGCAAAACGCAGTGAGTTTGTTTAAACCTTCCTTTAGAATCGTAACCAATTTTCCCTTCAAAAGCAATAAAAAGATGGGATCTGTTTTTATGAACCATTTCAAACTCACTGTGAATAAATCCCTGCGCTTTAAACAATGGAAATCTTTCACGGAAAGCATTTTTGTAATTCTCTGACAGAAAATCACCAAACCATTTACCTCTGACCTCACCGGCAGTATAACCCAAAAGATCAAGCCATTGTTGGTTTACTTCCAGAATATTTCCATCAGCATCAAGCGACTGATATCCTATCGGTGCTTTGTTGAACAATAGCTGAAACCGGTTTTCACTTTCCTTGAGTAAAGCATTGGTTTTCTTTCTGTTTTCAATCTCTGCATTAAGAATTATATCATTATAAGCCCATTCAGAAAGTTCAGTAATAAATACAATCCACAAATCAATCATTTTTACGAACTGATCATATGGCATTAAAGGCAAACTCATCAAATCATTAAAGAAGGGTTCGGCATCCAGACCTGATTTTGCAGCAAACTGATCAGCTTCATTACGATCAGTTTCAGCAGTGCGAATAAGTCCAATCCACCAATTGCCCGAATAAACATCACCAACCATTATTCGTCCAACTGCTTCGACAAGTCCCAGAGGGTGCTCGTTTCTGATCATCGGTTGACTAGCCAGCTCATCAGAAATCAGAGTTATAAGCCCTGACATCTGATCAGGTTGGTTTACGATTTCGTTGAAGAACCGTTTGTTGTTTCCTGAAAAAGAGATAAGATTGCCTTCAATATCAACAATAGCAACAGATAAACCATTTGCAACAGAGAATTTATCCTGCAGGTGCTGTATCTTATTTAAATCAAGAACATTACGGAATTTTTGCAATTCCGGAATATTTGATTTTGAACCTACTTTCTCAGGTATTTTGCCCATAATTTGTTGGTGCGAGTGAAAATCAAGAGCTGAATTGCCAATAATCACAAAATTAAACACTGAATTAAAAGCAAAAAGTCTCATTTAACTATAAATAGACTAGTCACGTCAGGTTTATTTCAATGTCAAAAGTAGCAGAATAATTTAATAATCGAAAAATCTTTTATGAAATCTGAAGCCGAAGCTTATTCAGGTGTTTGAATCAGTCTTCAATATTCTTTACTTTAAATTGACTGATTAATCAAGATGTAAAGCTTCTTTATGCCTTTGTTTTAAGATTTCCTCAAGAGGATACTGTGTAAGTAATGATTCCACCCAGGCAGTGAAGTCAAAAATTCTGAGTACCTGTTGCTCAAATACATCATTCTTAATACTTAGCATTTCAGGTTGATATTTTTCAAAGAGTTTTTCTTTTTTTAACCCTGTACCCGGCAAATGTTTAACAAGAAACTTAAACATCAGCCGTTCAATTTTATATCCTTTTTCGTTACTGGAAAGGTCTCTTTTCATAGATCGGATTTCATATCTAATAAGTTCCTGATCACCAAGCTTATAAAGAATCATGAGATTAACAAGTCTGATTGTTCTGTATAACGGAAGGTAAAAATAGCTTTTGCCTGTTATAATTATCTGACTTAAAAATTTATGCGCTTTCTGATATTTTGAACTTCCAAAAAAAATCAGTGAAGTATATAAACATAATTCAGCCTGACGCGCTCTGTTTAGAAGACTAAACTTATCATACAAACTCTCTTTGTAATTATTCATTAATTCAGCTGAAGCCTGAAAATCACCGGTATCAAGATGAGGAAATAGTTCATATAAGAATGTAATACAGGTAAGATGGATTCTGAAGTCGATGGAAGGACTTTCAATTTTTTTCAACTGATCAATAAAGTAACTCATTCCATTATAATTATGAATTCCTCTGAGACTTTCCAAAACACCCTCAAGAGTATGTAAATAATAAACAGGCGGCTTACTCCACAAATGTTTGTTTGCTTCAAACAGGTTATTAAGTTCATAGTAAGAGCGCAATGCCGATTTATAATCACCCACACTGATCAGGTAATTCGATTGAAATAATTGATGAAGTTTACTAATTTCAAAATTCTCAGGCGACAATGTAGCTACAAGACTTAATTCACTATAAACCAAATCATTCAGGTCATTTTTTTCTTTTAGCGACCTTGCATAACCTTTCTTGACAACCCTATGTTTTAAAATCTCGTATAATGAAGATTGTTCGTTTATTTTTCGGATAAATTTTACCGACTCATTTAATTTGAATTGCTTTTTGAGCAGTTGCTGTTCATCAATATCAGGAAAATTCAGTGCCAGCAGATACTCGAGCTCCAATCGGTTAGCCAGTAAAAGCGCATAATAATTTTCGTATTTTTCTGCCTGTACCATAACATTCTTAAGCAAATCAAAACATTCATCAAACAACGACTTCTCAAAAAGAATCCGTGCTTTGAGAATTTTATTGAACAGGGAATAAAAGCTGTCCTGGTTCTTTCGTAATTCCATCATGGTATTTAGAATTATCTCAAAAAGATATTTTACCGTGGTTTCAAAAGCTGCATCAGGGCATTTTTCCATAAATATTCCACGAAGTTGAGCAATAGACTTCCCTTGTTCAAGTTCAATAGAATCATAAAGCATCAGATAATCAGGAAGATACTTCTTTTGAAAGTTTTTCTTCCGGAAAGCTTTCTTCTCAGAAATTGTCATTGAATGAACAAGATGGACAAGCGATTCAAATTTGGTCATGACGATAGTTTATTAATGGAATTTCCAGATAAAAAAATCAGATGAAGTATCAGACCTCTGTATGTAAAAGCAGGTATTCAAAACACACCCGCAAAATAAATACTGATCTGAGTTATTTCATGTATCTGATGAATTCCTGGAACAAGCCAAACAAAAAGATAATGTTAACAATTTTAGTGGTCAAAAATACTTAAAATTACAGAGAATTGAGAATATTTTTTAATTTATAATACTTTTTATCTCTGATTATCATTGTATTAATAATTATAAAGAGAATTTTGCATCATTTTTCAATTACAGTTTTAGTGAAATTATTGGTTTTTTTCATGTGATGTTCTTGATAGATTTGCTTCGTAATTAAATAAAAAAATATGCAGCGCAAAAAATTAGTGGTTGTTGGAAGTTGCAATACCGATATGGTAATTAAAGCAGATCGTTTGCCAATTCCCGGAGAAACAGTATTGGGAGGAGTATTTTTTATGAACCCCGGAGGCAAAGGAGCCAATCAGGCAGTTGCCGCCGCCCGCATGGGTGGAAACGTAACTTTAATATCTAAAACCGGAAATGATGTTTTCGGGAGACAATCGATTACTCTTTATGATGCAGAAAACATAAAGACCGATTATATTTTTTCTGATCCCAATAATCCGTCAGGAGTTGCGTTGATAACGGTTGATTCTTTTGGAGAAAACTGTATTGTGGTCGCTTCAGGTGCAAATGCATCATTATGTCCTGCTGACATTGAAAAAGCAACTGCAGAAATTGAAAGCAGTGATCTTGTGCTGATGCAGCTTGAAATCCCTATCGACACGGTTGAATATGTTGCAGAACTGGCAAATAACAAAGGCATCAAAGTCATTCTTAATCCTGCACCAGCCAGAGCATTGTCTGATAAACTGCTTCGAAACATCTACATCATCATTCCAAACAAAAGTGAGGCAGAAATTCTTTCAGGCATCAAAGTGAGCGACCGCGAAACTGCCAAACAAGCAGCAGACATTATCAGCGCCAAAGGAGTTGACATTGTTATTATAACGCTGGGCAGCCAGGGTGCATTGATTAAGGAACATAATAATTATCATTTTGTAGAAGCTGTAAAAGTTGATGCTGTAGATACAACTGCTGCCGGCGATGTTTTTTGCGGAACAGTATGCGTAGGACTTTCCGAAGGAAAATCTATCCGCGAATCAGTAGAGCTTGCTGCCAGAGCATCGGCAATTACAGTTACCCGGATGGGAGCTCAATCTTCCATTCCAACACGCGTTGAATTATCAACTTTTGGTCAGAACTAAAAAAACTGCAATATGAAACCAATCATAAACTGCAAAAAATTAAAATTTGCCCTTTCCGGGTTGATGCTGGTCCTTTTAATTGCGCTGCCTGCATCGCTCAGTGCACAGGACTCCGGCCCCTTAAAGGTAACCGGAACAGTACTTGATTTCTCAAGTTCAGAAACTATGCCGGGCGTAAATATTGCCATCAAGGGTACACAAACCGGGACGGTTACCGATATAAACGGAAAGTTCAGCATTGATGCATTAAAAGGCTCTGTGCTTGTCTTCAGTTTTATTGGTTTTGAAACCACCGAATTGATAATTGATTCAAAAACCAGTCTGAATGTCAGGCTTAAGCCAACCATTGAATCACTTGAAGAAGTGGTTGTAATCGGTTATGGCATTACCACCCGAAAAGAAGTTACCGGCTCAATTGCGACGGTGAAAGCTGAAGATTTTAACAGAGGAGCATACAGCAGTCCGATGGGGCTTTTGCAGGGAAAAGTTGCCGGACTTTCAATCACCAGGCCTAACGGTGCTGACCCTCAGGCAGGCTACCAGATTCTTTTGAGGGGAACCAATACTTTGACATCAGGACAAGGTCCGCTTATTATTGTGGACGGAGTTTCAGGTGTTGACCTGAAAAATGTCAGTTTTGAAGAAGTAGAATCAATCGATGTTCTGAAAGATGGCGCTGCTGCTGCGATTTATGGCACCAGAGGTTCAAATGGAGTAATCATAATCACTACCAAAAGAGCAAAAACCGGAGTAAGTAAGGTTGAATACTCAGCATATGTAACTGTTCAGGTTGCACCTCGTGGGGTTGAAAACCTCACTGCATCACAATTTAAGGAAGCCATTGAAAAGTACGCACCCGAAAAAGCCGGAAGTCTTTATGGTGCAGAAACTGATTGGTTTAAGGAAGTGACAAGACCCATGCCTTTTAGTCAAAAACATAATCTGGCAATATCGGGTGGAAATGAAAATTTCTCTCATCGTACAGTGATTTTTGCAGATAAATCTGAAGGACTTTTAAAGGACAATGAATCAAACAAATACCTGCTCAAAACAAATATCAATCAAAAAGCCCTTGGCGGGATTCTAACCCTTGACTACAATCTGAGTTATGGAATGCGCAATTACAAACCTGCCAATTATGACTTATTCTATCAGGCATTTATCCGAAACCCAACCTCTCCGGTTTATGATCCTGAGAATGAATATACAGGCGGCTATACATTGATCTCAGGAATGGATTATTACAATCCTGTCGCCATGTTGAATGAGCGCACAAGAAACGGCAAAACCGACGACGCAGGCGCAAACATAAGAGCCACGCTTAAAATCACCGACAAACTTAACTGGGTGAATATGGCTTCTATTGAGAAATCAGACTGGGAAGAACTTTCATATCGTACAAAATACTATCCAAGCCGGTTAGGAAGCAATGGAGAAGCCGAAGTCAGCAATGGCCGCAGCAGCGATATTCAATATGAAAGTACGGTCAATTATACAGAATCGGTCAAAGACCACAACTTTCAGGCATTGGCAGGATATTCATTTGAAGAAGTTGAAGCCAACAATTCATACATGATCAACTCCGGATTTGATACTGATCTATATGGTCCTCACAACATTGGAGCAGGTTTTGCACTTGGAGAGGGAACAGCATCAATGGGATCATATAAAGGCAAGAGCCGGTTGATTTCATTTTTCGGAAGGGCAATGTACAATTATGATGAGCGTTACCTCGCGGCATTATCATTACGGCGTGAAGGATCATCAAGATTTGGAGATAACCATAAATGGGGTTGGTTTCCATCAGCCAGTTTTGGATGGAGAATCAATCAGGAAGATTTTATGGAAAACCTAACCTGGGTCAGCGATTTAAAACTGCGCGTGGGATATGGTGTTACCGGAAATCAGGATATCGGAAATTATCGCTCACTCCTGTTAATGGGCCGTGCAGGAAAGTTCTTTTATAACGGAGAGTGGATCAACACTTACCAACCTGCAAGCAATCCAAATCCGGACTTGAAATGGGAAAATAAATCTGAGATAAATGCAGGTATCGATTTCGCTGTGCTAAATAACAGATTAGGTGGTACTATTGATTTCTATTACCGCAAAAGTACCGACCTTCTTTACACTTACAATGTTTCAGTACCACCTTATCTCTACAAGGAATTATTTACAAATGTAGGAACCATAAGCAACAGAGGTATTGAATTAACACTTAGGGGAGTTCCTGTAAAAAGTGGCGATTTTGAATGGACATCTATCCTGACATTCAGCAGAAACAGCAATATCCTTGAGAAATTCTCAAATGAAGAGTTTACCGACAAATCTTATGATCTGGGTTGGATCGGAGGAGCAATCGGGGTAAACAGTCAGAAAATCCGCGAAGGTGAAAGCCTTGGAACTTTTTACGGACCTGTTTGGATCGGACTTGATGAACTTGGACGCGACCTCTTTAAAAATGCCAATCCTGTAGGACTTGTTAATCCTGAAGATTGGGAAGTAATTGGAAATGCCTACCCGGATTTCACCCTTGGATGGAGCAACTTTCTGACATATGGCGACTGGGATTTCAGTTTTGCATTGCGTGCAAGCATTGGAGGAGATGTGCTGAATACCTATCGACTCTATTATGAAAACTGGGGAACTTTCGGATTAAACAATGTCACGCTCACACAATTTGAAAATCCTGAGTTTGTAGGAAATGCCCGGTATTCGTCGAAATATGTGGAAGATGCAACTTTTGTAAAACTTGACAATATTTCGATTGGCTACAATATGCCGGTAAACATAAAGTACATCACAAACCTGAGGCTTTATGCAACTGCGCAGGATGTGCTCACAATTACCGGTTACAAAGGACTTGATCCGGAGGTTAACCTCGGAGGCCTTACCCCTGGAATTGAGTACCTTTCGTACTATCCAAGAACAACTGTTCTGACTCTGGGCTTAAATGTTTCATTCTAGTAAAAAAATCTGTTATGAAAACGACAATATATAAATTTCTGGCGATACTGGCAATTTCAGGACTGAGTTTCGTCTCATGCACAAATCTGGATGAAGAGGTGTTTTCTTCAATCCCACTCGATAAATTCTTTCAAACCGAGCAGGAAGTTCTGATGAATGCAGGAAGGGCATACACCAAACTACAGCGATTCCCTGAAGAACAGAGACTATGGTCTTTGATTCAAAACGCTTCCGATGAAATGGTAATTCCGGGCCGCGATGATGGATTATGGTGGGAACAAGGACGCTGGGATGAGTTGCATACCCATCGTTTTAATTCAAGCAATAAAATCCTGAGACAATCCTGGGAATTTGTTTTTGAAGGAATCAGCGCCTGTAATGAAGTTATTTATGAAACAGAAGAATCTGAAATCAATTTTGAAGGCAAAGACCGCATTGTTTCGGAAATAAAAATACTTCGTGCACTATTCTATTACTGGGGAATTGACAATTGGGGAAATATACCATTTACCATTGATTTTACCGAAAAGGAATTGCCCGAGCAAAAAGACAGAAAATTCATTTTCGATTTTATCGAACAGGAAATCCTTGAGCATGTCGATAATCTTCAGGCTCAGCCAACAACTGCACATTACGGCAGGGTTACTCAAGGAATGGCATACTCCTTACTTGCCAAACTTTACCTTAATGCAGAAGAATGGATTGGCGAAAACAAATATCAGCAGGCTGTTGATGCATGTGATAAAGTAATTGCGCTCAATGCCTATTCTATTGAAAATGATTATTTTGCCAATTTCAAAATTCATAATGAAACTTCAGTTGAAAACATTTTTGTAATTGCAAATCACTCCATTTACACAAAGGACAGACTTTACTGGTACACACTAACTTTGAACGATGCCAGCCGTGCAACTTTTGGCTTTAAAGGCGAAATGTGGGATGGATTTGTTCTTGAGCCAGAGTTTTTCAATAAATATGACGAAAACGACCTCCGACGCAATTCTTTCCTTTTTGGTCAGCAATACGATATGAGCGGTAATCCAATCTATTTTGTATCAGAAGGCGACACAACCTGGTTTGAATATACTCCAACCATCAGCAATTACAGAGCACGTAAAAAATGGGAAGGAGCACGTTGCTGCAAATATGAGTACCAGAAAGACCTTGAGTATTATGTAACCGATATGGAAAACGATTTTGTACTTTTCCGCTACGCAGATGTGATTTACACAAAATTCGAGGCTTTATGGCGACTGGGACGTGCAGGTGAAATGATAAATGATCCTGATCTTCAGAAATTAAGAACCCGCGCAGGAATGCAACCATATCAGGTAGCCGACATTACTGAGGATGAGTTACTTGATGAATTTGGCCGCGAATTTGCCTGGGAAGCACGTCGCCGTCAGGATCAGATAAGGTTCGGCGATTGGGGAAATACCTGGTGGAACAAACCAGCTTCAGGACCAACTGCAAAACTCTTCCCTATACCACAAACTGCCCTGAGTGCCAATTCCAAACTTCAACAAAATCCAGGGTACTAAAACATTTTAACTATGACAAAAACAAGCATATACTTCCGAATTCAGGCGTTATCTTTAATCTTTTTGATGCTGACTCCCTTTATTCTGATGGCAGGAAAACCGCTCACCATCAAAAAAAGTGAACTTCGCGATAAAATTGAAGCAGCGTGGGTTGGTCAGATGATCGGGAACATTTATGGACTTCCTCACGAAAATAAGTATGTAAATGCACCCGGTGCTGAGAACTGGCCATATGGATATTCCAAAAATCTGGATAAACTGCAAAAATATGACGGCGCTTTTTCTGATGATGATACGGATGTTGAATACATGTATCTGCTTCAGATGATGAAACATGGTCCTGAGCCAACTTATGCTCAATTGCGCGACGCATGGATGTTTCATATCCGCGACAGAGTATGGCTTGCAAACCGTGCCGCACTT
The DNA here is from genome assembly GCA_009773515.1 of Bacteroidota bacterium. Classification (GTDB taxonomy): domain Bacteria; phylum Bacteroidota; class Bacteroidia; order Bacteroidales; family Lentimicrobiaceae; genus Lentimicrobium. The sequence continues at coordinate 165,333 of WSXX01000006.1, forward strand.
GGACTTATGCATTATGGTTACACACCTCCTTACACTGGAAGTAAAGCATTAAATCCGCATTGGTATCAGATTGACCCACAGTTAATTAATGAAATATGGGCATTTACTGCTCCAGGCATGGTAAACTATGCAGCATCAAAATCAGAATGGGCTGCCAGAATTACCAGCGATGAATGGGGTGTTGAACCGACCATTCATTATGGAGCCATGTATGCAGCCGCTTTCTTTGAGAAAGATATGCGCAAACTGATAGACATTGGTCTTAAATCTCTTCCTCCTGACGGAAGATATACAGCTACCGTAAAAGACATGATTTCAATTCATGCCAAACATCCGAAGGATTGGAAAGCAGCCTGGAAAGAAATGGCTCAGAAATACTACATTGATGAGCATGACATGACCAAAACAATCTGGAATGCAAATCTTAATGGCGCTTGTGCCATACTTGCCATGCTTTATGGTGAAGGTGATTTTCAACGCACCCTTGATCTTTCATGTGCTATGGGTTTTGATGCTGATAATCAGGCAGCAACAGTTGCAGGTTTGATGGGCGTTATTACCGGTATGAAAGGCTTGCCTGCCGACCTTTACCTTCCTGTAAAAGGTTGGACTTTGCCTTTCAACGACAAGTACATCAATATAACAAGACATGAGCTGCCGGATACCCGGATTTCAGAAATGGTTGATCATACGCTTCAGGCTTCTATTGATCTTATACTTCTCAACGGTGGCTCAATAAAAGGTAAACCCGGATCTGAAATTATCACCATAAATCCTGATGCTGTTTTTAAAGTCCCTCTTGAGTTTTATATCGGTCCTCTCCCCCAACTTGAAACCGGCAAATCAACAGATTATACTTTTTATGCTGATGCCAATAAAGCTTACAACTGGACATTGATTTCAGGAACATTGCCTCAAGGCCTGAGTTTTTCAAAAGGTCATCTTACCGGAGTTCCTGAGAAAGCAGGATATTATCCTATTGAGTTGCAGCTTGACAATGGAAAAGACAAACTTAAAAGGACGTTTAATTTACTTGTTCGGAGCAAAAATATTGCACCAATGGCAGACACCATTTATGCAAATGTTCGTCAATTGAACGAAAAAGTATTGGATTCATGCTGGTACACATTTGGAAAATCACTCTATGCCAAAGACGTATCAGTAATTAATGACGGAAATACATCCGGAGCAGGTTCTGTATTTTACAGTCTTGCTGCAAAATCCAAAAGCCCGAAAGTGGATTATTATGGATATGGATGGAATGATCCTCAGACAATAAGTATGCTTGTGTTTAGTACCGGAGGAATGGAGGAGTTCGGTGGTTGGTTCACTTCTCTTAATGTGCAATATCTGAATGATGCAGGCAGATGGGTTTCGGTTGAGCGCTCAACGGTCAGCCCCCAAATGCCTGCATCGGATATTGTATTTATTCAGCCGCACTACGCTGAATATACACTGACTTTTGCTCCGGTAAAAACAAAAGGAATTCGTATAATCGGAGATGCTGTGATACAGGATCACTGGAACAAATACACCAAAAATGTTTCAGGATTTACCTCTATCACTGAATTGAGTGTTCACCCTTAATGACCAGAAATTATGAAATTCGGAACTTCAATCTTTAAATTTCTTACAGTTTGTTCGGTAGCATCCGTGCTTATATCCTGCAAAACAGGAGAAAAAACTGAAGAAAAAGCAGCAACATCATACACCCTTTCACACGACAAGCTGAAAGACAAAATAATGGGTGGATGGGCTGGCCAAACCATTGGAGTAGTATACGGAGCTCCTGTAGAATTCAAATATCAGGGTTCTATTATTGATGAATATCAGGTTATTCCCTGGCATGATCACTATGTAAAATACTGGTGGGACAAAAAACCAGGTCTTTTCGACGACATTTATACCGACCTCAATTTTGTTAATGTTTTTGAAAAATATGGACTTAACGTAAGTTCTGATACCATAGCTGCATACTGGGCCAACACGGCTTATCACCTTGCTCATGCCAATCAGGCTTCGCGTTACAACATTCTAAGAGGCATAAAACCTCCTTTAACAGGTTACTGGAAAAATAATCCGCACGCCGATGATCTTGACTTTCAGATTGAAGCTGATTTTATTGGACTGATGGCTCCAGGCATGGTTAATCAGGCAACAGAAATTGCTGATCGCGTGGGACATATCATGAACAGCGGCGATGGCTGGTATGGCGGAGTTTTTGTTTCAGCATTATACTCTCTGGCTTTTGTTTCGGATGATGTAAATTTTATTGTTGAAAATTCACTGAAAACCATTCCGGAAGGAACCAAATTTCATGACTGTATTGCCGATGTCGTAAAATGGCACAAACAATACCCCGATGACTGGAAAGCAACCTGGTTTGAGCTTCAGAAAAAATGGAACAAAGATGTTGGTTGCCCGAAAGGCGTTTTCCTCTCTTTTAATATTGATGCGAAAATTAACTCAGCTTATGTAGCCATCGGTTTGCTTTATGGCAATGGAAATTTCACTCAATCCGTTGATATAGCAACCCGTTGCGGACAAGATGCTGATTGCAATGCGGCTACAGCAGGCGGAGTTCTTGGCGTAATGCATGGTTACTCAGGAATCCCTGAATTCTGGCTGAAGCCTCTTCAGGAAGTTGAAGAGCTTAACTTCGAAAGCACCGAAATGTCGCTTAGCAAAGCCTATGAACTCAGTTATAAACATGCACTTGGCGTTATTCAACTTGCTGGTGGAAATGTTGAAGGCGAAAATGTTATAATCCCTTTCGAAGAGCCTGTTCCAGTTGCTTTTGAACAGAACTTTGAAAAAACTTTCCCTGTTTCACGCGATAAGATCGACATTTCATTTACCGATGAATTCAGTTTCGACTTCACAGGAAATGGATATATTCTTTACGGCAATATGGTAAAACGATCTAAAGTTGATCCCGATTATATTGATCGGATTTCAAAACGACTTGGCTCAGAAGTTTTTGGGCTTGCTGAACTCAATGATCCATATGTGGCTGAAGTTGAGGTTTATATTGATGGTGTACTTGATGAGACAGTGATGCTTCCAATGAAAAACACTTCACGGCGACTTGAACCGGCCTGGAAATATCAGTTGCCCGAAGGAGAACATAAAGTAATGCTCAAGTGGCTGAATCACAAACCTGAGTATGAAATCAGAATCAACGACCTGATCGTTTACTCCGAGAATCCGCCTCAAAGTTCACTGCCGAAATAATCGCTGAATATGAAAAAACTAATTGCTATAGCTTCTGTCATCTTCTTGATTGCTTCCTGCGGAAACAAAGAAGTGAAACAGACGGTCATGCCTGATTCTTTCACGTTGACCAAAGATGTGATGTTCGATAAAATCAGAGGAGGCTGGGCCGGGCAAACCATTGGCTGCACCTACGGCGGCCCTACCGAGTTTAAATTCAAAGGCACCATGATTCAGGATTATCAGGAAATGGTGTGGTACGATGATTACATCAGAGAAATATTTGAACTCGACCCCGGACTCTATGACGATGTTTACCTTGACTTTACTTTTGTTCAGGTTATTGAAAGACTGGGTGTAAATGCACCTGCCGATTCTTTTGCAGTTGCTTTTGCCCGTGAGGATTATAAATTGTGGCATGCAAATCAGGCTGCCCGTTATAATATACTTAACGGTATAATGCCCCCGGCTTCAGGACACTGGATGAACAACCCCCATGCCGATGATATTGATTTCCAGATTGAAGCTGATTTTGCCGGGCTGATGTCACCGGGAATGATCAATACTGCTTCTGAAATCTGCGACCGTACAGGTCATATTATGAACTTCGGTGATGGCTGGTATGGCGGAGTATTTATGGCTGCAATGTATGCCACTGCTTTTGTTTCAGACGATATGGATTTTGTGATTGAACAGGGATTAAAACCTATTCCGCCACAGAGTAAGTTTCACCAGGTAATCAGTGATGTTGTAAAATGGCACAAACAGTATCCGGATGACTGGAAAAAATGCTGGTTTGAAGTTGAAAAGAAACACACCTCCGAAAAAGGTTGTCCTGAAGGCGTTTTTAATGCATTCAATATCGATGCTTCGGTAAATGCAGCTTATGTTGTGATCGGACTTCTATACGGAGAAAAGGATTTTTTTAAAACCATGGATATTTCAACACGTTGCGGGCAGGATTCAGATTGCAATCCCGCAACCGCTGCCGGAATACTTGGTGTCATGATCGGTTATGAAAATATACCACAGTTCTGGAAACCAGCCATCGAGAAGGTAGAAGATTTACTTTTCCCTTATTCCGACCTCACATTGAACCAGATTTACGAACTGAGTAACAAACATGCGCTTGCACAGATTGAAGCCAACGGAGGTTCTGTTGATGGTGACAAAATTACCATCAAAGTTCAATCTCCTGAAGTTCTCAGATTTGAAGAGTCCTTCCAGGGAATGTATCCTGTAAAAGAATTACTTGTCAGAACTGATCATCTGGAAGAAAGTATAAAAATTGATTTCCAGGGAAATGGCATTGTTGTGCTTGGCAATGTTAAAAGCCGTTGCATTGACGAAACCCGCGATTTTGTTGCCTTGCTTGATGTTTTTATCGACGGCGAAAAGGTGGAACAGGTCAAAATGCCTTTCGATTATATCGTTCGGAAGTACGACATTTTCCACAAATATTTATTGCCTGTCGGAAATCATAAACTTGAAATCAAATGGGTAAATCAGCACCCTGATTTCAGGATTTACTTTAAATCATACGTGGTTTACAGCGATAAACCCAATGAACCTTTAAGCAAACTGGCAAAAAACAAAAAGTAAAACCTGTAACTGCAATTGAAACCTTAACCAGAATTACCTGAAGTAAAACTCAGTGTATTTAAAAGAATCCTGAAAAAATGAACAAACGAATTCTCTTCTTTCTTTCATTTGCGCTGCTATCGGCATTGATCGGTTGCGACCGCAATAAAAAAGAAGAAGATAAACCTGAACCATTTGTACGTTTACTCAAGGATTTAACTGTGCAGAGCAGTCTGCTCAACCGTGCCATCAATTATGCCGTATTACTTCCTCCTGAATACGAAAATTCTACCGATTCATTTCCTGTAGTTTATTTGCTTCATGGTTTTGGCGATAATGAAAAAGCATGGTATCAGGGTGGAAATATTCAGTTTTATGCTGACAAGTACGCACTGGAAACCGGACCGGTCATTTATGTTATGCCACAAGGCTTCAATACTTACTGGGTAAACAAATACAACGGGAATTATCCATACATGGATATGCTTGTCAACGAATTGTTGCCCGAAGTAGATGCAAAATTCCGGACACGAAAAGATCCGGCTCAGCGGGCGGTTATGGGTTACTCAATGGGAGGATACGGAGCTCTTATCCTGCCTGCGAAAAATCCGGAAGTATTTAAAACTGCAGTGGCTTTGAGCATGTCATTCCGTACCGATCAGCAATATATCAACGAACCTCAGGGTGTTTTCGACAGCCAGTGGGGTCCAATTTTCGGAGGAATAGGCGCAGCAGGAAATGCTCGTCTGACATCGTATTTCGAAAACTACAGTCCCTTCCACTTTTTCGAAAACCCGGATGATCCCGCCCTTAGCGGTCAGAATTATTTTATCGATTGCGGCGATGATGAAGAAAGCCTTTCCGAAACCAACAATTCATTACATATTGTATTGCGTAATCTTGGCATTAATCATGAATACCGGGTTAGAAACGGAGCGCATTCCTGGGATTACTGGCACAAATCACTCCCCGAAGCATTTCGGTTTATGGGTTATGCTTTCAGGAATATCAACTTCCCTGATGATCCGGAGGAGTTAGGGCCAAGTCCCATAGTCCCTGACACACAAATAACTGAATGGCAGCTTCCGGAAACGGATTTCAGTTACAATGTGGTCGTTCCTGAAAGCTATTCTTCCGAAACAAGAAATTACCCTGTAGTTTACGTGCTGCATTCCCGGGAAACCGGTTCAGAAACCATTGAATCAGAACAACTCCTTGCATTACTCAACAACAATATTAAAATCCTCAGACTTCCGAAACTGCTGATCGTTGAAATTCCACTTCAGGAAAATGAGATTACAGGAGATGTTTGGAAAAATATCATCACCGAAGTAAAACAGAATTACAGAACTTACCCCGATGGCAAGTATGCTGTTGTTGCTGGAAACCTTGAAGCTGGGAAAAAGGCCTGGGAACTAATGCCTGAAATGACTGATCAGATTAATGCTTGTCTTTTATTTGATGCCACGTTGCCTGAAAATGCAATAGCGTCAGGAACCGGAATCTCCTTTTACCTTGACATTACTGACAAAAGCGAAAATTACAAGGGATATCATTCCTTGTATATGAACATCAGGCAAAATGAAATACCTTATGAATACAGAGTAAGACAAGGTGTTCCAACGCACGACAACTTTCTGTCAGGATTGAGTGAAGCATCGGTATTTATTAAAGATAACCTCAAAAAGTAAGAGATGAAAAGAACGGCTTTCTTCATTCTTGGTTTACTTGCTATCTGCGGAATCGCAGCCAGTGCGCAAAACCTCAGGGTGAGGGAAAGTCTTTCCATGCAGAGCCGGGTTCTAAATCAGGAGGTTCGCTTCTCGGTTTACCTGCCCGTAAACTATTTTGAAAGCGACGTTGATTATCCCGTTATTTACCTACTCCATGGACTTGGAGATGATGAAACCTCTTGGCTTGAATACGGGCGAATCGGTCAATATGCTGATTTATCGGTGAACAGCGGCGAATCCGTTCCCATGATTTTTGTAATGCCACAAGGATTCAGGACTTATTATGTGAATGACTATAAAGGGTCATTTCTTTATCAGGACATGTTTGTAAAAGAGCTGGTTCCTTATATTGACAGCCTTTTCAGGACCATTCCCGAAAAACAGAGCCGTGCAACCCTGGGTTACTCCATGGGTGGATTTGGCGCCATAATGCTGCATCTGAAGCACCCTGATGTATTTGGAACATCCATCCCTCTGAGCATGTCGGTTAGAACTGATGAGCAATACATGACCGAAGAAGCTTCTGGCTGGGATGAGCAATGGGGCAGAATTTTCGGAGCACCCGGTTTAACCGGCGCTGATCGGATTACAGAATATTACAAAAATAACAGCCCTTACCATGTGCTGCCAAGCTTGAGTAAAAACGAACTTAAAAAACTCAACATTTATATGGTCAACGGTGATGAGGAGCAAACCCTTTGCCGCAGCAACGAAGAACTTCACATTCTGATGCACCGCCTCGGAATTCCTCACGAATACAGGGTTATTGATGGTGGCCATAGTTTTAAGGTATGGTGGGCGGCATTGCCCAATTCGTTGCGGTTTATCAGCGATGCTTTCGAAGGTAAGAACTATCGTGGCGATCTGAAGAATGATGTTCAATCAGCCGGAGTTAACGATGCTCAAATGCTCAGGGCAAATATTAACGGTGACAACATTTATGCTTTCACCCCGGAAGATTATCTGGTTTCGGACCGGAAGTATCCTGCCATTTATTTCACTGGTAATTTTGATTCAATTCAAAAGGCAACGATAAGTGCAATGGTTAACAGCGAAATTAAAGCCAACCGGATTTGTGCAATGCTTCTTATCTTTTTGCCCGAAATGTCTTCAGAAAAGATTCAGACAATTATTCCTTTGCTTGAAGATGAGTTCAGAATTCGCAAAGGATATCGTTTCAGATCAATTGCGGGAAGCGAAAAAAGTGCGTTACAGGCTCTTGAATTGTTGGTCAGCGATTTACAATTCAGCTCCTGCTACCTTTCAGATGCAAAAATATCAGTGGAGGAAGTGCCTGTATTTATGGCAGAAGAACATCGCGAAAAGCTGAAACGGACTACAATTTTTATCGATGCTGCCGATAAAAGTGATTTTTCAGAATCCAGTGGCACAATGCACATGATCATGCGCGATATGGAGATCACGCATGAATACAGGCTTAGAGAAGGAAATGGAGGATTTGAATGGATGATGGAAGGATTAAAAGAAGCGCTTGGCGTAATTTCAACAAGATTTCACAGGTAAACAGATTATTCACAAACCAAAACAAGTAAGTATGTTCATCGTAAGTAGTTACACGCTCGCAGTCGGACTCTGCTTTATTACCATGCTTTGCTGGGGCTCATGGGGCAACACTCAGAAGCTGGCAGCCAAAACATGGCGTTACGAATTGTTTTACTGGGATTATGTCATCGGCATTGTACTTTTCTCGCTGGTGATGGCCCTTACACTTGGAAGTATCGGCGACAAGGGACGTAGCTTTATACCAGATCTAATGCAGATTAGTGCAGGAAACTTTGGAAGTGCATTCCTGGGAGGAATCATTTTTAATGCTTCAAATATTCTGCTCTCAGCCGCAATCTCGCTTGCAGGTATGGCTGTTGCCTTCCCTGTTGGAGTTGGACTTGCTCTTGTGCTTGGAGTGTTTATTAATTATTTCGGTGCTCCTGCCGGAGACCCTGTTACCCTGTTCATCGGGGTTGGTCTTATTGTTTTTGCACTTATCTTTAATGGAATTGCTTATGGTAAAATGACCCGTGGCAAGGACAAATCAATTGCAAAGAAAGGTTTGTACATTGCACTCAGCGCTGGTTTTCTGATGTCATTTTTCTATCGTTTTGTAGCTGCTGCAGTCGATCTGAATAATTTCGAATCACCAACTCCAGGCATGGCTACACCTTACACGGCTGTATTTATCTTCTCACTGGGTATGCTTTTCAGCAATTTCTTTTTCAACACTTACCTTATGAGGAAACCTTTCGTAGGTGCACCGGTAACGTACAAAGCGTATTTCAGCGGCGGGTTTTCAACTCATGCGGTAGGAATACTTGGAGGAATCATCTGGGGGTTGGGAACTTCGCTCAGTTACATCGCAACCGGCGAAGCAGGAGCTGCTATTTCTTATGCACTTGGCCAGGGCGCAACAATGGTTGCTGCATTCTGGGGTGTGTTTATCTGGAAAGAATTTAAAGGAGCTTCAAAAACAGTGAATCTACTGCTTTTCCTTATGTTTTTACTTTTCACCTCCGGCCTCGCGCTTATCATTGTTGCCGGAAATCAATAAAATTAATTCCAATCACCAGTTCAAATAATTAACTAACCAAAAATCAAAAACCAATGAAAAAGTACTTTTTGTATTTAACTATGGCTGCTTTTGCAGCAATGACCCTCACTTCATGTGATAAAAAGGACAAAGATGATGAACCAATCGTGATTCCTCCTGCAAAAATCAAAACCATAGGCGTAAATTATGGTGATGGTGTTGAAGGATACGAATTTGTTTACGATGCAAACGACCGTGTTTCGAAAATCTACAATTCATGGGAAGGTGTTGCAGTTGATACCATTACCTATGATTATTCTGTAGCCGGACAACTTACCATTACCAAAGAAGATTGGCCAACCGTTTATGAATTGAACTCAGTAGGATTGGTTACCAAAGAAATCTGGGACGAAACAAGCTGGGCATCCTATGAATACGATACTGATGGTTACCTGCTGAATGTAAAAGAGTATTGGGATGCTACCAACCACAACAAATTTGATGTGGAAATAACAAGTGGAAATGTAATGAAGCACACCCGTTATGGTGATGATGGCGCTGTTAATCGCTATAAAACATTTACTTTCACTACAGGCGATAACAAAGCCAATATTCAGCAAACCAATGCTGTTGATTCAAACTGGAAAACGGTTGGTGGTATTTTTGGAAAACCAAGCAACAAACTGGTTGACTACCTTGAATACTGGAATCCTGGTGATGAAGCTAATAAATCACGCACAACCATCACTTATACTTTTGATACTGATAACAGAATTGCTACCATGACCAGAACCGGTGACGGTTGGTCAGAAGTTTATTCATTCACATATTACGAATAGAGGATTTGCATACCAATCCGTTTTATAATTAGGGATAATTATTCACTTTAACCGATTGGTGTGTTTTCGGGGAGGGAAAAGAGGTATTTCGCAAGGTCACGCGGGTACCTCTTTCTTATACTCTTCAGGTTTACAGTCTTTTACTTCAAAATTATACCTGATGCGAAACATTAAAATCATAGGAATGATTGCTGGTGTAGCAGTCTTGATTGCTGGTCTTTTGCTTCCTGTTCCTGAAGGTCTGTCAGAAAGCGCCAGAAATGCAGGCCTTGTAGCCATTCTTATGGCAATATGGTGGATTACCGAAGCAATCCCGGTTTATGCCACTGCTTTCCTGCCCATGGCTCTTTTCCCTCTGCTCGAAATCCTGCCTGCCGGAGAAACAGCCATAAACTATGGTCATGACTTTGTTTTGATGATGATATCAGGTTTCTTTCTGGCCAAAGCTATCGAAGCACAAAACCTGCATAAAAGAATTGCATTGGTGCTTATAAAAACGCTGGGCACCAGCCGCCCGATTATTTTGCTCAGCATGATGCTCGCAACTGCATTTCTTTCAATGTGGATTGCAAATGTAACTGCCGCTTTGCTGATGTTGCCTATCGGGATGGCCCTTATCACAAAAGAAGAAGCTTCTTCCGGCGAAAGAAGTCATTTTGGCACAGCGCTCATGCTCGGCATAGCTTACGCAGCCAGTGTCGGCGGAACAGCCACACTAATCGGCTCGCCAACAAATATGATATTTTCAGGAGTTCTGGCAAAAATGTTTCCTGAGGCTCCATCAATCAGCTTTTTTGCCTGGTTTAAGATTGGCTTTCCTCTGGTGGTAATATTTTTACCAATAGTTTGGTTTTACCTTGTTAAACTGTTCAAGGTCAGCGGAAGTATCCCCGGAAGCAAAGAGATAATGGACCTTGAGTTAAAATCGCTGGGATCTATGAGCACAGGTGAAATCAGAGTTCTGACAATCTTTATTTTCACCTCACTCGGATGGATTTTCAGAGAAAATATTGTAATTGATAATTTTACTATTCCCGGTTGGAGCAATATGCTCGGACTTCAGGAGTACGTGCACGACAGCACTGTCGGAATGTTTGCTGCCATGTTGTTGTTTATGGTTTCTGCAGGTAATGATAAACGAATACTCGAATGGAAATCCGCTGTTCAGATTCCCTGGGGAGTTGGGGTGATTGTTGGAGGAGGATATGCCATGGCCTCAAGTTTCAAGGTTACAGGACTTGCCGACTGGATTGGCCTTCAACTTGCATTTATCAGTGGATATCCAACTTTTCTGGTATTGCTTTTTGTGGTTGGCGCTATTCTGATATTTACTGAAATGAACTCAAATACAGCTACTGCCAACATCTTTTTACCCGTACTTGCCAGCCTGGCTGTTGCAGGAAATATTAATCCGCTGCTGCTGATGATTCCGGCAACATTTGCCTGCTCTTTTGTTTTCATTATGCCAGCCGGAACGGGTCCAAATACCGTTGTCTTCGGCAGCAACAGAATTACCATACAGGAAATGGCCCGCGCTGGTGCCGGACTTAAAATTATCAGCCTTGTCATTCTGCCTTTTGTGTTATATTTATTGATTGAACTGATCATGGGAATTGACAGGTCCATTCCCGAATGGGCCCTCATGAACTGAAAAAATGATTTCTAAATACCTGTAATTTTTCAATTATGGAAAATACTGCAACTGCCGGCAATAAAGGAACCGGCATCAGATCTGACTGTTTTGTTACCCTTTCAATCTCTGACTCAGGAGGCATTCACATTGAGTTGAAAAGCAAGGTTGAAACAATGTATGGCAATCAGATAAAATCACTTGCACTTGATGTGTTGAGTCATTTCGACATAATCAATGCAAATTTGAGCATTGAAGATTCCGGTGCTCTTCCTTTCGTTATTGCTGCCCGTATCGAAGCAGCAATTAAGTGCCTGATTGATACGGAGAAAGAATATCTTTTACCTGCCTTACCTATAAATCAGATAATCACTGAAAAAGACAGACTCCGCGTTTGCCGCTTATATGTGCCGGGCAACTCCCCTGCCCTGATGATCAATGCCGGAATTTACAAACCAGATGGAATCATTCTCGACCTTGAAGATTCGGTTGCACCATCGAAAAAGCAGGAAGCACGGCTGCTGGTAAGAAATGCCCTCAGAAATATTGATTTTTACGGTGCCGAAAAGATGGTCAGAATCAATCAATTGCCGCAAGGCCTTGATGATTTGAAATTTATCGTACCATGGAATGTGAATGTGATTTTGATTCCAAAATGCGAATCTGCCGAAGAAGTATTTCAGGTAAACAGAGTTTTATCAGATCTTCAGGAAAAATCAGGCAGCAAAACAAGAATCTGGCTGATGCCAATTATCGAAAGTGCATTGGGCATAATCCGTGCTTACGAAATTGCTTCAGCCGCAGAAAATATTGTGGCAATGGCCATTGGTCTTGAAGACTATACGGCCGACATTGGAGCTCAGCGCACCATGCAGGGCAGCGAATCACTCTTCGCACGTTCACAGTTGGTAAATGCTTGCCGCGCAGCCGGAATCCAGCCCAACGACTCGGTTTTTGCCGATTTCTCTGATAAAGAAGGACTGTTCCTTTCTGCACGTAAATCGAAAGAAATGGGTTTTGATGGAATGGGTTGCATTCATCCCGGACAAATAAAAACCATTCGTGAAGGATTTTCTCCTGATAAAGAAGAAATTGATAAAGCCCTGAAAATTGTAGATGCTTTTGATAAAGCCCAGGCTGAAGGACTTGGCGTAACATCTCTGGGCTCAAAAATGATTGATCCTCCGGTGGTTAAACGTGCACAAAAACTATTGGTCTTTGCAAAGCAAATGGGCAAAATTTAAAAACAGCTGAAAATGGAAGAACAATTTCTTATAAACTCTATAGGCAGAAAAATCCCCGCTGTTGTTAACGGACAGCCGCAGATTCCGTTTCAGGGCATTGGATGTTATAAACCCGAAATCAGAAGGCATGGACCACGGGTATCATCCAGTGCTGATTATCCTTTGGATGGAAATAAAGTAGTCATTTCCTTAGAGGAGGCCTTGATTAAGTCAGGTATCAGGAATGGCAGTGTAATTTCAACACATCATCATTTCCGCAATGGGGATCTGATTGCGGTTCAAATATTCAGCATTGCTCATAAACTTGGATTAAGAGACCTCGTTTGGGCGCCTTCAGCCTCATTTGATTGCCATATCCCTCTTATTGAATTTCTTAAGGACGGCACCATTCACCACATTGAAGGAAGTATGAATGGTGAGCTTGGCAGAGCAACATCTGACGGATTTATGCAAGGGATTGGTATTTTGCGTTCACACGGCGGCAGATATCAGGCCATTCAGGATGGCGAACTCAAAATTGATATTGCTGTCATCGCCGCTCCTGCTGCCGACGAATTTGGCAATGCTACCGGAGACCGGGGTAAAGCAGCGTGTGGCTCATTGGGCTTCGCATTGGCTGATTCACAATTTGCTGATAAAATAATAGTTATCACCGACAATCTCATTCCTTTCCCTTGTGTTCCCTGGCAAATTCAGGGAAACTATGTTGATTATGTTGTTGTTACCGATCAGATTGGTATTCCTGAAAAAATAGTTTCCGGAACTACCGTTGTTACCAAAAGCCCTGAAAGATTGTTGCTGGCAGAACTTACTGCAAAATTTTGTGATGAAGCAGGAATTATCCGGGATGGATTTTCGTTTCAGACAGGCTCCGGAGGCACCTCGCTGGCAACTACCATTTTCTTTTCAGAAATTATGCAACAGAAAGGAATTAAAGCACGTTTTGCCCGGGGCGGAAGCAACAAGTATCTTGTAGAAATGCTTGAGAATGGACTGATCGACTATATTCTTGACGGACAGACCTTTGACCTGGAAGGTGTGAGGTCGATCCGTGAAAACAACAATCACATTGCAACATCTCCGTTTACGAGTTACAATTATCATGGCAAAGGAAATTTTGCTTCTATGCTTGATGTTGTTCTATTGGGAGCAACCGAAGTTGACACTCAGTTCAATGCCAATGTGGTGACTCACTCCGATGGCGTGCTGCTTCATGGAATTGGCGGATGGCAGAATTGCCTGTTCGCGCGTTGCACAATTCTTCCGGTTCCGCTTTTCCGCGATAGAATCCCGGTAATCCGCGATCAGGTTACCACACTTTGTGGCCCCGGAGAATTAATAGATGTTGTGATTACTGAACGAGGAATCGCCATTAACCCGCTTCGCACCGATCTGATTGAAAAACTTAAAAACAGCAGTCTTCCCATAAAAACCATTGAAGAACTGAAATCCGAAGCTGAAGCTATTTGCGGTATTCCAGATAATCCTGTTTTTACTGATAAACCGATTGCTATCGTTAAATGGGTAGATGGAACTGTGCTGGATACGGTTTGGGAAAGGCATTAAAATTTACCAACTTTTCCAATATCCAAACCATCCGTTGCTCTTTAAATTTGTCCATCTTATGATTTACATTTACCGCTTGCTTATGATCTAAATAATAATACCTTCCCATCATTTTGTTTCTTTGAGGTTCCTTGCTTCGCTGCGGAATGACGGCCTGCCATGTCAGGTTGGGGGGAGGAGGATCAGTTGGCGGCGAAGTGCGTATTGTCATTCCGAAGCGCAGCGAGGAACCTGCCTCTTCACTTCTTGACCGTCATTTTCAGCGCAGCGAGGAACCTGCTTCTTCACTTCTTGACCGTCATTTTCAGTAAAGCGAGGAACCTGCCTTTGCTCTTTAAATTTGTCCATCTTATGATTTACATTTACCGCTTGCTGATGATCTAAATAATAATACCTTCCCATCATTTTGTTTCCTTGAGGTTCCTTGCTTCGCTGCAGAATGACGGCCTGCCATGTCAGGTTGGGGAGATGAGGATCAGTTGGCGGCTGCGTATTGTCATTCCGAAGCGTAGCGAGGAACCTGCCTCTTCACTTCTTGACCGTCATTTTCAGTAAAGCGAGGAACCTGCCGTTGCTCTTTAAATTTGTCCATCTTATGATTTACATTTACCGCTTGCTTATGATCTAAATAATAAAACCTTCCCATCATTTTGTTTCTTTGAGGTTCCTTGCTTCGCTGCGGAATGACGGCCTGCCATGTCAGGTTGGGGGGAGGAGGATCAGTTGGCGGCGAAG
>WSXX01000061.1 GCA_009773515.1 Bacteroidota bacterium
ACAGCCGCACTTATTACCGTGTGTGGCTGAAAGATGAAACCGGAGAGTTTCAGAACATAGACCTTAACTTTTCAAGCATCTGAGTTATGTCACGGCGTTACACTTTCGGTCGGACATTCCTGGTCGTCCTGGCTATTGAAATTGTCATAGTCATATTGGTAATACTTTTCTGACATGAAAACTTACTCATTAACAAGCCCACATTTCACTGGTGAAGTATTATTTCAGTTCAATGACGTTGGCCTTCTTTTGAGCTACGATGCGAAGGAGGCTACTCTAAGTGAAAAACAGCAGGTATACTTGCTCCGGCACCTCCCAAGGGAGCTTTCAGAGGTAAAAAACATGCTTGAAAAAAGCCCTGATGCAAAATTTGAAGAGGTGAAGCTTGATATCACATTTGAATTGTTCTGGAAACGGTATAACGCGCCTTTAAACAGTAAGAAAAAGGCGGCATTGGCAAGGTGGAATCGCATGTCTCAATCTGAGCGGAACCGGGCCTATTACTTCATTCATATTTATGAGTCAAGGATGCAGCCAGGGGTCGCTAAAATGTACGCTGAAACCTACTTAAACTCGGAGTTATGGAACAATTAACCGAGGCTTATAAATCACTTATAAAAGCCTTAGAAATAATTGCTGGTAAGGCTGAAAACAGAGGGGTTATTGAGTGTCCGCAATGTGGCGGCCAGTTACGTTATGCCCGCGCAAAATCAAACGGCCATGTTCACGGACATTGCAAAACTGAAGGCTGTCTCAGCTGGATGCAATAATTTATCACTATGACTTCAAAAACAAGTAAACGCCTGAATGGTATTGTAATCGCCACTAAAGAACAGATGTTAACACAAGGTATTGTTGGTGTTCCACACGGAGCGTTGGTTCAGTTATACGAAATTGACGAGCATGAGACGACAATCGGTCCAGGCTCAAAAATGAGGTACAAATATGAAATGTTTGACTTCATTATTCCCACCTGTTGGGTTCTACTTTCCAGATAATAATAAACATTAAAAAACAAACTATGAAAACAAAACTGATTGCCCTGTTATTTGCCCTCGCCCTGGTGGCCGGGTGCGTAAAAGATGATGAACAAAAACCCACAAAAAAAGGATCTAAGTGGGGCATTATTTAC
The DNA here is from genome assembly GCA_009773515.1 of Bacteroidota bacterium. GTDB lineage: Bacteria > Bacteroidota > Bacteroidia > Bacteroidales > Lentimicrobiaceae > Lentimicrobium. The sequence goes on from WSXX01000061.1 coordinate 1,133, forward strand.
CGTGACTCGACACATGTTGACACAATAAGATGTCAAAGGGAGGAGGATCCTGATGTCAGGAATTAAAATACACTTCGCTGGCGGCGATGATGCAGCGTTTGATACGTTTGCGATCATGTACCCGGTTGAGGCTTTTGACGCTTACCATGACCGTTTTTGCAAATGGATGCGGGATAATGACTACAACCTTACCGATGATGAAATTAAGGAGCTGGTTGAGAGCACCAGGGGTGAAGTTCACACTTTAAAAGCAGATGAAAAATGAAAGTAGTTTACATAGCACATCCAATCGCCGGAGACGTTGCCGGCAACCTCATAAGAATTCAGGAAATAGGGCGTAATATCAATCTCTCGGAGATAAATGTAGTGCCGTTTGCAAATTACTACTTTGATTGTTTTTGCCTTGATGATAATGATCCCATCGAACGGTATCGGGGTATTAAAAATGATACTGCCTTATTAAAAAAGGGCTTCATTGATGAGATGCGTCTTTACGGCGATCGTATAAGCAATGGAATGGCAAATGAAATAGAGCTCGCCCTGAAGCTCGGCATTAAAGTCAGGCCAATGACGAAAGAAACGGCGGACGAATTTGACTCCAGATGGCAAGGAGCACAAAGGCACTACGAAGACGAGCCTTTCGGGAAAGGCTGGAGAAATGATCTCATGAGGTTGAAAAAAGTTGATCTTGTACATGTAATGCGTGAATTTCTTATGGATGACGGGCATAAACCTCTCCAGGTTTTAATGAAAGATATTGCATCCTGGAGCGATGCAACCTTTGGTGAAGGGCAGCGGAACACGGGGATTTTACATCATTTAAAAAAAGAGGTGAATGAACTAATTGAGGCTGTAGAAAGGTTTCAGAACGTTAGCATCAAATTAATCGGGTATAAAGGTTCAGAAGAGGCTTGTAAAGCTGCTTTTATGGAATATGCCGACTGCTTCATGTTACTGCTTGACTCCGCATATCATTTTGGGCTTGATGCAAAAACACTGATTGCCTTTACAAAACAAAAGCTTGAGATTAACAAGGCTCGCAAATGGGGCAAGCCTGACGCAAACGGAGTTGTGGAACATATCAAGGAAGGGTAAGAGAAATGGGACTCATAAACAAAGAAGGATCAGTTGATGATATCAGGTGCCGGTTAAATTTTATCAGGCCAGGCGATAAGAGCTACATTGTTGATTTAACCGACGCGATCAGCGATGAGAAAAGAACAGCGAAACGGTTAACAGTTATTAAAATGCTTGAGTCAAAGCTGAGAAAGGTATCAAAATAATGAAAGACCTAATCCAACACACCGGATTCAAACCATCGCTGGCCCAAATTAGCTCAAAACAGGCCGAGATCGGTAGACTGCTACGGAAAATCAAAATAAAGCTCTCAGACAGCCAATTTAAGGCGTTAGACATGCTTTTATCCGTATGGCTTAACTTCACACCGGCAAATGGTCATTTGACTGATGAGGCTCATTATTTGCAGGTTTACCGTCTACATACCAGTAAGGTTCAAAAGGCCATATTTAATCTACGGCCTTCAATAACCTTAAGCCTCGACATTGCCCAGGCTAATGCTCTGATAGAAGCGCTCCGAGACTATAAACTTTTTCCCTCAAGTTACGAGTTGATGACTATAAATCACATTATTCAGGAAATCGACAAACAGACCGTCTGATATGGACTTGAAAATGAAGATAAAGAAATATAGACTTCTTAGGAAGAGAATAACCATTGACGACTTCGAACATCACCCTTATATCAAGCCTGATGACAGTCATTTAATTGCTGTAGAGCTCATGCATGATGGTAATAAATTTACAACTAATTCCATTCCAATAAATCCAGTCAATCTTAGGATTTATGTTCAATCTATGCTTCGTAGTGTAGCTTTAAAAATTGAAACTTTGAAATCTGAAGGTTCTGTTATTGATAAGCAAATCAATTAATATGCCCAAAAAAGCCCCTCATAAATATAACAAAAATACCCTGCTTAGAATGCAGATTGTTGTGGACATTTACCTAAAGCACAAAGACGAAAGTAACACCACGGTGGGAGTATTTCGTAAATACATAGAACCCTATTATCCTATGAGTATAGGCACTCTTTATAACTATCTCAGCACTCCGATCGATCGCGAGCTGAAAGCAATAGAGAGCAAATCTGAGCAGCTTGAACTTTTTAAATGACATTAAATACGCTGAATGAAAAAGCCACCGATACGGGTGGCTTTTTTTTATTCGTTTATTGCCACTACCCGTGGCACATTCGCAAGCATTACCGGTGGCGTTTCGGCGCTATGATCTACATACACTGTTGTGAATACCATTTCAAACTCTCTGATACCGTCGTCGCGTTTAATTTTTCGAGAGCTATGTATTCTCAAGCACAACCCAAATATTAGCAGCGAGTAGTCTTTGTGGCTCCGGAGCTTTAGGGTTTGTGTTGGATAACCTGAGAGAAGCAATCCTGATGCTGATATTTATTGTACCGTCCTGAGTTTTGTTTCCCTGGTTGCGCCATTGGGCGGACTGCATTTCGAGGAGAGCGCACGGAAATTTTGTGGGTGGATTATCGCTGTAGGAATCAAGCTGTCCCCAATCCTCATCGATATACTTCAGCTCTGGTACCTGGGCGCCAAGCCTTTTGGCAATGGCCGTTAAAATGTCATTGATCATGGTTTAAATGTTTTTTTAAGTTCATTATTAAACTCCTGAAATCCGTTATCAACAACCCGTTTTACTATTATATCGACCTGCGGGTGATGGCCAATAAACTGCCGCTGCCGGATAGTGAGTACACTGCCAACTTTTTTTAATGCAAGAGCTTTCCAATGATTAGATTCTGCGCCTAAGGACTTACTTTTTTTGCCGGATGTTTTATAATACATGGCCCAGAAAAAGCTTTTCATTTTAGCAGTGATCTTTATCTTGCCGCCCTCATTCTGAAGCTTTGCATATGGCATGGAGCTTGAGAAGCCCACACCATTAGGAATATTACGCGCACGTACACTACGCCTGAGGGCTCCGGATCTCATCATGAGTGTACCACGTTTGACCGGCATCTTAACCTCTGGCCAGGCAGAATCAAAAAAAGCCTTACGGGTGAAGTTCTGATCAAACTCATCCAGCAACTCTACCCTTAAATCAGATACTATATTTTTATAAAACTGATTAGCCATGTAACTTTTTTTTAATGTATTTGTCAAATTCGTTCAAAACGGTTGTATATTTGACCCTTATGAAAAAATTCACCAACGACGAACTAAAGAAAGCCAGTATCCTGAGCTTCACTGACGACCTAGAGTTGATCAGGAAAGCTATGGATAATGAGTTTTTTACCAAAGAGGATTCGCAAAGGTGGTCTGAGGTTGACAGGATACTGAGTATGATTGCATATGCTGAATATACCAAAGATGAAGCGCTTCTAAAAAGGCTTAACAAGCTTTTTGAGGTTGAATTGAATTCCGTTTTTAACGAATAGCAATTCATTAGTTTTCCCCTCCAATAATATTATTCTTTAACCACTCTTCAAATTTGTCAACCGGCATACCGTCGGTGGTGCACATTATAACGGCTTTTTCAACTTCGGATTTACTTAGTTTTGAATTATTACTGATTGCGTTGACAAGACCAGTGGTCTGATCAGCGTATGAACTATTGAAAAGGTGCTGTTGAACCTCAGTAAGCACATTGTTTAAGTCAGCTTTTGACAAGGAAATTAATTTGTCATACTTAACAACCCAAGAGTTATATCCGGTTGACCTCCGGTTATTAACGAATTCCGTATTTTGCAATTCCCCGCCGAGGTCCTTAAAAAATTGGGAGAGTGTTTTCCGGGCTACAAACTCATTTGCCAGCTCCATTCTTGCGGTTTGCAATTTGGTATATGCGGGAGGTCCACTATTACGATTATGTACTATTTCATGCCAGAGAGTTGCCATTGAGTCTTCCTGGTCGAAGGTAGTTTGTTTCCCGGCTCTGATGTTATTCATTGCGCCCATAACATTCTTTATCCTATCCCTGGAAAGGCTGATATTACCCCTCCGGTCGGTCTGACCATTAACATTTCTGCGGCGAGTTACGTCCAGGCTATTAAACCCTCTTGCAAATGTGCCCGGCTTCAGTTTGTCATAAGCCCGCATTACCTCGTTCAGATCATCTAAGGTCTTTACCTCTTGACCTATCAATGAATTTTGCGGCTTCGGCTTTGGATCCTCTTTTATTTTAGGCTTAGATTTTGCGTTTGCTAAAACTGGCTTTACGATTGCTGAAGCGTTATAGTAAGGATGCTTTGGCGGAAATATTACCTTTTGCTTTCCGGGATTAAACCTGAATATCTCATCCCGGTTGTTGCCATTTTTATCAAGCCTGGTTGTTGCCTGCTCACCTTTCTTTATTGCCTCTCCGGAGTCGGACACCGGGTATTTATTTTTGCGCACCTGAATGGTACGGCACCGGCAGCGCCATCCGAGAGGGGTAATGTACAGATTCCAGAATGGATCGTCGTCAGGGAGTGTCGTGAGGTTGAGAACAGCATGCGTATCGCGCACCTTGTTATCGCCGGCGGTTCTCAATTGCAGGTTGTACCTGTCGCCGTCTTGTTGCCACTGGTGCCATTGCGCGGCTGTTTCTGCGCTCGAAACAGCGAAAATGTATTCTACCTCCAGGTGATCCTGGTTATAGGTCTTATACACGCTTAAAACGTCTTGTTTAAAAGCGCTGAACATCTTTACTGTTCCATCCGGGTTCAGCAATAATTCAGATGCTTCCTTCAGCTGAGCATGTGTCTTAAGAGCTGAGAAAAGGAACACATCATCGCGCAGCTTGCTAACCATCTCTTCCGAGGGGCTGTTATCCAGTATACCTTCATCCAGAGCGTTGCCAAGCACCCGGTTGGTCTCTTCTATTACTGCTAAAAAAGGGGGCTCGACCAGCATACCAGGATTGTAGGATCCGGAAGTATGCAGGTGCTTAACAGCCTGATTAAAAACAGATTTTGAAAAGGTATTTTTTTTGTCCGGAGCGGCAAGGGTAACCATGCCGCCGCAGCAATCGCACGGTTGATTATAGAGCCCCGACAGCTGTGCGCTTAATCTTTCGGAGCCTTTTGAAAATTTCCGGTTCCCCCTGGAGCTGCTGTCACTTTAATTCCGGTTACTTCAATGCCGAACTTTTGTTTTACCCACTCCGGGTCAACATCCATGAATTGTAAGAATCCAATTGTCCGGGTATAAAGCTCTCCAGTGTCTTCCTGCGGATCGTATTCATACCTGAGCCCATCCGGAAGGAAACCAATCTTAAAAAGAGCCGGGAGTATTACCGTATTCCAGTAGCCCTCTATATAGCGCTTATCGGAATCGGCAAGCTGCATAAGTTGGCCAATCGAAACCTTCTCCTTACTCTCGTTCCCGTTTTTGGTATCCTGACCAATGACGGCCCCGTGCAATAACATTGAATTCTCATTATTGCATAAGCGGATCAGGTTGTTATAAACATCGCCATTTGTATCCGCACCCTTTGCAAATTCAAACTCCTCAGTATCGTCAATTACAAACCAGGCAGCCGCACCCATATCTCGCATCATAGTCTCAGCCCTCTGGAGCATAACCGGATCCTGTGTATTTGTCTTGATAAACCGGGGAGGTATGCCGTAAATCTCGCATAGCTCGCTCCAGCATGACTGGGCAAAGCGTTTGAATAGCACATGAGGCACCGCTTTATTAAGCAATCCAAAATCGTTAATTTCGCCAATTTCGATCAGCCAGCTACCATACTCTTTCGCATTGCGGAAATCAACTCCCTGGGTACTTGTTTCATCAAAAAGTAAAATGCCCTTTTCTGGGATCACATTTGTTTTTGGGATCAGTACAGGCTTAAGGTTGCCTAGCTTGTCGGTAACAAATTCTATCAGCGCCGTGCCACTTAACCGGGTCTCAAAAATCTCGCCATTCATGGTTTGTACCCAAGGCAATGATTTAAGTAGAGCTGTTGTTGCTTCGTCCTCTGTGTCGCCTGAAAAGATTTTGAAAGGTGCCGACTGGCTGATCATCTTCCTGCCCTCGATAAGTGAGGTGAGCAATGCGTCAAGCCGGATATCCTTGTAAAGCTTTTGAAGTAATATCCGCTTCGGGTTGTCAACATTTTCTGCCTGCCGGCGGGCAGCCGTCCACTTGGCAATATCCTGCCGGGTAATGGCTGTGGCCTTCGGGGCTATGCTGTTTACATACCCTTCAGTACGTTTTTTAACAGTAGGTATAGGCGCCTGCTGTTTGAGGTTCGCGCGCTTTCTTTTGCTCATGGTTAAAAGTCGTGGTTAAATTTTTCGCGGCTTCCTGATCTGAAAGCCAGGGAGGCATCTGATTCGATATCTGGTGACGGTAACAAGGGGAGCGACAATTTCAGCGGAGGCGCATCTGAGTACTTACCAACGGCGGCAACTTTCTCCAGATAGTCAATTGCACGGTCGTAGGCGTCCTGTGCCTTTTGGTTGATAATGTCAACATTAGCCAGCCGCATAATGTAAAACAGGGCGACAGATTTTATGAGCTCCAGCAGGAGCGGGCTGCGCGCATCACCAACCTGTGCAAATATGGTTTCAACGTCATAGCGGGGCCGGCCATCAGAATAGCGTTTTGTGTCGCCCGGTGTAAGATAACTTTTCACCTGCTCAATCGCCGAGTTGATTGCCATTTCACAAATTGAGTTGTCGTCCTCGGTTATCTCGCTCAGCTGATACTGATAAGCCACCGACTTAAGTTCTTCTGTTGTCAGATACATAGCTATTTGGTTATGTAGTAAGCATTCTTTTCAATATCCTGAATGGTGACCCCCTTTTTAAACTTACGTCGCTTGATGGCCTCCTTTAAAGCCTGCTTCTGATAAAGCCTTGGGCGGCCCCACATCATCGTTACAATGTAACGTCGGTTTTCCTCTTTCGCCAGCCGATTTGCTTTCTTTACCTTTCTCTCGAGTAGGTAGGTAAAAAAGGATTTATACAACAGAAGTAGCCCATATTTAAACGGGATTATAATTATAGTTAAAAGTCGTTTTAGGTTCATTGGTTAATATTTACGTGATTCTCTCCTACCCATTTTGAATTCTGCGCCATAGGCCCTGGTCCTTTTACTCAACATCCAGATGCCACCTTCAAGAGCATCCGGGGCGTCGTCGTTTGTCTTACTACCTTTTTCAAACATCAACAGCTGGTCAATGAGTGTTTTCATTCCTGGGCTGTCTTTTTCCTGTTCGTTCAGCAGCACAAGCCCACGTTCAAAAAGTGGACTCATGGCCTCTATCCTGGCAAACTTATCAGGCTTTGCCCGCTGATCGCCCCTAACGGGTATCTGGTGCCCGGTTATATTGCCCACAGTCCGGAATTCGTCAAGCAGAAGATCCTGCATGAAGTTAGCCTCCATAAAGTACATGATAGGTACTTTTCCGGCAACATAATCACTGATCAGGTAATGCCAGGCCACCATATTGGTTACGGAGGTCTGATCCGCATAAGCCTTCAGCACGTGGAATTCGCCGGTTGGCGTTTTACCGATCAGCATTGTTGCCTTATAGTCTGCGGTTGTGGAGTTTTTAAAGGACGGGTCGGTATAAGCCACCAGCGTTTTATATAGCTTCAGGTCAAGCATCTTACCGAAGCGGATATGTTTACGCTGGAAAACGGTGCCCTCATTAATTGGATTGTTCATATACTCTTTCTGAAACCTGCGCTCCCCAATAAATTCGCGCATCTTTTTAATTTCATCCGGAGTATAGTTTTCGTGCCAACTTGGACGGCCTTTTTTATCCAGGGCATTTACAGTCGTATGAAATATTCCTGGCCTTTCGGCATAGCGACTTAGGATGCTATCCTTTCCTATCCGGTTACCCACCATCACAAACCGTCCTCGGCCCATAGCCATTGTTCCGGCCAGCGCGGTCAACATCCACTCAAGGGCGTCGCCAACGCGTTTTGGATTGAGGATTAATTCGTCATCATCGATATCATCGACGGCTATATAGTCTGGACGCTTTCCTCTGTCTTTGAGTCCACGAGGACTTTGCTTGCGCCCCAATGCAACGAAAAGGCACCCGTCTGATGTATGGAATTCACCTTCAGTCCAGCTTCCGGATTTAACCTGTTTCCCGAAGTCTTTTGTAAATGCGCCGTTATACTGAAGTTCGGCCTGAAGGTCAGAAAGTAGCCTTACAGCCATATCTTCCGACTTGCTCACCAGTACCATTACATTGAGCTTTCTTGGCTGCTGAATTTTAAGCCAGAGTGGGATCAGTAAACTGATATGGGTACTTTTTGCATGCCCGCGAGCCCACTCGAATAGTGCCCTGGTATCCTCATGCTTGAGTAAATAATCGGCGGCATCAAGATGGAACTTGCCGCATTTCTTGGTTGCCAGGTGCGGGAAATAGGTATCAACAAAAAACTGGTAATCACGCCGGGCGCGTTCAACTCTCAGGGCTTTATCCTGTTCGCTTTCCGGGAAGCTGAAATCCTTGGAGTTGATCCACTGAACACGGTCAACCCAGCGGTTCCATAGCTCCTTGTTACTTCCGTAGTTTGCCATTGCCTAGACGGTATTGAATGAAGTTATCCTGAAGCCTGGTGATCAGTTTGATCAGATCGTTGGTAATCTCCTTATTGTTGACCCGGTCGCGAATCAGGTAGTCCTGAAAGTCCATAAAGGTGTTGATGTCGTCATCAACGGTGTTGTGAGTCTTGAGGGTTTTCAGCTGGCTCACGGCTTTTGCAAATGAATCGGCGCTGAAGGTCTCCTTGTTATCAAGCATATCGCTGATCATCCGGAGCGACTTTTGCACCAGGTCATCGATGCTGATTGTCCGGCTGGCCCGTTTCTCCTCCCAGCCTCCGGACTCCTTCCAGCCCTGAAGCGTTGGAGCCGATACCCGCACGCGATTGCAAATGTCAACCTGAGCCACGTTCTGCATAAATAAAAGGTATGCGTACTCGTATTTCTCCGGGTCGCGGGGCTTTACATTCTTTGCTTTGGCTGTCATTTTCATGGTATTGAGGATTGCAAAATTCAACGAAGTTGAATTAAAACAATAGCCACCTTTCAATATCTATATAGTTGTATCTAAAAGCTATACGGTTACTTGGAGAGCTCTGTCGCGCGAGGTAAGTTTGCAGCTCACAAATGAAATCTTATGCCCGCTTTTGTACTGAATGATGAATCCATACTGACCGCTCACGGGTTCGCAATTTTAAACAGCGGAGGCAATTTTGACCGGTTCAGGAAAAACCCGGTTATGCTCGATTCGCACCAGGATACAAGTGCGATGAACGTGATTGGCAGATGGAAAAATCTTACCGTTGTCGGCAGTACTTTGCAAGCTGAGCCAGAATTCGACATGGAAGATCCGGACGCGGCAAAGATTGCCGGAAAGGTTGATCGCGGGTTTGTCGTAGGCGCCTCGATGGGTATTTTTATCGAGGATGTTGAAATGCGCGATATACCTGGTATCGGATTTTTTCCTTTAGTGGTCAAGTGGGAGCTACTTGAGGCAAGTCCCGTCGGCGTTCCTTCCAACAAGGCAGCTTTGCGCCTTTATGCTTCAGACCACAGTACAATTTTAAAGGCAGAAGAAATCAAGCTCTCAGTTGAGCGAATGTTAAACCCAAAAAAACTTCCAAACGTGGAAAAAATCACATTGTCCGTTGATGCAGCGAAAGCGCTCAACATTTCAAAAGACCCTGATGTGGCAGACCTGAACGCAGCGATTATGGAGCTGAGCGCAAA
>WSXX01000029.1 GCA_009773515.1 Bacteroidota bacterium
CTCTATAGATCCGGATGAAACAGTTACGCCATATATTTGGTTTAAGGAGGATGGCTTTTCTGTCCGTTGTGTGAAAGATTAAAATATTTATCAATTTAATTTTAAAAAAGCATAAAACATAAACCAATGAACCGCTAATAAATGCTATAGCAAATGCGTGATCGTTGAAACATTTGGAATCTTTATATACATTTGTGCTGGCAGACAGTTGAGTAACAATCTAATCCCGCACTTGCCATAGCGTCAGCCGTTGAACCGCATTCTTTCCCAGCCTCTGCACTTACCGGCAGTTTTTAATACCAACATGCGCTCAACTGCAAACCTTTTATTATTTGTTGACAGGCTTAAGAAAAATGATCAGGATGGGAATTTTGAAGTTAGAAAGTATTAAGTTTGTGGAGTTGTATGCGAGTTCTGCGTCATAAAAAAATGAAAAACTATGAATAAAGAAAGAATATCATTTTTTGGAGTAAGATCATTAATTATTACATCTCTTTCCGTTCTGGTATTTTCATGCACTGGACAAGAAAACAGGAACAAAACAAGGGGTGATTTATTACTAGTGCATGCAGTTGCAACTCAAAGTTCATTTTTTGAAAATAATCCAGCAAATGAGCAGATAAGTCAGGTTGTAAGAATGATGTTCCAGGATAGCAAAGGTATTATTTGGTTTGGAGCGCAGAGTGGGGCTTTTAGACTTTCCAATAACACGTTGAGTAAAATTGATGGTATAAAAAGTGAAACAGGTGGACGTGTAACAATACACGATATTACAGAAGGTAAAGATGGAAAAATCTGGTTCGGGCATACCGATGGTCTCAGTAGTTATGATGGAGAAATAGTGAAGAATTATTATGAATCAGATGGTTTATTGAATAATGATGTTTGGAATATTGAATCGGATACCAATGGTAATATTTGGATTGGGACAATAGGAGGTTTATGCAAATTTGATGGAGTTGTATTTACAACTTTCGAATTACCCGAAGGAATTCGTGACACAACACTCGGTGTTTCAAGCACTAAGATGGTGCATTGCATTATGGAAGACAGTAAAGGAAATATCTGGTTTTGTACCAATGCAGGACTTTTTAGATTAAAAGACAACATTCTTCATAATGCCTCTGAAAAATATGGAATTAAAACCAACTTTATAAACGAAATCATTGAAAGCGAAAATGGAGGTTACTGGATTTCAACTAAAGAGGCATTATACAAACTGGTTGGAGATCGGTTAGAAAATATAACAGAACAAGTAACAGAAGTTGGTAAGGGGATTGGGAGTATGTCGGAAGACAAAAATGGTAAATTATATTTTGTCTTCAATCAGCATTATCTGCATATCTATGATGGCAAAGAGATAATAGAATTCGAAAAACCCGAAGACAACAAGGGACCAGTAGTTTATCAAATCTACAGAGACCAAATTGATAGACTATGGTTTTTAGGCTTTGGCGGTGCATACCGATTGGAAAACGGCAAATTTCTGAACATTACAAAGAATGGACCCTGGTAAAAATACGAACGCAGAGCAATGTATTTGCGATAATGCTCCCTAAACGGTCGCACTACGCATATAACAACCTTTCCCAGCCTCTGCACTTACCCCCGGTTTTTGAACCCGTATGTGCGGTAGTGTGTAGCGAGGAAACTGCCGGGTAGAACCAAAAAAAATGCTGTCTATATATAATGTTATGGTTGTACCGGATTTGAAATGGCTTTTAAAAGGTATTTAAATGGTGTTTAAAAAATTGAAAATGCTTGTGCGACTTGGATATTTAAAAACTTGTTATATTTGATGCGATGAACTGATCGCAAATCATCACTTTTGTAAACAAAAGTGCCACTTTCATCTTACGCAGCTAAGATAACGAGAATAAAAACAAACACTTTGTAGAAGCCATACTTAAAATTAATTTTAAATAAAGTTTGGAATCTGGAAAAATATGCTTACTTTTGTAGCGTCATTACAAAGAAATAAATTTGAAAAAACTAATAAAAGATATCACAAACATGCAAACCGGACTCTTTGCAAAGCCTTCTGGCGCTGGAGAAGTTGTGTATTTGCAGTCGAAGCACTTTGACGAATACGGACAATTACATGCTTTACTTCACCCAGACTTAGCGGTTGAGGGTATTTCTGAAAAGCATTTGCTAAAGGATGGTGATGTGCTGTTTGCTGCCAAAGGAGCGAAAAACTTTGCAGCCGTTTATGAGAATCACAACAAACCGGCTGTTGCTTCTACTTCTTTTTTTGTAATGAGGATAACAGACAAAAATGTAATGCCGGAATATCTTGCATGGCTTCTTAACAGCCCTTCAATACAAGCAACCATTAAAGCTCAAGCTATTGGCACTTCCATCGCCTCTATTTCAAAAATTGTATTGGAAGGATTGGAAATAATTGTTCCGGAAATCGAAAAACAGAATACAATTCTGCAAATCATTAAACTCCGAAACAAGGAAAAGGCATTGAAACAGAAAATTGAAACACTACGCGAAAAACAAATTCAACAACAAATAATCAACGCAATAAAATAAATATGATGGCTAAAATAACTCAGAAAGACATCAACGATGCAGTTTGGAAAGCTTGCGACACCTTCAGAGGCAGCATTGACCCAAGCGTTTACAAAGACTATGTGCTTACCATGCTGTTCCTGAAATATCTCAGCGATGTGCATGACGATAAAATGGAAAGCTACCTGGAAAAATACAATGGAGATGAGGAACGTGCCAAACGTGCCATGCAACATGAACGATTTGTGGTTCCACCTCAAAGCCACTTCAAATTTCTTTATGAATCACGGAATGAAGCCAACATTGGCGAACTCATCAATATTGCTTTGACAGATTTGGAAGAAGCCAACCGTGAAAAACTATACAGCGAAGATGGTGCAGGTATTTTTCAGAACATCGACTTTAACACAAGCAAACTGGGCGAACCAAAAGATAAAAATACCCGCCTGAAAAATTTGCTGTTGGACTTTAACAAAGAGAATTTGAATCTGCGTCCTTCGTATTTAAAGGGAAACGACATCATTGGTGGGGCTTACGAATACCTTATCTCAAACTTTGCAAGTGATGCCGGTAAAAAAGCTGGCGAGTTTTATACACCAAGCGAAGTATCTACTCTCTTGGCAAAGCTTACACAATCAAAACCGGGCTCCCGTATTTGCGACCCTACTTGTGGTTCTGCTTCACTGTTAATTAAAGCAGGGCAGGAGGTGGGTTCTGATAATTTTTCTTTGTATGGGCAGGAAGCCAACGGCAGCACCTGGGCTTTGGCAGTAATGAACATGTTTTTGCATGGCTTCGACAACGCCACCATTCGCTGGGGCGATACCATTCGCAACCCTAAACTAAAAGAAGGCGACACTTTAATGAAGTTTGATACTGTGGTAGCCAATCCGCCATTCTCATTAGACAAATGGGGAAAGGTAGAAGACAAAGAAGGCGACAAAACCACCATCAGCTACGACCCTGAAACCGATAAATACAACCGTTTTTGGAGAGGTGTACCACCCAAAAGCAAAGGCGACTGGGCATTTATCAGCCACATGATAGAAACACTAAATGAACACGGCAAAGCAGGTGTTGTAGTGCCTCATGGCGTATTGTTCCGGGGCAGCAGCGAAGGCCGCATACGCCAACGCACCATTGAAGAAAACCTGCTGGAAGCAGTAATTGGCTTACCTGCTAACCTGTTTTTTGGCACCGGCATTCCGGCAGCTATTTTGATTTTTAACAAGCAAAAAACTGTCAGTTCGAGCGGAGTCGAGAACAAAAACTTCTTATTTATTGATGCCAGCAAACACTACGAAAGTGCCAAAAACCAAAACAAGTTACGGGCAAGCGATATAGAGCAAATTGTAAACACCTATGCTGATTTTGCAGCCGGTAAACTACAGCCTGGTGTGGTAATAGAAAAATACAGCTATGTAGCCACCTTTGAAGAAATACAGGAAAACGATTTTAACCTGAACATCCCCCGTTATGTGGACACTTTTGAAGAAGAAGCTGAAGTGGATATTGCTGCGGTACAGAAGGAGATTGAAAAGCTGGAAGATGAATTAAAAAAGGTGCAGGCTGAAATGGACATATATCTTAAACAATTAAATGCTATTTAAATATGCTTACAAAAGAACAAAAACAACAATTCAGTGACATTCTTGAAGAGTTAGGCAAATCGCTTGACATATCAGAAACACAATATGATGCAGCCGTAAGAAGTTACGAAGCGGTAGGAACATGGCTTGCAAAAGACGACTCAACACTTGCACCCTATTCACCTGAAATTTTACCGCAAGGTTCATTCATGCTGGGCACAATGGTGAAGCCGATCAATGATAAAGACGATTTGGATATTGACCTTGTATGCCAACTAAAAGGTAAAAATCCTGAATGGACACAAGAAGATTTAAAGCACAAGGTTGGTGACCGCTTGAAAGACCACGACACTTACAAAAAGATGCTTGATGATGAAGGCAGACGTTGTTGGACTCTGGTTTATTCAGATGCAGCCAACTATCATTTGGATATTCTTCCTTCAATTGTTGATAAAGGATATCGAATGATTTTGGAAAAAGCCTTTTCAGAAATTGAACTTAAAGACATTGAGAAATTAGGGATTCGCATTACTGATAATCAAACAGACAACTACGAATGGGAAAAAAATCATTTGGAATGGCTGAAAAGCAATCCATTTGGTTATGGTCGTTGGTTTTTTCAGCAAGCTACTCTTGATTTCAGGAAAGCATTTTCCCTCAACGAATCAATTGCTCCAGTCCCGAAATATAAAAAAGAAAAATTACCATTGCAACGTGTAGTTCAAATTCTTAAGCGTCACAGAGACATGCTCTTTAATGGCCATGAACATAAGCCAATATCAATCATCATTACCACTTTAGCTTCAAAAGCCTACAATAAAGAAACAGACATTATCGAAGCATTAATAAATGTAGTAAATGAGATGGAAAACTACATTGAAGAACGTTGGTCGGACGACCATGGTAAAGTGATAAAGTGGATTTCAAACCCTGTAAACGATGAAGAAAATTTTGCTGATAAATGGCAGGAATATCCACAACGTGAAAGGAATTTTTTCCACTGGCTAAGTGAAGCAAAGAAAGACTTGAACAACATAATTGGGCAAAGCGGAAAGGGCTTACAATTCATCAACGAATCTATGGTGAAGCCATTTGGTAAAGATGCAGTCACCAAAGCATTTAGCAATTACGGTGAAAACTTGCGAAAACAACGTGAGGGAGGAAGTCTGAATATTGCTGCTAAAACCGGAATGATTGGAACTGCCGGTACTACTGTAAAGAATCACAATTTCTATGGCAAAGAAGAACAATAGATTATCATTAATTGTACAGGAAGGAACACTGAAAAGCATGTTTCCCGATTGTATAATCAAACGCTTCCGTGAAGAATCAATCACTTGGACGTGTTCGGTTACGCCATCACCATTGAGCAGTACTTATAAATTAAAAATGCAGTATGTAAGAAATAATGGAATTAAAGTTTATGTGATTGACCCTAAGCCGCTTGGTTTGGCTGATGGCAAAAAGCATTTACCACACGTTTATTCTACACTTGAACAGAGATTGTGTCTGTATTACCCAAATCGAGTAGAATGGAATGTTGGTATGCTTTACACAAAAACAATAATTCCGTGGGCTTGCGAGTGGCTTTGCCACTATGAACTTTGGGTATGCACTGGAACATGGCATGGCGGAGGCATACACCACGAAACAGAAGCAGAAAAACAAGCCAATAAACAAAAAGAAACTATAGATGAAGCAAGCAGTAATAAAAAATAAATCTGTAGAAACGAGAAAACCGTTTTACAATTCCGATATACCAGATGATTGGTCAAATCCTGAATTTGGTAATGTTTTTACTTTCTTAAAAACGTTCTCATTTTCACGTGAACTGCTAACAAGTGAACCTACAAGTGATAAAATCAGAAACATTCATTATGGCGACATCCATGCGACATACGAAAATGAAATTCTCGATTTAGATATTGAAAAGACAATACCATACTTACTTGATGGAATAATTGACCCAAATAGCTTTGAAGATGAAAATTTTCCAGCATTACGAGAAGGTGATTTAATTATTGCAGATGCATCAGAAGACTATGAGGGTGTTTGCGATTGTGTTGAATTGAAAAACATTAATGAAGCAAAAGTAGTTTCTGGACTCCACACTTTCGCAGCTAGATCAATAGAAAAAAATATTGCTCTAGGTTACAGAACTTATGTTTTAAATCATCAACAAGTAATCAGAGAATTAAGACGAATAGCAACAGGGACATCGGTTTATGGTGTTTCAAAAACAAATCTTTCAAAAGTTAGAATTGCACTCCCTCCCCTTTCTGAGCAAAAAGCCATATCCCAAGTGCTAAGCACGGCAGATGCCGTCATACACAACACCGAAAAACTTATTGCCCAAAAAGAACTCCGAAAAAAATGGCTCATGCAGCAATTACTTACAGGGAAGAAACGGTTGAAAGGGTTTGATAATTCAAGATGGAAAATACAACCATTGGAGAACTTGATTAAATTAATTGTAAGGGAAGTGCCAAAGCCAAGTATTCCATATTTAGGAATTGGTTTAAGAAGTCACGGCAAGGGTACATTCCTAAAGCATGATGAACAACCTGAGAAAAATAGCATGGATAATTTTTATACCGTTCGCCCGAATGATTTGATTGTCAATATAACTTTTGCATGGGAACAAGCTATTGCAATAGTGCGCCCAGAAGATGATGGTGCATTAGCTTCGCATCGTTTCCCAACTTATACATTCATTGAAGGGAAAGGACACTCAGACTTTTTTAGGTTTTTTATTCTACAACCAAGAATGAAGTTTATGCTTGAAATGATTTCACCCGGTGGTGCAGGCAGAAACCGTGTAATGAGTAAATCCGATTTTATAAAATTAGAATTTCTATTTCCTGACTATGAAGAACAAACAGCCATTGCTCAAGTCTTGCAAGTTGCAGATAAGGAAATAACTCTTTTAAAAATAAAAGCTGAAAAACTCAGAGAAAAGAAAAAGGGCTTGATGCAGCAGTTATTAACCGGAAAAATTAGAATCAATTAATATGGAACCAACTTGGACAGACATAGCTCAAGCTATTGCAGCAATGATAGCAATTCCTGGTGCAATCGCTGCATTCGTTGTTCTCTTTAAAAGAGATAGAGCTAGAGAGGCAGAAGTAAGCAGCCTTTCTACAATTGCAGGGCAATTAACACAAATGCAATTAGAATCTGAAAAAAGACATAAAGCATCGAAGAAGCCAATAATTGGCATTGCAATTACCCATTTACAAAATGAAAAGAAAATTAGAATTGATTTTACAAATACAAATCATACGACTACACTAAAATCATTTTCACAAAATACTCATTTAGAAGATTTTACTATTTTGGCTACAACAATAAACCAACAGAATACAACACAATCCTTTTGGTTAGGAATAAGCTATAAAAATGAACCGCCTGAATATGTTGTATTGCACATGGATTATGAAACAGAGGAAGGTTACACTTTCATTCAGGATCTAATGGTTTGGTTTGAAAATGGTCAATACGTTTTTTCGCCTTCCGCAATAATTGATAAAGTAAATAGCCATGAATAAAGAAGAAAATAAATTCAAAATATTATCCATTGACGGTGGCGGAATCAGAGGTGTTTTTCCTGCAATGCTTTTAGCCAACTATGAAGCAGAACTCAAATCTAAAGGCGTTGAAAAATGGCAGGTGTATCAAAATTTCGATTTAATCTGCGGTACTTCTACTGGGGGGATTATGGCTATTGCATTGGCTTTGGGTGTTCCTGCGAAAGAGATTTATGAGTTGTATTTGGAAAATGCTGATGTGATTTTTGGAAACAAAAAAGGATTCTTGAAACGCTTTAGATATGCAGCACACAAACGTGATGCCTTAGAAAAATTGATAAAAGGAAAATACCAAGCTTACCACAATGGTGAAGATGGCGAAGATCCAAGACTAAAGCACTGTAAAACACATGTTGCTATTCCTATTTATGATCTAATGGAGGGCAGGCCTTCGGTCTTAAAAAGTAAATACCACCCAGCCTTTGTTAGAGACTTTCACATTCCAGCTTATCAGGCGGCATTAGCAACTTCTGCCGCACCAACATATTTTGATCCTTACTCTGCTTCCTACACAGATTTAAACGGATTAGAAAAGCCTTTTCAGAATAAAGTGGACGGTGGTGTTTTTGCAAACAACCCTACACTTAACGGAATTATCGAAGCTCAAAAAGCCTTTAATATTAATTTGAAAGATATTGCAGTTTTATCTATAGGAACAGGTCATCAGCGTTTTTGTGATGCTGGTATAGACAAGAGAAAAAAACATCGAGTAAAATATGGCATTCACTATTGGATGATGGAAGATGGAAAGAAACGCCTTATAGATGTTTTTATGCAAGGGCAATCACAACAAACCCAAAACCTGATAAGCCTGATGAAAAATGGGATCGACCGCAGAGAGCCAGACAATTTCACCTATATGAGGATTGAAACTCTGTTAGACGACAGTTGTAATATTGAAATGGACGAAACAGATAAAGCAAAACTTGAAAAACTTGCTGAAAAAGCAAACATAGAATTTCAAAATAATGCCACCAATATTATTAAGGGTTTTGGAACCGGTAGTCGGTGGACGGATTTACAAAGAACTGTTTAGCGATGACGAAATAAAATATAACGACATGGCAAATTTGCATAATCAGTTTTTAAAGTTCGAACAGGCAATATCCCTTAGTCTGGCTAAAAAGAAAATACTTATTACTTCACGTCATGCGTTAGAAAATCGGATACGAGAACATTTCAAAGTCCATGCGAAATTGCTTGTACCTAAGTTTTATATACAAGGTTCATATAAAATGGGTACTATGGTGATGGATAAAAAAGGCACCTGTGATGTAGATTTAGGTGTTTACTTTCTTGAGGAGCCAAATATTCAGCCGATTAGCTTACAAAAAAACTTACTTGCAGCAGTAAGAAGTCACACTACTAGTAGAGGTGAACATCGCGATAAATGTATTAGAGTTAAATACAAAGGCGACTTTGATATAGACCTTCCGGTCTATTATAAAACTCCTTATGATGAGCATCCATTTTTAGCAACTAAAAATGGATGGATCGAAAGTGACCCTAAGGAATTATGCGATTGGTTTGAGAATTGCAAGGATAAAAACGGACAAATAATTCGACTTGTAAAATATTTCAAGTCCTGGTCAAATAGACGAAATAGAAAAATGCCAAGTGGAATAGCATGGACAGTATGGGTTGTAGAGAATTATAGACCAAATTGTCGTGACGACAGAGCTTTCTTCGAAACGGCAAAAGCAATAGAGAAGAATTTTGGTGGTGGCTTTGTAAATACTGTTGCCATGAATCCAGCAACGCCGCAGGACAATTTGTTAAAACTTGATTTTGATCAGCGAACAAGATTCAAGGAGGTGTTTAGGTATATGTTAGAAGAGGCAGAGCATGCTTTGCAAACGAACAGCAGTAAAAAAGCATTAAACATTTGGAAACAGCAGTTTGGGGATAAGTTTCCGGTAATTTAAATAAGAAGAAATGGCAAATTACTTTAAAGAATCGATTCATAAATTCAAAAATGATGCATTATCAAAGGGAATCTATGATATATTAAAGGGTCTTTTCATTTCATTAATATTGCTGATACCCACAAAATGGATTCCGTATGTAAAGACATTTTTTTTAACAGAACACAAATTCACAACATACACCATCGTCATTTCGGCAGTCACCCTGATAACATTTACAACTTTTTTTGTTAGCAGATATTTCCGTAAAAAGATTCGTTTAGTTTTAAACGACAACCATACAGATGAACTTACAGGATTAAAAAATCATAAAGCTTTAATCGAGTATTTGAATTTGAAAATTGTAGAAGCAAAGAATCGATCTGAATCGCTTTCACTGATTCTAATTGACATTGATGATTTTAAAAATTTCAATACTCTCTACGGGTTTAATGTTGCAGACCAAATACTGAAGAAATTAGGTGAGCTTTTAGGCAATGATAAAAGAGCAACAGATGAAACTTTTCGTTTCTTCAATCGAGGTGATGAATTTTTAGTTGTCGCTTACGAAACAAGTTTAAGTCAAGCAATACAAGCAGCCGAACGAAAAAGAAAGTTAATCCAAAAGAATTTGATTTCTGTTGAAGGTAAAAATCACCAGTTAACTGTTTGTTGTGGAGTAACTGAATTTAAAAAGAATGATGATTATGCAACTTTTACAGATAGAGCAACCGAAGCACTTAATGAAGCAAAGAAAATTGTGGGTAAGAATAACACGAAATCAATTGTTTAATGGTCACTCTTGGTTTTTGAGGAAGCAATTTTGGTAAAACACGGAACTCATGAATAAAACATTTAACTTTTACTGCGATGAGAGCTGTCATTTGGAGAATGACCATCATCCATATATGCTCATTGGGTATGTAAGTTGCGCCTACAATCAGGTGAAACTTCATTCTCAAAATATCAGGATATTAAAAGCCAAGCATCATGTTTTTTATGAAACGAAGTGGAGTGGGTTGTCAAAATCAGCATATCCCTTATACAATGATCTGATCGATTATTTCTTTGCCACTGATCTTCAATACAGGGCTATAGTAATTAAGAAATGTCAGTTGAAACATGGAGAATTCAACCAGAGCCACGATGACTTCTACTACAAAATGTATTATCAACTGCTGAATAAAAAAATTGAACCCGACAATAACTACAATATCTACCTTGATATTAAAGATACCCGGAGTGCAAAAAAAGTAAACGGGTTAAAGAAATTCCTTAATTCCCACTTTATTTCTGTCCGTAACCTGCAGAACATAAGGTCAAATGAAAGCGAGTTGATGCAGTTAACTGATATTATCACAGGAGCCTTGTCTTATCATCTAAGAGAATTGAACACTGTGATTGCAAAGCGAAAAATTATTGAAAAAATTCAACAGCACAGCAAACATCCTTTGACCCAATCAACCGCAAAAGACAGCCCGAAATTCAATTTGTTCTTCATTGACCTCAAATAACTGCCATGCCAACAAACTTGTTAAAGACATACCCGGAGTTATTGGAGCTTGGCTATCTGACTCAACCGCAGAGGAATATATCGCTTCTGGGCATATTTAAAAGAGATTTTGAAGACAATCCGGCCTTGAATTTTCGCTCAAAGAAAATCAGGCCTATTAAAGGGGATGAACCCCCAATGGAATTGCTTTTCAGGCATTTGACTACAGAAGAAACGACAGTAAATGATGAAACCGGGCTGAATTATGCCAAAAGAGTATTTGAGATGGATAGATCTCAGCGCTTGCATTGGATCAGATATCACCTTGAAGAAAGGAAGCCTGAAAATATTCTGGTATTTAGTGTTGAGGAAAGAGATCAGAAGCATCGCAAGGATATCATAAGAACATATATTTATGATAACGCACAAAAATATGTGATCGTACTTGATCCTCAGCGAAGCAAAATGGATTATTATCTGGTAACAGCTTTTTATCTTAATAAAGACTATGGAGAAAAGAAAATGAAAAAACTGGTAAAACGAAAATTGCCGGAACTACATTAAACCGCAGGGCTCGGCACATTTCATGATGTGTCGAGCCCCGAAACTCTTTTTTCCAAATGGTAAAATGAGCGGTGCAAAGATAAGCACAAAAATTGCAAAAGCAACTGAACCTGAAAATAAAACTTAAATTTAAGAGTAATCTGATGTTGTTGTTCAAGATAAAAGAGCCAAAGAAGATGCTGAAAGAGGTGATGCTATTCTTTGTATTGCAGCTACAGGAGATAGTGATGCTAACGCGTATTTGTGATAGGTGTCTGAATTGCAATATTATGAAATGCTGCTGGACTGACTTTCAATTCTCAGTATCGGGCTCCGGATTCCTGGTATTGGTTCCGAAATCGGCAAATTTCAATTCTCTGTATCGGGCATCCGGTTCTCTAAAAAAGTAGAAAATAATGGAAACACCAAGTTTTAAAGAAGATCATATCAGCCAGATTCCGGCATTGCAAATGCTGGTGAATTTGGGTTATACCTATTTAAGTCCGGCAGAAGCTGAAAGACAAAGAGGAGGAAAGACTTCCAATGTATTGTTGGAAGATGTATTGCGGAAACAGTTGAAGGAAATCAACAGCATTCGGGTAAGTACTACCAGAACCAATATTTTCACAGATGAAAATATTGAGCGGGGCGTATTGGCTTTAAAAAATCTTCCTATGAACGAAGGCTACATTGCAGCAAGTGAAAAGGCATACAACTTGCTCACTTTGGGTCAGGCATTGGAGCAAACCGTAGATGGCGATAAAAAAAGTTTTACACTTCAATACATCGACTGGAAAAACATCAATAATAATGTATTTCATGTAACCGAAGAATACAGCGTGATGCGGTCAACAAGCAAGGATCATTACCGACCAGATTTAGTTTTGTTCGTAAACGGCATTCCGCTTTGCATTATTGAGTGCAAACGTCCTGACATGAAAGAGCCGTTGAAACAGGCTATCAGTCAGCATTTACGCAATCAACAAGAAGACGGTATCCGCAGTTTGTATGTGTATTCACAATTAACTTTGAGCATTGCCACACAAGAAGCTGCTTATGCCACCAATGCAACACCCGAAAAGTTTTGGGCAAAGTGGCAAGAGAAATTCAGTAGTGATGAAGAAGAGTTGAGTTACAAAACCAATTTACAGGAACTCAAAAACAAACCGATTTCAGTTTCTGTAAAAGAGCATTTGTTTACTGACCGTTTCAAATATGTTCGACAATATTTTGATGCTTTAGAGCAACAAGATATTTTACCAACGGAACAAGATGAATACTTGTTTGGCTTATGCCGTCCTGAACGATTGATGGACATTGTTTTCAATTTTGTTTTATTCGATAATGGCGACAAAAAAGTAGCCCGTTATCAGCAGTTCTTCGCCATCAAAAAATCAATGCAACGCATCAGAAATGTAGAGCATGGCAAAAGAAAAGGGGGCGTTATCTGGCACACTCAAGGAAGCGGAAAATCTTTAACCATGGTAATGTTGGCACAAGCCATTGCTATGGAGCCTGGCATTCGAAATCCTAAAATTGTATTGGTTACAGACAGAACCGATTTAGATAATCAAATTACAGGCACTTTCAGAAAATGCGGAATGTTTGTGGAAAACGCAACCACAGGTCAGCGTTTAGTAGAATTGCTTGAAAGCAAAAGTGATTCAGTAGTTACTACTATCATCAACAAGTTTGTAGCCGCCGTTAAAAAAATCAATAAGCCATTAGAAAGCCACGACATTTTTGTGTTGGTAGATGAAGGGCACAGAACTCAGCATGGTACTTTCAATATTGACATGCAAAAGACACTGCCCAATGCCTGTTTCATTGCAATGACTGGTACTCCTCTTTTCAAAAAAGACAAAAGCACCGCTGAAAAATTCGGTGGCGTAATTGATGCTTATACCGTGGACCAGGCAGTAAGCGATAAAGCTGTCGTTCCATTGCTCTATGAAGGACGTTTGGCATTGCAGGATGTAAATGCTAGTCCGATTGATACCTTTTTCGTAATGGTTTCAGAACCATTAACAGAATACCAGAAAGCAGACATCAAAAAGAAATTTGCACGTTACGACCACTTAAATTCAGCCGAACAGAAAATGAGAATGATTGCATGGGACATCAGCTATCATTTCCGTGACAACTGGCAAGGCAGTACACCATTCAAAGGTCAATTGGTTTGCGACAAAAAGGTGAATGCCATCAAGTACAAAGAATATTTGGATGAAATTGGCATAGTAAGCTGTGAAGTATTGATTTCATCCATTGACGAACGGGAAGGTGAAGAAAGCGCCTATGAGAAATCAACCGAAAAAGAAAATCAATTCTGGAAACGCATGATGGACGAACATGGCAATTCAAAAAGCTATGAGAAGAACATCATCAGTCGATTCAAAAATCAGAAAGACCCGGAAATCATTATTGTGGTAGATAAACTACTCACAGGATTTGACGAACCAAAAAACACCGTTTTATATCTCACAAGAAATCTACAAGGGCACAAACTTTTACAAGCCATTGCAAGGGTAAACCGTATTTATCCTGATAAAGAGTTTGGCTACATCATTGACTATTATGGTGTGATTGAAAATTTGGATGACGCTTTACAGTTGTATTCTTCATTTGAAGATTTTGATGATGAAGATTTGGCGGGCACACTGACCAATATTGCAGATGAAATCAAAAAACTACCACAGAAACATTCAGACCTCTGGGATATTTTTAAAACCATTGCCAACAAACGGGATGCGGAAGCTTATCAGCAATTATTAAAAGATGAAGCGATACGGGTTTTGTTTTACGATAAACTTTCAGCCTTTGCCAGGAGTTTGAAATTGGCATTATCTTCTATTCAGTTTCACAAGGACGTTGAAGAAAAAACTATCAATCGTTACAAAGAAGATCTGGCAATGTTCTTGAAACTTCGTTTAGCAGTAGTTGAAAGATACAGCGATGAAATTGACTACAAACAATACGAAGGTCAGATTCAAAAACTGATTGACACCCATATTACGACCGAGAAAATCGAGACCATTACAGAACTTGTAAATATTTTCGACAAGGACAAATTTCAGCAAGAAGTAGAAAATACAACAGGTAAAGCAGCCAAAGCTGATAAAATTGCCAGCAGAACTGCAAAGCACATCACAGAGAAAATGGATGAAGACCCTGCATTTTACAAAAAGTTTTCACAAATGCTGAAAGAAACCATTGCTGACTATGAAGCCAAACGAATCAGTGAAGCACAATATCTGAGCAAAGTTAAAGACATCATGAACAATGTATTGACTCACACAGATATAGACATACCAACAATATTAAGTAACAGAGATGTTGCCAAGGCTTTTTATGGCATTACTGCAGAGGCACTAACAGAAAAGATTCAGGATGATATAATTCGAAAAGAAATTTCAACTCAAACGGCTTTACATATTGACGACCTGATTCAACAATCTGTTTTGGATAATGGCAAGCCCATTATTGACTGGCAATTTAAAACCAATATTACAGGCAAATTGCTTATTGAAATTGGCGACTATCTGATTGACGAAGTGAGAGACAAATACAATGTGAACTTGTCATTCAAAGAAATGGATAAGATTGCAGATGATTGTATTGCAGTAGCTAAAATCCGTTACAGGTAATGACAGAGGCA
The DNA here is from genome assembly GCA_009773515.1 of Bacteroidota bacterium. Taxonomy (GTDB): domain Bacteria; phylum Bacteroidota; class Bacteroidia; order Bacteroidales; family Lentimicrobiaceae; genus Lentimicrobium. Next base: position 15,291 of record WSXX01000029.1, read on the forward strand.
ATTCAATTTGGCAGCAGAACTATTGATTTTCGTTTGGAATATTCAGACAGGAAATCACTTGGCATTACGGTAACACCTGAAATGGAAGTCCTGGTAAAAGCTCCGGCTAACACAACCATTGAAAAAGTGAAAGAGAAAATAAGAAAAAAAGCACCTTGGATAATTAAACAACAAAGCTTCTTTCTTTCTTTTCAACCAAGGACATCACAACGAAAATATATAAGCGGTGAAACACATTTGTATTTAGGCAGACAGTACCGTTTACAGATTCAAATAGACAAAGAGGAATCTGTTAAACTAAAAGGCAAATTCATTGAAGTAACAGCCAGGGAAAAGTCGAGAGCAAAGGAACTATTAAACGATTGGTATTTACAACATGCACGGACAAAGTTCCATTTAATTGCTGCACCCCTGATTGACAAATTCAAAAAACACAAAGTAGAACCAAGTTCAATTGTTTTACGAGACATGCCGACACGCTGGGGTAGCTGCACACCTAAAGGAAAAATCATTCTTAATCCGGAATTGATTAAAGCACCAAAAGGCTGCATTGAATATGTTATTATACACGAACTTTGTCATTTAATACATCGTGACCACACACAGAAATTTTTAGATTTACAAACTAAAGAAATGAAAGACTGGGAAAAGTGGAAAATGAAATTAGAAAAATTATTAGCATGAGAAGCCTACACACATTTGCAAGCCCCCCGGCTAAGCGGAATCTGCAATTCCGCTTGGAACACTATTGAATTTGCAATTCAAATATATTTGCACCATTTGAGGCACTCAGCAGCTGTTAAATGTAAATTATCAGATGTTTGGAGTGGCATTACAACCGACCGAAGGGAGCTCAGCGAAGCTAAATGCCGCTCAGCTGGGCGTCAACCACATCAATGCACCAACCCCCACTAATTTCTCCCAACCATTATTTCATCATTCATTTATTTACTTACCTTTCAATCAAATATTTTGATTAGAATCTGATCATGCCCCGCAAATACATTCTTGCCAGCAGCCTGGAAGCCATTAAAATCCATTTCGGGTCTAAATTTCATGGGCAAAAAGCAGAATGCAGCTCATCAATGCCAGGGCTGAGGGCGATAAAAACCCGGAGAACAATCCAGACTTCAAAGGTTCAAAAGCAATATTCCTGAAACCGGCATATTCAAAAGCCATTGTTTACCAGGCGCTGCATTGTAATTTCTGATGCTTTTATAAAGTGGTCTTCCGGAATCCTGCCAAAGCCATATTTGTTTCCCCCCAAAAGCTGCCCGCCTTTTACCCAAAAGCTGCCCGCCTTTTCCCAAAAAGCTGCCCGCCTTTTACCCAAAAGATGCCCGCCTTTTTTTGGCAATCATAAGGAGTCTTTTTAAGATAAATCAAATATTGTTTTATAAATAACTGAATAACAGGGATTAAACCTAATAAAAAAGGCCGGAAAACCGGCCTTTGATTAAAAAAAATAATTGAAAATTATCCTTTTGAATAGCTCACAGTAGCCAGCATATTTCTAAGGTCGATACCTGGTCGGAAAACAATCCGGCTCTTTTTAATCATGGAGCTGGTGAACTTATCCGCAGTTTCTGCACCTTCGCTGCTTAAGGAAAGCTGGAAACTTCCAAAATCACCCAGCCTTACAATCCGGCCTTCTTCAAGTTCTTTTGTCAGCTGCTGAATAAGTGAATCAAGCACCGCCAGAGTATCAGAAGAGTTTACGGTGCTCCTTGCTGAAATGTCCTTACTTAATTGTTTCAGGGAAACTTCGCCGGCAGCTTTAGACATTGCATAAAACTTCCTGGGGGCTGCCATGTCACTTGGATTTACTCTTTCTACAATAACATACTTTACGCTCATAAAAATTAGATTTAAGTAAATAATTGATTTAATTGAACGCTGCAATTTACACCAATATTATATATAAGCTTGTTAAAATATTGTAAATGTTAAAAAATATTATTTGTGTAGTCTGTTATTAATATGTTAAACATTGTAAAAAAGACTACCGGACATTTAAGTCAGCCATAGTTATGTGGAAAAATACTATATTTGTATTGTAAAATTTAACTGCAACATTTTAGTTAAAGAGTTTTAGGGAAGCTTAATATTATGAATGCCCATCAAGTTTGTAATTAAAACAAAACACCAACCATTAAAAAAAAGAAACTATGTCAATTCTTGGTACAAAAAAGTTCTGGAAACCAGCTCAGGGAGCAAGTTTAACCCAAAAAGAAAATCAGATTCTTAAAAATTCCGGATATATAAACATACAACTTCACTGTGTAAACTATATGTCGGTTGGAAATTTCTGGCAAAAAACATTTGGTGGAAAAGATAAGATTGCCCTGGCAACCACGCTTAAGTATCAAACGGGTGTGGAATCAATTGAAGCTACATCGGTACAGGATGTCAGGGTTGTAAAAACAGATCAGAACTATAACCTTGGACTTCAAAGAAACATAGCGGTGAAAATTCCGGCAAACGCGGATGCAATTACCATTGATGTAAAAATGACAGCCATCAAAGATGATAAGCTGCAAGCCAAATTCGATATGCTGAACCAGCCGGAATACCAATCTGCATTGGAATTGGCACCTGCGGTTGTGGGGCAGGTTTTAACCATTACCTCACTGGTTAAAAAATTGTTTTCAGATTCTGACCCGCAAAGCCAGCTGGAAGCCGGTTATGCAGGCATTATCAGCAGTCAGCCAGAAGCACATCCGTTAAGCAATGGAAAATTAACAAGAGGTTATCTGATTATGATTTCAACCAATGAAGGAGACCCTTTTAACAATGTGGATGAATCTAAATTTGAGTTAAAGGGTGATACCCTGTTTTACAATAAAAAGCAGGTAGAGAACACCTATATTGTGTTCAATATTTCATTTGAGCCATTAAAAGGAGAAAATGAAAATGCCAATTGGTTCAAAAAATATAATGAAGCCATTAATAACCTCGATAAGATTCAGGTGGCACCAGATGATGAAGAGATTGACAGAATTTATAATGATTCTGTAACGATGTGGATTCAGGGCAATGCATTGCTGGATGCTGATGCTACGTATATCAGCACCGAGAAGTTTAAAATTAAGGGACTGGCCATAAAAACCATTAAAGACAAATTCGCTGAATTAACCAACACCACCACTCCAATGGTGGTTACAACGGATGTAATAAAAGGACTTACCGCCGGAAAATCCATGAAAATTATACAGGAAGCATTGCCATTAACCGGTAAAAGACTGAGAAAAAGATTAAACCTTAAACCAGATCATAAGCTGGATTTAAGTGAATACGAACACACCACAAACAAACTCACTTTTAATGAAATAATTGATGATGATTCTGATTCCTATATTAAAGCTTTACAGGTGAATCATTTGGATTTTAAGTTGGGGAAGAAGGTGTAGGTGGGGGAGTGGTTGTGATGTGGAATATATAAAATCGCAGTTTCAACATAAGTTGGGACTGCGATTTTGGTTTTGGGAAATTCATTGATGTTTGGAACAGGGGAAAATAAGATTAAAAATATATTAATGGGTATGGTTGGTATTTGGAAAGTTGTTATATTTGAGGCGTGGGTGGATGGGTTGGCCGTTTGTCAAAGATAGATGTAGTTCATAATTTCCAATCATTTCTGCCCATTTTAAATAAAACTTTTATCTCATCTTAATTTTAGAAAAAATGAACATTTCATGTTTCTCAACAACTGCAACAATTGAATTATTAATGACCATAATCATGTTAGCGGGTTTAATGGTACTGATTTTTCATCTATATGGAAATAAAAAGAGAATTATTAGTGCAAGAATAATTCAATTTGCCTGCATCTGTTTGTTAATTCCGACTATAGTAATTCTTTCTCTTGAGAAAATTTTAAGCGGCGAAACAACAGCAACTTTACTCGCAGGTATTGCAGGTTACATCTTGGCTGGAATTAAAGACTATAATGCTGGAGTTTCAAAAATAATTAAGGAGGGTGATAAACCTGAACAAAAGAAAGAAAAGATTGAAGTAATCGAGGCATAATAAATAAAAAAGTTGTTATATTTGAGGCCTGAGCAGATGGGTTGGCAATAAAGCAGATATATTCGCAATATTGCTTATATCCACTTGTATTAGCCAATTAAGACGGCCATGTTTTATGACTGAAAAATAGGATAAATATTTTATCAAAAAAAAACGAAATTATGGATGGCTTTGAAAACAACAGAGATATTACGGATTTCTTCGAAGAACTATTAAAACGAGAAGCTCTAACAGGTGCCATTGAAGGCATTGCAAAACAAATTGTCGGCAAAGGAGAAAACTCCATGACGAGCAGACAGAGAGAAGTTTTTGATAGTTTTATTCAGGCATATGAAAAGAACAATCATTGTGACAGATGCGGTAATGGAAACGTTACATGCTTGACAGATCTTATTTTTATAGCTGATTATGAATTGTGTCCTATGTGTGATGCCGACAGGGAAAAATATATGAGGGATTAAAAATCTATTAATATGCATTACAAAACTAAAAATAAGCTATTGACAGCTACAAAAATCTACACTGTTGAGCCAGAAAGAGGCATAGCGACTGAAATCAAAATTCAGCTACCCGAACGCGAATATGTTCAATTTGATTTAAATCTTCCAATACCAAAGACTGTTATCTATATTAGCTTAGAGTATGGAGGTTTTAATTATGATCCATTAATAGATACTCATATTACACACAACTCTGCTAAAGAAACTATTAAAAAACTTCGTAACTCTATCGGATATAGAAGCAATGATATTGGAACAATAAATGAATTAATAGCATTAATTGAATCTATGCCTCTTAATCGATAAGTTCGATCTGATTAAAACCTGAATCATGAGAATTGAAACCTTTGAAAATATTTTAAATAATCCTGAGTCTGATATCTTGGATTTCAAAAGGGAACAATATGATTTTTTTAATAATTCCAATGAAATTAATACAGCCAAATTTGTAAAAGACATCGTCAGTTTTTGCAACACTATTAGAACTGAAACAGGATATATAATATTGGGAGTGAGCATAACTGAAAACGGCGAAAAAGAGCTTATTGGAATTGACAAATTTGTTGACGATGCTATTTTTCAAGAAAAAATTAAAAACAAAGTAACGCCAGTTCCATATTTTAGTTACTCGACGATTAAATTTAAGGATAAGATTTTCGGAGTTTTTGAATTTCCTGTAAAAAAATATGAGGAACCAATCTTCCCAACTGTTAAAATGAAAGGCCTTGAGCTTGGGAAAGTATATTATAGAAGAGGTTCTTCAAATTCAGAAGCAGTAGGTCGAGAGGTAATTTTAATAAACAAATGGTTAGAAAGCCTCCCCTCTCATTCTGACAGTACTAGTATCAATGATGAAGTATCAGAAATTATGATAAAAACTACGACTAAGATTCTTCCTTTATCAGAGCAAATTGCATCATCCTTGAAATTGGCTAAAAAATATGGCCTTTTAAAACTACAGACATTTTGTGAAGGTGAATTATCTGGCTGGATTAATAGAAATGGAAAAATGGATATTGAAAATGAATTATCATATAGAATGCAAAAAGTAGTAATGACACCGAATGATATAAAAATAAATCCATATTCCATTTACAGTTTTACACCACAGCAAATGTTAGATGAATTAAAAAAAATTGACAAAGACGCACTTGAACAAATATTACTATTTCCACAGTCAATAACGCAAATTGAAAGTTACTTGACACAATTTTCTACAAATAAAGAGAAATCGTTGATTGTTTTAACCTCTGATGCTGATAACCTATTCAGTAATCCTAAATTTAAAGGAATAACAATCAAATTTTTTGCGACATTTCACAATTTCGAGGCAATATATCAAGGCATTAGACAAAATTTAATTAGTAACTTACTTGAAATATAATAAAAAACTGGCTATAATAAATAGGACTCTGAGCGGTCTGCAACTCCGATAGCTATCGGAACCAGCGATGAGTCTCTGTTGAACAAAATCCACGTAAAGCAGCGGATTTTGGTTCTATGTACTTACTGACGGTTTTAGTTATTAACTATTCAAATACCAGGAAGTTAATAAGTCATAAACAACGGGTTATATTAAATCTTACTGTCTTTAAAAGGATATTATTGGCAAATGGCACTCTATATAATTTGATTATCCTCAAAAAAACATTTACAATTCCTCGCCATTTTCAATTGCCCGGCAAAGGTCATTCACAAACCTCACCATAGGTGCGCCGTCAATTACATCATGATCGAGCAAAATGGTCATATTCAGGATTTCACGCACTTTGACTTCGTTATCTACAACCACAGCTTTTTTAATAATTGATCCGATTCCAAACGATACGGGATGAATGGATACCGGGATAAACCAGCCGTTAATCTTTCCCATCATACCCAGTGAAGTCACCGAAACATTTCCCATATTGCGGTAGGCGGTTTTTGGCTTAAGCAGCATTAACTGCCAGATTATTCTTCTTATAAACCCTGGTAAATAGTAGTATAACTGTTCGTATAACTTTGGTTTGCTGTGCAATACAATGTCATTGCCGGTTAAGACCTGCATTCTGGCTGTATCAATTTCAAGGGCAATTTCTTCAATGCTTTTTTCATTGGCTTTTTTAATCAGCAACGGAATCGGTACCTTTTTTCCATTGATTTCCTTTTCAACTATCATTGAAATATTTACATCGTCAAAACTGATAAGTTTCCGCTTATTAACCAGAAAAGCAGCAACTTCCCTGTGGTTTACAATGGTTTTTCCGATCAGCTTCAGCAGCCATGCATTGAATGAAACTTTGGCTCCTTTACGTTTCAGTGCCCTGAGTTTTTGTCGGCCTTCGGTAACATCAAATTCAAGCAATCCACTCACATGGTGCTTTTTAAGTCCGATGGAAACCACATCGAAGGTTGCAATTCTCGATTGAGGGATTTTGTGATATCTGAACAATGATTTCATAAAGTCAGGAGTAATCGCAATTCTGTAAAACCAGATGCACTTTATTTTAAAGTATTTGATTGCCGGTGATTGGCTTTATTTTCTGAAATGCGTTTTCACCAAGGCAAGCAGATCGGCTTTATAAATGGGTTTTGCAATATAATCGTTGCATCCCGATTCTATTGCTTTTTCTCTGTCGCCGGAAAGGCCATAAGCTGTTTGAGCAATAATAATTACCTCCTTATTGAATCCCCGTATTTGTCTGGTGGCTTCATAACCGTCCATTTCAGGCATGCGGATATCCATCAGTATGAGGTCAGTGTCGGGGTTGTTGCGGCAGGCTTCAACTGCCTCAAATCCTGTTCGTGCTTTTACAATCTCCCTGCAAAATGATTTAACCTCAATGTTCAGCAACATTTCAGATACTTCATCATCTTCTGCAATCAGAATCTTCAGCTTTCGCGGATTATCATAATCGTCTGAAAACAAATCCTGCTGATCAACAATTTCTATGCTCTGTTCAATATTGTAAGGCAGCTCAATGTAAAATGCAGAGCCCGTTTTGCCGTCGCTTTCAACCCATATCCTGCCGTCAAGCATTTCGGCATATGCTTTGGAGATTGACAATCCAAGTCCGGCTCCCTGCTTTGCCATTTTGTCGGAAATATCAGCCTGGACAAAACGTTCAAAAATTGCTTCCTGCCTGTCTTTGGGTACTCCTGAGCCGGTATCTTTCACATAAAACAGGAGTTTTGAAGTGTGACCATGCTCCTCCACTTTAGGATCATGAATTAAGTCATACCCAAATTCTATTGAACCTTTTTCGGTGTATTTAATGGCATTTTTTACAAGATTGGTAAGAATTGCATAAAGTTTTTCACGATCTGTTTTAATGATTGCTTCGTTTGCCGGCAAAGTATTGTTAAATATTAGTTTTATTCCTTTGGCTTCCACTTCAGGCTTGAAAAATGTATAGATATATTCTACCTGTTCGTTGATGTTCGATTCTTTGATGTCAAGTTTCATCAACCCGGCTTCTATTTTCGAGATATCCACAATATCGTTGATGATGTTGAGCATACGGATGCCACTTTTTTCGATGATCTGGATGTATTCCTGTTGCTGGTTTCCTGATAATTCAGGATTTTTAAGCAGGTCAGCAAAGCCGAGAATACCGTTCATGGGTGTGCGGATTTCGTGACTCATATTGGCGAGGAAAGCTGATTTCAGCCTATCGCTTTCTTCTGCACGTTCTTTGGCTTTGCTTAATTGTTCTTCAATTCTTTTGCGCTCAGTAATATCTTGTGCTGCCCCCCAAAGGCTTATTATATTTCCATCTTCGTCTTTTTCAGATTCACCACGAACCCACATCCAGCCATTTGAACCGTCATGTTTTATGGTTCTTAATTCAAGTTCGTAGGGAATTCCGGTAGTGCTTGTTCGTGCCAACGAAGCTGACAAAAGTTCCCAGCTTTCGGAAGTGAAAAGTTTCATGTGCTCTGTGTATGGAGGTGGCGGAAGTGTTGGGTCAAAGCCATACATTTTATAAAGTTCCTCGCTCCAGATAACCTCATTGGTAGCAAGGTTTAAACTCCAGCTTCCGATGTGAGTTATTTCCTGCGCCCGTTTCAGTTCCTTTTCACTTCTGACTAATTCCTTTTCATACTGTTTGCTCTTCGTAATGTCATTAAATACTACTGCAAAGAAATCCTGTTTTGGAGAATAGGCAACCACTTCATAATATTTGTCAAACTCTTTGGCGTAACTGTCAAAATTTAACGGAATCCCGGTTTTTGCTACTTTCCCATAATTATCAATCCATATTTGTTCGGTTTCAGGTAGGACTTCCCTGATTGTTTTGTTAAGGAAGCTTTTTGCCTCAATGCCGGTTAGTTTTTCAAATGCCTTGTTTACAAGTACGAAGCGATAATCAACAGGCTTTCCGGAATCATCATAAATCATTTCATGAAGGGCAAACCCCTGTTCCATGTTTTCAAAAAGCTGGCGAAATTGTTTTTCACTTTCTTCAGCGCGTTCTTTTGAAGATATTAATGCCTGCTCTGCGTGTTTTTGTCCCGAAATGTCAGAATGTGTTCCTACAATTCTTATCGCTTTCCCATTGTTGTCGAATATTGCTTCTGCCCGGGAGAGAATATCCACCCAATGGCCGTCTTTATGTTTCATTCTGAACTCCAGCACAAACCGGTCGGTTTGTTTAAGGATGAGTTCATGAAACAATTTCCATGATTTTTTAACATCTTCCGGTTCTGTCGTATTTTCCCAAACCGAAAAATCATTTGGCAGTTCATGATCCTCATAACCCAGCATTTTTTTCCAACGAGGCGAATAATAAATATCGTTGGTAACGAGGTTCCAGTCAAATAAACCATCGTTGGAAGCTTTCATTGCAAGAGTGAATCTTTCTTCACTTTCACGCAAAGCTGCTTCTGCTATGTTTCTGTCGGTTATGTCACGAATAATGCCACCAATGCCTTTTTGATTGTTGTCGAGATTTACCGGAAATTTAGTTGTTTCGCAGCGGCGGTTGCCCAGCATTTCTTCAATGGTAAAAGCTGCAGAAGCTTCCAATGCGCTCTTATCAGAGGATATACAAGGGAATATTTTATCTTTATTAGCCAGTTCAAGATCAGTTTTGCCGATCATTTCTTCTTTTTCCATTCCGAAAAAAGACGCCATCGCATTGTTTGCAACAATGTACCTGAACTGCTCATCTTTGAGGAAAATCATGTCATTACTGGCGTTGATAAAAGCCAGATATCGATCTTCGCTGTCTTTAAGTGCTTTATTTGACTCCGTTTGCTCCAGTTTCTGAAACGCCAGATCGCTGATCATTTGTGTTACGTTCAGCAGAAATTCCATGGCTGTCTGAACTTTCTCTTTTGAAACGACAGGCACCTTTTCGAGCGCCTTCAGGTATTCTTTACTGTTGAACCCGAATTCATCAGCCTGCTTTTCAAAAAATGAAACATCTGGCTCTTCCAGCAGAAACTGGCCTGAAAACAGATTTGCGATATGTTCTTCTTTAACGATTATGGGAACTGCTACATCAATCAACCCATTTAAACATTTGTAGAAATGAATTTTTTCGCCTGAGTTCATTTTGTTGGCCAGGGTCGTATCGCTGATGGTGCATTTTTTTGAAGATTCAGGGTTTATGCGGTGAAATTCAGTGCACATTTGCCTCCATCCCGACTTACATAAGACGTTCCCTTCGAGGTCTAAAATAGCTGTAACGAATCCAGTGGTTTTCTGAAATCCTTCAAGCAGCAGATTAACTTTCTCCAGATCGATTAATTCAAGTATGTTAGGTTTCATATCTGCATTTTTTTCAGAACGACTCATTCTTGCTTGTGGCAACAGCAGCAAATGATTTTAATTCTGCATACATACACCTTGTATTCAGAACTAATTCACCCGACCAATTACTTTGATTTCACAAATATAGCCTAATAATTGAATTATAAATACAGGCATTGGAATAATAGTTTTTCATAATAAAGGCCGAATAGCAATATCAACAGAATTTCAGCTCAATATTTCAATTCGTTGCCGGTAGTCAGTTAATCTTTCCGACAAGCAGGGATTTGTTCAGTTAAGATATTGAGCAAATCACTGTTGAGATGACCTTATCCCATTTAATGTCGTTTAGTTAAGCCCTCTGTTGGAATATAAAATGAAAAAGTATCCTTCGACTCCGCTCAGGATGACTTCGTATTCAATTGATAACGAATTTATTAAAGTGCAACAACGCTAGTACAACACGAATGTCACACTGAGCGGAGTCGAAGTGTTTTTGGCCCAGTTTCCACCTGTCATCTTCGCATTATGCTCAAATTATTTTTTGAGACTCAACTCAGTATGACTGTCAGTTTGAGTCCCGCACGTGGGGGAAAGACAACTTTTCTTAACTAAACAACATTGAAATACCATTCGTTAACAGTTGTAGTTAACCCGGCAGTTCGCCAATAACCAGCATTTCAAAATCTTCTGTGGTCAGTTTGTCGTTTCGTGAAAATGCACCGAGTTTTGCGCCGAAGATATCAATCCGCACAAATCCAAGTGACTTGAGCAACCATGTTATTTCGCTGGGGACATAGTATCTTTCATTGCAATCAAGCGTTATTAGCTTGCCGGAGTCATCCTCAACTTCGGTGATGTTGTGGTCACGAAAGGTCATCAGATCGAAGGTATTGCTGCGATAGGTGGCATTGCCTTCTGTTGAGTTGCCGGCGCAGAATTCCTCTACCGAATGGTAAAGCGGGAATAGGCCGTTGAGGGTGGTAAATATCAGTTTACCTTTTGGTTTGAGCGATCTGCCTGCGCTGCGAAGTATCTCAAAGTTCATTTCGTCGGTTTCCATCAATGGGAATCCGCCTTCGCAAAGCATTAAAGCAATGTCGAATTCTTCATCAAATGGCAGATTCCTTGCATCGCCCTGAAAAAAATTAATTTTTAACTTTTGCTCATCGGCTTTCTCCTTCGCCCTACTGATTTGAGATTCCGACAAATCAACACCAGTAACCTGATATCCCCGCCGGGTAAGTTCAATGCTGTGCCGCCCGGTTCCGCAGCCGATATCGAGTATTTTCAGCGATTTATTGAAGCCAAGTTCCTGCTCAATAAAATCACATTCTCCCAAAGTGCCCTGGGTAAAACTTTCGTTGTCATATTTCTGACCATAATTCTCAAAAAGAGTTTCGTACCACTGTTTCTTACTCATTGTGTTGTTGTTTTTTAGAAATTTTATTTCGCAGATTGCCCAATTCCAGACTGATTAGCGGCATTATTACAGAGTTTCTTAAATTAACGTTAGCCTGAAGGTCAATGCCAATTGCCAGAAAATGAAATGGTACAAATTTAAAGCCCAGTTTAACAGGTAAACCTAAGGTGAAAAAGTTCTCGGTTTCGTAAGTTCCCGCACCAAACCACCCGCTTCCGGGCGAAGTAAGATGGGTGCGTTTTGTGCCCCAGAACAGTGAAAGTCCTGCCTGATACTGCATACGCCAGTATTGTTCGCCAATATAGTCTCCGATCATAATACCCATCTGGTTATAATTTTCGGAAGGGTTTGGTCCAAAAAGAGTAAACTCCTCAATCCGGTAATAATCAAGGGAATACATCAACTTATTTTGTTTAAAGCCAATTTCTATTCCATAGACTAATCCATCGGTTTTAGTTGAACTGTTAAACATTCCCATTTTCGGATTGATGGAAAACCTTTCTATCTCATCCTGACAGAAAGCCGAACGGATTGATAATATTGAAATAATGATAACTGGTATAATGAACTTTTTCATAGGTTGCAGTTGCGATTACAAACTTAATATATTTTATCATTGTTGTACGGGGAAAGTTTCGAATATTATTACAAATGATTGATATTGACTCTCTTTGACAAAAGTTATAGAACAATACCTTGCTTTACAAAATTTGCCACCAAAACACGAAATCACCAAATTTCACCAATTTAATTCATTCATTGTGTGTAATTTGGAGTTTTGGAGATTTGGTGGCAAGGAAATTTTCGATTTTCACCGGACTATAGTCAAATTTTATCTGATTTAAGGCTGCTTCTGTGAAGAAATAACTAATGTTTTGAGTTAATCAGCAAAGTAAAAAAAAGCCCGCACTTTGTTGAAGGTGCGGGCGATTTTATAAATGCTCACTTATTTAAGGTAAGCATCGAGCCACCTGAAAAATTCCCTTTGCCACAATATCGAATTTTGTGGTTTCAGCACAAAATGTGTTTCATTGGGGAAGAAAAGAAAACGGCTGGGAATACCCTGCAGCTGATTGGCATTGAATGCCTGCATTCCCTGTGTGTAAGGGATGCGGAAGTCGTAGCCACCATGAATCACAAGCATTGGCGTGTCCCAGTTGCCGACAAAATTGTGTGGTGAAAAGTCATAGCTTTTCGGACGTGGTTTGTCGTAGAAAGCGCCTTTGTAATCAAAATTCACAAAAAACATCTCTTCTGTTTCCAGATACATACTTTCAAAATTAAAAATTCCGCAGTGCGAAATAAAGGTTTTGAAACGTTTGTTGTGATTTCCGGCCAACCAATACACTGAAAAACCTCCGTAACTTGCGCCAATGGCTCCGAGTCGGTTTTGGTCAACCCATGGCTCAGCAGCAACTGAATCGATGGCAGTAAGGTAGTCGAGCATGTTTTGTCCGCCATAATCACCGCTGATCTGATCGTTCCATTCCTGACCAAAGGTAGGAAGTCCACGACGGTTGGGTGCAACCACCACATAATCGTTGGCTGCCATCATCTGGAAATTCCATCGGTAGGAAAAGAACTGACTGACTGCACTCTGCGGGCCTCCCTGACAGTAAAGCAAAGCAGGGTATTTTTTATTGGGATCAAAATTCGGAGGAAGAATAACCCAAACAAGCATTTTCTTACCGTCGGTTGTGGTGATCCACCTCTTTTCTGATTTTGCAAGTGTAACATTTTTAAGAATTTCACGGTTGGTGAAAGTCATCTGTTCTTCGCTACCATCGGATTTAACCTTGAATATTTCAGTTGGCAGATCGTGACGCATCTTCCCAATAATCAGGTCTTTACCATCAATAGCATATTCAGTAACGTTGTGATCTCCTTTGGTAACCTGCGTAATCTTTCGTGTGGCAACATCCATCCGGAATACCTGATAAGTAGCTTCTATTCCGCTGATAAAATATAGTTGTTTGCCATCGTCACTCCATTTGAAATTTGAAGAACTCTGATCAAAACCTTCGGACAGATCGGTGAAAACCCTGCTTTGCATGTCAAGGGGTTTGTCGGTTCTGGCTTGCAGGTTTTTTTTGAGCTGATCAAGTGCCTGAGGATTAAATTCGCACATCATAATGCGGTCTTTGTCGGCTTCAAAACCCGGAGTTTCCATACTGCGCCAGATAATTTTCGATCCATCGGGAGAAAATACCGGATCCTGATCGTAACCCGGATTATCTTCGCTGAGGTTTTCGGTTTTCCCGGAAAGGAGATCGTAAAGGTAAATATCGCTGTTTGTGCTAACTGCGTAATCTTTGCCTTTCATTTTTTTGCTGGTGTAAGCCAGGGCTTTGCCATCGGGCGACCAGGCAATTTGCTCCATACCACCGTTTGGCATCAACGGGCTATCCCAGGGTTCTCCCGGCATAATGTCTTTGCCTTCGCCCGGTTTGCCATCGTTGTAAGGTGCAATAAAGATGTGGCTGTAGGCATAATCATGCCAGTTGTCCCAGTGGCGGTACATCAGATCATCATAAATCAGTGCATCTGCCAACGGAAGATCGGGATACAGGTCATGTACATCCTGTTCTATCTTTACATCTTTAATGTACACTATGTGCTGTAGATCAGGCGAATAGCTAAAACCATTGATGCCGCCTTCAATGTTGGTTATCTGAACTTTGTCTTCGCCGTTCACACCCATTTCCCAAATCTGGACAGAACCGGATTCGGCTGACAGAAACCCGATTTTTTTACCATCAGGGCGCCAGATGGCATTGAACTCACTGCCCTTAAACTCAGTGATTTTCCGAGGTGATTCCGCGTTTGGGTCAAGTTTATAAATATCGCGGTTGCCTTTATTGGTTTCAGCATTGTACCAGGTTACCCCATAAATAATGCTGCCTCCTGAGGGTGCAAGTTGCACATCGCCAACCCTGCCTAATTTCCACATGGTTTCAGCGGTGAACTTTTCCTGTGCATTGACTGATACTGTCAGCGATATCAAACCCGCTACCAGAACAGACTTAATGGTTGTGTTCATGTTTTGTTTGGTTTTTAAATTATTGTAAAAAATAAAATCGGTTGAAAATAAAGTAGTTGTGAGCCTTTGGTCTTGAATTATTATCAGAAATCCTGCTCAGTTCATAGTCGTTTTGAGTCAGGCAGCAATCTCTGGTTTTCCCGATTCCGGGTTTTTAATTCAAGATGATCCCGGTTGGCTAAATTATAAAAGAAATCATATCAATCGTATTCCTTGTTTGCACTTTTATGTCCTTTATCGGGACTTAATTTCCCGAAATGGAGTGTTTATTTATTATTCTGTAGCTCTAATATATTGAAGAATAAACTATTGAATTTATGGCTTTATTTTTGAATGATGCAGCGATTGACACCGGCCCCGGTTTTGGGAGGTCGGGTTTATTTTTTTTATATTTGAGGAAGCAGTTTAAATTCGATTTTCATCCGTTTTTTTAAAGCTTTCTCTTCAGAAAACTAATTTTTGGTTTGCTATGCGCTCCGCTGAAGGTCCCGATAATAACTCCGGTTATCAGAATGATAGATTCTATCATAAAAGGTTGCGACCTGTTAATGGCAGCAATATCTACATCTGCATTGATCTCAATGGAGTAATACAATCAGTTGAAGGCCCGGTATTACACTATCTGGGTTACTCAAATCAGCAACTCATCGGATCATTGCTACAGGATTTTGTCTACGAAAAAGATGTAACGACCTATAATTACCTGATAGAAAACTGCAACGATCGTGGTGAATTCAGGTTAAGAAAAGCAGATCAGAATCTTTTTTACGCCGATGCAATTATTCTGGATGTTCATGATAACGACAATAATCCTGTTGGCTATTGTTTCCGGATTTATGACATTACTTCCCGCATGAATGAAATTTTCAGACTGGTTGAACAGGAAGAAAAATTCAGAGCCATAGTTGACAATACCCGCGATCTGATTATTATTTTCAGCGGACGTGAGATTCTTTACAGCAATGAAATAGCAGTAAATAAGCTGGGATTCAGTCATATGGAATTTTTGGCGATGGATTATTACCACTTGTATTCTGCTTTTGACAGGGAGCGTATTGAAGAATATGATCTTGCTTTAAAAGAGGAAGATCGCAATAATTGGTCGTTTAGTTCCACCGTTGCTACAAAATCAGGTAATCTGCTCGATTGCGAAATCGATGTAAAATCAATACATTTTAATGGACGGGTTGCATTTATGGCGCTCATTCACGATGTAACTCTTCCTAAAAAGGCATTAAAAGAATTGGAATCTGCCAAGCACGATGCTGAATCTGCCAACAGAACCAAATCTGATTTCCTGGCCATGATGAGTCACGAAATCCGTACACCTATGAATGGTGTGATCGGAATGACCAGCCTGCTGATGAATACCAAACTCACCAGCGAACAACGCGATTATGCTGAAACCATTCAGGTTTCAGGAGAATGCCTTATTGATATTATCAATGACATTCTCGATTTTTCCAAAATTGAGAGCGGCCGTCTCGAACTTGAAGAAGAACCATTTGAATTACAAGCTTGCATTGAAGATACCCTGGATCTCTTTGCGCTGAAAGCCATCGAAAAAGGACTTGATCTGCTTTATCTTATTGAAGCTGATGTAACTCCGGTGCTTTTGGGTGATGCAAACCGACTCAGACAAGTTTTGGTTAATCTGGTAAGTAATGCCATTAAATTTACACCGCAGGGAGAAGTTTATATTTCTGTTCAGACGTTGCAGCAAACCGGAGATCAGCTTGAGTTACGCTTTGCCGTTAAGGATTCAGGCATTGGAATAGCGCAGGATATGTTGCCGGCTATTTTTGAAGCCTTCACCCAGGCCGATAGCTCTACCACCCGTAAATATGGTGGTACAGGGCTCGGACTTGCCATTTCAAAACGTATTGTAAATCTAATGGGTGGCGAAATATGGGCAGAAAGCGAGCCCGGCAAAGGAACTACTTTCTATTTTACCATTCAGATTAAAAATTCAAATGAAGTTAAGCCTCGCTTGCACATTAAAGGCAATCTGGCAAGGCTTCAGGATAAGAGTGTTTTAATTGTTGATGATAACCAAACCAACCGCCAGATTCTTAAGCTTCATTTTGAATCATGGGGAATGAAACCTTTTCTTGTTGAATCAGGGCAGGATGCTTTGCAGCTGATGGCTGATTCTGAAAGTCTTCCCGAAATTGCAATTCTTGACATGCAAATGCCTGAAATGGACGGGATTCAGCTTGCTCAATTGTTCAAAGCCAGTGCTGTATTATCAAAAATTCCATTAATATTGTTGTCATCAACCGGAGATATCGAAAGTATCCCTCCTCGTCTGTTTGCCGCACAATTGTCGAAGCCTATCAAATTAAAGGCTTTGTATGAAGAAGTGCTGAACGTTATAACAGACCTAACAAAAAAGAACAAAATGAATGAATCTCAGTCAAGTCTTGATTCGGGTCTCAGTGTTCGTATCCCGCTCAGGATATTGATTGCAGAGGACAATATGGTAAATCAGAAACTGGCAATGTCGTTGCTGAGCCTGATGGGCTACAAAGTTGAAGCCGTGGTCAATGGTCGTCAGGTTCTGGATATTCTCGAAAAGCAGGATTTTGATCTTATTCTGATGGACATTCAGATGCCGGAGATGAATGGCATTGAAGCAACAGTAAAAATTATTGAAACCATCCCGATTGAAAAACAGCCATTTATCATTGCACTTACAGCAAATGCTATGGTTGGTGATCGCGAGAAATGTCTTGATGCAGGAATGGTAGATTATATGGCCAAACCTATTAAAATAAATGAACTTCAGGCTATGATTGAAAAATGGGGAACAAAAAAGATGCTTACAAATCAGGGGTAGATCAGGGTGTAGAGGTTAAATCAAATACAATTAAAAAACAATGTCATTTAATTAAGAAATATCGTCTTCGACTCCGCTCAGACTGACAGTCATCCTGAGCGGAGTCGAAGGATATTTGATTCATTTTTCTAAAAATTTGAAGCCTTACCTAAACGACATTGAATTACAAGCACTAAAATTACTCTCTAGCTCACTTATTCTTAAGAAACTCGTTAAAACACGTGATTAAAAAAACCTGTCAGAATTGGGATGTCTGACAGGTTTTTTATTGAATACCATCCAGGCAACGAACTTTTACCAGGTGATCTCCAACTTGTTTGTGTTTAAGGGCAGTTCAAGTTTTAAGGCTTCGAAGGTTTTGTGCTGACTGTCAAAATAGTGTGGATTTGCAGTATCAAGGGCATTCAGAAAATCAATGGTTTTAGATTTTGCAATTTCTGCTTTTCCATTGATTTTAAAAGAAGTAGCCTTATCGAAGCCATGTAATATCACTTCCAGTCTGGTGAATTTTGAAGAAAATGACCCATCGGCTTTACCAACGATCAGTTTTTTGCCGGCACCGTCAAAGTTAATTGTGCGCCTGTAAAAATTGCCGGCCTCATAATTGTATGAAACGCCATCATCTTCATAATAAACAAATTCCGAATTTTCTGAACCGTTAAAAACATGCAGATAAAGTGTTCCTCCGGCATTGTCGGCGGTACTTTGCAAAGCATTCTGCATGGGAATGACTGTGCTGCCTTTGATGTAAAGCGGCAGCAAATGCATAGGTGATTCAGCAACTATTTCAGAATTGCCTTCAAATTTTTGTCCGTTATGAAAGTTATACCATTCGCCGGCCGGAAGATAAACCTTCACCAGATCGCGGGTGCTTTCAACAGGAGCCACCAGAATTGATGGTCCGAACATATACTGGTTCTGATAAATGAAATGGTAAATCTTTTCATCAAAGGTATAGTCGATAGCCAGGCTTCTGGAAACAGGCATTCCGGTTTCAACCGATTCATGAAAAGCGGAATATATGTAAGGCATCAGTTTGTACCTCAGTGTGATATAGTTTCGCGAAATGTTTTCGACAGTTTCGCCAAACGACCATGGCTCAGCTTGCCGTGTGTCGTGATGGGTATGACTTCGGAAGAATGGAGTAAATGCGCCCACACCTATCCAGCGGGCAAACAGAGCAGGGGAGGGGTCTTTGCTGAAACCGCCCACATCAACTCCCGTAAAAGCTATCCCGCTCAGGCCGATGCTGTTCACCAATCGGCAGCCAAGCATCATGTGTTCATCGGTGGCCTGATTATCGCCTGTCCACAAGGCTGTGTATCGCTGCAGTCCTGCATAACCGGCGCGGGTAATATTCAGCGGCCGCTGGTTATTCATCAGCTTTCGGGTGCCTTCAAATGTGCTTTTCGCCATCAGCATTCCGTAAACGTTTTTTGCTTCGCGATAGCTGGTTTTCTGTCCTTCCCAGTCAAATTCAACCAGATGTGGCGTGTAACCATTTCCCCAGGAAGCAATTTCGTTCATATCGTTCCAGAATCCAGTTACGCCATCGTTCACTAATCCCTGAAATTTCTGTCCCCACCACTCACGTGCTGCGGGTTTGGTAAAGTCAGGAAAATGGCACCAGCCCGGCCATACCTGCGCGGTATAAACTTCGCCGTCAGGATATTTGGCAAAGACATCTTTTTTCAGGCCATCCTCATAAGCGTCGTAGCCTTTTTCAACCTTTATGCCCGGATCTACAATCAGGGTGGTGTGAATGTTCATGTTTTTCAGATCAGCAAGCAGTTTTTGAGGGTTGCTGAAACGGGTTGGATGCCAGGTGAAGATTTTATAAGCATCCATGTGATGGATATCAAGATACATTACATCAAGCGGTATTTTGCGGTCACGAAAATTCTGAGCTATGCTTAAAACTTCAGAATCAGGGAAATAGCTCCACCGGCATTGCTGATATCCCAAAGCCCAGATCGGAGGCATGGTCATGCGGCCGGTCAGGTTTGTATATTGCCTGATGATGCCTGCAATTGTTGGTGCATGCATGAAATAGTAGTCCATTTCGCCATCATCGGCACTGAATGAGCTGAACCTGTCGTTACTGGCACCAAAATTAAACCTGCTGCGGTGCGTGTTATCCATAAAAATACCATAAGCAAGTCCGCTGTGAATTCCCATGTAAAATGGAATGGTTACATAAAGCGGATCATCATTCGGACCATACCGCGGATTGTCGGTATTCCAGTTATCATACGCTGAACCCCGGCGGTCGAGATTTCCGGTTTTTTCGCCCAAGCCAATAAATCTTTCATCGCTGATCAGCTTTTTGTAGGTGGTGACTTCCGTTCCCAGCCATGAAGTGCCAAACGATTTATCATCAGCACTTAACAGACGGCCGTCAGAAGTGTAAAAGCTGAATCTTACCGGTTTCCGGTCAATCACAAGCCTGAGCTGCTCAGTCTCTACAATCAGTTGTTCAGCTGTTTCAGTGACTTTGGGCTGGAGATTTTCGGGAGAAGCAACTACAGCATAAGAAAAATCTTTCCTGAAAACCTCTTTTACAATCCTTACCCTTGCTATTCCGGGTTCGTAAAAAGTGACTTCAGCTTTCCCGAAATCTGTATTTATGCTGATAGCCTGATTTCTGACTTCGAATGAAGTCATATTTCCGAGGCTTTGGTTTCTATTGCTTTGTGCAATTACAGAGTTCATAAGCAGAACTGCGATTAACAGGGTAAAAAATGTCTTTTTCATTATTAACTGATGAGTGTTTATGAAAAATGCCGGGTTCATCAATGCAGATATACCCGGCATTCGGTTTTTCAAAAATTACTTGAAATATACTTCGTAACCCCAGGCAGGTAGTTCTATGGTTGTATTTTCAGGAAATACACAATTGTCGTTTGAGAAGAGTTCTGTGTATTCTCCAACATATTCGCTGCCGCTGAGTGTAATGCTGATGCGTTCCGGACTCAGATTGACGATTGTAAGTACTTTGCTGTCATCTTTTTCGCGGATAAAGGCAAATACTTTTTCATTTTCATTGGTGTTTAATCTTTTCCATGATCCACCCCATGGTCCGTTGAATAATGCAGGTGTCGTCTTTTTCAGATCAAGAAGTGCTTTGTAGAACGAAGTCATTTCGTACTCACCCCAGTTAACTGCATCTTTTTCGAAGAATTCAAGCCGTTTGTTGAGGCCTGATTCCTGTCCGGTGTAAATCAATGGCATTCCGGGTACAGTTGCTGTTAGTACATAAAATGCCTTCACTCCATCGCCCAATCTTTCAAATTCGGTGCCGTTCCATGAATTTTCGTCGTGGTTGGTGATAAAATACATCCGGTAAGCTCCTTCAGGATATAGGGTATCATTCTTTTTCAGATAGGTTTCAATATCATTGGCATTGGCTTCTCCTTTGGCTATCTTGTTTTTGATGTTATGAAACTCCCATCCATAAGTCATTTCAAAAGCTGAGTGAAGCCATGGTTTTTCACCTTCGGCAAGCATAAAAACAGGTTTTATGGCATCAAGTTCGGTTCGGGTTCTGTTCCAGAATTCAGCAGGAACCAGTTCAGCTACATCGCAGCGGTATCCGTCAATGTCGAATTCCTGCACCCAGTATTTCATCGCACCAAGCATATAATCGGCCATTTCTGTGTTTTCATAGGTAAAAGCCACAACATCTGTCCAGTCGTAAGGCGAAACCATTTTTCCCAGCGAATCTTTCTGATAGAAATCAGGTTTTTCGGTTACCAGTGCATTATCCCAGGCTGAATGGTTGGCAACCCAGTCAAGTATCACATACATTCCAAGTTCGTGGGCTTTTTTTACGAATCTTTTAAAATCCTCTGCTGTGCCAAATTCAGGGTTTATGGCTTTGTAATCCTTGATGGAGTAGTAACTGCCAAGTGTGCCTTTGCGGTTGAGCTCACCAATAGTCTGAATGGGCATCAGCCACAGAATATCGGTTCCCAGTTCTTTCAGGCGGGGGAGTTGTGCTTCAACGGCTGCGAATGTTCCTTCTTCGGAGAACTGCCTTACATTGACTTCATAAATACTCAGGTTTTTGCTCCATTCAACTTGTTTAACCTGTGCAGGAACAGCTTCCTGAGTTTTTTCGCTTTTCGGGGATTTGCATGAAGTGATCATTAATCCGGCAAGAATCGCGGTAATCGCCGGAAAAAGAATGTTTTTGAATCTCATATTTTTTGAATTATGGTTTGTAATCAGCTTGTGTGTGCACAATACAAAGATAAGAATTCCGGTATAATATATTAATGTCGTTTAGGTAAGACCTATGATGGAATGTAAAATGAAAAAGTGCCTTTCGTTCCGATAGCTATCGGAACCGCTACCAATGACAGATTGTTCGTTTTGTCCTTCGACTCCCGAAAGGGAGAAAACAATGAAGGCTGAGCGGCATTTAGCTTCGCTGAGCTCCCTTCGGTCGGTTGCAATGCCGCTCTGAACACTGGATAATTTGCAATTATCCAAATAAGCGACTTAAGGAATGAATCAGTCGGGCATATATATTGAATTACAAATTCAATGATGTTCAAAGCGGCATTGCAAATGCCGCTTAGCCGGGCACGTGCGGGACTCAGGAGGACATCGTATAGAATTGATAATTAGTGCATTAAAATGATGCAGTGTACACTATAAACGAATGTCACACTGAGCAGCCAGCCCTGAGCCAGTCGAAGGGGAGTCGAAGTGTTTTTGATACAGTTTCTACCTGTCATCTCCCCATTATGCTCATTTTTTTTTGAGTTACAACTCAGGCTGACTGTCAGTCTGAGCCTGCCTGCTGCGCAGTCAGGCAGGCGAAGTAGAAGACCAATGCCGCTGAAATCAGGTGCAACGCAATCACAGCTAAATAACGCAAAAAAAAAGCCACCCGACAGGATGGCTTTTTTCAGGTTTCAGATCAACTAGTTTATAACAAACAGCTCATCTTTTAATTTTGAATTTATTTTTACAGTAAGCACTTTCATGTCAATGGTTTGAGGACCCATTTGCTGACTGACTGCATAAGGAAATTTCACACCCTCAACTTCGCGGTAATCAGAGAATGTGGCAACGCCCTGATCTCCGATTTCCTTGACTTTAAGTCCGGTTTTAACATCTATAAACTGTGTGGTTTGTTTTCCTGAAGGATAGGTAAGAACCAGACGATAGGCATCAGATCCATCAACCTCTTCAATGCCATCGAGTGCAAGCAGAACGCCAAGTTGTGTATAGAAAAGTTCAACATTGATTGTGGCTTCTACTTTCATGTCTTCGAGTTCTTTGCCTTCAAGGGTTTTATTTTCGCCACCCATTGGAGAAACCAGTTTTGCAGTTGTGCCGTCAAAAACCATTTTCTGGAAAACCATTTCGCCGGAGCCAACCTTCATCATATACAAGTTCGGGGCTTTGCGGTAAAAATCAAATCCTATGGTCATTCCCTGCATCGAAGTTGTGGCCATCATAGTCATATCTTTGACTTTTCTGAGGGCTTTTTCTCCACCTATAGCATTGACGTACATCAGATTAACCGATTCAGCAGTTATGCCTTCAGGAACTGGTTTTACTTTTTTATTTGGATCATACTCTTTACCTTCAAAATCAAAGTATTTAATGGATTTTCCACCCGTAAACTGCATCAGACGCGGGGCAATGTCAGCAGCTTTACCAACAGCAATAATGTAAGTATTTTCAGGTTTAATGTATTTTTGTGCCATTGCCTTAACATCTTCAGCACTTACTGCTGAGAGGTTTTTCATGTAGTTGGCATAATAATCAGCATCAAGTCCGAAACGTGCAGTTGTGATGGCAAAATTGGCAATCGTCTGAGGATTTTCGAGCGAAAGCGCAAAATTTCCGTTCAGGTAATTTTTTGCCAGACTAAGTTCGTCAGCCGGAACAAGTTCTTCGCGTAACCTGCGCATTTCATTAAAAATTTCATTGATTGCGCTGTCAGTAACAGAGTTTCTGATTTCAGTATTCACCATAAATCTACCGGTGAGTTTATCAGACATAAGCTGAGAATAAGCTCCGTAAGTATAGGCTTTATCTTCGCGCAGGTTGTTGAAAAGCCTGAATGTTCCGCCACCCAGTATGGTATTCATTACCCGGGCTTTGATGGCCTCTTCTGAACCGGTTTTCAGGTCAACCGGATAACCAATCCGCAGGGCTGATTGCACTGCATCGGGGCGGTCAACTATGGCTACCACATTCGAAGCAGGTGCTTTCGGGCTTTCGGGCTGGTAATTCATAACTTCGCCTTTTTGCCAGTTGCCAAGATATTTTTCAACCAGCGTGCGGGCTTCAGCAGTTGTAATATCGCCAACAATGGCAAGATAGCCAATGTTTGGCTTGAAGAATGCCTGATAAAATGCCTGGCAATGTTCGGTAGAAATCTTTTCAATCGACTTTTCAGTCATTGATTCACCGTAAGGATGTGTTGCTCCGTAAACCAACTGTTTGCTGATCCTGTCGCTTATCGCTGACGGATCGTTTTGTGCAGCTTTTAATCCTGAGATGGCCTGCGTTTTTAATTTGTCGAGTTCTTCAACTTTGAATGACGGGTTTAAAACCACATCAGCCATAAGCGACAAGAGTTTTTCGGTGTGCTTTTTCAGCGACGAGGCATAAGCACCGGTTGATGAAGTGCTAAGACTTGCGCCAATAAAATCCACTTCTTCATCAAGCTGATCTTTCGAAAGATTTTTAGTTCCAGTGCGAAGCAATTGTCCTGTAAAATCAGCCATGCCTGCCATTTCTCCTTCAGGAACTGAATTGTAGTCGAGCAACAACGAAAATGAAACCCTTGGAATTTTGTGATTTTCTACCACAAAAACTTTCAGGCCGTTTTCCAGCTCAAAGCTTTCATATTTGCCTATATTGATTAAAGGAGCGGGTGCTGCTTCAGGCCTGATACTGCGGTCGAGCTTTTGTATGGTAGTTTTTGATTTTGTGCTTTTGGTTTGTGCCTGAAGTACACTGGGCATAGCCAACAAAGCAGCTGCAATGGTAATAATGATTATTTTTTTCATGATAATTTCCTCCTTATCTTACAGGGTTTGTTTGGGCAGAAAGTAAAGTACAACCCTGTTTTCTTTGGTTAGATATTGTTTGGCAACCCGCTTGATATCGGCTTTTGTTACAGCCATATATCTGTCAATTTCAGTGTTGATAAGGTTGGCATCTCCAAAGTACATGTGGTAGTCAGAAAGGCTTTCGGCAATCCCGGCCATTGTTGAATTGCTGCTGATAAAATCGTTTTCCATTTTATTGCGAAGCTTTTCAAATTCGCGGTCTGTGAGTTCTTCATTCTGAGTTCTCAGAATCTCCTCATCAATTGACTTCTCCAGATCTTCAGGGGTTATACCTGAATTTACAATACCAAATACCAGAAATAGTCCCGGATCTTCAAGCGCAAACGGAAACGCACCGACAAACATGGCTTTCTGCTGTTTGTCAACAATGGCTTTATTCATTCGTGAACTTTCTCCATCGCTCAAGAGCGTAGTGAGCATGCTGAGTGCATAATAGTCAGGAGTTCCTTTTGCAGGAATATGATAAGCCTGAATTACAGCAGGAAGCTGAATGTTGTCGAAAACGGTATCTCTGACTTCGGCAGTTTTAACAGGTTCAACAATTGATGGGCGATAAATAGGCTTGGTTCCGCGTGGAATATCACCAAAGTACTTCTGAACCAATTGTTTGGTTTGCTCAATGTTGATGTCGCCGGCAATGGATAAAGTTGCATTGTTTGGAACATAAAAAATGGAATGAAACTCCATAAATTCTTCGAGTGTTGCATTGTTGATGGATTCAGCAGATCCGATCGGCATCCAGCGGTAAGGATGATCGGTATAGGCCGAACTGAATGTTTTTTCCATCAGGGTGCCGTAAGGGCGGTTGTCGTATGATTGTTTGCGCTCTTCTTTTACCACACTGCGCTGGGTTTCAACGCCGAGGCTGTCGATACGTAAATGCACCAGTCTTTCTGATTCCATCCACAACCCCAGTTCAAGCTGATTTGAAGGCAGCAAAAGGTAGTAGAATGTGCGGTCGAAGCTGGTGTTGGCATTTAAAGCTGCGCCTGCATTCATGGCGATTTTGTCAAATTCACCGCGTTCAATGTTCTGACTGCCTTCAAACATAAGATGTTCGAAAAAATGAGCAAATCCGGTACGTTCAGGATTTTCATTTTTTGATCCTACATGATACGAAATCGTGACAGCGACAATAGGAGTTGAGTTATCCTGATGCAGAATAACATGCAGCCCATTGTCCAGATCATACTCCGTAAAGCTGATCTTGTTCTGGGCACCGGCAAACAATGTTGCCAGCATACTCAATACCAGTAAACTGGTTTTAAGATGAAAATTCATGATTGATGATTTAGGGTTTAATTTATTGGTTTAAAATATTGGATATTTCGTTCAGGTTGATTTCAGTAAAATCTGAAATGACTTTATGAGCTTCAGTAAGTTCAGCTCTGTGATGGGTAGTAGCAACGCCAACAACTTTCATGCAGGCTTTCAGGGCGGCATCAATTCCTTTTAATGTATCCTCAAATACAATGCACTGCTGAGGGGCAATTGACAGCAATTCTGCAGCTTTCAGGAATACTTCGGGATCGGGCTTGCCTTTGCTTACCATTGAAGCATCGGCAATGGCAGAAAAATAGCCTTCCAGCCCTGTTTCAGAAAGAATAAAGTCAACATTGGCTCTTTCAGCAGATGTTGCGATTGCAATTGGAATTTCTTTCTCTTTAAGCTCCTGCAGAAAATCTTTCAACCCGGGAAGAAGTTGAACGTTATCCTGATAAAGATATCTGTAAATCAGTTCTTTTTCAGTGGAATGAGCTGCAATGGTTTCAGCAGGCAACTCTTTTTTGAAGATATAGGAAAGATGGTCGGCATTGGAGCCGCCAAAAACATGTTCAAGAAAATCATCAGCAGAAATACTTTTTTTGTGCCGCTGACAAAATTTTTCCCAGGCCATCAGATGATACCGGAAGTTATCGACCAGTACACCATCCATATCAAAGATTACAGCAATTCTTTCAGCCATCACATTTTAACTTCTCTGTTGATATATGAACTGTAATCTTTCACTTTCTGATGATATTCTTCATTAAAAAGATGTGAAGAAATCAGAAAATCAGCGGTTGATCTGTTACAGGCAGTAGGGACATTATAAAGTACAGTAATTCTGAGCAGTGCTTTTACATCCACATCATGGGGTTGTGGCTGCATAGGATCCCAGAAAAAAATCATCAGATCTATCTCACCTTCAACAATTAAAGCGCCTAATTGCTGATCGCCTCCAAGCGGACCGGATTTTAATTTTCTGACTTCAAATTTGCTGAAGTCTTCCGGATCAAGTGAGAACCGGAGTTGTTGCTCAATTAATTTTCCGGTTGTTCCTGTGCAGATAATCTGATGTTCGCGAAGCTTAATCGCATTAAATTCAACCCATTCAGTAAGATCCTGTTTACGGTTGTCATGTGCGACAAGGGCAATTCTTTTTCTTTTATCCATATTTTGAAAAATATTGGCAAAATTAATAAAAGATAAAAGGGGTTACCCATAAAAGTGTAATAAATCCAATATGTTTGTCAGTTTATCCCTTTTTTATTTTTTGTATCTTTGCACCGTTTTTTAAAAACAAGATCTAAAAGACCTAAGTTATTCAAATTAAAGCAAAAACTTGATGAACAGAGTAATGGTACTCACCGGAGGAGGCGACTGTCCGGGACTAAATGCGGTTATCCGCGCTATAGTAAAGCGAGCCTCCCGCGAAAAAGGATGGGAAGTGGTTGGAAGCATAGAGGCATTCAATGGAATATTGCGTGAACCTACTGAGCTTGTTGTTTTGGATGAAAAAGCTGTTTCTGGTATTCATTATCAGGGCGGAACCATTATACAGACAACAAATAAAGGAGGACCTTTTGCCTGGCCGGTAAAACAAAAAGACGGAACATACACCGCCATCGACCGCTCTGATGAAATGATCCGCAAAATTCAATACCTTGGTATTGATGCGGTTATAAACATTGGAGGTGATGGTTCACAGCGCATTTCTCAGGCTCTTTTTGAAAAAGGACTGAATATTATAGGAGTTCCCAAAACTATTGATAACGACCTCTCTGCAACGGACGCTACCTTTGGTTTTCAAACTGCTATTCAAATTGCTACGGAAGCCGTTGACAAGCTGGTTACTACTGCTGCCAGCCATAACCGTGTACAGATACTTGAAGTAATGGGCCGCGATGCCGGCTGGATTGCACTGAATGCTGCTGTTGCCGGTGGTGCTGAAATCTGCCTGATTCCTGAAATTCCTTATGATATTGAAAAGGTAATGGAGCGTATCGAACAACGTTTTGATAAAGGCCGCGGCTTTGTAAATATTGTTATAGCCGAAGGTGCCCGAAATATTAAAGGAATGAAAGTTTCTGAAAAAAGCGGTGAAGTTGGTTATGCCAATGTTAAACTTGGAGGTGTTGGCTTCCGCTTTGAAGAAGAACTGAAAGAAGCTGGTTGCGAGCACAGTATCCGTACCACGGTGCTTGGTCACCTGCAAAGGGGAGGAGTTCCCATTGCTTACGATCGCGTGCTGGCTACTCAATATGGTGTAAAAGCTTTTGAACTTGTACTTGCCGGTGAATTCGGACGAATGGTGTCATACCGCCATCCTTACATCACTTCAGTTACATTGAAAGAAGCCATCATGAAACCAAACCTCGTTGACCCTGATACCGCACTGATGAAAACTGCCCGCGGTATTGGAATGTGTTTCGGAGATTAATTTTTAGAGTTTTCTAAAAAAATAAAGCCCGCATCTGATTCAGCTGCGGGCTTTGCTATTGGCGAATTTCAGATCACTATTATTCGGTAAAAATCGAGAATTTCTTGCCACCAAATCTCCAATACTCCAAATTACACAAAATGAATGAATTAAATTGGTGATTTTTGGTGATTTAGTGTTTTGGTGGCAGATTTAATAGAGTAAGGTATTGTTCTACAACTTTTGTCAAAGAGAGTCAATATCAATTATTTAGAATAATATTCGAAACTTTCTCCGGACAACAATGATTTCAGATCAGTTGATTATGAATTTTACATTTCGTGCATCAGATGATCTTAAAATGTAAACTCCCGGCTTTAGTTCGGAAACATCTGCCTGATTGCTGTTTCTGAATTCAAGCAATTTTCGACCGGCAATATCGAAAATTGCAAAATCAGTGCTTTCTGAAAGAAATATTATCCCGTTCACAACCGGATTTGGCCAGAGATTGAAGGATAATTCCGGGTTTTCAATAATTCCAACAAGGCTGTTCGAACTTCCTGGCGTTGGATTGCTGAAAAACTTCCATTCAAATGCACCATCTGTTACCCTTCCCATCGAAATGTCGGTGGATTGACTGGTGTAAATGATGGCATCTATCTGTGCATATCCTGAGGCCAGATTGTTGAAAATTCCGATTTCTTCGCTGTCTTTGTCCAGTTTATAAGGAGTGTGCATTGGCCCCTGAGCAGGTTGACCATCAGCCCAAACCATCAAAAAACCGCCGGCAGCTATTGTTGTATCAGGAAAAGCCCACTTTACAGGATTGTTGAGGTTGTCGCTCAGGTACTTATCTCCTAACCAAATATCCTGGTTACTTCCGTTGTAAATTTCAACCCAGTCGTCATATTCACCGTATTCATCAGCAATGGTAGTGCTGTTGCTTGCCATAAATTCATTGATGTATAACATCATTGGGTTTGTAACGGGTACGTTGTATTGAATTGGTTCACAGGGTTTTGTTGATGTTACCTGATTATTGTCTGTCGCTTTTATCCTGAATTCAAAAAGTGTGCCTGAAGCCATTCCGGGAAGTCCAACGGAGTATATTCCATCTCCGGCCAGAATATCACCATTTTGTCCATTGTCATACATTGCAGTTTGCTGCCAGGTTCCATTGCTGATTCTGTAATCCAGTGCTACTCCTGTCAGATTTTCATCTTCCGCAGAGGCGCTGACTAACATTTGCTGCAGTGCCGGAGGTGAGTTGTGGGTAATGTATTTTATCATTGGCGCTGCATTGGTGTTTTGCGCCTGCGATAAAGCTATTGAGTTTCGGTTCTGAATATAAGGCTGAAGTCCGACCGGTACATGTGCTCCGGTTCCGGATGTAAATGAAGTGTTGAATGATTCAATGTTGTACCCATAGTTCAGCGGATAGTAAGGATCATCGGCTACGTAGGGTCTGATTTGTTCTCTGACAGCAAACATATAATCCATTAGCGATTGTTTACCTGTCACCTCGGCGATGGCTTGTTTCAGATAGTAGGTGTATTGCGCTTTGTATTCAGCCACCTGCATCAGTCGGGTAAAAAGCGGGCGGGGCTCTGAGGAATGTGCCCAGTTATAAATATCACGGCTGGCCCAATCTATGCCAAACCAGTCAATTCCAAATGTATTGTCAACATCGTAGGGGATATATTCAAAAAGGCCTGTACCGGTGTTTTTGTAAAGATAGAAGTTGTTTTTATTGTAGATGTAACCATCCCAGTTGGCGGTGAGCACATCAATGGCTGCAATTTTCAGGTAATCCTGCACATTAAAGACTTTTTCAAGTTCGCAGGGAAGCTGAGTTATGGGCGTATTATTCAGAATATCAATAAACTCAGCCAGATCGCTGTAATCATCTTCTTCTTCATTGATTTTCAATTCATAAGTTCTGCGATCGCCGGACGTGAATTTGTATAAATCGGGATCTGCTCCCCGGTAGGTAAGATCAGCAGGCCAGAGGCATTTGTAAAGGTTGCCATCGTTGTTGCCAAAATAGGTTTTTACAAATTCCTCATCAATGTGTTCAACATTAATGTAAAGTCCGTGGTAATTTCCGTTTATGTAAACTTCTGTGTGGCTGGATCTGGGGCTTACAATGTTTGATTCTCTGAAAATATTCCAGCACAGCTTTGCGCGTGTGATTGATGGATCGTTGTGCTCTCCGTTCAGGTTAAGTTTTTCTACGCCATGGTATTTCCTTCCGGAAATGAAAGTGTTGAAGGATACTTTAAAGGACTTTTTCTGTGAATATCTCGATGTATTTCCCCTGAGCCTGAACCCGATATCGTGTATGGTGTCATGAACATTGCCATTGTTAAATACAAATACTGCCCTGAATTCATGGTCGCTCTCAACATTTTCATAAATCCAGGTAAGCGTGTCAGGATGAATAAAAATATCAATCCGTGGTACCACTTCATTGGTGTATACTTCGCCGTTTTCAGGAAACTGAGGTTGCGCAAAAGTAAAGATGGATGACAGAATGCTGAGCGTTATCGTCAGGAGCAGTTTATTTTTTTTCATGGTAGTAATTTCAGAATGAATTTGATAACTGCAAAGTTAGCAAAGGTTTTAAGGCAGATCACTTTTTGGTATGTAAAAACAAAACAGGAATCCTTGAGGACTCCTGTATGAGTGTACTGAATGATTTAAAATTTATCGTTTTGTGCTTCGACTCCCCTTCGACAGGCTCAGGGCAGGCTGCTACCAATGACAGAATGTTCGTCTTATCCTTCGACTCCGCTCATGAGGACATCGTATAGAGCTGATAAAGTGTGCATTAAAGAGAATCATTGCTGACCTAACACGAATGTCACACTGAGCGTAGTCGAAGTGTCTGGACGCTTGCTATACTGTCATTTATGCATTTTACTCAGATTTTTTGAGTGCAAACTTATTCTTAAACTAAACGACACTAAATCATTTTATTAAAAAATGCTGTAGTTCAATGTTGCAGTAAGCCCCTGATTCCATCGGGTTGAAGTGCTTTTCCTGTCGGATTCATAAAAATTTTCTTCCAGCATTTTCTGATAATAATAACTTAGATGAGAAGTGAAATTTGCAGCCAGCCGTAGTTTTGGTGAAATATAGTAATACACGCTTATTCCAGGACCGGTTTGGGCAAAGAAAAGTTCATTGTAATCTGTTTTTGTTTCCTCTGTTTCTCCGGACATCAATTTGTTCCATCCTGCGAGTAGCGTCCAGTTGAATGTTGCCCAGGTACGTGTATTTGGATAAAATCCGTAACCGTAGTCTGCCGATAAGCTAATTGAAGGAAACAATTCAGCATAGTTTTTTGTGGTCAGGTCGGTCAATCGGTCTTTCATTTCACTTGATTCCTGCGCCATTCCAAAACCAGCGCTTACCTGCGCTGATTTTTGCCACTTGAGGCTGATGGGCTTTTCATACAGGAAACCTGCTACCATATATGCTCCTGTGCGTGTAAGCTTATCGGTGTTGTCATAGTCAGGGTTATAAACTTCATTAATATCACTTTCCCTCGATGATGTTATATTGTTCAGTGTAAGATTTCCTTCAAGTCCGATATAACCTCTGTATCCGCTTTGTCTTATCGGATTATTGGCATAAGCCCAGTTATCGTACAATGAAGTAAAATACATGGCATCGGTTTTGCCGGCAATCTGATTGGCTTGCATAAATGAGTCCACCGCGGTAATTTCAGCAATGCGCCTTAAACGGCTGTCAAAAAATCGTTTGTATTTGAGTTTTGTGATCAATCTGGCAAGTTCAAGCACTTCTTCGTCAGATACATTACGGTTTCTTCTGTTTAATAATTGGAGATCATTCAGCAGATAAACAGCCATTTGAGCATCCTGAACCTGCTCTATTCTTCCTTTTCCAATGTAAATTCCAGCATTTATACTGTTCTGGAAGATCTTATGCTTCCTCTCATATTCTGATTCTATGTTGGTTCCTGTATAATTTTCACTTTGTTTATTTCCGGAAAAGCCAGAAGAAAGTGAAACTGATGTCTCGAAAAAATGCTGCCTGGCATTGTAGAAGCGCTGATTTGTGCTGAATTGAAAGTTTTCTGCATGACCGGAACTTCTGTATTTTGTTTTATCGTTCAGTTCCGTTTCCGTATTTTGGTTTTGGAAATCGAATCCTGCGCCAAATCCCAATCCTGTTTCAGCCTGTCTCTTGGCAGTATTCAAATATCTTAAGTAATTGCCTCCTGCAGAAGAGCCAAGACTAAATGAATTATCAGAGGTTTTATTATTCAGGACGGTAAATCCATTTGAAAAATCAAAATTCACATTAAGTGATTGATAAAGGTAATCGGGATTTTTGTAGTCAGAAAGTTTGAAGTTTTCAGTTTGTGCCTGTGCAGTTTTTACTGAAAAGATCATCGTGGCAAACAGCAACAAGGTAATGGGGAGGATGTTTTTCATAACGTGATGAGGGTTTGGGAATGCAACTTTATTGAGGATTGGTTATAGTTATTTCAGGGTAGTAGATATTTGTAAATCAATGATAGAATGCAAAATTGCATGGATAACGATACGCTTGTGATATTATTATACTTAGGACTACTTTATAGTCCTACCTCCGCAATTATGTCGCTGATGCTTTGAAAATCAGGGCCTGATTTGATATTTTTCAGTTATTGAAGCTATTTGTTTTTATTTGGTCAAACCCTCACTTGTGAAGTCGGGAAGGTCAATTTGTTAATTATTTCATAAAAATGCATTTTTAAATATAACTTAAGTGTCACAAAAACAACAAGATAAGAAAATGGAGCAAAAATAATGTTTAACAAATAATCAAAAATAATAAACAAAAGTTATTGATTGAGGTTTATACAAGTGTTCAATCATTTTAACTAAACCTTAAACAAAACAAAAATCATGAAAACAACTTTTTCAAAATTGAGCATAATATTGCTCGCAGTAGCTTCCCTTACCTTTTTTTCGTCATGCTCAAAAGATGATGATGATAAAAAAATGGAAGATCCCAAAAATATCGTTGATGTAGCAGTTGCTGATGCACGATTTTCTATCCTGGTTGAAGCCCTTGGCAAAGCCAATCTGGTTTCTGCGCTTGAAGGTGACGGACCATTTACCGTTTTTGCACCCACCAACGATGCATTCACCGCTCTGTTCTCGCAATTGGGTGTTAGTGGTATTGCCGACCTTGATGCTGCCACATTAACTCCGATTCTGCTGAATCACG
Organism: Bacteroidota bacterium; assembly: GCA_009773515.1. Taxonomy (GTDB): domain Bacteria; phylum Bacteroidota; class Bacteroidia; order Bacteroidales; family Lentimicrobiaceae; genus Lentimicrobium. The sequence continues at coordinate 48,885 of WSXX01000029.1, forward strand.
TGGTTGCCGGTCAGGTTAAATCAAGTGATATTGCAACAGGTTATGCTGCAACATTAAACGCTTCAGGACCAAACGGTACCAATGTTAAGGTATTTATCAACAAAGGCTCCAATGTAATGGTGGATGCCAGTAAAGTTATTATTGCCGATGTAATGGCTTCAAATGGTGTTATTCACGCCATTGATAAGGTGATACTTCCTGCAAGTGTTGTAGGTCACGCAATTAATAATCCAAACTTCAGCACTTTGGTTGAGGCAGTTGTTAAAGCCAATCTGGTTGAAGCCTTGAGTTCTGCCGGACCGTTCACCGTTTTCGCTCCAACCAATGATGCTTTCTCTGCATTGTTTACCACACTTGGAGTCTCCGGTATAAGCGCGCTTACCGCTGAACAACTTACTCCAATTCTTCTTTACCATGTAGTTTCAGGTAATGTTCTATCTACCCAGGTAACAACAGGTTCGGTACCAACCTTAAAAGATGGTAGCAGCCTCAACCTGACTGTCAGTACAATGGGTGTAAAAGTAAATACCAGTGTTAATGTTGTAGCAACTGATGTTCAGGGATCAAATGGAGTTATCCATGTAATTGATGCAGTGTTGCTGCCATAATTCTTCCTAAACTCTATATATATCTTCCATGAGCTGCCGGGTTGCCCGGCAGCTTTTTTTTTATTTGCGTTTTTACGACATATATTTGATATACAATATTTTAGCGTAACAAAACAGATAAATGCAGTTTTGAGTTTTCGTTTTTCAGTATAATGTCAAAAGCTTATTATCATTATCTTTGCCGATAACAAACCAACCTAACTGAGATTATAAACAAATCAATTTTTATGAGTAGTAACCATTTCGATGCAGTAATATTTGACCTTGACGGAGTCATTACCAAAACCGCACTTGTACATAGTTCTGCCTGGAAGAAAATGTTTGATGATTTTCTGAAAGCATGGGCCTTAAAAAATGGAGAAACGTTTCGCGAGTTTACTCATTCAGGCGATTATCTTCCGTTTGTTGATGGTAAACCCAGATACAAAGGCGTACAGGATTTTTTGTCATCAAGAAATATTTCTATTCCTTTCGGCGATCCTTCTGATCCATATGAAGCCGAAACTGTTTGTGGACTTGGAAACCGCAAAGACTTTGCATTCAATGAGATATTAAGCAGAGATGGGGTAGGGGTTTACGAAAGTACGGTTGCTCTCATTCATGAACTTAAAAATCAGAATATCAGAATAGGAGTGGCCTCATCGAGTAAAAATTGTGCACCCGTACTCGAAACTGCCGGTTTGCTTCACCTTTTTGAAACCCGTGTGGATGGTGTGGTTTCCGTTGAATTGCAGCTGAAAGGCAAACCTGAACCCGATATTTTTACAACAGCCGCTGATAACCTTGGAGTTTCTTATGACAGAACCGTTATTGTTGAGGATGCTGTTTCAGGCGTTCAGGCCGGACAAAAAGGCGGATTCGGACTTGTAATTGGTATTGCACGTGAGGAAAATACGCATGAACTCAGGCTGAATGGTGCTGATATTGTTGTGGAAGATCTTGAAGAAATTGATATTCCCGATATCAACAACTGGTTTAATCAAGGCCTTGAAGATGATAAATGGTCTATTACATATCATGCCTACGAGCCTAAAAAAGAACGTACCCGCGAAGCCCTGCTTGCTGTTGGAAACGGCTATTTCGGAACCCGTGGTGCTATGGAAGAAACCGATTCAAATCCGGTAAACAATCCCGGAACCTATATAGCAGGACTTTACAACCGGCTTTCATCAAAGGTGGGTGACCGTATGATCGAAAACGAGGACTTTGTAAATGTGCCAAACTGGCTTCCTGTTACTTTTCGTATCGACGAAGGCGAATGGTTTGACTTTAATCAGGCTGAATTTCTTGACTTTAACAAACATCTGGATTTTAAAACCGGTGTTTTCAGCCGTCGGTTGCTGGTAAAAGATAAAGCTGGTAAGATTACTGAAATTGTTTCAAAACGAATTGCCGGAATGGCCGATCCCCATCTTGCAGCCCTTCAGTATCAGATTACTCCGGTAAACTACAGCGGAGTTGTTACAATAAAAAGTGGCATCAACGGAGATATTATCAACGATAATGTTGAGCGTTACAAACAATTGAATCAGCAGCACCTTAAGCCTGTGATACAAGGACGTGATGAAAACCTGATCTGGGTGGCTGTGGAAACCACTCAATCCGCAATAATCATTGCCGAAGCTGCAAACCATAGTATTTTCATCGATGGAAAGCCTGCGGATGCAAAGGTTACAGACGAAATCAGCAAAAGCAGGGCATTTATAAGTTTCGAAGTTGAAGCGCTGGCCGGAATTCCGGTAAGGCTTGAGAAATTTGTTGCCATTTACACTTCAAAACCCGATGATGTTGCCGAACCTCTGCTCACTGCAATAGATTCAGCGGTAATGAATCTCAGCTTTGAGAACCTTCTTTCACAAAACATTCCTGTCTGGGAGGAAATATGGGATAAAATAGATGTGCAGGTTGAAGGCAGTCGTATGGATCAGAAATTGTTACGTCTTCATTTGTATCATCTGATCGTTTCAGCCTCTCATCACAATGCTTCAATCGACGCCAGTTTCACAGCCCGTGGCCTGCATGGTGAGGCTTATCGTGGTCATATTTTCTGGGACGAGCTGTTTATTCTGCCTTTTTACAATATGCATTTCCCTGATGCAGCAAAGGCTACACTGATGTATCGGTTCAACCGTCTGCCAAAAGCCAGAGAATATGCAAAAGAGTATGGATTTAAAGGTGCTATGTTCCCCTGGCAAAGCGGTAGTGACGGTAGGGAGGAAACTCAGGTTGTTCACCTCAATCCGCTGAACGGTGAGTGGGGCGACGATTACAGCTCGCTGCAACGCCATGTTTCACTGGCGATTGCCTATAATGTGTGGGAGTATTATCACACAACCGGCGATCTGGAGTTTCTTAAAAATTCAGGGGCTGAATTGTTCCTTGACATTTGTCGTTTCTGGGCAAACAAAGCTGAGCTCAATCCTCAAACAGGCCGCTATTCAATAGCCGGCGTTATGGGTCCGGATGAATTTCATGAGCAATATCATAACACCAAAGAAGGTGGATTGCGCGACAATGCATACACCAATATTATGGTGGTATGGGCAATTGATAAAGCTTTTGAAATTATTAATCTGATCGGAGAGGCTGCTTCATCTGTTAAATCTAAGCTTTCGCTTGATGATGATGAGCTTGCTGAATGGAAAACAATCTCCCGCAAACTGAATATTGTCATATCCCCGGAAGGAATTATTTCGCAGTATGACGGCTATTTCGATCTTGCTGAGCTGGACTGGAACTATTATAAACAGAAATACGGCAATATCTACCGTCTTGACAGAATATTGAAGGCGGAGGGCAAATCGGCCGATGAGTTCAAAGTGGCCAAACAAGCCGATACACTCATGGCATTTTATAACCTTGATGAATCCGAAGTAAGTGTAATTCTTAAGGAGCTTGGTTATAAAATGAAGGATGAATATCTGAAAGAAAACCTTGCATATTATCTTGAGCGGACTTCTCATGGTTCTACATTAAGCAGGGTAGTTCACGCATTGCTGGCCAATATGATTGGTGACAGGAATCTCAGCTGGGAGCTTTATCAGGATGCTTTGAGCAGCGATTATAATGATATTCAGGGTGGTACTACAGCCGAGGGTATTCACATGGGCGTGATGGCCGGTACAGTGCTTATCGCAATGTATGCTTATGCCGGATTGAACCTTCGGGGTGATGTAATAACCATAAATCCAAATCTTCCTGATGCCTGGAAATCGATTGGTTTCAATTTTGATTTTCGTGGTATCTCATTCAACGTAAATGTTTTAAGAGATTCTATCTCAATAAAAACATCTGAAAGAATTGATCATGAAGTTCCTGTATTAATTAATGGTGCAGAGCATAAGATTATGCCTGGCCAAAGTCTTACAGCAGAACTTTAGATAATTGCACTTAACTCACATAAAAACAATAAAATGCTCAATAATTTTCTGTTGCTTGACAAAAAGCATGAAAACGCTGCACTTACTATTTTCGATAAATTCCTTTCTGAGCGCAGCAGCAAGTATATTATCACCATATCGGGTGAAGTGGAAACCGGTAAATGTGAAGTAGCTTTTGCTTTAGGGCGGCTTATGAAAAAGGAGGGCATCAGGGCGAAGTTGCTTCACATGGACAATTATTACAAAATTCCGCCTCTTGAACGTACCGAATGGCGTAAGCGTCATGGCATCGAAAGTGTGGGTTATGATGAGTATGATTGGAACGTAATTTCCAGAAGCCTGACTGGATTCAAAGAAGGAAAACTCACCACATTACCCTGCGTTGATTTATTTACCGGGCAGATTGATCAGTTAACCACCAATTTTGCCGGTATTGATGTGGTGATTATCGAAGGTTTGTATTCTGTGAAAATCGAAGAAGCCAATCTTAAGGTATTTGTTGAACAGACTTACAAAGATACTTTTGATGCACAGATAGCTTCGGGAAAAGAAGAACTTGATGATTTCAGGATGCAGATTCTTGAACGGGAACACAAAGTAGTTCAATCACTTAAGCCTCTTGCTGAGTTTTACCTCGATTTTGACACTGCCAGTGAAATTTTTCACTTTTAATTGCAATCACGCACCAGCGAACTGCAGTTTCACAATTTATTAATAACCAACCCCAAAAAAAACAGATATGTTAGGTGATGTTTTATTGATCGGAGAGAAGCATGAAAATGCCGCCAGAGAAATTCTTCCGTTTATTCTGAAGAACCGCAAAAACAAGTTTATTATTGCAATTTCCGGTGAATCAGGTTCAGGAAAAACCGAACTTTCTCATGTAATTGCAAAAATGTTGCGCAAGGAAGACATTTTTTGCAAACCCATTCATATTGACAACTATTACCGTATTCATCCGCTCGAAAGAACTGAATGGCGTAAAAAGCATGGCATTGAAACAGCCGTAGGTCTTGATGAATATGATTGGGACACCATCTATAAAAATATTGATGATTTTAAGAACGACAGAGTTTCAACAATGCCTTGTATCGATCTGGTGACGGAACAGGTTGATCATCTTACAACAGATTTCAGAGGGGTTGAAATGATAATTGTTGACGGACTTTATGCCATCAATACCGAAGGGGTTGACCTGAGTATCTTCATTGAACTGACCTATCATGAAACTAAAAAAGCTCAGGTGGTCAGGGGCAAAGAGCCTCAGAATGAATACCGTATGCAGGTGCTGGAGCGTGAGCATCAGGTAGTTCAATCATTGCGGAACAAAGCAGATCTTTTCATCAACATGGAATATCAGGTTGTTCCTGCATAAGAATTGATAATCAATGTTGTTTAGTTAAGGTTTCGAATATGCAGATAAGTGAATCAAATATCCTTCGTTCCGCGACTAATGACAGATTGTCGTTTTAACTCTTTAATCAGGATTACATGGTATGAAAAATTGGGCGTTTTATCCTTCGACTCCGCTCAGGATGACTTCGTATTTAATTGATAATGATTTGTTAAAATGGCACAACGCTACTACAACACCAATGTCACACTGAGCGGAGTCGAAGTGTTTAAACGCTTGATTTAACTGTCATCCCCGCATTATGCTAACAATGACAGATTGTTCGTCTGGTCCTTCGACTCCGCTCAGGAGGACATCGTATAGGGTTGATAACGTGTGAATAAAAGAGAATCATTGCTAACCTAAAACGAATGTCACACTGAGCGGAGTCGAAGTGTCTAAACACCTGAAATCTCCGATTAAGTTGTTTTTACTTATTACAATTAATGAATTCATATTATGCCAAAAACACGCGATATTCCTGTTGAATGGAGTAAGAATCTGACAATTTATGAAGTAAATCTCAGGCAATTCACTTCTTCTGGTTCTATAAAAGCATTTGAGGAGCACCTTCCTCGCTTGAAGGAACTGGGGGTTGGCATACTTTGGTTTATGCCTTTGCACCCCATCGGAGTTGTCAACCGTAAAGGCGAAATGGGAAGTTATTATAGTGTAAAGGACTATTTTTCAGTTGATCCCATTTATGGAACTTTAAATGAGTTCCGCCTTCTGGTTTCGAAGATTCACAATCTCGGGATGTATGTGATTATTGATTGGGTTGCAAATCATACATCATGTGATAATTCATTAACCATATCCAATCCTGAATTTTATACCCTGGATAAAGAAGGCCGCTTCAGATCGCCGATTCCCGAATGGAGCGATGTTCTGGATCTGGACTACAGCAAACCCGAAGTGCACCGTTTTATGATTGATGCTATGAAATTCTGGCTCACCGAAACGGACATAGATGGTTTTCGTTGCGATATGGCTAAACTGATTCCACTTGAATTCTGGCAAAGTGCACGCAAGGAACTCGATGGTGTAAAACCGGTTTTTATGCTTGCAGAAGCTGAAAATCATGAAATGCTTAATGGTGCATTTGATGCGGTCTATAACTGGAATATTTACCACACCATGAACAGTATCGCCAGAGGCGAGTCTTCGGTGTGGAACCTCACTTCAATGCTCAATAACGAAATCTTCGGGTTTCCTGCGAATGGTTATCAGATGCTTTTTAACAGCAACCACGATGAGAATGCATGGAATGGTTCGGAACTTGAAAGATTACATTTCGGCCTGGAAGCATTCACTGTTTTATACTTTACCCTGACAGGCATTCCGCTGATTTATAATGGTCAGGAAGCCGGAAACCAGAAACGGTTGAAGTTTTTTGAGAAAGATGAGATTGATTGGAAGGTTGACAAAATGTGTGCTCTATATCAAACACTTATTTCGCTTAAAAAGCGCAACCGTGCATTATGGAGTGGACCTTACGGAGGTGTTTTCCGCAGAATTGAAACCAAAAACGGCGGCAATGTAATGGCTTACATGCGCGAACTTGCCGGAAATAAAGTTGTTGTTGTGCTAAATCTGAGCGGGCAGGAGCAGTTTGCTCACTTATCAGTTGATAATCTGCCCGGTTTTTATAACGATCTGTTTACAGGAAATCAGGTAGAACTTTACGATAACTTCTACCTGAATCTTGAACCCTGGGGTTATCGGATTTATGAATATTATGCCGGATGAAGGCGGTTATAAAGCTTACTGAGTTCTGATAATTTAACCCCGTATTCTTCATGCAATTGCCCTTCGAGATATCTCCATTGCCAGTTATTGGACAGTGTGCCGGGTACGTTCATTCGTGATCTGGTATCCAGACCAAGCACATCCTGAAGAGGAATTACTGCAATCCTTGAAACTGAGGCCCATGCAAGTCTGATCATTGTCCAGTGAAGATCATTTCCTATGCTTCCGGCATATTTGTGCAGTTTCAGTTTAACATCGCTGTCGAGGGCGTTGTACCAGCCAATAACCGTATCATTGTCATGAGTTCCGGTATAAACCACTGAATTTTGTTCGTAGAAGTGAGGCAGATAGGGATTTGATTCGCTGTCGTCGAAGGCAAACTGAAGGATTTTCATTCCCGGAAGGTTAAACTTCTCACGAACGGCATCTACATCTGGCGTAATAACCCCAAGATCTTCGGCAATAATAGGCAATTTACCAAGCCTTGCATTTATGGCTTCAAAAAGTTCATTTGCCGGTGCTTCTATCCAGTTTCCATCTTTGGCTGTTTTGGCACCAAAGGGAACAGCCCAGAATGCAATTAGACCTCTGAAATGATCGATGCGGATAATATCAGCCAGTTCAAGATTATGACTGATTCTTTTAATCCACCAATCAAATCCCGTTTCTTTCAGGTAGTCCCATTTAAAAAGTACATTGCCCCAAAGTTGTCCGTCTTCGCTGAAGAAATCGGGTGGAACGCCTGCAACAAATTCAGGATCAAGATTTTCGTCAAGCATAAAAACTTCAGGATTGGCCCATGCATCGCTGCTGTCGAACGAAACATAAAGTGGAATATCGCCGATCACCTGAATATTTTTCCGGTTGGCATATCCTTTTAAGTCCATCCACTGGCAATTGGCTACGAATTGCAGAAACTTGTGATATCCTATCCGGGAAGAGAGCTCATCAGTGTATTTTTTCAACACTTCGGGCTTCCTTAACCGAATATCATCAGGCCACTCATACCATGGCAGGCCACCCATTTGCTCTTTGATGGCCATAAAAATGGCATAATCATCGAGCCAGTAACTATGTTTGGCTTCAAATTCAGCTAAGGTTTTCTTATCAGATTCGGGAGCAAGTTCCCTGAAGGACTTATAAGCTTTGCGAAAAATATTTGCTCTGGAGCCATTTACAAAACCATAATCCACTTTTCCTGAATTTGGCATTTTGGCTTCGCGCAGATCAGATTGGCCGATTAATCCCTTATTTACCAAGTGATTAAGATCGATCAGTACGGGATTTAGTGCATAAGCTGAATAACTCTGGTATGGCGAGTCACCGGGGCCGGTAGGGCCAAGAGGCAGCACCTGCCAAAGGTTTTGCCCTGCTTTTTCCAGAAAATCAATAAATGAAATACACTCCGGCCCGAAAGTACCGATGCCGAATTCATTGGGAAGTGAGGTTGGGTGCAGCAGTATGCCGCCAAGTCGTTGGTTGGTCATAATATTTTGGGATTCCGGACTGTTAATTCAATTAGAATGAGATCAGTGTTTTACAACAACATCGTCTTTGTCGGTGACAAAGTAAACAGTTGCTGCGCCGATAATTAAGAGCAATCCGGCTGTAAAGATGGCATAAACTGCATGTCCGCCATAAAAATGTTTGACAATCTGGCCGCCGAAAATTCCGTTTACAATCTGAGGAAATGTGATGAAGAAGTTAAAGATTCCCATGTAAACGCCCATTTTACGGATAGGAATTGATCCTGCCAGAATTGCATAAGGCATAGCCAGAATACTTGCCCAGGCAATGCCAACCCCGATCATACTCAGGTTAAGCAACCATTTCATTTCAGGTGAAGTGATGAAAATGATCGACATCAACCCAATTCCTCCAATGCTGAGGCAGATTGAGTGTGTCATTTTACGGCCGACTTTTGCTGCAATTGCCGGAAGCAGCAGTGCGAAGAACGCAGCAACCAGATTGTAAACGCCAAAGATCACACCTACATAATTCGCGGCTTCGTTAAACTCAGGTGAGCTTCTGTCGGAGGCTGGTAAACCCCACACATGCTGTGCAAGGGCAGGTGTTGTAAATACCCACATTGAGAATAGTGCAAACCACGAAAAGAATTGAACCAACCCGAGTTGTTTCATGGTTTTGGGCATGTTGGCAAAATCTCTGAAAATATCGAGAATCCCAAGCGACTTTTCCGGCTCTGGTTCAGGTTCGTCAGGCACAAACTCAGCGATTTCCTCAGGAGAATACTCTTTGGTGGTAACTACAGTCCAAAGAATAGAACCGACAAGTACACCGGCGCCAACAAAAAATGACACAATCAGGTAAACCGGAACACTTCCTGCATCGGCTTCAGATGAAACTCCAAACCAATTGGCAAGTACATAGGGCAACCATGATCCTACAACAGCGCCAACTCCTATGAGCGCAGTCTGTATCGAGAACCCGAGTGTACGCTGGTCGCTTGGCAGTTTGTCTGCTACAAGTGCTCTGAAAGGTTCCATTGCTACATTGAATGATGCATCCATTATCATCAGCATACCTGCCCCAACATAAAGTGCGGGCAGAAATGCTGCAAATTCAGGTGAATTGGGCATCAGTATCAAACCAATTGCTGCCATAATGGCTCCAGCCAGAAAATATGGCTTTCTGCGGCCAAACCGGTTCCAGGTATTGTCGCTGTAGTGACCAATAATGGGTTGAACTATCATTCCGGTAATCGGCGCTACCAACCAGAACCACGATAGGTGTTCCACTTCAGCTCCGAAAGTTTGTAAAATTCTGCTTGCATTTGCATTTTGCAGTGCGAATCCCATTTGAACACCAAGGAATCCGAAACTCATATTGAAGATTTGCCAGAAACTCAGGCGTGGTTTTTTCTTCATTTCAGGGGTTTTGGTTTTGAGCGTTAAAATTACGGAAAAACATATTACCAGCCAAAACCAAGGACGATGCAAATAATATCCTTCAAATGATAAAAATTCCTGAGTTAGATTTCATATTTTTGCGCACTATTGTCCGATGAAAATCGAAAATTTCCTTGCCACCAAATCTCCAAAACGCCAAATTACACAAAATGAATGAATTAAATTGGAGAAATTTGGTGTCCCGATAGCTATCGGGATCGTGTTTTGGTGGCAAATTTTGTAAAGTAAGGTATTGTTCTACAACATTTGACTATAAGAGTCAATATCAATCATTTGTAATAATATTCGAAACTTTCCCCGGACAACAATGATTTTTGCGGATAGTATGAAAGTAGCTTGAATTTTAAAGTTGGATAAATTCCAAAGTTCAGGACAAGATATTTAATTAAGCGGAAATAGCTCAGTGGTAGTCTCGTCATGGGTGACGAGATCCCAAACTGAGGGTAAGAATTTTATTAAGCGGCAAACTGAGGGTAAGAATTTTATTAAGCGGAAATAGCTCAGTGGTAGAGCGCCAGTTTCCCAAACTGGAGGTCGCGGGTTCAATCCCCGTTTTCCGCTCAAAAGAACGAAGTCAGTGAGCTTCGTTCTTTTTTTGTTCTTAAATCTGCCTCTCCCATACCGTATCAAGCATAGTTCCATCTAGACCCGGCTAAACGGAATTTAGCTACGCTGAGTTCGTCCGCTTAGGCGGCCTCGGTTGCAATTCAGCTTGGAACATCTTTGAATTTGTAATTCAATATTACGCTTGTTGTATAGTTCCAAACATTTCTGAAGATATTGACCTCTTTTATTGCCACGAATGCACGAATGAATGATAATCTGCGGTAAACGGATTAACACGGATTAGGTGGGTGATTCAGTAACTACCGCCTGGCAGCGGTGATTTGGGCGTTTTAATGGCACACAGATGACACGGATTATACGGATTATCACGGATTTTGGTTTTGGGTTTCAGTAACTACCGCCTGGCGGCGGTGATTGAGGCTTACTCTTTCCGCTGAAAAAAAAGACTTGTCCACGGATTACACGGATTATCACGGATTTAGTTTTGTGTGATTCAGTGGCTACCGCCTACCGGCGGTGATTGGGACTTTTTTTTCACCTTTCGAATAACCTTCCCGGTTTTCTTTCAACCTGGAAGGTTTTCTTATCCAATGAAGAAACACCAATCCATAGTTTTTCTACCTCCTTCGGCCATAGCTTGAGTCGCAATTATTTGTTTCTGTCACTCAGGCCGTTAGGCCTCGTATCTGTCCCGTTCATATTATTGGTTCTTTTTGCTACTGCCACGCTGCGCCCCTCTGGGGCTATGGTTAAGTTCCGAATTTTTTATACTACCAACCCTGCGCCCCTCTGGGGCTTAGATACTAAAAGCCCCAGAGGGGCGAGACGTTGGTAGCCAGGAAAATCATGATAGAACATAAAGCCCCAGAGGGGCGCAGCGTAAACACGAAGCATAATACTCAACAAGATTTGTTGTGCCACGCATCAGGGAACGGAGTGTTGCGCCACGCGTCAGGGGACGGAGTGTTGTGCCACGCACCAGGGAACGGAGTGTTGCGCCACGCGTCAGGGGACGCGCGGGAACGGACGCGCGGGATCGGATGCGCGGGAGCGGATGCGCGGGAGCGGACGCACGACAGCAAAACAAAACCGGCCCACTCACGCAGGCCGGTTTATTGGTACTTCTACTTTGCCGCTGTTTTGCGTGGCATCAGTTTCAGTTAAGGATCGGATTTACCGGCTTCAGCGCAAAATCTACAACCACGCTGTCGTCTTTGCCTGCTGCTACTTTTACCACTTCCGGTACATCGTAGCCTGAGGCATGACAACTCAGGGTGTAATCTCCTTCGCTCAGTTCATCAAAGGTGTAATACCCATCTTCGTCAGATTCGGTTACTGTGCCTTGCTCAACCAGGGTAATAATGGCAAAGGCCAAAGGTTGATTTGTGGTGCTGTCAGTAACCGTTCCGCTGATA
>WSXX01000007.1 GCA_009773515.1 Bacteroidota bacterium
TAGTCAATTCAAATCAAAAAATCAAAGAACGCCATTATTGTATTCTATGTCAAAGACTTACATAGAATTCTAAAAAGTTAACGCATCACTAGTAATTTCCAATTTCTAATTTCTAATTTCCAATCCCGGAAGCAATTGGTATCGGAATGACCTGACAAGTCTTCTTTTTTCGACTTGTGAGGTCTTCTTTTATAATTTCGATCCCGATTGCAATTGGTTTTGGATTGACCTGAAAACCTTCGCTTTTTCGACTTGTTAGGTCTTCTTTCATATTTCGGATCTCAATGCCGAATCTTCCATTTTCGCCATCAGACAAGCAGGCATTTTAAGAAGACCTCACAAGTTGGAAGAAAACTTGTTAGGTCACCTCAATCCGGACAGAGCTTTTCCATCCGACATCTGACTCCTGACCTCATTTTTCAGGGATGGAAATTAGAAATTAGAAATCAATGTCGTTTAGATAAGGCTTCGGACTTTTAGAAAAGTGAATCAAATATCCTTCGACTCCGCTCAGGATGACTGTCAGTCTGAGCGGAGTCGAAGACGATATTCCTTAACTAAACGACATTGAATTAGAAATTAGAAATTAGAAATTAGAAATTTACTTCAAAGCCTTCACCTTCCTCTTATTCATTTTCCAATAAACCTTCAGGAAGATTCCCAGAAACTGAATTACTGAATTTCGCATTTTGTAAGGCAGATAATCACCAAGCAAAAGCATGCGGTACATCAGCCAACCATAAACAAGGGTGGGAAGTATCCATAAATAAAGAAAAGGGTTGAAAGCAGTAAATTCGCGCTGATAACCCGCTTTTTCAGCTGATTTTCCGGCAACAAGATCGGCAATGCGAATATCTCTGCGGCTCATCTGCGTTTTCCAGAGATTCATCCGCTGCGTGGAAATCGGGTTCATCAGGCTTTTATGAATTACCCCGATTTCAGCCGAGCCGGTATAGGCTTTTTCAACTTCCGATTTCTTTTCGTGGAACGACATCACCGAAGGATCATATTCAATCTCCATAAAGGTGCAAAGTTCCCTGAAATGTTTCTCCGGCTCTGCAGCAAGGTCTTCGTATTTAATTGAATACACCAGTCCGGGATGTTTCTTTTTCAGTTTCCAGGCTTGATGCAAAGCAAATTTCCATCGGTAAATTACCAGTGGTACAATGGGAACCTCAAAATTTACATTGATCAGCGACAGGTAATTGTCGCGGTAATCGCGGGTGATGTGGATAATTTTAGCTTCCGGAAATATTTTATGTATCCGGCTGATATATAAGGAGTATCCGGGATTTTTATCGCCAATCAGCCTGATTTCCTGCTTATTGTAAACAGATTTATGGGCAAGGCAGGTTTTCTTTACCATATTGTGATAGGTATTCCCGCCTTCCTCTTCCAGAAGATGCTTCAGGAGATCATCTTTTTTAATCAGCCATTTTTCAAAATAACGCTGTTTAAAAACATCGTCGCAGTATTCCTTAATGGTGGTTTTATCCCACAAAGTGACCTTGCCATACTTTTTGTAAAGGCTCAGTATAAACGGACTTTCAGGCGGAATGGTAACATTGGGGTGCGCCTCGAAAAGCAACCGAAGCATGGTAGTGCCCGAACGCGGACGACCGATGATAAAGAACATGGGAATATCGTGCAACGGCTGGCCTGACGCAGAATTATTCATAACACATCATTAAAATAAGTGAAGTCAGCAAATTTAGGAATAATCCGGGAGGGATGCTGGTAAAGTATGTTATCATGCTAAACGAGGTGACTAGGCATTTATATGTCCGACTCAAACTGAAATACTATGTGTTTATGAATGGGACTATTCTGAATGTAAAAGCATACTTCAATAATGAACCAAAGATCCGTAATTTTGATGTAACCATAAAACTCCCTTTTCCTATTTGTCAGATATTACAATGACAATAAAAATATTGACAGATCCGTTATACGTTTTTTTATATTCCGGCAACAGAGCAGATCAATCCAGTATTTTAATGACAGCGCAGAAAATCAGATCAGATATAGCCTATTTAATTGATAGGCAGGCACAGCAGCATGAATCAGATGGGATTATTCCCACAGAATTGCATAAAAGAGTTTCTGAAAAAATCGACATTATTGCATGATACAGATGAATGTAAACAAACAGTCAGTCATATTTCACTTCATCAACAGAATTGATCATTTATTTATCAGTATCGTTTTGCTTTTTATATTGGGTTTCACCAACGGTACAATTTCTCAGAACCTGGTTAAGAATCCTTCATTTGAAGAATTTACTGATAATTGCACAAGTCAATCTTTTGGTGCAATGGGAATAAATATTTCAGTAGTTGACGACTGGTTTACACTGAGTCAATCAAATTGTTATATGCACACATGTTACTCTTTTCCAAGTAATGCAAATTCTTTACCAAATAATAGAGCAGGATTTCAATATCCTCGGACGGGGGAAGCAGTTATTCTAATTACTGCGTATTATTTTGAAGGTGCAGGTGATGTTAGAGTCTATCCTGTAGGAGAATTGACAAACCCTTTAGCGGTGGATTCGGTTTATTGCGTTGAATATTTTGTTTGCCTTTCAGAATTAACATCCAATGGTGCCATTATGAATGTTGATGCCTTTATAAGTGATACAATTCCAAGATATCCTACGTGGGTACAAGAAGGTTTTTTACTAGAATTGCCTGCACAGATCAAGTCAAAACAAATATTAAACGATAGCATTAACTGGATGAAGGTAAGTGATCTATATAGAGCTAAGGGGGGAGAGCTATATATTACCGTTGGCAATTTTATGTCAAGAGAGAAAACCACAAAAGAAAGCTGGAGCCAAATGCCAGATCAAGGTACAGTTGTATATTATTTTCTCGATGATGTAAGCGTAGCCCCTGCCGGAGTTAAAGCCCCCGCGCTTGGGGCCGATACCATAATTTGTCGCAGTGAAATGCCTTACAGACTTAATGCACCCGATGGTTATGATTCTTACCTATGGAGTACCGGACAAACAAGCCAAAGTATTGATGTTTACAATCAGGGGAAATACGCACTTACCTGTTCTCTTGGCGATTGTGGTAGTCTGAGCGATGAAATTGTTATAACATTTGATACTCCGCTGCTCAGTCTTGCCAATGAGAAAACTATCTGCAGGGGTGATACGGCAACTATTTCTGCCCCACCGGGCTTTGCGCAATACCGCTGGAGCAATGGCGATACATCACAAATATTGCGCACAACACTTGGCGGAACCTACTACCTTGTTACCACGGACCGCTGCGGCAAACAGCTTGACTCTGTTAAAGTTTTGATTGATACCATCCCAACCGGTATATTTAAACTTGGTAACGACACCACTCTTTGCCATAACGGAAAAGACTACCCCATTGTACTTTCAGCCAATACCGAATTACCCAATTACTTTTGGAGCAACGGTGATACCACTATGCACACCACAGTTGACCGCAGAGGGATTTATAAATTAAGCAGCAATTTCAGGTGTGGAGAAGTAAGCGATGAAATTTTTGTAGATGTGTGCCCACCTGTTATTGATTTCCCGAATGCATTTACCCCAAACGGCGACGGCCTTAACGATACCTTTGGTCCGGTGCAAACCAATATGTTCATTCAAAGTCTCCTGATTTACAACCGCTGGGGAGAGCGGGTTTTTGAAGGCAGAACACCCGGCTATCATTGGGATGGTAATTATCTTTCCAAACCTGCACCTGCCGGCATATACGCTTACAGAATTTTGTATTCACCCTATGATGCCAGTGGAAAACTCTTTACACAAAAGGGGTGTGTTGTGTTGATCAGATGAGATAGTTAAAGAGGTCGGGTGGTATCGTAACATTCGGGTGCGCCTCAAAAAGCAACCGCAGCATGGTAGTGCCCGAACGCGGACAACCGATGATAAAAAACATGGGAATATCGTGCAACGGCTGGCCTGACGCAGAATTATTCATAACACATCATTAAGAAAGTGAAGTCAGCAAATTTAGGAATATTCCGGCAGGGATCGGTCGGGATACTTATTTCATGAATGAAGCAAGACCTCAATGGGAAATTTAAGTGCAAATAAGATCAATTAATGCCTGTTGGTAAAATTCCCACGCTTACTACTAATACTTTATAAATGTAATCATTTATGATATACATTTACCGCCTCAATTATACACTTCCAAAATCCTCTCATATGCTATACACATGCAGAGTGAAAAATTGCCTGATAATCAGTTTATTCTTTTTCACAGGCTTTTACTTCTCAGGCTGCCGTAAACTTGTTGAAACCGAAAATCAAAACTTTACTCCCGCTCCGGTAATAAATAGTATGATAAAAGCCGGAGAACCATTAACCGTTCACGTATCTATTGCTACCAAATTTAATGAAAAGGAAATAACAGGCATTGACAATGCATTGGTAGATCTTTATGCTGATGATGAGTTTATTGAACAACTAGCGTTCTCAGGAAATGGCATCTATGTTTCAGAAACAACCGCTGAACCGTTAAAAAAATATGAATACAGGGTTAGTATTCCTGGTTTTTCAGAGGCAGTGTGCAATGCCATAATTCCTGCGGAAACTTCAATCTCTGAAATTGAACATATTACTGTAGCAGGGAAGGACACTGAGGGAACAACCTATCCAGCATTAAAATTCACTTTTCATTCCATACCATCGAAAGAACAATACTTTGAAGCACGCATCCGGCTTTTTCAGTACGAATCTGAATACAACGCCGAAATAATCAATATTGTTGATCCTGTTTTGTTGAATGAAGGACTTCCGCTTACCGTATTCAGCAATGATCTGATTACTGATACAACTTATACGATGACAATTAATTACATAACTGGTTCATCAAGCAGTTCAGGAGGAAGTTATTATACCAACCTGTACCCTTTTATTCTTGAAATCCGATCTGTAAGTAAGGATTACTACCTTTTTGTAAGGCAAAAATACTTATATGACACTGGTAGGTTTCCCGAATTTGGGTTGAGCACAAATACTGCTTTCCCACTGTATTCGAATGTTGAAAATGGGTATGGAATTTTCATGGGATATTCCGCTGTTGTTTCTGATACGATTTACCCAAGCTACTGAAATTATGAGAATTATAAGACACCTCACTTTTCTGGCAGCGTTAATGTTAGTTACCTTAAACGGGTTTTCTCAAACTCAGATATCCGGATTTGTAAAAGATGCATCCTCTGGAGAAAGGCTTATCGGCGCGAATATAGTTGCCAAAGGAACTTTAAAAGGAACTGTTACCGACAATAATGGTTATTTCAATATTTTGATAAGCCCACCTGCTGAGTTGAGAATATCCTATACCGGCTACAATTTTTCGGATTTATTGATCGTATCGGCGAAGGATTCATTGATAGAAATATTGTTGACCCCGGGAAAGGAGCTTTCAGAAATTGTAATTCAAGCCAAAGACATTATAAAGCCCAATGTCACAAAAATGAGCATAAATGAATTGCTTTCCATCCCTTCGCTAAGCGGGAAGCCTGATGTGATAAAAGCATTGCAGTTGCATCCTGGAATAAAATCGCAGAGCGAGGGTTCAAGTTTGTTGCTGGTCCGTGGAGGCAACCCGGGAGAAAATCTTTATCTGTTTGATAATGTCCCTGTTATATATGTCAATCATCTGGGCGGTTTTATGTCGGTCTTTAATCCTGATATAATAAATAGCATAGCACTTTATAAAGGAGGATTTCCGGCGCGTTATGGCGGAAAACTTTCATCTGTTGTGGATATCACACAAAAAGAAGGAAGTTCATCAGGCCCCAAAGGCTCCTACAGTATTGGAATAACTGATTTTTCGCTTTTGCTCGAAGGACCGATCAAAAAGAATGCAAGCTATATATTCACTGGCCGCAAAACATTGTTCGATATTCTAACCATCGCGGGTTCATCGCTTGGCAAAGGAAATTCTTATATTTTGGGTTATGGCTTTCACGATTTGAATGGCAAAATCTCATGGAGACCAAATGCAAAAAACAGCATCCATTTTAATATTTATCAGGGTGATGATTATCTCAATTACTGGTCGAAGAAGGACAAACAAAATTCGGATAATAAAAACCGAATGGTAACTATATGGGGCAACTGGCTGGCTTCCCTCAACTGGAAGCATGTGGTTTCAAAGAATTTGTTCGCGGAACAGACCATCTCATACACACGTTACAGACTTGGCGAAAGACAAAACTTTACCAATAAATCAGAAAAAGACATCACCACATACAAAAGCCGGTATCTTTCTTCGCTTCAGGACTTTTCTTTTCAGTCGGGTTGGAAATATCAGCCGGTGAAGAACTGGGCTGTTAACTTCGGCTTGAAAACATCATTGATGATTCACTTACCAAATTATGAATTTAATTCAGGTCAGTTACTGCAAGTTGAGAAAGAAAGAACCGAAACAATAGAATCGGCGCTTTATCTCGATAATTCCTTTGATTTAGGAAATGACTTTAAAATAGACGCAGGCCTGCGTTTTGTAAAATTCTTTGCTTCGGGGTTTAAGCCATCTGTGTTGGAGCCTCGACTGATTATATCAAAAGATCTTAATAAAAACCACCAGCTCAACCTGAGCTATATGAGGATAAATCAATTTACTCACCTGCTTTATACAGCAGGCAAT
Organism: Bacteroidota bacterium; assembly: GCA_009773515.1. Lineage (GTDB taxonomy): Bacteria > Bacteroidota > Bacteroidia > Bacteroidales > Lentimicrobiaceae > Lentimicrobium. The sequence continues at coordinate 6,648 of WSXX01000007.1, forward strand.
ATAATGGGGAATGAAATTTGGATACCTTCTGATGAAATTATAAAGCCAGCCATGTCAGATCAATACACAATCGGTTGGACAGGAATCTTTGCTGATGGCAGTTATCAGGCAGAGATGAATCTGTATTATAAAACACTGGAAAATCTAACCACTTACAAGGAGGGTTACATAAGTCTGAAAGGGGTAAACAACTGGCAATCCAAAGTAGTTTCAGGTGGCAAAGGTGAAGCCTATGGCGTTGAATTACTTATGAGAAAAACCAAAGGTAAATGGACAGGATTTTTAGGCTACGGATGGAGCAATGCCACAAGGCAGTTCCCTGCCATAAATCAGGGCAATAGATTTCTTTTCGATTATGACAGGCCTCATTCAGCATCGATATTTGTGCAACACAAGTTTTCGGAAAAACTAACGCTCAATGCTACCTGGGTGTTTCAAAGCGGGTTGCCTTATACTCCGGTAAGCGGTAAACAACTCACCATTTCACTTGAACCAGGCGAAGACGGAGGACCTGTTTACTATGAAACCTTTATCTATGGCGAACGAAATAGCGCGCGCATGAAAGCATACCACCGCCTTGACCTTGGCCTTACACTCAATAAAATTGGAGCAAATAACAAAGTTAAATCCAGTTGGACATTTTCGGTTTACAACGCTTATAACCGTAAAAACCCGGTTTATTATTATTACAATACAACTGCTTCAGGCGAAATTATTAATCCTGAAACAAACGTTGGCGATTACAAACCGAATAACATGTATCAGTTAAGTCTGTTCCCTCTGATTCCAGTTGTTTCCTATAAACGATATTTCGACTCAAAAAATGAAAACAAAAGAACCTTTAAAAAGAAACTTAACAAATGGTTGTATCATGAAAACTAAAAAAAATGCTTTACTAATAATAGTTGTTTTTGGATTATTGCTGGTTCAGCAATTTGCATTTTCACAGACATCCTACATTAAAAACAGATGGAATTTTCAGGCCGGATATATTCCTGATTCGCGAAAAGACGTATCGCCAAAAGCCAATCAGTTCCGCGCTTCTGCCAACTATGGTATTTTAAACTTTTTGGAAATTGGTGCATATTTGGGAGGCAGCAATTACCTTCAGTTTTCGCGGCCTCCACAAACTGGTATAAGAGATGCTTATGCACCGGTTTATGGAATTAATGTGAATGCACATCTTCTTCCCTTTCTGGTGAAAAAGGAAGATTTCCGGTTTGATTTGTATTTAGCCACTAAATTTGGTGGATATTATTGTTCAGGTAAAGAAACAGAATATTTTCAAGGAGCCTACTGGCAATACTTTATTGGAGGTGGTGTAGCTTTTTATCCGTTTGATCATTTAGGTTTGTTTGCAGAATATGGGTATGAGAACAAAGCAATTTATAATGGCATAAGTCACAATATTTTGCAGGTTGGAGTTTCATTAAAATTCAAATAACTGATTTTCTAACTGTAAATTAACCAATAATACATACAACCATGAAGCAACTATTCTCATTATCGTTTTTCTTTATGTTTTCTGCAGGTTTACTAAATGCACAAACATATAGTCTTATCACAACCACAGAAACCTATTCCAATTTAGCCAATCCTGTATCGCTCAATAACGGCCAGGTATGGGAGATGCCCGATTATATAATTCCAATAGGTTTTGATTTCTGGTATTTTCATTCTACCGTTGATACCTTGTTTTTTTTCGAAACTGCACCGGCAATGCTATCGACATCCGATGAAGAAGGCGGTTTTCATAAAATCATTATTCCTTTTGGCGCTTCACTTGTTGACCGGGGTTATGGTACAGCTCATTCACTTTCTCCGCTTTCATACGAACTTACCGGCGATATTGGCAACAGAATATTCAAAATGGAATGGAAAAACGTTGGCTTTCTATTTGAGTTCCTTGTAAATAATACATTGAACGATTATGTAAATTTCCAATTATGGCTTTATGAAGCAAGCGGTAATATTGAGATACATTACGGACCTTCTCAAATATTAAATCCCGACTATGCATATGCCGACGAATCAGGCCCATCTGTTACCCTGATTCCTGATTACGATTATGATATGGATACAATTTCCACAAAATCGCTTTGGTTGCAGGGTAATCCTTTATATCCTTCAATGGTTGAATCAGACGATTTCTTTTATCTGAATGGATCAATCCTACCAAATACAGTATATCAATTCAATAACCTGACGGTAGAAAATGCTGGTTTTAATTTAGAAGTGCCTGTTGTATATCCAAATCCGGTTGTGGACATATTAAATATCCGGTTGAAAAATGTCATTAATCCGGCAACTGTTATTATTTGCGATATGACAGGTCGGACCTGTTTCAGATTTAACAGATGGCATTTACCAGCTCATTATTAAGCAAGGAAATGAAACCTATACTTCCCGGTTTGTCAAGTTATAGTCAGGAAATTTAGGAATATTCCGGCAGGGATGCTGGTAAAGTATGTTATATACATCCCAGAGCAATCCCCGCCGGAAAGGCAATTTCATGTGGCAATGATTTTGTATAAGCCAAAGGTTCTAAGAATAATAATTTATCCAATCCAATTAAATGCAATAATTACGATTAAGGTGAGTTAAAGTATAAGAAGGCAACATAAAAAACTTTCTGAATTACAAAAACATTGAAATATAAACAAAAACAAACACAAAACTACTTTTATATATTTTTTGAATCCGCTGCAATTGGACCAATTATAGTACTCCAAATTCAAAAAAATGCAAATAAAGCAAAATTTTAAGCTTCAACCAGATGGTGTGTACAACAGGCAAAATCCATATTACTATTTTTATGAATCGAAAAATAATGGTTCAGTAAGCTTAAAGCAACTTTGTCTTTTCCCAATCATGCCCTCCTTCAGCTATGGGTTCTCGTTCTAATCAATCATTAATTCTCTTCAATCCCAAATGATTAATAATAAATCCAACCTTATGAGATCAATAATTTTGATTATTTCAATAATCATCCTTTTTCCTAATTTTCTATTCAGCCAGTACTATTCATTCTCGTTTAGCAACGGAGCGTACACCGAACTTGATAATCCTGTTTCGCTTAATAATGGTCAGGTGTGGAATGTGCTTGAACTTGGATTCCCAATAGGTTTTAATTTTCCGTATTTCAATTCTGTAGTTGACTCATTGTTCTTCTTTCAAGACGGATCGAGTTCAACACTTTCATCATCAAGAGAAGATGGAGGCATTCATCAATTGTTCATCCCATTTGGTGCTGCCCTGGTTGATCGTGGATATGGTACATCTGTTTCACAATCACCACTTTCATACAAACTTATTGGGTTGCCTGGGAATCGTGTGCTTAAAATAGAATGGAAAAATGCAGGATTATACGGTGAATTACAATTTAATGGTACCACTTCTGATTTTATAAATTTTCAAATGTGGCTTTACGAAATCTCTGGTAATATAGAGATTCATTATGGACCTTCCTTGTTCAACTATCCTCAATTTGATTTCACATTTGAAAGTGGTCCGGCCATCAGCTTAATTCCTTCATATGATTGGGATCAAGACATTTTTTCACCAAATTCGCTATGGTTGGTAGGTAATCCTTCGAACCCGGAAATGATTTCCTCTGAAAATATTTATTTTCTTGGAGGTACCATTGACCCAAATACAATTTATCACTTTCATAACCTGCTGGTAGATGTTGATAATAAAGAATTTCCTGCTACTGTTGTATATCCAAATCCGGTTGTGGACATATTAAATATCCGGTTGAAAAATGTCATTAATCCGGCAACTGTTATTATTTGCGATATGACAGGTCGGACAACCTTGATCAGGTGGGTGACATGCAGATTCCTGTTTCAGATTTAACAAATGGCATATACCAGCTCATCATTAAGCAAGGAAAGGAAACCTATACTTCCCGGTTTGTCAAGTTATAGTCAGGAAATTCAGGAATAATCCGGGTGGGATGCTGAGTGACTATTAAACTCCTTTTCAGGGCAAATTGGTCATATTATGAAAACATCTTTAAGCCCTTATTTAGAATCAAAATAAATTTGCGTTAATTGAAATATTTCTTACCCCCCCCCCCTGTTAATATAAAATATTTAGCCATACATTTGCTGCAAAGTTTTAATAGGGAGTAGGGTGTAATGTTTATAGTGCAACTGATTAGATTAAGGGATAACAAAAACATTGGATAACAAAAAAAAGAAAAAACAAAAACTCAAAAACATAAATAAACGAAAAAAGACGAAACAAACATTTCGTATAATAAACCAGGCTAAAAATCTGAGCTAAGAATTAAGAAAGGATGTTTAACAAAGCCAGGGAATCTGTATGCCCTCGAACCAGGGTATGGAAATGAAATCAATAAAAATTAAGAACAACTAACCCAATCATTTAAACCGGCTTATTACCGGCCACGGGGAGTTGGCTGCCTTTGCCCTAGGAAGTCAATAAGCAACCACTCCCCTGCCAACCGGTAACGAGCGCAAAATTACAAAAACAATGAACACATTAAAAAACATTATTTTTGCACTATTTGTGCTAACAGTTACACTCGCTGGCTGTAAGAAAGACAGCGAAATGACCCAGAACGAACCAGAAAACACCGGAATCCAATTAAAAAACGGAATTCTGGTTTTTAAAGATTCAGCAACCTTTAATGAACATCTCGATTGGTTAGAACAAAATCGATATTCTCCAGAAGCTATTGAAAACTTCAACGATAATATTGGTTTTACGTCATTTAGACAAATCTACAATCATGGTACTTCAATTATCAGCATGGGTGATTTTGATAATTACAAATCAAAATACGTTGAGTGCTTCAAAAAAATAGTATTAGAGGATAATACTACTTTTTGGGAAATGCCAATGGAATTCATTTCAAGTTTCTATGTTAATCACAAAGGCGTATACCAAATTGGAGAAACCATTTATCGAACCACGCCGGAATACTTTTTTTCAACGAAAAACCAAGGAAAAGTTACTGATCTATCCAATACATCACGAGCATTGCTTGATGACGAAATTCAAAAAATAGCAAATGTTGGGAAATATGTAAAAGCTGGTGAATATAGTTATCGAACTGCCTATTTTCCGGGGTGGTCAGATAGAAGAATAGTTGTAAGACTTTTTGAGTACATTAAGCTTGGGAAAGTCACTTTTGAGAACCGAACAACTTCACAACAAAGACACTGGTCTGGGGTTTGGGTAAAGGCCAAAATAGACGAAATTAGACATTTTAACTACGAAGGTCAATATGTAGTGAAGCAGAATGGGTATTCGTGGCCTCCAGTAACCGTGCCAACTCAAAACATTCCAGTATATTCTGATGAACTATCAGTTGAAGTTGTTAGAGCTGATGGACCTGTTGACTTCAGTGTCAGTTCAGTGATATGTAACAATTCTGGCACACGCTATGGCGTTGTTGCATCTGTAAACAATAATGACATGTTTCCAAACTAATTGTCTTTCAATGTAAAGGTTCAGTCTAAAAAGAAAGAAGCAAATAAATTTGAACAAGAAATCTATTGCATGCTAACTGGCATAGTTTGGGTTAAATGCTTCAGCATTGCATCTATACTCTAACTGGCAGTTAATTAATTTTATTTTTAATTCATACTTTTTAGACTGGACTTTCAATTTAACTTTTTCGAACAAAATTTGGACTATGAGAACATCTGTTGCTTTAATAATCATTATAATCATTTTTAATAATTTGACTACTGCTCAAGTTATCGTCACTAATAATATATTTAAAAACAGGCAATTTGTGGGGGTGCAATCAAATCCCTATTATACAAAGCATAAATCGACATGCCAGATTATTACATTACGATATGGCATAGAAGCCTACAAGAATATTTATGTTGGGCCCGAAGTCTCCGGATTCTTTTACAAAGACAAAGAAGGCAACACCGGAAGTGAAATAAATGCAGGATTATATGCGAAATTTATATTCCTTAATTCCATGAAAATCAAAGTACTGCTTGAACCTGGAATTAATTACAAATATGGGAAATATCAGATTTATCATTATGAGAATCCCGATATCAGCAGAAAAAAATTGGATTGGTATGGTTCTGCCGGAATAATGGTAAACCTTTATCGTGAAAAAATTTCGCTGGATCTAATGGTAAAATATTCTCACGATAATTTATTCTTAAGATCAAGAAGAGTGGTACCAACCTACAAACTGAACTTCCATTTTTAAATAGGTTGTTGAACCATCACGCTGGAATTCAAGTGCGAAGTACATTAATTATTGTTTATGCAAAAAGCCAGATTAGTATTGTTTTTAATTGTTGCAGTGCTGCTTAATGCCTGCGAAGAGCCGGTTGATATGGATATTCCCCAGGCGGAAACAACTACCGTTGCCCATGTCAGCCAAGCGTATGATGATACCCTTCAGGTATTTATCGCACGTACACGGCATATTTACGACACCAGCCGATACAGCGGCTGCGATTCTACCGCCGAAGCTTTTGTTATTCATAACGGGAACCAAACCCCGCTGAGGTATAACGGAAAAAGATTTATTGCAGATGGTTTATCAGCTCAACCCGGCGACACCATTTCGCTTCGGGTAACCGGCACAGACAATAAACACACCTTAGCACAAACATTAATACCCAAAAGCATCATTGCTCACAGCATTGAAATTACACCATCGGCCCTACTTATTGATGATGTTTATTTTTCGAGGGTTCAATTGAGTTTCGACGACCCTTCCGACGAAACCAATTATTACGAATTTAGTCTTACTGTCACACAAATTGTGGATGATTCATCCAGCAGCTTTGGGTATCATTATTTCAGGTCGTTCGATCCCATTATGGTAAGTGAGGACATTATGCAGTACGAGCCCATAACCATGCTTTTCAGCGATGCCATGTTCAATGGATCGCGGGTAAGCATACCGATGTACTATTTTCTCTATTTCTTTACTGAATCCCTGCAAAAGGTGATTGTGGTTTCAGAGCTTAGAAACGTCACCTCTGAGCATTATCACTACTACAAAACACTTTATAAATTCATGTATAATCAAGGTGGTATCTGGCAGGGAATGACTTTGCCGGTTTCCGTAAATGGCAACATTGAAAATGGTGCCGGATTATTCTCACTTTTTACTTCCACCCGCGATACTGTAGTTTATGATTTCAGATAAAATGCACCGATATTCAGTTTCCCGCAACATCGTTTTGCTGGGTCTCATAATGGTATTGCTGATGCAAAAAGGAGTCATGGGGCAAACCATCAGCGGATTTGTCTCAGATTCAAAAAGTGGGGAGAGGTTATTGTATGCCGGTATTTACGAGGCAAAAACAGCCAAAGGCACAAGCAGCAATGGTTATGGTTTTTTCAGCATTACCCCGGGGTTGCCACAAGGCGAACCTGTGGTGCTTGTAATAACTTATGTTGGTTACCTCAGCGACACTTTGCTGTTGAATAATCTGACAAAAGATACTTTGGTGAATATCCGGTTAAAGGCCGGCGTAGAGCTTAAGCAGGTTGAAATCATTTCGGGAAATAATGCAGGAATTACTTCGTCGCCTGGCATGCACCGGCTAACTTCACAGGTAATTAAATCTCTTCCCGCGCTGGGGGGTGAAACCGACCTGATAAAGGTTTACCAGCTTACACCCGGTGTGCAGCAAGGCCACGAAGGCACTACGGGGCTTCATGTGCGGGGCGGTTCACCCGATCAGAACCTGGTTATGCTTGATGATGTTCCACTATATAACATTAATCATCTCGGAGGATTTATTTCAGCCTTTAACACCGATGCCATCAAAAGTTCAACGCTTATAAAAGGTGGATTTCCTTCAAAATACGGGGGCAGGCTTTCGTCGGTGCTTGATGTGAATATGGCCGACGGAAATCTTTCGAAAACCGGTGGTAATGTAAGTCTGGGATTGGTTTCTGCCAGATTTACCGTTAATGGTCCGATTCAAAAAAACAAAGCTTCTTACCTGATCAGCTTCAGGCGGTTTTATTTCGACCTGATCGCGAGACCGTTGGCCCAAAAAGTCAATCCCGGCTCAACGGTGGGGTATAATTTTTATGATCTTAACATTAAACTGAACAAAATTATTGATACTAAAAACAAAATCCATCTGAGCTTTTACACAGGAGACGATAAAACACTTGCGGGCTTCAAAGAAAAAAAAGACGACGGAACAGATTATTACATGCAAACAAACCAATGGGGCAATACAATGGCTGCCCTTCGCTGGAACCATCTCTTCAACAGCCGGGTATTCAGCAATACCACCCTGCATTTTTCGCGATACCGGGTTAAGAACAATTTAATTTCGGAAAATACGAGTAATGAAGATAAATACATTGCAAAAAACACCCTGCTTTCGACAATCGGTGAATATAGTCTGAAATCAGAAATGGAATATTACATAACACCTGCAACCAGCATATTTGGCGGAACACAGCTCACCTACAGGTATTTTAAGCCAAATGATTATACCTACGAGGCATCGGGCGGCAATAACGACTTGCAATCTGGTCACAACCACACAATGTTGTTGCAGGCATTTGAAGGCATAATTTATGCTGGTGGAAAAATTACCCGACCGGCTGGTCACACGCTTGAATTGGGCGGGCGACTCAACACTTTTGCCATTGACAACCGGTTCTACATTATACCGGAACCCAGGTTAAAAGCAAGTTTTCATCACAACAAAAACCTGAATAGTTTTCTATCATTTGATGTGATGAGCCAGAATATGCACATCACCGGCAACAACAGCATAGGAATGCCGGTTGAATACCTGTTGCCTGCTACCGGCAAGCTGCCTCCATCAATAATGAAACAGGTTTCGACCGGGATAGAATATGTTTCACCGCGTAAGATTGTGTATAGCAGCGAATTGTATTACAAGCACTTTAGTCGTCTGGCCATGCTTCAGGACGGGGCTTCGCTTTGGGAAGGCCGTGAGAATTGGGAGAATCTCTTTGCCATAAACGGAACCGGAAGAGCTTATGGTGCGGAATTTATGGCAGCAAAAAATCAGGGTAAGCTCACAGGATGGATAAGTTATACCCATGCCCGAAGCGACAGAAAATTTGAAGATATAAATCAAGGAAAATTATTCCCTGATCAGTTCGACATAAGGCACACCATAAATCTCGCGCTTATGGTCAAAATTGACGAAAATATAGATCTTTCGTGTGCATGGGTTTTTAACTCCGGATATCGGCTTACCCTGCCGGTTTCAAAATACTATGTGCCCGTCACAGCCGGAGATTACACCCATATGAATGAATTGTACATTTACTCTGAACGTAATGCTTTCAAAACCAAACCTTACCACAGGCTCGACATAAGTTTCAACTTTCACAAACAGAAGAAAAGATATCACCGGACATTTTCATTGGGTGTGATCAACCTTTACAATCAGCGCAATCCGAATTCCTATTATTTTTCTACGATATCGGTATTTGGGCCGGATAATACCAGTTATGAGCGTGTTGTGCTGATGCAGAGATCATTCTTCCCGTTTATGCCGAATGTGGGGTGGAACTGGAAGTTTTAGGCAGCTTAATATTCCGGCAGGGAATTGAAATGGCATGCCAAATCATAAATGCCAGTGCAGTCCCACCCGCCATCTGGAACCCTTTGAGTTCGGGATCAGCCTGAAGTTTCTTAATCAGATCCAGTGTGGCTGGTTCAACCGTTTCTTTGTGTAGCATTGCATTTCTTCTTTGTCAATATCAAAAAAACCGATAATAAATGAGAATGTCTTAGGGTCAAAATAACCGGCAACTTTTACCGATTCCCTTACCTGATCAAAACCGTAATAATCAAGAAGCAGCTTGAACTCCTCAATAGTACCTAAGTTGAGAACCTGCTGAACTATATAGGTTTTATGCTTTTGTTCGTTAAGCAGATCAAAATCTACATCCCAGAACAATCCCCGCCGGAAAGGCAATTTCATGTGACAATAATTTTGTTAAAGCCAAAGGTACGAAAAAGCGGGTTAAGAATGAGGCTAATACCTGATTTTTGGATTATATTCCAAAATATACGCCTGATTTTTGGATTATAATCCAAATATTCGGCCTGAATTTCAGAATTGACTGCTCAATGGTCTGTCAGGTTTAAAGGGAAGCACCATGATTATGGGCTTATTATCAGATTAAAAACGAAATCCGTAACCCAAAAATGCTTTATTTTGCAGCCTCGATTTACGGTTGCCCATGTTGTTTAATTCTTTCGAATACCTGCTATTTCTTCCGGTTGTGGTTGCGCTTTATTTTACCATTCCGGTAAAATGGAGATGGTTACTGCTGCTTATTGCCAGCTATTTTTTCTACATGTCGTGGAAAGCAGAATATGCCATTCTGATTCTTTTTACCACATCGGTGGATTATTCAGTAGCAATTAAAATAGGAAAAGAGCTTTCGAAGCGTAAGAAGAAAATCTGGCTGCTACTGAGTATCATTGTCAACCTGGGAATGCTTGCCGGGTTTAAATACCTGAACTTTTTTGCGGAAAGTGCCAATGTTCTGCTTGAAGCAGGCAACAGCGGATATTCATTCCCATTGTACCATATTCTGCTGCCGGTTGGTATTTCGTTTTTTATTTTCCAGTCGCTGAGTTACACCGTTGATGTTTACAGGGGCATCAGAAAACCCGAAAAACATTTTGGGAAATACGCGCTGTATGTTTCGTTCTTTCCGCAATTGGTGGCCGGCCCCATCGAGCGGTCAACCAGTCTGTTGCCACAGTTCAACAATCCCCGTGCATTCAGTGAACAAAATCTGATCAGCGGACTAAAGCTAATGCTATGGGGGTTCTTCAAAAAGCTGGTGATCGCTGACCGTTTGGGGATGTTTGTCGCGTTGGTTTACGAAAATCCCGCCGAACACAATGGCATACCGGTTCTTCTGGCAACGCTGCTTTTTGCGGTTCAGCTTTATTGTGATTTTTCAGGTTATACCGACATTGCGCGCGGTTCAGCCCGAATACTTGGGTATGAACTAATGATCAACTTTAACCGGCCGCTGATCGCCACTTCGCTGCGCGATTTCTGGAACCGCTGGCACATCTCACTCACCACCTGGTTCCGCGATTATTTGTTGTATTCGTTGCCTTATATCAAAGAGAAAAAGATTGTTCAGACGAAAATCTATCGCAATCTTGTCATTACTTTTTTGCTGATGGGTTTGTGGCATGGTGCGGCATGGACGTTTGTGCTTTTCGGACTTTTTCACGGAATTATGCTGGTGCTTGAAACCATCACCGAAAAACCTGTGGACGCATTTTACCAGCGGACGGGAATTAACAAATATCCTGTTTTAAAAAAGGCGCTTGGCATCATTTATATGCTCAGTCTGGTGGTGTTTTCTCTTTTCTTTTTTCGGGCAAACAGCCTGAGTGACAGTTTGCTTTTGTTGTCAAATGCATTTGATTTCAGCAATACAGCCGAAGCATTAAAAGCCATTTTAAAGAACCTTGAAGTTGTTTTCGGAATAATGATGATTATAGTTTTGCTGTGGGCCGAACATTTTCATGCAAAACACAATCTGGTAAAGGTAATTGCCTCAAAACCCATAATCATCCGCTGGACAGCATACATTGGCTTTATCTTCTTTGTGTTGCTGTTTGGTGTGCTGCATCAGGAAAAATTCATTTATTTTCAGTTTTGACAATGACAAATAAAACTGCAAAACGTTTCATACTGTTTGCTGCCCTGCTCGTGGCGGTTAACTTTGTATTGGATCAGTCATTCAAGGCGTTTTCGGTTCACAACATCCTTAACCGGAAAATGGACGAGCAGTTTGCAGCTTATAACGATACCCTGAAATACCTCGCGCTGGGCAATTCGCACAACTGCATCAACACCCATATTCTTGACAAAAGTTTCAACTATGGTTCGCCAAGCGAAAACTACATTCAATCTTATTACAAACTGAAACACATCATTGAAAAGAGCGGTAAAAAGCCTGAATATGTGATATTACAGGCTGATATTTCCACCTATGGGCCAAAAATTGCCGATCGTTACGAATACAATTCCTATTGGATAGATTACATTGATTACCCTGAACTGGCCAGGGTAAAAGGTGACCGCAGCATACTTACAAAATGGCTTGAAGGCAGGTTTTTCTCTTATGCAGGAAATTACAAGGATGTGCAGCTTTCTATCCTTTACCGGATAAAAATGAAAACGCTGGAGATGCACAACGGGTATCGTCCGCACAGAGATTATAAAAATTTTGCTGACGAAACCAACAAACGGAAACTGGCCTGGGACAAAGCCAATCTGTTTCTGTCGAAGGACGCTTACTTCGACCCATCCATAAAAGCATATTTTGAGAAAATACTTCAGTTGTGCCAGGCAAACGATGTGAAGGTAATTATGGTGCGTTACCCCATGACCAGGGAGTTTCACGAGGAAGAAATCAAAATAGTGCCTGAAGCAAAGCTATTCGCCGAAATTGAGGCCATAACTTCACGTTATTCTGTTTTTAAGGGCATGTTGAATTACCACGATATGTTCTTCGATCACCCCGAATACTTTTTCGATCCCGATCATTTGAATGTGAAAGGTTCTGATTTGTTCACGCTTCAGTTTGCCAAAGACATGAAGGAACTGGAATCAGCCGCGCTTGCCGAATAATCCTGAAAACAGTTTTGCGAGCAACAACGGACCTTTGCTCAGGATTTTTTCGCGAAGACGATAAGGAAAGCGATCCACAATATTGGTGAGAAAGTAAATGAACTTTGCGTATAAAACTCCCGGCAGGGAAAGCAAGGCAATCCAAAGGCTAAATCCGGTGTATTTCCGGCTATAACCGGCAAGTCCCGCATAATCTCCTGCCACCTGATCGGCAATATGCACCTGGGTTTCGCTCATCGACTTTTTCCAAAGGCCAAGCCGGCTGGTATTGATGGGATTAAACAGGCTTTTATGATGTTTTTCAAGCACTTCCGTGGGATAGGTTTCCTCCGCCTTGCTTTTCATTTTATAGAAATCGAAAACTTCGGAAAGGTAAGGAATGCCAAGGAAATCAGAAACTTTCTGAAAATAGAGTTCCGGCTCAGTTGCCAGGTCTTCATACCGAAGAAAAAAGAAAGAATCAGGATTTTTTTTACTCGCTTCCAGGGCTTTTTTGTAAAAGTATTTCCATTTATAAACCACCAGAGAAACAATGGGAACTTCAAAATCAACCCTTTTCACAGAGTCGAAATTATCGCGGTAATCGCGCAGTATGTAAATGAACTTTGCTTCCGGATATATTTTCAGCAATCGGTCGGTATAAATGGTATATCCGTGGTTTTTATCTCCGATCAGGCTCACCTTTTCTTTGGGATAAAAAGAGATAAAGTTCAGGTAAACCACCTGGCAAATATCGCGGTATGATCGCTCACCCGTGCAGGCCAGCAGTCCGGATTTCAATTTCAGCAGGTCGATGTTCCATGCGCTGAACTGCCATTGTTTGAGCAGGTCGTTATAAAAGTCTTCAAGATGATCGCTGGTCCAATGGGTAATTTTTCCGTAAGCCGGGTAGAGGTTCAGCACAAACTGGCACTCCCAGGGAATAACGACATTGGGATGTGCATCTAACAAAGACTGAAGTAAGGTAGTGCCGGTGCGGGGTCTGCCAATAATAAAGAAAACAGGGATCTGCGAATTTTGCTCCATTGAAAAAACTAAAGAACGGCAAATATAATTCTTTTCTTTTTCTTAGTCGGTAGCCTCTAAATCAGATCATTTTTCCATTGCAAATGAAAACCTTCCAGGTTGAAAGAAAACCTGGAAGGTTATTTCGTTGCCGGATCGACAGCGAATCGTCGGTGAAGCTAAATTCCGCAGTGCGAGCCGGATATTCCCAAAATCAAAAAACCATTAGTCGCTTAATAAAAAAAAGTATTTTTGTGGTGAACGAATGATCTTCAGATCTAAGCTGAATATCAGGCAATCACATACCCAAAATCGAATTATGGCTCTTTTTTCAATTCCCGATATACGTATAGCAGGGCTTTCGGCCTGTGTTCCGCAAAAAACACTTTCGAACCACGACTACAAATGGATCAAACTGAAGGAGAGGGAACAGGTAATTAAAACCATCGGCGTTGAAAACCGCCATGTGGCTGAGCCCGGGCAAACCACTTCTGATCTTTGTTTTCAGGCAGCGGAGCAATTGCTTGCTGAACTTAAGTGGGAAAAAAGCGAAATCAATCTGCTGATCTTTGTTTCTCAAAGCCGCGATTATATTATTCCTTCAACATCTACAATTCTTCAGGATCGTTTGAATCTTCCCAAATCATGCCTGGCGATTGATATAAATCTGGGTTGCTCAGGATATGTTTACGGCCTGTCGGTAATTGCCAGCATGATGAAAGCAACAGGAATTCAAAAAGGGTTGCTGCTGGTTGGCGATTTATCGAATGTTACCTCAGCTTACCGCGACAAAAGTACTTATCCCCTTTTCGGTGATGCCGGCACTGCAACAGCGCTTGAACTGAAACCCGGATTCGCACCCATGCAGTTTAACCTGCAAACCGACGGCAGCGGCTATGAAGCCATAATTATTTACGACGGTGGAGTTCGGAATCTTGCCAGCAAAAAATCATTTGCCACAAAAAAAATCGGCGAAGGAATTTACCGTAACCGTCTTCAGATTGCGTTAAATGGCATAGAAGTGTTTAACTTCTCACTTCGCGAAGTAGTGCCCAACATTAAAACCACGCTGAAACATTTTGGTCGGGAGCTTGGCGAATTCGATCATCTGCTCTTTCATCAGGCCAACCGGCTGATCAATGAAACACTGAGAAAAATGCTGAAAGTTGATCCGGAGAAAGTTCCTTATTCTTTGCGCGATTTCGGAAATACAAGTTGCGCTTCCATTCCTTTGACAATGGTTACCCAGATAAGGGAAAAGCTGGCGGACACTCCGAAAAAACTGCTGCTCTCGGCCTTTGGTATCGGACTTTCGTGGGGAACAGTGCTGATTGAAACTGACGGAATTGTGGTTCCGCCACTCACAGAACTTGAAACATCGGCAAGCGAGCATACACAAGCGGAAAGTCACTAAATCAGGGACTTCAACAAATATTAACAATGAATACTAGCCTTTACATCACACTTTTTTCTTTATGAATGCTTTCGACCTTTCGGGAAAAACCATACTTATCACCGGCGCCTCCTCGGGTTTGGGTCGCCAAACAGCGATCACGGCAAGTGAATTTGGCGCCAGCGTTATAATTACGGGTCGTGATGCAGACCGACTTGATCAAACCTTTCAATCGCTTAAAGGTGAAGGGCATCTTCAGTTTCTGGCCGACCTGACCATACAATCAGATATTGATAAACTGGTTGCTCAGCTTCCAGCACTTAACGGCGTTGTGCACAGCACCGGAATATCAGATCTGGCTCCGGCCCGTTTTATCACAGCTGAAACCATTGCCAAAACTTTCCGCATCAGTTTTGATGCATCGGTGTTGCTGACTGCCGGTTTGCTCGGAAAGAAAAAACTGGTTAAAAACAGCTGCTCAATCGTATTTATTTCATCCATTTCAACCCGTTATCCTTTTGTTGGCGGGGCGATGTACATAAGTGCCAAAGCAGCCCTCGAAGCTTATGCCCGTGTGCTGGCTCTGGAACTTGCACCCAAAGGAATCCGCGTAAACTGTGTGGCTCCGGCATTTGTACGTACGCCAATGCTCGACGAAACTGCGGCCAATTATTCGCAGGAAGCGGTGAATATGATAGAAGCACGACAGATACTCGGGCTCGGCGATCCTGAAGATGTTGCCAACTCAATTATTTACTATCTTGCCGATGCTTCAAAATGGGTAAGTGCAACGAGTTTGGTGCTGGGAGGTGGGTGAAAGGTTTGAGAGAGTTTGAGCGTTTTTGAGCGTTTTTGAGAAGAACAAGGTAATTTCCAATATCCAATTTCTAATTTCTAAAGGTTGAAATGATTTTTATAAATTATTTTTCAATGGAATTGAAATTGGTCCCGATATCTATCGGGATTGGAAATTAGAAATTAGAAATTAGAAATTAGAAATTTCACTCCATGCCTGATTATTCCATCATCATCCCGGTCTTCAACAGCAGTGAATCGCTGGAAGAGTTGTTTCGCCGGATAGACCGTACTTTGAGCGCTTTAAATAAGTCGTTCAGGGTAATTTTTGTGGATGACAGCAGCCGCGACAACAGCTGGGAAATAATTACACAAATCCGGAATGCAAATCCCGAAAAGGTTACAGCCATATGCCTTGCGCGGAATTTCGGGCAGCACAATGCCACGCTTTGCGGAATTGCACAATCTGAAGGCGAATTTATCATCACACTTGATGATGACCTTCAAAACCCACCCGAAGAAATTGGGAAGTTGATTACATCAATGGCAGAAACCAATGCCGATCTGGTTTATGGTATTGCCCGTGAAAAACAGCACTCTGCGACCCGTAATATGGGCAGTGTGGTCTTAAAAAAAGGTTCGGAAAAAATCTTCAGGACAAAAGGAGAAGGTTCTTCATTCAGACTGATAAAATCATCGCTGGCCAAAAATCTGCTCAACCATCAGGTTAACTTTATTTATCTGGATGAAATATTCAACTGGTACACCAACCACATCGCATTTGTTGAGGTAGAGCACCACAAACGGCGGTTTCAGCAATCGGGCTATTCATCACGTTCGCTATTTTCTCTGCTTACCAATCTGGTAATCTACTACACGGCAATACCGCTGAAAATGATGGTTTATGGCGGGTTGATTTCTTCGGTGCTGAGTTTTATCTTCGGCATCGGGTTTATTTACCGCAAACTGGCATCAGATGTGCCTCTGGGATTTACTGCACTAATTGTCGCCATTCTTTTTTCAACCAGCATCATTCTTCTTTCGCTTGGCGTGATAGGTGAATACCTGAGCCGTATCTACATGGTTCAGAACCGTAAACCTCCTTTTGCCATAAGAGAGATAATGAAATAAGTGGTTACGCAGTTTTCTGAATAATTGTGAAATGAGCATCTGGACCCAACTGATACTTTTACTGATTGTACTTCACCTTGTGGCTGGTTTCGGATGGCTGGTTTATAAGCTTATGCCGCGAAAGAAGCGCGACAAAAATTAAAACTTCAAATCCAGGCTATCTTCACCATCCGTAAAAATAAAAAGTGTGCATCAGAACAACAGATGCACACTTGAAAAATTTATAAGATCAACCACTTATCAATAAGATTCTATGGTCGCCAGTTTGTCAGTGTAGTTTGCAACCTGCATTTTCTGCTTATTGATTTTCACACCTAACTCTTCCTGATTTGTTTCGTTGAGCGCAATAGCAGCAGTATTCTCTTCAATTACGGTATTTGATTTTGTAATTCTGGATTCAGAGGTAACATTGGATTTTTGAAGGTCCTTCACCTTTTTCTCCAGTGACTTAAGTTCAGACTCAGCCGATTTTTTTTCTTTACCGTCGGGCATTTGGTTTACTTCGCTGGTGCGGCTTTCGAGAGTAGAAGTGGTGGTTGAAATTTCTTTCTCTGCTGTTGCAATTTTATAGGTTTCCTGCGAAATGCTTGTGTTTGCATTCTGAATTTCTTTCTCCAGCTTTTCTTTTTCTTTGCGCAATGAAGCCAGATCTTTCTCCATATTTTTAAGCGTTGCTTCCTGAGCTGAAAGCTGGTCTTTGGCCACTTTAACGTACTGGTCTTTGGCAAATTGCTTTAATGTTTTCTTTAACTGATCATGCTCAGCGCTGCCGGTTTTGGTAAATACATCCCTGCTTAACTCAACCGAAGCAAATAACCTGACGATTGAATCTTTATCGGCAACTGAACTGAAAATATTCACAGGCAATTCAGTTACATCCTTGTAAATTGCCCCGAAGATGGTGATTTCGTTGCCTGTTACCAGTGCTTTTGATTTTGAACCTTTTTCAATTGCTTTTTTCCAGTTCGATTTAACTACCTCAGAGGAAACTTCTGGTATTTCAACCCAAACCCCCGGACACATGGTGTTTCCGAATTTAACTTCATCGTCGGTGAGAACGATTGGTTTCTGGGCAATTGCTGTGGCATGACCGAACATCAGCAAAAGGAAAATGTAAAAAATTGTCTTCATATAAATGGGTTTAAAAAAGTTCTTAATATTGCTTCAAAACATATAAAACCGTGAAATGTTCAGGCTTGTCGGATGGTTGTCAGATTTCAAACTTTGCCACAACCGAAGTGCTAAAATACCACTTTTAAATTAAACCTGATATTTTAAAATTGGTTAATTCATCATATTTTTTACGACCTTTGACACAAATGCCGGACAAAGTCCAATGATCCGTAATCGCAAATATAACCAGCAAGAATAAAGAATGACCCCCATTTCAATTCCGGCTTCTCCCCGCCTGATCTCACTTGATGCCCTGCGTGGCTTCACCATTGCAGCCATGATTATGGTAAATTCACCCGGCAGTTGGAGCCATATTTACGCACCGCTCGCGCACAAAGCCTGGAATGGAATAACACCCACCGACCTGATTTTCCCGTTTTTCATCTTTGTTGTTGGAGTTTCTATTGCACTTGCTTACGGTAAAAAACTGAAAGAAGGAAAACCTGCAGCCGATGTTTACCGGAAAATCATTATTCGTTCTCTTAAGATTTTCGCAGTCGGGGTTTTTCTGAATCTTTACCCTACTTTTGATTTTGCAGATGTTCGTATTGCCGGGGTTTTGCAGCGGATTGCCATTGTTTTTATGGTTTGTGCGGTGCTTTTTCTTACCACCGGAATCAGAACGCAGGTCATTGCCGGTGCTCTGATTCTGATTGCCTACTGGCTTTTAATGACCTTAATACCTGCACCCGGATACGGACAACCCATGCTTGAACCAGGTATAAATCTGGCTGCACGCATTGATGCTTTGCTGCTTCCCGGCCGTATGTGGCAACAAACCTGGGATCCTGAAGGTCTTTTCTCAACCCTGCCGGCCATTGCTTCAGGTATAACCGGATTGCTTGCGGGTGCATTGCTCAACAGCCCGAAAACCATTGAGAAAAAAATCAGCTTCCTGCTCATTGGAGGCATCTTATCCTTAATTGCCGGCTATTTTTGGAGCATACATTTCCCACTGAACAAAAACCTCTGGACCAGTTCTTACGTATTGGTTTCCAGCGGATTTGCAGCCATTACACTGGCTGTATTCATGTATCTGATTGACAAACAGGGAAATCTAAAAGTTGCTAAACCTTTCGTAATCTTCGGGTCAAATGCCATTACAGTTTATGTACTTGCCTGGCTTGCTGATTATCTGTTTTCCGGAATAAACTTTGGCGGCTCAAACTTCAAGGATCATTTCATGATTTCCTTTACGGGATTGGGTTTTGAACCAAAACTTGCCAGCATGATGTATGCATTGTTCTACACAGCACTGATGTTTATACCTGCATGGATGCTCTTCCGGAAAAAGATATTTATCAAACTTTAGATTCAATCTGAGATCAACCCCGATTTAAGAACATCTGTTATGGCTCTTTCTTTGACAGAAAGTTGATCAGAACATACAACTGCTCCTTAAGGTCAGAAAGTTTTTCCATATCAATATCACTTTCAACAAGCCCCGAAACCAGTTTTGCAGGAATGGAAGCCGCCTCAATCCGCAACTGTCTCCCCTTTTCGGTAAGCGTAACAAACACTTTTCTCTCATCGTTGCCCGAGCGTTGCCGGTCGATAAGTCCCTGAGATTCCAGCCTTTTTAAAAGGGGAGTTACTGTATTGGTGTTAAGAATCAGCTTTCCGGCAATTTCGTTAACCGAAATGCCATCGGTTTCCCACAACACCATCAGCACCAGATACTGCGGGTAAGTGATGCCAAGTTGATCAAGGTAAGGCTGATATTCCCTTGTAATTAGCCGCGATGCAGCATACATCGGAAAACAAATCTGATTGCTGAGTTTTAATTGCTCGTATGACATTTGCTCAAATGTTTTAAAAACAAACCAATGATCCAGGATTTTGTTAAGCCTGACAAACGAAAGCTATTGCTAAGCTTCATTACAGGAAATCAGTTTAAAAGCTTACTGAGATAATCGTCAATTGCCTTTGGCGAGGTGGTTGGCGCGAAACGCTTTACAGGCTTTCCGCTGGAATCGACAAGGAACTTAGTGAAATTCCATTTGATTTTACTGCCGAACAAACCGCCCAGCTCACTTTTCAGGTGTTTATAGATGGGATGAGCATTTTCTCCATTGACATCAATTTTTGCAAACATCGGGAATGTGACTCCGTAATTGATCATGCAACCTTCAGAAATTGATTTTTCGTCGCCGGGCTCCTGATTGGCAAATTGATTGCAAGGGAAACCCAGAATTACCAGACCTTTATCCTTGTATTTCCGGTAAACCTCCTCCAATCCTTCGAACTGCGGTGTCAAACCACATTTGCTGGCGGTGTTTACAACCAGAACTGTTTTTCCTTTAAAGGTCTCCATACTTACTTCTTTGCCCTGAAGACTTTGGGCTGAAAATTGATAAAATGTTGTTTTCATTATTTTTTTGAATGTTTGATTTCAAGTAAATTTATATTTCTGTCGCTTAAGCTGATTTGCTGATCTGCCAGGCTTTATAGGCACCAGTTGACCACAAAGCCCAGACCACCAGCACAGGCTGAAAAAGCAATCGGATGCCGCGGGCAAGATCTGTGTTTAAACCAAAAGCATCTGTTCCTGTTACATACTGTGATATGTTCCCGGGAAAAATGAGCACAAAAAACAAAGCAGCTGCACAGCCAACCAGAACACGATATCTGGACAGCAGAACCAGAGAACTTCCGAGTAAAATTTCAGCAATTCCTGACAGCACAACAACCATATCTGCTTCAACAGGAACCCAGGCAGGTACCTGAGCAAGAAATTCAACCCTCGACCAGCTCAGATGGCCAATGCCTGCCATAAGCAGAAATAAGCCAAGAAATATTCGAAATGCATTTTGTGCTTTGTTGGTTTTTACGACAATGGTTAATCTTTCCTTAATATTCATGGCGCGCTGTTTATGCTTTAATGTGAATTCAAAATGGTCTCTGATATATATCGCGCACGATTTTATCTTTGACGATGCAAATATACACATTTTTATATCGCGCGCGATATTTATTCGAATATTTTTATAATAATAGTAAGGACCTTATAAATACGCAGGGTGTGATTTTTTATTATTAAGCCCGTTGAATCATAAACTTCATTAGATACACCACTGATTCATAGCGACTTAAAGCGAATAGAAATAATTTGATCCGGTGAAATTACCTCCCCGGTATATCCTGTTCACCAAATTTTTTTAAAACGGGTTTTTTACTCATCTCAAACACCATCTCTCCGCCGGCCATAATATCTTCATGCCTGATAAAGAGTTTGTTATATGGCGCTCCATTTAGAAGAATGCGTTTCACATAAATATTCTGTTTGCTCAGTCCGGGAGCCTTTATGGTGAAGGTTTTACCGTTTTCAAGGATCAGTTGAGCTTCAGAAACAGAAGGACTTCCCAGCACATACTCATTATTTCCGGGACAAACCGGATAAAAACCAAGTGCACTGAAAATATACCATGCCGACATTTGTCCACAATCGTCGTTTCCGGGTAAACCTCCGGGCTCAGGCTGGTAAAGATTATCCATAATCTGATGCACCCTTTCCTGGGTTTTCCATGGGGCACCGGCATAATTGTAAAGATAGGGCACATGGTGGCTGGGCTCATTGCCATGAACATAATTGCCGATGATGCCGCGTTTATCAATATCTTCAGATTCCTCAATGTGTTTTTCGTCGAGGTGCATGGTGAAAAGTGTATCGAGATGCGCGATAAACTTTTCATTACCTCCGGCCCATTCAATCAGTTTTGAAGGATCATGCGGCACATAAAGCGAATAATTCCAGGCATTGCCTTCAATAAAACCCTGTCCTTCGGTTTTCAGCGGATCGAAGTTCTGTTGCCATGAACCATCAGACAGGCGTGGGCGCATAAATCCCGATGATTTATCCCAGATGTTTTCAAACGAGCGGGCTCTTCGATCGTAAATTCCGGCCAAACCTTTGTTTCCTGACTTTTCGGCCATACGGGCAATGCACCAGTCGTCGTAAGCGTATTCAAGTGTTTTTGAAGCTGAATTGATGTTTCGGTCAGACGGAACATAGCCATATTTCATGTAATCACCAATGCCATCGTAAATGGCATAGGTGGCACTGGCATCCATGGCTTCGAGCGCTTCATCCTTGTCGAAACCTGTAATTCCTTTCATAAAAGCATCCGCAATTACAGGCACTGCATGGTAACCGATCATACACCAGTTTTCATTGGCGTGGTGCGACCAAACCGGCAGAATGCCATGCACACTTTGACGGCGATGGGCCAGCATTGAGTTTACCATATCGGAAGTTCTCTTTTGCTGAACAAGCGTAAGAAACGGGTGCAGGGCGCGGTAGGTATCCCAAAGCGAAAAAGTAGAATAATTGGTAAAACCTTCAGCCTGATGAATGTTCTGATCCAGTCCGCGGTAACGGCCATCCACATCCATGTAAATGGTTGGCGAGAGAAAAGCATGATAAAGGCTGGTGTAGAAATTCTGCTTAACCACGTCAGTTCCACTGATCTGAATTTTGCCAAGTTCACGGTTCCAGTGGTCAGCAGCTTCCTGTCGTGTGCGGTCGAAATCAAAATGCGGGATTTCTGCTTTCAGGTTGTTGAGTGCTCCTTCTGTGCTAACCGATGAAAGGGCAAACTTAACTTTAAGCTGCTCATTTTCTTCCATATCAAACCTGAACCAGGCGGTAATGTCAGTCCCGGCTATTTCCGGGAAATTCTCCTTTTCGTTGAATTTCCTGTAAAAGCCGCGATAAATAATTTCTTCATTGTTCTGGTGACCATAACTGCTGATAGGTTTAGATAATACCATTGCGAAATAAATGGTGCGGGTTCGGGCCCAGCCGCGCGTTTGGCGGTAACCGGTGATCAGGGTATCGTTCTCCACGCGAATAAACTGCCAGATATTTTTCCCGGGGTAGTTGTAAATACCAGCCGTCATATCGAGAATCAGATTGGTTTCTCCGGCAGAATCAAAAGTATATCTGTGAAAACCAACCCTTTCGGTGGCGGTTAATTCGGCAAGGATTCCGTAATCGTCAAGCACAACCGAATAATAACCGGGTGAAGCTGATTCGCGCTCATGCGAAAAACGGCTGCGGTAACCTGATTCAGGATTATCGCGTGTGCCGGGATTCAGCCGTAATTTTCCGGTTGTCGGCATCAGCAAAAAATCGCCAAGATCGCTGTGGCCGGTTCCTGAAAAATGGGTATGACTGAATCCGCAAATGGTTTTATCATTGTACTGATAACCTGCACAATAGGCATAAACATCTTTATTGTAACCTGCACCTGACGAATAAGGCACAGTATCGGTATCAGGGCTGAGCTGCACCATCCCGAAAGGAACCGTGGCACCGGGAAAAGTATGTCCCATATGGTCGGTGCCGATAAAGGGGTTGACATAAGTGGATGGCTGCTGGGCAAAAGCCAGACCTGAGGCCAGACTTATCATCAGAATCAGGATGTTTTTCATGTGCAGAAAATTTAAAAAGCTATTATCTTGTTGATCGTTTTGTCCTTCGACTCCGCTCAGGAGGACATCGTATTGGACTGAAAAGGTGTGCATTAAAGAGAATAAATGCCGACTTAACACGAATGTCACACTGAGCGGAGTCGAAGTGTTTTAGACTTCTAATCAACAAACAATGATAAAATATCGCTGTTATTGGCAGGTTTAGTGAAAAATTGAATACTCCTAACCTGACAATAATGTTTCACAAAACAAACATACACATTTTTCTCAGAGGGGAAATTACAACTTCCGGATAAAAACGCCGGATCAAAGTCAACTATTTTAATGTGCAGTTTCAATCAATTATAAATAGATGTAGATGTAAAAATCATATATTTGTATATCGATGTTTACCCATTAATTTTTATGGTTAAAAACCTAAACTTTTCCCTATGGCTAAAATAGTTGTATTGGGCGCGGGCATAGCAGGGCATACCGCTGCTGCATTCCTTCGCAAGAAACTGAGCAAAAAGCACGAAGTAATAGTGGTTGCACCAGGGTCTTATTATCAATGGATTCCTTCCAATATCTGGGTTGGAGTCGGGCGAATGACCATTGATCAGGTGCGGTTTAAACTTGCGCCGCTTTATAAAAGATGGGGAATTGATTTCAGACAGGCAAAAGCTGTCAGCATTCATCCTGAAGGCGAAGGCGAAGCAGGCAGACCTTTTGTAACCATAGAATACACGCTGGAAGAAAAAAAAGGAACGAGCGAGCGGGTAGAATACGATTATCTGGTAAATGCAACCGGACCCCGC
The DNA here is from genome assembly GCA_009773515.1 of Bacteroidota bacterium. Lineage (GTDB taxonomy): Bacteria > Bacteroidota > Bacteroidia > Bacteroidales > Lentimicrobiaceae > Lentimicrobium. The sequence goes on from WSXX01000007.1 coordinate 31,013, forward strand.
CTGAACTTTGAGGCCACCGAAGGTCTGGGACCGGGTAAAAATACTGTATCGGTGTGCTCATACGATCATGCTGATCATGCCTGGAAAAAACTTCAGGAATCGCTGGCTAAGATGGAAAAAGGAGAAAAACAACGCTTTGTCATCGGAACAGGCCATCCTACGGCTACTTGCCAGGGTGCTGCTTTTGAATACATTCTGAATGTTGCTTTCGAAATACGCAAAAGAAAACTGAATCATCTGGCCGATATAACATGGCTGACCAATGAGTATGAACTGGGCGACTTCGGCATGGGAGGTGCTCATATCAAACGCGGAGGATACATTACTTCAACCCGTGTCTTTGCCGAATCTTTTCTTGGAGAAAACGACATCAAATGGATAAAAAGAGCTGGCGTTAAGAAGGTTGAACCTGGCATAATTCACTACGAAACTTTAGATGGCGAAGAAAAAAGCATTGAATTTGATTTTTCAATGCTGATTCCCGGGTTTGCAGGTGCCGGGCTAAAGGCTTTTGATAAATCGGGAGAAGATATTACATCTCAATTATTTGCCCCCAGCGGATTTATGAAAGTTGATGCCGATTACACCCCCAAACCTTTTGAAGAATGGAAAGCTGCTGACTGGCCGGAAACATATCAGAGTCCGGTGTACCCGAACATTTACGCGCCCGGCATTGCATTTGCTCCGCCGCATCCCATTTCAAAACCCATGAGCAGTAAAAACGGAACAGCCATTTTTCCATCTCCACCGCGAACCGGAATGCCTTCAGGTGTCATGGGGAAGATTGTTGCTTTAAATCTGATCAACGAAATTAAAACCGGAAAACAGGAATTTAAACACAAAGCCAGCATGGGAAAAATGGGTGCTGCATGCATTGTTTCGGCCGGTTACGGAATGCGGCATGGTGCTGCTGCCACCATGACTGTTCACCCGGTGGTTCCCGATTGGGAAAAATATCCTGAATTCGGAAGAAGCATCAAATACACCATGGGGGAAGCTGGTCTTGCAGGCCATTGGATGAAATGGATGATGCATTATATGTTCCTGCACAAAGCCAAAGGATATCCTTTCTGGTGGCTGTTGCCGGAATAAGAAAGAGGATTAAATATTGAAGAAATCCCAGTGAAGTTCAACATCAAAAAATCTTAAACCCATGAAAAACAAAAATATACAGGCTTACACTGACGAGTCATACCCACCATTTCCAACCAGATCAACTTTGTTCTGGAGACGATTTATGCCGTGGCAATTTTTCAGATTCATCGTACTCAACCTGAAAATTATCAGAATTGTGGTAGGCGGGCACTCCTGAATCACCTCATTTCCCGCCATCACTATGGTGTGAAGGGGCAAGCTGCCCTTCGGCACCTTATCCTCAAGGAGAAGGACGTTCCAATTTCGCTTTTGTTAAATCACTGAACATTCTTATTCACTTTTCATTTTTCTCTTTTCACTTATTTCGTTTCCCTTTTTTATAACAAGAAGACCTAACAAGTTAAAAAGAAAACTTGTTAGGTCAGATTCACTTTTCTCTCTTCACTTTTCACTTTTCTTTCTCCCCTTGTCCCCATTTCTCCTTGTCTCCATGTCCTGAATACCGTCCCTCGTCCCTGAATCCGTCCCTCGTACCCCAACAAAAATCAATGCGCTTCCAGCCAATTACTACCCGTGCTCATTTCCACTTCCACCGGAATGCTGAGCTCAATGGCGGTTTTCATTAGTCGTTCAATGATGGGTTTTACGGTTTCAACTTCTTCCAAATGAACATCAAAAACAAGTTCATCGTGCACCTGCATAATCATTCGTGATCGCAGTTTCATGCGTTCAAACTCACGGTGAATATTGATCATTGCGATTTTGATCATATCGGCCGAAGAGCCCTGAATGGGTGCATTGATAGCGTTTCGCTCAGCAAATCCCCGCACAATTGCATTTCCTGAATTGATATCACGAAGGTAGCGACGGCGCTTTTTGATGGTTTCAACATATCCGTGTTCACGCGCAAATAAAATAATAGTATCCATATATTTTTTTACGCCGGCAAATCTTTCGAAGTATTGCGATATGATATCAGCAGCTTCACGACGGGGAATGTTCAGCCGCTCCGATAATCCGAAGGCCGAAATACCATAAATAATCCCGAAGTTTACTGTTTTCGCATTGCGCCGCATTTCTTTGGTTACCTGCTCAATCTCAACATTATAAATGCGCGATGCAGTGGCGGTATGGATGTCAATTCCTTTGCGGAATGCTTCCTGCATGGCTTCATCGCCGCTGATGTGGGCAATAAGCCTGAGTTCAATCTGCGAATAATCGACCGAAAGCAGGATGTATTTCTCGTTTCGGGGTACAAATGCTTTTCTTATTTCACGGCCACGCTCGGTGCGGATGGGAATATTCTGCAGGTTCGGATTGTTGGAGCTGAGCCTTCCGGTTGAAGCCACTGCCTGATTGTATGAAGTGTGGATTCGTCCGGTGCGCGGATTTACCAGCAGCGGAAGTGAATCCACATAAGTGGATTTTAACTTGGTCAGGCCGCGATAATCCAGAATCTGCTGAACAATCGGGTGCTTGTTGATAAGCTTTTGAAGAATCTCTTCACCAGTAGAATGCTGTTTCGTTTTTGTTTGTTTCGGATTTTCAGAAAGGTGCATTTTATCGAACAAAATTTCGCCGAGCTGCTTTGGTGAAGCAATGTTAAATCGCTCTCCGGCAAGCCTGTATATTTCCTGTTCAACTTCGGCAACTTCTTTCTCCAGTTGATTAGAGAACTGATTCAGATTTTCACTATCGATTTTCACCCCTTCGGCTTCCATGGATGCAAGCACTTTTACGAGGGGCATTTCTATTTCGTCGAACAATTCACGGGTGCCGGTTTTTGCAAGTTGAGGTTCAAGAATATTCCTGAGCTGAAGTGTAATATCGGCATCCTCACAGGCATATTCTTTCAGTTTCTCCATCTCAACCGAGCGCATGCTCAACTGATTCTTTCCCTTTTTCCCGATCAGCGTTTCAATGGAAACCGGTTCATAATTCAGATAGGTTTTTGAAAGCAGATCCATATTGTGCCGCATATCGGGTTCAATCAGGTAATGAGCGATCATGGTATCGAAAAGCGGACCATTTACACTAATTTCATACCACTTCAGCACCGAAATGTCATACTTCATATTCTGACCGGTTTTGCCGATTTTTTTATCTGCAAAAACCCCCGCAAACTCCGAAACTATCTCCAGTGCATCGGCATACACTTCTGGTACCGGCACAAACCATGCTTCGCCCGGATCGGTAGCAAACGACATCCCTACCAGCTCAACATTGTTGGCATCAAGTCCTGTGGTTTCGGTATCGAAGCAGAACATGCTGCACTTCTGAAGGTGCTCAATGAGTTGTTTACGTTTCTCAGGGGTATCGGCAAGATGATATTTGTGAGGCGTGTGCTCAATGTCGGTTAGTGTAGAAGTGCTTTCAACCGGCTCTCCGGCCGCGGCAAAAAGATCGGGTTGTTGTGGTGCTGCGGCACGGTTGGTTTTCTCCATATCCGCAAAGATCCGTTTGCCGAAAGTGGTGAACTCAATCTCGTCGAACAATGTTTTTAAGGCCGGAACATCGGGTGCTGAAAGTTTCAGTTTTTCTTCATCAAAAGCAACAGGCACATCCAGAATAATGGTTGCCAGTTGTTTCGACATCAGCGCTTGCTGAGCATGCTCCTTAACTTTATCGCGCAATGATGCCTTTTCAATTTTATCGGCATTGGCCACCAGATTTTCAACCGAATCAAAGTCCTGAATCAGCTTCCGGGCTGTCACTTCCCCTACTCCTGGTATTCCGGGGATATTGTCTGATGCATCACCCCAAAGTCCAAGCATATCAATCACCTGATCAGGACGGCTGACTCCAAATTTCTCACACACTTCCTTGACTCCCATAATTACAGGTTGTTCGCCGGGTTTTCCAGGCTTGTATTGAAGGATATTTCCTGAAACCAATTGCCCGAAATCCTTGTCGGGAGTCATCATATATACCTGAAAGCCTGCACTGTCAGCTTGTTTTGCCAGCGTTCCTATTACGTCATCGGCTTCATAGCCATCCACAAAAAGTATGGGAATGTTAAACCCATTTAAAAGCTGCATGATGTAAGGAATGGCCTTTGAAATATCTTCAGGCATGGACTCCCGGTTGGCTTTATAAGCTGCAAAATCATCATGCCTTACGGTGGGTGCGTGGGTGTCGAAAGCCACACCGATATGGGTTGGTTTTTCGTTTTTGATGACATCGTAAAGCGAATTGGCAAACCCAAGAATTGCAGAAGTGTTAAGCCCTTTTGATGTGATGCGCGGATTGCGGTTCAACGCGTAATAGGCTCTGTAAATCAGCGCCATAGCGTCCAATAAAAAGAGTTTTTTGCCGGTATGTGACATGTGTGTTATTGTTAGAAAGATAAATCAGGAATTGAAAAAGAGGCAAACTTAATCAGCAAAGATAAGAAACGATGGTGAAGATGAAGATGAAGATTGCATAAATGGGCGATCCACAACCAATGACTGATTCATTCATTCATTGCGGCATTCAGGATTATCTGGCGGAAATTTGATCGTTTTTTCCTTCGACTCCGCTCAGGAGGACATCGTAGAGGACTGAACATGTGTTTTTTAAAAAGAAGTAATGCTAAACTAACAAGGATGTCACACTGAGCGAAGTCGAAGTGTTTTTGAGGTTTATAGGTTAACTGTCAGTATGAATGAAGTCTAAGACAATTTTTCTTAACTAAACGGCATTGATTCATAATTCCTTATATTTGCGAATCACCAATATTCCCTGATATGGAAAATTATACCGGCTCAATTGTTTCTAAGCTTCCGTTTACAGGAACCAGTATTTTCGCGGTTATGTCGGCGCTTGCCAGAGAACACAATGCCCTTAATCTTTCGCAGGGTTTCCCTGATTTTCCGGTTTCGGAAGAGCTGATTAAACTGGTGAACAGCAATATGAAAAAGGGGCACAATCAATACGCTCCCATGCCAGGAATTTTACCTTTGCGTGAAGGCATTTCTGAAATGTTTGAGAAAAAGTACGGTGCAAAATACCATCCTGAAACCGAGATAACCATTACCGCCGGAGCCACTCAGGGCTTGTTCAGCATTATTGCTGCATTTATTCGCCCCGGCGACGAAGTTATTATTCTCGAACCTGCTTACGATAGCTATGGCCCGGCAATTATGCTTCAGGGAGGAATGGTGAAATATGCACGGCTTCAGGCGCCGGACTATTCCATCAACTGGGAAACCTTCCCATCGCTGATCACCGGCTCCACCAGAATGATTATCATCAATTCACCGCACAATCCAACGGGAACGGTAATCAGATCAAAAGACCTTAAAAAACTTGAAACCCTGTTGAAAAACCGGGATATACTTTTGCTGAGCGATGAAGTTTACGAACATCTGATTTTTGACGGACTTACCCACGAAAGCGTTTGTAAATATCCTGCACTTGCTTCCAAAACGCTGATTACCGGTTCTTTCGGAAAAACATTCCATGCCACCGGATGGAAATGCGGATTTGTTTTGGCTCCGCCGCAACTTACAGCCGAGTTCAGGAAAGTACATCAGTTTGTTGTTTTTGCAGTGAACACTCCTGTGCAGCATGCCATTGCAGAATACCTCAAAAACCCTGAGAATTACATAAATCTGGGTAGTTTTTATCAGGAAAAAAGAGATTTGTTCCTCGGTATGATTAAAGGATCGCGGTTTAAAGCATCACCGGCTTCCGGCACATATTTTCAATTGCTGAATTATAGCAATATCAGCGAGGAAAAAGAGATGGCATTTGCTGAGCGCATAACCCGTGAATATAAAATTGCATCGGTTCCGGTTTCTCCATTTTATCACAATCAGGAAGACAATAAAATGCTCCGTTTCTGTTTTGCCAAAACTACTGAAACACTTGAGAAAGCAGCTGAAATTCTCTGCCGGATTTAAACTGAGCAAATTGATTACGACCACCATAACCACAAACATATGACACCAATAGAACCATTACGTGTATCCATCATCCAGGCTCCGCTGGAATGGGCGGACAAGCCAAAAAACCTTGCGTATTTCACCCACGAACTGGAAGTTTTAAACGGCACACCTGATCTGATTATTCTGCCCGAAATGTTTGCTACAGGATTTGTGATGAATCCGGCAGAGATTTCAGAACCTATGAATGGTGTTATTATGCAGTGGATGGCAAACAATGCTGCAAAATATGACTGCGTTATTGCCGGCAGCATTGCCATTGAGGAAGAAGGGAAATACTTCAACCGCTTAATCTGGATGAAAGCCGACGGCACTTTTGTCACCACCGACAAACGACACCTTTTCAGGATGGGAAATGAACATCAGCTCTTCAGCGCAGGTGATAAGCCACTGGTTGTTGAGCTCAATGGCTGGAGAATCCGTCCGTTGATTTGTTATGATCTTCGTTTCCCTGTATGGAGCAAAAACCGGATTATCGACGGCAAATATGAGTACGACCTGATGTTTTATGTTGCCAACTGGCCAGCCAGCCGCAATTATGTCTGGAAAACGCTGCTCACCGCCAGAGCCATTGAAAATCAGGCTTATTGTGTTGGTGTAAACCGTATTGGTGAAGACGGGAAAGGCATTCCCCACAGCGGAAATTCAATGGTACTCGATTTTAAAGGCCGGTCATTGATTTGCGGTCCGGCAAATAAACCTTTTTCCGACACTGCCGTACTTGACCATCAGGAGCTTTCCGCTTTCCGCGAAAGGTTTGCTGTTGGGCTTGACTGGGACGATTTTACGATTAATACTTAACGATGGAGCGAGGCTTTCAGCTATGCTGTTCCGTTTACCCAATGTCGCCCAGTTCAACCCTTTCAGGGCTGCAGTTACCTATATCATTCGTTGCCGTGGGTTCCGCGAAGAGCTTCACCCACGGTTATTATTATTGAGCACCTTCGGCGCTCTGAACCGTACTTCCCTTTGGGGCTGCAGTTGCCTATATCCTTCCTTCCCTTAACGTGGGTTCTATGAAATGCTCCACCCACGGTTATTTATTGAGCACCTTCGGCGCTCTGAACCGTCCCCGAAGGGGGCGAATTTCAAATAACCGTGGGTGCAACGCAGTGAAACCCACGGTTGGCGGATGAAACAAGGAAACGGCGTCCCCGAAGGGGGCGAATAAATTTCCTTTCTCACCGTGAATTCCGCAAAAAGTTCAACAATTGTCGCCCAGTTCAACCCTTTCAGGGCTGCAGTTACCTATATCATTCGTTGCCGTGGGTTCCGCGAAGAGCTCCACCCACGGTTATTGTTATTGAGCACCTTCAGCGCTCTGCACCGTCCCCGAAGGGGGCGAATAAACGATGCTCAATTTACCAACATAACATATCAGGTTATACCCAAATAAACCGCCCTGTCGAAGCGAAGTCGAAGTGCCGTAACTTTGCAGCCGGGTAACAATCCCTGGTATGCCCCCTTTTTCAATTCAGATATTCCATGAAATTCGCAGACTCCGACTTTGAAGCAGTCATAAAAAACAACCTGGCAGCTGCAGGCTTTACCCGTCCGACTGACATTCAGTTTAAGGCCATACCGCCTGTTCTCAGAGGTGAAGATGTGCTGGCCATTGCTCAAACCGGCACCGGAAAAACAGCCGCTTTTGTGATTCCCATCCTTAACCTGCTGATGAAAAACAAGCGTCGTGAAGATGGAATCCGCTGCATGGTTATGGTTCCTACCCGTGAACTTGCCATGCAGATTACCTCTGTATTCAACACGCTTGGCAAAGGAACTGGTGTAAAAACCCTTTGTGTACATGGTGGTGTGGAGCAGGAACCACAGATTGAAAGACTTGAAAAGGGAATAGATATTCTTGTGGCAACACCCGGAAGAATGTTCGATTTAACCAGTCAGCGATATATCAATCTCAATGCCCTTCAGATTCTTGTGCTTGACGAAGCCGATCATATGCTTGATCTGGGTTTTATCAACGACATAAGATTTCTGGTAAAAAAACTGCCCGAACGAAGACAAACCCTGTTTTTCTCAGCAACCATCAATGCGGAGATTAAAAAACTGGCTTATTCGCTGGTGAAAAATGCCATTCGTATTCAGGTATCACCCAAAGATCCCGTTTCAAAAAATGTGGATCACAGCGTTGCTTTTATTGAAATGGATGACAAACGTTTCTTTCTGGAAAAGCTGATCAACGATCATCCTGAAGTTAAAATCCTTGTTTTTGTGCGTACCAAGATCAGGGCCGAAAGGGTACGTGCTGCGCTTGAAAGGGTTGGTATTCAAAGCAGAACCATGCACGGAGACATTGAACAGAAAGTCCGTTTCCACACGCTGAACGATTTCAGAGACGGGAAATTTATGATTCTGATTGCCACCGATGTAAGTGCCAGAGGCATTGATATTGCAAATGTGGAATACGTTGTCAATTACGATATGCCCGAAAAGGCAGAAAATTACGTTCACCGTGTAGGACGAACGGGTCGTGGCACAAAACGCGGCATCGCCATATCGTTCTGCAGCACCGAAGAAATTCCTGTTCTTAAAGAAATTGAGGAATTTATGGACAAAGATGTTGCTGTACTGAAAATCAACAAACAGGATTACGAAGCCATTGTTGACACCGCCACCGAAGGCCCTTCCGACTGGAAATCGCTGGTAAAGCAAGCTGAAAAAGACGAGGAAAAGTACCGAAAGGGAAAGAAGAAGAAATTATAGATCGGCGTTATAAGAATCACGCAAAGACGCGAAGACGCAAAATTAAAATTGCGGTTTTGTCCTTTGACTCCGCTACCAATGACAGATTGTTCGGCTTATCCTTTCCCGCACGTGCGGGACTCAGGATGACTTCGTATAAAATTGATAATTAGTACATTAAGATGAAATAGTGCCCACTCTAAACGAATGTCACACTGAGCGTCGAAGTGTTTTATTGATTGAGATCACTTAATAAAGTAAAAAACTAACCACTAAAACCGGCCCCCTCCCTCATCACAAAATCCATTATCTTTGCCCCCTTGTTTACTAAATCAGGCAAGCCGTGAAAGCTTCCCAACTCATTGATCATTACCGCAAGAGCGAGGCTGTTGCGGCTATTGCTGCTTTATGCAATTCAAAAGACCATTTCAGACTGCAACTGAAAGGCCTCACAGGATCAGCGCCTGCCGTTACTGCTGCCTCTGTTTTCGCCAACTCAGGGCCTTTGCACCTGATTATCCTTCCTGAAAAAGAAGCAGCTGCCTACTTTTTTAATGACCTCGAAAATTTGCTGGAAGAGCAGGAAACACCCTTTCACAAAAAAAAGGTGCTTTTCTTTCCGACCACTTACCGCAGACCTTACGAAATAGAGAAAACCGACAACACCAATGTACTTTCTCGCACCGAAGTAATGAAGCGCATCGGCACCCGTGAAGGGGGAAGCCTGGTGGTTACCTATCCCGAAGCCCTTGCCGAAAAAGTGGTGAGCAAGGCTTATCTGAAAAGAAATACCCTGCGGCTCGGCGTGGGCGAAAGTCTGTCGATTGATTTTGTGATCGATTTGCTCACCGAATACAATTTTGAACGTGTTGATTTTGTCGTGGAACCCGGACAGTTCTCCATCCGCGGAGGAATTGCAGATGTTTTTTCGTACACAAACGACCGCCCCTTCCGCATTGAATTTTTTGGTGATGATGTGGAGTCAATCCGAACCTTCGATCCTTCAAATCAGCTTTCTATCGATCGCCTCGATCACATCACCATCACGCCAAACGTTCAGGACAGGGCTTTGAAGGAAAAAAGGGAAACATTTCTGAACTATGTCGGGCGCAACGCGGTAATCTGGGTCAATGATCTGGCTTATTGCATCGACAAAACCGGCAAGGAGTTTGACAAAGCTGAGAAGGCTTTTGCACTGCTTTCGCCGGACATCAAACACCTGGAACCCCCTGAACTTTTCAGCACCGCCGATGCATTTAAAAGCGATATTCTCTCGCATGCGCTGATTGAGTTTGGAAGTCACTTCCTGATGAAAGAGGGACAAACCATTGATTTTCAGATGCAGCCACAGCCATCTTTCAATAAAAACTTCGACCTGCTGCTGCAAAACCTCGATGAAAATACCAGTGTTGGAATTAAAAACCTCATTCTTGCCGATAACCCAAAGCAGACTGAACGCATCAATACCATTTTCAACGATCTGAAAGCCAACCGCGGCATGGCCGATGATGCGCTGAATTTTGAGCTTCTCAACCTTGCACTTCATGAGGGTTTTGTTGATCGCGGAAACCAGCTTGCCTGCTATACCGATCACCAGATTTTTGAGCGTTATCACAAATATCGCATACGTGACGGTTACGCCGGAAAGCAGGCCATCACCATGAAAGAGATTTACGATCTTCAGCCCGGCGATTATGTTACCCATATCGATCACGGAATCGGGCGCTTTGACGGACTTGAGAAAATTGAGAACAATGGCCGTCAACAGGAAGCCATTCGACTGATCTACCAGAACAGCGACATTCTGTACATCAGCATTCACTCGCTTCACCGCATCTCAAAATATGTGGGTAAGGAAGGAACGGTTCCTTCGCTCAATAAACTTGGTTCCAACGCATGGAATAAGCTGAAAACCAAGACCAAACAGCGCGTTAAAGACATTGCCAAAGACCTTATTAAACTTTATGCCGAACGCAAAGCTGCCGATGGATTTACCTTTAATCCGGACACATACATGCAGCACGAACTCGAAGCTTCGTTTATCTATGAAGATACGCCCGATCAGGTAAAATCAACCGCCGATGTTAAACGCGATATGGAGAAATCATACCCCATGGATCGTTTGGTTTGTGGGGATGTGGGTTTCGGGAAAACGGAAATTGCCATTCGTGCCGCATTTAAAGCGGTGGCCGACAGCAAGCAGGTTGCCGTTTTGGTTCCTACCACCATTCTGGCTCTTCAGCACAACAAAACCTTCAGTGAGCGGCTAAAAGAATTCCCTTGCCGGGTGGATTATATCAACCGTTTTAAAAGTGCAAAAGAGCAGACCCGTACGCTGAAAGATCTGGCCGACGGAAAAATTGATATCCTTATCGGAACACACCGCATTGTCAGTCAGGATGTTAAATTCAAAGACTTGGGCCTGATGATTATTGATGAAGAGCAGAAATTCGGTGTTGCAACCAAGGAGAAGCTCAAAAAAATGAAAGTGAATGTTGATACACTCACGCTTACGGCAACGCCCATTCCGCGTACACTGCAGTTTTCGCTTATGGGTGCACGTGATCTCAGCGTAATCAATACACCGCCGCCAAACCGTTATCCGGTGCAAACCGAGTTGCATGTTTTTGGCGAAGAAACCATCAGAGATGCCATACACTTTGAGCTTTCGCGTGGTGGACAGGTATTTTTTGTGCACAACCGCGTCAATAACATTATGGAAGTTGCCGGCATGATTCAACGCCTGGTGCCGGACGCTAAAATTGCCATTGGTCACGGGCAGCTTGATGGGCATAAACTTGAAAAAATCATGCTCGACTTTGTTGAAGGGTATTACGATGTGCTGATTGCAACCACCATTATCGAATCGGGGCTTGATATTCCGAATGTGAATACAATTCTGATCAACGAAGCTCAGAATTACGGGCTCAGCGATCTTCATCAGCTTCGCGGGCGGGTTGGCCGGACCAATAAAAAGGCATTCTGCTATCTTCTGGCTCCTCCGCTTTCGGTGCTTACCGATGAAGCCCGAAAACGACTCAAAGCCATCGAAGAATTTTCAGATCTGGGCAGCGGTTTCAACATTGCCATGCGCGACCTCGATATCCGTGGTGCCGGAAATATTCTGGGTGCCGAACAAAGCGGATTTATCTCCGAAATTGGGTTTGAAATGTATCAGCGGATTCTCGACGAAGCCATTATTGAACTGAAAGAATCCGATTTTAAAGGCTTGTATGAAGATCAGGAACCTGTCAATAAAGCGTATGTTAAAGAGTGTCTGATAGAAACTGACCTTGAAATTATGCTTCCTGACAGCTACATCTCCAACATCACCGAAAGGTTGAGTCTGTACAAGGAACTTGATGGGCTGGAAGCTGAGGAAGACCTGCTGAAATTCCAGGAAAAGCTGATTGACCGTTTTGGTCAGGTGCCACCTGAAACGCAGGAGCTCCTCAACACCATACGATTGCGGAGAATGGCCCGAAGCCTTGGTTTTGAAAAAATCAGTCTCCGCAATGGAATTATGTCTGCAACCTTTATCACCAATAAAGAATCGCCGTTTTATCAGAGCAATATCTTTTCGGTGGTGTTGCAGTTTATTCAGATTTACCACAAAACCTGCCGGATGAAAGAGGTAAATGAAAAACTCAGCCTTTCGTTCAGAGATGTTGATACTGTTTCAAAGGCAATTTTGGCGCTTTTGCCATTGGAAGAGATGGTGGGAGGAGTGAAAGGGGAGTAAAGCTGTTGGTTAATATAGAGGATGAAGGCGGAATTAAAAATAGATTACCATTCACTTTTTTTCTTTGAATTTTTCATGTGTTTCTTTAAATCCTCAATAATTATTTGGAATTCTGTATCTGCTTGTCTTTGAAAACTTTGCCATTCTCTTCTTGTTTGTTTATTATTACCTATAAAACCGGTCCAATTATGCGGAAATGTTTCAGCTAAGTCGGCACCAGGAGTTAAAACCATTTCTCCTTTATTATAGGTTATGTTGTCAATAACATACTTGTATTTATTGTCTTTGCAATAAATTGAAATTGTATAAGAAAAATATCCTCCATCTTTCTTTATTCCCATGTTATTATATACAAGTGTATGAGTAACTGCTTTCCCAATAATGATTCCACCTTCTTTGTCTGTTGTTTGAATAACACTTTTCCCCGATTTATATTTTTTTGATACCCATTCAAGACCAAAAAGATATAAATCACTATTCGAAACGCTGTCAATTGGAATTATTTCGGAATATTCAGCAAGTCCATCAGCACTTTTAGGTATTATGAGTGAGTCCTTTTCTTGCGCAATCAAATTAGTCGTGATTGTTGCGAAAACAAACAAGAGGTAAATTGTTTTTTTTAAATGATCGTTTTTATTCATTATTCTTAATTTTTTAGTGGATGTTTCTGGTCTACGTGAATATGTGACGAGAAATACTGTCCATGTCCTTTGTGTTGTATCTTTCTTTGCATTAGCTAAACCAAGAAAATTTACTCAACACTCCGCAAATTCTTCTATTCGCCATAATAACCCATAGTACAAATCAAATCATCGCATCAAATATAACCACTTTTTAAATATGCAAGCCATTTCATCTGCCTTTCAATTCACTCGTAAGATTTAATACCCTTTAAAAGCCATTTAAAAACCAATTAAACACAGTCCCGGCGATTGTAATTTTACATTCAATCCGGCGAAACCATACCAAAATATACATACAGCATTTTTATACGTTTGAGGCTTAGCGCGGGCGGGCAGTTTTGAAAGCATCTCTTTTCGGCCAGCACAGTTTTCAATAAATGTTCAATCTTTCTCCTTATAACAATCTGTCTATTAGCGATTTGATTTTACTAGCAGCTGGATTTTTTTATTAATTTTTGTTCATTCATTCAGGCAGTTCTTTTATAGATTCAACCTGAGTATTGAGAACTCTAAGCATCATCACAATAGCAAATTTAACACCTTCTTCTTCAAGAATAATGTCCTTCAAGAATATTTTTTCAGTACCATATTTTGCAGGAAAGCTTATTGTCACAAAAGTAAATTCTGATTTTGCCCTCTCTTTGAATCTGTATTGTACTAGAGGCATTCCAGAATACTTCCTTAGAAATTTATCAATACTTTGATCAGGTTGTCGCCAATTGACCAAGTCGATGTTAATCCATATTTCATTCCATGTATCGAAAAAAGGAAAATGTGCAAATATGTTACGAATAAACTTTATAAGTGGTCCTGAAATGTCAGATTCCATTGGAGGTCGATGCTTTTCAATCCAGTTCAGAACACCTTTCATGGGTTCGTGATTTAATATTTCACCGTATATTAAAAACGCTTGTGAAATTCTACCGAGCCTATAATTTGGTTCCTGATTCCAAAAATTTTCCGAGAACACCTCAGATTTAATGTCATAGAATTTATTATAACTAAGATTGAGAAACAACTCTTCAGCTTCTGTCACGGGGACATTGCCCTTTTCAAAAGCTTGCTTCACTTTAGTTGTGTGGTCAATCACCTGAGTTCTTAATTCTTCAGAATCAGAATTAAAAATATACATTGATAAATTTTCTGCATTTAAAGTCTCCAAAATGATATTGAGACCAATTAAATCATGCGAATTGAGGCAATTGCAAGCAAATGTTAGAGAATTGGATAGCTCAGTCAAATTCATTGTCTTCAAGCTACTATTTAGCTTTTGAACAAGAGAAATCAGTGAGTCTACCCTTTCTTGCATAAATTCTATTTGTGGCTTTTGTTTATTAATCTTGCTGTTGACGGTCGTGGTGATAGTTTTTCATTTTCCCAATATTCTTTTTGTCTGTCTGATTAAATTAACTAATAACTCTTCCTTTTCATTCATATCCATTTTAGATACAGGTTTATCAGGTGAATTCATAGCCTGAAACTTATTTAATGCTCCAAAACTCTCAAATAAACATGGCTTCAATATTAATGTTAAAATAACGGCTCCTTCTTCTTCAGCGGCCGTTAATAGCGGTGGAAGCTCATTTGTTGCAATAAAATCAGAACCTAAGAAATCAGTGCTAACTAAAAGAATTGCAATTTTAGTTTCATCAATGGCTTTTTTTATTTCTTCTTTCCATTTTTGTCCTGGAAAAATCATAGTATCATCCCAATAGTCAATATCTTTCAAAAAGGGTTTAAAATGTCTTTGGATGTCCGTAAGAAACTCTTTGTCAAAATGGCTATAGCTTATAAATACTTTAATCCTTGGTTTATTATTTTTGGGGTGAAACTTCTGTCGTGCAACAGTAGGAAGTGTTTCAAGTTCTTGGTTTATATAAAAAAGTATCTTTTCAGCGTTAATCTCAAAAATACACGTAGGACTTTGTTCTCCACCATGAGATTTGTTTCGATGTACTTGTAGGTTTTCTCTTAAATTAAGTTCAATTTCGTCAAGGAAAATTGCCTTGCTTTCAGATGTATAAAAATCCCTGAGCCTATCCTTTATTATATGAAAATCATCAATTGCATTCCTTCTATTAGAGCGATTAATATAATGTTCAGTAAATTCTTTTGCTTCATTTCTAATTAAAGGTTCATTATCCATGGTTCTAAGGTTTTGTTCGATTCTTAAAATTATCACCAACGAGTATTTATATGCAACACTGCGCGCATATCTGACTTGTCTTCACACTAAAACCAATAAACAAATCAGATTATCGCACCAAATATAACAACTTTTTAAATATCCAGGTTATCCACACCGGCCTATCAATTCACCCATTGGATTAAAAAACCGGCAAAACACAATGCATAGATAACCGACAGAACATAGTGAATTGCAAATTCAATAATGTTGAAAGCGGAATTGCAACCGACCGAAGGGAGCCCTCCAAAGGCGGGCAGGCTCAGCGAAGCTAAATTCCGCTTAGCCGGGATTTTTAATAGTTTTCTATTGTTAAAACTTTCGAAAGTGCATCTTTTATTTCTTCAAGATTGTTGGAGGAAATTCTTCCAATTTTTTTTATGAATCTTTCCTCAGATATTGACCTGATTTGGAAACAATCAACTGCTGATTCTTTTGATAAGTTGTTATGGTTGTCAGGTTTTATATAAACCATCCAGGGAGCTATTTCAAATTTTTCTTTCCAATCAGTGACAGGAACTATGATTTTTAATGGCAGTTTTCCAAGAGAATTATCATTAACAATAACAGCAGGTCTTATTTTCTTAATTTCAGCTCCTAAAGTAGGGTCGAGATTGATTAACCAGATTTCACTTTGTTTCATAAAATTCTTCATAATCAAGTTGAGTAAAAGCAATTAATTCCTCGTCATTCTTGTAGTCCTCAAAAAGAGATTCGGCTGCTTTTACCATCCTATTTCTTGTTTCGCTTTCTATAATTGTTTTCAAAGTTCTTTCAACTATAAGCATTCTTTTGCTTACAGGAAGTTTTCTGATTGCTCTGATAATGTCTCTTGTTTCCATAATTCGAACTATTCCTTTCTGCAAAGATAAAGTTTTTTCAGGTCGTAATCAAAGCTCCACTATTCGGCATTTCTCTTATCCAACTGGCTCTGCGGGTTTGTACTGCAAAATAGTTTTGAGCAAAGGCAATTTCTTCTTTTCGGCTATCGCCATTTTGAGCAATGAGATAACAGGCATAACGTGTCAAAAGTATGTCATCTATTTCTTTTTCAGCACCTTTTGGCATGGGTATCGTTTTCCTGACGTCAGGAAAATGATAAACCACTTCCTCTCCTGCATTGTTACATGAGTCTTTAGCTTTTTGGATTACCTTTTCAAAGTTCTCCCATTTGCTGTAACCTAATAAAGATTGTAATTCACGTGCACTCCAACATTCAACACCTTCTAACTCAGAGGCAGCGGCTTCAAATTGGGAAAATAAATTATTAATTTCGTCAGACTTCATTAGCTTGATTTTATGGTATAAATTATCAGTATTTGTTCAAGTGTCAAATATAAAACAATTCAAGGATAGACACAAAGTCATTCTCGAACAATGGAGACCAAATAATTTGCTTAGGCATGATAAATTTCCTGAGAATTTCGGACATAACTTTTTCGTTGGTAACAAAATAGTGTTTAAAGCGGAATTGCAAAATCCCGCTTAGCACGGGCTGAACACCAAATATTTTATATTGTGCGATAACGGTTGTTCTTATTCAAACTTGTAATTCTTGTAATAATACTGTCTATCGTCATCTGTTATTTCTCTTAATACTTTACAAGGGTTTCCTACTGCAATTACATTATATGGAATGTCTTTTGTAACCACACTTCCAGAACCTATTACTGAATTCATTCCTATTGTAACACCTGGATTTATCACAACATTTCCACCAATCCAAACATTGTTTCCAATATTTATTGGAAAAGCATACTCATATTCCTGGTTTCTCATTTCATGATGCAGTGGATGTCCCGCTGTATATAACCCAACATTTGGACCTATATAAACGTTATCACCAATCGAGACTTTCGCACAATCAAGGATAATCAAATTGTAATTTGAATAGAAATTCTCCCCAATTTCTATATTATATCCATAATCACAGCGGAAAGGTGGTTCAATAAAAAATTTATTTGTCGTTTTGCCTAAGAGGTTTACTAATATTTTATTTCGTTTCTTAATTTGATTTGGTCGCAAAGAATTAAACTCAAAAATCATTTCTTTTGCATGTTGCCTTTCTGTTAATAACTCATCGCTAAAAGCATTATATGGCATTCCAGAAATCATTTTTTCCTTTTCACTTATCATAATAAATCCCGTTTTTTGTTATGCTATTCAATTTCTCAAGAATAACCTCTAACGAGTAAATATTCTCAACACTGCGTAGATCTGACTCGCCTTCAATCGGAAACCAATGCTACAAATCAGATCACCGCATCAAATATAACAACATTTTAATATCCAGGCTGTCCTATTGGCCTTTCATTTCATCCATTGGATTAAAAAACCGGCAGAATACATTGAACTGCAAATTCAATGGTATTTAAAGTGGAATTGCAAATTCTGCTTAGCCAGGCAGAAATATCTGCAAGGTTATTCCGAAACGCCGGCCACCCCATAAAAAAAAGGCCACCATCAGGTGACCTTTTTTGCATATTTAAAAGACGTTTAATTTGATGCGCTAACCACTACCCTGCTGATTTCCCAGGTGCCGGCTTTGGCAGTAGTGCTTACGTATTTGAATGCAATGCGGATATCAGATCCTTCAAATGCAGCAAGACTTATCTGGCTGGTATTTACAAATGTCCAGGCACTGCCGGTTGAACGGGTAAAGCCTGTAAGCTGTGTCCAGGTTGCGTCATTCGGATTGTCTGTTCCGTTGTAATTGGTTGAAACAAATACCTTGGTATCTTCAAGATTGTTCACAAAATTTACGGCTTCGCGGAACATAAGTTCAACTCCGGTTTTACCCGCCAGTGAAATTACCGGTGAAATAAGCCAGTCTTCGTTTACAAAGTAATTCGGAGCCACATAACCTGTCATGGTTACACAACCACCATCGTAAGTATCGCCGAACCATTTCTGATCACCTAGTACACTATATTCAGTAAATGAGCCCAGAGTCTGGTTAAACTCCTCGGTAAAGAATCCTGTGGCCGGAACTACACCACTGCCATCAAGCCAGTAACCGGTAAGGTTTTTAACGCCGGGTTGTGAAAAGTAGGTTTCAAGAGTACCGAGTACTTTTACCTGTTTGCCTTTATTGCCAGGTTTTGATACCAGATTTAGTGCATCACGGATAGTACCTGAAGGCAGCTGAACCGGCATGCAGTTGGCAAGGTTGGCTTCATCGGCTGATGCAGCAATCAAAAGGTTGGTATTGGTTATAAATGGCCCTGAAAAATTAGGTACATTCTGATCGCCAACATCAATGGTTCCAACAATATAACCCTGCACCCAGGCAGGATCTGAACCCGAAGATGCCATAGCCCTTACAATATCATATGGATCTGCAAAAGTACCGGTGCCGCTTCCCGGAGGAGGAGGTGCAACGCCGCCAAACTCTTTCACATCGTCTTTGCTGCGGAGGGTAAACTGCCAGGTAGTGCCGAAAGCAGTAAGAATGCCTTCAACTGTTCCGTATCCACCAGGTAGTGTGTCGCTGGCGAAATTGCAATATTTGCTGGTACGAACGGTGATACTCTTTCCGCTCTGATCTATCAGTGTGCGATTGGTGTTGTCAACATTTTGCGGAGCAAACATTTCACCTACTTCCACAAAGCGGACATTTTCAAGCTTCACAAGTGTGCTCATGCGGGGCTCTTTTACGATATCAGCAGAAGCTGTTGGTAATGACGCCAGATTCAAGGGAGTGGCAACTGGAGGAGTTCCGGGAATGCTATCGCGAAACAAATGAGCCGAAATGAATGTTTCCGGCAATCGGCCGATATTGCCACCAAAGATATAACCAAGCTGAACAAGATTGTTGTAGTCGCCGATGTACATGCCCTTGGTCTTAATAAAAAGCCGCTGACCGAGTTTGTACTCATTGTACAAGGAATTTTTATCAAGCGCCAGTTCAATGGCACCGGTTGCATCCTGAATCACCATTTTTTTGTAAAGGTTACCACTTTCATCATTCGCTACAACAATACCGCTGATAATGATGTCTTTGTCAATCAGGGTAAGGGCACGGCTCAGGGTATCGAGGTAATAATTTTTAAGCTGAAGAATGGTCCGGTTGGCTTCAAAGTCAACTTTTGGGATAATAATAGGCGGTTGTTCAAATTCGCCATCCACACATGAAGTGAAAGGAGTTGAGGCTAGTACAATAAATACGCCTGCGAGAATTAATTGCCAGATCTTTTTCATATTGTTGTTTTATTTTTTTTGTTGCTGATTAAAAACGGAAACCGATGTTAAGGAAGAAAGTCCTGCCATAATAATAGAAGTATTTTGACGGGAATTTATCAACATTCTTCTTCTCAAAGTCAAAACGCATCTGTTCATATCCTCCGGTAATAATTTCCTGATTATCGAGAATATTGCTTACGCTGAAATTCAGATTAAGGTAATACTTATCCATTATGCGGAATGATTTGCCAATTGAAGCATCAAGGGTCATTCCGCTGGGCAGTTTCTCCTGATTGATAATTTCTGATATTACTTCATCATCAGCGCTGGTTAATCCGGAAAGGGCAGATGAAGTTCTGCGTTCAGGATTAGAATCGAGGTAAATGTTGTCGTAATAATTTACATTCACATCAACAAAAAGAAAACCGGGTCCCATATATTTTAATCCAACAGAAGCTGCCGTTTGCGGTGTTCCGGAGACATAAAAATATTTATTGTAGATTTTTTTTGTGATGTCAGGCACCGAGCCGTTTTCAACAGTTATGGCAGCAGTGGCATGGTTTGTATAACGGTAATTGCCAAAATTCGCGGCAGCAACAGCCGAAAAAGCTGAGGTCAGTTTTACTTCAGCACCTGCTTCAATTCCCTGATGTACCTTGCTGATGTTGTACATGGCATGGTTTACGAAGGTGCGGAGCGAATCGTGGTAAAAGCTGTTGATTTCGTTGGTGTTGATGAAATATGTGTGATAAACAGTAAAACGTGCTTTTACCGATGGGGTGCGCATGTGATAACTTAATTCACCACTCACAATTTCTTCGCTGGACAGGTAGGGAATAACTGCATCGCGCACACGGCTTGAAAGGTAAGAGTTCCTGATATTCGGAGCTCTGGTAATAAAGGCTGCATTTAATTCAAGGTAATGCCTTCCGCTGATTTTGTAAGTAGCTCCGCCTTTTAGCGAGTAATTAATGAAATTGTACTTTTTCCCTTCTCCAAACGAAGCCTCAGGATAACGTCCATTGCGCATCAATCCTTCGCGCCAGAAGGTTGTGTATGACAACTGAAGTCCACCATACATATCAACTTTCTGTGATGAAGCTTTTACTATCCCCCACAGGGTTCCGCTGTTTTGGTGAAGTTTATAGTCGTATCCGAACTTGTCGCCAACACCGATGATTCTGTTTGGATTGTTCAGGTCATTCTGGGCTATGGTATCATTTCCTGAAAAGTCTCTTTCGGCAAACTGATCAATATCCAGCCAAAAGTTGCCTCCCAGCAAATCATGAAGTGTTTTGTAAAAACTTCCGGTGTTTCGTGAATATTCAACGCCTCCTGAAAATGAGATGCTGTCGCTGATTTCATGATTCAGAACCGAAGTAAAGTTAAATTGCTGCTGATCGTTATGGCGGTTCTCAATGGAATAACGCGCCTGTTTGCCTTCAAGGTTTGAAAGATAGTTGATCTGATACAATTTATCCCAGTTGACCTGTCGTGTATTGTCATCGTTCAGCCAGTTGTTTGTTATGTTCTGCGCGATTTCCGGGCTATAGTAGGTTACATCAGGATCATTGCCTTCTGTCGGGAAATAACTTGGCAGATAGCGGTAATAGTCAGGTCTTGGATCTGCAGCATTGTACCAGTTCAACGCGGTTGTTCCGGTTTCCCCGAAAAGGTAGGAGGCTGAGCTGATCAATTCGGTTTTGTCGGAAGGTGTCCAGTAATGGTTCAAAATTATAATCGGCTGATTCATGATGCGTTGCCGTGCATTTCTTATTTCTCCATTCTGGTAACCCCAGTTTGGATTGTAGTAATTGCTTCCGGTGAGATCATAAACTTCCTGGGTTGAACCACCTTGCATTCCACGTTTTACCGGAGCTACAAAAGCAGTTAATGCCAGGCTGTGCTTATCGCTGAGCTTGCGTTCAATTCCAAGAAATCCGGCCCATGCATCGTAATAAGTACCTTCAACAAAACCTCCGTTTCCCCAACGCCTCGACCCACTTGCAGTAACGGCCCATCCGTTGTCCATCATTCCGGTAGAATGTGTGAACATAAGGCGGTTGGTGTAGGTGCGGTTGGTCATGCTGTATGTTAACTTGGTCTGAGCCCTGTGTTGCGAAGCACGTGTAATTATGTTGGTTACACCGCCTATACCTCCGAAAGAGAAGTTTGAAGGTGCCAGTCCGTTTACCGAAACTTTGTTACGGGTGGCATCGTTCAGTCCGCCCCATAAGGCCCATGTTGTGCGTCCGGTTTCTACATCACTTATGGAGGTGTTGCCAATGTAGGTACCACCCAGATCATTGTCGTAGCCACGCATTCTGAAATAGGCAGGACCGAATGTAAAAGAAGCTATTCGGGCAAACACATCATTTGACGAACTCAGCAGACCTGATATGTTCTGCCCTTTCGAGTCATCGTCTGAATCGGATGAAATGCTTATTTCAGATAATCCTCCGCTTGAAAGATCACTTGCATAAGTCGGAGTCATTTTTATTGTTCCCAGGTTTGTTGATTCGCCAACATTAACAAACTGGCTAATGTTTTCGTAACCTGAAAGAATAAATTCAACAACCACATCACCACTTGCTACGCCGGTAATGCTAAATAGTCCTTCGCCATCGGTAAATGTTTGCTGAGTAGCAACCTTAACCGTAACAGAGGGCAATGGCCTGTCGGTTTCTGCATCAGCCACTCTGCCCATAATGTTGCCGGTTTGAGCATACAAACCAAGCAGCGGGCTGAAGGCCAGCAGTAAAATCAGTAACTTTTTGTTCATCTGGATTATTTTAGAAAAGATATTTTCGGATCTGTTAGAGAAAAGGGTACAATATCCCAATCTATAATTAGGTGCAAAAGAACAAAATTTTATGGTTGAAAATCCGTTTAGTTGTAAATTTTAGGTTAAGTCGGCTTTTTGAATGACGATGTTTGGTTTATCCAGCATGAATATCAATATCTTTGCAGGCTATAAAACACTGATTCAACCCCAATGAAATTACAAACAATTAATCTACCTGCTGGCATTATCGTCTTGATAATGAGCTTTTTATTTGCTTTTCAGGCATGTGCTCAGGAGAAGAAATACCTTGCTACCACCATCGCATTTTACAATGTTGAAAACCTGTTTGATACCATTGACGATCCCAATACCAATGATGCTGAGTTCTTACCCGGTGGAGCTAACCGCTGGACTCCGCAACGTTACGAAGAAAAACTGGCGAATATGGCAAAAGTAATTGCCGGCATCGGTGATGAGCTTGTAAAAGGTGGACCGGCAATTATTGGACTATCAGAAATTGAAAACCGTGGTGTGCTCGAAGATCTGATAAACACACCTCCATTAAAAAATCTTGGTTATGCCATAGTTCATTACGATTCGCCTGACAAACGCGGCGTCGATGTGGGACTTCTTTACAAACCCTCCGTTTTTAAGGTGATTAATTCAACTTCAAACACGCTTTATATGCCTGGTCGTACCAACTTTTACAGCCGCGATCAACTGGTAGTAACCGGCGAATTAAATGGAGATCTGATCAGCGTGATTGTAAATCACTGGCCATCGCGCCGCAGCGGACCGGAATACCGCGAAGAAGCAGCAAAACTCAGCCGGGTTTTAAGCGATTCGCTAATGAAAGAACACAAAAATGCCAAAATCTTTATCATGGGCGACCTGAACGATGACCCCACTGATCGCAGCGTAGCCAAAGTGCTCGGAGCAAAAGGCAAGGTAAATGAAGTTAAAAAGGATGACCTTTATAACCCTTTCTGGCAGCTTCACCGCGAAGGAATCGGCTCATTGGCTTACCGCGATGCCTGGAATCTGTTTGATCAGATTATTATTTCAGAACCACTACTCAATCCCAAAAAAGGTTGGAAATTTCACAAAGCCAAAGTTTACAACGAAAAATTCCTGATTCAGAAAGATGGCCCTTACGCGGGATACCCTCTGCGTACTTTTGCCGGAGGTGCTTATCTGGGAGGATACAGCGATCACTTCCCGGTTTACCTTTTCCTGATAAAGGAAAAATAACCGCCACTTGATTAACATATTTTGTTTTTTTATTTGTGTTTTTTTAAAGTAATTTCGCCCGATAAAAATCAGCCCCGTGAAAGATAGCCTCGTCGTTATTCCAACCTACAACGAAAAAGAAAATATTGAACGGATTATCCGTAAAGTATTTTCATTGAAAAAGGAGTTTGATGTACTCATTGTTGAAGACAATTCACCTGATGGAACTGCCGCAATTGTGCGCAGGTTAATGCCTGAATTCCCCGACAGACTTCATATGGAGGAACGCAAGGGAAAACTTGGACTTGGCACTGCTTACATTCACGGTTTTAAATGGGCTTTAAGCAGAGATTACAGTTTTATCTTCGAAATGGATGCCGATTTCTCGCACAACCCCGATGATTTGCTGAAACTCTACGATGCCTGCTCCAATCAGGGTGCTGATCTGGCAATCGGTTCGCGTTATATCAAAGGTGTGAATGTGGTTAACTGGCCGATGGGTCGGGTATTGATGTCGTATTTCGCCTCTTACTATGTGCGGATGATTACCCGAATGAAAATAATGGACACCACAGCCGGTTTTAAATGTTATGGCCGCAAATTGCTCGAATCCATTGACTTCAGCAAGATTAAATTTACCGGTTATGCTTTTCAGATAGAAATGAAATATACCGCCTGGAAACTGGGTTTCAAAATTATTGAAGTACCCATCATTTTTACCGACCGCACCGAAGGACAGTCAAAAATGAGCAGCGGAATTTTCAAAGAAGCCATTCTTGGTGTTATACAATTGAGATTCAAGCGCATCCGTGCAAAAAAAGCTGCCTGATCTCTGTAACAAAACCCTTCCTTTATTTGTACCTTTGCACTCCGGGATGTATGCCGCATCCTGAAAAGGCATTGAGATTCCATGAAAAAAAAATACCTCATCACCGGAGCAACCCTTATAAATGAAGGACGCTCATATAAAGCCAGTGTGCTGATTTCCGATGGTTTAATCAGCCGGATTTTTGAAGGAGAAACTTTCGCCCATTCACCCGAAACAGCTGATACAGAAATTATTGATGGCGCAGGCAAATGGCTGATTCCCGGGGTAATTGACGATCAGGTGCATTTCCGCGATCCGGGGCTTACCCATAAGGGTGATCTTTACACCGAAAGCCGGGCTGCTGTTGCCGGTGGGGTAACTTCATTTATGGAAATGCCCAACACCGTTCCCAATGCCCTCACACAGGAATTGCTTGAGGAAAAATACACCATGGCTGCAGAAAAATCGTTGGCCAATTTCTCATTTTATATGGGAGCTTCAAACGACAACCTTGCTGAGATCGTTAAAACCGATCCGCGAAATGTATGCGGAATCAAGGTTTTTATGGGTGCCTCAACCGGAAATATGCTGGTAGATAAAGCGGAAACACTGGAAGGAATTTTCAGGGATGCCCCTACCCTTGTTGCGGTACATTGCGAAGATGAAGATATCATCCGTAAAAATACGGCTGCAATGCGCGAAAAATATGGCGAAGACATTCCGCTCGAAGCACACCCGCTTATCCGCAGCCGCGAAGCCTGTCTTAAATCAAGCACATTCGCAATAAGTCTTGCCAAAAAATACAATACCCGTCTGCATGTGCTTCACCTCTCCACCGCCGATGAACTTGCTTTGCTTTCAGATGCCCCTTCAGATGAAAGCAAAAGAATCACTGCCGAAGTCTGCGTGCATCACCTGTGGTTTTCTGAGCAGGATTACCCTAAGCTGGGATCGCGCATCAAATGGAATCCTGCGATTAAATCAGTTTCTGATCGCGATGCATTGATGCAGGCGCTGCTTGATGGCCGCCTGGATGTGGTGGCAACCGATCATGCCCCGCACACCGCTCAGGAAAAAGCAAACCCTTATTTCTCCTGCCCTTCCGGCGGACCGCTCGTGCAACATTCGCTGGTTGCCATGCTTGAAATGAGCCGACAGGGGAAAATTTCAGCAGAAATGGTGGTGGAAAAAATGTGCCATGCCCCTGCCCGGATTTTTGGTGTGGATAAACGTGGCTATATCCGCGAAGGCTATCACGCTGATCTGGTGCTTATTGATCCTGAGCAAAGCTGGGAAGTTCAACCGGATAATATTCTTTATAAATGTGGCTGGTCTCCGATGGAAGGCGTCACTTTCCATTCAAAAATTACCCATACCTTTGTGGGCGGTCATCTGGCCTGGCATAACAATCGTTTCGACAACAGCCAGCCTGGCAACAGATTGATTTTCAACCGATAAAACAAATAACCTTTTACTTCCTGAAACACTATGAAACGCCTGCTTTTTCTCCTTCTGAGTACTTCGATACTCGTATCATGCAACAACCAAACTGTAAAAAAAGAGCTTTTTGAAGATGGCTCGGTTAAAACTGAAAAGACTTTTGAAGAAATTGACGGAGAAGAAAAACTTGTAAAAGAAGTTGTTTATCATTCAAACGGCAAAAAGTACATCGAAGGAAATTACAAGAATAATCTGCGTGAAGGTTACTGGGCTTCGTGGTTCGAAAATGGCAACCTATGGAGCGAAGGGGAATTCAAGGAAGGTGAAAGTCATGGTAAACGTACCGTTTATCATTCAAACGGAAAACTTTATTACGAAGGTAATTTCAATATGGGAAAAAGAGTCGGAATCTGGACTTTTTATGACGAAGCCGGCAATAAAAAGAATGAAATAGATTACGACAAAGCGCCTGAGATGAAGGAATGAGAGCCATTGTCTGGTTCTGTATGTTTAAGACTCATGCAAAGACGAATAGTTTGTTGATGTTCTTTCGGGACTCACGCAAAGACGCAAGGGCGCAAAGGTATTTGATGTTCTTTCGGGTTTCGCGCAAAGACGAATAGGTTGTTGATTTTCTTTCGGGACTCACGCAAAGACGCAAGGGCGCAAAGGTTTGTTAATGTTTGAGAGGTGTGTGTCTGAGTGTGTAACCTTATCCCGGGAAATGCGTCTTTATTTTCATCCAAGGGGAATTTAATCTTATACACAAACCGAACCATGAAAACAGCCGTTATTTATCGTTCACATCACGGAACTACCGAAAAAGTAGCCACCATGATTCAGCAGGCACTGGGCAGCGAAAACTGCATGCTCTTTAACCTGAAAACATCCAAAAACATTGATCTAAGCGCATTTGACCGGATAATAATCGGGGGTTCAATACATGCCGGAAATATTCAGAACAAGATCAAGGAATTCTGCAAAAACAATCAGGACCTACTGCTCGAAAAACCGCTGGGACTATTCCTGAGTTGCATGGAAGAAGATAAGGCGCAGGAACAATTTGACAATGCATATCCTGAACCGCTTCGTAAACATGCATTGAGTTGCAAACTTACCGGTGGTGAGTTTAACTTTGACAGGATGAACTTTATTGAAAAAATGCTGATACGGAAAATTTCGGGGATCAACGATTCCGTTTCTAAAATCAATAATGACAAAATTCAGGAACTGGTTGCAGAAATGTCTGATTAGAATCCCTTTGAGCTTCTTGGTTTTTAAGCAATTCGAAGCTCGGAATAATGACTCATAAAATGCAAAAGCCGGAGGATTTCCCCGGCTTTTTAATTAATCTGAATTTGGTAAAATTAATCAATCACAATCACCAGATACTTTGATGCTGACCAGAACTCTTTCTGGTTGCTGATAACGATGCTATCCACTGATTTCTCTCCAAAAATCTTATAAGATTGTGAAGGATGGGTGGTGATGATGTCGGCTTTTTTGCGAAGTACAGGAATTGATTTGAGTTTGGTGATATCAACCCTTGTAAAATACTCCTGATTGAAATCTTCTTTTACTTTTTTGTTTCGTCCGATTCCAACAAATCCGCCTTCCATGGTGATAATATTCTGTTCGCGCAATTCCTTTTTGGTGCCGATAACATAATATGCAGTATTCAAGGCTTCTGTCTGTTCGCTGATGGTCTGTGATTTGGCACTTCCCTCTGCCTCAAGGTTTTGAACACTGCTGCTGAGAATTTCAATCTGAATGTTCATTCTTTCCAGCTGATCGCGCAATTGGGCAATTTCAACATCTTTTTCTTCAATCTGACGGGTCATACGGTCAATCATCTCTTCAAGTACAGTAACTTTTGAATTTGATTTTCTCATTTTTGCACGCAGATCGGCAATGGTTTTTTTGTTTTCCTGAAGCTTCTCAAAAATCATGTTGATGTCGCGGTTGATCTGCTCTTTCTGATCAGTTTGCAATTCAGCGCCATTTTGAGTGTTTTGGGTAATGATCATCTCGGCCATCTTGATGGAATCGAGATTGGCCTGAATGGTATTGAATGACTCAAGGTAGCCAATAATGGCAGTATCCTTTGTAAAGCCAATGCTTAGCAGGCTGTCGTAACGTGTTCTCAGGGCTTCGTATTCTTTATTCTTGTTGTCGCAGCCAAACAACACAGGTATCAGTAATGCAATGAGAATCAGATTTTTCATAGGTTTGATGTTTTAAAAATTTAACGTGCAAATGTACATCAAAATGATAATTAATCACTATTAAATTGGTGGGATTAAAAGCTCTGTCTTCATGCTTTTCAAGGCAAATAAAATCCGAACGTTAAAGTGAAGACCTAAAAAGTTGAAAAGCCTGTCCACCTCGTGCGGAGAAATCTTACATCCTAAAGAAAACCTTCCAGGTTGGAAGAAAACCTGGAAGGTTAAAAAGAAGAAAAAAGACCTGACAAGTTGAAAGCCTGTTCACCTCGGGCGGAAAAAATTGTCAGGTCAATCCGAAATCGAAAATCCTACATCCGGGATCCGAAATCCGAACCGAACCGAAGCGAAGCTCACCGATGGTAAATCCGAAGCGAAGCGGAGCTCACCGAAGGTAAATCCGAAATCCGAACCGAAGCGAAGCGGAGCTCACCGAAGGTAAATCCGAAACCCGCAATCCGAAACCCGCAATCCGAAATGGAAAATCCTAATACAGATTCTTCACAATCTCAACCTTTACCTCGCTGCCTGAACAAATTATATCCACACGCAGAAGCCTTTCAGCTCCAGACCATCTCCACTTTGAAGCAGAGAGATAAGAACCGTTTACTTTTATGCCTGCAGGCTTGTCTTTCAGATTATGAACAACCAGATTAACTTCGTTTTTGGTTTTTGCAAAACTCCCCGCTGCTTTACTTTTTATAGTAGAAATAATCAATGAATTCTCTCTTTCCTCAGCAGAAAAATCAATTAGTTCAAAATTTCCCTTTTCGAAGGCAAACGGTGTTTCTCCATCGTCGTTGTAGAGACTGTAGTTGCTTTGCTTTATATTCTCATCGGCATAATAATGCAAATCAAAAACATCGAGTGAGTAGCTTTTTGTACTTTCAGCATTGTGCATCATGGGAACAAATGAACCTCCTTTTACAAAAACAGGTATGTTTTCGATGTTTAAGGGAGCAGTAATCCGTGATCCGCCCTGACGAACATCACCGGTATAAAAATCAGTCCACGAAGTGCCTTTGGGCAGATAAATGGTCTGCTGTTTCAATCCCGGACTTTTCACCGGAGAAACCAGAAAAGCACTTCCCCACATGTACGCACTATCATAGGTGAGTAATGAAAGATTGTCGGGCTCATTGAAAAAGAGCGGTATCATCAGCGGTTTCCCTGATGTTTTGTTTTCAAAAGCCATATTATAAATATAGGGCATTAAGCGATATCTGAGTTCAATGGACTTTTTTGCGCGGGCTTTGGTCGTTGCATTCTGAAATACCGGTTCCGCCGGAATATGCTCCTGAGCGTGAGGCCGGTAAATTGGCTGAAATACCCCATACTGAAGCCATCGGGTATATAGCTCATTATCAATGGTATCTCCACCGGCAAAACCACCCAGATCGGAATGCATATAAGCAAGGCCCTGCATTCCCATCTGCAGCGAAAGCTCGGGTTGAGGAACCAGTCCGCCCCAGCTTCGGTTCACATCTCCGGTCCAGGGAATCATTCCATATCGCTGCGAACCGGCATATCCGGAGCGCATCAGAATAAACGGACGCTGATCAGGAAAATCCTTGCGATAACCCTCATAAATCATTTTTGCCCATTCATGGCCATAGGAATTGTGCAATTCATCGGCTGATCCGCTTACATGCTGCAGAGCTGAAGGATGTACCTCAGGCTCTCCAAGATCGCCCCACCATCCGTCAACACCTTGTTTGGTGAAATCCTTGTAAATGTTCCAGAACCATTCCCGGGCTTCAGGTTTGTAAATATCAATCAAACCGGTGTTACCAAAGTAAAAGTCATAGGTATAAGGATTCCCAAGACTATCGGTTCCAAGCACCTGCTTGTCAACAGCATCCTGCCAGCGCTTGGAGGTGGTAAGTATAAAAGGTTCTGTCACCAGCACGGTTTTAACGCCCATTTTTTTGAAACGCTTCATCATCCTTTCGGGATTGGGGAAGCTGTCGCGGTACCACTCCAGATTACCCATAGTTCCCGTTATCTCTTTCCCGAACCAGTAAATATCTATAATAACGGCATCGAGCGGAATTCCATCCTTAAAGAACTTTTTGACTGTGGCTTCTGTTTCGGCCTGCGAATGGTAACCAAACCGACTGCTGAAATTGCCGAAAGCCCAGCGCGGCGGCAATGGCTGCCTGCCGGTGAGCAATGTGTATTGTTTTACAAGATCGTACCAGTTGGCGCCGGCAATTATATAATAATTTGGCGTGCCGCCTATGGTTTCGTAAGTTATTTCATTGTTGGCTTTGCTGTCGAGGTCAAGATAACCCAGGCTGGCATTGTCGAATAACACGGCATATTGTTTCGATGAAATAAACAGCGGAAGTGTATAATTCATCAGTTCAGAGCGGGTTTCGTAACCATAATGAGCCCGGTTATACATCATAAGCCGGTTGCCGCGGCGGTTCATGCCAAGTACCCGTGCACCTCCGCCGAAAAGTACTTCCTCAGGCTCAATGGCGAAATTCAAAAGCTGAAGCGAGTCAGTGGAAATAAATCCTCTCTTTTCGCTTATCAGAAGTTTGTCATTGAAATAGTATGCCAGCGTAAACGGAACTTTTGTCATGCGGATATTGATGCCTTTCGACCTGATCGTAACATTGTTGCCTTCGTCAGTAACTGTAAACTCAACTTTCTGAGGTTTGAGATCGGCAGCAAAGGAGAAGTTTTTCAGCGATTTCCCTTGTGGATAAAAGGTGGTGTGATAAATATAGTCGTTGAGTGGAGCTATTTCGTACCTGCCATCGCTGACTTTAATTTCAATTTTGTCTTCAACTACTTTGATGCTTTGAAAGGCTCTGTTGGTTTGCTGTGCGGAAATGCTTAAAATAAACAGACTGAAAACAGCTGTGAACAGAATACCGAAATAATTTTTGAATTTCATAACGTCATAAAATGTTAAAAGGGGTATAAAATTACGAAATTCCGGTGTCAGTTTATAAAAACCATTAAGTTCGGGACTGCCATCGTCAAAGTTTCTACATTTGCAGAAAAACAGCATCATGCAGGTTTCCGCCAGAATCATCCTCAGTAAAGACCGCGACGAAGCGGTACGCCGTTTCCATCCCTGGGTATTTTCAGGAGCTATTCACAAAGTGGAAGGCACTCCCGAAGATGGCGATATTGTTGAAGTTCATGACATCAAAGGCAATTATCTGGCAACCGGTCATGCCTGCACAGGTTCCATCGCTGTGAAGATATTTCATTTCGGACCTGAAAAACCTGCTGAAAATTTCTGGAAAGAAAAACTCAAACAAAGTCTTCAATTAAGAAAAGAACTTGGTTTTACCTCCAACCCTGAAAGCAATGCCTACCGCCTTGTTTTCAGCGAAGGTGACGGATTGCCCGGACTGGTGATTGACTTTTACAATGGAGTTGCAGTAATTCAGGCGCACAGTACAGGCATGTATTTGCTTCGCGAAGAACTAACCGAAGCCCTAAAACATATTTACGGAGCCGATTTAAAAGCGGTGTATGATAAAAGTTCAGAAGCGCTGAGCAAATCGGGAATACATTCAGATGGGGATGGGTTTCTTTTTGGAAAGGCGGAGACTGTGGAAATTCTCGAAAATACACACCGGTTCGCCATTGATTTTGTGCAAGGGCAAAAAACCGGATTTTTCCTTGATCAGCGCGACAACCGTGCTTTGCTCGGGAAGTATGCAAAAGGCAAAAAAGTGCTGAATGCTTTCTGTTACACCGGCGGATTTTCGGTTTATGCGCTGGCAGCCGGAGCAAGCCATGTAACTTCTCTCGACAGTTCGCGAAAAGCCATGGACAGCCTTGAATCCAATCTTCACCTCAATGGGTTCGACAGCACAAACCATGAAAGCATAGTGGCCGATTTTAAACCATATGTCAGCAATATGCCCGATGATTTCGACATCATCGTACTTGATCCGCCGGCTTTTGCAAAGCGCCATGCCGACCGGCACAAAGCTTTGCAGGGATATCGTTTTATCAATGCTGCGGCTATGAAAAAGATAAGACCCGGTGGGTTGCTGTTCACTTTTTCGTGTTCGCAGGCAATGGATCGCGAAATGTTTGTTTCAATGGCAATGTCAGCCGCATTGGAAGCCGGACGCAATGTCCGAATTCTTCATCATATGGGCCATACAGCCGATCATCCGGTGAGTATTTTTCATCCGGAAGGAGAATATTTAAAAGGACTGGTGCTGAGGGTGGAGTAGGATTTCGGATTTCGGATTTCGGAGGTCGCTTGTCTCGGGAGCGCGAAGCGATAACGAGAGAGGTCGGAGGTCAGAGGTCGCTTGTCTCGGGAGCGCAAAGCGATAACGAGAGATGTCGGAGGTCAGATTTACCTTCGGTGAGCTCCGCTTCGCTTCGGTTCGGATTTCGGATGGAGGATTTTGGATTTACCTTCGGTGAGCTCCGCTTCGCTTCGTATTTGTTTGATTTGATTGATTTACCTCCTAATGAATTGATTAATCATTTATAAATTTAAATTTTTTCTATATTTGAGGCGAAAATCTGAGCTATTGAGGAAGACAGATTTCTTGTTAACAAGTCAGATATATACGCAATATTGCGAATATCCACTCGCTATTACACATTTTAAAAGAGAGATAATAACATGGCAGAAAAGAGAAACCCTATTAAGATAGAGTTAATTAACAAAGATGAATACAAATTGACAATTAAACTTGACAATTGGGAACTTTCAAGAAATGTTTCAGAAACTGCACTTAAAGAATTACAAGAAGAAATTAATAATGCTACTGGTCTGACAAAGATTTCGGAAACTTTTAATTGCACAGGAGAAGAATCAAGGAAAATTAAAGATTTTTGGGATTCTCGAAGTAATTGGCAATTATGTAAAGCATGTAAATTCAAATGGAAAGAATGCTATAATTGTATAATTAAGTGTGAAAGTCCATTGGAAAGAGATTTATTGCTTGAATTGCGTAAAAATAACATTGAACCAATCTTACAGCGAAGGTTTAACAAAGATGGTAGTTTTTATGAATTCCCTAAAAGCATAGATTTTGATAACATACTTACAATACCTGATTTCTATATCGAAGGAGGTAAAACGAAATTATGTGTTTATGCTGACGGACACACATATCACGAGAGAACCGAAAACCAAGCATTAAGAGACAGAAACATTGACAGAGAATTACAAAGAATTGGTTTCAAAGTTTTGAGATACACAGGTCATGAAATTCGCAAGAATTGTTCCCTTGTGGTTGAGAATATCAAAATGAACATAGAATAAAAACGTGTTATAATAAATAGGACTCTGAGCGGTCTGCAAGACCCAGCGATGAGTCCATGTTGAACTACATCCCTGGGGGTGACTATGTACTTAAAGACGTTTTTTAATTGGATTGAAGCGAAAAAACAGACTTTGTTTTTTGATGTTATGCAGCATTATGTGCTTTTTCAAAGATCAACAAAAGCTTTACGCAAGCAGGCGCATTGTGGTGTCCGGAATATTTGTAATTTTAACGGGCATTCTGCAAGCCGCGGAGATAGGTAATTTTAAATGCCTGCCAGCGCAAAGCTTCGGCCGTTGTAGGCAACCTAAGTCAGAAATAAAAATGTAAAATGAGATTACAAATAATAGTATTAATTTTATTCACTTCAATATTTTCTTGGGGACAAGGAATTACTGAAGAAGTTAAAGTTATCAATGACCTATTGCCACATATTTTGGTAAGAGAATGGCCTGGAAACCAAAATCCAGACAGTTTACGACCGAAATGTAATAATGACATTTACAATGTTATAATTCAAGACAGTACAAAGAAAGATTGTGATTTTCTATTTATAAATGATACTCTAATTTCATTGAAAAAAGTTCTAAGAAGTAAGAAATGGTTGGTATCTGGAGAAAGATACACTCCCATGTATTTGAAAATTAAAAGAGAAGCAAAAATCAGCAAGCTTAAAACTAAGGTAATTGATACAGATAGCTTGTTTAATATATGGGTTTACAATAAACTTGATTCTTTACCAACTGATGAATGGGCTGCATATACAAAGGTGCAGTTTTCAAGAGTTTGTTTTAATAAGGAAAAAACTATGTGCTTCTTTTACGTTGAAGTGCTTAACTCAGGAAATACAGGATATGTAACTTTAATTTTAGCTGAAAAATTTCAAGATTGTCCTACTTGGAATTTAATAAATGGCTCATATTATAAATAAAAAAGGCTGCCTACAATAAATAGGACCTGAGCGGTCTGCAAGACCCAGCGATGAGTCCATGTTGAACTACATTTCGACAAGCTCAATGCGGCGCATTTCGACAGGCTCAATTCAGCGCATCCAATGGGTGCCTATGTATTTAAAGACGTTTTTTAATTTGATTGAAGTGAAAAAACAAACTTTGTTTTTTGATGTAATGCAGCATTATGCGATTTTTCAAGGATCAATAAAAGCTTTACACAAGCAGGCACATTCTGGTAACCGGAAAATTTGTAATTTTAACCAGGATTCTGCAAGCCGCGAAGATAGATAATTTTAAATGCCTGCCAGCGCAAAGCTTCGGGAGTTGGCATTAATGTTAAGAAAATGACCGAACTTAAACCTAGATTAAAGAATATTATAATTTTTTCAGCAAGTCTTTTGATTTCAGCTGGATTGCTAATTTTTCTTTTAGAAGGCCTTTATAATTTAAAAAACACTGAATCAATTGTTCCGATTGGGATTCTATTTTTATTCTGCTTACCTCCTTTAATTTTATCAATTACATATTTTTATGTTGATTTAACTAAAAAAGTCTTAATTGATGTGTCACAGAATAGGATTATTATTCATAAAAGAGGGAAAGAAATTATTATTAAACAAGAGGATATTTTGGATTCATTCTATGTGAGAGTAGAAGATAAGTGGAGATATAAAGGATATTACTTTCCAATGTACAAATACATAGTTCTAATTCTTAAAGAAAGAAGACGTGTTTATATAACAAATCTATTATGTGAACCAGAATTGATTATTAATGCAATGAATTTAAATCATAAATTGATTTATACAAATATTCCTTTTATTAACAGAAGTCTCGGAAGTGGGGTTCTAACTACAAAAGAATTTGAATCAAAGGTTCTCGAATTCGAAAATATTTTTCAGGAACATTCAAACTCTATATTAGAAGATATTATTAGTCAAAGAACTGTTTACGCAGACTATGCAAGAGAAGCTGCAATAAGAATTTTGAATAAAAGAAAACACTAATGCCAATAAATAGGACTCTGAGCGGTCTGCAAGACCCAGCGATGAGTTCCCGAAGCTTCGGGATTGAACTACATTTCGACAAGCTCAATGCGGCGCATCCCTGGGGGTGACTATGTACTTAAAGACGTTGTTTATAGGATTGAGTGAAAAAAAAGACAGTATTTTTTGATGTAATGCAGCATTATGCGCTTTTTCAAGGATCAAGAAAAGCTTTACTAGCAGGCACATTGTGGTAACCGGAAAATTTGTAATTTTAACGGGCATTCTGCAAGCCGCGAAGAATGGTGATTTTAAATGCCTGCAAGCGCAAAGCTTCGGGCGTTGGGCCCAATAATACAAAGACAATGAAAATAAAATTATTAACATTTTTTCTAAGTATTTCAATTTTATCTAATGCTCAAACATTTTTAGATTCAGTTAGAGCAGGAACTATAACAATGGATAAATATGCTCAAGAATTTAATAAATTAGATGATTTTAATGATATTATTATTCCATTTAAAGAAAATGATAAGTGGGGTTATAAAGACAATAATACCAATATTATAATTGAGCCAAAATATGATTATGCTTCAAAGTTTCAAAATGATTTAGCAATAGTGAAACAAAATGATAAAAACGGATTAATTAATAAGTATGATAAGATTATTATTCCTTTTGGCAAGTATGATGCAATATATTCATTTAAAGATAAAAGGGCAAGAGTTAAAGTAAATAATTTATTTGGTATAATTGATGATAAGGGGAATGAAATCTTACCTTGTGTCTATAAATCTACCGACAATTATAGGTTTGGTCTTTGCCAATTAACTGATAAAAATAACAATCAAGGATTAGTTGATTTAAATGGTAATATAATTATTCCATTTGTCTATGAAAAACTAATACAGATGCAATTATCAGGAGTTATAAAAGCAAAAAAAGACGGAAAATATGGATACATCAATTATAAAAATGATATCCTAATCAAATTTAAATATGATTATATAGACCAGCCTTCAAATGGTATGATTGCGGTTAAAAATGGGGACAAGTATGGATTTATAAACACAATAGGGGAAGAGATTATTCCGTGCATTTATGATAAAGTATATCCCTTTACCGAAAATGGAAATGCGTCAGTTATCAAGAATGGAAAAGCTGGATATGTATTAGAAAATGGAAATGAAATAATTATTGAATAAATTACTGGGCACAATAAATAGGACTCTGAGCGGTCTGCAAGACCCAGCGATGAGTTCCTGAAGCTTCGGGATTGAACTACATTTCGACAAGCTCAATGCAGCGCATCAGCAGAAAAGGAAAATAGCAAAAGAAATAATTAATGAATGTCATTCATCAATGGAAAGTAATTCCTTGACCTTTGATTTTATTAAGTAAGGTCAACCTCGGTTGCTGAGCGTAGTCGAAGCACAACCTCAACCTTAACCTCAGCCTCTAGTCCTCCTCCGGCCCTTTCAGCCGATCAATAATTCGTCTGTCTTTTTTGGTAGGTCTGCCGGTTCCGCGGTCGCGGTGTTCAGCGTTCAACTCATGCATAAATTTAATGCGTTCGTATTCCTCGGGTGGCGTAAGGTCTTCGAGTGAATCGGGAACAAGCTTTGCAGAAACACGGTTTTGAATAAGTGCTTTCACTTTTAAAGTACGGGTCAGTGGTCCAATGCTTACCGACATCACATCTCCCGGTTTCAGAATCCGCGATGGTTTGACTGCATTTCCATCAATCTTTATTTTTCCGGCGCGGCAGGCATCACCTGCCATGGTGCGGGTTTTAAATATCCGCACAGCCCAAAGCCATTTGTCAATGCGCAGTTCTTCAGCCACAATCCTTTATTTTTGCCGGTAGAATATTTCGATGGGCACTCCGGTGAAATCAAATTCCTGGCGCAAACGGTTTTCTACAAAACGCTTGTAAGGATCGCCAACATATTGTGGCATGTTGCAGAAAAATACAAAAGCAGGATAAGCCAGCTTAAGCTGAGTGATGTATTTCACCTTCACAAATTTACCTTTAACAGCGGGAGGCGGATTCTCGGTAACGATGGGAAGTATAATATCCATCAGCTTACGGGTTGAGATAGATTGCGAACGCGCAATATGCACCTTGTTTACCGTTTCAAGGGTTTTATGAATCCGCTGTTTGTTGATCACCGAAGTAAAAATAATGGGAACATCGGTAAACGGAGCAATTTTTCTGCGGATATGCTCCTCGAAATCTTTATGGGTATTGGTCTCTTTTTCAACAAGATCCCACTTATTCACAACAACAACGATTCCTTTGTGATTTTTCTGAGCCAGGCCAAACAGGTTGATATCCTGACTTTCAATGCCTTGCGTGGCATCAAGCATCAACACACAAATATCGCTGCTTTCGATTGCTCTGATCGAACGCATAACCGAGTAGAACTCAATATTCTCGGTAACTTTTCCTTTTTTCCGGACACCGGCCGTATCCACCAGCAGAAAATCGAATCCGAAACTGTTGTAGCGGGTATAAATAGAGTCGCGGGTAGTTCCGGCCACGGGTGTAACAATGTTGCGCTCATCGCCCAGCAATGCATTGATCATGGAAGATTTGCCCACATTCGGGCGGCCGATAAAAGCAACTTTTGGAAGATCAGGAACTTCTTCCATCACCGTATGTTCAAACTCCTTCACTACTTCATCAAGCAATTCGCCGGTTCCGCTGCCATTGATGGCTGATATTTCGTACATCTTTTCAAAACCCAGTGCGTAAAACTCAGGTGCATCGGCTGAACGGATGTTGTTGTCAACTTTATTGGCAACCAGAAAAATCTTTTTGGGCGACCTGCGGATCAGGTCAGCAACATCTTCATCAAGAGGAGACAGACCTTCCTTAACATCAACCATAAAAAGAATGACATCGGCTTCTTCCATGGCCAGTTCAACCTGTTTGCGGATGGCATCCTCAAAAACATCTTCACTTCCAACCACCACACCACCGGTGTCGATAATTGAAAATTCTATGCCATTCCAATCGGAAGTACCATAATGACGATCGCGTGTAACGCCGCTGGTTGGGTCCACAATGGCCGCTCTTTCGCCGGTAAGGCGATTAAAAAGAGTTGATTTACCTACGTTGGGCCGTCCAACTATTGCAACGATGTTTGGCATATGACTGAATTTTGGGATTGACTGAATTCCGGTGCTTTACTTTGAATCCGGCCTCCATAAATTGGCTTAAAACAACAAAAGCCTTGATTACAAGGCTTTTATTATCGTTAAGATTTGGTAGCGGGAGCAGGATTCGAACCTACGACCTTTGGGTTATGAGCCCAACGAGCTACCTCTGCTCCATCCCGCACTGTATGTTTTCCGATTTTTTAACCGGGCTGCAAAGATATATTTTGTTTCTTTGCTGTGCAAATTTATTATCAATTATTTTCCATGGAACACAAATCGGGTTTTGTTAACATAATCGGTCATCCAAATGTGGGTAAATCCACACTGATGAACGCACTGGTAGGCGAGAAACTATCCATCATAACTTCTAAAGCACAAACAACCCGACATCGGATTATGGGCATTGTGAATGGAGACGACTTTCAGATTATCTATTCGGATACTCCGGGAATTGTAAAACCTCACTACAAACTTCATGAATCGATGATGAAGTTTGTTCAGCTTGCCATTGAAGACGCCGATGTTTTTTTGCTGGTAACTGAAAAAGGCGATCCTGCTTTTGAGGAATCCTTTATCACCAAACTCAATTCGCTAAACCGTCCGATTGTAGCCATACTCAATAAAATTGACCTCTGCGAACAAGCCGAAGTGCTTCCGCTGATTCAGAAACTGGAAGCAACATTTCCATCGGCAATTGTAATTCCTGCTTCAGCGCTCCATAAGTTCAATCTTGAAAGGGTTTTTGATACGCTGATCGAAAAACTTCCGCTTTCACCTGCTTATTATCCAAAGGATGAGCTAACTGACAGATCAGTCCGGTTTTTCGTTTCCGAAATTATTCGTGAAAAAATACTGATGTATTTCAAGCAGGAGATTCCTTATTCGGTTGAAATTGCCGTTGAGGAATACAAAGAGATGGATCACATTACGCACATAACGGCTACAATATATGTAGCCCGTGAATCGCAGAAAGCAATTATTCTGGGACATCAGGGAAAATCGATCAAAGGACTTGGTATGGCTGCCCGCAAGGATATCGAAGAATTTATCGAGGCCAAAGTTTATCTGGAACTCCGCGTTAAAGTAAGTAAAGATTGGCGCGATGATGCTCAGCAATTAAAAAGATTCGGGTACGAATTGTAAGAAATTTATGAGCATATGCCCATAATAATTGCCCAGCCAAAGCATTAAAACGCTATTGCGTTGATTTACTGAATCCTATATATTTATACATCTATATAAATATATGGGATTTTTTATTGTTATTTTTCGGTGTTTTTATACTTTAGCGCACTTAAACAAACACCCTAAATAAAACTATGGAACATGCCTTGCACGAAAGCATTCCTTTGTATGCTTCGATCCCGTTCTTTGTAATGCTGATGATGATTGCTGTCGGCCCTTTAACTTTTCACCATTGGTGGGAAGAAAACAAAAACAAACTGATTGTTTCACTTGCCCTGGGCATTCCTACCGCCATTTATCTGATTTTCAATGGTTATTTTCTTAATCTCGAACATCAGATTGTGTTTGATTATATTCCGTTTATCATTTTATTGGGAGGCCTCTTTATCATAACCGGCGGCATCAACCTGAGCGGAGATATTGAAGCCAAGCCATCCACAAACCTGGTATTTTTGGGAATAGGCGCTGTTCTTGCCTCACTGATGGGAACAACCGGAGCCGCAATGCTTTTAATCAGGCCGGTAATTAATACCAATTCCGAAAGAAAATTCAAGGTACATACCATATTATTCTTTATTGCCATTGTTGCCAATGCCGGCGGTTTGCTTACTCCGCTTGGCGATCCCCCACTATTCCTGCTTTACCTCAGAGGTGCGCCATTTGGATGGTTCATACATTTGCTGCCGGAATGGCTTTTTACCAATGCTATACTTTTGCTGGTCTTCTACATTACCGATAAGTATTATTACCTGAAGGAACCCCCTGAAAACATTGCTTTTGACAAAACAAACATACACCCCATTAAACTCAGAGGGACCTTTAACTTTATTTTCCTTGCCGGTGTTGTGTTCTCTGTTGCGTTCCTCAACAAACAGTACATTCCTGCCATTGAGCACAATCACTATCTGGGATTTATCCGGGAAGCTGTCATTATGATTATGGCCGGACTTTCTCTTTACTTTACATCCACCAGATTAAGGCAGGCAAATAAATTTACATATGGCCCCATTTTAGAAGTTGCTTACCTTTTCCTGGGCATCTTTATAACCATGGTTCCAGCTCTTTTATGGCTCGAAGCCAATGCAAAAACGCTGGGTGTGGAAACTGTTGCTCAGTTCTATTATGCCACCGGAGCATTAAGCTCGTTCCTCGACAATGCACCAACCGCGGTATCATTCTATAATCTTGCGCTTGGACTTACCACTCCGGGAACTCCAGATCTTGTTGCCGGAATTCCGGAACACCTGCTCACAGCCATCTCCGTGGGATCTGTATTTTTTGGCGCTATGACTTACATTGGAAACGGACCAAACTTTATGGTTAAAGCCATTGCAGAAGAAAACAAAATCAATATGCCCGGATTTTTCGGTTATATGATCAAATTTTCGCTGATTGTGCTGCTTCCGATTTATATTCTGGTGCAGGTGATTTTCCTGTAATATCATCCTCTTAACCGGATAGAATATATAAAATTCTTGTTTTTTATTGTTTAAAAGGCCCCTTTTCGGGGCTTTTTTTTTAAAATTAAGAAGGGGTAATTTGAGAATTCGACAAGGAGAAATTATAAAATTTGAGCAATTGACCGTTTCCCTATTTTACATAAATACTACATGATCGGGAATCCTGACAAAATATACTTCAGATTGGAGTCAGGAAGATCATATATGGCTACAAACAAACATGTTATTTATATCAATTCTAAATTCATAAAATAATTCATAATTTAATGCACAACACAAAATAAATTGCTTATTTAGCAAAACCAAATGCCGCTTATTCTGCTGATACATTAAAAATATTCCAAATAAATAAATTATGATTACGCAAACACGCATTTACGTAGAGAGAGAGAGAGAGAGAGAGAGAGAGAGAGAGAGGACGTTCTAAAATTACTGAAGCCAGGAATGCTGGTTTTATTTTGTTTCCGACCTGCAAAAGCAGTCTCCATTTTACTACACTTAGATACCTGTTATCACATCTTTGCAGATTAGCCAGGGGCTTACTGACCCTGCTTACTGCTAAAGATGTGCCTCCATAAATTAAACTCAAAATAACAGCAACATTACTTCTTAATGTAGGATTTTGCTGAATGATGATAATTAAAGTCAATGATAACATAAAATTTTTAACAATGAAACAGTATTTATGTATTTTCTCATTTCTTTTTCTTAGTGGAATTGTTTTTTCACAACAGCCGAATAGTGTTAATGACCCCAATGTTGGTTCCTTTGACGGAATTACCCAGTATCAGTCAAGTTCACCAAATAGCTGGGATGGAGCAGGGGTATCACCTGTTGGGCAATTCAGGGTGTTAAACATTTTAATCAATATAGTCTATGATGTTACTCCTGGATTAGAGCCTTACGGAAGTCTTACTGACCCATGGCCAAGAGCCACACAGGGAGGTATAAATACCGTTCTTCCTGACTGGGTTCCGGATTCAAGCCTTTTTGATGTTCACTTTAATCCATCAGAGAATATTAAAGGAACATTTACAAGAAGATTCCATGAGTCTTCATTCGGAGCTTTACATATGACTGGCGACTTCGTGGTAATCAATATTCCACAATCATATATTGTTGCAGGAAACCCTGATCCTCTCCCAAACGGACAATTTGAAATCAATACTCTTATTACTCGTTCAATTGAGTATCTTAATACAAACTCCAATGGAGGACTTCAAACTGTTTTTGGTTTCAACACAATCAATGATTATGAGTTTAACAACAATGACACAATTTATTTTGGCTCTGTAACAACCAGAAACACCTTTAGATCAGATGTAGGTAATTATGGCTATTATAATGCCAATAATGGAACAGTCGGTGTTATAAGGGATAAAATATTGTTTACGGACGGCAACTATTACCCGATAAGATATTCTCTTTTGCAATGTGTCGGACCGTCAAGACATCTTGTTGATAACCCGGTTGCTGCAATCTATCACGAATTTGGGCATACACTTTTCGGTGACAATAGAATGCATTCTGGCGGAGGTAACGGATGGAGCGAAAATACAGGAAGAACATTTCTTCCTCGAATGGGTGGTTATGGCCTTATGGGCATGGCGGGTTCAGGAATGGTATCAGCTAATGGATTCGATCGATGGTGGTTACAATGGAAAAGCCCTGTTTATAATACTTCGGATTCTTATATTGCTGCCAACAATCTTCCATCAGATATAAGTCGAACTGAAGGAAATAAAAACTTTATTCTTCGTGATTTTATTACTACCGGCGATGTAATAAGGATAAAGCTACCCTACGTTCAGGCTGGTGCCAAAAATCAATATATTTGGCTCGAAAATCACAAAATAGGCACAAACAATAAACTTGACTTTTTGACCCATTCAAATACAACACAATGTAGGCCAGTTGGGAAAGCCGGAATTTATGCCTTTTACCAGGTTGGGAAAGATGAGCTCTCAGGAGCAAACATCAGACCCTCTGGCCAATCAGATCACCTAAGGCTTATCTCGGCAGAGGGAAATTTTAACTACACAAAAGAAAATGATGTGCTATTAAATTGTTTCAATTCATTAACTAAGAATGGGCATGGCCGCCAGCACGACGCTAATCCTTTGATGGGAACCCATGATGCCATGATCCAATTCTATCATGCATCAGCAAACACACTCAAAATTCAAAGTGATTATGTTTTCCTTACTGATGCCAAAGATATGTTTATAAACGGCCAGTGGGTACGAAATGACTCCATGCCTTACCTTATGGACGAAAGGGATGCATTCAGAGGGTCAAGAACATTTAATATTTCTTCAAACCCAGCAACAGTTAATACGACAACCTTTTACAATACAAACGACTCAGACGGAATCATTTCGGAAAATTCATCATTTGGTTTGGTTAATACAGATAGTATTTACATAACCGGATTAAATATCAAAATGAACATGCTCGAAAATGGGGACTATAAAGTTTCCATTGACTGGGGACATAACCGGCTTGATAACAGTGTGGCCTGGTCGGGGAAAATAGCCCTTCCTGAAGCATTATATGTTTATGATGATGACACGCTGCTTTTAAAACAGAACTATTCTCCGTGTCAGATTCTACGTGATCCGATCACCCATCAATTTGCTCCGTTTACAGCTTTTGATTGCCGCTCAAACAGCCAATTGACCCTTTCGAACACCAGCCACATGATTGCTTCAGAAAAAAGCAAGATTTATGTTCAATCCGGAAGCGTATTGACATTGCAAAACAGCGCCAAACTAATTGTTAAATCAGGAAGTGAACTGATTATTGAAGATTGCGGTAATCTGGTTATTCGAGATAACGCGCAACTAGTCATAGAATCCGGTGGAATTATTACAATAAAATCGGGTGCAAATGTATTTATGGATGGGCAGTCTAATCTCATTTTACAAAACGGTTTCCTTATCGGTGAATATGGCATTCAAATAAATACAAACAATGCCCTTACACTGCTTGGGGTGCCTCCTGTTAAGCAAATAACAACTAATACTACCTGGACTGAAAAAACTTATAAGTTTTTAGATGACCTTTACATCGCCCCCGGAGCAACACTTACGCTTTCAAACACTGAATTAAAATTTTTCAGAACTGCAAAAGTTAAAGTTGCCAGAGGTGCTAAACTTGAGATGACAAACAACAGTAACCTAACAACGAGCTGCACTAAAGAATTGTGGGCAGGGGTCGAAGTCTGGGGAAATCCTTCAGTTTCTCAAACTCCTGCAACCAATCAGGGTCATCTTGTCATGAACAACAGTAAAATTGAATTTGCCCGTACTGGCGTTTTACTTGATAAACCGATGTATCCC
Organism: Bacteroidota bacterium; assembly: GCA_009773515.1. GTDB lineage: Bacteria > Bacteroidota > Bacteroidia > Bacteroidales > Lentimicrobiaceae > Lentimicrobium. Next base: position 75,367 of record WSXX01000007.1, read on the forward strand.
ACCGACAATCCTGGCACTCCAGGTGTACCTTATGGCAATGGCGGCGGTATAATTCAGGCCATAAACTCTAATTTTGTAAATAATTACATTGGAGTGAGTTTCTCTCCATATGTATTCAAGGTTGGTGATGTATTGGTAAATAATGAAAGTTATTTCCAAAATTGCACATTCTCAGGCAATGAATTCTATCCAATGGCGAATAAAGTCATTGACTCTCATTGCAACCTGAATGGGGTAATTGGAATTGATTTTAAGAAATGTAGTTTTCTGACTTCAAATGCAGGACTTGGAACTGTCATCAAAGTCAATTATGGGATCCGCTCCCACAATTCAAAATTTAAGGTTGATGGAATCCTTAGCAATAACAAATACCAACGATCGGTATTTAAAAACCTAACTCATGGCATATACGCTACAGCTTCTCTGTCAAAAAGAAATTATTCTGTAAAGAACACTGTTTTCACTGAATGCACCAAAGGTATCTTCGCCAGTGGTATTGAAAATATGTCAATAACAAATAATCTCTTTGAACAACCAATCCAGACTGGCAATCCCACCTATAGTATTGTTGGCATTTACCTTGAAAATTGCACTGGATATACAATTCAATATGATTCCATCAAGTGCTTCAAAGGTGATAACGCTAAAAGTGAGGTTGGTATGTACATCAAAAATTCAGGCCCACACGAGAATCTCATCTACAACAATGGCATTATTCATATGAATGAGGCAATAATTGTTGAAGGTGAAAACCGAAATGGTGAAGCACAGGGGTTGTGTATTAAATGCAATGAATTCCGTTTTAATAAAAACGATGTCAGAATTCTTCCAGGCTCGAACATTACTGAATTAAACCAAGGAATTAAGAGGTACCAGGGAAGTTCAGGTATCCTTAAAACTGACCCCGCTGGAAACACTTTTTCGAATCCCGCAGTTTATTTCACAATTGACAATGAACTTTGCAGGCCTATCGAGTATTTTCATCATCAACAAATCCAAGGACAACCAATTGTTCGCCCACTGGATAATAGAGTCAGAATACTGAATAAAACTGTTACACTAACAGAGAATTCCAGTCACCCTTTTCATCGACCTGACGCCTGTCCAGCAATTCCAAATCATGCAGATTCAAAAGAAGAACTGATTTACGGCGCGTTATTGATGGATGATGCTATTGCTGAAACAAAATCAGAACTTGAGTTACTTACCGATGATGGTGACACACCATTAAAAGTAAACAACATTAATTCAAGCGCTCCTTTCGAAGCTTTATGGTTGCACGATGAATTGTTGGGTGCTTCTCCTTACCTGAGTGACACAGTCCTTGCAAAAGCAGCAGAAAAGGAAGATGTACTGAACAGTGCACTTATCAGGGATGTAATGGTTTCCAACCCTCATTCTGCCAAATCAAGCAAGGTAATTGAGGCACTTGAGCAACGTAGTGAATCCTTGCCAGAAAGTATATGGACTGAAATCAATGCTGGTAGAAATCAGATCAGTGCCAGACAGGCACTTGAAATCAGCATTTCTGATCTTTCGGCAGAGAAAGCTCTATCCAGAAATCTGTTATTGCTGGCTTATCAGGATGAAAACAAAACCGACAGTTTACGATGGCTGATGAATCAGATTCCTGATGCACTTTCCTCCTACAAATCTGCCTGGACCTGGTTTGATGAAGGGAATACAGGATATGGCTTGACTGCAATTCAGAATGTTGATTTAACAACGGTTCCTGAAAATCACCGGAGCTACCAAAACGGGTATGTTCAGCTTGCTGAAATTATTAAACAGCTTGCAATTGACACATCCTATGTTCTGCAGGATGACACTACGGCATTGATCACTCTTCAAACTCTTGCCGGAAAAGACAATCCAGCCGGCATCGCGGCCCGAAACCTACTTACAGCTTACCGTTTAATGAATTTTGAAGTGGTTATTACGGTACCAGATACTACACTAAAGTCAGTAATGGCTTCGTTCGATAATCCTAGAAAGGCAAAGGAAGATAAAACAGGTATCCAGGTTTTCCCCAACCCCGCCACTGATTACACCATTATAAGTTACAATATGGAAAAACCCGGTGTTTTGGAATTGATAAGCCAGGATGGGCGTGTGATTAGGTCGGAGTATCTTAAACCCGGCATCAATCAGCACCTTTTGCGTACTGATGGTTTGCCATCCGGTGTCTATACTATAAGCCTAAAAAGTGGCAATAAAGTATTTACCACTAAACTGATTGTCAAATAACTTTTCTTAAACCAGCAATCCTGCAGGCAGATTTTAGCCTGCAGGTTGTTTTAAAACTGATATTCATGAAAATCAAGATACTCCTGTTTTTTTTTATATTTCTTTCATTTCCTTTTTTATTGATTTCACAAACATGGCCTAGGATTTATACTAACCCTGGAGAGTATTCCCAAGGGAAAGTTGCCTATGAATATTATGATAATGGAATTATCCTACTTGCAGAGAAATGGAGTAATTATTACGGCAGAAACTCTGGTTGGTTGGTCAAGACAGATATCAATGGGGAAGTATTATGGGAGAGGCTATTGGGTGACCCTTCACAGTATCTTTCGATGGTTGATAACATGTCAGTAACACGCGATTCAGGGGTAGTTGTTGCGATGTCTTCACGGTTTTCTGAACAAAATCCTTTTGGACAATACAATGACCCGGTTTTTATAAAATTGAATAATTGTGGCCAGGTAGATTGGTGCACAATTATTAATTTGTTGAGTACTGATAATTCAGGAACCGATGTTGTTCAGACAAATGATGGTTATATCGGGATTTACAAGAATTGGAATGTGCCCACATACAGAATAGGGGCTGCTAAAATGGATTTTAATGGCCAGATACAATGGCTTTTTACCTACGACTCCGATACAATTGTTGATAATAATCCTTTTGATATTCTTGTACTGGATGATGGTTCAATCATATTAACCGGTTATGGTTATTATGATGATGTGCAATCTGCTTTTCTGACTTTGAAGCCAGTTAAACTTCATATTGCTCCCGACGGAGAAGTCATTAATTGGCAGGTAATACATTACGATAATGACTCCTTGAGAGGCGGAGATTACCAGACTATAAAGGACAATAATGGGAACCTGTATTCTTCAGGGTTTACCATTACCACGCAAACATATCCATATAACTATAATAAAAAAACACTAAGAAAACAAAAAGTTAGTGGAGCTGATATGGAGTATTTTGTACTGAATGATACGATTAGCGATAATGGTTTTCTTGACTGGATGGTTGACAGTACAATCGTGATTTCAGGATATACTGAAGGGTATGATAATAACTGGTGGCAATACCGTGCCGATGTGATGATTATTGATACAATCGGAAATGTACTTCACCGGCGGAGGTTTCATGATAATTATACTGGACGCAACTATAGTGTAAACACAACCCACGACAATAAAATTCTGGCTACCGGCAGCGCTGAGGAAAACCCTTATGGCCCCATGCTTCAAACTTACCTTTTCAAACTCACCTCCACCCTTGAGGATGATATATTTGACCCCACCCCGCGTGTGTATGATTATGCCTGTCCAGGTGGCGTTGCACTACATGATACCATTGGTATGGAAGAGTGCGATATTGTGGTAAGTGCAGAACACCTTGCCACCCTGCCCGATCTAGTGGTAATGGAGATTTACCCCAACCCGGTAAACGATGTATTTCAGGTACGGCTGCCCGAATTTATTGCCATCCGTAACAACAACCACGGATTAAATACCGCTCTTTACCAAAGCAACTACCAGCAGCAAAGCGTGTTGCAGGTTTTTGATTTGAGTGGCCGGTTTATTACCGAACAAAAACTTACTCAAGGGCAAATGGTGGTGCAGTTCGATGCAGAACGGTGGGTTCCGGGGATGTATCTGTTGAGGTTGGTGTATAAAGATAAGACGGTTGGGAGTGCGAAGGTGGTGAAGTGATTTAAGGATTCAAGAATTCAAGGATTAGCTTCGTTGAGCTCCCTGCGGTCGGTTCAAGAATTCAAAGATTCAAGGATTCAAAGATTCAAGGATTCAAGGATTCAAAAATAATTTGAAGATTTGAAGATTGGATCAGATTAAGCCTGACGGCTGGGGCGGAAAGATTAGCTTTGCTGAGCTCCCGTTGGTCGGTTCAAGAATTCAAAGATTCAAAGAGAAGAAAAAAGAAAATCCTGTAAATCCTGTCTAATCTTGACACTAAAAAAGGCCCCTTTCGGAGCCTTTTTTTGCGAAAACCATTACAGACTAATGGTCGGGGGGATCGCTTATCTTTATCAGAATGGAGTGCATTCCAGCTCCTGCATGGAACGGCGGTTGCGGTTTGTGAACCCAAAACCACCTTTTCCACTACGGCCGCCACGGTTGAACATGTTGAAATCATCCAGTTCGATAATTACTGAGATTTCGTGTGAACAGCCTGTTGCAGTTCTGATTTCAGTGAGAACAAAATCGTAGGTATAGTTAATTTTCATACGGGTACTTGATGAAAGTTGAGCATTCAACCCTAGCATGAAAATAAGATCGTTGGTTTTAACAAATTCAGTGGTACGGTTGCGGAACCAAACGCCGGTGTAGATGGCAGATTTGAGAATATTTACACCCATGGCATAAGTCTTGAAGTCACCCTGCGATTCGTAAATAAAACCAGGGTTAAACTTAAAGGTATTTTTACCGGATTCAGAACGTTGAAAATAGAGTTTATCACCGCCGCCGTCAATTTCAAGAATCAGATCACCGGTGATTGCCAGCTTCCGCTCAAGCGGAGATGTAAGGCCGATAAATGATTCGTTCGGACGAAACAAGTGATGCATAGCCAGTCCGAAAGTACCCTGAATGGAACTGAAAGTAGGGCTGCTCTCTGTAAACCGGAATATACCTCCCACCGCGAAATCAGGATAAAATACACCACCGTTGTCAGGTGCCTGAAAACTGCTCTCATAAATATTACCATAAATCGGATCCAACTGATCGGTAAACACCAAGTTGTCCCAGTTCAGTCGTTTCTGCACAAAGCTGGTCATTACACCTACCTGGGTAACCATGTTTGCCTGCAAAGGAACCCTTACTGAGGTGGAAAGGCCAACCGACGATGTACTCAATACACCTGTTCCGGCATTGTCCTGCAACACAACCAATCCAAGTCCGCCCGATCCGGGAATATTCCTTTCGGCAATATCCATAGAGAAGGAATATGATCGTAAATCAGCGGGCAGCTGAGCCCACTGTTCGCGAACAGTAAAGCGGGCACGCATTCCGGGATTCAATCCAACAGCACCGGGGTTGTAATAAACAGGATTGTTGTAAAACTGTGAGAACAAAGGATCCTGCGCATTTGCACCTTTAATAATCAGCAGTGATATGGCGATGAGGAAATATAAACCTGTCTTTTTCATGACTGTAAGTTTTTTCAGTTAGTGGTGTTGTTGTGATTATCGGATGAGCGTTACTGTTCCATAAGGCAATGGAGCGATGTTCTTTTTGTTTCCAACATCATTTCCGCGCCAGATGGTTCCGTCTTTGAAAACAGCAGTTGCTTTCCACATATATACATCCTGAGCCTGCAGATTTCCGTTGTAAACTCCGTTCCATCCTTCGGCAGGAGACCCGTTGGCATCAAGTGCGGATGAGGTCCACATCATATTACCCCAGGTGTCATAAACTTCAATGGTGTACGACCTGAGATTGGTTCCTACAGGTTTGAAGAGTCTGACCGTCTCATTAGGATTATTGGGGGAGAATGCATTGGGTACCCACAATCCTTTGAACAGGAATTTATAATCCATTTTCAAAGTGTCAGGGCAACCAAATTCATTCATGGTTATCAGGCTGATTTCGTAACTGCCATCACTTGTAAAGTTGACCACCGGATCAATCTCGAACGAAAGAATTCCGGTTCCGAAATCCCATTCGTAGGATTCTGCACCAATAGATCCATTGGTAAACAGTACCCTGCCCTGGGTGTTTTCATAATTCTCGGTGTAGGAGAATGCACTGATTGGCTTAGGATTGACAGTTATTTGCTGAGTGGTAGTATCGGTGCAACCATTGCCGTTTACAATGATCAGGTCAACAGTGTAGTCGCCTACATTGGTGAAGATGAAGTTTGGATTCTGAACACCGGCAAGTCCGAGCATGGTTGAAGAATCTCTGAATTTCCACCACCACTGATCAATTGCAGCATCGGCACTGTCGCTGAGGTCAGTAAACAATGTGTGATTGTTCTGGCAAGCCAGGCTGTAGCTGAAATCTGCAACCGGCAGGTTATTTACCCTCAGGTTCCTGCTTACAGTGTCTGTGCAACCAAATTCGTTGGTTATGGTCAGCATTGTCACGAAATTACCAGCACGATCGTAGCGATAAGCCGGATTGCGGATGGAGGTTGTGTCATACACTGAATTCGGATCACCAAAATTCCAGTGCCATGATGCAATCTTCGATTCTGTCCATATTGACTGATCCATAAAGACTGTGGTCTGGTTCAGACAAACATCAGGAGCAAAGAAACGAGCAGTTGGCGATGTCAATACCTTCACTGTTTGTGATGTGGTGTCGCTGACCGTTTGTCCTGAAACCGAGGTTGAAACCACCAGACTTACAGAATATGTGCCACTGAGTTGGTAGATATGAGAAACCGTTGGCTGAGCAACATTGTAAACAAGTGTTTCGCCATCACCAAAGTTCCATTCCCACCTGTTTATCGGATTACCGCAGACAGAGAGATCCTGAAAAGTAAGCTCATGACGCTCGCAGATGAGGGTATCCAGCTGTGCAAAGTCAGCCTTGATACAAGGCATACGCTCAACATCTAATGTGATGCTGGCTTCGCAACCTGCTGCAGTAATGGTAGTCAGACTTACATTAAAGATTCCTGAAGTGGAATAGTAATGTGAAGTTCCGGCAGGAGCTGCATAAATGGTATCTGACGATCCGTCGCCATAGTTCCAGATCCATGTATTGATGGTTGTGCCGTTGCCATCCGATAAATCGGTAAAGTAAATGGTGCTGTCGCATGATCCTGCGGTGTAACTGAACATAGGAACCGGCAGATTGAGGACATCCACTCTCTTGTAAACTGTGGTCTGACAATTGTTGACATCAGTAGCCAGCAACGAAACCAGGTAAGATCCGGGAGTCTGGAAGAAATGTTCAGGATTTCTGAGGGTTGAAGTGTTGTGAATACCTGAAGCCAGATCGTCGAAATTCCACTGGAAAGCAACCAATGAATCACCAACCGGACTGATAACCACCGGATTGAATAAAGTGGTGTCACCATGACAGGTAATGCTGTTTTCGATTTCAACCACAAGTCCGGCAGGAATACAAACTTCCTGAATCAGGGTATCAATACAACCCCTCATATCGGTAACCACTAGCTGCACATTATAGCAACTATCGGTGTGATAGTAAGTATGACTTGGGTTTTGCAATGTAGAGGTGTATCCTGGTGCAAACTGCCATTCCCATGAGGTGATGGCTCCCATGTAGCTTGAAGAAGCATCCTGGAAGGAAACAACACCATTCATACATGGATTGGTTGTGTAATTGAATGCTGCAACCGGAGCAGGGAATATCTGAACAGCAATGGTGATGCTTCCGCTGCATCCGCTGGCAGAGGTAACTGTAAGTGTAACATTGTACAATCCCTGTGCACTGTATTGATAATAAGGATTCTGCAGGGTTGAAGTATCGGTACCCGGAACAGCATTGGGATCATTGAATGTCCAATACCAACCTGTGATTTGCTCACCTGTTACTGCATAGGACAGATCGCTGAAGCTTGTAGGTCCGCCCGAGCATCCGCTTGTGAAAGTGAATGCAGCCACCGGAATTGCTCCGATGCTTACCTGTTGCGTAATGCTGTTTGAGCAACCATCGTTATTCATAACAGTCAGGGTAACCTGGAAAGTGCCGGCTACATTGTAAACATGGGTTGGAGCAGGTGAATTTGAAACCGGGGTTCCGTCACCAAAGTTCCACTCATAGGAAGCAATAGAAGTCAGATCCATAACTGTCGGATCAGGCTCAAATGTTACAGGTTCGCTTACGCAGGTGCCTGAAGTAATGATGAATGCTACTGCCGGCGGAGGTGTAATTACCACATCGTGTGATACGGTGCTGATACAGCCACTTGCGCTGGTTGCTGATAATGTAACGGTGTAAGTTCCTGCTGCATTGAAAATGTGTACAGGGTTCTGCAGGTTTGAAGTATTTGATACACCTGAAGCAGGATCACCAAAATTCCATAACCATTGAACCAGAACAGATCCACCGTTGGTTGCAGTAAGATCGGTGAAAGCCACCAGATTTCCCTGACATCCTTCGTCGTAAGTAAACTCAGCGATCGGACCCGGAACTATAATTACATTCATGCTTGTTGAAGCATCACATCCCTGGAGGTTAGTAACAGTAAGGGTTACTGTAAAGACTCCTGAATTGGCATAAGTATGAGTCACATTCGGATTGCCCGGAGCTGTAACCAGTTGGGTATTTCCATCACCAAAGTCCCATAACCATGAAGTGATGACACTTCCGTTGGCAACTGACAAGTCATTGAACAGTACGTCTGAACCTGAGCAAGCCGGAGCAGTGAATCCAAACATTGCCAAAGGACCCGGAACAACACTTACAGGATGCATTATAGTTGCTGTGCAACCCATATTGTCGGTAATGGTAAGACTTACATTGAATACCCCGTGTGTGGTATAAATGTGCTGAGGATCTGCCTCTGTAGAGGTTGAGCCATCACCAAACTCCCAGTACCATGTGAGGGTAGTTGCCATGTTCACAAAAGTTGAACTGGTAAACTGAATGGTATCGTTAGAACATGCGTTGCTTGCGATAAAGTCAACCACCGGAGCCGGAGCAACGGTAATTACCATGGTTGCTGTGTCAGCACATGAATTAGCAGTGGTCACTATCAGAGTAACTGTATAGGTTCCGGGCTGTGCATAAATGTGTGACGGATTCTGAAGCGCAGATGTATTGTTTGCACCTGAAGTAGGATCACCAAAATCCCAGGCATGATTTACAATCTGTCCGCCACCATTGGTTTGTGAAAGATCAGTAAATTCAACCGCTTCGCCAAGGCACGATGCAGTACTTGTAAAGTTGGCCACTGGATTCGGAATTACTACTACCTGTCGGGTTACTGTATTTTCGCAGCCTTCTGAAGTAACAATGTTGAGTGTAACATTGTAAACTCCTGAGTTTGCGTACAGGTGAGTTACATGTGGTGTATTGGGGAAAGTAACTGTTGTTGAGTTGCCATCACCAAATATCCATTCCCACTCAGTAATATAACCGGTTGAAGCGAATGAAAGATCGGTAAACGAAGTTTCAGTTTCGAAACAGGTTGGCTCGCTGTAGCTGAAGAATGCAACCGGTAGTGCACTAACTGAAACCAGATGGGTTACAAAGTTTGTGCATCCTGCTGTATCAACAAGGGTGAGGGTCACCAGATATTCACCTGCTGCTGCATACATATGCTGCGGATCCTGAAGATTGGATTGTCCGCCGTCGCCAAATTCCCATGCATAGGTTGCAATGGCATTGATGTTGACAACCGTAGGATCGGTAAAGAAGCTGGTAAGCGCATCGGCACAGGATGATTCCCATGTAAATTCAACCGGAGGAGCTTCGCCAACAGTTACCTGCTTGGTAATTGTGCCGGTGCAGTTGTTGAAATTGGTGATTACCAGAGTAACATTGTAAGTTCCCGGAGCACTGAATATATGCTGTGGATCTTCAAGATCAGATGTATTGAAAATTCCTGAAGCAGGATCGTCAAAATTCCATGCCCAGCTTACCACATTACCTGCACCATTCGGGAAGGAAGCATCCTGGAAGTTAACCAACAGATCTTCGCAAAGGGTGGTGTAATAGAAGTTTGCAACCGGATTCGGAGTTACCTCGATTTCTGTGTAGTAGGTATTCTCGCAACCGAATGAATTAATCACATTCAGGCTAACTCCGAATATTCCTGAGTTGGCATATTCGTGCGTTGGATTCGGATCGTTGGGGAAGTAAATGGTATCGTTGGCTGAACCATCGCCGTAACTCCATACCCAGCGTGTAATGTAACCGTTCTCGGTTGAGGACAGGTTATGGAACTGGGTAGGTGTACCAAGGCAATTCGGTGTATCGAAACTGAAGAACGCAATTGGCGTACTCATAATTTCAACCGTATGTGAGATAATGCTGGTGTATCCGGCTGTATCGGTTGCTGTGAGTGTTACAGTATAAGCTCCGACTGCAGGATATGTATGCGATGGGTTCATCACATTGGCATAGAATCCGTCGCCGAAATTCCAGTGCCATACAGCAATTGAATTAACATCGGTTAGGGTTTCATCCACCATGAAATTGGTGGGTTGTCCGGAACAAACCGGAGCCCAGGTAAAGTCAAGATCAGGATTCTGGTTGATAAAGATTACCATTTCATCGCTGAAGCTACCACAACCAGAGGCGCTGACTGCTGTAAGGATAAGTGTAGCTGAACCATTTGAGATATCTCCGGCACTCGGCTGATAAGTTGGGGTAAGCGTGGTACCATTGGTGATGGTTCCTGTTCCGGTTGTTGACCAGCTGTAGCTTACTGCATTATTTACCATTGCACCCGAAACTGTATGGCTGCATGATTGACAGATTGTTGCATCAGGACCAGCATTCACCAGAGGATTCTGGATGATGGTAAGTGACTGGGAAGCAGTAGCATCAGCACACGGAGGATTTGAAGCTATCAGCGTTAGCGTAACACTACCGGCTGAAATGTCAGCAGGACTTGGAATATAGGTCGCAGTTAAAGTTGATCCGTTGATGAATGTTCCGGTTCCGGTTGAAGTCCAGAGAACTGATGCATAATTATAAGCCTGAGCATCGGTAATAAGATATTGTTCGCCTTCGCAGATGAGGGCATCAACTCCGGCTACAGCCACAGGGTTGTGACGGATCTGCAATATCATATTATCAACATCGCTGCCTGAACATGGCATTGAAGAAATACCGGTTAATGTAAGCACTACACTGCCTGAGGCAATATCTGCCGGACTTGGTGTGTAAACAGGATTCAGTGCATTGGCATTGCTGAAACTACCCGAACCGGAGGTTGACCATGTTACATTGCTGTATCCGAGTGCAGATGCAGTAAACAAACTGTAGTCTGATCCTTCGCAGATTGCGGCATCAGTTCCTGCATTTACCATTACTTCCCGCTGAATATTCAGTTGCTGGTAATCAGTAACAACCGGACATGCACCGTTGGTGGCAGTAAGGGTAAGAACAACCGAACCAGCTGCAATATCAGCAGTACTCGGCGTATAAGTAGGATTGAGTGTATTGATGTTTACCCAGCTTCCTGTTCCTGATGAGCTCCACAACAACATTGCATAGTTTGAAGCAGATGCATCATTGATGGTATGGGTTGAGCCTTCACAAATGATTGCATCGAGTCCTGCATCTACCAGCGGAGTTTCGCTGATGGTTAGGGTTTTGTTGTCGGCAATAGGATCGGTACACGGAGCCAGCGGATTAACGGTCAGGGTAAGAATAACATAACCATTAGTCAGGTCACCAGCACTTGGTATGTAAGTCGGCATGATATTGCCGGCATTTACCAGCATACCAGTTCCATAGCTAACAGTCCATACAAGACTTGAGTAGTTGGTTGCGCTGGCACCAGTAACAGGAGCAGGACCAAAACAGATATTGGTATCTGGTCCGGCGTCAACTGTTGCACCTGGTGTAATGCTGAGAACCATAAAGTCGGAGGCATCACCGCAAGGTGCATTGCCGTAAGCGTTAAGGGTTAAAGTTACATTACCGGCAGTCAGATCTGCTGCTGAAGGAATGTAAGTTGCATTTACCTCGGCTGGATTGGTGAAAGATCCGGTTCCGGAGGTTGTCCAGAGAACATCAGCGTAGTTTGATGCAATTGCTCCAGCAAGATAATATACATCTCCGAAACATGCTGACCCATTAGGACCTGCATTTGCATAAGCTGTTCCTTCGATATTGAGGATCAATGCATCACTTGCTATTACACTGCAAGGTGAAACAGGATTGGCAGTCAGGGTAAGAACCACCATGCCGTTGTTGATATCGGCTGCACTTGGAATATAGGTCGGACTTAAAGTTCCGCCACTTACAAATACTCCGGTTCCACTGGTTGTCCAGCTTAGACTTGAGTAGTTGGTTGCGGTAGCTCCGCTTACCATATATTGTGATCCCTCACAAATGGTGGCATCAGCACCTGCATTGGCAGTAGCTTCAGGAATGAAGTATAATACCACATCATCACTTACATTGGAACATGGTGCTCCGGCATATGCTGTAAGTGTCAGGGTTACTGTTCCTGCTGCAATGTCAGCTGGTGAAGGATTGTAAATAGTAACAAGCGTTGTTGTGTTTGAGAAACTGCCTGTTCCACTGCTTGACCATTGCAGGGCAAGGTAGTTCGAAGCAGTTGCATCGCTAACTGTATAAGCGCCCGGAGGGCAAATAGCGGCATCTGCACCTGCAAATATAACCGGTGTGCGGGTAATGGTCAGTTGCATGGCATCGGTCACATTTCCGCTGCATGGTGCAATCGGGGTTGCAATCAGGCTGAGTACAACACCACCATTGGAAATGTCGGCTGCACTTGGAGTATAGGTCGGGTTCAGGGTGTTGCCATTCATGATAACACCGGTACCTGAGCTGATCCAACTGATTGACTGGTAATTGCTTGCTGAAGCTCCTGAAATAGTATGCTGCATGCCTTCACATATTGCTGCATCTGCACCTGCATTCACTGTTGCTGGAGTTTCGAGATTCAGAATCATATCATCGCTTACATTGCTGCAAGGTGAATTTGCAAATCCCGAAAGGGTTAGGGTAACATTTCCATTGGAGATATCAAGTGCTGATGGAGTGTAAGTAGTTACCAAAGCGTAAGGATCGCTGAAGGAACCTGTTCCATTGCTGCTCCACTGAACCACTGCTGCGAACGAAGCCGTTGCACTTGCAGTTGTGTATGGTCCGGCAGGACACAGTGTGGTGTCATCACCTGCAAATAGCTGAGGTGTGCGGCTGATGTTGATGGTCATTGCATCAGTAGCTGCATTGGCACATGGTGTTACCGGAGTTGCAGTGAGGCTGAGAATTACTGAACCATTGACTATATCAGCTGTACTTGGAATGTAGGTCGGCGAAATTGAATTGCCATTGATGATTGTTCCTGTACCTGAAGTTGCCCAATTGAGCGATTGATAGTTTGAAGCAGTAGCTGCTGTGATATTTACAGAACTTCCTTCACAGATCAACATATCAGGACCTGCATTTGCTGCCGGTGGATTTGACAGAAGAAGTACTATATCATCGCTTACCGGTGTACAAGGGCTGTTGGCATTTCCTGTAAGGGTAAGGGTAACCGTTCCGTTTGCGATATCTGCAGCACTTGGAGTGTAAACAGTTACAAGTGTTGAAGTATTTGAGAAGGTACCGGTTCCATTGGAGGTCCACATCAGAAAACTGTGATGTGATGCCGTTGCAGTGCTTGTAGTATATGGTCCAACAGGACACATACTGAAATCATTACCGGCAAAAATCTGCGGAGTACGGGTAATATTCAATTGCATAGCATCTATGGCCGGAACAGCACAAGGAGATTGCGGGTTGGCTGTGAGGGTTAGTGTTACCCACCCATTTACAATGTCAGTAAGGCTTGGAATGTAAGTCGGACTGAGTGTATTTCCATTAACAATGGTTCCTGTACCCGAAGTAGTCCAGAATATTGACTGATAGCCCGAAGCTATACCATTGAGAATAATATTATCACCTTCGCAAATGGTCATATCAGGACCTGCATTGGCAATGGGATCTTCAACCAAAATCAGAACTATGTCATCACTAACTGTAGCACATGGACTGCTGGCATAAGCTGTAAGATTCAGGGTTACTGTTCCATTACTTATGTCGGCTGCGCTTGGAGTGTAAACTGTTACCAAGGCAGTAGGATCTGTAAATGTTCCTGTTCCGTTGGTTGTCCACTGAAGATGTGTGAAATTGCTGGCTGTTGCCGAAAGCGTTGTATAATGATCCGGCGGGCATACACTGGTATTATTTCCTGCAAATACCAGAGGAGCACGATGTATGGTCACCATCAAAGCATCAGTTGCAGGAACCGCACATGGTCCGAATGGAACTGCTGTAAGTGTGAGTGATACAAATCCATTACTGATATCTATTGCACTTGGAATATAAGTAGGTGTGAGCGTGTTTCCATTGAGGAACAATCCTGAACCGGAACTTGACCATGTCAATGATTGATAATAAGCAGCACTGGCTGTGGTTATATCAACGTTTGTTCCTTCACAGATGGTAAAATCTACACCTGCATAAGCAGTTGGAGGATTTACAAAGCTTAACAGAAGTGAACTCTGCGCTGCCATGGTGCATGGACCGTTTCCGGTAGCTGATAAGGTAAGTATTACACTTCCCATCGAAAGATCTCCGGTTGAAGGTACGTAAGTTGCATCAAGATTTCCATTGTTGACAAAGTATCCTGATCCGGAGCTGGTCCAGGTCAATAATGAATAATTTGTTGCAGATGCTCCGGTAATGGTGTAATTCTGTCCGGCACAAACCGTAGCATTAGGCCCGGCAATGGCTGTTGGAAGAGGAACTACATCAACGATTATAGAATTTGAAGCAGCAGATGAACAACCGTTAACATCGGTAACAACAACATAATAAGTACCTGAAGTACTGACAATTATGTTACGGGTTGTTTGTCCGTTTGACCATGTGTATGAAGCATATCCTGCAGGCGCTGAAAGGGTTACATTTCCGCCAAAACATATGGTGGTTGGGCCCAGAGCAACAATAATCGGAGGAACTGCCGGTGAGTAAACGGTAACTACAATAATATTTGAAGGATTACTGATACAACCCATGGCATCGGTTACCTGTACTGAATAACTTCCTGAAACGGTAACACTGATCATTTGGGTGGTTTCACCGTTCGACCAGAGGTATGCAGCATATCCTGCAGGAGCAGTAAGTGTTACACTTCCACCAATACAGAAATTGGTTGCACCATTGGCTACAATTGTTGGTGTTGGTGGTTGCATTACGGTTACACTAACCGGTGCCGAAGGCTGACTTGAGCATCCGATTGCGTCTGATACAACTACTGTATAAACTCCTGAAGTTGTTACTGTAATGTTTTGAGTAGTAGCTCCGTTTGACCAGAGATATGAGGCAAATCCTGATGTTGCTGAAAGTATCACACTTCCTCCGTTGCAGAAGGTTGTAGGTCCGATCGCTGTAATTACAGGTGTTGCAGGGTAAGGGTTCACATTAACTGTTACCGTTGCTGAAGGCATACTGGTGCATCCGAATATATCGCTTACGGTAACTGAGAATACTCCGCTTGCAGTAACCATGATGCTTTGTGTTGTTTCACCGTTCGACCACAGGTATGAAGCGTGTCCGGCCGGTGCTGAAAGGGTTACACTGCCACCAGCACAGAAATTCAGCGGTCCGCTGGCTGTGATAACAGGAGTTGCAGGAATCGGATTTACAGTTACAGTTACATCAGCCGATGGAAGACTTGTACATCCGAAGGCGTCAGTTACAATTACATTATAAACTCCATTGGTGGTAACGGTAATGCTTTGTGAGGTTTGTCCTGAGTTCCACAGATATGAGGCATATCCTGCAGGGGCTGTAAGTATTACACTTCCACCCTGGCACAGATCAACCGGTCCGTTGGCGGTAATTACCGGTACAAACAACATGTGTACATTCACTGTAATTTCGTTCGAAGCAAGACTGGCACAACCGGCTGCATCAGAAGCAACTACTGAATAGGTTCCGTAAGTTGTTACGGTGATATTCTGTGTTGTCATTCCGTTTGACCAGAGGTATGAAGTATATCCCGGAGTTGCTGATAGCACAACACTTCCGCCTTCGCAGAATTCTATCGGACCATTGGCGGTAATAACCGGCGCAACTGGCATAACATTCACGGTAACGGCAAGTGTTGAAGTATTTCCGCTTCCGCAGGCATTCTGAGGAGTAACGGTTATATCACCGGAAATTGCAATGGTTGAATAATCAACGGTTATGGTGTTGGTTCCGGTTCCGGATACGATTGTTGCACCGGCTGGAACTGTCCACTGATAAGCATTGGCGCCACTTACAGGGTTGATGGTATAAATTACACCACTGGTATTCTGGCAAATGCTTGCAGGCCCCATAATAATGCCCGGATTGCCTGGCAATGGACTTACAGTTACTGCATATGCTGCAGACATAGGTCCGTTACCGCAGGCACTGCTTGCATTTACAAAGATGCTACCTGAAACGGCTGACATCGAAAAATCAACTACAATGTTTGGAGTGTTGGCTCCTGCAACAATGCTTGCGCCTGAAGGAAGTATCCAGTTGTATCCGGTTGCAAACTGAACCGGTGTTACTGAGTAACCAACGCCTGTCTGGCCTGCACAAACATCCTGAGGACCACTGATGGTTCCCGAAGCAACCGGCAGCGAACTGACTGCAAGTGTCATAACATCATTTGCTGATCCAAAACATGGAGCTGCTCCCTGAACGGTCATGATCAGATTTACAAATCCGGCAGTGCGGTCAGCATTCGACGGCATATAAGTTGGAGTAAGCGAAGTCTGGTTAACCAGAGTTCCTGTTCCTGTTGAAGTCCAGTTAATGGTCTGGTATCCGGTTGCCGAAGCTCCGGTTACTGTATAATTTACACCAAAACATACCTCAGCATCAGGGCCGGCATTTGCAACCGGACCATTGATAAAGCTCAGCATCATTTCGTCAGAAACATTTCCTGAACAAGGTGCTGCAGATATCACAGAAAGGGTTAGGATAACATTTCCTGTTACGTAATCCTGTGCACTTGGAATGTAAGTCGGTGTGAGTGTATTGGCACTTACCAGTGTTCCGGTTCCTGTTGAAGTCCAGTTAATGGCTACATAATTATTTGCAGTTGCTCCACTTACTGTGAAGTTTGTGCCGGTGCATACCTGAGCGTCAGGACCTGCATTGGCAGTTGCACCTGCATTGATGGTGAGCAGCATATTGTCCTGAACATTGCTGAAACAAGGCGCGTTGCCCTGAACATGCATGGTAAGGGTTACTGATCCCAAAGCAACATCTGCTGCACTTGGAGTGTATGTCGGATAAAGTGTAGTCTGATTGGCAAAGGTTCCTGTTCCGGAGGTTGTCCAGTTGATGCTTGCAAAATTGCTTGCTGATGAAGTTGATACCGTGAAAGGTACACTTCCACAGGTGCTTCCGTCAATACCGGCATTGGCCAGTACTGAGCCACCTATGGTAAGTATCATCTGATCAGCCGTTTGATTGTTGCATGGAGCAACACCGGTAACGGTCAAGGTCAGGGTTACACTTCCTGCAGCAATATCACCTGCACTCGGTGTATAAACCGGGTTAACAAGTGCGCTGTTCGAGAAGAAACCTGTTCCGCTGGTGATCCAGTTTACAGATGAATAGTTTAATGCCGAAGCATTAATTAATTGATAAGTGCTTCCACATGCTACTGCATCGGCGCCTGCATTGGCAACCGGTAATCCCTGAATGGTAAGAACCATAAAGTCAGAAGATACAGTATTGCATGGAGGTGCTCCTTGAAGTGTCATGGTTAGATTTACAACACCAGCAGCAATATCGCCTGCACTTGGATAATAAATGGGATTGATGGAAGTACTGTTGCTGAATGTTCCTGAACCGCTGGTTGACCACAACAATGTGGCATAACCGCTGGCAGTTGCACTGCTCAATGTAATGTTCTGGCTTTCGCAAATGGTAACATCGGCACCTGCATTGGCCAATGGGCCTGACTGCAGATTAAGAATCATTACATCAACAACTTCACCAGTACATGGTGCAATGGCTGTTGCATGAAGCGTCATCATTACCTGGCCGGTGGTTACATCACCCTGCGATGGTGTGTAAACAGGGTTAAGGGTGTTGGCATTTGAAATTGTACCGGTACCATTGTGTGTCCAGTAAACTCCGCTGTAATTCGATGCAGTTGCGCCGGTGATCTGGTAAGCAACTGTTCCGCAGCTGTTTGCATCCGGACCTGCATTGGCAAGAGGCGACAGATTAAATGTAAGTGTCATCTGGTCAGCTGCAGTAGTGCTGCAAGGTGCAAGACTGGTAGCGGTCAGGGTGAGTATCACAGAACCTGAAGTGATGTCGGCTGCACTTGGGTAATAAACCGGATTCACCATGGTGGTATTAGAGAAAGTTCCGGTTCCTGATGTGCTCCAGGTAAGGGTTGAATAATTCGAAGCCGAAGCGCCGGTCAGTGTGTAGTTGTTGTTTCCGCAAACTGCATCATCGCTGCCTGCTGATACGGTTGGTACCGGAGCAAACAGAAGTACCATCTGATCAGAAACCGATGAGGTACATGGTGAACTTCCTGAAGCAGTAAGCGTCAGGGTTACACTGCCCGATGATATATCAGCCAGACTGGCTACATAAGTCGGATTGATTGAATTCGGGTTGATAAAGGTTCCTGTTCCGGTTGTGGTCCAGGTTAAGGTGTTGTAATTGCTGGCAGTTGCTGTTGTAATTGTAAAATTGCTGCCACAACTGGTGGCATCTGTTCCTGCATTTACCAATGGAAGTCTGGTAATCGTCAGTATCATTTGATCAGTAGCAGGAACATTACATGGCGATGAAGCAAAAGCTGTCAATGTAATGGTTACACTTCCGGCTGCAATATCTGCCGCGCTTGGAGTGTAAACCGGGGTTAAAGTTGATCCGTTGGCAAATGAACCTGTTCCATTTGAGCTCCAGGCAAACAAAGTACTGTTGGATACGGTTCCGCTCAGGGTGTATGTGTTTCCTTCGCAGATAGCTGCATCGCTGCCTGCATTGGCGGTTGCACTGCGCTGAATGGTCAGTGTCATCTGGTCGGTGGCAGTGTTGCTGCATGGCGATGATGCCGTGGCTGTAAGGGTAAGTACAACCGAACCATTGGTGATATCGGTAGCGCTTGGGGTGTAAACCGGAGTTAAGGTGGTTTGTCCCGAGAAGCTTCCCGATCCTGAGCTTGTCCAGTTCAGATTGCTGAAATTTGAAGCAGATGCTGTGGTAATCATAAAGGTTGATCCCTGACAAACACTGGCATCAGCTCCTGCATTGGCAACAGGCTCATTCATCAATGTGAGTGTCATGGCATCTGTTACCAACTGGGTACAAGGAGCCTGGCTCATCACTTCGAGTGTAAGCGTAACAGAACCATTGGCAAAATCAGCTGCACTTGGCAGATAGGTTGGGGTTAAAGTTGTCTGATTGATAAACGATCCGCTTCCGCTTGTGGTCCATGTGAATGAACTGTAGTTGGTTGCAGTGGCGCCGGTTACCATAAATGAGTTTGAACAGGTTACATTGTCGATTCCTGCATAAGCAGTTGCAATCGGGGTAATGCTGAGTGTAATGTTATCGCTCACCGGATTGGAACATGGCGCAACCGGGCTTGCGGTCAGCGTAAGCACTACGCTGCCTGAAGTAAGGTCAGAAGCACCAGGTGTATAAACCGGATTAAGTATGTTGGCATTGCTGAATGTTCCGCTGCCTGATGTTGTCCAGGTTAAGAGTGAAGCAAAACTGGCTGATGCACCATTGATGGCAAAGGTTGATCCTGCGCAGATTGAACCATCATTACCGGCATTTACCACCGGTCCTTGATTCAGGTTGATACGAACTATGTCGGATGAACTTCCGGCACAAGGCGCAGTGGCCTGAGCAGTGAGGGTAAGGTCAACAAAACCATTGGCAAGATCTGCACCGCTTGGTACATAGGTTGGGCTGAGGGTGGTGGCATTCGAGAGTGTTCCGGTTCCTGAAGAGGTCCAGAGTAAGCTGCTGTAATTTGAAGCTGTTGCTCCATTGATGGTAACTGCTGCATCGCATGTATTAACATCGGGGCCGGCATTTACCAAAGGAAGGGTGTTGAACGAAAGTACCATCAGATCGCTTACCGAACCAGTACATACGCCACTTGCTGTTGCTGTAAGGGTAAGAACTACCGATCCGTTGCTGATATCAACCACACTTGGATTGTAGGTAGCATTTACGATGGCCGGGTTGCTGAAAGTTCCGCTTCCAGATGTTGTCCAGGTTACAGAAGCATAATTTGTAGCTGTTGCTGTTGTTAAGGTATAACTCATACCCTGACAAATTTCAACATCAAGTCCTGCATTCACAGTTGCCATAGGATCTATGGAAAGAACCATATCATCGGAAACTGCAACTGCACAGGCTCCAGCTCCCTGAACCGTCAGGGTAATGGTAACCGAACCGCTTGTAATATCAGCAGCACTTGGAATGTAGGTTGGAATCAGGGTGTTGCTGTTGAGGAAACTTCCGCTTCCGTTTGAAATCCATGCAAACACAAGTCCTGTGGTTGCAGTTGCTCCGGTAATGGTATATTGCTGTCCCTCGCAGATGGTTGCATCGGCACCGGCATATGCTTCCGGCATAGGACTTATGGTGATGATCATCTGATCGCTCACCGCATTGCTGCATGGTGCAGCTGAAATGGCTGTCAGGGTCAGTGTTACTGAACCATTGGCAATGTCACCTGCACTTGGTGTGTAGGTTGGTGTAAGGGTTGTTGAGCTGCTGAGTATTCCGGTTCCGGAACTCGTCCAAACCAGACTGCTGTAATTTGATGCAGAAGCTGTTGAAACAGTATAAGTAGCTGTTTCGCAAATGGTGGCATCAATACCGGCATTTACTATCGCAGCAGGAATCAGGGTGAGAACCATTGCATCAACAGCAGGAACTGAGCATGGGCTAACAGCATTGCCTGTAAGGGTAAGCGTTACTGAGCCACTGATGAAATCAGCAAGACTCGGGGTGTAGGTTGGGGTAAGGGTTCCGTTGCCTGAGAAAGTTCCTGTTCCGGAGGTTGTCCAGTTAAGGGTTGATGTTCCCGAAGCAGTTGCTCCGCTGATGGTGTGTGTGCTTCCCTGACAAAGGGTAGCATCAGGGCCAGCATTTACCTGAGGAGCCGGTGTAATGGTCACAACTTTCATTGAAGTTGCCTGACCATTGCATGGAGCTTGTCCAAAAGCCGTAAGTATAAGATTAACCGATCCTGTTGTAACATCACCAGCACTTGGTGTGTAAGTCGGGGTAAGGGTGTTGGCATTTGCCAGAACACCGGTTCCGCTGCTTGTCCAGAGTACAGAAGTGTAATTCTGGGCAGTGGCATCAGCTACAATCACAACTCCGCCTTCGCATATGGTTAAATCGGCACCAGCATTGGCAGTTACCGGTTTGGCAAAGGTGAGAACCATTGCATCGCTGAACTCTGCGCATGGAGGATTTCCGTAAGCACGTAACGTTAAAGTAACAAATCCGGTAAGAAGATCTGCAGCACCCGGTGTATAGGTTGGGGTAAGGGTGTTGGCAAGCGCAAATGAACCGTCACCTGAAGTGGTCCACATCAGTGAAAGGAAGTCAGATGCACTGGCAGAGGAAACGGTAAATGTTGAACCTTCACAAATGGTTTCATCGGCTCCGGCATTGGCTACAGGACCGGTTTCAAACATCAGAATCATAAAGTCGCTTACGGTTCCGTTGCATGGTGCAATGGCATCGGCTGTAAGGGTAAGAATTACCTGTCCGGCAAGAAGATCGGCAGCACTTGGAGTATAAACAGGATGCAACAACGAAGGATTGCTGAATGAACCACTTCCAGATGTTGACCAGAGTAATGAAGCATAATGTTGTGCTGTAGCCAGACTTAATGTGTAACTGCCTCCAAAACAAATGGTAGCATCTAGGCCGGCATTTACCAAAGGCATCGGGCTAACTGTAAGGATTTTTGTGTCGTTTACATCTCCGCAAGGGCTTACGCCAAAACTGTGCAATGTAAGTGATACAGAACCTGCAATTGCATCGGCAGCTGAAGGTGTGTAGGTTGGGGTTAGGGTGTTGCCATTTACAAGAATACCTGTTCCTGTATGTGTCCAGTTTACTGACGAATAGTTGGTAGCAACCGCATCAAATACAGTGTAGGCATCACCTTCACAAACTGAATCATCAGCACCTGCATTAGCAGTAGCTTCCTGCTGAAGTGTAAGTACAAATGAATCTGAAGGATTGATTGCGCATGGCGATGCACTTATTGCTGTTAAAGTCAGGGTTACACTTCCTGCTGAAAGATCAGCTGCACTTGGCTGATACGAAGGATTGAGCGCTGAAGAGTTGGTGAAAACACCGCTTCCTGAAGTTGTCCATTGCAGTGAAGCATAATCTGCCGCGCTTGCTCCGGTAATATTGTACAATGATAGTCCGCATGAAATTCCATCAGGACCAGCATCAACATTTGGCAAAGGAACTACAGTTACCACTTTGGTGTCGGTTGCAACAGCCGCACAAGGTGCACTGCTTTGAGCTGAAAGGGTAAGAATTACCGATCCGTTAGTAACATCATCTGAACTTGGGAAGTAAGTCGGATTCAGTGTATTTGCATTGCTGAATGTTCCGGTTCCGGATGTAGTCCAGTTTAAGAATAAGTAATTGGCAGCTGTTGCATCCAGAATCAATAATCCGGTTCCTTCGCAAACAGAAGCATCAGCGCCGGCATTTACTGTTGCCGCACGGTTAATGGTAAGAATAAATGAATCGCTTGCAGGGATGCTGCAAGGTGTTTTAGGCTGAGCGGTGAGAGTAAGAACAACAGAACCGGCTGCAATATCGGCTGTACCAGGCGTGTAGGTCGGGTTGATGGTTGTTCCGTCAACAAAAGTACCGTTTCCGCTTGTTGTCCATTGTAAGGTTGAATAATTATCGGCTGAAGAAGTGGATACATAGTAGCTTCCGCTTTCGCAGATGGCTGCATCAATTCCAGCATCGGCTGATGGACCCGGTTCAATGGTAAGAATCAAAAAATCACTTACCGGAACAACACAGGGGGCCATGCTGCCCGCGGTAAGTGTGATAATAACAGATCCATTGGCAATATCGGCAGCGCTTGGAGTATAGGTAGTTACAAGAATGGCTGGGTTGGCAAAAACACCGGTCCCGTTTGTGGTCCATTGAAGTGTAGTATGATTTACGGCCGAAGCTCCTGATGTTGAGAAAGTTCCGGTCTCGCAGATTGTGCTGTTTAATCCTGCATCAATTACAGCCTGACGCCTGATGGTAAGAATCATATTATCGCTTACAGTCTGATTGCATGGAGCAATGCTGCTGCCGTTGAGCGAAAGGGTAACCCATCCAAGGGCGATATCAGCCGGACTTGGGGTGTAAGTTGGGGTAAGTGTATTTGCATTTATGAACGATCCGGTTCCGGATGAGGTCCAGTTGATGCTTGTGTAATTGGTTGCTGATGCGGTGGTAGGTGTGAAGGTTGATCCTTCGCAAATGGTTTCATCAGCACCTGCTGATACTACTACCAAAGGACGGATAGTAATCACCATCTGGTCAACTGCCGGAACTGCACAAGGCGTATTTGCATTGGCCGTTAAAGTAAGAACTACTGAGCCATTGGCTATGTCGGCCGGGCTTGGCATGTAGGTTGGAGTGATGGTATTTGCATTCAGCAAAGTTCCTGAACTTCCGCTCGATACCCACTGAAGGGTACTGTAATTTGAGGCAGAAGCTGTGGTGATGGTATAAGATCCGACGCAAATGGTCTGATCAATTCCTGCATCAACCAATGGCTGTGGTGTTATGGTCAAAACCATCTGATCAGTTACCTGACCTGTGCATGGAATAAGTCCTGTCGCGGTAAGGGTAAGCGTTACATTGCCATTGATAATATCAACAGCACTTGGGGTATAAATCGGGTTGAGGGCAGCATTGTTCGAAAACCATCCCGATCCCGATGAAGTCCATTGCAGATTGCTGTAATCAAGGGCTGTTGCACCGGCAATAAGATAGGTGTCACCTTCGCAGGTAGCTGCATCAGGGCCTGCACTGATGGTTGGCATGGGATGGATGGTGAGCAACATGGCATCACTTACCGATCCGCTGCATGGAAGCAGGCTTGTGGCATTCAGATAAAGCAGTACCGAACCGGCAGCAATATCAGCCGGACCAGGGGTATAAGTAGGATTGATTGAGTTGTGATTGGAAAAAGTTCCGTCACCCATGGTTGTCCATGTGATGGCTGAATAATTTGTTGCACTTGCATCAAAAATATAATACTGTTCTGTTGCACAGATTTCTCCATCGCTGCCGGCACTAACCACCGGAGGCTGGCTGATCTGAAGTGTCATAATATCGCTGGCCGAAACGTTGCAAGGAGCAACTCCCTGTCCGGTGATCATAAGTATGATGCTTCCGTTCGTAATATCCTGAGGACTTGGTGTATAAACCGGGTTGATAAGTGTAGGATCTGAAAAACTTCCGCTTCCTGAAGTGGTCCAGTAAACCGATGATGTTGAAGTGGCTGTGGCACCAATGAGAGGTACGTTTGAACCAACACAGATCTGAATATCAGGACCTGCATCTACTATCGGCTCAGGAACTACGGTCAGCAACATCTGATCGGTTGCATTTCCGGTGCATGGATTGTTTCCGTATGCAGTCAGGGTAAGAATTGCAAACCCCAGAGATCCGTCGATGGTACCTGGTACATAAGTGGGATAAAGGGTATTGGCAGCAAGTATAACTCCATCGCCCGATGTTGACCATGCCAGTGAAGAATAATGACTGGCATTTGAACCAACAATGGTATGAGTCTGGTTGGCACAAATGGTTGCATCATTGCCGGCAAATGCTGTCGGAGCACGGGTTATTGTAATTTCCATTGCATCAACATCAGTAACAATACAAGGAGCAATTGCCTGTACAGTCATTGTTAACTGAACCGAACCTATCATAATATCGGCAGGTGAAGGGATGTAAGTTGGCGAAAGAGTGGTCGGATTCATCAAAGTTCCGCTTCCGCTGCTGGCCCATAAAATACCAGAGGCATTGGTTGCTGAAGCATTGTTTACGGTATAGCTGCTTCCTTCACATATGGCTGCATCGGTTCCGGCATTGGCAACAGGATTTTGCCTGATGCTGAGTGTCATATCGCTGGTCTGAGGCTGACATGGAGGGTTGTTGGCTGTCAATGTAAGCGTTACTGCACCATTGGCCATATCGGCAAGACTTGGAGTATAAACCGGATTCAGGGTATTCATGTTATTGAAATTACCCGATCCGCTTGTACTCCATGCTAAACTGGTGTAATCGGATGCTGTTGCATTGATCAGTTCATAAGTACTGCCTTCGCAAACAGTTGCATTCGGGCCGGCATAAACCTGTGGCAATGGACGGATGTAAAAAATAACATTATCCATTACTATATCGGTGCATGGAGGCAATGATGTTGCTGTAAGAGTTAAGGTTACCAATCCATTGATATTATCGCCTGGACCTGGTGTATAAATTGGAGTGAGGGAAGTAGGATTGGTGAAAACGCCATCGCCCGATGAAGTCCACATCAAAGTGCTGTAATTGTTTGCTGTTGCGCCGGTTACATTATGTGGTCCGTCGCAAATGGTAATGTCATTTCCGGCAAATACAACCGGTATCTGATTGATAGTTATAAGTATTGCACTGCTTACCGGAGCAACACAAGGAGCATTCCCCATGGCGGTAAGGGTAAGGGTTACTTGTCCGTTGGCAACATCGGCTGCACTTGGAGTATAAGTTGGGTTTATCTGATTGGCATTCACCAGACTTCCGGTTCCTGAGGTAGTCCAGTTGATGGATGAATAAAACTGTGCACTTGCACCTGTAACAACAAAAGTGCTGTTTCCGCAAACAGAAAAATTGGCACCTGCATTGGATACAGGTGCAGGGATTATAACAATCTGAATCATATCAGTTGCCGTTGCTGCACATGGAGCAGTTCCGGTTACTGTCATGGTAAGGGTTACAATTCCCGAAAGGGCATCATTGTTTGATGGTGTATAGGAAGGTGTCAAAGAACCAGCATTGGTCAGTATTCCTGTTCCGGTTGATGTCCAGTTAATGCTTGAATAATTTGTGGCAGTAGCTGTTGTAACTGTGAAAGTTCCTGTTTCGCAGATGGTTCCGTCAATTCCGGCATAAGCTGTTGGCTCCACTCCTATCGCGAGCACCATAGCGTCCGTTACCGGTACCGAACAAGGTGAATTGCCAGTAAGCGTAAGTGTTAATGTAACTGTTCCGCTCACTAAATCGCCTGCACCGGGAATGTATGTTGCATTGAGAATGGCTGGATTTACAAATGATCCCGAACCACTGCTTGTCCACATCAATGACGAATAATTGCTGGCCATTGCACTGCTTAAAGTAAAAGGTGCGGTTCCGCATGAACTGCCGTCAGCGCCAGCATTTGCTACCGGGCTGCGGGTTATGGTTACCGTTTTTACGGATGTTGCATTGGTAGCGCAAGGAGCAACCGGAGTTGCAGTGAGGGTAAGGTTAACACTTCCGGCAATTGCATCGGCAAGGCTCGGAGTATAAGTCGGGCTGAGGGTTCCGTTATTGATAAATGTTCCGGTTCCGCTGCTTGTCCATGTAAGTGTATTATAATTGCTTGCAGTTGCATCAGAAATGGTGAGTGAAGTGCCTTCACATACCGATACCAGACCGCCGGCATTTGCCTGTGGAGCAGGGTTAATAAAGATAACCATCTGATCATTAACCGTTGTTCCTGAGCATGTTCCGACTCCATCAGCTGTAAGCGTTAAAGTAACTGAGCCTCCTGAAACATCAGCCAGACTGGGATTATAAATCGGATGAAGATCCGCAGGATTTGAGAAGGTTCCGCTTCCGGAAGTTGTCCACAAAAGGCTGCTGTATCCCGAAGCTGTGCTTGAAGCAAGTACATAACCTGCTGAACCGCAATGTGCGGCATCAGGTCCTGCGCTAACCTGTGGCTGCTGATTCAGGGTAAGTGTCATTACATCGGTAACATTTCCGCTGCATGGCGCTGTAGCGTAAGCAGTTAAAGTTAACTGCACACTGCCTGATGTTACATCAGCATTGCTTGGAACATAAGATGCGGAAGGCTGATTTTGATTGATAAATGTACCTGTTCCGGAAGTTGACCAAACTACACTGCTGTAAAATGAAGCAGAACCATTCAGATTAACGGAGGTAGTACCACATGAAGAAGCATCAGCGCCTGCATTTACAACAGGTGCACTGCTTATATTTATAACCATAATATCGGTTGCCGGAACCGAACATGGAGCCAACGGATTGGCGCTTAACTGTATGGTTACATATCCCTGGGCTCTATCGGCCGCACTTGGGAAGTAAGAAGTATTGAGGTTTGAAGGATTTCCAAATGTTCCGGTTCCATCAAGAGCCTGCCATGTAATTGAAGCATGGTTTGAAGCCGTTCCACTCAAAACATAGCTTGATGCTGAATAACAAATCGATCCATCAGGACCTGCATTGGCCAAAGGTTGGTCTGACAATGTAACTACCATAAAATCAGTAGCTGGGGTACAGGATCCGTTTCCATTGGCTGTTAAGGTAAGTATTGCATTACCCGTTGAAATATCAAATGAACCAGGTGTGTAAACAGGGTTGAGTATTCCAGAATTGCTGAATGACCCATCACCACTGCTTGACCAGCTCACGCTGCTGTAATTTGTTGCATTGCCACTCAGATTGACTGATCCGCTTTCGCAGATGTTTGCATCTAAGCCTGCATAGGCAGTTGGACTATTTGTGATTATAACACTAAAATCTGATGACCATGCTCCGTTTCCGCATGCATTTAATCCTCTTACACGGATAATTCCCGAAACCGCACCAACTGTTGTGTTAAGCGTTATTGATGTTCCGTTTGAAGGGCCACTTAAAGTAAACCCTGCAGGATATTGCCATTCGTAAGAAGTTGCGAAGGCAACAGGTGCTATAGAATAAACAAGCCCGCTCTGATTCTGACAAACAGTTGAAAAACCGCTGATATCGCCTGAAGCAACCGGCAAGCTGTTTACATTAACTGCAAAAGCAGCCGACCACTGGCCGGCTCCGCATCCGTTGGTGCCTCTAACAATTATATTGCCCGATGAAGCAACGGCACTAAAACTTACTGTAATCTGGTTGGTATTTGTTCCACTGCTGATTGTAGCACCTGAAGGCAATTGCCATTCATACCCGTTGGTATTACCAATAACAGGCACATTGTAAATAACTCCTGTTTGTCCGGCGCATACATTGGCACTGCCTGAGATTGCTCCCGGATCAGCCGGAAGCGGATTTACGGTTACAACAAGATCCGGAGACCATGCTCCGTTTCCACATCCATTATTTCCTCTTACTCTTATATTTCCTGATGTTGAAGATGTGCTATAACTTACCGTGATTACATTTGAATTTGAGCCTGAAGTAATAATTACTCCGACAGGAAGATTCCATTCATAATTGATTGCATTTGCAATTGGATTAACTGAATAAATTACATTATTCTGTCCCTGACATACCGAAGACGAACCAGAAACTATGCCTGCTGCTGCAGGAGGACTTGAAACTGTTACATAAAGACTTGAAGAAGCTCCGTTGCCGCAGCTGTTTGAACCATATACCGATATGTCTCCTGAAATTGCTGATCCGCTGAAATTAACAGTAATTGAATTTGTATTTAAGCCTGAAACTATAGTTGCTCCCACTGGTACAGACCAGGAATAGCCGGTTGCATAATGTATAGGTGAAACAGAATAAACTACATTGCCGGTTGATTGACAAACATTGCTGTTGCCACTTATCATTCCCGCAGCCCCTGAAAGTGGGTTAACCACAACAATAGCAGGATCTCCGGTACCGGAGCCTATATCACCATTACCATCATAAACCTCATCAATTTTGTACGCTCCTTCAATATCCGTTGTATGGGTATAAGGGCTTGTGAGAATATTAGTAATGGGTGTTTGTTGAACACCATTAATGGAATAAACCACCCGCCAGGGAGAAGTTCCACCTGATATATTTATCAATAAATCAGTGGTTTGTCCCTGACAAATAGTCCCACCTCCTGAAAAGGAGGCAGTGGGCTGTGCGATGGCCGCGGCAGAAATAAGTATAAAAGAAACAAGCGCAAATAGTATTAGCGCCCTTTCCCTGCATTTCCCCCCGAAAATTCTGTAAAAGGTCTTCATATTATTGTATTTTTTGATTCCAGAAGTAAAGAACTTAAATCTTGCAGTGTCACTTTTATCTGCTGAAGATTCACAGGTTTATCAAAAAAAAGTCTGGAAGTAACAGGTGAAATCGCTAAAAAAAATCAAATTATTTTTTTCTTTACTATTTTTGACTTTTATCTAACTGCATTTCAGCCATTTGAGTGGACACAAAATAATTTTACCCTTCAAAAATAAGCAAGGATATCAAAAGCCCGTATCACACTCTTATCTTGACTCTTAATTCTTTTCATTTAGTGTATGTTTTATTTACTAATAAGTAACTTTTATTTACGCAACTGTTGTCTGTTGAACTTTCGACTTATCTGCATCAAAGCCCTGAACGGCCTGTCAATATTGAAATATTTTTAAAAAATGTCTCTCTTATTGTTGCTGCATGAAGAATGTAACATCATTAAACATTATAAATCCTGAAATCCGCAAGTCAGGGATTGACTAATTGAAAGCAAACGTTTTGCAAAAACAAGCAAAAATCAAGTCAAGCCCATACTTTCAGCGAGTCATCGATATTCATGCGGATTTAAGGTAAATTATAAATTCGTTATACCTGATATTATTGTGAATTGTCAAACCCTTTTTGATCAAACTCATTTTTAAACTTTATTTTTGCATAACCGTAAGTTTAAACCTTATCAAAACAAAGCTGATAAAAAACATTGTCATGCACTTCCCTTCGACCATCAAAGTTTTTAAACTCAATAATGGCATCTCCATTCCTGCAGTCGGATTGGGAGTTTACCAAATGCCATCCAACAACCAGACACAGAAAGTAATTGACAATGCACTACGCAATGGCTACCGGCATATTGACACAGCCGCTATTTACCGCAACGAGGAGACCGTTGGGCAAGCCATCCGCTCAAGCCTTATCCCCCGTGAACAAATTTTTGTTACCACCAAACTCTGGAATTCAGATCATGGTTACGATAATGCCCTGAAAGCATTTAACAAAAGCCTTGAACGCCTCCAAATGGATTACGTTGATCTCTTCTTAATTCACTGGCCCGTTCAAGGGAAAAGAAAAGAAACCTGGAAAGCACTGGAAACACTTTACAAAGATGGAAAATGCCGCGCTATTGGTGTGAGTAACTATATGAATCACCATCTTGTTGAATTGATTGACCATGCTGAAGTTATTCCAGCTGTTAATCAGATTGAATTGCACCCTTACCTCTTTACAACCAGAATCGAAACCATAAACCTCTGCCGCACCTCCGGAATTCTTCCTGTTGCTTACAGTCCGCTTGTTAAAGGACTTAAATTACACGACCCCTTATTGATAAAAATAGCAATCAAATACGAAAAAAGCACTGCTCAGCTGCTTATCCGATGGGCACTTCAGCAAGGGTTTTGTGCTATCCCCAAATCGGCTGTTGCAGCAAGGGTTATCGAGAATATGAAGGTATTCGATTTCGAGATCAGTGAGAACGACATGGAAATTCTGAATAACCTTGACGAAAACCTGACTACCGGCTGGGATCCGGCTACAGCACTTTAGCTTTGCGCTGTTTCATTAATATTTCACACTTGCCAGTTAACTATCATTTGTTAATTTTGACACTAAATACCACATAACCATGAGCCGCAACAATAATTTTTCGCCTGTACAAATCAGCAAAAGTATTTCTGATATTGTTAATGCGCCTTCGATTAACTTTGAGACTTCCGCTGAAATACTGCGTTTTGCACTGGGCATTCTTGACCTTACAACGCTTGAAGGGGCTGATACAAAAGCCCGTGTTGAAGCACTGTGTAAAAAAGCTTCAGGTTTTTCAGCTACCGGCCTGCCCAATGTTGCTGCTGTATGCGTTTATCCGGTTTTTGCCCGTCAGGTAAAAGGACTTCTGCATTCAACCGGCATTCAAACCGCTTGTGTGGCAGGCGCATTTCCATCAGGACAATCGCCACTGCATGTTAAAATTGCAGAAGTTAAGTATGCTGTTGATGAAGGTGCCGATGAGATTGATATGGTTATTTCAAGAGGCAAATTCCTTGAAGGTGAATATATTGAAGTTTTTGAAGAAGTAAATGCCATTAAAGATGCCTGTGGCCAGGCACACCTTAAAGTGATTCTGGAAACCGGTGAGCTTACCGATCCCGGAAAAATTTACGATGCATCTATTCTTGCAATGAAAGCAGGTGGCGATTTCATTAAAACATCAACCGGAAAA
This sequence comes from Bacteroidota bacterium, assembly GCA_009773515.1. GTDB lineage: Bacteria > Bacteroidota > Bacteroidia > Bacteroidales > Lentimicrobiaceae > Lentimicrobium. The sequence continues at coordinate 106,741 of WSXX01000007.1, forward strand.
ATCAGCCCGGCAGCTACTCCCGAAGCTGCTTATGTAATGCTGACCGCAATTAAAGACTATCATGAGTCAACCGGCAAATTCATCGGATTTAAACCTGCCGGCGGAATTTCTACTCCCGATCAGGCTATTGTTTACATTAAACTGGTTGAGCATATTCTTGGTCCTGAGTGGCTTAACAATAAACTTTTCAGAATCGGAGCAAGCCGTCTGGCAGATAACATTGCTGAGGAGTTAAAGTAATTTCATTTCCCGAACAATAAAAAACAATTGGTGGCAGGGAGTGTTTTACTCACTCCTTCATATGTAATTTCTTGCATTTGATCGTATTATGCAGTACTTTTGCCTTTTAAATTGTTGTAATCTTTCTGAAAAGCAGCCTTATGAAATTTCATTTTACAATTATACTTTCCGTCGCTTTTATATTTAACTCCGTTGCTCAGGTCCCCTTATCCTCTGCACCTGATTTTACGGTAAAAGATGTAGATGGAGCACTTCATCACCTTTATGAATATCTGGATGCCGGAAATCTGGTGGTCATCGATTTCTTCACAACCAATTGTGGCCCTTGTCAGACCTATGCATCAGAAATAAGTGCATCGTTTGAGCATTTTGGCTGCAATTACAGCAATGTGATTTATCTGGGAATTAATTGGGGAAGCGACAATGAGACCGTGCGGCAGTTTGATGAAATGTGGGGCGCTCACTATCCGTCGGTCAGCGGTTTGCAGGGAAGCGGAAATGCTGTGGTTGAACTTTACGAAGTTCAATCCTACCCTACCGTGATTCTTATTGCTCCCGACCGAAGTATTATTCACAATCACATCTGGCCTCCCGATCAATCAACATTAAACGCATTAGTTTTTGCTGCGGGTGGTGTTTCAATGATTTGTACAGTTGATGCTGAAAACCTGCCGATCAGTGAATTGCCAGGCATCAAGGTAACCAATATCTCTCCCGGAAATGTCAGCATTTCATTGCAAACCACTATCAATGCCAACCAAAGATTGCAGGTTTTTTCCATTGACGGAAGATTGGTTTATAACCAAACTCCTGAAAGTGATGCAACAATAATAAGCCTTCGCCCGGGTGTTTATTTTGCCTCGCTATCTGAAAACGGGAATCCCAGGAATAATACCCTGAGATTTGTAGTAATGTAACAGCAAATTCCGAAAAGTATCAAAACCTAACCTTCGGCAGGTTCATCTGATAATTCCTCCTGAGGTTGATCTGGAATTACCTGCTCTTCCTCTGTGTTTTCAGGAAAAGAATCCTGCATTTCTTCTTCGCCAACAGGTTCATCGGTCTTTTCTGATGCATTACCTTCAACACCCATACGGTCCAGAATTGATTTAATCATCCCCTGTACAGCAGTTGAGGGTTCATCATCTTTCTGATTTTCCCATTCCCACTGCTTAAGATACATGGCCCGGGCTTCTTCAGGTTTAAAACCAGCGTTTACCCATTTCTCAACCACATTTGCCGGCAGTTGCCTGAATGTTTCCTGTCCGTTGATGTATAAACCCACCAAAACTGCAAAAAACGCAGCTATGCCCGCATATGACTGAGCAGGAGAGGTGTCGGCTTTAAGTATGCTGTCTCTCAGCGACTTCCCGGTAATGGCAAACAATACCAATGCAATAAGAAGGCGTATCCAGTCAGAATCAGCAATGCCGATTAATAAGCCGCCCAACAGGCCGATGCCTGTTCCTTCAAGTATTTGTCTTATATTTTTTCCCATATCAATAATCAAAAGCAAAATCACGCATTTCCATCGCCAGTGAAAAATGGAAAAACTGTTTCACAAAGCCATCATACTGCAGGTTGTTTGAGTTATAAATGATATAAGCAAAAAGCATATCCTTTCCGATGATGTCAACAGTATATTGAAGTTTAAAGCCACTTCCGTCAGCTGCATTGCGATCAAATGTAAGACTGGCTTCATAGTTTACATCATCCTCATAGAAAGCATCCTCGCTTTCCGGATCAGCTACCCATATATTTGAAGGGAAATATTTATCAAATAATCCGACTGCCTGATCTTTTGCATTCTGATAGGTTTGGGCATCAAACGGCAAAACATAATAACATATGCTTGCATCAGCATTGCAGGTATAATACCAGCCATTCTGCACAGCAAAGTATTCCCCGTAAGGGATAGAAATGGTTGCACCAGTTCCAAAATCTTCGTAAATGTCATACCAGGTGTCCCGCATATCGAGATTAAATTCCGTCATAATGGCATTTATAACAGCCTTATCCTCTTCCGCCATGGTGCCAATTATATCATTGTAACTTGCCGTCCAGGTTTTGGTGATTGAGTGTTCTCCCATAGAAACTGTATTTGATTCTGCTTCCTGTTGGATTGCCATAAAAACTTCCTCCTCAGTAGCATCTTCAACAATAGTAGTGCTGCTGCTGTATAGACTTGACTGCAAAGAAACAGTCCGTGGAATGAGATCCTGCGAATTGTGCAGTTTCGGCACATAATAAGCTGCGGGCATACCCCAGTTTAACAATGCTGTGCCGCCTCTGAGCCCGCCATCAGCAACTCCAATCACTTTTCCGTCGCTTGTTAAAAGCGGAGCACCTGATTGCCCGGGTTGAATGGGGGAAGCAATTTTTAGAATCCTTGCATTTGTTGATGGATATTTTTGCTTTTCCAGCTGATACTTCAGATCATCGCCATGGATAATATCATTAAGAACAGGCGAGGCTTCAAGGCTTCGAGAGAGACGCACCTCAGTGTCAAGAATTTTATAAACTGCATGAGGGAAGCCCCAGATGGTATAACTTTTCCCGGCATTTGGACTCACATCGGCCAGTGCAAGCGGCTTAAGCCCAAGATCAGCATCTAATCTCAATAATGCCAGATCAGCCTCAAGCAAAACACTGATGATTTTTGCAGTGGTGGTTTTTCCGTCATTTCTGATGATTTTTATTTCATCAACACCAGCAACCGAATGCAATGCTGTGACCACATGCATTGATTGCTGCCAGCAAAAACCTGTGGCTGTTCCGGCTTTTTTTTCAATTTTTCCAGCCTTGTTTTTTACTGAATATTGGGTTTTTACTTTAACTACGGATGTCCGTGCACTTTCTATATCGCTTTGGGCAAAAAGGTCAGGAAAGGGAAATATATAAGTGCAGAAAAGAACAAGTAAAATGATTTTAGTTTTCATGGTGTTGTTTTTTGATGATTTAATCTTTTTCGAGCTGGCAAACCATTGATGAAAGAACATCCATCATTCTTTCTTGATTTGCAGGGCTAAGCCGCTCAACCTCATTAGCTATAGGAGAAGTATCTTGGTTCTCTTGCCATTTACTGATATCAGAGCCCAGTTCACAAAAACGGGTTGTTTTCATATTCATCTCGCACACGAGTATGCGAAGAGCCTTTAAAAAATCAAATCGCTGATCCTCCGGTATATTAAATTCTATAGCCGCTACCAGTTTTGTGAGTGGTTCATTTTTCAATTCCAGCAATGCATCTTTGGCGGTTTGCCAGTCGTTGTTCCAGTTGTCAGTATCAATGGCTCCGCAAAGGCTAGCTCTGTCCTCTGCACTGAAAAGTGCAGCCATTCCGGCTTTTTGCACTTCAGTAACCGTTCCCAGCTCTCCTGTATTGGGGTCAATCGCAAATATCTTATATGTAACAAGCTTTCGGGAATAATCAGGATCATAACCGGCATCTGTCCATTGCTTAACCCTTTTTTCGATTGATATTTCGAAAATCGCCTGAGTCCGTATCAGCATCCCCGAAAGTAAACCAAACACCACCGCAATTCCGAACCAACCCGCGCGCATGGCTGTAAACAAAGTGTTGTATTTCTCCTTTTCATATTCAGAGGCTTCCATTCCGGCATAGCTTCTTTTATCAAACCCCAGGAATGCACCCATCAGTCCGGCAAGTACCCCGAATATGGTTTTCACAACTTCGGAGGTTGATAAACCCATAATAATTCCCAGCAGTAACCCCATGCCGATGCCTGAGAGAATTGTTGCCCTCTTAATGCTGTTTATCAGTTTTTTATCTTCGGTTCCCATAACTAAAAAGTGTGTTAATTCTTTTCTATTTCAACAAATTGTAATATTGATTAAAATGGTTGATCCTGTCCTGAAGCCCAAGCAGCTTTGCGTTTACCTTTTTAGTTACCTGAACAATAACTGCCTGACTGTCACCACCATCGCAGATATCCCAGATATTTCTTGAACTAAAGAAAAAAGCCGCTGAAGCCAGGGGGTATTTTGAAGCAACCACATCAGGATTAAGCTCTGTATCTTCGCCAATATACCCTGCAAATTTTTTGTAATTCCCACGGCCGGTTAACTGTATGTATCCCCGACCACGAAACCTATACCCGTCTCCACTGGCTTCATCGCCATTCCCTATTTTGTTGGCATAAGCTCTTGATGCTATTTTTTCAGGTTTTCTGGCATATATTTCGGCCAGTCCACCTTCAAAAATTCCCGGAAAGACCACCTTTAGCCTGTCGGCTGAATAGTTTAAATTTTCGTCAACTACCTTAAATCGTCCACTCTCATGCCCACATTGAGCCAGAAAGTGAGCGAGCCTGTAAACATTGTTGATGTTAAATCTGGCAGCGGTATCGGGCAATTGATTGATTACACCATCGGGAATTAAACCCCTGAGTTTTTCATATCTGAAGTCAGATGCCCGGACATTTCCCCCGTTCAAACCATGCAAGGGGAATAACTTTGCCCACATCATGTCATCAACAATTCCATTGGCTGATAAGCCATTCTGACTTTGCCATTCCTTTACCTTTTTATCGGTAATTGGCCCGAAATTTCCGGTGTTGTTAACTCCTAATCGGGCCTGAAGTCTTTTTACCTCGTTGCCGGTTGATCCTTGTTGCAATAGCATTTTTTCAGAGTTTGTTAATACCTGATCTGAGAACTAATGACAGTCGGAAAAAAATAAACGGAAATTGTGCGAAATTTAAAGGGTATGCTGCATTTCAGTGAGAATGGAGCCGGATCAGAGTTTTGATCGTGTATATTTTGTGGAAGTGCGACAAATATAATACTTATTATTTTTATTTAGACTAATTATAAATAATATTTTTGTTATCGCCTTAAATCCGCAAGTCAGGTTTGACTATTTGAAAGCAAACGTTTTGCAAAAACAAGGTAAAATCATGCCAAGCCCTGACTTTCTAAGAATCATCGATATTCCTTCGGATTTAAGGCATCAGTTAAAACTATTAGGTTCTTAGTCGCTGCAGAACATTTTAAAAATAACATTTTTTCCCGTGGAAATCCTGATAAGATTTCAGAGTTTCTTCACTCATTAGAGACCTGCCGCACCTTAACCTTAACCTCATCCTCAACCTTAACCTTAACCTCAACCTTAACCTCATCCTCAACGATTACTGTCCTGATTTCTTTCTTTTCAGATCATAAAGGTCTTTGCGTCTGTCTTTAAGATTTCTTACACTTCCAAATTGGTTAAGCTCTCTGAGCAGATCAAGATCGACATCTGCAATCAGTATCATTTCGGTATTCGGCGTTGTTTCCGCTTTAACTCCATTGCTTGGAAATGCAAAATCGCAGGGTGTAAAAACAATAGATTGGGCAAACTGAATATCCATATTGTGAACCTTTGGCAAATTCCCAACGCTACCTGCAATTGCCACATAACACTCATTTTCAATGGCTCTGGCTTGTGCGCAATGCCTGACCCTCGAAAAACCGTTTTGTGTATCGGTAAGAAACGGAACAAACAAAATGTCCATACCATCATCGGCAAGCAGCCTGCTCAATTCGGGAAATTCAACATCATAACAGATCAGAATGCCGATTTTGCCGCAATCGGTATCAAAAACCTTCATCGAGTTTCCTCCTTCCATGCCCCAAAGCTGAGCTTCATCGGGGGTTATATGAAGTTTCTCATAACTTTCAACGGTTCCATCTCTTTTGCACAAATATCCTACATTGTAGAGCCTGTCATTCTGAATTTCGGGCATGCTTCCCGATATAATATTGATGTTGTATGAAATGGCCAGTTCTGAAAATTTCCGGACTATGGCAGCTGTATGTTTGGCAAGTTCTCTAATGGCTTCCGGTTCCGATAAATGGTTGTTTTCAGCCATCAGCGGAGCATTGAAAAACTCAGGAAACAAGGCAAAATCAGCCCTGTATCGGGAAACTGATTCAACAAAGTATTCCACCTGCTGCATCAAACCTTCCAAATCATTGTAAGGGCGCATTTGCCACTGAATTAGTCCAAGTCTCACAACTCTCTTGGTAGTGAGTGCTTTTTTATTCAGTCGTTCATAAAAGATATTATCCCATTTCAGCAATACCGCATAATCGTTGGATTCGGAATCTCCTTCAAGATAATTTTTAAGCACCTTTGAGGGATAGAAATCATTGGATATGTGAAAGTTAAATACCGGATCATCTATTTCGGTTCTTTTTACTTTGTCAATGTACTCCTTCGGGGATATTTGATCAGCATAATTATGATAATTGGGGATTCTTCCTCCAAATGCAATGCCTTTCAGATTCAAGCGTTCGCACAATTCTTTGCGGTAATCGTAAAGCCGACGGCCCAACCTTAATCCTCGGAATTCCGGCTTAATAAATACATCTATGCCGTAAAGAATATCGCCGTTTGATGTATGCGTGTTGAATGAATAATTACCAGTTATTTCTTTGTAAGTGTGTTGATTCCCAAACTTATAATAATCAACAATGATAGACAATGCGCAGCCAGCCAATTTATTGTTAACCTTTATGACTACCTGCCCTTCCGGAAAACGCGAAACCAGAGATTTAATATGCTCTTCTTCCCAGTATTCATTGGGCATTCCGGCATATGCCTCAATCATAGCTTCTTTAAGCTCAGGATAGTCACCAACTTTTAAAAAAGTCAATTCTATGTTTTCTATCTCTTTCATTTCAGTGAAATTTAATAAATCAGATCCGGTATTATGTCAGATTCTCCTCTCTCCAATCCCTGGATCAAGGTAGTTGCAGCAAAATCCGGCGAGGTGTACAAGAGTTTTGAATGCAGCTAAAAACAATGCATTCACAAACTATTCTTAAAATTGATTTTCAAGATCAATCGGGGATTAAAGCGGAATTCCGTTGTTTGTTGTAAAGTTACTCTCTTTTATCGGGACAGAAGAAAAACACTGGAAAAATACCGGAAAATATTTCTGGCTCTTTGGATTGATTAATTTTTAAAACCAAACTCAGTTTAAAACCAAGCTACAGCTTTATTGAATTTGCAAAGGCCTGATAATCTGATTAGATTTTGCAAATTCATTATCAATGATCTTGAGGTACATTTCAACAATAAACCTTCGGTTGCTGTTTAAATATAACAAAACCTAAAAAAGTGAAGTTCATGGAAATACAAATAAAGGAATCATCCGGCAAAGGCATTGTTTTTATGAATGATGGCAAAAATAACCTTGCCGAAATGTCATGGATAAAAGGCGGTGAAAATTTTATTATTGTTGACCACACAATGGTAAATGATTCATTAAGAGGTCAGGGAGCTGGCCGAAAATTACTCGACCGTATAGTTCAACTTGCCCGCGAACGAAACCTCAAAATCCAGCCTCTCTGCCCGTTTGTTGTTGCAACCTTCAAAAAAGCTGAAGAAATCAGAGATGTGCTGTATGAATAATCTGCATTACGCAACATCTGCAAAGATGAAGCGTATGCCATATTTATTGGGTATTTTTTGAGTGATGGATCAAAAACGGATTTTTGTTTTTAATACCTTTACTTAAAAATCAACTTTATGATTATAGGTAACCCCATCATCATTCAATGCCCTGTATGCAATACGAATTACACAAAAACCAGCATACTTTCCGGCAACACATTTGGCGGCCATTTCTGGAGCGATGGAAGTTTTTTCGCTCCTATGTTACCCGATCAGGTAGTTTTTACCCGTTGCACAAAATGTAACTCCATTTTCAATATCAACAACGCACCAAACCACGAAGCCTTGAATTACGAGGATGCAGATGGGTTGCCTTCGGTTGAACACCTCACTAAAGAAGACTTGCTCAAGGCCATAGCTGAAAATGTTTTCATAAATAAGAACGAAGAACTTTACCTCCGGAAAAGGCTTTGGCAGAAAATGAATAACCATCCATGGAAAGATGAAATGCCTTCCACATTTGCTATTTCACCTGAATACCGGCAAAATGCCGAAGCATTGATCAATCTGCTGAATAAATCAAGCGAAGATGAAATGCTGATCATTGCAGAATTGCATCGGAATCTCGGCAATTTTAACGAGTGCATTGTCCTGATTAACAAGCTGTTTGAGACCCGCACAGAAGAACGAATACTGCAGATTGAAAATGCCTGCAAAAAAAAGATTAACGGAACATTGCAGTATAAATAAGCCCTTCAAATCGATTTATGATTTTTTTGCCTGTATTTTTATTTATTATTTTTGTACTTTACCTTTCATGTCGTACTTTCGCCAATGAAAAGTACGTGTATGTTTTACACTTAGGCACGGCCAAATATTTAAAATCTCCTAAAAATTAAAAATCATGCGATACAATGAAGATAAACGTGTGGTAATGACCCTGGATGCAGGCGGAACCAACTTCGTATTCTCGGCCGTGCAGGCAGAGCAGGAAATTATTGATCCCATCAGTATTCCTGCCGAAGGTAATACCCTTGAGATTGTGCTGAACAAGATCATTCAGGGATTTAATGAAGTTAAGGCAAAACTTAACGTTACTCCGGTTGCCATCAGCTTTTGTTTTCCAGGACCTGCTGAATATGAACTTGGCATTATCGGCGACCTTGAAAATCTCCCCACTTTCCGCGGTGGAGTAGCTTTGGGCCCAATGCTCGAAGAAAAATTCGGTATTCCTGTTTTTATTAATAATGATGGCGATCTCTTTGCCTATGGCGAAGCTATTGCAGGCTTATTGCCCGAAATCAACAGCCGTATCAGTAGCAGCAAAAGCCCAAAAAATTATCAGAACTTGCTTGGAGTTACCTTTGGTACCGGTTACGGTGGCGGTATTGTGAGTCGCGGAGAACTTTTCCTTGGTGACAACTCGGCTCAGGGCGAAATCAACCGCATGAGAAACAAGTTGCACACCAATGCCAGTGTAGAGGAAAATGTGAGCATCCGTGGCATAAAACGTATTTTTTGCCGCGAAACAAATCACGAATTTGACACATGTCCCGAACCACGCGAAATTTTTGAAATCGGAATGGGCTTACGCGAAGGCAACAAACAAGCTGCAACTACTGCATTTCACCGTATGGCTGAAGTAGCCGGAGATTCTATTGCAAACGCAATAACTATGATTGACGGACTTGTGGTTATTGGTGGCGGACTTGCAGGTGCGCATCCATTGTTCCTTCAGCGCCTGGTTGATGAAATGAACAGCAATTTTACCACCATTGTTGGCACCGCACTCGATCGCATGGAAATCAAGGCTTTCAACCTTGAGGATGAAGCTGAATTTCAGAAGTTTTACGAAGGCGATACCCGCGAAATCAGGATTCCTTTCAGCACCCGACGCATACAATATGACCCGATGAAAAGAATCGGCGTTGGTATAAGCAGACTCGGAACTTCAAAAGCTGTATCAGTGGGCGCTTATGCTTTTGCATTGCACAAACTGGATAGCTGAAACTTGCTCATAAATTTTTAATAAAATTGAAAATCCTGGCTTTACAAATGGCCGGGATTTTTTTATGGCTGTGAAATGCCATAAGACTCAGGAAATAATAAGAGTATGGCAGGGTTTATGGGAGTCAGTTCCTTACTCAGATATCAAAAATTACTTAAGAGAATGTTTGCATCCGGAGAATCAGTGCAAAATTAGTATTGCAAGCATTTGATCTGCCCTGACTGCATATCGATACATATATCAATATGCAGGTGAACGCAAATTATTTGTATCTTTGCAGCATCACAGTTTTGTTGAAAACATTGACTCTTCTTTTCAATCTGATTTCTGCAGAACTAATTATTCACCTCTGATTGCAGTAAATCAACCTAAACCCCTTTCATGGCAAGATCACAACAAACCTGGAACAAAATCGAGAACGAGAAAAAAAAGCAAAAAAAGAAGAAAGATAAAGCGGCGAAAAAGCTCGAAAGATCAACCAATACCTCCGATGGCAACAGTCTCGACGACATGATGGCCTACGTTGATGAGTATGGTCGCATCACCGATACACCACCTGATCCTACTGCTAAAAAAATCGTTATTAAAGTCGAAGACATTGAAGTTGGTGTAAGAAAAAAAGAAGACATGGATCCTGTTGATGAATTCAGAACAGGCATTGTGACTTTCTTTAACGATTCAAAAGGATTTGGTTTTATTAAGGATCTCCTTACCGGCGATAGTATATTTGTTCACATAAAAGAGCTGGCAGAACCTATTAAAGAAAACAATAAAGTTACTTTCAAAATTGAAAGAGGCCCTAAAGGTTTGAGTGCATTCGAAGTTAAAGTTGTCAGATAAACCAGTTTCTGATTTTCAGATTTCCAGACTGTTAAAAATCTCAGTCAATATATCATACTGCAAGGCCATCGCTTTGCAGTTTTTGTTTTTTAGAGTTGACCCAATTGATTTGATAGCGAATCTTATAAGCTTTTCTTAGAATATTATAAATCATATTCATTCAATAGTCCGTTATTTTGCATGTACAATAATCCATAAAGGATTTAAAAATTCATGATTATGAAAATAAACCACAACCTGGCTGTCAGCGAATCCGGATTTCTTTTCAACCCGGGTTCAGGTGAGTCATTTACCGTAAATCCCATTGGTGCAGAAATCATTGCTATGCTCAGAAGCGGGAAAAGCAGGGCAGAAATCATCGATTCAATTACTCAGCTTTATCAGGTGGACCGCAATAGTTTTGAAAAAGATCTGCAGGACTTCAACGGGATTCTGAAAACTTACAACCTTTTGGAAAAAGATGAGTAAGCCCATTTATACCATTGCTGTTACGGGGCTCAATGCCATTGACAGCCCGGGCCCCGGAGTTGCTGTTATCAGAGGCTTAAGGGAAGCTGCTTCATTTGATGTACGTATTGTTGGTCTGGCTTATGAATCGCTGGAACCCGGCATATATATGCATGAATTGGTTGACATTACTTATTTGATTCCCTATCCCACTGCCGGTGTTGATGTTTTGCTGGATCGTTTGACATACATCCACAGCCGCGAAAAAATTGACATTATCATACCCAACTTCGATGCTGAGCTTTATTCATTTATGAAACTTGAAGCCAAGCTCCGCGATTCAGGCATTCACATGTTTTTACCTACATTTCAGCAGTTTGAAGAGCGGCACAAGGTAAATCTTTCTGCTTTTGGCGAAAGATACGGTATAGATGTACCCGAAGGAATATCCATCAGCGATTCATCTGAAATTCATAAACATGCAGATAAACTGGATTTCCCTATGATGATAAAGGGAAAATGGTATGATGCATATGTTGCTTACAACATCGAACAAGCGCGAACCTATTTCAATAAAATTGCTGCCAAATGGGGTTTGCCGGTTATTCTTCAGAAGTTTGTTCATGGAACCGAATACAATGTTACCGGACTTGGCGATGGAGAAGGAAACGTAATAGCCGCTGTTCCAATGCGCAAACAATTTATCACCGATAAGGGCAAAGCATGGGCGGGCATAAGCATTGATGATAAAAAACTGCTTGATCTGACAACCCGCTTTGTGGGTGCTACAAAATGGCGCGGCGGATTTGAACTTGAAATGATGAAACTGAGTGATGGCAGGTATTTTCTGATGGAAATCAATCCCAGAATTCCAGCATGGGTATATCTTGCAGTCGGTGTCGGGCAAAACATACCCGAAGCATTGGCACTGCTGGCTTTGGGTCAAAAACCTGAACCATACAAAACATATGATGTCGGCAAACTTTTTATCCGTTATTCATGGGATATGATCGTTGACCGAAGCGAATTTGAGAATTTTTCAGTAAAGGGAGAACTTTAAATAATACAAAAAATCATGGAAAAGAAACATTATGAACGTCCGCATATTGTAAGGCTTGATGCCGGAATGCCTTCTAAAGCAGGCATAAGAAGCGAACAACTGCCAACAACTCATATTGACGGTATTGCTGTTACTGAACTTATTGAAAAATACGGATCTCCCCTTTTTGTGCTTTCCGAAAAAACCATAAGATCGGTTTATCAAAAAGCATACAAGGCTTTTTCTACCCGATATCCTAAAGTGCAGTTTGCCTGGTCTTATAAAACCAATTACCTTTCTGCCGTTTGCAATATATTTCATCAGGAAGGATCGTGGGCCGAAGTGGTTTCGGGATTTGAATATGAGAAAGCCATAGGCAATGGTGTAGATCCGAAAAAAATCATCTTCAACGGGCCTGCCAAAACATGGGACGAACTGGTTCTTGCCACCGAAAACAGCTCCCTGATTCATATCGATCACCTTGATGAGCTCTACATGCTTATTGAAGTAGCAGAAACTACCTCTCAAAAGCCAAGGGTAGCTATCAGGGTGAATATGGATACCGGAATTTATCCCATGTGGGACAGGTTTGGATTTAATTATGAAAACGGACAAGCCTGGGATGCTCTGAATAAGATAATGCATTCGGGCAAACTTGAACTGATGGGGCTTCATACGCATATCGGAACTTTTATAATGAGTGCCAATGCTTATGCTGTTGCTGCTTCAAAACTTGCCGAACTTGCACGTTCGCTTCAGCAGAAATTCAATCATCAACTCAAATATATCGACCTTGGAGGAGGATTTGCATCAAAAAATACCCTTAAAGGATCTTACCTTCCGGGAAGCGATACCAACCCATCGTTTAACGAGTATGCCGAAGCAATAAGCAGTGCTTTGATAAACAGCCACTTTACACCAGGAGAACTGCCTCTGCTTATTCTGGAAACAGGAAGGGCATTGATTGATGAAGCCGGATATATTCTTTCTACGGTCATAGCCAACAAACGTATGTCAACCGGTCGAAGGGCAACCATAATTGATGCCGGTGTCAGTCTGCTGTTTACTTCTTTCTGGTATCAGCATCAGGTTTCGGTAGCGCAGGGCACATCTCAATACCGCGAGGATACCTCTCTTTACGGACCGCTGTGCATGAATATTGATTGTATCCGCGAAAGTATAAACCTGCCGCTGCTCAATGTAAATGATCATGTGGTGATTCATCAAACCGGTGCTTATAACCTGACACAGTGGATGCAGTTTATACATCTCAGACCAAATGTTGTGCTGATAGATGAAAAGGGCGAGGTTCATATTGTAAGAGAAAAGGAAAAACTTTCAGATGTTAACGGTCCTGAACTCCTGCCTGAGCATCTGGCAAAAATAAATTAGACCACACATCTGATTATTCTTACTATCTGAATAACAGCGATTTGTGAATATGTTTTGAAAAAATGAAGCAATTAGCATAAAATACTGTAATTGCTTCCTCAAAGTATTTGGATTTTGAATGTTAAAATTTCATACTTTTATGATCTCAATCAGGGCTGAATTCAAACCTTTTGCCAATAAAAGCGGGTTTTCATAAACAAAACCATTGGCTCTGTGTTTTCGTTAGATTGAACGGTCAATAAACATAAGGCTTGATGATACATTTTTCCGACAGAGCGATAGTGGAAGGGCTCAAGCTTAACAGCGACTATATCATCAAGCATGTTTACCAGGAATTTTTTCCCACCATCAGATATCTCATAAAGAAGAATACGGGCAACGATGAGGATGCCGAAGACATTTTTCAGGAATCGCTGATTGTTGTTTTAAAAAATGTACAGAAGGAGGAATTTTACCTGACCTGCTCATTTCTTACCTATATGTATTCAATAAGCAGAAATCTGTGGATGCAAAGGCTAAAGATAAAAAGAAAAGGAGCCATCAATTTCGATCTTATTGAACAGTTCTTTAACATTCCTGAAACATCATCAGCTGAAACTGCTGAAGCAGAGCAGACCAAATACCGCATTTACCGTGAGCACTTTAATGCCATGGAAAAGGATTGTCAACGCATTTTACTGCTTTCTCTTCAGAAATTTTCATCAAAGGATATCGCCGATACAATGGGTTATGGTTCTGAAAATTACGCCAAAACCAAAAAGTACAACTGTAAGGAACGCTTGAAAAAGGCCATTATGAGCGATCCCCGGATGAAAGATTTTGTTGATTAGTTTCCTAAACAAAACCCAGTACCAGGCTAAATAATATGCCAACCGCCATTTCAGTTCTAAACCAGATTTTCCGCAGCACCCTGAACAGTTATACCATGGTTTTTTTCTCAAAAAACCGTTGGTTTGGCGCAATTCTTTTTGCTGTAACTTTTTTCGACCTTCATGCCGGGGCTGCAGGATTTATCGCATTGGTAACTGCCAATGCTTTTGCCTGGGCACTGGGATTGAACCGGGCAAATATACTTTCAGGTTTTTATGGTTTCAATGCTTTACTTGTCGGATTGGGAATGGGAATCTCATTCCAGCCAATACCGCAATTTTATGTTCTTTTGGTTTCTGTTGCGCTTGCTACCCTGCTTCTAACTCTTGCTTTTGAAGGTGTTCTGGGTAAATACGGACTTCCGTTTCTAACTTTTCCTTTTCTGCTTTCGTTATGGCTGGCAACGCTTGCCGCACGAAATTACAGTTCATTGCTTCAAGGAGAAGGAGACATTTACACCATGAATGCCATTTATGAAAGAGGCGGTCCTGCGGTTGTGAATATTTACCAATGGTTTTCAGATGTTGACTGGCCTGATTTCGTAAAAACTTATTTTAAGTCTCTTGGAGCCATATTTTTTCAGTATCACCTTTTTGCCGGGTTGCTTATTGCAGCAGGTCTCCTGATTTATTCACGGATTGCCTTTCTGCTTTCAATCCTTGGGTTTGCTTCTGCATGGGGGTTTTACCTGCTGATTGGCGCCAATATGAATGAGCTGAATTATGGCTTTATCGGATTCAATCACATTCTTTCAGCCATAGCAATTGGTGGTTTTTTTATGGTGGCATCAAAATGGTCATTCATGTGGGTGATTCTGGTAACACCGATTATTTCTATTCTCACCGGAGGGTTCTCCGAATTGCTGAATACATTGCAGCTACCTGTTTATTCCCTCCCTTTTAATATTGTGGTATTGCTTTTCCTGTATGCCATGAAATTCAGAGAGCGCATGGTTTTAAAACCAGAAACAGTATTGATACAATACTACTCACCTGAAAAGAATCTCTATATTGGCCAAAACTCCCGGCAACGTTTTAAATACCGGGGATACCTGCCCGTAAACCTTCCGTTTTTTGGCACATGGACAGTAAATCAAGCCCATAATGGTGAGCACACGCATAAAGAAGAATGGCGTCATGCATGGGATTTTGTAATTACCGACGAAAATGGAAAAGAGTTTCATGGCGACGGCCTGGAAGCCGCAGATTATTATTGTTTCAATAAACCGGTAATTGCACCTGCCGATGGCTGGATAGAAGAAGTTGTTAATAATGTGGATGACAATGCAATTGGCAATTCAAACCTGAACCAAAACTGGGGAAATACCATTGTAATCAAACACAGCGAATGGCTTTATACCACAATCTGCCATCTAAAATCAGGAAGCATTAAAGTAACTCCGGGAACATGGGTAAACAAAGGACAGGTTTTGGCTGCCTGCGGAAACTCCGGCCGGTCTCCATATCCACATCTCCACTTTCAGGTACAATCAACGCCTTATATCGGATCACCAACAATCAATTATCCGGTTTCACAATTCATCAGCCATTCAGGCAAAACACAACTTAAATATTTCGAAGTTCCGGTTCTTGGTGAACAGGTCAGTAATGTTGTTCAGGAACCTGCATTGGTAAAGGCTTTTCACTTTGTTCCCGGACAAATCATTGAGTTTGCTTGCAATACCGATGTTTCTTATTCCGGCAGCTGGAAAGTTGTGGTTGATATCTATAAAAACCAATACCTCCAGGACCAGAAAACAGGGGCAAAGGCATATTTCTACATGGATGGTTCACTGTTCTTTTTCAACCATTACGAAGGTTCACAAAAATGCATGTTGTATTACTTCTATCTTGCAGCCTTTAAAGTGCCTTTGGCGCAATATGAAGATATTAATATCAGTGATATTTTTCCGCCTTCTTCCTTTTCATCATCTCCGATAAGGGTATTACATGATTTTATAGCTCCTTTCCGGATATTTATAATTCCGGCTTATCAACTTAATTTCCACGAACTTACTGAAGATCTGAGTGGAAACAGGGTGGTAGTGGCATCACGTTGCTACCTCAAAGTTGCCGGATTTAATAGTCTTGATTACAGGTTCATTATTGAAATTTCTTCAGATAAATTGCAATCGTTTGGCATAACTTCAAAATCCTTTAATGCAAATATTACTTTCACAAAATCATGAAGTTCATGCCTAAATCCATAAAGTTTTTGTTTTGTCTTGTTTTTGTTTCATGCATAACACCATACGTGAAAGCAGAAAAATTGAAAGCTGAAAACTACGAAAGCCTTACTTTCAGGCTTTACAGTGAGCAGAAATGGGATAGCCTTTTGCTGATTGGCGAAAGAGCAATTGCTGAGGGCTATGACTATTTTTATATCAGAGCCAGGGTTGGAATAGCGGCTTTTGAACTGCAAAAGTTCATCCGGGCTTCAAACCACTTCGAAGCAGCACTTGAGTTTAACAATAATGATGAATTTATTTCCGGTGCACTTTACCATGCTTATTTATACAGTGGGCGGGTGGATGAGGCACGGATTTTTCTGAGCACATTGCCGGCCTCTCTCGCTCAAACAATAAACAGCAGATCCGGCAAACCATTGATATACATGGAAACCGGCCCCGCAATCTCTGATCATGTGAAGCAGTTCGAAATATCGAGGCAAACCGGAAACGGACTCTATTCAGAAGCTTACCTGAACAAAAATTCTTATTATTTCCTGGCAGGAGCAGTAATTCCGGTTGGTTACAAATTTTCGGTAAATGCAGCTTTTTCTGCAATGAATTTTAACAAAGAACGAAGGGTTGATATTACATTTTTTGACTCACTTAGAGGGGATTATTCTGTTTCACAAGTCGAAGCTTACCTCTCTCCATCATTCCTCACGGGAAAAGGAAAATTCAGAATAAGCCCTGCTTTCAGACTGGCCAATGTTAGAATGGATAATCCCTTGAACAGCGATGATTCAATTGTTCAAAAAATGATCGGCTCACCGGGAACGACATCCTATAATGATATTGGCTTTGGCGGAGAAATCAGTTATCTGGCACCATTTTGGGTAGCTACCGCTGGCTTATGGTCGCTCCAGATTGATAATAATGAATATACTCAGGCTACTGCCTCTTTGTTTGTCAGGCCACTTGGAAACCTCAACCTTTACACATATTCAGCAGTTACGTTAAAAAAAACGCAAGGCTCTAAACAATTCATTGTCAGCCAGCTTGTTGGCGGAAAATTATTTGGAAATTTATGGGGCGAAACTTTTTTAACAATAGGTGACTTTTCCGGTACCGGCGAAAACAACCTGCAGGTGTTTTACAACTCCTTCGATAAGCTGAAAAGCAGATATGGCGCCCGTTTGATCCTCAATGTTAACGATTACCTGAAATTCAGTATAAGAGGTCAGGTATTTGTCAGGGAGGGTACAGAACTATTTTTTACCGAAACCGGCAAATCCGGAATTTATTCTTACAATTACCAAACACTTAGTATCACAGGAGGAATATCATGGAATCTTCAATAAGAAAAATTGCAATAATCGTGATCTGTCTGATCACCGTGTCAGCAACTGATTTGTTTGCTCAGGAAAAGGTCTCAATGGAAGAAGTTTTTAAAAATAGCTACACCTACGAGAATAATGCAGAGTATTCAAAAGCAATTGAAGTCCTTAAAAAAGTGTACGATGAGTCTTCCTATGAAATTAACCTACGGCTGGGATGGTTAAGTTATCAGTCGGGGCAATTCACCGATGCAATAGCTTTCTACAACAAATGCATAATTCTTATGCCTTTGTCTGTTGAAGCACGACTTGGGTTTGTGTTACCGGCAGCTGCAGTTGGAAACTGGAATCAGGTAATTACCCGATACAATGAAGTACTGAAAATTGATCCCAATAATTATACGGTAAATTATCGCATGGGGATGATTTATTATGGCAGGCAGGACTATCAGACTTCCTATAAATTCTTTGAGAGAATTGCCAATCTTTATCCTTTTGATTACGATGCCTTGCTTATGTTTGGATGGACCAATTACCGCATGGGTAAATTACGTGAAGCAAAAGTCCTTTTCGGGAAAGCACTGATGAATAAACCCGGTGATTCATCGGCGAAAGAAGGTTATGATCTTATAAAATAAGACATCTTTCTGAGGGGCAGCTGCTTCATAGTCATTCTCTTACGAATGGCACAAACCTCACGGGCAGCAGATTTTTCTTTACAATTTTCCCCTTTTCTTTGGTTGCCAATACCAATGTTTGCACACTGCCTGGTTTTCCGAGCGGTATAACCATTTGCCCACCCTCTTTCAACTGTGCGAATAAGGGTGGCGGAATCTCTGCTGCTGCTGCCGTTACAACAATGGCATCAAAAGGCCCGTGCTCAGGCCAGCCTGCAAACCCATCACCGATTTTTACAAAAATGTTTTTATACCCAAGTTTTTTGAGAAGTGCTGTTGATTGTTTACCCAAAGGCTCTACTATCTCAATAGTGAATACGCTGTCAACAATTTCAGCAAGCACTGCGGCCTGGTAACCCGAACCGGTGCCTATTTCAAGCACTTTCATGCCTTTAGCCGGACGTATGGCAGCAGTCATATAAGCAACCATATACGGCTGGGATATGGTCTGCTCAAAGCCGATAGGCAAAGGCATATCCCAGTAAGCCTGCGATTTCAGATTTTCCGGAACAAACAAATGACGGGGAACCTTTCGCATTGCTTTCAGGGTTGCCGCATCTTTGATGCCCTCATCGGCAATCTGTGTCTTTACCATATTCTCACGGGCAACAGCCTAAGAATCCTGTCCATAGAGTGGTGTCATTTCAAAAAAGATTAGGAATAAAATGGCTAAGGTTAAAAAGCCTGCTGAAAAGTTTTTTAAACCAGGGCAGATATGTACTTTCATGGCCTAAAGATAGTAATTATCAGGCCATTATGCAAGTAATTTGAAGATGTGAATTTCTTTCCCGCCCTGTTTATGCCCTCCAATATTCTTCCGATTCAGGAATCATACCGTTCAGAATTACTTACCTTTCCTTAACTCCTCTACCAGTTTTTTTACTCCGTCAGCCGGCGATATTGGCTTATAGCTAAAGCGATTATTGAACTTATTGCTGTTAAAGAAATAATCCCGGTCATACTGGTAATTCATTTCTTTCATCTCCTTAAGCACAGGAATAAACAGTCCCAAAATTGCCAGCATCCAGTCGGGAAGGACACTGATTTTTGGTTCAACACCCATTTCATTGGCAAACAAAGTAATCCAGTCTTTTCCGGTAAGTCTGGCATCAGAAGTCGGCAAATGCCATATCTGACCATAAGCATCGGGGGCATTTCCAAGTTTGGCGGTTCCCAGGGCTGCATCGATTGTATTTGTGAAGCTGTGAATTTTATCAGTTTTTGAAAACCAGTTGGCTTTTTTTCCTTTAATGAAGTTTTTATAAACCATCTCTACCAGCACACTGTTCGTTGGTCCGATAAAATCAGCAGATCGGGCGATAAGAGCCGTTATCTTACCGGATTTCATTTCATCAAGCAGCATCTGTACCACCTGTGTTCTTACTTCTCCTTTCCGGCTGGTTGGTCTTGTGGGTATTTCTTCGGTCATATTTGCGAGGAAATCACGATCATACATATATACATTGTCAAAAAATACGAGTTTTGCCCCGTTCTTTTTGCAGCTATCAATTACATTGCGCATGATGAGCGGCCACTGTTTCTGCCAGACACTGGCCTTATATTCAATGCCAACTACCAGATAAACTATATCTGATCCTTCCACGGCGCGGTCAACGTGGCTGGCAGATGTCAGATCTGCTGACATCAGCTGATCGCTATTATTCACCGCTTTGGGGTTTCGGCTTACTAACCGGATATCGTTTGTGTAAGTATGCAGTTGAATGGCAAGTTCTTTGCCTATAGCGCCACCGGCACCGAGTATGGTTTGCATGTTATATCAGGTTTTATTGGTTTCTAACAGATTATCAAATGAATAGTTTTAAAAAGATCATTGTTGTCCGGAGAAAATAAGGGATTCTTCACAGAAAAGTTTTGTTGACTGTTAAAAACTCAAGAAGACCTAACAAGTCGAAAGAAGACTTGTTAGGTCGAATTTTTACTTACAACGTTCGCTTCGTTCTCACGTTTGTGTTCGACAAACACAATTCTAAAGAACCTATTTCAAGGCTTTCAGTGCTTCGGCAGCGGCATTCAGGGTTGGCTCAATGGCAATTTCCTGTCCGACTGCACCTTTCATCCAGGTTTGTGGAATCAGGCGGCCTTGTGTGTACATGCGATCAAATTCTGCAGCCAGTGGCTTTCCTTTTACCTGCTGCTCTACCTGAAATTCAATAATGTGACCCATTGGGTAATTTGAAAGATAAAGCGGGTTATCGATCATGTGAGAGTATATGGCAAGTATGGGCTCATCGTTTCCGCCAAGCACCGGCGCATAATAACTGTTCCACACTTCTTTGGCAGCAGCTATAACAGCTTCCTTCAACTGAGCAGGAGTGGCTTCAGGATTGGCATACATCCATTTCCAAACTTTCATATCTACAAGTGATACACCCATTATTTCGTAACTTCCCCAGAAGTTGTCCAATGCCATCATATGATCTTTATTGGGATCGGCATTTGGTAATCCAAGCAACTCCAGGTCGCGTTTCTGGAAAAGAAAAGCAACCGCTTCGGTAAAAGCGGTATTCGGAACACCTTGCAGCATATAATAATCCACATCGTTTATGGTTACTGTCTGTTCCACATTGTGCCCGAATTCATGTATTGCAATGTTATAGCCTTTATAATCCATGCCGTTTGCTCCGATACGGGTACGCAGGCGAGCAATGTCGTTGCGCATTTCAGCACCCCATGCATGACCTGCTCCGCGCGATGGGTCAACAGAAATCAAAGAAGTAATTTCTGCGGCTTTTTGCTCATCCCATCCCAGTTTTACCAGAATGTTCGGCAGATCGGCTTCAAAGGCTTTGGGATTGGGATACTTTTTTGAAGTGATGGCAGTGAGCTGTTCCTCAGGAACACCACCGCGCGATTTAAATCCGTTGTACCAGATATCGAATGGCTGCAAGGGGCGACCAAGACGACTGCTGATGTATTCGGCAACTTCTTTCACCTGTGCAGATGATACAAATTCGGTAAACAAACGCTCAACATCCTCCTGCGGAATTTCCATTCCACCCTCAAATGCCCTGCTGATGTATGTTGGGAAATTCGGATTGTAAGCATCAATGGCTTTCATTGCATGAAAATTATTGAGCAGAACTTCATAGCGTTTGTCTGGCTCCGGAGTTGCAGTTGCCTCCGCACCATCTTTAAAGATTTTATTTTCAATCGGGTTCCAGGTGTAATCGCCTTTATTTATTACCTGTTGCGGAATACTCTGATCGATAATGCGTTTCATAACGGTGTAAATCATCTGCTGTTTCACCAGTCCGTTTTCGCCTGCATAATTCGATTTCAGTTCATCGCGCAATCCCCAGTGAGTAATCAGTTTCATATCATCCGGAAAAAGGGTTTCTCCTTTTTCGTTCAGCAGCTTGCCCATGAAAATGTTGTATTCCGAAATATAGGTATCTGCCGCAGTAAGAATTTGTGATGCATTCTGAATGATTTCAGCCGGAACACGCGAAGTAAAACGGTCGCCCATACGTGCATAAGCCCAATCTCTCCGGCTCCAGTTAACACCAAGGTCGGTTTTCTCTTTTAGTGAATAGAAAGGAAAGTTCAGCGCGGTAAGGAATGCGATTTTGTTGTTAAAAAAATCATCGGTAAGA
This sequence comes from Bacteroidota bacterium, assembly GCA_009773515.1. GTDB lineage: Bacteria > Bacteroidota > Bacteroidia > Bacteroidales > Lentimicrobiaceae > Lentimicrobium. Next base: position 128,774 of record WSXX01000007.1, read on the forward strand.
TGTGCTGCAGGATTATAACTGCCAAACATCATATCAACCGGCTCAATTTCAGGACCTTCAATGTGCAGAGGCTCTTTCAGCATAACATCCATTTTGTGGAAGTAGCCGTTGAATACCTCAAAATTGCGTTCTAGTTTTGTGTAAAGGTTTTCAAGTGCTGAATCTTCAGCCAGGAAATTTTCGGTACAGAAAACTTCAAAATCAGCCGTAGTTCCGTCACTTTCGCGCCAGAGTTCTGCAACCTGTTTTACTCCTCTTTCAATACGGAATTTTGCATCGTTGCCATGCAAATCGGTGAGTGCTTTGATAACTTTTTCCACAGTCGTTTGTTCAATAAATGCTTTTACGGGTTCATCGGTAACAGCCGCTTGCTTCTTGCTGCAGCCTCCTATGGCAAACAGTGTTGCCATAGCCATGAAAATGATAATGTTACGCATGTCAGAGTATTTTTAGGGTTGGTACAAAAGTATGAAATTGGTTCAATCTGATGATAATTTTAAATTGAAAATGTGGTGAAAATTAATGTATTCCCTAAAATCCGCAAGAATATCGATGACTCGTTGAAAGTCAGGGCTTGACTTGATTTTAGCTTGTTTTTGCAAAACGTTTGTTTTCAATTAGTCAAACCCTGACTTGCTGATTTTAGTTATTCCTGCTTTGAAAATTGAACCTTGCTTTGTAGAAGGCATTTAACTCTTATCAGACCTTTCGCCATAAACTTTGTAACTTTGCAACGCAATAATTAATAAGAAAGAATGTTCCGCGACGAAAAGGGCTTTCGCCCGACACAACAGATATTTACCGAAGTACCTCCGAAGTACGATATACTCAACCGCATCCTCACTTTAAATCTTGATGAGGGATGGCGCAGGAAAACCGCAGCAAAGGTATTGGAAAACGAGCCTTCGCGCGTTCTTGATCTATGCTGCGGCACGGCTGATCTGATGATGCACATCGCCAGGAATGCACCCGAAAGCACCGAACTTTATGGACTTGATTTTAGCCATACCATGCTCGCAAGGGCAAATGAGAAAGTTGCCGTTTTCGGTAAAGACCGGGTAAAACTGATTCAGGGCGATGCCGGGAAAATGCCTTTTGAGGATAATTTTTTCGATTCAATCGGAATCTCGTTTGGTTTCCGGAATCTTACTTTCGAAAATCCTGATGCACAGTTGCATATTCAGGAAGTCCTCAGGGTGTTAAAGCCTGGAGGACGTTTTGTGATTGTGGAAACCAGTCAGCCGGAGAATAAAATCGTAAGATCGGGGTATCACTTTTACCAGAAATATATTACAGCTCCCATTGGAGGAATGATATCTGGAAACAGACCAGCCTACGATTACCTGGCATATTCGGCCAATCATTATTATTCAATTCCTGAAATATCAGACGTTTTGCTGAAGTCAGGGTTTCAAAAAGTTACAGGAATACCAATGCTGCTTGGAGCTACTGCAATTGTAACTGCAATAAAGTAGTTTTTGGTTTTCAGCTAATGTCTGGAAAAACAGTAATCAGATTTTCATTACAATCTTCTCAGATCATTTTGCGTTCTTCCATAAGAGTAACAACCAAACGGGCTATTTCCCTGTGCGTGACTTTGCTGCAGTTGAATCCGACATCGAACAGCCCGTCAATATCCTGAGTACCTTTCATGTAATCGCGGTAAAGTTTATACCTTTTATGATCGGTTGAAGCTACATGTTTAAATGCATCTTCACGTGAGAGTTTGTGCCTCGACATCACAGAGTCGAGCCGCCAGGTTACCGGAGCTGTAAGCTTAATATGCAGACCGTTGGGTAATCCGCGGGTTATTGCGGCCCCAGCTCTTCCTACAATAATTACATTCCCTTGCATTGCAAAAGAATTTACAACTGTAGCAATAGTCTGCCTGATCTTTCTGTCACTTTTGTAGTACTTTGCCGATGCGGCATCAAAAATTTCATCCAGCATATTGCGGTTTTCATCCGAAACTACGCTCTCAATCTTTTCAGGATGGATTTTCAATTCATTGGCTGTTTCCTGCAGAATTTCTTTGTTAACCATCTGCCAGTAAATACCCTTTCGGGAAATTTCTTTAATTATGTATTCTGACAGGAGGTTTGCCTGGCACCCAAATTCACGCGAAATGGTAATGAATGGTTTACCGATGCCATTATCGACCTTATTGTCTGCTTCTGCTTCAAAAGCATTGAGCAGCGTTTTAATAAGTAGATTATCCATATCTGATTGTTTTTGGGATTATACATATAGAAACAGAATCAAAGCAATTATGTTAAGGTAAAAGGTAAAATAATGCAGAAATTCGATTGAGCAGAACCTGAAAACCTCTCTGTTGTGAATAATACAAACACAGCACAGGTATAGAAATCAAACAGAAATGCACGCATTTATTTGACTCCATGAATAACATGGTCAAAGAGAATGTAATCTGTAAATTTAATGGAACAGATCAACTGATCGATCCAAAAAATCAATCAGCTGGTTCAGATTTGAAAATTCAGGATGGATCAGTAAGTCGATTAAAACGGTTCTGAATTTTACGGAACCTCAACCACAACAATCCTTTAGTTGATAAACATGATTTTTGTGACCTTGGTTTTTGAACCGTCAGTATTGGTAACATAAACGAGATAAACGCCTGTTTTAACCCTGTCGCCACTGTAATTCAAACCATTCCACAATGCCTGTCCGCCTTCGCTCATGGTTGAAAACACTATATTACCACTTATGTCAGTAATCTTAACGCTTGAGCCTTCAACCAAACCCCGGATTGCGATGCTACCGTTGTAACTTTCGCGAACCGGATTTGGGAACACCACAATATCTTTCAGATCAATCTGAGGAGGAACCGATTCGCTGCGGTAAGAAATTACACCAGATGAAGTTCCGAAAAATACTTCTCCTGCATCGTTGATGGTAATATCAGTAATAGAATTACTTAATAGCGGGCTGTTTTCTTCGGTAAAGTGAAGAATCTCTTTTGTGCCATCTGCCGACATAAGAAATACGCCTGCTCTGTCGGTTCCGAACCATTTGCGGTTTGAACCATCAACAGCGATTGATGTAACTGATTCTGTTTCGAGAAGATATTGTCCGTAGCCATCCTGTTCGATCAGAATACGTTGTGCATCAAAATTCTGGGATCCGAAAACATTGTCAGGCGAATAAAATACTGCCACACCTTCGTTGGTACCAATCCACACCAATCCATCTCTGTCGGTTGCCATGCATTGAACAAAAGATCCGGGAAGATTACCATTTCCGACTGCCGAAGTAAGGCGTTTCACTTTATCATCAGCAGTAGTCTCGGTGTTATTATCATTAAATACAATCAGCGCATGATCGCGTGGCATAAGCCATTTCTGATTGCTTTTATCAACCATAACACGGCCCATATCCACGCCGGTTGCAGCTGAACCAAGATTGAATGATTGCCAGGTACCGCTGCTGCGTTTAACAGAAAGTACAGATGGTGCACTTGAATTTGTTACCCACATATTATTCTGATCATCAAAAGCAATTCCACCAATGCCAATCCATGTATTTTCAAAGGTTGCACCTTCCAGGCTGCTGTTTTCGCTGATAAATTGCTGACTGAACTCTCCGTTTACGTATTCAAGAAGTCCGTAACCCCAGGTTCCCAGATATACCCGGCTGCTGTTTGAAGGATCAACAGCTACACTCAGAATATCACGTAGTTCGCTGAGAAAAGGATCCTGTTTATTGTTGATCGTTTTCCATTGTCCGTTCATGAACCCGGTAAATCTTGCTTGCCTGTAAAGTCCGCCATATGATGAATTTCTGCCTCCGGGAACAATCCACACATCATTTCCACCTGATGACATTGCATATACATCCGGAAAATCGGGACCATCGGGCAGAAACTTTTCAGTTCCTGTTGTTGGTGAAATTTTCGTAAGTCCTTCAAATTCATCGGCTATCCACATGTTATTATCACTATCAAGAAAAGCATCCTTAGGAAAGATATTGCCCGGATTGTAGGAGTAATACCTGTAATTCAGCACACCATCAGGTTTATAGGTATCAACAGCAAGATTATTGCAAACAACCAGTAGGTTATTGAAAACCTTCATACTAAAACGATTTGAAGTGTTGGCTTCATCAAATTTCTGCCATTCGCCGTTAATTTTCACAAACATTGCATCCGTAGAATAGGATGGCCCTTTTTTGTTGATGTATATCCGGTTATTTAGCGCTGCTATATGATTAAAAGGTCCTGAAGGAAGAATAAAAGCGGTTTCGCGGGTCCATTCGGCAAAATTAGCCAGATTCGATCCGTAAAAAGAAGCGTAATAAATTCCTCCGTCTGAAGCTGCATATATTATTGAATCAGCAGGATTATAGGCAATATCATTCACATTTACTGCACTTCCCTGACTACCTATGTAGTAAATGGGCTCAGGAAATTCTTCCTTTTCAATGTCAAGCACCACAATTCCAAACCCGCAGGAGAGGTAGGCTCTTTCCCCGATAAATGTTATCCGGTTTATTGTTTTGTTCCCAAGTATGGGTTTGCGTTTGATATCCGACAGATTGATAATTTTTCCATCTTTAATCAAATCAATATTCGCATTGGTGTAAGCTATCACAAGGGTTTTAGTCGCAGCATTATATGCCATATGACTAATGCCAACATCGCTTAATCCGTTTATTTTATTGAGCCTGTTCAGACTGTTATCGGTCTTGTCAAAATAAAAAAGGCTGTAAGGAGTAGCTGCGTAGACTAAATTCTCGCCCTCAGCAATAGCAATAACTTTTCGGTAAGGAAGATGATCGCGCCATTCGCCGATACCAATTTCCTGTCCGGTTACTTTCAGAACCGGAAAGCTCAACAGAACCAGAATAACTATAGCTGGGAATAATAATTTTTTCATTTTCAGTAAATTTGATTTTTGAGCTTTTGCCCGGGCTCATATTAAACTGCAATTTTAACAATTTATTGTTGAATTGTTTTGCTTAGTTGCGTATTTTTACGAATCAACTGCTTATTATTTCTCAGAAAGGATGCTGGTTTATCAGAATTTTTGTGTCTTAACCTAAGACTTTCCTTTTTCATTTCTGAAACTTAAATCCAAAATGGATATTAGAGACCACAAACCTGATCATTTTGTTTTTTCGACTTTGCATCCCAAAAACATGACATGCAGCTGCTGTATGCAGATAATCACTCAGTTAATGGAAGCTGCCGGTGCTAAAATAAAAGAGATTCAATTAGGAAAGATTGATTTTTTGTATGATCCGATGCTGCATAACAAGGCTTTTTACATTGATTTGCTGACTGCAAACGGATTCGAACCTGCCATAACCCGCGACGATCAGCTGGTTGATAGAATCAAAAGTGCGGTAATTGAGCTTATTCATAAAGCCGGAAATGTTAATTCAATCATCCGGAATTCAGATTATCTCGTTGAGCGCATTGGCTTATCGTATACCTATTTATCTGCCTTATTTTCAAAAGTTGAGCACATTACACTCGAAAAATACATTATTCTCCATAAAATAGAAAAAGCTAAGGAGTTGATTGATTATGATGAACTTACCCTGAGTGAAATCGCCATTCAGCTCGGATATAGTTCTGTTCATTACCTTTCCAATCAGTTCAGGCAGGTTACCGGGGTTTCAGTAACCGAATACAGAAAATCTGACCTGAAAAGAATTCCACTTGATTTGATAGGGAAAATTGAGCAAAGAAATTCAGGTGCAATTGAGTAAGTAAGATTGTAGCTATAACTCGTTGCTTTACAATGAAATATAATTAAACATCAACTGATCTGCAGCAAATAGGCAATCATCTGCCAATTTACTCTTTCATAATTTTGATATTGAATTTTTTCATCCGTCTGATGAGCGAATCGCGGGAGATGCCCAGCATTTTGGCAGCCATCACCTGATTGTAACCACATTCGTTAAGTGCTGCAAGAATCATATTTTGCTCCTGTTCTTCAAGATTGAGCACAATGGCTTTTGTTGATTTTCCACCTTTTTTGTCGGAGAACTGAAAATCTATGGGACTCAGGGTTTGCGTATTACAGAATATCATTGCTCGTTCAACCATATTCCTGAGTTCGCGCACATTGCCCGGAAAATCGTATTCCTTTATGGTTTCGGTAAGTTGTGAGCTTATTTTCGGAATGGCTTTATTTAGTTTTCCTGCAAAGAAATTTACAAAATATCTGAGCAGAGGTTCAATATCTTCGGGCCTTTCGCGCAGAGGCGGGATATTGATGGTGAGGGTATTTAACCTGTGGAAAAGGTCGAGCCTGAATTGTCTGCTTTCGATAAGATTCTCAACATTGTGATTGGTAGCGGCAATAATCCGGAACTCTACCTGTATCTCCTCATTTCCTCCCACTTTTTTAATCTTTTTTTCTTCAATTGCCCGAAGCAATTTCGCCTGCAGCGCAAATGGCATATCAGCTATTTCGTCAAGAAAAAGAGTTCCTCCGTTGGCTACTTCGAAATAACCTTTTTTATCATTAATAGCACCGGTAAATGAGCCTTTTACATGCCCGAAGAATTCGCTTTCGAGCAGCGAATCAGAAACTGCACTGCTGTTGACTGCACAAAAAGTATGGTTTCGCTGTTCGCTGGCATAGTGAATAATGCGGGCAATAATTTCTTTACCGGTGCCACTTTCGCCGGTAATGAGGACATTCGTATTGGGATATTTAGCTGCTGTGCTGGCCAGCTCAAGCACCTGTCGTATGGGGCGGCTTTCTCCGATAAAGTTACGGTCGATCATTCGCTCCAGTTCTGAAGATATCAGTGAGTGCTGATCCTGAATTTCACGAAACTGCCGGTATAGCTTCAGATATTTTTCTGTACGCTCAATGGCAAGCTGTATGTCAATGTGCCGGAATGGTTTTCTCAGATAATCAATTGCGCCATCGCGCATGGCCTGTATTACAGTGTCCATATCACCATGCCCCGAAATAATAATCACTTCCATTGAAGGATAAAGCTTCCTGACCTGAATAAGTATGTCAAGTCCACTCATGCCCGGAAGCCTGATGTCAAGAATCATCAGATCGTAAGGTCTGCGCCTGAGACTTTCAAAACCCTCTCCGGGTGTATTTGCTGTATATACTTCAAAATCGCGAAGTACGAGAAACTCTTTCAGTTCGTCTGCAAAATCGGTTTCGTCATCGAGTATCAGTACCCTTAATTTCATTTTAGCCATGATATCCGGTATTGGTTTATTTATCCGCAGTCTTTAAGTTTCGGTGAAATATCAATGAAACAGTAGTACCATTTCCAGGTTCGCTGCTGAAATTGATTTCTCCATCATGCTCCCTGATTATTCCATATGAAATGGCTAGTCCCAGTCCGGTTCCTTTTCCAGGTTCTTTGGTAGTGTAGAATGGAGCTGTAATATGTTCAAGATGCTCTGAAGGTATTCCATTCCCGTTGTCGGTGACTTTGATTTCAATTTTTTCCTGATTCCCTGAACTTAAAATGTCAATGGTTTGGGTAAATGGCACTTTTATCTGTTGTTTCTTTTCTTCAAGTGCATCCCTCGAATTGGAAAGCAGATTAAGGATTACCTGTTCCATCTTATATGTGTTCCCATTGATGGAAACATCCTGATCCGGTGAGAGCCTGGTGTTAATTTCAATGCCTTGATTCTTGAACTGCTCATTTACAAGTGATAAAGCATTGGTAATACTTTCGTTGAGACTGAAAATAGAACTGATGCAGTCGTCATTGCTTCTTGAGAAGGTTCTTACATGATCAATTATGGTTCTCATGCGGTGAATGCCCTCAAATATTTTGCGCGACTTTTCCTTTATATAATTTTCATCTGCCTGTTTGGATGAAATGGCATGCATCAGGTTGTCGATTCCAAAGGAGATGGTGTTTAGCGGCTGGTTGATTTCGTGTGCGATTCCTGTTGCCATTTCACCTATTCCTACCATTCTTTCGGTATGAATCAGATGCTTTTCCATATCGCGGGTTGCAGTAATGTCGGAACAAAAGATCAGATAATTTCCATCCGGAAGTCTTACACTTTCGGCCCTTATGATCAGGTTTGATTTCCCAATTGTTACAATAAATTCTGCCTGATTCCTTTCTCCGTAAATCAGTCCTGTGAATTTTGGAAACTGACCTGAAAGCTTTTCAGGATCAAGCAATTCATTTAGAGACCGGAGTTGTATTTCATGGGCACTTAAGCCAAAAAGAAGTGACGAAACAGCATTTGATTCCAGAATCTTACCGCTAGCATCCACAACCAGAATACCATTGGGCGCATTTTCAATGTAACTGCGGTATTTCAGCTCACTTTTTTCAAGGGCAATTCTTGTGGCTGCTCTTTCAAGTGCATTTCCGGTAATGGTTCCAAAAACTCCAAGAGAATAAATATCCTGGGGTTCGAGAAGATCAAGCTCTGTACAACCTCTTATCAGAATACAGCCATAAGGTTTTTCCGACAGATTTACAGGAATTGCAACACTCTTTTCGTCGTTGCCGGTTTCCAATCCCTTGCCGGGACTATACCAATGATTTTCAAGGGTAAGAAAATGAATCAGAATATTGCTGCTGTCTCTTTTTGAGAAAAGTTCCTGAATAAATGGACCGGCAGGTGTCGGAATTTCAATGCTGGCATTGCCTGCTGATGAAATAAGATTTCCTGGTTTCTGATCTCCGATGGTAAAGTATGAAGCATCATTGGCATTCAGCAGCTGTGCAAGATCAATCAACATAAACTGAATAGAACTATCCGGATCAAATTTTCCTGAGAATCTTGCTGATGCCAAAGAAACTATACGTTCAAGCTGATACCTGAACAAAAGGGTTTGTTCGGCTTTCTGATATCGGGCAACACTTTCCTTCAATGCAAGACTGGTGTGTTGGATTTCTCTGTTTTGCTGATGAATTTTCAGAAACATTCTTACTTTCCCCAGCAAAACTTCATTCTGAAAAGGTTTGGTCAGATAATCAACTGCTCCGGCCTGATATCCCTGAACAATGCTGCGCTGATCATACATTATTGCAGAAATGAAAATAATTGGTGTAAGAAGATTATTCTCCTGCATCCTGATACGTTCAGCTACTTCGATTCCATTCATACCAGGCATTGACACATCGAGAATGATGATTGCCAGTTCGTTAACTGCTGATATTTCTATGGCTTCGGGACCTGAAGTTGACTTTAATATGGTGGCATTCTCCTTTCTCAGGACTGTCTCCAAAAGAATAAGATTTACCTCGATATCATCAACAATAAGGATTTTGGGTTTTTCGGAACCGGCCATTTGAGTGTTTTATTCTTTAAGATTGAAACCCTGAAAACTACTTTTAGTTTTAAAGCTAAAGTAATAATTTAATTGATTGATGCTGCATTTGTAATCAAGTGTCGTTAAAATGAAAAAAGCCCGCTTTTCGGGCGGGCTTTTATTTCAGTATAACCTGAGTTATTTGATAACAAGTTTTTGAATACTTGTGCCATTGACTGATTCAACACGTATAAAGTAAACACCACTGCTGATGGTCAGGTTGATGTTTTCTTTGTGCAGTTTCTGACTGACAACAATACTCTTTTTGTAGAGAACTTCACCGCTGGCATTTACTATGCTGATAACTGCATTTCCTGCAGCTGCATTGCTGATCTCAAGGGTAAAATCACCTTTGTTTGGATTAGGGAAGATTGAAATTCCTGTGTTAATTACAGGCTCTTCAATTCCGGCACATGCTTCAACAGCAACCATTATGGTAGCTACTCCTTCGCAGCCAAACTCATCAGTAACTGTTACAGTATAGGGAGTTGAACTGATACCGAGAGCTTCACCACTTAACTGTATGCTTTGAGTATTTGCACCGTTTGACCATGCATAGGATGCAAATCCGGCTTCACCGGTGAGCGTTAAATTATGGGTAAGACAGATGGTTGTATCTGCTCCAAGGCTTGTATTGGGAGAACTGATCATTACATTGTATTCTGCCTGAGCTGAGCAGGTAGTTGTTGTACTGGTTTCCAGCAAAGAGAGGATACCATTTCCGTTTTCACCCCAATTGACGATCACTTCATTCGTGTTAACTCCTGCAGCAATCTCGCCACCAGTAACTGACCATTCGTAAGTGTTACCTTCAACCACAGGAGTTGAGTAAACAACTTGTCCGCTGTTGGCACAAACTCTTGCGTTTCCATCAATGGCAGGACTTGGTGCTGCGTTAATAACCACTTCAAAATTTGCTGTCTGATCACAACCAAATTCATTTATTTCAGTCATGGCAATAACCCCTGTTCCCGGCTCATCCCAGGTAATTGTAATAGCAGCGGTATTCTGACCGTCTGTAATAGTTCCTCCGGTGACTTCCCACAGGTAAGAATTGGTTTCAGTACCTGCTGCATAAATTAAGTCTGACTGAAACTGGCAAGCTGAAACAGGGCCGGCAACAGTTGGCTCAGGCAATGCGTGAATAAGCAGTTGAACATGAGATTCAACAGGGTCGCAGATATCGTTCCATGCCGATAGAGTTATGGTAACTTCTCCGGCTTCAATATCTTCGGCACCAGGAACATAACGTGGATTCATTGAAGTAACATCATCAAATGTACCTGTTCCGCTTGTTGACCATGTCATTCCTATATAATTTTCGGCAGTAGCATCGGCTGCAGAAAAACTGCTTCCGGCGCACAAACTGGCAATATTTCCGGCAAAGACAACAGGAGCAAGTCTAAATGATAAAGTCATATAATCTGTTGAATCACTGGTTGCCGGATTTGAAGCGGTAAGTGAAAGCATTACTGCACCCTGAGCAATATCCTCTGATGAAGGAGAGTATATTGGATCAATAATAGTAGGATCATTGAATGTACCTGTACCATTAGTTGACCAAAGCAGCGAAGTATAATTATAAGCTGCTCCTGCGAGTTGATGTTCTGAACCTTCACAGATTGTGATGTCTTCGCCTGCAACAGCAGATGTAATCATAGGCACAACGTCAATCCAGCCTTCGTATCTGTTGCAGTTTTCGCGGGTAATAACCACTTTAATTCGGGTTCCTTCACTTTGAGCAGGAATAGGAATTTCAACTGTAGTTACAAATCCGGTAACACCAGTTCCAAGAATAATTCCGTTGGCAGTCAGGGCAATTTTTGAATTTGGTGAAGCAATAATGGTAACCATTGTTTCTCCTTCAAAAATAGTAGGCTCATAGGTTGCGCTAATGGTTTGCGGAACTTCAGAACAAACACGCAGGAAGGCATCACCATGATGGTGGAACAGGTGATAAGTAACCTGCTTGTTGCCGGTATTGTATGGCCAGTTTGATTGTTGCAGGAAGTATTTTCCAGCCGCATTACCAAAAGCAGGCAAAATTCCACGTGAACCGGGATTTGAACCATACTGAGGCATAAAGGTTGGCCACATATTGTCAATCATTCCCCATACATAAGTGTCATTTACAAAAGAATAGGATACTTCAGAAGCAGCAATCAGACCAAGAGCACCTACAGGTTGCCCCAAATTTGTCAGACGATGGAATTTTTCTGTGAAACTTTCACTGCTCCAGTTATATTTTCCTGTAAGGCAGTTGATTGAAAGAATAAAGCAAAGATCTGTATTTGTTAATCCGCTCATGTTTCCATTGGTATATGCAGGCTCGCCCCAACCGGTTTCCATTCCGTGGTCGCGGTGCATCAGCATAAATGACCCTGAATTCATGGCATTGTTAATCATTGTTGCATTTCCGCCACTCCAGTTACCCATTGAAGCAGGTGATGCGGGAATATAACCAAGTCCATTTGGACCGAAAACACCAACAACTGTTGAAGTATTCTGAGCAGTTGACCACGTATTTCCAGGAGTTCCTGAATAGATTTCGTTGATACGAACCGGAGTTTTTCCCAATGAATTTTTCCAGAAACCACCAACAGTTTCAGAGCAAATCTGAAACCAGCGCTCGGTCTGCCAGCCCAGGGCAGTAATTGGGTTGGCGTAGAAGGATGGATTGGTTGGAGGATTGCGCTCATATTTAAGGAAACGTCCGATCATTGACTCAAGCTGTGCTGCATTCTGTGCAGTTATTCTGGCAAAAATAATGTCGGGCATATGATTGCCGCTAACGTCGGCAAGAATGTTGTCAGAAACACAATAGTTATCATATATCGGTGATGTTATGCTGTTGCTGTTTTGTGATGCTGTGCCATAATCGCCAAGCAACAATACGGCTACCGGAGGAATGTCCCAGGTGTTGTATGCATTGTTTATGTAAGTCTCCAGCATTGCGGCACTCACATTGGTTCCAATGTCAGATAGCTTTACAATTCCAGTGTAGATACCTTCTTCGGTGCGGAATTTCTTGATTGAATCAGCCCACTGAGAGAAAATAGCATCGTTTGGAACAATAATCAGATATTCCCAACCGGTGCTTCTGTTGTAATTGTGCGCCCTTGCACTGTAATCTATTTCGGGAAGAGATGTATAATTGAAAATCGCATCTTCCATAATTGCATCCCAGTAATGGCTGCGGTACTTTTCTTCACCAAACTGACGGCTTCCGCCTTCAAAACGAATGTTGATTTCAATATCGCGGTATACGATTAACTCTTTGGTTACCGGATTGTATTGATAAGGGGTAATTCCAAGCATTGCCACATCTACTCCTCTGATTTTGCTGTACTCGCCAAGCGATACAGGTTGTGAAGGATAAAATGCGTTTTGTGTATAGATTGCCTGATTTTTTTCGAAATGTAAAGGGCTCTGGTCTGTATCGAGTGGAATTCTCGGAGCCGGAGCAATTTCAACATTTACAAAGCGTTCAGTACGCATATTAACAATTTCCAGTATCGGTGTTGCTCCATTTGGAATGGCAATATACCTTCCAAAGCCAGGCAAATCAGGCGATCCTTCTTCGTTCTGAAGAAATGATTCAGAGAACTCTATTCCTGTCATGTTTGTTCCATTGATATTACGCTCAGTGAAACGGAACTCCTGAATTGAGAAGTTCAAACTGACACCATCTGATCCCTGACGGTTCAGACTTAGTCCCTGTTTGCCCCAGCTATCGGTATAGCGATGTTCGGTAGCTGAAACGCTTAGAAAAGTTAAGGTCAGTAAAAGTGCCAATGCTACTGATCCTACAGTACTTTTCGAAAAAAACCTTTGTAAAGTTGTTTTCATGTGTTGTAGTTAATTGAAGAATGTGTGAAAAAAATTTACTCATCAGCCATATTAAGGAACTGATAATGAAAGAACTTGCATCCCGCGCAAAAATAATTAAAAATAGAAACAAAGACCACTTTTAGAAAAAAAACCGTCTATTTATATAGATTAAAAATAAAAAAAGGGCAAACCGAGGAATGCCCTTTTTCATGTTCTGCAAAAAAGGTAATTATTTTACAATCAGTCTGATAGTTGAAATAATGTTAGTCTCAGCAACTTTAATCAGATAAACCCCGGGGGTGAGCCCTGTATTGAAAATTCTGAGTTCATTTGTAGTTATGACGGTATTCTTCATATTGTAAACCTCTTTGCCTGAGGCATCTGAGATAGTCAGACTAACAGGGTTTGAAGGAGTCCTGCTGAAGCGAAGTACGAAGTTTCCCTGAGACGGATTGGGGTATATGCCTATATTGCTGCTTCCGGTTTCTTCAATGCCGGTACATTCGTTGAAAGTTACATTGGCTGAAGCCTCGGAGATACAATTATTGGCATCTGTAACACTGACTGTCCAGGTGTGGGTGCCTGACCCAACACCTGTTGTGTCAACACTTATACTTTGTGATACATAATTTCCGGGCATCCATAAGTAATCAACTTCTCCAACTGTCTGAGCAGTAAGTGTAACAACATGATTAACACAGGCGATTGTATCAGAAACGAGATGCAATGAAGGCAATGGATTTACATTAACCATGAAAGAGCCTTCACCACTGCCTGCACAATTGTTTCCATCTATCACAGATATAATCTGGTATAGCTGAGAACTTGCCGGAGAAACAGAAAAAATATGAGGGGTGTCTGTTGCCAGAAATGTACCGTAACCTTCCATATCAATTGTCCATGGGGCCGTTCCTGTCAATTGAAGTGTTACCGGCACAGGTGACCCGGCACAAACCAGAGTATCTCCACTCAAAGAGGCTACAGGAGCCGGAAGCAGAGTGAAGGTAAGCTCGCTTACTGCATCGGCACATGGAATTGCAGAAATTCCGACTAAAGTGAGTGTTGCTCCGCCATTTTCAATATCAGAAGTTCCCGGCGTATAAACAGGGTTCAGGGTTGCGGGATCGGAAAATACGCCATCACCTGAAGTTAGCCAGTTTATTATAACATAATTTTCGCCACTTCCATTTAATGCCAGATCGGCTCCTGTACAAATTACAGCTGCAGCTCCTGCCGAAACTATTGCCGGAGTGTTAAAAGTTAATGTCATATTGTCGGTCATAATCTGACCTTCCGGACCATTAACAGTAAGGCTGAGAATTGTATTTCCTGTGGAGATATCATTCGCTCCGGGAGTATAGAATGTGCTGAGTTGCGATGCATCTTCAAAAGATCCGTCACCTGCTGTTGACCAAAGCACAGAAGTATAATTGGTTGCCGTTCCATTAAGAAGAACTGCGTCAGAACCACAGGCAAACGCATCGGTTCCTGCAAAAGCAGTGGTTTGAAGTGGCGCAGGGAAGATAATAAAATCGACCCAGGCTTTGTCGCTTCCACTTACAACTGAACCGTCTTTGCTGTAAACCCATCTGAAAGTTTGCGGACCTGGAGCAACTGCAAACTTTACCTGCTGCCAGTCAACTTCACCCGACCATTGTCCACGCATGGTGCTTCCGATATAGAAATTCAGAAAATCGTAGCTCGCTTCAGAAGAAACCTTAAAGTAAAATGAAATGGTATCGTTACTCATCACATTATACGATATTTTCATTTCCGAATTCCTGTTATCTCCAATTGATCCCGAGGCTGAACTGTAGGTGCCTTCATAAACCTGGTCGGTAGCAATTGCCCAGGGTGATGTTCCGGCAAATTCCCACTCAAAGGATTCGTAACCGCCTGTTTCCCAGTCTTCAAGAATGAGACCAACCGGTGTATTGTAGGTTTTGTTTATTGTTATCAATCCTGAAGTTGCTGTGTAATTAAAGCTTACTGAGTGACCGATTGGTGTTAAAGGATCAACAACAACCTCAAACTGAGCACCAACAGCATTTAAAAATCCGGGTTCAATGTTGCCGAGCTCAGCTACTGAATTGGTAATGCTGACAAAAGGGCTGGATGTAGTTAACTGTCCTGAAGCCGCATTGGCCACATAATCTCCCGGGTTATATGTAGAAATTGTAATTGTGGCAGTTTCACCCGGATCAAGGCGTCCATTTCCGTTTCCGGTTGCATCATTTATTGTGAGCGTTCCGGCCTGCAATGCAGGTGCATGTGCTTCGATGTTAAAATTGCTGATGAAAGTACTGTCCGCATTATCCACCGATGTAATGGTAAAACTCACAATTTCACCATCGGGAATTGCAGCTGAAACGCTCAATGCAAAAGCAGAAGTAATTGTTCTGATTTCACCTACTTCAAAATTACCAAACAACTCGGTTGCATCAGTAATTGTAATGAAAGGAGAATCGGTTGAAAGGGTTGATGTTACCGCAGTTGCCGGCTGATCACCTATGTTTTCAAGCGTAATGTTCAGATGAAGGCTTTCGCCATAGTCGAGCAATCCATTCCCATTTCCAACGGCATCGTTTACCTGATGAGATTGGTAAATAACCCATGGCTGGTTTGGCGGAGGGCCGGTTTGGAATGGAGACACATAAGTCATTGCAAAACCCTGACGGTTGTCGGTCCAAACGGGATATACCCAACGACCGTATGCATGAATGCCGAGATAATCGCCGAAATATCCGGTTGCAAGCCCCGAAATGGGCTGCGGTGTAAAGGATACATCGCTTACCTTCATGTCTTCCCATGTTGCGCCTCCATCGGAGGAGTTCGAAACATATACTTCGCATTGTGTTGATGAGACATTGCGGTCATCATAATAAATTACACTCAGGTTTCCATTTGTGGCATCACAGGTAATCCATGGGAAATAATGCTTTTTGCCCAGACCTGAGGCATCCTGATTCACTTTTGAAGGTGTTGACCATGTGATTCCGAGATCGGTAGATTTTATCATGTAAATATCCATATCATTGCCGGTATTAGTACCTGGAACGCCGATGTTTGGCCATACCACATATATTGTTCCGCGGTTTGGTCCGTTACTGATATCAACCGTCATGGTAGGGAATGCATTTACCCTCATATTTTTGCCGGTTCCCGAATTACGGATTCCCCTGATGTTGCTGATAATTCGCGTTGCGGGCTGATAGGTAGCTCCACCATCGAATGAGCGAGCCATACCAATCGCAGTTTCGTCGGTTGGCCAGCCATCATAAATCGCCCAGATTGCATAAACTTCGCCATTGGGCCCTGTTTGAAGATTGACACCCTGATTGTGACTTCCGGCATTAACCGCTGAACTTATATTTACCGGAGCTGACCATGTAAGTCCCTGATCAGTTGACCTTATAATTTCGATTTCAGCATCGTTGCTTCCGCCGAAGTTGGTCCATGCATCGTAGAGGTTGCTTTCGTGCGGGCTGCTGATGCTGTTGTCAATCCACATATGATTCTTGTCGAGAAGTGCACTAAAACCTGAAGGAGCAGGTGCTGCAAGCACAGGTGTCCAGGTATTGCCCTGGTTTGTTGAGTAGGATACGCCCTGCCCTCCCGATGAGTGAATATATCCAACGTAATACCAGCCGTTCAATCCGATAGCAGTAGCAGGGTCGCCACTATTTTCGCCACCGGCACCCTGAACATGCCCACCCCAGGTGTTGCCTGCATCAGATGACCAGAAATCATTGGCCCCATAAACCCCCGAAGCAGGCCGTGGTGTAGAATTGTTTGAATTAAGAACTGCTGAAGGGTTGTTTGGATCTACAAATATTGAGTTCTCACTTTGTGTTGAATTAACAGTAGTTACCGGTACATCAGGTGAATCGTCAGTTAAAACACTTTTACCGGTGAGTTTACTTCCGGTAAAGGTACCATAGGGTGCCGGATAATCCGGAGCAACAGGAACCAAACCGAGCGAAGCCATGCGTCTCCAGTAGGACATATTATCAATTCGTGTATCAACCTTATACTTGTCAGGGACAGGAGCATTGGGCATGTACAACTGTTTTTTAGGTTTCTGGGCGTAAAGTCCGGGTGCGGCAAACAACATTGCCAGTGAAATAAGTATCAGGTTTTTTCTCACGTTGTGTGTGTGTTTGAAGTGATGTCTGATTTGATTATTGAATGATTAACTTAACAGTTTTTAAAGGAATTTGTCCGGTGTTCCTTATAAAGTATATTCCCGGTGCTATTCCCGAAAGATTTACTTCTATGAACTGATCGGGCGAAATATTGACGAATTGTGTGATCATTCTTCCGGAAATGTCAACAATCTGTATTGATGAACCCTGCCCGGCTTTGCCTGAATAGAGCATGGTTTTATTGTTTGCAGGATTCGGATAAACATGCATTTCAGGGTATTTCGCCAGATTTTCATCAATTCCGACACCCATATCAACGGGAGGAAAAATAATGTAATCTAACCAGGCTGCGTCCTGTCCGCCGGTAGCCGACATGTCTTTGGAATATGTCCACTTGAAAGTTTGATTTCCTTCTGAAACCGGAAAGCTCACACGCATCCAGTCCTGCTCACCTGACCATTGACCTTTTAAAACATCATTTATGTAGAATTTCAGGAAATCATAATCTTCTTCAGTTGAAGCCTTGAGATAAAATGAAATGCTGTCGGCAGCAATAACCATGTAACTGACTTCAAGTTGAGATACCTGATTGTGCCCGATTATTCCTGAACGCGCACTGTACTTTTGCTCGAAAGAAATGGCGTCAGTTACAGTCCAGTTTGAATGGCCACTGTGTAACCAGGGGTGCATCAGAAAGTTTCCCGACTCAAAATCTTCGATAATCTGACCAGCAACAAAAGCATATTCCTGCTCAAGTATTGTTTGCGGAGGTTCGCCTGCCATAACTGAAAAAGTAAAGATTAGCGGTGTTCCGTGAGGAGTTTCAGGCAAAACCTCAATATTCTGAAATTCAAACACAGTTTCTGAAAGGAGATTTATTACATGAGGTCCTGCCACCAGAGAGTTTGGTGTTACATAACTGCTGTTGCAGGTTAAATTTGCGGTTAATGGTTGACTATTGCTGTGCCCGGTATTTAATACTGAAATGTTAAGATTAAAAACTTCACCCGGATCAGGAATGTGGTTGTTGTTGCCTGAAGCATCATCAACTACCGCAGAACCTGCTGAAATTACAGGAGCCAGAATGTTTATCGTAAAGGTTGATTGCCAGGTTTCACCTTCAGATTCCGCCGAAACTGTAAACTCCACCAATCGATTATCGGGAACATCTGGACTTACCTCAAAAGTAAAACCTTCGCTGGTTTTATTTTCACCAGCCGGAAGAAGTCCGTAATTTTCCTCATTATCGGTTATTGTAATGTATTGATCACTGGTTGAAATTGTTACTGTAACATCGGATGCATCAGCCAGACCTATGTTTTCGACTGTGAGCGACAAATCAACGGTTTCGCCATAATCGGCGTGTCCATTGTTGTTTCCCTGGACATCAATAATCTGATGACTAAAATAAACAACATAAGGGTTGTTGCCGCTAACAACAGTAACCGGATAATAAACCGGCAGACAGTTATAACCTGAGATAACCAGCTGAGCATCGCCGGGCGATGTGATGAGCGGATCTATTACAACGGTGGCTATTCCGTTATTTCCTGTAATTCCTTTTCCGAAAAGATTTCCGTTCATAAGCAAAGCAGCCGTAAGTCCTTTGGCAGGTTGGCCACCCGAAGTAACAGTAACATCAAATTGTGGTGTTCCGGTGGTAATTGTCGCCGGATATGCAGTTGCTATGGCGATTGGTTCATTGGTCCAGATGGGCATCATGGGATCACCCAGCACATTGCAATCGTAAAAGCACCAACGCAGTGCACCTTCTTCCCACTGACCCGGCGCGTTCACCCATGGTGCAGTTGCAGCTTTTGATTCCATGTGTGCCCGTCCTATGCGGTTCAGGCTATCGGCAAAAAGGGCATCTGTAAATTCGCGGTGCAAATGAGCTGAAGGTCCCTCAGTTTGCCCCTCGTTAAACCAACCGTATCGTGAGTTTCCGACAAAGGCGGCAGCAAAATTGTCGATTGAAACCATTTTTTCAGCAATGCAATCACTCACATCAAAGGCTCCGCAAATACAACCATGTGTGTAAACCACCGGGAAATTGTGTGTAACGCCATTCACGCCGGAGAAGTTTGAATTGGTAATGTCCCACATATTAAATTTCATCACATAATCCTGATTGGCATGGCCTACATGATGAACGAAATTCCTGCCTGCATTGATGGTGGCCATCAGTGTGTTTTTATCCCAGAGTTCAATTTCATCGTAGAGTTTGACAAAATTATGATCTTCAGGAATTCCTGTTGTGGTGTAACCATTGGCGTCGTGGGTACCAATCAGCAATTCAAGATAATCCGATCCCCAGGTATCGGGATTGTAATACAGATTCTCTCCGGCAAGCAGAGGATTTCTCAATTCGCCTGTCACTGGCTCATTCTGGTACATCGTGGTTTTGTTGAGCATGGCAGCCAGCTCGGTGACATTGCTGAACGACATTCGCCCAACCGAAACTTCAGGAAGCAGATCATCTTCTCCTATTTCACCCCAGAGGTTATTCCCATTGGTGTTCCAGGTACCATCAAGTGCAGAATAGTATAAATCTGATGGAATATTGGTGTCGGTATATACACTCGATGACTGCACAGTACAATAAAATCCACGGTAAGGTACATGTTCCACATCGCCGGCAAGCACAACATGCTCAATTCCGTTTTGCTGATATTGCTGAATGATGTAATTTCTGATTTTCTCAGGAAGGTCCATGCCGCTGATGTTTGCCTGAATAAATTCTATGGTGGCTATCTGCGATTTTAATCCTGCCGGAAGGTAAAGCTGAACCAGTGGGTTTAAGTTGGCCGTAAAAGTTTGCGGCGTTATTATAAGTATCTGATAATCATTTGAAGAAGCTTTGGGTAAGGAGTAAAAAGAAACCATCTCAGGATTCTGTGCATTTTTGATTGCCGTTTTACTGAGAACAGCTGAGGAACTGAGGTTTTTCAGTGCTTCGCGACCTCTGCCTGTTTCGCGGCTTTCGATTCGGATGGTAATTTCCTTGAAATAAGTAATTTTTCCTTCGGCTGGATTGTACTTTACAGGTGTAAAAACCGATTGAGCATATGCAAACCCATTCATATAATGTGTGCTCAGGTTGCCATGAAGCTTTGACGGATATATCGCTGTTGAATTATAAACTTCTTCATTTTCGGATTGCATCAAAAATCCAGGAATTGAAAGTGGTCGCGAAAACTGTGCAGGAGCCAGTTTGTAATTTCCCGGAAGTGAAACTTCTCCGGTACCGGTTACTGTTATAGCAATTGCTTCATGCCCCGGCGGCAGCAGCAGATTTACGGCATGGTAGGGCATCATTGGTTCTCCGGGCTTTCCCTGAAGCATGGTGTTTTCGAAACTTATAATCTGATCAGATCCAAAAACACTGGTTTCTGGTTTGCCGAAATGATAGGTGTGTTCGGTTACCTGGGCCGAAAGTGATGCTGCAAACAGAACAAGGAGCAGGAAGGTAAATGTTTTTTTCATCGGGATTGTAATAAAAAAGTGTTGAGGATGATGTTTCTGCTGATACAAATTTAATTCATTTTCAGGCCGGAAAAGTTCAAAAAACCCATAAAAGTAAATTATTGAATCAATACCGTTTTGTCAAGAAAAGTTGTCTTCGATTCTGTTCAGACTGACAGTCATCCTGAGCGGTTCCGATAGCTATCGGAACGAAGGATACTTTTTATTCTATATCTATATCTGAAACCCTGACCAAAAGACATTGACTACTGAATTACAATTTTTGTGTGAACGATTCCGCCATCTTTTAATCGGATTTCCAAAATATAAACCCCGGCTCTATGTTCCGAAAAATCGGCGGTTGCAGATCCGTAAGCATTCAACATCAATGGTACAATATGCTTAACTCCCATATTGTCAAATGCGCTTACTTGCTCAATTACAGCATTGCCCTTCAATGATATCTGTGCCAGCCCTTTTACCGGATTCGGATAAATGTTTATTGCAGGCGATTCCATATTTTGAACCTTCTCCACATAATATAGGTAGATGCTGTGATCTAACGTATCGCCGGGATTCACATACACCGTATCGCAATCGTAAAGCCATGTGCTCCAGTGTTCAGCACAAATCTGAACATATCCGGTATCGGCCCTTATAAGGAAATACCCATCTGATCCGCTTGTGGTTGAATACTCCCCGGAATACACCGTTGCGCCTTCAACAACCTGAGCTGGATTGTGATATTCATAAATGAAACCCGAAATATACCCGGTTGAATCAACGGGAGGAATTCTCACAATTCCTTCTATTGCATCCAGATCGAAACCGGCATTGTTAACCTGCGATTGTCCGTCGCCATCATCACTGATTTTAAAATACCGTGCTTCGGGCAGAAATGTGTATGACAAATCGAAGGCTTTGGTACCTATGCCTGTTCCCATAGATTGCCATGGACCATCAATGGTGCTGCCGGCGAAAAGTGTGTATCCTTCTGGTGTTGCATCATTTTCATGAACAATCACATCAGGCCCTTCGCCGTTGATTACCGGTGTGCCCATATCAAAAACAGCCCATCCGAACCGGCCTAAAGAATACTGAATTCCATCAGGAGGGCCTAGTGCTGCAGGTGTATATCCTTCGTCATTAGGATTGTTGTTGGGAATGTAACTGCTGACCAATACACGGGCATAATGACCAAAAGCCGGCTGCATTTCAATATTTAAAAATGTTGAAGATTGGTTGCTTATAATAATGTCGCTGATTGTCTGAGTTTCATAGCCATTGGCAACCACTTTTAATTCATAATTTCCTGAAACAAGAAATTTATGAAAATCACCCGCTTCTGGGTCGGAACTGATGGGATAAAGATCATTTACAAACAAGGTGGCCGAAACAGGCGCGCCGGTTAAAGCATCGGTTATGATTCCTGAAATTCCGTAGCCGGCATACTCGCACATGGCAAGCATTGACGGCTTGTTTTTCAGGTAAATGGGTACAATCTGAGAGGCTGGCGGCTGTTTACTGGTGGATATTTCTACCGACCAACTGATGGCTCCAACAGAGCCGTAACCAAAATCTTTGGTGCTGCCGTTGATAGGATACATACCCGAATAACCCTGTTGATAAGGAATATTTGTATAACCTGAACTATTTGCATACAAAGATGCCAGATATTGATGCTGCGCATGATCGGGTGTTTGCGAAGCGCGATAACTCCACGGGAAACTAATAAACTCAATTCCGCTGTGATAACTGCAGTGGATAACAAACTGATTGTCGGTTAACATGCTTCTGAGTGTCTTGGTTTCAGGCTGCGAAAATGCCGACGGGCTGTTTCCTTCGCCATTCCACATATAACCACTGTCGCGGTTTATGTCAACTCCAACCAGATTATAACGGGTCATGTTTGATCTTCCGTAAGGATTCAGGCAGTAAATTATCCATATTTCACGGTTGTCAACCAGATCAGTAATGTAAGGGTCGTTGCCATACCCAAGACAAAGATCGCGGGCAAAACGTATCATATTTTCAGATCCGCCGACTTCATCGCCGTGAATACCGCCATCAAAAAGAATTTCAGGCTCATTCTCATCAACACCGGGATTATCGCTGATTTTAAGGGCATAAATTACTGCATTATTGCTGGCTATTCCTATGTTGTGAAGTGTGCATATATCCGGAAAATGGGTTAAAAGGCTGTCGGCAATCTCATTCAGTTCAGCAACTGTATAATATCCGTTTGGAACTCCTTTTGAGCCAAAAGATGCGGCCCATAGGTTAAGGTCAGGAATTTCGACTTCGGTGCGGATGCCTGATGCTGAAATTTGCTTATATTCCGCTTGAGTCAGGTAACATCTTAAAAAATCGCCAGCATAATCAGCATTTATTTTGAGTTGCTGCAATAATTCCTGTTGCCCTGGTTGTTCAGCAAAAACCTTAACCTGCATCTCGCCTTCACGCCATGGTGATTGAGAATATGCAAAAAAGACTATAAAAATCAGGTAAAAAACAAGTAGTAATTTTCTCATATTAGCCGGGTTTCAGAAACCTGTAATTAATAGGTCGTAAACGTATAAAAAATATCGATCTGAAGATGATATTTACCCGGTTTTTTCAGGAAAATCTATGATAAAGCTGAGCAGAGCCGGATATTTGTTCAGCAAAAAGTGATAAAATGCCGGATAATTGCTGAATAAGGCAGAACGAGCAACCCCCGGAATTCCTGATAAT
Organism: Bacteroidota bacterium; assembly: GCA_009773515.1. Lineage (GTDB taxonomy): Bacteria > Bacteroidota > Bacteroidia > Bacteroidales > Lentimicrobiaceae > Lentimicrobium. Next base: position 152,244 of record WSXX01000007.1, read on the forward strand.
TTCAAAAAAAGATCAGTTTACGTCATCCAAAACCATCAAACCAACAAGCCACGGCATAACATTTGCTGCAAAATGCCTTCTTTGAAGCATCAGTTACAACAAGTCCGCTTTTTTTATGTTAATTTTACATCCCTATTCAACCCCGGATGAAAAGACCAGCTTGCTCCGACTTCTGTATTAAATTTCAGCAGAGATTTTTACTGCTGCTCACTGGCTTGCTGCTTTCCACAGGAGTGTTTTCTCAGTTTTACAATGGGTCACAGATGCCTTTCGGGAAAAGCAGGGTTCAATATGGTGATTTCCTGTGGACGTACTACCGTTTCGAAGATTTCGACACCTACTTCTACCTTAACGGCAAAGAGCTGGCCATCTACACCGCCCGTTATGCCAAACAAATTCAACCTGAACTTGAATCGTTTCTCGAAACAAGGCTTACCGACAAGATTGAATTTATTGTTTTCAACTCACTTACCGATCTGAAGCAAAGCAATATTGGACTGTTGAGCGAACAGCAATATAACATCGGAGGAATAACTCACATTGTTGCCAATAAGGTTTTCATTTATTTTGATGGAGATTACTCCAACTTTGAAAAGCAAATCAGGGCAGGAATGGCCAGAGCACTTATTGACCAATCGATTTATGGTGGCTCGGTAGGAAGGCAGATTACAAATTCAACCCTGATGACAATGCCGCCATGGTTTATCGACGGGCTGGTATCTTACATTGCCGAAGAATGGAATACCAACATCGATAATTATGTGCGTGATGGTATAATAAGCGGCCGGTATAAAAAATTCAACCACCTCAGAGGAGACGATGCCGTTTATGCAGGTCACAGCATCTGGAAATATATCTCCGATAAATATGGCAAACAGAGCATTCCCAACATTATTTATCTTGCCAGGGTAAGCCGTAATGTTGAGACAGGTTTTCTTTATGTACTCAATGTTTCCTTCCGGAATCTTGTAAAGGAGTGGTATGAAACATATAGCAAACAATATGAGGACAGCGATCAGGGGAGGGTACTTCCGCAAACCCCGCTTGTTCAGAAAAAAGTTAAGAAAACGGTAGTTTACGACCGCATCAGAATAAGCCCCGATGGCCGATATATGGCCTGGATCAGCAATGAAGCCGGTCAGGTTAAGGTTTGGCTTTACAACAATCAAACAGGAAAGCGCAAAATAATCTACCGTCAAGGTCAACGCCTCGACGAAAAAGCAGATATGTCGTATCCGCTCATCGAGTTTCATCCCAACAATAATATTTTAGGTCTGATAACCGAACGAAAAGGTGAAATCAGGTTTTACCAGATAGACACCGATACACGTAAACGCACCTGGCAATTCATTTATGGGTTTCAGAAAATTATCGACATCAATTATTCGCATGATGGACGAAATCTGGCCATGTCGGCCATACGAAAAGGCCAAAGCGATATATACACTTTCAATATTGCAGCATCTTCGGCCAATCAGATAACCAAAGACGTTTACAATGACTTAAACCCTGTTTTTTTCAACAACTCAAAGCAGATTGTATTCAGTTCAAACCGTCCGGATGATACCCTGAGAGACAATCCGGTAATTTCAAGACCCGGATTGGAGCGGACTCACGATCTTTTCATCTATGATATTGGTTCAGAAAACAAAACCCTGAGACGAATTACAGACACACCTTCGGCAAACGAAATACAGCCGGTACAATATGAAAAAGGATATATCACATATCTGAGCGACGAATCGGGAATCTACAACCGGTATCTTGCAAGTTTTGATAGTGTTATAACCCATGTTGATACCATTGCCCATTACCGCTACTTTACAAGAAATTACGGTTTAACCGACTATGCCCGTAATGTGTTGTCGCATACTGCATCACCTTCTGCCGGAAAAATTGCAGAGGTGGTTCATTCAGGTCAGTTGATGACCATTCACACCTACGATCAGATTCCAGCCCGCAGAATTGAGCATGTAACTCCGCAAAACACCCCATACATGGATCAGCAGTTGCTGCTGACCAGCACACCTATTAGCGGTAAACCTGAAAGTCAGGCTCCTGTAAAATCAACACGAAGGCGGCAATTTGTCAGTGTATATGCCGGTGATCCTGAACTTCCGGCTTCCGATAGCCTGATTGATCTGGAAGAATACCGCCTGTCGCTGGAAAGCAGCAGAGCCGGCAGCAAAAGAAGAAGAGGCGGCCAGATTGAAGGACTCGAAGAATTTGTAGTTCCCAAACAACGAAATTACAATGTTGAGTATAAAGTAAACGAGCTTGTAAACCAGCTTGATTTTAATTTCCTGAGTACCTCTTATCAACCTTTTTCAGGCGGAGGTGGCCCCATTTTCCTGACTCCCGGACTAAATGCATTTTTTAAAGTCGGCATGACAGATCTGCTTGAAGATTACCGTATTGTTGCCGGGGTAAGGCTCGACTTTAATCTGGTAAACAATGAGTACATTATTTCAATTGCCAACCTCAAACATCGCCTCGACAGGGAAATCTACTTCCATCGGCAGTCTATTGAACAGGTCAGCCTTTATTCAATAGTAAGGTATAAAATTCATGAACTGCATTACATTCTCAAATATCCCATAAATCCACTTCTGAGCATTAAAGGAACTGCTTCTTTCCGCAAAGACAGGGCCGTTTTTATGTCAACCGACCAGTTTAACCTGCGACAACCAGATGTAAACAAACATTGGGTTTCGGGAAAGGGAGAAGTAACCTATGACGGCACCCGGCAGTTGGGATTGAATATACTTGATGGATTGCGATTTAAACTTTTCGGGGAGTATTATCAGGAAATCGGTGGCAATGACGGGTTTAACAACATGGCTGTAGTCGGGTTTGATATACGTCATTATATGCCCATTCACCGGAATTTCATCTGGGCCAATCGTTTTGCAACAAGTACCTCATTCGGGCAAAGCAAACTGATCTACTATATGGGTGGTGTTGATACCTGGCTTACCCCAAAATTCAAAACCGAAGCACCGATTGATTATTCTCAGAACTATGCCTACCAGACCCTGGCAACAAATATGCGCGGTTTTTATCAGAATGTGCGAAACGGAAATAGTTTCGCTGTTATCAATTCTGAATTGCGTTTCCCGGTATTCAGCTATCTCGCCAACCGGCCACTAAGATCTGACTTCCTGAATAATTTTCAGATAATTGCTTTTGGCGATTTAGGAACTGCCTGGACAGGACCTACCCCCTACTCCGATGAAAACGCGCTTTTTACCAGAATAATCCGCCGTGGGCCGCTGTTTATAACCATTCGAGAACAACGCGAACCATTGGTTGGAGGTATGGGATTTGGCGCCAGAACACGACTTCTGGGTTACTTCCTCAGGGCTGATTATGCCTGGGGAATTGAAGATATGGTTATCAATAAACCCGTCTTTTATATCTCGTTAAGCCTTGATTTTTAGATTCCCCCAAATTCATAACCGAAATATCTGGGATGCAATTTTTATGGGCTAGCTTCCATCCTTACGGCTCAATTGTTTCAGAATAAACACCTTAAATCAGCCAAAGTCTAAACAAAAGATTTGCACTTTACAATTGTTAATAACTCAAAACCTATTGTGAAAATCTTTGGCTTTTTCTCATCTGAAACTTACCGATCTTTGCATACTGGCTACAACAGTGCTACTTTCAGCTTTTATACTGATAATCAACTTGTTATTCAGAACTACCGGCAACTACGTATTTCAGCCATAAAATGTCTGTCCGAAAAATAATTATTAAGATTATTACAATTTCGGTGTCAGGCGTTTACGACACCAAAAGGGTTAATTGTTAATAAGTCTATTTTGCCTTACCTTAATGGTTGTTGTATATTGGTCTAATGATTTTTGAGCACTTATCTTTCAGGTAAGTGCTTTATTATCAAAAGAATCTGAAGAATAGTTAAAATATTTGATTCACTGTCATTTGTCCTATTGCTATGGAAAATAACCTGTTTGCAAATTTTGAAGAAGTTGCTGAAACATCAGGAACCGGGAGCAAAACTGAATACTATGAAGAAGTACTCGGACAAAGAGTACGACCTGTTGTGCCGGAGCAAAAAAATATTGAACCGGAACAGAACCTAAAAAAAATGGATACAATGTTGACCGAAAGATCTGCAACATTAAATATTGCAGAGACTAAAAAACAGGTTTCCTACTCACATGAGGAAATACTTGAAAACGCAACTGCATACTTCGAAGGAGATACCCTGGCGGCAGGTGTGTGGATGAATAAATATGCGCTTAAAGACAGCGAAGGCAATATTTACGAACTCACGCCTGATGATATGCATCGCAGGCTTGCCGAGGAAGTGGCACGCATAGAGAAAAAATACCCGAACCCAATGGGCGAGGAAGAAATCTTCGAACTGTTTCGCAACTTTAAATACATCATTCCACAGGGCAGTCCTATGGCTGGCATGGGAAATAATTACCAGGTTTCATCGCTCTCAAACTGCTTTGTAATTGGTGGCGACAGCAACTATGATTCCTATGGCGGTATTATGAAGATTGATCAGGAGCAGGTGCAATTAATGAAAAGACGCGGTGGTGTGGGGCATGACCTTTCTCACATTCGTCCAACCGGAAGTCCTGTTAAAAACAGTGCCCTCACTTCAACCGGCATTGTTCCTTTTATGGAACGCTATTCAAACTCAACCCGCGAAGTAGCTCAGGATGGAAGGCGCGGCGCTCTCATGCTCTCAATCTCAGTAAAACATCCCGATGCCGAAAATTTTATTGATGCCAAAATGGAGCAGGGAAAAGTTACCGGTGCCAACGTTTCGGTGAAGATTGACGATGAGTTTATGCGGGCTGTCATTGGTGGAACTCCCTACCGTCAGCAGTATCCGATATACTCTGACAACCCGATGAAAGTTCAGGAAATTGACGCATTGGGAATCTGGAATAAAATTATTCACAATGCATGGAAATCTGCTGAACCTGGTGTACTCTTCTGGGATACTATTATAAAAGAATCAGTGCCCGATTGTTATGCCGATCTGGGATTCAAAACCATGTCAACAAACCCATGCGGCGAAATTCCACTCTGCCCGTATGACAGCTGCAGGCTGATTGCCATAAATCTTTACAGCTATGTTGAAAACCCATTTACTCCTCAGGCCAGGTTTAATATGGATCTTTTCAAGAAGCACTCGGCATATGCGCTCAGAATTATGGATGACATCATTGATCTGGAATCAGAGAAAATAGACGCCATTCTTGCCAAAGTAAAAGCCGATCCTGAAGACGAAGAAATCAAAAGGATTGAGCGTAAAATGTGGGAAAATATCCGCCAGAAAACTCTACTTGGACGCCGCACTGGCATTGGTATAACTGCTGAAGGCGATATGCTTGCAGCGCTGGGCATGCGCTACGGATCAGAAGATGCAACCACTTTTTCGGTGGAAGTGCATAAATCGCTGGCTACTGAAGTTTACGGAGCCTCCGCTGATCTGGCTGCTGAACGTGGACCTTTCCCCATTTACAACTTCGAGCGCGAGAAAAACAACCCGTTTATTCAGCGTTTAAAGGAAGCGTCACCTGAAGTTTATGAAAAAATGGCCCGCAACGGCCGCCGCAACATTGCCATGCTTACCATTGCCCCAACCGGAAGTGTGAGTATCTGTACACAAACTTCGTCAGGCATTGAACCTGTATTTATGGTAAGCTATAAACGTCGCCGTAAGGTTAATCCAAACGACAAAAATGTAACCGTAAGTTTTGTTGACGAAGTTGGCGATTCATGGGAAGAGTATAATGTATTTCATCCTAAATTCCTCGATTGGCTTAAAGTAAATGGCTATAATCCTGACGAGGTCAAACTTTTTGATGATGTAAAACTACAGCCCATCATTGCCAAAAGTCCATATCACAAAGCAACATCAAACGATATTGACTGGCTAAGCAAAGTACGCATGCAGGGTGCCATACAAAAATGGGTTGACCACTCCATCAGCGTTACTGTTAATTTACCAAAAGAAGCTACCGAAGAGCTTGTCAGCGAAGTTTACAAAACTGCCTGGGAAAGCGGATGCAAAGGCATGACCATTTATCGCGACGGTTCGCGCTCCGGGGTATTGATCAGCAATGAGAAAAAAGAGGAAATCTCTGAATTCCGTGAAACCAAAGCACCAGCCCGTCCATTGAAACTGGAAGCAGATGTCGTGAGATTTCAGAATGATTATGAAAAATGGATCGCTGTTATCGGACTTATGGATGGGAAACCCTACGAAGTTTTTACCGGTAAAGCCGAAGGTTTCTATCTTCCTCCATGGGTAGTTAAAGGATGGGTTTATCGTTACAAAAACGAAGGGGAATCGGCACGATACGATTTTCAGTTTGAAGACAAAGATGGATATAAAGTAACCATCGAAGGCTTGTCGCGTTCTTTCAACAAAGAATACTGGAACTATGCCAAGCTGATCTCAGGAATCCTGCGTCACGGAATGCCATTGCCATTTCTTGTAAACCTGATTCAAAACCTCAACTTCGACAACGACAGCATCACAACATGGAAAAACGGCGTTGTACGATCACTCAAACGTTACATCCCCGACGGAACATCACTGGGAGCAAAAGAAACCTGCCCGAGTTGCGGTGAGAAAAATGCCCTGGTTTTTAAAGAAGGATGTATGACGTGTAAACATTGCGGATATTCCAAATGCGGCTAACCACAACAAATTCCCTTATAATCCCTGCCCTCAGAAAGCAGGGATTTTTTTTATTCCTGTAATAATTGGTTTTGGCTGAAAGGGATAAATGCGGAAGAGGCTTTATAAAAAGTCAGTGATTGTTCATATTTCGACTTCGCTCAATATGACATACTTTAATAAACAGATGTCAGGCTGAGCGGAGTCGAAGCCTAATCTGACTTTTGAGACAACCTCTTCAAAGTAAAGAATTATTTTCTTAAAGTTTCAGAAATGAAGTTTGTGATGATCAAACGTTTGATTGTCTCTGAAAAATCTGATTTTTGCAGCAATGGCCAGAAAAATTTTCAGGTCATTTTTTGTAAACCATGCAACAGCTTCCTGCTGGTTATGACAGGCATCTGAAAAAGCCGCAAGAAAGAAATGTTTATTCAGCCTAAGCCAGTTATACGCTTTTTCGTTATCATCTATAGCTGAATCGAGGGCTGCCAGTTCACGAAAACCATTTTTCATCAACCACACAAGTGCTTCATCGCTGCCTCTGATGGCACTTGATAGTGCGCCAAGTTCGGGATAACCGTTTTTTAAAAGCCAGTCGTGCAATTCAGTATTCCCACTGAATGTTTCGCCGAATGCAAGCAGAACTTTAACAGGGTAATTCAGCATATAATCTTAATGATAAAAATGTTCCGGTTTATTTATAAAAGATCAATAGCAGCAGCCAGTTCGTAATCTTTTTCAGTTACTGTATCTCCGGCATCATGCGTACTTAGCTTCACCACAACTTTATTAAAAACATTACTCCAGTCGGGATGATGCCGGTGCTTTTCAGCCAGAAATGCTACCCTTGTCATAAACGCAAAAGCTTCAGTAAAATTACTGAATTCAAAATGTTTTTCAAGATAACTACGCCCTGAGTTATCAGCAATCACCCTTTTTTCCCACATACCAAATCATCTTTATTCAAGAATCAACAACGACCAAACAAATTTGTTTTCGGTCAGGCAAAGACCTCGGTCGGTATTTCAAATGGTTTTAGTAATGCTGCAATGCGATTAAGTTCCTCTTTCCCTATTTTTTCAATGCCACTTTCAGCAGTCTCCCTTTCAATGGGGTATATCATTACCAGTTCAGGTTTAATAATCCTTATGTGGCCAAGCCATAAATCAAGCTCATGTTTGCTTGTATTGTCCGCTTCAATCCCATTAACAACACCACGTAAAAAGAGAGTCTGAATACTGAGTTTCCCTTCGAAAGAAGCCAGTTGGTTCACCACATCCTGAATCAAAATGTTGCCGGCGCAACGATTAATTTTGTCAAACATTTCCTGACTACCGGCATCCAGCTTTAGCACATTGTTGTCAATTTTAAGCAAAGCTTTTTTGATTTCAGGGATATGAAGACGTGTTGAATTGGAAAGTACAGTAATCAATGCCTGAGGGAAGTATCTGTTTCTCAGTTCAATCGTTTGGTCAATTATTTCGGCAAAACCCGGATGCAGTGTAGGTTCGCCGTTTCCGGCAAAAGTTATGTTATCGGGCTTGAGACCCTCGTTTGCAAGTGTATGAAACCGTGTACGAAGCGCATCGACAATTTCGACTGCAGTATGAAGTCTGGCTCCTGTGTTATGCTTGTAATCAGATAGACCGCATTCGCAGTAAACACAATTGAAGTTGCATATTTTTCTGTTTTCGGGCAACAGATTAATCCCAAGTGAAATCCCGAATCTACGGCTTCTGACCGGCCCGAATACAATATCATCAAAAAGAAAACCTGACATAGCTATTTTTTTGCAAAGGTAGGAATTAAGCCATGCGCGGTAAACTTCAATAAATTTGAATTGAAGCAGAGACTTATGAAATCTGCTGTGAATATTGATAATAAATCATAACAATGAGCAGTTAACCACTGTTTTGCAATATATTTGCATAGATTAATACTGCTAATGGCTTAAGATGAGCTTACTGAACGAAATTAAAGCCCCGGTTGAAGACCATATCAGGGAATTTGAGAAAAAATTCAGGGATTCAATGCGCAGCAAAGTACCCCTGCTCGACCGGATAACCGCCTACCTCGTCAAAAGAAAGGGGAAGCAGATCAGGCCGTTGTTTGTATTTCTTACCGCAAAAACCCACGGACAGGTTAATGATTCTACGTATCGTGCTGCATCTCTGATTGAGCTGTTGCATACGGCCACACTTATTCACGATGACGTGGTTGACGACTCAAACGAAAGACGTGGTTTCTTCTCGCTCAATGCCCTGTGGAAAAACAAAATATCTGTGCTTATCGGTGATTTTCTCTTGTCGAAAGGTCTGTTGCTTTCGCTTGATAATGATGACTTTGATTTGCTAAGAATTGTTTCTGATGCAACCCGCGAAATGAGTGAAGGTGAATTGCTTCAGATTGAGAAAGCCCGACGCCTGGATATCAGTGAGGAGATATACTTTGAAATTATCCGCAAAAAAACTGCTTCACTTATAGCATCATGTTGTGCCAGTGGTGCAGCATCGGCAGGAGCCGATAAAGAAACTGTAAAAAAATATCATCGCTTCGGCGAATTAACTGGCATTGCTTTTCAGATTAAAGACGATTTGTTTGATTACTCGAAAAGTATGGACACCGGCAAGCCCAATGGCATTGATATAAAGGAAAAAAAGATGACACTTCCTCTGATTTTTCTTTTGACAAATGCATCATGGCTTGACAAACGACGCATTATAAATATTGTGAAAAACCACAATGATGATCCCGTAAAGGTAAACGCGCTGATAAAGGAGGTTTACGAAAAAGGCGGTATTGCCTATGCTGAGAAAAAGATGTTTGAATACAGAGACGCTGCGCTGGAATTACTCCGCCAGTTTCCTGATAATACATCAAGAAATTCACTTGAAAAACTGGTGATTTTTACGACCGACCGAAAATACTGATATAAATGTCTTATGCTTTTCGGAGTGTAAAAGCAAAGGTAGTACCAACACCTGCAGTGCTTCTCACATTTATGGTCTGATCGTGTGCTTCAATAATATGTTTTACAATGGCAAGTCCGAGCCCTGAGCCACCTTGCTCGCGCGACCGGCCTTTATCTGTGCGGTAGAATCGTTCAAAAATCCGCTTCAGGTCAGCCTGATCAATGCCATTTCCGTTATCGGTTACCTCAACCAGTATATTCTCGTCCATGTCGAAGAAACTGATTTGCGTTTGTCCGGCTTCTTGATTTCCGTATTTAATAGAATTATCGATCAGATTAATCAGTACCTGACGTATCCTTTCTTTATCGGCCATTACAAATACCGGTTTGTCGTAGGTGTCGCCAAAAGTAATACTGTTGCTGCGTTTACGGGCTTTGATTTCGAGAAATTCAACCACTTCGCGGGTGAGCGAAAGAATGTCGGTCTTTCTTAAGTTTAGTTTTAACTCGCTGGACTCCAGAGATGAAATGGTTTCAAGGTCTTCAACAATGGCAATCATTCGATTGATGCTTTTTTCGGTCCGCATCAGATATTCTTTGTTGATGCTTGGATCATCCAGACCTCCGTCGAGAAGCGTTAGAACATATCCCTGAATATTAAAAATTGGTGTTTTTAACTCATGTGAAACATTTCCCAGGAACTCTCTCCGGTATTTTGCCATTTCCTTGAGTTCCTCAATTTCCTTGCTTTTTTTATTACCCCAGTCCACAACCTCTTCATAAACATTCTCAATGGTTTTACCAGCAATTTCGGGCTGTTCACTTCCCTTGACTGACTTCTTGTTGCGAATGGTTTTATAGATGATCCTGATTTTTTCGTATATAAACTTTTCGAGTGTGTATCTGAACAGGTAATAGGTAAGCAGAAACATTGCAGGCAGTAAAATCCACATAAACCACCATTGAGGATTCTCATCCACGAAGAGGGTAAAAACTGAAAACTGAAAAGCCAGAAAAACAACAACAATCAGCGCGTTGTTGATGGCAAGTTTATTGGGGTTTGAGAAGTCAACTTTCATTACAATCAGGATTCATATTTATAACCAACGCCTTTAATTGTTTTAATATTTTCGATACCGATTTTTTCACGGATTTTTCTGACATGAACATCAATAGTTCTGTCTCCGACAATTACATCATTTCCCCAAACGCGGGCAAATATTTCATCGCGCGAAAAAACTTTGTTGGGCCGTGAAGTAAGCAGCAACAGCAATTCAAATTCCTTTTTCGGAAGTGTAATTTCTTTACCGTCTTTGAAAATGACATATTTTTCACGATCGATAATCATTTCAGGCAGATTGTGTATGAGCGATTCCCCCTCAGCTGCTTTATAGCGTCGAAGCAGGGCTTTTACACGGCTTGTCAGCACTTTAGGCTTTATTGGTTTTGTGATGTAATCATCGGCTCCGGCATCAAAACCTGCAATCTGGGAATAATCTTCGCCGCGTGCTGTGAGAAAAACCACGAGAGAGTCCTTAAGCCCCGGAATCTGTTTGATTTCGCGGCAGGTCTCAATTCCGTCCATCTCAGGCATCATTACATCAAGGATCACCAGATGGGGTTTCTCCTGTACTGCCAATTCGAGGCCAACCCGACCATTCTTGGCTTTGTAAACCGTATAACCTTCTTTTTTAAGGTTATAGCTCAGAAACTCAAGTACATCGGGTTCGTCATCAACCAACAGAATTCTGAACTGGTTATTATCCATAATATTTTCTGATTGTTACACTTATGAGTGAAAAAGCGTTTTGCCCCGAACCAAAATTAAGCGAAATCGTTTGAATAATAAAACTTTATTGTTGCGTTGAGAAAACTGACTCAGTCATTGAGTTTAGAAACACCTATTTACTTAGTTAAATCAGGACATTCCCTTAAAAATTGACAAGCAATTTTTTGGTGCAATTTTTGAAACAGATTCTGCGTTATAATTCCGGATTGGTGAATTTTAAAAAATTACTGACAAATTTTACCTTTTTATTCTTTCTGATTCCGGCAGGCAAACAAATAACATTGAACTTCAATTTACTATGAACTTTCTAAAACTCCTGACACTGCTGCTGCTGATCGGATTGACTGCGTCCGGGCAATCAATTCCTGCTGTTTCTGCAAAACTTCCCGAAAAACATTGTTTGAATGAGGCAGAACAGCAAATGGCTTCAGCTATCAATCAATACCGCAAAAAACAAGGTCTTAAGGCGATTCCACTCTCAACATCATTGTCATGGGTGGCTCGCACGCATGTAACTGACCTGAGTGAGCATTATGAATATGGCACTTCGTGTAACCTGCACAGCTGGTCAGAGAATCCTGCATGGAGTTCATGCTGCTATGGCAGTGATCACAGTCAGGCTGCCTGCATGTGGGATAAACCACGTGAACTTACGCAATATAAAGGTGATGGATTTGAAATCGCATTTTACTCCACACATGATTACAGCAGCACTCAATCGTTTGTTGATGATGCCATTGAAGGCTGGAAAAAAAGCCGCGGACACCACGAAGTAATGATGAATCGGGGGAAATGGAAAACTGCCACCTGGGAGGCAATGGGCATCGGAGCAAACGATCAATTCATCGTGGTGTGGTTTGGCGAAGTAAAAGATGCTGCAGGCTCACCTGAAATTTGCCGCTGATGTGGGATTTGTTTGTATTTTAGTTTGCGATTAAACCATCATCAGCACAACTAAAAATACACCCATGAAATTCAGTTTAATATCTGCTTTTTTCTTTCTCTGTATCATTCACCTTAACGCCCAAAAGTTTGAAGGAGGTGTAATGCTTGGCCTGGTGGGTAGTCAGGTGGCCGGCGATCAGTATTCCGGCTACAACAAAGCTGGTATAAATGCCGGCGGTTGGATAAGCCTTTCTGTTGGTGCAAGGTCAAAACTTCAGATGGAGTTGGGTTACGTTCAGAAAGGCAGCCGTGAAAATCCGGATTATGAGAGAAATAAGTTCGATTCCTATCTTATGCGTTTAGGTTATGTCAACATGCCTCTGTTATACAGAATTCAATACAATGAGCTACTCAGTTTCGAAGCGGGACTTAGCCCAAACTTTTTAATTCACAGCAATGAAAAATTCAATGGATACGAAACGGTAGAATCTCCATTCAGTCCAATTAATGTTTGCCTTCTGGCAGGGTTGTCGGTAAGAATAACTGATAATCTCAGAATTAATATAAGAACAGACAATTCGCTGTTTTCCTTACGTAAAAGAACAGTAACCGGCGATGTATGGCGGCTGTGGGATCACGGGCAGTTCAGCGATGCACTTGTATTGTCGGCATATTATAAGCTTTGAAAGGATAGCACCAGGATAAAATGAAAAAGGCCTTCCAAATGGAGGCCCTTTTTCGCGGAAAGATATCAATGATTATTGAATCATGATTTTTTGTGTTGCAATGCCGCTTTGGGTTTGAATGGTCAGAATGTACATTCCGGACTCAAAGCTGCTTGTTGCGATGCGGGTATCACGTTGATCAACAACACTTTCATAAACAACCTGGCCAAGGGTATTTCTCAGCGTAATTGTTTTAATATCGGTATTGCCTTTGAGGATCAAAACATCGTTTGCAGGATTAGGATAAATAGAAACATAAGTTTGTTCACCAACTTCGTTGATTCCAGTAATAAGCGTGAGCAATACTGCAATGTCTATTTGTTCATTTGCAAGATCATTGCTTCTTACGCGCAATTTTCCACTGTAGTTGGCAGGAGTAAGACCTGCAGGATTCACTTCAATGGACAATTCATCCGCCGAACCTCCTCCAACTACTCCCTGATTTGGATTTACTGACAACCAGACTGGCCCGGCTTCGCCTACAAGTCTGGCACGGATATTCCAGTTGGCATCCAGGGCAGGATTGTCTGATAAGTGTCCCCATCCCGGACCTGTAGCAAGCCAGTCTCCATTTGGATCGGCCGGACCTGCATCAACCCCGGCAGGATACATGTCTGCTGGTTTGTTGAAACGGTAACCTACCCACAAATCGCGTCCGCTAACATAAACCGGGGTAGTTAAAATGATTTCGTTCCAGCTGGTTGGCAGCGGGGTGAAATCCTGCTCGTATATCAATGCACCAGGTCCAGGCAAATTAAAGGAACCCATATCATAAATCTGGATTCTATTTGAACTGGCTACTTCATTGATAAATACACTTACAGCCTCAACATACATACCGTTGTACTGTGCAACCATGCTGGCAGGGAACATAGCAGCAACGCGCCATTGTGCAGCTGTTGCAGATCCAATTGCAGAAGCATTTTCTCCGTCATAGTTCAATACAACATCGCGATTTGCCGGTGCAGTATTCACAGGTGTATAATTTGGGGCACGTGTCGGTGTGTCGTTGAATTTACCAATAGGGGTGGTTGAAACCCACGGTGATGTTGATCCGGCACCTAAAGGTTCATCAAATGAGGGAGTAACATCATAAAAGAGCAGCATGTCGCCTGCGTTAGTAAGAGAACGGTTAATGGTTTCCATTTCACCTGCTGACAAAGCACTGGTAATATCACTGTTATCAATATCAATTATTGGTCCCAGTGCAGGCTGAACCAATGCAATATAGGCCAGGTCATCAAAAAAGTAGGTTGGTGTTTCACCCGTAAGTGCTCCGGCGTAGAAATTTGCGCCTCCCAATTGAAGCATTCCGGGTTCACCGGTGGCCTGAAGACTAAATTGCCATTCGTAAATTAACGCACCATTAATATAAAGCTCGGCCCAGTCTGCATCCAGGTCAACAACGTTGGAAATATCTAACCATTCGTTGTGATCGTATGTGAAGGTTGCAGCAGCTTCTCCTCCCGCATTCACAGAACCGGATCCATCAACCGCAAAATAGACCTCTAAAGCCCATTCCACTCCGGGACTTTCATAATGCTGAAGATTGTAATAAGCTCCGAATGTTGCAGGTACGTAATACTTGAAATCGAGAATATATTTACCGCTTGTTTTGTTACCCATTTTAAAAACCAGGTCAGAGGTTCCATCAACTTTTATGGAGTTTTCAGGACTAAATGATTGTTCGTTAACGATCAAAGCATCTTCGGCAGTACCAGGAGCATCTGACCAGGTTGTCCACCAAACGGGGTCCACAACAGCGATATAATCGCCAATGGTGTATTCATCAAACTCATTGTAATATAGCACCTGTTCAATATCTGCATCGAATGTAATGTCATCCAGATAATAGGTTGGTGTTTCTCCCGACCCTGTAACAACGCCGGCATAGAAATTAACAGCACCAAGTTGCAACAGACCGGGTTCTCCCTGAGCCTGAAGGCTGTATTGCCATTCGTGGATCAATACATTATCAAAGTAAACCTGCGCCCAATCAGCATCAAGGTCAATGTAGTTATTAATTGTAAACCAATCACCTTGTGTGTAGTTAAAAGTGGCTGCATTATCACCACCGGCATTCATAAATCCGGTACCATCAGCTTTGAAATAAATTTCAAATGCCCATTCTACTCCCGGGGCTTCATAATGCTGGATATTGTAATATCCCGCTAATCCAACCGGTACAAAGAAATTAAAATTAATCTCATAAGCACCACTGGTTTTATTGCCAAGTTTAAGAATGAGGTCAGTTACCCCATCCACTTTAACCGATTTTGTACCGCTTAAAGCCTGTTCATCACTAATTTGTGCATCTTCTGCACCACCCGGAGCATTAGACCAGGTTGTCCACATTTCAGGATTAGACTGAGCTAGGAAATCATCAACGGCATAGCTTTCAAAATCATCTTCATAAACCAATTCCCGTTGCTGGGCCTGCAAATTGAATGTTGTAAACAAGAATGCCAACATCGTAATCATTGAAAGAGTAAATTTTCTCATAATCGAATATTTGAGTGAATAAATCATTTGGTTACCACAAAAATAACTAAAAACTTGACCTAATACAAGTCTTTTTATTACGGCAGCATGTTAAACAGAAATTAAGATTCTGAAAATCATGTTCATAAGTAGTTTGAAATACCAGTACCCGTAAGGGTAATATTATTTTAGTAACATGCAAAAAGCCGGCTTTCGACCGGCTTTTAAAATAATTATCATCGGATTTAAACCAAACCTGGTTCAATCTTCCGGACATTAAATGCGACTTCTTCGCCACGTTCATTGCGGCGGATTTCGAATTCAACCATATCTCCGTCCATAATGTCATTGAAATTACCTTCCATAACATCTTCAAAGTGGAAGAAAAGGTTGTTTGGAGGGAAGGCAATAAAACCGTAACCACTTTTCATATTGAGGGTACGGCTACGCTGAACACCTTCAGGAACAGGTTTGTTGATAAATTTCATCCTGTTTTCGTCCTGCTTATCGAACAGATTTGAGATAACTGAATCATTTTTATTGAGACGGTTATCAATCAATTCGTGCATAGCTACGGGGTATGTAACTTCTTCAAGAAGTTCCTGAGAAGTACGGGTAACGCTTTCGCGACCATTCATATCCTGATAGCGGAAATCCCAACTGAGCAGCATAACTCTGGTTCCCAGGGTATTTAGCTTTCGAACAAGGGGCACATAATCGCCGTCAGAAGCTATAAGCACGAGTACATCAAATTTTTTGAATACTGTCAGCTCATAGGCCTCCAAAGCAAGCCATACGTCTATCCCTTTTTCTTCACGTTTTCCACCGCGCATGCGCAATGGCAGGTAATGGGTTATCACTTTTTCGCCCATGAGGATATCGTCAAAAATCCTCTCTGCGTAAAGTTTGTTTTCACTGCTTTGAGCCTCATAGGCACTCAGCCTCCCCCTAAAATAGTGTGAATCTACAATGTGGCACAATTTAGCGTCAATCCCTTCCTCTTTCGAGACACGATTCCGGATGAAGTTATGCAATCCCTCAATACTTATCCTTGCATTGCGTTCGTGCTCGTAATAGTAGTAATTACTTACATGAAGAAAATAATTGCCATCATAAAAAACGCCAATTCTGATCGTTTTATTTGAGTCGTTCATTTTGATAAAAAATAATTGTTAGTAATGATATGAATTATAAGAAAAATCTCAGATTTGTTCCCAATGTTGTCATTATCTTGAATTTGCAAAGTTAAGTATAATTGGTTCAGGTTGTTCACAAAATTTATAAAATGTGTTAAAAAGTTCAGCAGGTATATAACTAAACCCTTTCATTATAATCTGAAGTTCCCGTAAATAGCCAAAAACCCTGAAAATCGTTTAAGCGGTGGCAATGCAAAATAATTTATATCAGCAACTCATTTCAATAAAAAAGAGGGAGAAATTGCCCCCCTCTTCTTTTGATATTATAAGGAAAATATACTATTGTCCGACAATCAGCTTGATTCTTTTGCTGAACTGAGCATTATCGATCAACAAAACATATACTCCGGCTGAAGAAGCAGGAAGCTGAAGCAGATGCAGTCCCGGCTTTCCGGTTTTTGAGTTATACACTTCAACGCCTGAGGCTGAAACAACCTTCAGAGTGGTTTCACCTGTAAACTCAGGTAATTCAACTGTAAACCTTCCATTGGTCGGATTCGGATATACATGCACTTCATTTCTGTTCGGGAAGCCTGTAAGACCCATGCAATAATCAACGGTGATGTATTCACTTCTTACAGCGGTATGTGTGCTGATGCCATCAGATATGGTGAGAGAAACATCATAAACTCCTGGCTCGCGGTATGAAATCACCGGATTCTGATCATTTGAAGTATCTGGAGTACCTCCCGGGAAACTCCATGCCCATGAAATAACGCCACCTGCTGAGAAATCGCTGAAGGTTATTTCCTCATTTTCGCAAACCTTAACATCAGAAGCTGTGAAATTTGCAAGCAATGGAGCAGCTGAGCTCAACCCAAAGAAGTTGATGTATTCCATCATAAGTGAATCTTTCACTGATCGGGAGTCCTCGTCACGGAGTCCGGCAAACTCAAAAGATGAACCAATTGTTTTATATGTGCCTCCATCATATGAAATGGCCGCAAAATACTCGGGGGTTGAGTTGTTGAACAATGCAACTGCTGTCTGCAAAGGAACAATACGGTCGATATAACTGTTATCGCCTTCAAAATAAAATGACATATCCTCAACTATAGTACTTTCCATCCCATTGAGGGTTTTAAGGTCGCCACTTCCATCACTTTCACCATCTATCATGAACATAGGATGCACTGCGGTTGGGGTATTGTACGCCCAGGTATCTCCACCTTCCATATAGACTTTTCCGTTATTGTTCAGGAAATTTGCCAAAACCTGACCCTGACCTGATGTAAGAACCGTGTTGTCGGGATAAGTACCTAAACAAACAAAAACCGATTGATAAGAACCTAGAACCAGAGGCCATGCAGTTAAATAATCAGAAGTTACAGACAGGTTGTTAAGGCAACTTTGAATGACAGGCCCTGAGTTATGATTTCCATCAAGATCGATGATAAGCACAGGTATCTGACCAATTACAACACTGAACATTCCTGTTGAAGCAAACCCGCCATCAGCTGACATATTGAGCGTAAATTCAGCCATATGGCCTGAGGGAGTAGTTGGCAGTGCAGTTACTGTAAATGTGGCAACAGCAGTTTCATAACCATTAACAGTACCATAATTAACACTGTCGATGCTCATTACAATATTTGGATCTGAAGTTGTAAGCAGTCCTGTTACATTATAGGCCGGAGCAGTACCTGCATTGATAATTGAAAGATGCAGATTAAAAGTTTCACCGGGATCAGCTTTGCCGTTGTTGTTTCCATTCTCGTCGGTAAGCGTTGAACCAGCAAAGTTAAGTACAACCGAATGTGCAATTACATTGAAACTTCCTGTAAATTCATAATCTCCGGCAATTGCGATAAAATCGAAAAGAACCGGATGACCATCAGGAACATCGCCGCTGATACTGAATGCAAATCCATCAGGAATTGCAACAATTTGTCCTGCAGCTATCAATGGATAAATTTCGGTAGAATCGGTAAGGGTTACATATGGATCTGCTGAAGTTATTGTTACTTCAATATCCACAGCATCTTCAGTTCCTACATTTTTGAGTGCGAGAGCCATCATAACTGCTTCGCCAAAATCAAGTTGCTGATTGTTGTTTCCGCTTTCATCATTGATGGTGTTGCTGTTGTATACAACATAAGGTCCTTCAAGAGGAAGTATATCAATATCAGAAATATACGGAATGTAATTAAAAGCAGTAACAGCCAGCTTCATGCTTCCAACATTAGTAAGAGTTGGAATTGTAATTACGGCAGTACCTCCGTTAACGGTTGCGGTACCCAGTATTTCTCCATTCATGGTAAGGCATGCAAGCGCACCCTGAACATTGCTGTTTACCACAAACTGGTTTGATCCGATAAAAGCAACAGGACTATGGTTAACACTCAAATTCTGAGGAAGTTCAGTTCTTACCATTACAGAAGGATCACCAAACAAAGTCCACGTATCGGTCATTTCTTCTCCAGCGCTTCCGTAGGTGTCGTTCATTTTCATACATCCGTTCATTGAGAGTCCGCCAAAAGTGCGTTTAATATTATTGGTGTATGATTCCACCAGAATATCATTCATCTCATCCTGTCCATCCATAGGAGGATTCCAGCTTTGATTGATGGTTGACATAAGCGCAGCTACGGCACCGGTAGGCCCGTTTGTATTGCCTGCCCTGAGCCATGCTTCAGCAAAACAGGTGGCGTTCAGAAAATCACCGTTAACGCAGGCAACCGACCATATGAATGGCCACATATTGTTGTTGGTCAAACCATTCACACCACTGTTTGAAAAACCGGTGGTTGACCATGAATTCTGGCTTCCGTGCCCAACATAATTAATGATACCTCTTCCGGCATTAACCTCGGAAGAAACATGCCCTGAATTTGGATTACCAGGCAAATCCTCACCACCCTGACTGCCATCGTATAATTCGCTGACAGCAGTGTAGGTATAAGCCATTAAGTCAGTGCGGATATTACGCATGTGCTGATAATCGTATTCGCCGTCATCGCCCGGACCTTCGCTGGAAGCAATACCAACGCCCTTTGAAAACCAGTCAACGGTAAGATCCGGATTTTGTTCGTAAGCAATAGAGCGATCAACCTGAGTATCAACATGTGTTGAGTTCTCAGCAGAAAAACGGCCCACAAAAACATCAGGATAATGGTCATTACCAGCCAGATATCCATAAGCAACATCAGATGGTCCGCCAAGACTACCGGTTGTTATGGTAGGCACCTGTGCATGATCCCCGACCAGCAAAAGGTAAGTAAGTCCGTTTGTTGCATAATAATCAGCCACAAAGTTTTTTATTGCGGTAGAATTGGTTCCGATTGTTGAAACATCAACCATTTCAGTTGGAATACCAATGGTTCTTTTCCATTCAACGAACTTCTGCATGTTCGGCATAAAGGCACCATGTGAAATGATAAGCATATTGCCCTGTTCTTCGAGTGGTGTGTAACGTGATCCGTTATTGGCATTCAGAAAGTGTCTGTTGTAAATTTTCTGGAATTCTCCAACTGTAGATTCAGGTTGTAACTGACGCGACAAAGTATTAAAAGAAGAAGCTCCTGCAGCATAAACTTCTACTGTCATCTGGTAATACACACGAAGTGTTTTGGTTACCGGATTGTAGCTGAAAGGATTAACTATGATGGTTTGTCCCCTGAAATCGCGAAGAATATACGGATCTCTCAGACTGGCCTGCATTGCAGGGAAAAACTCGTCTCTTTCATAAGCCTTTGAATACGAATAAGGCACAGAAGCCGGATCAATATCGCGGGTGAAATTTCCTTTTGAAGGAGCAATTTCAATAAAAGGATAATCGATATATCGCGAAGATATAACCCTTACTTCCATTTGCGCCTGGTCGGGAATAATTACCGATGCTGTAAGTTTTGGCAAATCAGGCATCCCCTTTTCGAGAAGCGGGGTTGCACCGTCAACATCAATAAGATAAGCTTCTCCCCTAGGCGTGCTTACCTGATTAAGGAAAAATCCCCCGAGGTTGAATTCCACAACCGTAGCCGATGATTCGGACACTATGAGTTCTGTTTTCGCTTCAACCGGATTATCGGAAGTTATGGTAACCCAATTCTGTGCAGAAACCAATCCGCCAAACAGAAAAAATACTAAAATCAGAAATGAATTTCGTAAACGCATGTTCAAGTGTTTTTTGTGTTGGTTATTCTGATAAAACAACTTTCCTCACTGAGGTATTATCACCTGATTCGAGTTTCAGGAAATAAATGCCGGGAGTAAGTCCGGATGATTGATAAGTTAAAGTGTGATTTCCTGAAGCAAAAGAGCCATCTTTAATCACTTTTATTTCCTGTCCAAGCAGATTCAGCAGGCTGATTTTAACCTGCGACTGCTGTTTTACACCAAAGTTAATATTCAGCTGATTGCGGAAAGGATTCGGGAAAACACTGAGTTCTCCGTTGGCCGGATTATTTTTTACATCAACCATTGAGAAGTATATCTCTGCCGAAGGTTCAGAAACGCATCCTTCTGCCGAAGTTACCACTACATAATAGTAGTCAGACACCAAAGGCTCAAATACTTGATTTACAGCTCC
Source organism: Bacteroidota bacterium (assembly GCA_009773515.1). Taxonomy (GTDB): domain Bacteria; phylum Bacteroidota; class Bacteroidia; order Bacteroidales; family Lentimicrobiaceae; genus Lentimicrobium. Next base: position 173,432 of record WSXX01000007.1, read on the forward strand.
TTCAATGGCGCCCTCTTGATTATACCACTGATTCCCTTCAACTGAACTTGAAATAAGTTGTGTAGAATTCTGTGTAATAACAGGAGTTTCAGGTGTTTCAGAAAGATTTACAAAAACATTGTCAGATATAGTACTCAGGAGATTAACAGCCTGAACGGTGAATTCAACCGGTTCTGTAATAAAGGCTACCGGGTTGAAAATCTGAGGATCAGAAAGAAGTTCAGAAGGAGTCCAGTTCAGCAATACATTGCCTGAAGCATTGGTAACAAATGCGAACAGACTTACTTCACCTTCTCCGCAGAAAGCTTCGGGGTATGCAAAAGCTTTAACCGAAAATTCGGTGCCCTGACCACCTCCGTTAGATGACGGGAAGTTGATATCATCGATAAAAGCAGCATCCTGACCTCCGGTAACGCTTCCATCTTTGCTGTAGATCCACTTAAAAGTATGCTGACCTGCGGTAACCGGGTATGATTCAACCGCCCAATCAACATCACCTGACCATGCACCTTTTTCAACACTGCCGATGTAGAATTTCAAAAAGTCATAGCCACCTTCACTTGAAACCTTTCTGGCAAATGAAATATTGTCGTTGGCTGTAACATTCATGGTAATCTCCAGGGTTGTAGAAGCATTGTCGCCTATAGCACCTGAACGCGCTGCATAAGTGCCTCCATTTACCTGAGAAGTAGTTATTGCCCAAGGAACATTGCTGGCATTTACCCAAGGATAAGCAGAAAAATTGCCGGTTTCGAAATCTTCGATAATCAGTCCGACTTTAGGATAATATACCCTTGATGAGCTGTATAATCCGGAAGCATTGGCAAAAAAGAAGTCAACTGAAGTTCCGACAGGAATATCAGGGCTTACTGCCACATTGTAGGTTGCCATCAAAGCAGTGCTGCTTTCAATATTACCTACCTCGTATTGAACATTGTCAATGGTAAGCCATTCGCTTTCTGAGAACAGATGTGCCATGGTTTCCGGTGCAGCGCAGTGTCCTTGATTATCAACCGGAAATGAAATCACAACATTTTCACCCGGATCTAATCTACCGTTTCCGTTGCCTGTTCCGTTAATCAGGTCATCAATTACCATGTCGCCACTAACAAGTACCGGCGCATTCAGCTTGATGGTGTAGGAAGCGTTCCAGATTTCAGTACCATCGGTAATTTCCAGGCTGAACTGAGCAGGATGCTGATCGGGAAGCCAATCGCTGGCGGTTACCTCAAAAGCATAATCAATGCTGACGATTTCACCAGGAGCAATAGTTGGCCATGCCTCTATATTTTCTTTAACTTCAATGTAAGGACTTACAGAAGTTAAAGTAACGGTAAGATTTTGTGCATCGGCATTTCCAACATTTTTCAATGCCATATTAAAACCAAATGACTCAGAATACTCAGGCATCTGATTGTTGTTGGCATTCATATCGTTTACGATCTGCGTTTGCAATAAAACGTATGGTCCTTCGGGAGAAGCAACAAGTACAGTTCCGATATAAGGTTGACGGTTTTGAGCGGTGATTACCACATCAGCTTCGCCGGGTACTGATATGGGATCCAGCATAACTTCTGCAAGACCATCACTATCAGCAAGGGCACTGCCATGCAAAACTCCGTCTTTTGAAATTGCAACATAAGCATATGGATCAGTGTTGACTGTAAATGAAGCAGATTGCAGTGGCATCAGTGGTTCATAGGAAACTGTCATAGGGTCCGGAACACTAAAGTAAACCATGAGAGAAGGATCACCCATAAGACAATAAACTTCCCAATAGTAAGTAATTCGTGATGAGCCTGATTCAGTAACTGCCAGATTACCTGCTACAAACATCTGAGCTTGTGTAGTAAACCAATCTTCAAATGCTTCGCCATGATCGTGGAATGCACGATCGTAACTGCCAAGGGAAGTGCTTGCATAAGTTGGGTTAAGTACCACAGCACCAACGCCTACGCCGAAATAATAATCTTCATCCCAATAGGTGCTGTTTGAAGCTCCGATGTACCCGATGGCGCCTTTATCCTGAGCGCGAAGCAGTTCTTCACCAAAGCTGTTGGTATTGTATGTGCTTGTCAGGCAGCAGTTGCCAACCAGCAACGGATATTTTCCATAATTCTGAAGTGCGGGAATGTGAGAAATTTCAAATGCAGGATCAGACCATCCGCTTGAACTGCCGTGAGCAGTGTAATTTCCGTAACCAACTCCATCGCTTACATTCTGCCTGATTGCAGCAGCAGAACTACCCGATGCAGGATACAGATAAGTGTGACTTTCAATATTATGTGCTGCATTAAAATAGGTTGAAGTGCCGTAATTGATTTGTCCGTTTCCGTGGATGGCTGCGTAACTGCCGTCAACACCCGATACCATAAGACTTTCGCCCAGGAATGATGGATCGGGGAACTGATATTGCTCATACATTAATGTTTTGTCGATCTGAGGCTGGAGTTGTGCAACGTTTGTGGCGGAGAACCTTCCAAAATAGACTTCAGGAAGCACATCGCCGGTATATTCGCAATAATATAAATCTGACACATGTCCGCCCTGACTGAATGCTGGAATCTGAGCTACATCACCAACAAATAAAACGAAACTGGGGGCAGGATCTTCAGGAGTTCCTGCATTGTACAGGCTCTGAAGATAATTTTTTATAGAAGTTGTGGTTGTACCAACAGCAGGATTATCAGTGTATGCTTCAACCATGGTAAAACCCTTTTTGGTTTTCCACTCAATGTATGGTTGCAAAGCATCGTGAAACATCGGGTGCGAAACTATTACCATTTTTACAGGGTAAGAAGTGAGGTTTTCACGTTGTCCATTGCCTTTGGGCAATTGATTAAGGAAATTGACCCCACCAAAATAAGGAGAGCGGGTTTTATCGTTCAGCAATGATGCAGCTGAATAATCAGCACCGTTAAATTTTACATCAACCACCACATTTTCGTAAACCCTGATAATTCCCTGTGCAGGATTGTACTCAACCGGAGAGATTTCGAGGCGGGCTATGCGGGTATTGCGCATTAAACCAATCACCTCAACTCTTGCAAGAACATTACGGTTAAACTTGTCAGCTGTGTAAACGTCATTGTTAATAACAAAATCTACCTTGCCCTTATAGCTTTTGGCTACACTTGGCTGGGTTGGCATAATCGGATGCTGGATGCCAAGATCGCTCAGGCTATATTCCTTTACATCGTAAGACACCACAGTAACCACCGGCTCAGCGCCTACCGGAATTTCAATCAAACGCCGCATAACCGGCAGTTTGGGAGAACCTTCTTCCCAGGTGAAGGTATAATCAGCGGCTGAAACTTCAGTAAACAGTCCCTGCGGAGTATTTACTTCGAAGTGGTCAAATCCTGCAAAAGTGCTGTTGGCCCTGATGCCGGTAAATGAATTTTCCTGAAGCACAATGCCATTTCTCAGATTGTTGTTGAGCACAACCTGTGCTGAAGACATAATGCCTGTAAGCAGGATAACTGTTAAGAGACCTGCTGTGAGTGATCGTAGTAAAGCTTTTTTCATGAAAAGGTTTTTAAAAAGTAATCCCTGTTTTGGTAAACCCTACAAAACTATATATAAATCAGATCGATTCAACTTTTACAGCAAAAAAAAATACTGATCTATAGAGCTGTTTATCAGCTCAATAAATCATTCCATTGCCATTTTAGATTGACTGACAAATTTAATCCGTGAATATTCCGGTGAAAGTAGGCCACTATTCCGGAGCAAAGTAGGCCACTATTTCAGTGACAGAAGAGGTGGTAAAAATAGCAAAATTTTGGGATTAGA
>WSXX01000062.1 GCA_009773515.1 Bacteroidota bacterium
TATCAGCGGAACGGTTACTGACAGCACCACAAATCAACCTTTGGCCTTTGCCATTATTACCCTGGTTGAGCAAGGCACAGTAACCGAATCTGACGAAGACGGGTATTACACCTTTGATGAACTGAGCGAAGGAGATTACACCCTGAGCTGTCATGCCTCAGGCTACGATGTACCGGAAGTGGTAAAAGTAGCAGCAGGCAAAGACGACAGCGTGGTTGTAGATTTTAACCTGAAGCCGGTAAATCCGATCCTTAACTGAAACTAATGCTGCGCAATACAGCGGCAAAGTAGAAGTACCATTAAACCGGCCTGCGTGAGTGGGCCGGTTTTGTTTTTCTTGCCACAGGCTAAAGCCGTGTGGCAATTTATATGATTTTCTTATAGCATTTTCTTTCATCACCAATGCCGCTAGCGCGCGTCCCCTGACGCGTGCTGCTGAATTCCCTCCTGCTGAATTCCCTCAAGCTTCAGCTGGAGGCATGACAACAAAAATCCCTAACACCACACCGGGCCTTAGCCAAAACCTTCTGAAAAATATGGCTAAAGCCAAAAAATAGTTTTCACATTTTTTTTTATGACTCTCTTCTGGAATACCGGAAAATCAATATCCCTAACCAAGCCACATGAATAACGATTGCAAAGCAGATGGCAATCAGTGAATCAGGTGTTTTGATAATCATCGTAACCCAATAGGGTGGAAAAAACCATGACAGGAAAGTAAGCCACGGCAGTGCAAACAAATCGGCAAAGGCGAAGAGCACCAAGGTATTCAGCCCTTTGGCAAAGGTTAGTCCTTTCACTTTATCTTCCGCGCCGGAAAATATGAGCAAACCGATTATTGCTGTATAAAATGCCGATAATACTGATAGAAGAACGATGGTAAAGAATGACAAATCGGGCAATTTAAAAACAGCAATGCCGATAAATCCGTAAATGATTGCCAAAATGGAAGCAAATATCAGTCGATTTGCCAGATAGCCGTTCCTGCCCAGTGGCGTTACTTCAAGTAATTGCGAAATATTCCCATCGCGCTCGTCTAACATCATAAACCCGGTTACTATACCCAGCATTCCCGAATTCATCAGCAAAACAAAGGATAAAACATAAGGAAAATAAGGTGTGATGTCAAATCCGGTTTTAGCAGCCAGGTATGGCACAAGGAACAATTCAAGTAATTTGAAAACAACAATTAACAACAATGGAGCAAAAAGCAACAGAGTCATGATGGGATCACGTACAATCTGTTTCAGGTCGTTTTTAAAAAGTGTAAGATGTATCATATAACTAGTCCTGATAAACAATTTTATTTTCGAACACCCGTACCGTAAACTTTAGCAGCAGTAAGTTAATCCCTAAAAGATATACTGCCAAAGCTGTAGCTTCATACCAAAGAATTCCGTGGAATGACCCCAGCATCAACTTTAGTGCGGCAACGCTTGGGATAATGGTGAATAATTCAGAATATGGAAACCCAAGCAAAGCAAAGCATGGCAGGATAAAAAGCAGCATGTACGGTATGGTTTTCAGCATATACTGGTTCACTGTGTTGCATCCCGCGTTGATCATAATACCCAGCAAGGTAAAAATGCCAGATGTAAGAATGGATGACACCAAAAGTAACCACCAATTGACTGTTGGGTAATAGCTAAAATAAGTAATGGCTATAGCCGCCAATACCGAAACTATTGCCAGCGAAATAACCTTTGATAATATGTATTCCCATGATCGCAAAGGAGAAACAACCAGTACCATCAGCACCCCCTGCCCCTTTTCCATTAGAATAATACCCCCTATAAAAAACAATCCCAACACTGATGGATCAGAAAAAACAACCAGGGGCAATGCAACTGCTAAAATATCGTCGGGTAAAAACGACATAATAATTAAATACATTGCCGTAATTATAACATACACAAGGTAGAAACCCTGCTTAATCTGAAACCGGATATCGGCCATAACAGCATGGAGCAACCTCATACCAGATTCCTCCCTGTTAGCTTGATAAAAATATCCTCCAGCGTGGCCTCGCAGCTGTGAATAGTTTTTATTTCGGCGGATTTCAGAATGTTCATAAACTCAAGGTTCTCTCCCAGGTTCTGTAAATCGAAGTTTTTCGCGTGATTGTTGCCATTCATCCGGAATTCGACATTGACAATGCGTTTTCCGTGCTCAATCATTAAATCTTTAGGTGAACCGATTACCACAATTTTTCCCTCAACAATAAAAGCCACCCTATCGCAAAGTTGCTCTGCAACCGTCATGTTGTGGGTTGTGAGGAAGATGGTTTTATTGGCTTTCTTCTGCTCAAGAATTATCTCTTTTATGATATGTGCATTCATGGGGTCGAGACCTGAAGTGGGCTCGTCAAAAAACATCAGCCTGGGATTGTGCATAATTGACCTGACAAAGTTTAAGCGCATTTTCATTCCCTTTGAGAAGTTCTCAACACGCACATCTTTTTCCGGTAAAAGGCCAACTCGTTCCAGCAATTTATCAGGATCTTCACACTCATTCTTATAATATGCCCCAATGAGTTGTAAATTTTCTTTGGCTGTCAGTTTGGTGTAAAGGTTTGGGAAATCGAAAGCCACGCCAATGTGCTCGTAATAATCTTTGCCCCATTGATTTCGCTCTTTACCCAGAACTTCAATTTTCCCATGGTAATTTCTCAGCAAACCTATGATGAGCCTTTGGGTTGTTGTTTTGCCTGCACCACTTGGCCCCAGGAAACCAAAAACCTCCCCTTCTTTCACGTCAAAGCTCATTTCCTGAATGGCTTTTTTCCGGGTTTTCTTATAGGTGAAATTAAGATTTTCAACTTGAATCATAGATCGTTTTGTTTTGCGGCAAAATTATTACGTGTGATATTAATTCTAATGAACCTGAGTTCATAAATTCTTGCCCAGTAATTTCTTTTTAATCCGGCACAAAGCCTGTGGTGTTACCCCGATGTGAGAGGCGATATAATATTGTGGAATACGCGGCATGAAGGGCTTATGATTCATTGCAAATCTCAAATAGCGCTGCTCAGGGCTCCCGGAATTAAATGTGGTAAGAAGGTTTACTACCTGGATAAAGGCTTGTTCTGTAACCCTCCGGCCGAAGCGGTCACCATAACGCAACTCATTGTAAAAAATCTGCAAATTTTCGTATGTTATGGACAAAACAGTAGTGGGCTCAATTGCAGTGATGGCGCTTTTTGATGGAACTTTTTGAAGAAAACTTTCCAGTTCAAGACAGAAAGTTCCTTCAACCCTGAATGCGTATGTTCTGTCTTCTCCATCAGAGAGTTTAGAAAATCGCACAATACCTTTGGCTACGAAAAATAATTTCCGACAAACTTCCCCCTCACGAAGCAGTACAGCATTTTTCCTGAAATGCTCTTTTACGAACAATCTGTGAATGATTTCAATTTCTTCATCACTTACTTCGATGTAATCTTTGATTCTTGATATAAGGAAGTCGTAAAAACTTTCAGTTGCGCTCATGGCGAGGATGCTTTAAATCAGAACATCGCATCAAATATACCAACTTTTAAGTATTCAACTGATTGTCTCCTGTTGAATTCTGCCGCTAGCGCGCGTCCCCTGACGCGTGCTGCTGAATTCTTGAATTCCCTCCAGCTTCGGCTGGAGGAATGACAACAAAAAACCTCAACACCACGCAGGGCTTTAGCCCAGGCTTTTTGCTAAGAAATTTGGCAAAAGCCCCAAACATCCAACATCCATTTCTTGCCACAGGCTAAAGCCATGTGGCAATTCATATGATTTTCTTTCAGCATTTTCTTTCATCACCAATGCCGCTAGCGCGCGTCCCCTGACGCGTGCTGCTGAGTTCCCTACTGTTGAATTCCCCTCCAGCTTCAGCTGGAAGAATGACAACAAAAAACCTCAACACCACGCAGGGCTCTAGCCCAGGCATATGAAGTGCCCCGAAAGCCAGACATATTTAAAGTTCATTTATAACTAAAGTAAAAAAAACATATGCGACAGAAAATATTGAATTATAAATTCAATGTTGTTTAATGCGGAAATGCAAATTCTGCTTAAACGGGTGAGAAATCTCTGAATCGGAAAAAACAGATTAATACCTTTTAATCAGTTTTAACTCTTCGCTGGACCACGAGGTTTCCTATATCTTGATATTTCTTTTAACTCATTATCGTTCAGTTCACAAGTGCGTTTGCAGATATCAGTATATAAGAACTTTGGGATTTTATTGCTAAAATTAAATTGACGTGTCTTATAATCGGCATAAATCAGGTATTCCTTTCCCAATTGAAAATTATACCCACAATCGCCACCACCAATTCCAGTGTAAACACTAATAATATCTGAGTTTAGCCGACCTTTAAAAAGATTAAATATCCGGATATCTACTTTCAATCTAAGAAAAATTATGTTTCCCGGCTGGAACTCAATTTTGATTGTGTCAATACTAACAACCTCTCCAAAGAGGACTACATCAGAATTTTTAATTTCTTGCTTTACAGTGTTTTCGCCTATACAGGAACAGGAGTAGATTTTATTTGCGCCTAAAACTACCAGTAAGAAAGATAATAAAACATGCAGAAATGGTGTTCTCATAATTCATTAAATTATTTAAAGCCAGATTTCAGTGTGTGCGTAGAATTTTTCAAAGTGCAAATTCCGCTTACCGCGGGGCAGGCGGTGGTAATGGATATCTATGGAAATAGTAGAAGGTGGAATCATTCATCAGTAAATGATTGATAGAATCAAGAACGCCCACTGAAACTTTTTTGCAATAAGATAGATACATGTAATTCCCCCATTGATAGGCTACCAGATGAACAATTCCCAGATTCTCGTTATAAAAGACACCTAAAGAACCATCAATTGGAGGGTCCAGCGTAATATATCCATCCACATTGATGAATTGACCATCAACATGATAAGTTCTTTGACCAAATTTGGAAATTACTGATGCGTCATTCCCTTCAATAAAAATAGAATTGGCTGAACCACTGAATGCAAAACCATAGTTCATAGCCGAGTCAGTGCGGATTAACGATAAATTCCTGACATTTCTTGAATCTGTAATCCATTTTTTGGAAAAACTTTCAGTCCAGGTTTCACCACTTACTTTAACATGTTTATAAAAAACGGTATCTTGTGCCGGAGAGCGAAGCGTTAACAAAAAAAATAAAACTGACAGTAATGCCTTATTCGCTTTCATATGCACCAACTTTTGCTTTCCAACATAAATACACTAACCACCTTCTCAATTAAATGATTCCATTAATTCACTATAATCTTTGCATGAACTAACAACTCCCTCATTACTGACGCAAATAAAATGCTTTTCAGTGGCATTGAAAACAGCATTAAACAACTCAGGAGTAAAGAGATTTAAACCGCTTAAAAGTTCTTCTAAAAACACCACCAATCCAGGCGTATTTTTAAATTCTAAGGTGATATAGTTTTCATCATCTACTGAAATATTTAAGTCCTCACACTTCACCTCAAATTCTTGAATAAAAGGCTCCTTCAATTGGGCACAAAAAGAGAGAAAGTCCTCAATGCTATTCAATCCAGACGCCTCCTTTTCTGTAAAATACTTACTTACCGACATATCTTCAACAAGAAAAGACGTGGAATATATTTGGAAGTAACCCCTCAGAAATGGAGCAACTTCAGATAACTGAAAAGGATATAAAGCAATTCCATGCTCTGTGATCCTACTAAAACAATATTTATTTGACATTTGATGCTAATTCATTCTTTAAGTAGGGTCTGCTGAAAAACTCAGCCGCCCAAAAACGGCATTGACCACCGTGAGCTGCGTGCAACCTTTCTTAATTTTCATTCGCGCATAGGCATAAATGCTGGCGACTTAATTTTTCCATGCCAAAAACCAATTGTTCCAAGCAGCATCAGCATTGCTGAAAAACTCCTGACTATTCTGTCCATTAGGGATAGGGCACCCAAC
>WSXX01000063.1 GCA_009773515.1 Bacteroidota bacterium
GGTGGTCATTTTGAATTGAGCTCTTGTTGCCATTTTTAATTAATTTTGTTACTTGATTTTTAATTAAAAGTGGTCAACGTATTTCAGGCATTGACATGTCCGAGGTTAAGGCTGGAGGATTGGAAATTAGAAATTAGAAATTAGAAATTAGATCCTATAGTTCCTATACTCCCCTATCCGCCAGCCGGTAAGCGCTTCAATACCATGTAATAACCTCGATTTAAAAGGAAGTTTCTTTTGTGTGGGATCAAAGGTAAATTGCCAGTTCTGACGGTTGATGCGTGGCTGAATGACTGCAGGATGCGTTCCGGTAAATTTTGCCAGCGAATCAATGGATGAATAATCAAATGCTTCTGCTTTTGGTATTTTTTTCTCCACCCATTCATCGTTGTGCCAGAGTTTGTGGAAATACTCCTGCTTGGCCTGCTGAAACTCGGGGGGCTTTACCCAGCCGTAATGATGCATGGTGGCTTTTACAGGCTTCACTTTCAGGGGTTTGTTGTTTTTGCGGAATCCCTGGGCATCACGGTAGGAACGAATGGATTTGTCGTTTCTTATCACCCTGACTTCACGGCGGTACCATCGGCGACTGTCGCCCGTAAAGTCGTAAGAACCATAAAAATGCAGGTAATTCAGCAGCAGGCCTTCCACTTCGTGATGGTCTTTCCATTGCTGCATGGCTTCGCGGAGTGTGTCAAGGTATTGCTCATGAAGCACTTCATCGCCCTGAATATAAATTGCCCAATCGCTGTCTGCACTCAGGGCATCAAATGCTTTATCAGTTTCAACAGCCAGCACACGACCACCTTCACGCAAAGTATCGTCCCAAACCGTATCTATTATCCTGATTTTCGGAGAACCAATGCATTCAATCAGTCCGCGGGTATTATCATCTGAGTTTCCAACGGCAACCACAAATTCATCGCAAAGCGGAAGCACAGAAGTAATGGCTTCCACCACAGGATAATCGTATTTTATGGCGTTGCGGATAAAGGTAAAGCCGGAGACTTTCATTGCAGTATTTTTTGCAAAGATAAGGTTTCAGAAAGAAGTTGAATGTCAGATGGCCTGTATATATTGTTTCTTATAATCAAAGCTGCGAATAGACTTGCCGGGTTGAAATGAAGTTTTAAGGCTAAAATTCCGGAAATATATGGAGGGGCAGAAGGTTCAGCCACTCAGGGGTTTTGAAATTGTCTGCTCATTTTACCTTGGGTTCTGTGACACACAACCCAAGGCAATTGATCTTGAGCTACTTCGAATCTCTGGATTTTTAATGCGTCCCCGAAGGGGGCGAATTTTAAATAACCGCGGGTGTAGCGAAGTGGAATCCACGGGATGCAGATGTATAAATGACATGGCGTCCCTGAAAGGGGCGAATAATATGCATTAAGATACAAGCACATCAAATAATATTCAGCCCTTTTGCAATAACAACAAAAGTTGAAATATCTATATAAATTCGCTATATTTGTGATTAAATAAACCATAAACACGATGGAAGCACTTTCAAGCCTTTACAAATCACCGCTGAGTGATCTTGGAAAATATCTGTTTGAGAACCGCATTGCAAGAATTATATGCGTGGTTCTGTTTATTATATTCGCCCTGGCTTCACTGGGAATTGCATTTTATGCTGCTTTTATCGTGCAGGATGCAGAGCAGCGAACCTATTTTTTCACTTATGTGCTTCCGATATTTCTGGTACCTGCCGGTTTAATAGCAATACTTTTTCTGCTTTATGTTTCTACCAAAACCCTTGACAAATTTGAAGTTCAACTGGAAAAAATCCATGTTGAGCGGAAAAAAATCACCCAGAAAATGGAAGATCATAAAGAACCGGATATTTTTAACACCATTCAGCTCAGCCTTAACCAGTTGGACGAATACTACACCATCAATAAAGGTCAGGCAAGGAGCAGTTTCCGGTTCAGTCTTTTTGCAATCGTTATCGGATTGATTACCATATCTGTTGGCATCTGGTTCTTTTATCTGGGTAAAACACAAATTGAACTTACCTTTATTACCGGTATTGCTGGGGTGTTGCTGGAATTTATCGGGGGCGCATATTTCTTTATGTATAAAAAGAGCCTGGAACAGGTAAATCTGTTTTTTGGGCAGTTGATTAAAACGCAGGATACCATGCTTGCCATTAATCTTGCCAGAGATATTTCCGATGAAAGTAAAAGGCTGGAACTCACAGATAAAATCATTACTTCACTTCTGGAAAGAAATTTAGCCATTGCGAATGCCGGGTAACTAAAAACAAGTAACCCACATCTTTTAGAATACTTCTAATACACAAAAGCCTGAATTTCGTCTTGAAATTCAGGCTTTTGCAGATTTTAAAAACTGGCTTCCTTAAACATTTTTAAGCGCCACCTGTCAGGCTTCGGCTGTGCGAGAAGTCAAAGTCCATTAATCATAAACCGGACGAACTGTGATGTTGAAACGAATCCTTGACTTTCCGTCGGTGCAAATCAATTTTAACTCCTCGCCATCAATAATTTCGCTGAATCGGAGATTTCTGATATCATCGGAGAAATGGTCATCTGAGAAATCATCATACTCCAGCACATCGGCACGTATGCCAAGCTTTGCATTTTTATCGTCTTTCGACACCTTGAAAGTTACACGCTGGTTTATTTCCCTGGTTTCAGTCTTTTCAAGTTGTATCGGATTGTTTTTGGTGCCGCGGGTAAAAGTCCATGGAACTTGAAGTTTCAATCCTGATTTTTTGTTCACTTGATCTATTTCAATAATTTTCTTGTTTTTCTTTTCAACATCCAATATTTCAGCACCTTTTCCATCCCATGCCCTGATGCGTAAATAGGCGGTTATTTCTTCGCCATCTGCGCCATCGTCATTATAATCGCAGGTAACACTATTCCATAAAACTTCATATTTCCCGGCGGCAGGGGCACATTGTCTGCTTGTAAAGTCCGACATCAGCCTAACACCCACATTTTCGCCATCAAGGGTAGCCAGCGAATAAGCGATGGGCACTTCATCCAGTGTTCCTGCAAAGTAATTATTTATAGCTTTCCCGAGGTCCTTCTGATTTCCGGCTGTAAGTATCTGTCCGGTAAGGCTGGGATTACCTCCGTATGCCACAAAGCGAACACTTACACGTTTTAAAAAATCTTTCTGCCTGAGCGAGTAATCGAGGCTTCCTCCGGCAATCAGAAAGTTGGCATATGCTGTAACATCCATACCGTATTCGGTATATGATTCATCGCTTTCAAACATCAGGTAGAGAACCCTGCCGTATTTTACCGAACTCACAACCACCCAGTTGGGGTCAATCAGCTCAGGTTTCAGTGCATCTTTGGCGGTCGGACTTTCATCGGTGGTCACAAAAAAGTCGGAAGGCTCCATATGGGTGTCATCAATCATAATTGAATAGTACTCCTGAAACATCTTGACAAAGAACTTATGGCTTTTGTTGGTGGTTCTGTAATCTACACTATGATCTCCGCCAAATCCAAGATAGTAACCACTGCCACCTGTGCGCATAAACAGATCTTCCTCACTTAGCACAGCAAAGCTTTCGCCAACCGTAATGGCAGCTCCACTGCCCTTGAATGACCCGCGTATATTGCTCATTGCCTGCATAATTGAGCCAACCGAAGGATTTTCGACTGTTATGGTTGTAAGTGAAGCCTGATTTCTGTTGACCACAACTGTGAGTGGCTTACGCTGATAAGGCAGACGTTTGTAAGTTCCGTTGTTGATGGATTCATAAGCAAATATCGCACCCGGGTATAACTGATCCATGTTTTTGTTGAGAATTACCGGTTCTTCCCTGATAACATCACCGCTCCAGCGCTTTTCAGAACAATTCCAGTTCTGATCTTTCTGCTGCTTTGAATAGTTTGCATCCGGAACTATTTTGGCATAAAGTCCAGGATTACGGATTACCTGAACATCAATGGCATTTGGAGTTGATAATTTGACTTTGGTTTTAAATATTACCGGATTGGGTTTGATTTTAAATATAAAAGCCGATTTCTTTAAAACATTTTTTGTGATTACTCTTGCTTTGGGTTTAAGTTCTTTTATTCCCTTCCCCGAAACTTTTGTTATGATCTTTTTTGCCATGTCAGGTGTGTTTTTGAAGTGAAATTATTTAAGGAACTCTTATAAAACCAGATTAAAACCGAAAATCAAAGATCCTTGTTCTATTGGAATGCCTGATTAACAATAATTTAACAAGATTTTGCATAATCTTTCTATTTTTATCCTACTCATGCCGCTCCCGCGCGTCGTTCCCGCGTGTCGCTCCCGCATGTCGTTCCCGCGTGTCGCTCCCGCGCGTCCCCTGACGCGTGGAATAGCATTTAACACCTCATCCCCCGTCACAAAAGTGCGACGGGGCAAGCTGCCCTTTGGGCACCTTCTTCAAGAGAAGGACCTGCTAACTGGCGATTAGATAGGCAACGTTAATAATTTGTTTTTAAACCTAACCGCTTAAGGTAAGAAAACCTGTTAAGTTATTTAAAGCCGTTTCATCCTCAAACAAGCAAAACCTTCCTAATCAAAAGAAAACATTTTAAATTGTTTTTTCTTTTAAAAAGTATTGAAGCCATTTTTAAAAAGTTATTATCATTATAATCTATTGTATTTAAGCTTATTAACATGCTTAATATTACGTCTATAACCTACTAAATAATTATTATTTAAAAAGAAGTTTTATTTTGGTACGCCATTTGTAATAAACCAATCAACAAACCTGAGGTACTTGAAAAATACCTCCAAAAAATAAAAGCCATGAAAACGCTCAAAAAACTCTCCGTCCTTGTTCTTCTGATCTCGATGAGCTTTGGTGTAAAAGCTCAGGACAACAGAAACGAAAGATTAAACCTCCCCGGCGATAACCTGAACCTTTACGCCGTGATGAACCTCTTCCAGGAATCAGAAACACTTGAAGGTTTCGAAAGAAGCCTCAATGCCGAAGATTCAAAAATCAATAACCTTGATCTGAACGGAGACAACTACATCGATTACATCAGAGTGATCGATTATGCCGACGGCGATGATCACACCATCGTGCTTCAGGTAGCCATCAATGCAAAAGAAAACCAGGACGTGGCTGTTATTACCGTTTTCAAGGATAGAAAAGGTCAGATTTTCGTACAGATGATCGGCGACGAATACCTCTACGGAAAAGACTACATTATAGAACCATACTACGCTGCAAGCGAAACACCAAATCCTGCCTATGTCGGAAGCACTAAAGTAGTCAGAGGTGCAAGCACAGTAGTAACCCGCACCACCTACGTTGAAGTTTACTCATGGCCTGTCGTAAGGTACATCTACGCTCCTACCTACGTTGTTTGGCACTCACCCTGGTACTACGGATATTATCCTTCATACTGGAGAACATGGCGTCCTTTCTACTGGGATTACTACTACGGATACCACTCACACTGGCACAACCACTACTACGCACACTACCGCTACTGCGACCACTACCGCTACCCACGCTACAGAGATCACTACTATAACGGTCACCGCAACTACTCATACACTGTACGTACTTACAGAGAAAAAGGCCGCTACAACAACACTTACTCACGCCCTGATCTCCGCAGCGAAGGCTCAGCAGCATACGTAAAAAGACACGGTAACTCTGGCTCAGGCCGCAATGCAAGCGGAACAGAAATTGGAAGCACCGGCCGCACAAAACAGGAAGTTGCAGGCAGATCTTCAACACCAGTGGTTAATAACCGCGCAAGCAGCTCCACAGGCAGATCAGCTACCGGACAAAACGTTGGAAGGTCTGAAACCAAAAGAGAAGTTGCAAGACCAGCAGTCAACAA
>WSXX01000008.1 GCA_009773515.1 Bacteroidota bacterium
AACTTTTTGGAAAAATATTTTCAAAAAACTTTTTAACCCCGTTTGATGAACTTTCGTTTACCGTGATTGGGATTGCAAAAGTACTACCTTTTTTCACTCCCGCAAGAGGGAGAGGAAACTTTTTTTTCATTATCTGCTCAACATCCTCATAAAGAATCATTTCCATCACAATTTTTTTTTGAAATTTTTAATATCACCATGCTGTAGAACCTTAATAAAAATCAGCATTTTAACTTATGTTATTCATTAACAGAATATTAAATATTATCAGCAAAAATGCCCATTGGTCTGGTTTTTGTGTATTTTCGCACCTGAAATCTCGATAAAATGAATAAAACAGCGACACTTTTTCTTATTCTTCTCTCTTTTTTCTGCTTTTTATCCCCCGAAAATTCTTCTGCTCAGTCAGAATCAAGCCGGGAAAAATCGCGTTTTACCGATAAATTGGTCTACGGCGGTAGCTTCGGACTTCAATTTGGCTCCCTTACCCTGATAGATCTTAGTCCGGTTATCGGATACCGGGTTACCGAAAAGTTTGAAACCGGCGTGGGTTTTACCTATAAGTATTATAAGTATAAGGACTATTGGTACGATTATAACACCGGACAAACTTATGATCTTAAGGGTAATATTACCGGTGGCTCTGTTTATACTCGTTACCACATTCTTGAAAATGTATTCGCACATGCTGAATTTGAACAACTGAGATACAATTACACCAATTACTATTTTACAGGTGGGGGTATTGAAAAAGATAAATCGGTGGCTCATATCAGCAGTGTACTTATAGGCGGAGGTTATCGCCAGCGGATAAGCCAGAACTCCTACTTCTATATTATGGGGCTATGGAACCTGACCGAGGATGCAATGTCACCTTATAATAATCCGGTGCTGAGGATGGGGGTGATATTGGGAAGGTAAGAGGTCGGATTTTGGATGTAGAATTTCGGATTTCGGATTTCGGATTTCGGAAGTAAGAGGTAAGAGATTTGAAGATTTGAAGATGGGGCAATCTGCCAAAGAATCACCTCTTTATACCTCACTCTTTAAGAAAACGGAACACAAATGCAGGTGATGTCTTAAAAAGCAAGGCATCTTTTTCCGACATTGTTACATCAATTGCTTTCCCTTTTGCCCTGACATTGTATTTTAACTCAGCACTGCTACCCAATAATTCAGGAACTGCAGCATACCCTTCCGGGATATTTATCTGCAGATCTCTTACGGTATCTCCCGGGGTGTTGAGATATATGACGTACAACTTATCCCCGACGCTTGTATAAACACTGCCCTGCATTTCATAAGGTGCTATCGGACGACTATTATATATGGCTTCGCTGTTAATTTTCATCCAGCTTCCAATATCTTCAAGTCGTTGATATGCTTCATCAGCCCATTCGCCATCAGGACCCGGACCTATGTTGAGCAGCAGATTGCCACCCCGCGATACAATTTTACACAACAGATGGATCAGTTCGGGGGACGATTTGTAGGTATCGCCCGGCACATAACTCCATGAAGTGGCCATTGTCATGCAGGTTTCCCATGGAAATGCAAGTGGCTTTTCAGGAATGCGCTGTTCAGGAGTCAGATAATTCTGATCAGGGCCTTCCACTGCACGGTCAACTACAAGTATTCCTGGCTGAAGACTTCGCGCCATTGCAGCCATTGCTGGCATATCAATGTCCTGATTTACCTGACGGCGGCCGTCAGGCAATGCCTTATCTTCACATTTCTGCACCCAGCCACCATCGAGCCAGAGTATATCTACATCACCATAGTCAGTAAGCAGTTCGCGTATCTGTCCGTATGTAAAGTCTTTATATCTCTGCCACTTTTCAGGATAACGTTTCAGGCTGTAATTGGGATTTCGGTCGGTTGGCGGGAAATAAGGGTCCCAGTAATCGGGGCAATGCCAGTCGGGTTTGGAGAAATAAGCTCCGATTCCCATATCTTTTTCACGGAAAGCATTGAAGATCTCAAGGGTAACATTGGCTCTGGGGTTTCCGGAGAAAGGGCAGGTCGGACCGGTAATCCGGTAATCCGTCAATTTGGTATCAAACATACTGAACCCATCATGATGTTTGGTTGTGAACACCATATATTTCATTCCTGCATTGGCAGCAGCTTCGGCCCATTTTTCAGGATTAAACCTAACAGGATTAAAAGTTTCAGCCAGCCTCTCATAAGCGCGACGGTATTTGAAATAATCTGCAGAATAAGGTCCACGACGTATACACCAGTCTTCATCTTCTGGACATATGCTCCAGCTTTCCACCACTCCCCACTGACTGTAAGTGCCCCAATGCATTAAAAGTCCGAACTTCTGATCCTGCCACCAGCTTAATTTTTTAAGTACCAGCGTATCTTCGGGCCAATAATAATGCTGCTGATCGCCATGCTGCGAATAAGTCCTGATTGATAAAAGCGTCAGAAGAATTAGAAAAATGGCAAAACGCATAGCTTTATTCATATTGGTAGAGTTAAAGTGATGTCAAAAAAAAACCGGCCATTGCTGACCGGTGTATGAGTTGTTGATCTTATTTTCCGGCTGGGATTTTCTTCAATATCTCCAGTGTCAGGTCCCAGAATTTCTGAACGGTATCTATTTTCAGCCTTTCGTCAGGAGAATGAGCGCCTTTAATGGTAGGTCCGTAGGATATCATATCCATTTCGGGATACTTTTCACCGATAAGTCCGCATTCAAGCCCTGCATGTATGGCCAGCACTTTAGGTTCGTTACCGAATAATTTCTGATAGGCAAGCCTGGAAATGTCAAGCACTTCAGAATCCGGATTGGGAGTCCAGCCCGGGTAGCCATCAGAATGTACCGATTTTCCTCCGGCAAGATTAAAAACAGCCACCACCATATTGGCAACATCATGTTTGGCTGATTCTACAGAACTACGCTGACTGGTTGTAATCTCAATACGGTTGTCGTGGGTTTTTACAGAAGCCAGATTGGTTGAGGTTTCCACAAAGTTCGGAATATCAGCCGACATCGCAATTACGCCATGAGGACAGGAATAAAGCGCATTGAGTAAACGCTCCTGGGTTGCAACATCAAAAAGATAATCGGGCAGATCGGTTGCTTTGATCTGTACCATCAATCCGGGCTCAGTTACTTTGTATTCGTGCCTTACTACATTGTGATAGTTTTTTGCATAAGCTTCAAACTCTTCGGCAAACCTTTTAGGAACCGTAATGATGGCTTCAGCTTCCCGGGCAATGGCATTGCGAAGGTTACCTCCATCAAATTTTGAAAGCCGGATATCAAAACGATGGGTAGATTCCCATAGCAAGCGGTTCATAATCTTATTGGCATTGCCAAGACCTTTATTGATGTCGTCGCCTGAATGCCCGCCTTTAAGTCCGCTTACTTTTACGATATATCCGATATGTCCTGAAACGACTGACATTTTGGAATAATTCATCGTAATCAGCGTATCCTTTCCTCCGGCGCATCCGATAAAGATTTCACCTTCATCTTCCGAATCCAGGTTAAGCAAAATACGGCCCTTCAGCATATCGGGATCTAAGCCAAAGGCTCCGGTAAGCCCGGTTTCTTCATCAATGGTAAACAGGCATTCAATCGGGCCATGTTTAATATCATCAGAAGCC
Organism: Bacteroidota bacterium; assembly: GCA_009773515.1. GTDB lineage: Bacteria > Bacteroidota > Bacteroidia > Bacteroidales > Lentimicrobiaceae > Lentimicrobium. The sequence continues at coordinate 3,622 of WSXX01000008.1, forward strand.
AGCAGTGCCAGCTGAGCTGCAATACCAATTCCATCATCCGCGCCAAGCGTGGTTCCCCGTGCTTTAACCCATTCGCCATCAACATAAGGTTGAATCGGATCGGTATCAAAATCGTGAAGGGTTCCGCTGTTTTTCTCACACACCATATCTATATGGCTCTGAAGAACTACAGTTTTGCGGTCTTCCATTCCCGCGCTGGCTGGTTTGCAGATCAGCACATTTCCTATACCATCCACTTTGGTTTCAAGTGCGTGTTGTTCACCAAAAGCAAGCAGATAAGCTGCAATTTTTTCCTCTTTTTTTGAGGGACGGGGAATTTTACAGATTTCCTGAAAGTACTTCCAGATGAGGGAAGGGCTTAATTGGTCAAGTTCTTTGCTCATTACATTGATTTATTTTGAATGTTTTATTAGCCTTTACAAACCTACATGAATTTATGATATTTCGCAAGTGCAAGGTAAATTTTTCGTTAAAGTTAAATCAATGTCGTTTAGTTAAGGTCGGGAAATTGAAAATAAAACTCATTGAATGTCCTTAGTTTTGGCAGACATCGGAACCACTACTAATACTAATGACAGACCATTCCTTTTTTCGCTGCATTAATAGGTTGAAAATTAATCGTTTAGTCCTTCGACTCCGCCTGCCTGACTGCGCGGCAGGCAGACTCAGGATGACATCGTATAGGACTGATAACGTGTACTTTAAAGGAAATAAATGTCAACTTAATACGAATGTCACACTGAGTCCCGCACGTGCGGGAAAGTGTTTTGACGTTCTAAAGAAAGAAGTTAGATTATCCCACTATAACATTAGACCTCTCAATCAGTTGATTTTTCAGGCTATCAGGTTATACTCCCCACCCATACACTCCGTGTGATGCTGAATTTTTGTGATATAAGCATATTATTGTAGTCAAGAAATGCCAGATAAATATGAAGTGCATCACCTGAGCGGGCATTTTTCAATTGTAAGGAAGCTTCCTGTGAGCTTCGCTTGCCGCAATTTAATCCGTATTCACAATGTTGCTGCGTTTCATTATAAACCAATATGGCTGATGTTTCTTCACGATACGCTTCACTATCGGCATTATCTTCATGCCATTGAAGCTGCAATTTATTCCCCGTATCGATTACCAGACTAATGTTGGAACACTCAATTTCCTTTCCGGAACTGAAAATCAGCTTTTCAAAGCTGAATTGATCTTCGGTTTTCATTCTGAGCATATTGGCCGACATTGCACTGTGAAATGCAGAATGACCTTTTTGATTTGCAAATCCAATCCTCAAAAATGGTTTTGCAATCTGCATTGCTTTCATTACCTGCGCAAACATATCCTGCATTTGCTTTTGCTGACCTTTCGCTTTTTTCCTTTTTACGGAAGGGCGGCTACGAACCACCATTTTCCCATTCATTTCATAAACCACCACATTTCCTATGGTTCCGCTGAGCAATCCGGCCAGTCCTTTTCGTGAAGTTGCCATAAATTATAGTATGATGTGATTACAAAGGTAATAAAATTGGACTTCATTCGGTTTTAAACCGTAGTTGAACCGTAATTATACGGTTAAAATACGGTTCAACTACGGTTCAGATGTATCGTAAGCCATATCTAATACAAGCGTTTAAACACTTTCCCGCACGTGCGGGACTCATTGTGACATTCGTGTTAGGGCAGCATTGCTTTTTTAATACACTCACATTCAACCCCATACGATGTCCTCCTGAGCGGAGTCGAAGGATCAGACGAACAATTTGTCATTGGTAGCAGTATCTAACTTAGCCTTCTCAGCCTCAGTAACCGCCAACTCAGTTTTTTAACCCCGCCCCTATCTTTGAATTGGAAAATTTCCGTAATTTGGCAACAAGAAAAACAAAGCAAAAATGGAACTTGCACAAACCATAGAAAACCGGATGAGTATCCGCAGTTATACTTCAGAGAAAGTAAGCCGTGAAATTTTGCGTGAAATTGTAAGGCGCGCCGGACTGGCTCCCAGCATCAATAACTCCCAGCCATGGAAATTCCTGGTCATCACCCGCAAGGATTTACTCAGAAAAATGGCTGAATCCGTTTCTGAAAGCATAAATGAACTTCCTGTGAAAGATGCCGAAGACCTGAATAAGTCGGTTTTATCAAGGGTTGAGTGGTATTCTACTTTTTTTGAGGAAGCGCCTGTGCTTATCGCAATGTTGATGAAGCCTTATGAATCGGTGCTGGAACAAGGCACTGGAATCACCCATGACGAAATTACCAGAATGCGCAATCACCCGGATATGCAGACTGCCGGTGCTGCCATTCAGAATATTCTGCTTTCGGCTGTTGATTTTGGACTGGGTGCCTGCTGGATGAGTGCGCCGCTGGTTGCTCAGGCAAAACTTGAAGACTTGCTGGGTGTCACAGCGCCCTGGAAGCTGATTACATTTGTGGCTATGGGTCATCCTTTCGGGAAACCTGCCCGCAAATCAAGGAAATCGGTGGATGAAATTATTGAATTTGTTGAGTAAATGAAGCTTTCCCTCACGCAAAGACGCAAAGACGCAAAGATGTTCGCCAGAAAATGTCTCATGCGAGAAGCAAAGTGCTGCCTTTATTGAGTTAAGTCGGATAAGTACAAAGACGCAAATCGGGTAATTTATTTTCCCGCGCAAAGATGGCCGATGTGGCAGAATGCGAAGACTTGTTAATTAAATCACTATTGTCCGGTGAAAATCGAAAATTTCCTTGCCACCAAATCTCCAAAACTCCAAATTACACAAAATGAATGAATTAAATTGGTGAATTTTGGTGATTCTACAACTTTTGTCAATGAGAGTCAATATCAATCATTTGTTATAATATCCGAAACTTTCGCCGGGCAACAATGTAATTAAATGTTGTTTTAAAGTGAAATCTTAGCTTCTTAAAACAAAGTCCTTTGGTTTTTAGGCTGGCAGAAGTGCGGGAATTGTTTACCGCACAACGTTCTTCAACTGGGCGATGGTCTGCATCGGATCGGAGGAACCAAAAACGGTATTTCCGGCCACGAGCACATCGGCTCCTGCGGCAATCAGTAGCGGGGCATTTTTCAGATCCACACCTCCATCCACCTCAATCAGGGCTGATGAACCGCTTTCGGTAATCATTTTCTTCAGTTGCTTTATGCGGCCATAGGTGGTTTCTATAAACTTTTGCCCTCCAAAACCCGGGTTTACCGACATAATCAGTACCAGATCAACTTCGGTAATGATATCCTGAAGCAAAGCAACGGGTGTGTGTGGATTTAATACCACCCCGGCTTTCATTCCCAATTCCCTGATCTGATGCACTGCGCGGTTAAGGTGAGTTACGGCTTCGTAATGAATGCTCAGGTAAGTGGCACCCAGATCGCGGAATGTTTCAAAATACTGCTCCGGTTGAACAATCATCAGATGAACATCAAGCGGCTTGGTGGCTATCTTGCTTATGGCTTTGATCACCGGCATCCCAAAAGAGATATTCGGAACAAAAACACCATCCATAACATCCACATGAAACCAGTCGGCTTCGCTGCGGTTGACCATTTCAATATCCTCTCCCAAACGGGTAAAATCTGCCGAAAGTAACGATGGTGCGATCAGGTGCATGATAAAAAATGTTTGTTTATTTCAGCGGATAAAAGTACATGTTTTTTCTGTTCGGGTTTTGGAAAGATTGAAACTACAGACAATCGCGAAGCTTATAATTATTTCGAACTATCACAAACTAAAAGAGTTTGCATTAGTAATATAAACTATTGTATTTTGGTAATGCAAACTTCAACAGATATAAGGCACCAACCGGCTTTAGCCGAAATGCTGAGAATGAAAAGCTAAATCATGGTAAACCAACGATTGCCGGGTAAATATTCGATTGGCTTCGTCTGAACTTTCGCCGGCTATTGGGCTAAAGCCCCTGTATATTCCGGGTTGGCCTTACCCCGGGCTGAAGCCCGGGGTAATTGAAAGCATTCAAAAAAAAGAGTAAAAGCCAGGATAAAAATCACTGTAAGTTTCAAGGTGTAATTTATCCGGCTGAAGCCCGGGGCAATAGAAAGCATTCAAAAAAAAGAGTAAAAGTCAGGATAAAAGTCTCTGTTGGTTCCAGAGTATACTTTATCCGGCTGAAGCCCGGGGTAATTGAAAGCATTAATAAAATAAAAGAGTAAAAGCCAGGATAAAAATCACTGTAAGTTTCAAGGTGTAATTTATCCGGCTGAAGCCCGGGGTAATTGAAAGCATTAATAAAATAAAAGAGTAAAAGCCAGGATAAAAGTCTCTGTTGGTTCCAGAGTGTACTTTATCCGGCTGAAGCCCGGGGTAATAGTAAGCATTAATAAAATAAAAGAGTAAAAGCCAGGATAAAAATCACTGTAAGTTTCATGGTGTAATTTATCCGGCTGAAGCCCGGGGTAATTGAAAGCATTAATAAAATAAAAGAGTAAAAGCCAGGATAAAAGTCTCTGTAAGTTTCAAGGTGTAATTTATCCGGCTGAAGCCCGGGGTAATGGAAAGCATTCAAAAAAAAGAGCGGAGGTTAGTCCGCTCTAATTTTTTATCCAAGATAAGTTTTCAGGATTTTACTCCGTGAGGTATGTTTCAGCCTCCGGATTGCTTTTTCCTTAATCTGCCTTACACGTTCGCGTGTGAGATCAAATCTTTCACCAATTTCTTCGAGGGTTAGCGGATGTTCGCCACCCAATCCGAAATACAGCCTTACCACATCCGCTTCGCGTGGAGTAAGAGTGGCAACGGCACGTTCAATTTCCTTGCGGAGTGACTCGTACAGAAGTTCGGTTTCGGGTGTTGGTCCGTCATCGCTGCGCAAAACGTCGTACATATTATTGTCTTCGTCCTGAACCAGCGGCGCATCCATTGAAACATGGCGGCCTGAGTTACGCATCGATTCCTTTACTTCATTCTCGCTTATTTCGAGCAAACCGGCAATTTCATCAAAATTAGGCTCACGTTCGAACTCTTGCTCGAGTCTTGCATAGGCTTTATTGATTTTGTTGATGGATCCGATTTTGTTGAGCGGAAGCCTGACAATACGTGATTGTTCGGCCAAAGCCTGCAAAATTGATTGCCTGATCCACCAAACGGCGTAAGAAATAAACTTAAATCCCCTGGTTTCATCAAAACGCTGAGCGGCTTTAATAAGTCCAAGATTCCCCTCATTGATAAGGTCGGGTAGGCTTAACCCTTGATTCTGGTATTGTTTGGATACCGAAACCACAAACCTTAAGTTGGCTTTTGTCAGTTTTTCAAGTGCAGCGCGATCACCCTGCTTAATGCGTTGAGCCAGTGCTACCTCTTCATCAGCGGTAATCAGTTCAACTTTTCCTATCTCCTGAAGGTATTTATCAAGCGATGCAGTCTCGCGATTGGTAACCTGTTTTGTTATTTTTAGTTGCCTCATATTCTCCCTTTAAATTAACAGCGAACCCTTTTACGTAAAAAACGGATGAATGTTACATTATTATTAATTCTGTTCCGGTTTTGGAAGCAAAGCTTTGCGCGAAAGTTTAAGTTTTCCGGTTTTGCTGTCAATTTCAATGAGTTTGACATCAATCTCATCACCTACTTTGAGCACACTTTCAACTTTCTCAAGTCGTTTGTGGTCAATTTCAGAAATATGAAGCAGACCATCTTTGCCAGGAAGTACTTCAACGAAGGCTCCGAAAGCAGTGATGTTTTTAACAACACCATGGTAAATTGTTCCTATTTCGGGGATGGCAACGATACGTCTGATTTTTTCTCTTACCGCATCAATGGATTCCTTGTTATTAGAAACGATATCAATAATTCCAAATTCGCCAACTTCTTCAATAACGATGGTCGAACCGGTTTCGCGCTGCATTTCCTGAATAACTTTTCCACCAGGGCCGATAACTGCACCAATAAATTCTTTTGGAATGGTCATCTTAACAATGCGGGGAACATGTGGTTTGTAATCTTCGCGTGGTTCGCTGATGGTTTTCATCATTTCACCAAGAATGTGAAGACGTCCGCGTTTTGCCTGCTCCAGTGCTTCTGACAAAACTTCGTAAGGCATTCCGTCAACCTTGATGTCCATCTGACAGGCAGTAATTCCATCAACGGTTCCGGTAACTTTAAAGTCCATATCGCCAAGATGATCTTCATCACCCAGAATATCACTGAGTACAGCAAAACGATTGGTTTTGGTATCAGAAATCAGTCCCATGGCAATACCTGAAACCGGTTTTTTGATCTTAACACCTGCATCCATCAGCGCCATAGTGCCGGCACAAACCGTAGCCATAGATGAAGAACCGTTTGACTCGAGAATATCGCTTACAATACGAATGGTGTAAGGATTAATCTCACCACCAGGAATTACGGGTTTAAGGGCACGGAGGGCAAGGTTACCATGTCCGATTTCGCGGCGGCTGGTGCCCATCATTCTTTTTACTTCACCGGTGCTAAACGGTGGGAAGTTATAATGAAGAATAAATTTAACTTTTTCTTCGAAAACCACACCATCAATCATCTGCTCATCGAGCTTGGTACCGAGGGTAACAGTGGTGAGCGACTGGGTTTCGCCACGGGTAAAGATTGCGGATCCGTGTACTGCAGGAAGATAATCAACTTCGCTCCAGATGGGGCGGATTTCGTCAAGTTTGCGTCCATCGAGGCGCTGACGGTTATCGAGAATTGCATTACGTACGGCTTCTTTTTCCACATCATGGTAATAACGTGAAATCATACCAGCTTTTTCAGCAGCAACTTCAGGATCAATTGAATCAATGAAGTCCTGTTTGATGGCTTTAAAAGCGTCGCTGCGTTCGTGTTTGGCAGAAGCATGACTTGCAACATCAAAAACGCGGTCGTAAGCAAAAGCATGAATGGCTTCTTTCAGTTCAGCATCGTTGTTTTCGTGGCTGTATTCGCGCTTTGGATTTGCTTTGGCAACCATAGCAGCCAATTCGAGCTGAGCGGTACACTGAATTTTGATATGATCATGGGCAAATTTAATGGCTTCGATCATGTCGTTTTCAGAAACTTCATTCATTTCGCCTTCAACCATCATAATATTGTCATAAGAAGCGGCAACCATGATATCAATATCAGCCTGCTCCATATCCTTGGTTGAAGGATTCACAACAAACTTTCCGTTGATGCGTGCAACGCGAACTTCAGAAATTGGTCCGTTGAAAGGAATATCTGAAACGGCAAGTGCAGCAGATGCAGCCAGACCGGCAAGTGCATCAGGAAGCACATTTTCATCGAGAGAAATAAGGGTAATCAGAACCTGAGTTTCTGCATGATAGTTATCAGGAAACAAAGGTCTGAGCGCTCTGTCAACCAGGCGTGAAATAAGAATTTCGTAGTCCGACGGGCGGGCTTCACGTTTAAAAAAACCACCGGGATAACGACCGGCAGCGGCATACTTCTCGCGGTATTCAACCGAAAGGGGCATAAAATCGACATTCTCAGCAGCTTCTTTTCTTGCTACTACGGTTGCCAGCAACATGGTGTCGCCCATTTTTACTACTACGGAACCATCAGCTTGTTTTGCCAAACGACCGGTTTCAATAGAGATGGTCCTTCCATCTCCGATGTCGAAAGTTTTTACTATTCCTTGCATATAAGTAATTGTGAAATTGGAATTTATACGGTTTCTCCCATCCGGTGAAAACCGCTGCAAAATTAGTGTATATTATCATAGGTCTGCTGACTGATAATAAAAATGCAAACCAAATGATAAAAAAAGAGGCAATACATGATTGCCTCTTTAAACAAAATCTTATGAAAAAATTATTTTCTCAGGTTCAGTTTCTTGATGATCTCCCTGTACCTTTCAATGTCTTTTGATTTCAGGTAATCAAGTAATTTCCTGCGTTTTCCTACCAAAAGAACAAGCGAACGCTCGGTCACCTTGTCGTTTTTGAATACCTTAAGATGGCCAGTGAGGTGCTGGATGCGGTGTGTAAAAAGCGCAATCTGTCCTTCTGCTGATCCTGTATCGGCAGCACTTTTGCCATTGTCGCTGAAAATATTCTTTTTTACTTCTGAGGTTAAGTACATGTCAGTAATGATTTTTTTGTCTTTTGAAACGGGCTGCAAAAATAGAACAATATTTTTATACTCACAACCTTTTCAACATTTTTTTTATTTTTTGTCCGATTAAAACTAAAAATTTTCTTGCCACCAATTCTCCAAAGCACCAAATCTCACAAAATCAGTAAATTAAGCTATGGAGTTTTCCAATAAATGCTTACAAAACAAATGTCATGATTGATCTTGGAAGACTGGTTGCAGGGGCTGCTTGTCCGTCAATCCAAAGGAAGAAATCGGTTTTGATTTCTGATTCATTCATCACCACCACTACCACACTACCATCGGGATTCAGAAATGCAGTGCTGATCAACTGACTGCGGCTAGGCGATGCTATGATGCGTTTTGCTCCAGCCTTAATGAATTTTGAGAAATGCCCGATGTAATAGTATGAATTTGTGTAAAGCAGCTCATTGGTGCGGGTATCGCCATGCATGGGCGCAAAACAGAAGTTTCCGACATGGTTTGGTCCTCCGGTTTCATCGAGCAGTATGTTCCAGTCGGTCCAGCCAACAGCGCCATTGTTGAAGTCATGAATCATTGACCGGCCATACTCTTCGCCGAGTACCCATGCATCATATCTTTCAGCATCAAAACTTTCGGCACAGCCTTCGGTAAAAAGCAAATGTTTTTCGGGAAAAGCTTCCTGCACCCTGCGGATATTTTCAAAAACAGGCACTCCCCCGCTCCAGTCTTCATACCAGTGAAAACCAATGCCCCATGCATATTTTCTCACTTCAGGATCGGCAAAATAGGTTGAAGCACGCTGATAAATCAGATCGCGGTTATGATCCCACATTACTATTTTTTTGTCGGCCAATCCTGAGTTGTGCATGGTGGGTCCGAGGTTGTACTTCAGAAAATCGCGCTCCTCCTCTGCTGTCCATATGCAGCTTTCCCAGGTTTGCTTTGCCATGGGCTCGTTTTGAATGGTAATTCCCCAAACAGGGATTCCTTCAGCTTCATAACTTTTGATGAACTTCACAAAATACTCAGCCCAATTCTGATAATACTCCTTTTTAAGCTTTCCGCCCTGAAGCATATTGTTGTTGTCCTTCATCCAGGCCGGCGGACTCCATGGGCTTGCATAAAATACAACATCGCCGCCGGCTTTCTCAATGGCAGCTTTGATAAAAGGAATACGGAACTTTTTATCTGCTTCAATGGAAAAAGATTTTAGTTCAGCATCCCCGTCATTCACGTAAGTGTAGCTTGCACTTGAAAAATCGCAGCTGTGAATGTTGGTGCGAATCAGGTTGTAACCAATGCCTTTGTCTTTGCTGAAGTAAGCATCCAGCACTTCAGCCTGCCTGTCTTCAGACAATTTGTAGAAAGTTTCGGCCGATGCATCGGTGATTGCACCTCCAATGCCCAGAAACTCCTGAAAAGTATGTGAAGGATCTACAAACACACAAACCTGAGTTTCGACGGGTTGTCCGAATTCACTGAATTCAGCCTGCCCAACGTTGGTAAGCCGAAGGTTTGTATCCATGGCTGTGGAATAAATTTCAACTTTTTTCCCTTCAGGAAGTGTGTACTTCGCAGTTTCTTCAGCGGGTTCGGGCTGAGAAGTGCATCCCAGCATAAAAGCTGCAGCACTGAAAATCAGTAACTTTTTCATCATATATAATTTTGACAGGTGAAAATTCATATCAGGCCTTGGCTTGGTGTAAACTAAACACTAAGAGAAGTTTTGCAAATATAGAAAAAGTTTTGATATTCGCCCCCTTGGTTTGAGGTTGAGGTTAAGGTTGAGGATGAGGTTAAGGTTGAGGTTGAGGTTGAGCGGATATCAAGACCGAAGAGAGACAAGAAGACTATGAGATACACTTAAGGTAGGCTAAATTGACCGGGATTGAGGAGTTTGTGGACCATAGCTAAATTGGAAAGTCCTTCTCCTTGAGGAGAAGGTGCCGAAGGGCAGCTTGCCCCGTCGCACTTTTATGACGGGGGATGAGGTGATTCAGGACGCTACTCCGGCAAAATAGATCCACTCAATTGCAGGAGGTTAATTTCGAGCAATCGTACTTCAAACTGTGCATTGATGAGCCTTTCGTTGGCAAGGAGCAGGTTTTTCTGTGCTTCACGGTATTCAAGTCCTGAAAGTTCGCCGAGTCGGTAACGCTCACCTGCGATTTCAAAATTTATATTTGAAGTTTCAAGATTCTGCTTTTCGAAGTTAACCATTTGAAGTCTGCTGGTGTAAGCGGTGTAGGTTGACAGCAAAATTGCCTTTAATTCACTGTTGTAAGCTTCCATTTGCAATTCAGCCATTTCAATTCCAATGCGGGCATTTTTTTGCTGACGGCTCAGGTTGAAGCCGTTAAAAAGGTTCATAGAAGCGGTAATTCCGTAATTCAGGCCTGAGGTTCTTCCGGATTGTACAAATCCTGATTCGCTGGCCTGTACATTAAAATTGTACCCTGCATTTAAGCCCACCACCGGCAATCTGCTTCCTTTAATGATGTTCAGGTTGTTCATTGCCATCTCAATATCGAGGTTATTGAGCTGTAGGCCGGCATTCTCTGTTTCCATTTTCTTGAGCAGATTTGAATATTCAAACCCCGGCATAAGTCTGAAAGTATCTTCAACAGCAAATTCAATACCTGCATCACGTGCCAGCAGCTGGTTAAGTGCAATTGATGCCTCAGTAATCCGTTTCTCCAGATCGAGCAACTGAGATTTATCTGTATTCAGGTCAACTTCGGCCTGAAGCAGATCGAGCCTTGAACCTGAACCGATCAGCAGCATATCACGTGCAATGCCGGTTCGCTCTTCGCCCAATGAAACAGCTTTTTCAAATACAACCATCTTTTGATGAAGTTGCACAATATTATAATATGTAATGAGAACGTCTGAAATTGTGTTCTCAACCTGCATACGGGTTCTCAGTTCACCTGCTTTAAGCTGATTTCCCAGAAGTTTGTAATTATTGAACATCCTCAGACCGTCAAAAATAGTCCAGTCAAGGCCCAGATTTGAAGAAAAGGAATTCGACTTTGCATTGTCACGTTCATTAATTTGTCCTGAAAGGTATTCCTGCCGGGAATTGGTAATGCTGTTGCTCTGGACAGCACTCACATCCAGCGCAGGAAGAAACCCTGCATTTCCATAGGTAAGGTTATTCTTCATCTCCTCTTCGCCAAGGCGGGCAATTCTTATATTGAAATTATTTTCAACGGCAATATTTACAGCATCTCCGGCCGTAAGCACTTGAGCCCGTAACTGATGTAATCCGGGAAACAAAACCAACTGCAAAACCAGAAGGAAGAAAATTGAAGTACTTTTTATTAAAGAGGTATTATTCATTGTCGGAATTACTTTTTTCAGAAAGATCGCTCACATTTGAAACTGCCCGGGTTTTACCGGAAATATAGTCATACATTGCAGGCACAACATAGAGAGTCAGCAGGGTTGACAAAGTCAGTCCGCCAATGATGGCTGTACCCATAGAAACCCTGCTTGCAGAACCTGCACCGAGGGCAAGTGCAATGGGCAAAGCACCAAGTATTGTTGAAAGACTGGTCATAAGAATCGGTCGGAAACGACTTGCAGCAGCATCGGAAATTGCATCCAGACGACTGAGACCGGCTGCTTTGCGCTGATTGGCAAACTCAACGATCAGAATCCCGTTTTTGGTTACAAGTCCGATAAGCATAATTACACCAATCTGGCTGAAAATATTCAGGGTTTTCCCGAAATACCAAAGCGTAAGCACAGCACCGGCAAGTGCCAGTGGCACAGTAAACATAATGATAAACGGATCGCGGAAACTTTCAAACTGTGCAGACAACACCAGATAAATCAGCACCAGCGCAAGCACAAATGCAAACACAAGGCTTGATGAACTTTCGGCAAAATCTTTTGAAGCACCTGAAAGCGAAGTTGTATAGGTATCGTCGAGCACCAGTGCAGAAATCCGGTCCATTTCAGCAATTCCATCGCCAATGGTAAGCCCTTCCACCGGATTTGCAGAAACGGTAGCCGACACAAAACGGTTATACCTGAATAGCTGAGGTGGATTTATATCCTCGGTCAGTGTCACAAAATTATCGAGCTGCAGCATTTCACCATTTGAATTTCGCACCGATAAAGCGCGGAGATCGAGCGGCTGGCTTCGATAGGGACGCTCAACAAGGCCGATAACCTGATACTGCCTCCCGTCCATAATAAAGTAACCAAATCGTTGACCGCTCAGCCCGAGTTGAAGTGTCTGGGCAATATCAAGCACCGAAACGCCGGCAATTCTTGCTTTCTCGCGGTTAATATTTACCTTGACTTCAGGTTTGTTGAACCGGAGATTAAGGTCAGCGAATTGAAATTTGTCACTTTTCTGAACTTCAGCCATAAAAGCCGGCAGAATTTTCTTGAGCTTATCAAGATTGGGCGCCTGTATTACATATTGAACCGGAAGGCCACCGCCTCCACCTCCTATAGACTGATCCTGAGCAATATAAGCTCTTGCCCCGCTAAACTGTTTTGCTTCATTGGAAAGAGCGGCTGCAATTTCCTGCTGACTGCGTTCACGAAGATCGGGGTTGACCAGACGGATACGGATAAAACCTGAGTTGGTTCCACCACTCCATCCTGGAGAAGTAATGCTGATAACTGCCTGTGCTTCAGGAATTTTCTCCTGAACCATTTTAGACACTTCCTGCATATAGGCATCCATATATTCAAAGGTAATGCCTTCGGGAGCCGAAGCAACCAATCGCATTCCCGAACGGTCTTCCATAGGAGAAAGTTCTGACTGAAGCTGGCTGCCAAGCCCAAAAATAAGCACAATTGCACCAGCACTGATCACCCATGCCAGCCATTTATGGTTAAGAAACCATTTCAAGGAATTGCTGTAAGCATTATTGAGACGAACAAAAAACGGCTCGGTCAGATTATAGAAATAGTTGTGTTTCTCACGGCGCTTCAGAATTTTTGTTCCTAGCATCGGAGTAAGCGTAAGTGCCACAAATGAGGATATAATAACTGAACCAGCCAGTACAATTCCAAATTCACGGAACAAACGACCGGTAATTCCTTCCAGGAAAATAACCGGAAGGAATACGGTGGCAAGCGCAATGGTAGTTGCAATAACGGCAAAGAATATTTCGGCTGAACCTTGTATTCCGGCCTGTAGCGGAGGCATTCCCTTTTCAATTTTTGTATAAATATTTTCGAGCACAATAATGGCATCATCCACAACAAGACCAATGGCCAATACTATGCCCAGCAAGGTCAGTACATTGATTGAAAAATCAGCTATATACATGATAAAGAATGATCCGATCAATGAAATAGGTATTACGATAACCGGAATAATTGTGGTGCGCCAGTCGCGCAGGAAAAAGAAGATGATGAAAACAACCAGTACAAAAGCAAGATAAATGGATTGTTCCACCTCTTTTATTGAATCTCTGATAAATTCAGTGGTATCGAACCCTATGCCAACGGTAATATCTTCGGGCAGGTCTTTTTTGATCTGCTCCAGGCGTTTGTAAAACTCATCGGCAATTTCAATATGGTTTGAACCGGGCTGAGGCACAATAACATTTCCAACCATAGGTACACCATCGCGGCGAAGGATTGAGCGGTCGTTTTCGGGCCAGAGTTCGGCATAACCCACATCGCGAAATCTGACAATATTGTCGCCATCCTGTTTCAGCATCAGGTTGTTGAAATCTTCGGGAGTTTCGAGGCGGCCCATGGTACGAACAGTAAGTTCGATGGCTTTGCCTTCAATACGCCCTGAAGGAAGTTCAACATTTTCGCGCTGCAGTGCATTTCTGATATCGACAGGGGTGATTTTGAATGCGGTAAGTTTTGCCGGGTCCATCCACAACCGCATGGAGTAGCGCCGCGATCCCCATATCTGTATCTGGCTTACACCGGGAATGGTTTGCAGCCGTTCTTTAAACACCCTTTCAGCTATCTCGTTCAGTTCGAGAAGGCTGCGCTGTTCGCTGCGGATATTTACAAAAATAATCGGATTATCGTCGGCATCGGCCTTTGTGACAACCGGTGGGTCAACATCATTGGGCAGGCTTCGGATTGCAGCTGAAACCTTATCGCGAACATCATTGGCAGCCGTTTCAATATCAACATCAAGATCAAATTCCACCCTGATGTTACTTCGCCCATCGCGACTTGTAGAAGTAAGGGTTCTGATTCCTGCAATACCATTCACCGATTCTTCAAGCGGCTCGGTAATCTGCGATTCAATAACATCGGCACTTGCGCCGACATACGAAGTACTTATGCTGACAATGGGTGGATCAACACTGGGATACTCTCTGACTCCAAGCGACACAAGTCCTATTACCCCGAACAGGACAATAACAATCGACATTACAGTCGCCAGAACAGGTCTGCGGATACTTAATGAGGATATATTCATTGTTTCTGATGGGTAATTTTATCAATACTTAATGGCATTCCGTTTCTTACCTGAAGAATTCCGGTTGTGATTAAAGTATCACCGGCATTAAGGCCACTGGTAATCTGCACGGCATCGCTGGTTCGGATTCCAACCAGAACTTCACGAACTTCGGCTTTACCGTTACGGGCAATAAATACTTTAAAACCACCGAGCTCAGGGATTAGTGCCTGAGCCGGAACAGTTATTGCATCATCAAGATGGTTAAGCTTGAACTCCACCCTGGCATAGGCTCCGGGATTGATTTCATTTTTTGAATTGGGATAAGTTGCCCTTACCATCATTGCCCGGGTAACCGGATCGATGCGGGGTTCAGTTGCGTAAATTACAGCTTCGTGAACGCCTTCCATACTCTCAACCATAAAACTAACCTTTGCACCTTTGGTAACGGAACCTGAAAAACGTTCAGGAACTGAAAACTCAAGTTTAACAGGTGAAGTGCGGGTAAGCGTAGCAATGCGCTGACCCGGAGTTACATATGCGCCATCGCTGACCTGACGGAGACCAATGGTTCCATTAAAAGGTGCAACAATCCTTGTTTTTTGTATCTGCGCCTCAATCAGCGCTGCTTCTGCCTGAACAGTATTTAACTCAGTAAGCGCACGGTCGTATACTTCCTGACTTACGGCCTCTTTAGAAAGAAGGGAACGCTGTCTGGCCTCGCGCTCTTCAGCAAGCTTTAAGGCATAGGTATTTTTACGCATCAGGGCCAGTAACTCCGAATCGTTGATGGTGATCAGCAAATCGCCTTTTTTTACTGGTGCTCCTTCGTTAAAACGGATAGAAGTAATTCTGCCTGAAACTTCGGCACTCAGGTCAACCTGCTCGTCGGCCAGAATAGTACCATTGGAAATAATTATATCAGACAGCCCACCCGGAGATAGCACAATGGCACTTACAATGAGAGATTCCGGGCCCTTATTCTGTCCGTTCAGGGTTTGTTTACCTTTGGCTGAAAACCAGCCGGCTTTATATCCTACAAGGAGAAAAATCAACCCACTAATGAGAACTATTGAGATAATCCGTTTGATAGTTTTATTCATGACGAGTAATAAGTTTTATAAAAACTTAAACAAATTTAGTGTTTAAAGTCAAAACGAGTTTCGGAGTGTTCAGGAAATGCAAAACTAACAATAAACAAAGCAAATTTCTTTATTTTTGGCTTGTTTATGAGTTTCTTAACAAAATAATCTAATGGAATATTAATGTTAAACCAAAAATCTGCAAGTCAGGATTTGATTAATTCAAAGCAAACGTTTTACAAAAACAAGGTAAAATCAAGTCAAGCCCTGACTTGCATCAAGTCATCGATATTCTCCCGGATTTATGGTTAAATTAAACCTGATTTAAAAAATATTGTATTGATCACCATTTTGTTTAATTAAACTGATAATTATTTAAACAACCTTATGGGTATTTTGTTAATACTCTTCAAACGAACAAAAATCACCGGGAAATAAATTCCGGTTCAAATTTAAATTAATGTCAACAAAAAACATCATCGTTATTGGAGCTGGTTTTTCGGGATTATCAGCAGCAGCGACACTTGCTGCAGCCGGGCATAAAGTTACTGTGCTCGAGAAAAATTCCATGGCCGGGGGGCGTGCAAGAAAATTTTCAGCAGAGGGTTTTACCTTTGATATGGGACCCAGCTGGTATTGGATGCCTGACATTTTTGAGGATTATTTTGCTTCGTTTGGAAAAAAGGTTTCAGACTATTACAAATTGCACCGCATCAATCCATCGTACAAAATTTATTTCGGACCCGGCGATGAAGTTACTTTGCCTGTTGAATTGGGGGAAATCTATAAGCTTTATGAATCCATTGAGCCGGGAAGTTCGAAGGGTCTAAAGCAGTTTCTGAAAGAATCGGAGTATAAATACAGGGTTGGAATCGGCGAATTTGTTCAGAAACCCAGTCATTCAATTACAGAATACGTGCACTGGAAAATTGCTGCAGCAGGACTTAAATTGAATCTGTTCAGCTCTTTTGGTGCATACACCCGCAGGTTTTTCAAAAGCGAGAAAATCAACCGTATGCTTGAGTTTCCGGTTCTGTTTCTGGGAGGAACTGCCAAAACCACACCTGCGCTTTACAGCATGATGAATTACAGCGATATGGTTCAGGGTACATGGTATCCCGAAACAGGCATGTATGCCGTTGTGGAAGCCATGGAAAATCTTGCACGCGAATATGGTGTTGAGTTTATTTACAATCAGGGAGTTACTTCACTCAATATTGAGAACAATGTTTTAAAATCAGTCAGCACTGAGCAGAATGAGTATAATGCTGATTATGTAATTGCATCTGCCGATTATCATCATGTTGAACAGCATTTGTTGCCGGAAGCTTATCGCAGATACGATGAGAAATACTGGGACAGCCGGGTACTTTCGCCTTCATCACTCATCTTTTACCTTGGCTTTGATACCCGGATTCCGAAGCTCGATCACCACACTTTGCTTTTTGATGAGGATTTTGCAGGTCATGCCGATTCAATTTACAAAAACCCTGAATGGCCTGAAAAACCTTCGGTTTACATCAGTTGTACTTCGCGCACCGACAATACCGTAGCGCCCGAAGGCAATGAAAATGTTATGGTACTTATTCCGGTTGCACCCGGATTGACTGATACTGAAGAAACCCGTGAACATTATCTTGATATGGTGATAAAACGCATGGAAAGATATACCGGACAATCACTTCGCAAACATATTGTCTTTAACAGAAGTTATGCCCACGCTGATTTTGAAAATGATTATAACGCATACAAAGGAAATGCCTATGGGCTGGCAAATACCTTGATGCAAACTGCTTTTCTGAAGCCAAAAATGCGAAACCATAAGATTAAAAATTTGTTGTATGCAGGACAACTGACAGTTCCGGGACCCGGAGTACCTCCGGCTATAATATCCGGACAGATTGCTGCACGTGAAATCATTAAACTAAATTAAACTGCCATGAAAGATCTATTTGACATGATTTCAAAGAAGTCGAGCAAGCTTGCTACGGTAACTTATTCGACATCCTTTTCACTGGGAATCCGATTTTTCAGCCGGAGGTTTCATGACCCCATTTATGCCATTTACGGTTTTGTGCGCTTTGCAGATGAAATAGTGGATTCATTTCATGGTTTCGATAAAGCAAAGTTACTGGCTCGTTTTAAAGATGACACCCGACTGGCTATTGATGAGAAAATAAGTCTCAATCCCATATTGAACAACTTTCAATGGGCTGTGAATAAATACAACATTGAATGGGAACTTATAGAAAAGTTTCTGAACAGCATGGAAATGGACCTGAGAGACATTCATTACGATCAGCCTGCCTTTGAGGAGTACATACTTGGGTCGGCTGAAGTGGTCGGACTGATGTGTCTGAGGGTATTTTGTGAAGGAGATGACGAGAAATATCAGAGATTGAAAGGTCCTGCAATGCGTTTGGGTTCGGCTTTTCAGAAAATCAACTTTTTGCGGGATCTCAAAGCCGATTACAAAGACCTCGGCAGATCCTATTTCCCGGGGGTTGATCTCTCTAAATTCAACGAAGAAACCAAGAAAAAGATTGAAGACGATATTGCGATCGACTTTGCCGATGGACTTGAAGGCATCAGAAATCTGCCCAAAGGCGCAAGATTCGGGGTATATATGGCCTATGTATATTTCCATAAGCTATTCCTGAAAATCCGCAGCACCCGATCCAATCAGATTATGCAGGAGAGAATCAGAATACCCAACAGAACCAAATACAAACTATTATTTACCTCATACCTGAGGCATCAATTCAACCTTCTGTAAAATTATCATGAAACCAATCATCGTAACAATTCTTATACTTTTTGCCCACACAGCCTTTTCGCAAGTAACACTGAATGAGGCCCGGAAGATGTATTTCGGCATGTCAGCAGACGAATGCAATTCGCTGAAACTAAGTGTATCATTCGACAAATCGCCGCCCAAAGATGCCTTACTTACTGCTTACTACGGAGCAGCCACAGCAGCATCGCCGGCCTGTGTTTCAAATCCGGCTAAAAAAATCAGTAATTTCCGCAAGGGAAAACAGCTACTGGAAACAGCGGTGCAAACTTCGCCGAATAATCTGGAAATCAGATTTCTGCGTTTTGCCACCCAGAGCAAAGCTCCTTCATTTCTGGGATATAATTCCAGCCTGAATGATGATAAAAAGTTTATTTTATCAAATCTCAGTACATTTGGAAAAACAAAAGGGAATGAACAACTGAGCAGACAGATTGCAGATTTTATGATGAAATCGGGCGAACTGACTGCCAATGAAAAAACCGGCATTAAGCCTTTTACGAATTAAGCAATGGAAGAATTTGTAATTTTAGTAGATCAGCATGACCGGGAAACCGGAATAATGGAGAAGATGCAGGCTCACCGCAAAGCAGAACTGCACAGGGCGTTTTCAGTTTTTGTGTTCAACAGCAAAGGTGAGCTGATGCTTCAGCAAAGGGCATTTTCAAAATACCATTCACCGGGTTTATGGACAAACACCTGCTGCAGTCATCCCCGTCCGGGTGAAGATACAGAAGCAGCTGCACATCGAAGACTTGTCGAAGAAATGGGATTTGATTGCCAGCTTTCGAAAGCATTTCACTTTACTTATATCGCTCCTTTCGACAATGACCTTACAGAGCATGAAGTTGATCATGTGTTTATCGGATTCAGTGATGAACTTCCGGTTATCAATACCGAAGAAGTAGCATCCTTTAAATATGAATCACTTGAGAATATCGGTAATCAGATGAATAACAATCCCGAACAATTCACTGTCTGGTTTCGGATTGCATTTGACAGGGTAGTTGAATACTACTCAAAAAAACTTCAGGACAACTAAAACGAACAAAATGACTTCAGAACAACTGTAGTCTTCTTTTAACAGAAATATAAAAACGTTTAACCAAAACAACTTTCAACAATGAATATCATCATCAACATCCTGATTGTTCTTGCAGCCTTTTTCTTTATGGAATTTATGGCCTGGTTTACACACAAATACGTTATGCACGGATTCCTGTGGGTGCTTCATAAAGATCACCATGTGCGCGACGGACGAAAAATTGAATGGAACGATGTGTTTGCCGTAATTTTTGCGGTTCCCAGCATTCTGCTTATCTATTTTGGGGTAATGACCCCGAACAGCTATCTGCTCAGTTTCGGCATCGGCATATTTCTTTACGGATTTGCATACTTTATGTTTCACGATGTGTATGTGCATCAGCGGGTTCCGATTCTTAAGAAATTCTCGAACCGCTATCTCAGGGCCACAGTAAAAGCTCATCTGGAGCACCACAACCCACATGCACATTATAACTATGGGTTTCTGATTGCGCCTTTTAAATATTATATTGAAGAGTTCTCGAAAAACCGCGCTGCAAATGCGCAGAAAGGCTGATCTGTGTCTTATTATTTCTGGATCATAATTTTGTCAATCTCGGTTCCTTTTTTGGCGGGTTTTGATAAACGACTTAAGTTTTACCGCAACTGGAAATATCTGTTTCCTGCTATGATTGGCACCATGCTGGTGTTTATCCCCTGGGATGTGATGAAAACAGAACTGGCAGTGTGGGGGTTTAATCCCATTCACCTGCAGGGATTCAGTATCCTGAATCTGCCCGTTGAGGAGTGGCTTTTCTTCATTGCAATTCCTTATGCCTGTCTGTTCACGTATCATGCATTTGAATACCTGATAAAGAAAGATCTGCTGGGGAAGTATGCCAAAACAATAACTGCTGTTTTTATCGTTGTACTGCTTCTTGTGGCGGCTTTTAATCCTGACCGCTGGTACACATTCATAACATTTCTGCTAACTGCAGTTTTTCTTTCGCTACACCTTTTCGTGTTCAAAGTCAGTTACCTGGGAAGGTTTTATGTGATGTATTTTGTGACCCTGATTCCATTTTTTATTGTTAATGGCGCACTCACCGGAATGTTTACACCTGAGCCGGTGGTTTGGTATGACGACACACGAAATCTTGGCATCAGGCTGGGAACCATACCTATTGAAGATGCAGTTTACGGTCTTCTGATGCTGCTTATGAATACAACCATTTATGAATGGCTGAGGAGGCGATTTCCGGCCACCGCTGACAGGGTTACGAACCCTCCAAAAACGGGCGGCCCGTCAGATGCACGCTAACCTCCTGACAAATAGCTAAACCCTGTCAAAGGTTGTGTGTTTTAACCCCCAAACTTCTGAAATCAGCGCCTGAAGGATTCTGAAATACCTGAAGTTCAAACTCAGGGATGGCTGCCAGAAGATGGTCAAAAATATCAGATTGTATATCTTCATATTTTGCCCATTCCTGAACCTTGCTGAAAACATATATTTCCATTGGTATTCCGCTTTCTCCGGGCTGTAACTGCCTGACAAGGAAAGTCATATCCTGACGGATGTTCTGATTACTTCGTAAATACGCTGAGAGGTAAGCCCTGAAAACGCCAAGATTTGTTTGTCGCCGGCCATTTACCAGCACTGAATTGTCGATATTATTCGAGGTATTGTATTGTTCAAGTTCAAAATTCTTATGCTCAATATACCCTTTCACCAGTTCAATCTGTTTAAAACGGTCGAGCATATCCTGCGAACAGAATCTGACACTGTTCATATCAATATTTATGGATCGCTTGATGCGCCTGCCGCCCGATTCCTCCATACCTCTCCAGTTTACGAAGCTTTCTGAAACCAGCGAATAAGTCGGGACGGTAGTAATGGTTTTATCCCAGTTCTGAACCTTAACAGTGGTGAGTGAAATTTCGGTAACCACGCCATCGGCACCTGACTTTCCCTGAACAATCCAATCGCCGGGCCTTACCATATCGTTGGCTGAAATCTGAATACCAGCCACCAGTCCAAGAATCGGATCTTTGAAGACCAGAAGCAAAATGGCCGAAAATGCACCCAAACCACCAAGCAATAAAACAGGTGATTTGCCGAGAAACACTGAAATGGCAATAATTGCCCCAACTACAAAAAGTATAATCTTGAAAACCTGAAGGTAGCCTTTGATGGGTTTTGATTTTGAAACTTCAAATCCCTGATAGATTTCATAGATTGCATTCAGAAAAGAATTGATGGCAAAAAGGGCAACAAAAACCAGATAAATCTGAGTTAACTGCATCAGCCGGGCGAGTGCCACCGGAAACTCAGTAAGGGTGAGGGGGGCAATAAATCCCAGCAATACGCCGGGGATAAGCAATAAAACTTTATGAAAAAAGCGGCTGGAGTATAAGGCATCATCCCAGGTTGTGCTTGATTTTCGCGTTATTTTTCTTACGACGGCTATAACCACATATTTGAGCACGAAATAAAACGCAATAATCAGTGCAAATGAAATTACAAAATCTGTAATGTTGCGGATATCTTCTGCAAAATGATGTGAAAATCCGTTTCGCATCAACCATTCTTTAGCAGCTGAACCAATCTGTAGCAGAATCATAATCTTTATTTTTTATTAAGTTCCTGAACTGTTTCTTGTTTCAGTTTAACGATTTTCATGGGTTGATCGTGTCGGAATAATTGAAAATCATGCAGGCTGATGTATGCATCTTCAGGCAGCCATCGGGGATCAAGATAGTAATAATCTTCGGTACTGAAGTCTGAATGTTTGAATTTCAACACTTTCTTTTTACCCAGTGCCACATAAAAGGAGGTGGCATGTTCGGTTTCTGAATCCTTAAAAATGTAAAGATCGCCATCACCTGTTACTTCAGCTGCTTTCAATGCGCCCTCTTTATGTACCTGAAAATCATTGTATCGCGGAGGAATAATAAACCAGTCAAATCCCACCCTGAGCATCAGCATACCAGCTACAAAAATTACAAGTCTTTGATCTTTTAATTTCCAGTAAAGCCAGGTCAGGATTGCCATTACCGTAAACATAACCGAAGCTTTCAGCCAGGCCTGATCAACAAAACCGGTCTGCTCAAGCAACGGCATGGGAATAGCTGCAATGATTCCGAGAACCATCACGCCAAGCAAAAAATACTCAACTATGCGACTGTAAATTCCGTTTGAAGCCCTGTCCTTAAAAAACATATAAACCAGCAACGTAAAAAGTGGCGGGAATAACATGAAAATGTATCGCGGGTAAGATTCGGGGGAAGTCCAGTAAATGATGATGTTGAAAATAAACACCATAAAATTGAACTTCAAAAAAGGATCTGCAGCCAGGGTTGCCCTGAACCCTTTCCGGAAAAAGTAAATCCAGAGAATTGACCATGGAAAGAAATGGTAAAACATTTCCAACGGAAAACTAAACAAATGAGTTACAAATCTGAACCAGCCGTAATTTATGATGGTGCGTTTCTCCGATTCACTGAATAGTGTGGTAAAAACATTATCAAGCGTATTGTACTGGAAATAAGCCAGGTAATAACTACCGGCAATCAGAATAAGAATGCCTATTCCCAGAAAATGCTGCCATGAGAACAGCTTCTTAAATTCCCGGTTATAAATAAAGAACACCAAAAGGGTAATTCCCTGAAAAACCAGCGAAGGCAGGCCTTTCATCATAAAAGTTACCGAAGTAAGCAAATAAGACAAAACGAATAAAGCCAGGTAGTTCTTCTTCCGGTGAAAGTGGTAAATCACCATAAATGAAGTGTAAACCAACCACGAAAAAGTTATATCAATCAATCCCAGAAAGGAATCCCAGAAAAGAATACGACCCGAAGTAATAAAAAGCATGGCCACGATAAAACCCTGTTTATTTCCATAATGCTTTCTGACAAAAAGGAAAATGGTCAGGCCAAAAAGCAACAAATGAATAACCACAGGCAAACGCAAGGTAAATTCAGAATAATTACCGGCAATTTTATAGTAAAGTATGATGATCCAGTTGTAAAGCGGTGGTTTATTGTAATAAAATTCACCGTTGATGGTCGGGACTATGTAATTCCCGCTAAGGATCATTTCAAGCGCAACAATAGATCGGGTTGGTTCATCGGTGGGAAAATTGATGGCCAGAAATCCAAGATGCCAGAACAGCGCCGGGAAGAGCATTATTACTCCAAACAAATAGAAAAACCAGGGATTTCTGCGAAAAAAATCAAGGACAACTTTTGCCATATAAGTTCAGAATTTCAAAAAGATCAGTTCGTAATCATACAATATCAACCTCCGGCAGCTTTGGCCTTATAGCCCTTTTTCAGAAGGAAGTCCAGTATTTTTTGTTTAAAATCGCCCTGCACAAGTATATTTCCTTCCACAGCATTTCCACCTGCAGCACAAAGGTTTTTGAGTTGTTTGGCCAGATCAGCAAGATCAGCAGCGGAACCAACAAAGCCAGTAACCAGGGTAGCTTTTTTGCCACCTTTAAGCTTTTTGTCAAGCATAACCCTCAGGTCTTGTTTTTGTGGAGGAAGTGTGACATCTTCCTGAACACTTTCATACTGATACCGGTAATCGGGGTTGGTTGAAAAAACAACGCCTCCTGATTTGCGCGGATTTCCTGATTTTTTTGTATTCATGGTTCAAAAATTCAAGGTACAATAACTTTCAGTGATGCCGGATTAACGCGTACAATAATGTCTTTGTTAAGCTTAACCGGTTCACCATCAACATTCACAACCCGATTTTTACGGCGGGTAAAACTCACCTCTTTTGCTTTTATGATCTCAATATAATTTGAGGAATCAATTTTGCGGGTAAGCAACAACCCGACAATTCCCGGCGCCAGAATCAAAGGCACTTTCTTCATAATGCAAACATCAATCAAACCATCGTCTATTTTAGCATCGGGAGCTATTATGGTATTGTACCCAAACTGATTGGTATTTGCAAAGCTGACAAAAAGAGCTTCGCGTTTATATACTTGACCATCGATATTTAGTTTGTACTTACGTGGACGGTAATAAGTGTATTCGTTGGTTACAATACCCAGATAGGAAAGAAATCCCCGGCGTTTCGAAACAGCGAATTTTTTGGCAACCAAAGCATCAAAACCAACGCCGGCAATTGAAACAAACAGTTCATCGTTGATTGAGCAGGTATCCACCGATTTAATCTGACCGAGATTGATAATTTTCAATGCGGCTGCAATATCAGCTGGAATATGAAGATGATGAGCCAATCCGTTTCCTGAGCCTGCCGGAATAATGGCCAGAACAGCTTGAGAACCATACATTCCCTTCACAACCTGATTTACAGTGCCATCGCCACCAACAGCCACAATTATATCAACGCCAGCAGCAGCAGCATTTGCACTCAGCTCACGCATATGTTCGGAAGACTCACTAAAACTAACTTCCCACGTGAATCTTGAGGCATCAAGGACCTCTTTGGCAATATCAGCCAGCAAAGCCTTTCGGGATTGGTTTACTCCGGAAGTGGGGTTTACGAGAAACTGAATTCTCTGCTTTACATCAGACATAGTGAAAATTCAGAACAGGGATTAATTTGCAAAAATAGGGATTTCGGCGGGAATCAGCAGTTTAAAGACAGCATTCCGATTATAGAGGTAACAAATCTGCAGAAAAAACCTGCAACTTACTTGCTATAAAACAACAAAGGCCGCCAGATGGCAGCCTTTGTTAAGAATTTTAGTCAGAAAAATTACTTCTGAACAATAATGCTTGCTTTTGCGCGATCGCCACGGCTGTAAAGATCAACGATTTTTACAAGTCCCAGTTTGTCGTTTTTGGTTTTGAAAAGGAAAACCTGACCATTAACAAGGTTGTTCAATTTGCTGGTCTGAGCACTCAGGTTGAAAGTCGGGAACTGATAGGTTTCGCCGATGGCATCAAATTGAGCAGCTGTGATGGTAGTAGCATTGAAACGGGTTTGGTTTTTGTTCGTCCAGTCACTGATTGGGCCGAGGTCGTTGATTGTACCGGCATCAGCATCATCGGGCGCTGCAAAGGTATTTGCATTCTGACTGCCTTTAAAGAAAAGGAAATCAATTTTTGCCTGATTTGCAGGGATGTTTCTGGTTTGCGTAACAGTGTATGTAATTCCCTCAGTTGAAGAGAAGAAACTTCCTACTGGATCATTCCATGAACCAAACTCCACATTCAGGAATTTGTTGATCTGCATACCCGGATCTTCGATGATAATGTTGAACGCCTGGTCAGCTTTCATACCATTCTTGTCCCATAATTCAAAGGATAGCCTGATTTCACCAACACCACTTAAAGTAATATCGGTTTCCCAGGTAAATGAATCAGATGAGAAAGTTGAATCAACATAAGTTGTAGGTGTGTTGTTGGCGGTAATTGAGAATTTGTAACGAACCAGTTTATCTCCTGAAACTGAACTTTTTAAACCATTTACTCCAACACGAATTACTGAACCTGATTGAACAGTTGCATCAGCTGAGGTATAAGCTGCACCACCTTTAAGATTAAGGGTTGGTCCCGGATCAACTTCATCATCATCTCCACCACAGGAGGAAACCATTACTGCTGCAGACATCAGCAAAGCCATAAATAAATAATTCCACTTTTTCATTTTTGCTTGTTTTAGTTAATTTTATTTTGGGTTGGTTAGTTTACCTGAATAATTCGGTAATGCAAAGATAAACCATTTTATTCAGAATAAGTCTTAACAAAAACCGTTCCATGACTGATATGACACGTTTTCACAATGCTTTCAAAAAAATTTTTGAACTATTATACCATATCAAGAGGTTATCTGTCAGCAGGGAATATTTCCTGCCCTCAGGCATATCATTGAAAGAAAATCGCAAACTGCTGAATACATGCACGTTAAAACATATATGAATTGTATTTTCAGAATACACTTTGCTTAACTCCAACTGAATTATTTGCCCGGTAAAAGGCAAACAATCTGAAATATTGCAAAAGGTTTAATCGACGAAAGTAACACTGATATGTGTCGAATTAAATACATCACATGTAAGAATATATGCGCGATTAAAAAAAGCAATGTGCGCTCATTTGCCAAAGTGAACTAAAAAAAGAACAAACTTCAAACAACAATAATTATGAGAATCAACAGGCTATACTTATCATTTACATCTGATTACCAATTTTCAAATTCAATAAACAGAGAAGTATGCAGATGCAAAAAAAAAGAATTTAATCCGTATTATTTCATTTACTTGCTTTGGTGAAATAAAATATTGTATTTTTATGCAGTTAAAAACTTTTACTTGATATGGTATTTAATCCATATATTTGCTTGTTGAAGTTAAAATACTAAAAACCAAAGTTATGAGTAAAATACTGGCGATTGATGATGATTCTATTATCAGGACATTGTTATCCAACAGTCTTAGTAAAGCAGGTTATGAAGTGGTAACAGCTGCTGATGGAGAATCAGGGTTACTAAAAGCAGAAACTGAAAAGCCCGATATTGTTATAACTGATTTTCAAATGCCAGGTATTTCAGGACTGGATGTAATTACAGAACTTAAAAAGGTCAATCCCGGTTTGCCGGTAATACTTTTAACCGCACACGGTGATGTAGCCCTTACCATCAAATCGATTCAGCTGGGGGCTTATGATTTTATTGAAAAGCCCATTCAGATGCAGGAAGTTCTGGAAGTAATCAGAAACGGGCTTGAAATTTCACGGCAGAGCCAGACATTGGTTGAAACGATTACCCCTGAAATCCGTAAAGTAATAGAAGACAATCTACTGGTGGGTAAAACACCCGTTATGCGGGAAATATTCAAAAATATCGGACGAATTTCAATCAATAAAGTAAATGTGCTGATCACCGGCGATACCGGAACCGGCAAAGAACTTATTGCCAGACTTATACATTTCAGCGGCATTACCCGTGAGCATCCTTTAGTGGTTGTAAATTGCTCTGCTTTAAATGAAACAATATTTGAAAGTGAGCTGTTTGGTTATGAAGCCGGAGCATTTCCAAGTGCACAGTCCCGGAAAATGGGAAAATTTGAGCTGGCCGGCGAAGGCACCATTTTCCTCGACAATATTTCTGACCTCAGCGAAACCATGCAAACCCGCCTGCTCAGAGTAATTCAGGAAATGGAATTTGAAAAACCCGGAGCAGCTTCACCAATACCTTTGAAAGCCAGAATTATAGCATCAACCAATAAAGATCTTGAAGCACTGGTAAAATCAGGAACCTTCAGGGAAGAATTGTATTACAGGCTAAAAGTATTTACCATTATTCTTCCGCCGCTTCGCAACCGGAAAGATGATATAGACGAACTGGTCAAGTATCTGATTCAGAAGCTGAACCGCAAATTGAATAAAAAAGTCTCAAAAATCGGAGATGGAGTTATCAAAATGCTTCAGGAGCATTCTTGGCCAGGCAATGTAAGAGAGCTTGAAAATGCGCTTATGCAGGCTATGATTATGACCCGCAGCGATGTTCTGGAGAAAGAACACATCGTTCTTAATACACATCATGAAACTGAAAGTGTACACGAAGAGCCGGTTTTGATTCCAATTTCGGAAATTGAGAAAGTTCACATTAAAAAAGTACTTGACAAACTGAACTGGAATAAACTCGAAGCTTCTAGAGTGCTTGAAATTACCCGCCCTACCCTTAACGCTAAAATCTTAAGGTATGGCCTGAAATCAAACAACTCGAAAAGGAGAAAAAAACATTCGGATTAAATGACAGCAGGCTGTTAAGAAAAATGAATATCAAACATAAAAGCCCTTCTGATTAAGTCAGAAGGGCTTTTATGTTTGAATCGAAATTAATCCCTGAAAATAAAAGGCATTATTGAATAATTGTCATTTCGCTGACAAGATGTCCGGCTCCGGCAAGTTTATCAATCACAAAAAGACAGTACCGGATATCCAGGCTAATATTCCTGCACTGATCAGGATCGTACATCAGGTCGCTCATGGTGCCTTCCCAGTTTCGGTCAAAGTTTACACCTATCAGATGCCCATCGGCATTCAGAACGGGACTGCCTGAATTTCCGCCAGTGGTATGATTGCTTGCAATAAAAGCAATGCGCATGGTTCCATCGGCTGCAGCATACCTGCCATAATCGCGCTTAAGGTATAATTCTTTCAGTTTTGCCTCAACCACATAGTCGTAAATCTCAGGATCTTCTTTCTCCATAATGCCTTCCAGGGTTGTGTAATGCCGGTAGTGAACCGCATCGCGGGGAGAATAATCGTCAACTTGTCCATAACTTACCCGTAATGTGGAGTTGGCATCAGGATAGAAACGTTTGTCCGGCTGAAAAGCCATAAGTCCTTGCATATATATCCGTTGCAGACTATCGCGGCGCGCCGATAAGTTTTCAATTTCTGCCTGAATGTTATTGAAATAATAATCATAAACCGAGTTTGCCAGGATAAAAACAGGATCTTTTTCCAGTTTTTTATAAGCTGACGGCTTATACTTTGAAAGAAAAGCATTCAGCTTTGATTGATCCGTAAAGATGCTTTTTGAAAAAGATGCTTCCGCCCATGCATCAAAATCATTGTCATGCTTTGAAAAAGACGCTGTTAACCCGGCAGGAATATGAGAAGCCTCTCTGTGACTGAACCAATCTCTCATCATTTCAGTAAAAACGCGTTTATCCAAAGGTTCATGATAGTTTTTGAAGAACCCATCGGCTGCTGATTTAAATTTATCGATTGCTTTCTGTAGTTCTTCCTTTGGGGTTTCTTTATTTTTACTCAAGGTTGAAAGTTGCCCGAAGGAGTATGCAAATCTGAAAACTTCAACACCAAGGCCAGCTTCAATCAGGTAGGTTTCATCTACACTCAGATCGGTAAGTTTTGCGTAAATGGTTTCAAATTCAGGCAACAGATTTCCATACATTGCATTACGCTCCGGATTTTCATCAGCCCATTTCCGAAAATCGGCTTCCAGCTTTTGCTTTTTACTGATGGCATCAAGCTGTTTAATTCCACGGTTTTCGCCAATCATTTTTTTCCAGAAGTTAGCAACACCGGCATGTTTGGCTGAGTATTGAATCCTTACAAGATCACTTTGCTGCATAAAGCCATCAAAAATATCGAGTCTTTTCCCCCTGAGTCTGATTGCAGGAGGGTTTTCATTTTCGGTAATCATTTTAATGGCATATGATGGCAGATACTCCTGGGTAGTTCCGGGATAACCAAAAACAAAAGTAAAGTCGCCTTTTTCAGCACCTTTCAGCGAAACCGGCAGATGGTGTTTTGGTTTGTAAGGCACATTATCGGGTGAATAATCGGCGGGTTCATTATTTTTATTGACATAGATCCTGAAAAGGGAAAAATCGCCTGTATGTCTGGGCCACATCCAGTTGTCGGTATCCCCGCCAAATTTGCCGATATTTGAAGGAGGAGCACCCACCAGTCGAACGTCGTTGTATGTTTCCGTTACAAACAGATAATACTCATTGCCATAATAAAATGGCCTTACCCTTGCATTGTATGAGGTTCCTTCAATGGCTTCTTTCTCAATGCGGCTGATGTTATTTTTTATTTTCAGCTCACGCGATTGTTCTGACATTCCTGGCTCAACACCTTCCAATGCTTTTTTTGTAACATCCTCCATGCGGATAAGCAAAGTAACGCTCAGCCCGGGGTTTGGCAATTCCTTGCTTCGGTCCATAGCCCAGAAACCATTGGTGAGGTAATCGTTTTCGAGAGAGCTGTGGCGCTGAATCTGACCGTAGCCGCAATGATGATTGGTAAGGATGAGCCCTTCGTCAGAGATAATTTCGGCTGTACAACCGCGACCAAATAAAAGAATTGCATCTTTCAGGCTCGACTTATTGATGCTGTAAATGTCTTCAGCGCTGATGCGCATTCCCATGCTTTTCATTTCGGGTTCATTCAGTTGCTCAAGCAAAATGGGCAACCACATTCCCTCAACTGCAAATGTCAGGCGGAATGAAAGCAGGATGACCATCAAGGTCAATGATTTTTTCTTCATCTTAATCTATTATTTTCTGATACATACAAAATCCAGAGACAAAATCTCCGGTTACAAACTGCAAAAACATCATGAGATAAGCAGCTTATCTGGTGGCAATGGTTTCAATTTCCACAAGAACGCCAAGAGGCAGCCGAACCACACCGTAAGCAGCACGTGCGGGAGGATTTTCAGCATAATATTGTGCATACACCTCATTCATAGGCACAAAATTATCCATATCAGACAGCAAACAGGTTGATTTTACAACATCTTCGTAGGTGTAGCCGGCAGCGTTAAGAATAGCACCGATATTTTTCATCACCTGATTGGTTTGCTCTTTGATTCCACCTTCAACTACTTTTCCGGTTTCAGGATCAATGGGAATCTGCCCGGAAATATACAAAGTTCCGTTTGATTCAATGGCCTGACTGTAAGGGCCAACTGCTTTGGGTGCGTGCTCAGTGTGGACTACTTTTTTCATAACTTCAAGTTTTATGTAAGTGATTTTCAGTGCTGATTCAGTTGTCAAAAATAGTGTTTTTAGATTATCTGGCATGGTGAATTTCATTGAAAAAATCACAATCAGGAAGTATTTACACAACAAACAGGTAATGATTGACAAAATCCGAATGGCAAGCCGAACTTATGAATGCAATGTATTTTTTGTCATGGGTTTTCCGGCTCTGTATAAAGGCATCAGCACAATCAGCAGAAGAGAAACCATCATAAGCGCAGCACCAACGCCCCACTTATCGGCAGCAAAGCCAAGTAAAGGAGCAATCATTGCTGCTACCAGGGTTTCTGCCTGAGACTCGGCCGACAGGGCTGTAGCCAGTACATCTTTCTCCAGGCGATCGGCAACCATCGAAATTCCAATGGGTTTACGGAGATTTTCTATCAGAAAAATTACGGCATAAAAAACAATGGCAGCCAGATAAAATGATTGATAAAAAAGCAAGCCACTAATCGCTCCAACCAACAGCCCCGCAATCATGGTGATATTCATGGGCCGGCTGAGATTTTTAAACCGGGATGCATATCGTCCGGCATTTCGGGCGGTAAAGGATGTTGAAAAATAGATAATCGAATAAATCAAACCAATCATCAAAGCAGACCGCTGACCCGTTTCTAAATACATAAAAAAGGGAAGGCTTAGTGCAAAGGTTTTGACAACCGGCTGAAGATAATCTTTCACCGCTTTGTAATATCCTGAGTAAACAGCCTGCGACATAACAACCCTGAGCATTCCCGCATTTTTAAATGATGAAATAAAATCGCGGATGGTTGACCTGAAACTTTCAATTATCTTGCCTTTATTAAAGCCGACGCGCTGCCCATCAAGCACTTTTGGATAGGTTGAAAGCAGCCACAGATCGATCAGATAGGGTATCAGTGAAAACAAAAAAACATATCTGTAATCGCTGGTAATAAAAACAATTGCAGCCGCCAGAATAGCCGAAACAGCGGAACCTTTTTGAGACCATGAACGGGTATGACCATAATAATGGACTTTCTGATCCTGCCAGCCATTGATTTTCAGGTATTCAAATATCATGGCTTTGTGCGTTCCGGTGCGGAATGCATCGCCATAAGCATAAAAAAGCATGGCGAAAACGAACATCCAGTATGACGAAGAAAAATAAAACACCACAAAAGAAACAATGTAAAAAAAGAATGCTGACATCATGCTTCTTCGCCTTCCGAGGCTGTCGGCCAGAACACCGGTGGGTATTTCAAAAATATTGATGGTAATTTCCCGAATGGCATACAAGGTTCCAATCTGCAGGAATGTCATTCCTTCCGACAAAAAGAACAGCACCAGAAACGGCTCGAAAAACCTCAGGTTTTTAAAAAAACCATAAGCGCAGAATTTATAGTACTGCCGGTCTTTCTGGTATAATATTGTCATTGGGAATGAATTAAAATCTGTTTAATTAAAACACAATCCGGTTAACCGGTAAGGCAGCACTCGTATTCATCCCGCGAAGGGCATTGATCAGATGAAATTCTGAATATTTCTTCAGGTCAGATGGAGTTATCCGGACTTCGGAGATTATTCCGCTTGCAAGCAATCTTGAACGACAGGTTCCATTAAGCAAAGGTGTATCAGGAGTTTCCCAGCGGGTTCCGATACGGAAAATGATGTTCGCGTAACTGGTATCTGATATACACCCATCCCTGACAATGAGCACATCATCACAATCACCGCGCTGTGCATGCAATTGATCAAGCTGACTGCGATCGGCATATTTGTGATTGTAAATAACTGTGTTGTCTTCAACAAGTTTCAGAGTGTTGATGGGTAGAGGTTCATACTTCCTGAAAGAAATATTCCTGACAACGGTATCATAATCCACGCGGCACCTGAAAAAACCAGTACCAGCTTCGGGAGGAACAATGATTGAAGCAGACAGATCAATAAAACCATATCCAGCCAGCAACTTTTGCATGGCAGAATTCAGTCGCTTCTGATGCCAATCCAGGTTTTCTGGCACACCGTTGCGTATGCTTATGGTTTCAAACAGCAGTGACATAAACTTTGTCGATTAATTCGCGGTATTCTTTTTCGGCTTCGCTGTTTACGGTAATTCCTCCGCCACTTCTGAAAATCATTTTACCCTGCTGATTCTCAATAAACCTGATCATTACTGCTGAATCAAGTGAATTTCCATCAAAAATACCGCACACTCCGGTATAATAACCACGTGATCCGGTTTCTGTCTGCTGAATAATTTCAACAGTTTTTTGTTTGGGGGCGCCACTGATACTTCCGGCAGGCAAGAGTGTGAACAAAATATCGCCGAGTTGTGATTGCCAGTCAGCAGGCAGGTTGCCTGAAATTTCAGAACTTGCCTGCAACAAATTCCGCTGATTGGTTTTTATACTTTCAATATAGCGGAATCGCTTAACTCTGACCGCATCGGCCACCATACTCAGATCATTTCGTATCAGATCAACAATGGTTCGGTGTTCGGCAAGTTCCTTGGAATCGTTCAGTAAAATATCCTCAGCCCCGGGAAGATTTGCGTCAATAGTGCCTTTCATCGGAAACGAAGAAATAATTCCATCATGGATGCGAATAAACGATTCAGGTGAGAACACGGTAAATTTATCTTTAAAAAGCAAACGATAGGGAGCCGTGCTCTGGTGAAAAATCTGTTCCAGGGTGCGATTGATTGAAATTTCAGTAGGAAAAGTAAGGTTGAGCAGGTATGAATTTCCGAAATTCAGTCCTTGCATCACATTTATCCATGCTTTACGATAAGTCGCAAAATCAACAGGCGTTTTCACGAATTGCAGCGGAGGCAAATCCATAGAAACCTGGCGGGATGTGTTGGAAACCCCTCTGAAATCAAAAAATATTCCCTGCTCAGCAGCTTCATTCAAATGAAAAACAACAGGAAACTCACATTCGAAATCAATTACAAACAGGAAAGGTATTCCTTGTTTCCCCATTTGGTTCATGAGTTCAAATTCAGGTTTCTTCTTGAACATAATGCCGGATTATTGAATGGCGAATTTACAAAAAACAGAAACGCTGCAGGATACAATGAACCTGATCAATAATATTAAAATGAAGAAATGGCAGATTATGTATCAAAGTCGTTTAGTTAAGGAATATTGTCTTCGACTCCGCTCAGACTGACAGTCATCCTGAGTTGGAACTCAAAAAAAAATTGAGCGTAATGCGGAGATGACAGTTAAATCAAGCGTTTAAGCACTTCGACTCCGCTCAGTGTGACATTCGTTTATAGTGTACACTGCATCATCTTAATGCACTAATTATCAATTCTATACGATGTCCTCCTGAGCGAAGTCGAAGGATCGGACGAACAATCTGTCATTGGTAGCGGAGTCGAAGGTATTTGATTCTCTTATCTGGAAATTCGAAACCTTAACTAAACGACATTGGATTATGTATTGCAACATAGTTTAAATTTGCGTGCTGTTTTGATATGAAAATACTTCTTCTCGATAATTACGACTCATTTACGTTCAACCTTTTGCAGTTGCTGCGCGAAGCTGGTGCTGAAAAGGTTGGAGTAATTGCCAATGACAGGATAAGCATAAAAGAGGCATCAACTTATGATGCTATTGTAATATCACCCGGACCAGGATTGCCTGAAGAAGCCGGAATCACCTGCCAGTTAATCAAAGAATTGGGGCCAAGCCACAAAATACTTGGTATTTGTCTTGGCATGCAGGCCATTGCAAGAGTTTACGGCGGCATATTATACCAACCCGGTCTTATTCTGCATGGCGAAACGATAAATGTATTTCCTTGTCAGCCTGTCGATTTATTGTTTGAAGGATTAAAATCAGACTTTGAAGCAGGCCTATATCACAGTTGGGCAGTTGATAAAAATCAGCTTCCCGGCGATCTGGAAATTACCGCCTTCGACAGCAGAAAAGTACCTATGGCTCTAAGCCACCTAAAGTTTAATGTACGGGGTGTTCAGTTTCATCCCGAGTC
Organism: Bacteroidota bacterium; assembly: GCA_009773515.1. Taxonomy (GTDB): domain Bacteria; phylum Bacteroidota; class Bacteroidia; order Bacteroidales; family Lentimicrobiaceae; genus Lentimicrobium. The sequence continues at coordinate 38,422 of WSXX01000008.1, forward strand.
GATAATGACCCCTGACGGCCGGCAAATGATAAGTAACTGGTTGCATCACTAATTGTTAACATCGTGTTAATTATCAACTTCCTGATCAAAAAAGTGAACACTTTTGCTTAAAAAGATGTTATTTTTGTGGGATAAAAAAAGCCTGCCCAGAATTTTACAATGAACTTATCTCACATTTCGCATTGATCCCGATCAATGTATTGTTCATTTAAGTCCTAAAATCATGAGAAAAAAAATACTTTTCTTCCTTGTTCTATTAATCCCCTTTTTTACTAACGCTCAGAATTTATTCAGGAGTGGCAGATTTCTGCATCATTCAACCGGCGGCAACATATGGGGACCCAACGGTTCTCAAACAAGCATTCCTCTTCAAATGGAGATTTACAATACAAGCCATGGTTATACAGGTACCAACGCAGTATCTATGACCCGATGGTGGTGGCCTTCAGGAGGTAACAATGAATGGGAATACTGGCATCGCATTTTTGACAATGAGGTGCCAGGAGTAAGTATCACTCCGATTTTAAATTCCAATAAAATTGTAGTAATAAAATCGTGTTTCCCATCTTCAGAAATGGTTGGTTGGGGACAGCCTTCCGACACCCTTACTCCTACGCTGAAAACCAATTACAATCACAAATGGCATTGGAGAAGCATTGTAAATGTAATGGCGCAAAGGCCTCAAAACTTTTTTGTTATATGGACGAATGCTCCGCATGTTGCAGGTAACACCAATGCCAACGCTGCGGGCCTGGCCAAACAGTTTTGCGAATGGGCAAAAGACACCCTGGCAGTTGGTCTTGATCCGGTTATGGGAAGTTTCCCTCCCAATATTTATGTGTTTGATTATTTTTCAAAACTAACTGATGAGAACGGATTTCAGATGCTGCAATATGCAGTGAGTAACAACGACAGCCATCCGAATGCTCTTGCTACGGAGTTTGTTGCCCCTCAGTTTGTTACAGAAATATTTGATGCAGCAATTATTTACGAACAAGGCGGAGCTATTCTTTCGGTAAGTCCACAGAATCAAAATGTTACGGCTGCCGCTGGTACCACAAACTTTAATGTTGCCACCTCACTTGCCTGGACGGCTCAAAGCAATGCCGGCTGGTGCACAGTTACCTCGTCGGGAAGCGGGAGTGGCACATTGACTGCAACCTTTACCGAAAATACCTCAACAACTTCAAGAACTGCAACCATCACCATCTCAGCAAGCGGTGCACCTGACCAAACGGTCAATGTAATTCAGGCCGGAGCAACAGCAACTCTTTCGGTTAGTCCTCAGAATCAAAACGTAACGGCTGCAGCAGGTTCAACGAACTTTAATGTTACCACCACCCTTGCCTGGACAGCTCAAAGCAATGCCGGCTGGTGTACAGTCACTCCATCGGGAAGTGGAAACGGAACATTGACTGCAACCTTTACAGAAAATACTTCAACAACCTCAAGAACTGCAACCATCAACATTTCGGCAAGCGGTGCTCCTGACCAAACGGTCAATGTAATTCAGGCAGGAGCAACAGCAACTCTTTCGGTTAGTCCTCAGAATCAAAACGTAACGGCTGCAGCAGGTTCAACGAACTTTAATGTTACCACCACTCTGGCCTGGACAGCTCAAAGCAATGCCGGCTGGTGCACAGTTACGCCATCAGGCAGCGGCAACGGAACATTGACTGCCAGCTACTCCGAAAATACTTCAACATCTTCAAGAACTGCAATAATAACCATATCGGCAAGTGGTGCACCTGACCAAACAGTCAATGTAATTCAGGCCGGAGCAACAGCAATATTGTCAGTTAATCCTCAGGTTCAGAATGTGGGAGCAGTGCAAGGAAGCACAAACTTCAGCATCATCTCAAACACGAACTGGACTACGCAAAGCAACGCCGGATGGTGCACAGTTACTTCGTCGGGCAGTGGCAATGGAACATTAACTGCCAGTTTTACTGCAAACACCGCAACAACGCCTAGAACTGCAACCATAACAATATCTGCATCCGGCGCATCCAACCAAACTGTAAGTGTGGTTCAGGCAGGAGCGGCAGCAACACTTTCAGTCAGTCCTTCCTCTCAAACGGTAAATGCGCCTGAAGGAAGCACCGGGTTTAATGTATTTTCCAACTCACAATGGAATGCATCAAGCGATTCAGAATGGTGTACAGTAACATCAGCGGGCAGTGGAAACGGAACTTTAACGGCCAGCTACGATGAGAATACAGGTACAGCATCACGAACAGCAACAATTACCATATCAGCCACCGGAACCGGAAGCCAGACAGTGAGTCTGGAGCAGTTCGGCAGTGATGCTGCGCTGGCAGTTTCTCCCGAATATCAGAATGTTGGGAATGAGGCAGGCGAAACTTTCTTCGACATAATATCCAATACTTCCTGGACAGCCACTTCAAACGAATTATGGTGCAATGTTACCCCTTACGGAAACGGTAATTTTGAGATTACAGCCACCTATGAAGCCAATGAAGAAGTTTACCCCAGATCGGCAAATATAACGATCAGCGCTGCCGGTGTTCCTGATCATGTGGCAACGGTAATTCAATCCGGAACAGAAGCTACGCTTTCTGTAAACCCATCATCTCAGCATGTTTCCGCATTGGAAGGCGAAGCTGTTTTTTCAGTGTCATCAAACTCAATATGGAGTGTAACAAGCAATGCTGAATGGTGCACTCCTACAGCTTCAGGCAGTGGAAATGGTGATATTGTTGCTCAATATGAGCCCAATGAATCCAATGATGACAGAACTGCCATCCTTACCATTTCAGCTTTCGGAACAGATGATGTTTTTGTTTCTCTTTTGCAGGAAGGACTCCTTACCGGAATTGATCCGACAGAGAATCATAAAACTTTCAAAATATTCCCGAATCCCACCACAGGTCAGTTTATGGTTGAAGTTCCGGATCAACTGGGCGGAGAAACCGAAATTGAAGTACTTGATGCTCAAGGAAAAAAGACCAGCTTTATTATCAGAAGCAAAACACCGGCCTCTTTTAATATTGATTTATCAGCTGCTACTCCCGGTATTTACTTTGTTCTGCTGAGGAACGGAAGTACAGAATTAAAACAAAAGATTGTACTGAGAAGATAACAAAACAATTTTCGGAAATATAAACCGGTAACCGATCAAAGCATCGATTACCGGTTTTTTCTTTTAAATTCTTATGGTACGATGCGATCTGCAGGATGTGGGTAGCTGAATCTAACTGTGAGAAAATGAGATGCAGATGGGAACAACCGATTAATTTTTGAATTCAGCAATTTTTAACCCAAGCTTTTCTATGCAGAATATACTTCATTAATGCCATCATATTTTTTTCTCCTGCTGCTTGAATAAATCCCTAGGGGCTGGGCTTGTTGACAAGAACTCAGCTTATAAAAAACTTAGTATTGCATTGATATTATGTGAATTATGTAAACTTAACTTAAAGTTGTATAACAGTTTTGTTGCGCATCATACTTAATTTTATATGTCTTATCTGACTAAAAAAATCCCTCATTATCGGATGTTCGTACAAACCAGCAGTGCCTGGTTTGAATTCCTATGAATCCTCACATCTTAAATCAAAGTGTCATGAAAAAAAGTGTTTACCTACTTCTGTTTTTTATTTTCCCACTTCTCTGTTATTCGCAAACACTCTTCCGGAGTGGAAAGTTTCTTCATCATTCAACGGGCCAGAATATCTGGGGCCCGAATGGTTCTTCTACAAGCATCCCTTTACAGATGCAGATTTACAATGCCGAAAACGGATATTCAGGTTCCGATGCAGTAACAATGGCCGAACAACAATGGCCACTTCATCCCTGGCAGAATGAATGGGAGCGATGGCACCGGATTTTTGATAATCAGGATCCACAAGCCAATATTTTACCGATACTTGCAGCTAATAAAATTGTTGTTGTAAAATCATGTTTCCCTTCTTCTGAAATGATTGGTATTGGTCAGCCTGCTGACACCATTCTCTTTACAGCTAAAACCTTATATAATTACAAATGGCACTGGCGCAATATAATAAATGTGATGAGGCAGCATCCCGAAAATTTCTTTGTTATATGGACAAATGCACCTCATATTGCCGCAAATACCAACCCACAGGCAGCTATATTATCAAAGCAATTTGCGACCTGGGCAAAAGATACCCTTGCACAGGGCCTTGATCCTGAAATGGGTGATTTCCCATCAAATGTGTATGTATTTAATTATTTTGCGAAACTTACAGATGCCAATGGCTACCAGCTTCCTCAATACGCCATAAGCAGTTCTGACAGTCACCCGAATGGGGTTGCAACAGCGTTGATTGCCCCGCAGTTTGTCAATGAAATATTTGATGCTGCCATTGCCTATGAGCAGGGAGGTCCAATACTTTCTGTAGCACCCTTAAGCCGGAATGTAACATCTGCTGCCGGAGTAACTACTTTTTCTGTCAGTTGTAATACAGATTGGACAGCAAGCAGTAATGCAAGCTGGTGTACAATAACCTCTTCAGGAACCGGCAATGGAACCATTACAGCTAATTATTCAGCAAACACTGCAACAACTCCAAGAACTGCAACAATTACAGTTTCTGCTGATGGAGCCAGTAATCAAACAGTCACCGTTACTCAGGCAGGTTTCGCACCTGCAATCACCGTTACCCCTTCCAATCAAAATATAACGGCGCTTGCAGGTAGCACTTCATTTTCCGTTACATCCAATACAAACTGGACAGTGCAGGACAATGCATCCTGGTTAACTGCTACTTCTTCAGGAAGCGGCAACGGAACCATAGCTGCGAATTACACAGCAAATACCGGAACAACTGCCAGAACAGCTACAATAACCATTTCAGCTGCAGGAGCTCCTAACCAGATAGTAACTGTAATACAGGCCGGACTTACACCGGCATTCACCGTTACCCCTTCCAATCAAAATGTAACGTCACTTCCGGGCAGCACTTCATTTTCAGTTACATCCAATACAAATTGGACGGTTCTGGATAATGCATCCTGGTTAACTGCTACTTCGTCTGGTTCAGGAAATGGAACTATAACTGCAAATTACACAGCAAACACAGGATCATCAGTTAGAATGGCCACATTGACCGTAACTGCAACAGGAATTGGTAGTGTTACAATCACGGTAACTCAGGCTGCTGCAAATGCATCGTTAATACTGACCGTTTCTCCTTCCAATCAGAATGTAATATCAAATGCCGGGGAAACAAGTTTCACTGTAACTTCAAATACCAACTGGTCAGCTACAAGCAATGCCGGATGGTGCGTTGTAACTTCTGCAGGATCTGGAAACGGAACGATAGAAGCAACTTATTCAGCAAACACGGGTTCATCATCAAGGATTGCAACAATTACAGTAACAGCATCGGGTTTGAATAGTGTACTTGTCACTGTAACTCAATCGGGCTCCTCAACTCCTGAACTGACAATAACACCACTTTCACAATCGGTTACCGGCGATGCAGGAACTACGGAGTTTGCAGTAACTTCCAACACAACCTGGACGGCTCAGAGCTATTCTTCATGGTGGTGTTCAGTTACACCATCAGGATCCGGAAACGGTACAATTATCGCCACTTATTCTATGAATCCGGGAACATCTCCACGAACTGCTACTATTAAAGTTTCAGGTGCAGGCGTGAGCAACCGGATTATTACGGTTACTCAGGCTGGTTCTTTGCCGTTTTTAACAGTAACCCCTTCTAATCAATACGTTACCGCAAACTCCGGAAGCAGAGTTTACTCTGTGAAATCAAACACAAGCTGGACAGCCCAAAGCAACAGCAATTGGTGTACAGTTACCCCGGGAGGAAACAGAAATGGTGTAATCAGTGCAAATTATACCGCGAATTCAGGCGCCACGAGAATTGCAACAATTACAGTTTCAGCTACCGGAGTGAATAACAGGATTGTTACTTTAACGCAACTCGGAGCAGCCGGAAAACAAACGGATGTATTTGAAAACCTCTACTTCTCCAACCTTGCGGGAAATTATATATTTCCGCAAGGTCTGATTAATGATTACACTATAAAAAGCAGTGCCGGCTGGTGTAAAATAGTTACTTCTGATGCTGAAGACGTGATTATATCTTTTGAAGAAAACATACTGAATGTTGATCGAACAGCCTTGATTACGTTGTTTAAAGGAAATGCAGAACCAGTTACCTTCTCAATAATTCAATCGGGAAGATTAACCAATCCCGTTTTTGATAACGAGATGAATGTTCAGATATTTCCAAACCCTTCAGAAGGTATCTTTAAATTATTAATTGTTAATGCTGATAAAAAAGACATTCAGGTAACAATTTCTGATATGCTCGGACGATCGGTTTACAGTAGAAACTTTTCAGGAGATGTTTCTGAAGATATAGACCTTAAAAAAGAAGGATCAGGAATCTTTGTTGTGATGGTTTCCGCAAATAATTCATTTCAACGAAAAAGTATAATAATCCGGTAAACCCCAATCTGAAAAAGGCCAGTGCTCAGCGCATTGGTCTTTTTTTTATTGATAGGTTTTCTGATACGCGTGGCCGGATTTAGTAATTTAGCTGTTTATTCATTTCAGCCTGAATCCTGCAAATGTCCATGGTAATCGACAATATCACCCTTGACGAAAACAATCCTGAATTCAGGTATGCTGCTGAGTTTGTGGTGCATACCAATCGCATGTTATACCTTACCGGAAAGGCTGGCACGGGTAAAACCACTTTTCTGAAATACCTCAAAGCAACTTGTAATAAAAATATGGTGGTGCTGGCTCCCACAGGTGTTGCTGCTGTAAATGCCGGAGGGCAGACCATTCATTCCTTTTTCAATATAAAGCCATCGGTGTACGTTCCCGGTGACAGAAGGCTGAGAACTTTTGCACCACCTGAAGATGCAGACCGAAGTGTGATCAATGACCATTTCAGGTATCACAAAGACAAACTTGAGATAATCCGTGGACTTCAATTGCTGGTGATTGATGAAATATCGATGGTGCGCTGCGATTTGCTAGATGTGGTGGACAGGCTTCTTCGGGTTTTCCGGAAACGCGAAAACACGCCCTTTGGTGGTGTACAGGTTGTGCTGATCGGCGATACTTTTCAACTTCCACCGATTTCGAATCATGAAGACTGGAGCATTCTCGGAAGGTTTTATAAAACGCCTTTCTTTTTCAGTTCCAGGGTTCTGATGGAGCAGAAACCCCTATACATTGAGCTGAAAAAGATTTACCGGCAAACCGATCAGGACTTCATTGACCTGTTGAACAGAATCAGGATCAATAGTCTGGGTCGGGATGATCTGCAATTGCTGAACAGCCGTTACCTCCATGGATTTATCCCTGAAGAGGAGGAAGATTATATCATTCTGGCCACACATAACCGTATGGTGGAAGAAACCAATGAAAAACGCCTGCGCGAAATTGATGAACCATTACACCGCTTCGAAGCTTTTGTTGAAGGCACTTTCCCTGAAAGCAGCTTTCCGGCTGATCAGGTACTTAAATTGAAAGAAGGAGCGCAGGTGATGTTTTTGCGCAACGACAGGAATAAACGTTATTACAACGGCAAAATCGGACATGTAATTGAAATATCGGAGGAAGGATTGTTTGTAGAGTTGCCTGAAGGAGAGATCATTACGGTTGAACGCGAAGAATGGGCGAATATCCGGTATTCATGGGATAGCAAAGAAAATAAAGTAGTTGAAGAAACCGTTGGAATATTTGTTCAATACCCCCTTAAACTTGCCTGGGCAATTACAGTTCATAAAAGTCAGGGATTGACCTTTGAGAAAATTATTGCTGATCTGGAAGAAGCATTTGCACCCGGACAAGTTTACGTCGCCTTAAGCCGATGCACCAGTTTTAAAGGAGTGTTACTCAAAACACCTTTAAATGCGAGGGCAATTAAAACTGACCCCGATGTACTTGAATTTGCCGGCAACGAAACACCCGAAACCCTGCTCATCAGGGAACTGGAAACAGGAAAATCAAACAACTATCTTAAACTTGCACTTTCTGCTTACTTTAACCGCGACTACAGTAAATCGGTGTTGATGATGGTTTCGGCAACTGAACAATTGCGGGGAAATCAGCAGTTGCGGGCCTTAAATTTAGCCCGAAACACCATTGAAAGACTCGTTCGCAACGGAGAGGTTTTGCTTTTGCAGGCTCTGTCAGCATTGGCGGAAACCGATTCCTCCGCAAGCAATGAAACCATAGATAAAAGCACTGGCAGCGATGCAGAACTGCGAAAAACATTCCGGCATCTTGAATCCAGACTAAAGCAATTGAGAATAGCAGCTGAAGCCGCCAATGACCTGATAAATATTCTCTCAGAACGGTTTGCCATTACACTTTTTGCAAACGGAGAATCAAAACTGGCTGAATCTCTTATTGAAAAGATTGATCAAACGCTGCTCAGTTTAAAAGCGGGGAAGAAAAGAATCGGCCGGAATAAATGAATGAAACAGGGGAATTGTACCCCTACGGTTTAAGTCATCATCAATCAAAAGTAAAAAGCCATGAAAATATTCGCACTTTCAGTTACGCTGATGTTAAGCCTTTCACTTTTCGCGCAGGACCGTGTAACCGGGAAGGCATTTGCCACGCGTTCAGAAGTAATCGGGCAAAACGGCATGGTGGCAAGCAGTCATCCGCTAGCCACTCAGATCGGACTCGACATCCTGAAAAAAGGAGGCACCGCCGTTGATGCAGCCATTGCAGTCAATGCCGCGCTTGGATTGATGGAACCAACCGGATGTGGAATCGGTGGCGATCTTTTTGCCATTGTATGGGATGCCAAAACCGGGAAATTACATGGATTAAATGCTTCCGGACGATCACCCGAATCGCTTTCCCTGGAGTACTTCAGAGAACAGAAAATCAATAAAATTCCAGCATACGGGCCACTGCCGGTTAGCGTTCCCGGCTGTGTTGACGGCTGGTTTGAATTGCACGGACGGTTCGGGAAATTACCCATTTCCGAAATACTTTCGCCAGCTGTTGAATATGCTGAAAAAGGCTTTCCGGTAACCGAACTTGTGGCATACTACCTTAGTCGTGGCGTTCCAATGCATGGAAGCCGTTTTCCTAATGTCATGGAAACCTACACCCTTGATGGTGAAAAAGTTCCCGAAAAGGGTGATATTTTCAGCAATCCCCAACTGGCAAACACATACAAACAAATAATTTCCGGTGGACGGGAAGCATTCTATAAAGGTGAAATCGCAAAAACCATTGCAGCATTTATCAAAGAGCAGGGCGGTTTCCTTTCTTATGAAGATTTAGCCGGGCATCATTCGGAATGGGTGGAACCGGTTTCGGCGGATTACCGGGGCTATGATGTGTGGGAACTTCCGCCAAACGGACAGGGAATTGCTGCACTGCAGATGCTTAATATTCTCGAAGGTTATGATTTTTCACAGATTCCTTTTGGTTCGGCAAGGCATATTCATCTGTTTACGGAAGCAAAAAAACTTGCTTTTGAAGACCGCGCCCGATATTATGCCGACATGGATTTTGCAGATGTCCCGGTTGAAGCACTTATTTCGAAAAAGTATGCATCAGAACGCCGCAAGCTGATTAACGAAAACAAAGCAGGGAGTTTTGAAGCCGGCATTCCAATGGATGGTGGAACCGTTTACCTTACTGTTGCCGACAAAGACGGAAACATGGTATCTCTGATTCAAAGCAATTACCGTGGACTTGGTTCAGGCATGGTACCTCCGGGGCTTGGGTTTATGTTGCAGAATCGAGGAGAACTGTTCAGTCTTGAAGAAGGCCATTCAAACATATACGCACCCGGCAAACGACCGTTCCAGACGATTATTCCCTGCTTTATCACCAAAGATGGCATACCATACGTAAGTTTTGGAGTGATGGGTGGTGACTTTCAGCCAATGGGACATGTACAGATTGTTATGAATCTGGTTGACTTCGGTATGAACCTGCAGGAAGCGGGTGATGCGCCAAGGCTAAGCCATAGCGGATCAACCGATCCCACAGGAGGCGCCCATCCCGGCAAAGGAGAAATTCAGATTGAAAGCGGATTTGATTATGAAGTTATCCGTGAACTCATGAGTATGGGACATAAAGTCAGTTGGTCCTTTGGTGATTATGGCGGATATCAGGCCATAATGTTCGATCCCATGAAAAAAGTTTACTTTGGAGCATCAGAATCAAGAAAAGACGGACAAGCGGCGGGGTATTAGCAAAACCAATAATTCATTATTTGCCACCAAAAAGCCCTTTGAGCGACCCAAGTACATCTCCTCCGCCTTTTCCGGTTAATGACCCGATAACACCTTCAATATCAATACTTTTGTCGTTCGGGTCATTGGTTTTCCCAACCAGCTTGCTCATAACCACAGGTACAACCTGATTTACAATATTAGTGGCAGTAGCTTTATCGATACCAAGTTTGCTTATCAGATCGCCGGCTGCACCTGAAGTAAGGTTCTGACTGATTTGCGAAGCTGAAGAACCTGTTCCGCCTTTAAACATATCCAGTACTGAATCAAGCATTCCTGCACCAGCTTGTCCTTTGAGATTGTTAAACACAGAACCAGCAATGGTTTGAATGGCTTCATTATTTTTCTCGTTTGGGATAGCCGGATTGCTGATAACAGCTTCACCGGCATTCTCTTTCACCAATTGCATCAATTGATCTAACATATTGTGATTGTTTATGGTTTATGGATTATGGATTTAGTTAAGCGGAACCCCCGCCAGATAAAATAAACATTTCTTTTTCATTTATGTTGAACCATAAAACTGCTTGTAAACAAACATTTGACAAATGAAAAACAACATTTCTCCGGCATGTAAATCCTTCATGTGTGGCAGTTGAAGTATTTGTTAATTTTGCATTAAATTTTCTTCATGATTGACTACACCGACGATGACCGTTTACCGGTAACCATACTGACAGGCTTTTTGGGAGCCGGCAAAACCACCCTGCTTAATAACCTTATCAAATCAGACGCTGAACTAAAGTTTGCCGTAATCGAAAATGAGTTTGGTGAAATTCCCATCGACAACGATTTGATTGTTGGTGTTGAAAGCGAGAATATTTATGAAATGTCGAACGGCTGTATCTGCTGCACCCTGAATGGTGAGCTGGCTGAGCTACTTTTCGATCTGCTGAATATCCGCCACAAACTCACGCACCTGATTGTTGAAACCACCGGCATTGCCGATCCTTCAACTGTGGTGCAGGCATTTATGTCGTCGGAGCAAATCGAAACTTTCTATCGCATTGATAGTGTGGTTTGTGTTGTGGATGCGCGGAATATCAAAGCCATCACCGCCGATACCGACCTTGCTGCCAAACAAATATCCTACGCCGACACCATTCTAATCAATAAAACTGATCTTGTTTCTGATGAAGCGCTTTCAGAAGTTGAGGAACTCGTGAAATCATTTAATCCGTTTGCCACGATTTATAAAACCAGCTTTGGCAGCATTGAAGGGATAAAATTAATTGACACTTACACATATGCACCGCCAATCATCGAGAAGTTTTCGGTAAGTGCCGGCAAGCTGAGTCTGTCAAACGGTTTGTCCAAACCTTCGGGATTTGCAATGGTTCAGAAACAGCAGAATCCGCATCATGAAATTGAATCGCACAGCTACACGTTTTCGCGTAATTTTGATCCGCACAAATTTAATTTCTGGCTCGATCACCTGGTGGAATATTACGGAGCCGGCATTTATCGTATAAAAGGCATCGTTAGTTTCGACAAAGTTCCTCAAAAAGTGGTGGTTCAATCGGTCAGAGATCACATTATGATTTCTGGTGGCGATTTATGGGAAAATGAAGAGAGGCTGAGCCGGATTATTTTTATCGGCAAAAACCTTGGAAAGTTAAAGCTTGAAGAAAGCCTGATCGAATTGCTCGGCGGCGAATTGCAGAGAAGTGTTGCCTTACTGCAAAGGGCTTAATAACCTGATTAAGTAAAAAAAAAGACTGCCACAAAGGCTCAAAGGCACTAAGCTACACAAAAAGAGAAAATAAATTCGTGAAACTTTGTGCCTTTGTGCCTTTGTGGCTCTGAATAACAACTTTTCAAAACATCAAAGAATGCATATCTCCCGATCACCGGCCATACTTCGCAGCCTTACCCGCAAAAACCTGCTTTGGGATATTCCCGACAGGCCAGGAGAGATCTTTGTGACCTTTGATGATGGCCCGGTGCCTGAAATCACGCCGCGCGTTCTGGAAATTCTTAAAGAATATGATGCTAAAGCCACATTCTTTTGTGTGGGCGACAACATTGCCAAACATCCTGAAGTTTACCAGCAAATTCTGGATGCCGGTCATGCCACCGGAAACCACACATTTCATCATCTCAATGGATGGAAAAGCCGGCACGAAGATTACCTTGCCGATATTGAAAAGTGCAGTGAAGTTGTGAACAGCAGACTTTTCAGACCGCCATACGGAAGAATCAGGCCAACATTCATCAAATTTATCAGCAACGATTACCGGATAGTAATGTGGTCGGTGCTTACCGGAGATTACGATAAAGAGCTGACCCCCGCCAACGTATTGAAAAACGCAACAGATCACACCACCGATGGCAGCATTGTTGTTTTTCACGATAGCCTGAAAGCTGCCGACAATATGTTATACGCCTTGCCTGAATTTCTGGATCACTTCAGCAGAAAAGGATATAGGTTTTCAAGTATTCCGGAAGGGGTTTAATAATTGGCAACTTTGCTTTATCTTGTCAGTTGATAGTCAGCGATCAACAATCCCGGCGAAAGGTTTAGTCTGGCAATTAGTTTTCGGATCATATCAACCGTAAGTTTTCTTTTTCGGTTTAATATTTCCGAAACACGGCTCTTCCCTCCTATTTCATTTACCAAATCAATTTGTTTAAGCTGCATTTCTTCCATTCTGATTTTGATCGCTTCAATGGGATCCGGAGCTTCAATCGGATAATGTTTTTTTTCGTATTCATCAATCAACAGACCATTCAGTTGCTCTTACAATTTTTATGCTCATTATTGCACTGCTCATTTTGCCACTTGGAAAAAGGAGTTTCGGGGCTCGACACATCACGAAATGGACCGAGCCTTGCGGTTTTTGTGTAAATGCAGAAAACATCACAGAGAATCCAGTTAACATTACTGAGAATTGCCTTTCCATATTTTCTGCTCATCAGCTCTCCTCTCTATCTTTTAGTCAGTAAAATATGGCCAATTCACTTTTACCCTAACCGCCTGAAAATTAACAACAAAAATAATTTATGGCCCAAAGTTATAATCATTTTCTAACCATTTCCATGAGTGTAACTTTGTAACATCCTTCACTCGCAAATTCAACAGCATAACCCGGTTTCTGCAATTGTTGTATGGCAGGCAGTTGGCTGTTTTGGTCTTCTTTGAATGAGGTTGTGGCCATTCTTCTTGATTTTCCTTTAAGTTCGTTCGGAGTTCTCTTTTAAATTCTCTTTTAAGTTCTCTTTTAAATTCTCTTTTAAATTCTCTTTTAAGTTCTCTTTTAAAATCTCTTTAAAGTTCTTTGAGATATGTAACATTTAATGAAAGATTACCCATTTAGGATGCGAATAATTGCCGTCATTTATGATCTTTTGCTGTATTCTCAGCTCAGAGAGAAGGTTTGTAATTTTTGAATTTCTCTGGCTATCACTCATCCAATCCGGAAGTTTCTTCCACAATAACTCATTTACATCCTGACGGTTTACACTTCCATGTTGATTGATGGCTTTTAGAATCAGATCGAGATAGTAACTCTTATCAAATGCCTTATTCTTGCTGTAGGCCGCCTTTTGCCCTGTTTTCTGCGCTACATTGATACTAATGAAAAAATTAGGCTTCCTGCCTTCAATTAGTTTTTTTGATTTAAGATGCCTTTCTTCTAAGTTACTTAACTGATGTTTCTTTTGAACTTTATCAAGCATTATTATTTCTTCAAGGGCTAAGTCTCTATTTCTGGCTAAAAGACGTGCATATTCCATATCCAATACTTTGCCTGTAATAGTAACCTTGACCTTGCCCCCGGATAAGATATAGTCGGGCATAGGAAAAAAACGTTCTCTTTGAAAATTAAACATCTTACGGATACCTCCACCAGCAGTATCAACCATTTTCAGATTAAACATGGCTGTCGCCAAAAACCGGTTACGATAATGTTCCTCAGGGGCATCTTCTATTACAACTTTTTCGACACTGCCAGGGATAAAACTGCCCAGATTTGTAAATACCAGGTGGTCATCCATTTCAATAACATTGATCCGGCCATTTTTAGTATAATCCTGATGAGCAATGCAATTATTTAATGCTTCACGAATCACAAAAGGCTCATATTGGGTTACCTCTTCCGGAAACAATGTGCCTTCAGTGATATATCGATATTTGAGATTACGAATTTTAGCATAGACTTTATCAACTGCTAACAGCATTGGGCAGCCCTCAATTATATAATCCTTATCATTGCCATTGGCATCCTTAAGCAACCATCTTATTTTTGCCTCAGCCGGATTAATATAATGTTCAGACTCTTCTTTACCCAAGAGTATAATGGCTGTACGTGTGATTTTACCTTTGATAGTAATTTTAGCCTTGTTTAAAAAAGTAATATCATCCCATGTAGCAACTTCTAAAGCCTTTTCAGGAAATTTATTTGTAAAGTTTTTTCGGGCCAATGCAATGGCTTCATCATCAAGATCTTCAATTGTAGCAACCGAAACAATGGCGGCACTCCAATCTTCTGTGATGGCCTGCGCCCTTATGCGTTCTATCTCTTCCAAATTCAAAGGGGATAATTCTTCGTCATCCCGACCATAATAATGCCCCTCAAAAGCAATGGGAAATCCCTTTGGGGCAGCGGGAATCTGAAACATTACCACTCTTCCTTCAAGTTCGTTCAACTCGTAAATTTCTATAAAAGTAATCCGGTTAGTGGTTTTGTTAGCTATCTCACTTTTCAGGCTGTCAAGGTCTTTGCGTTGTGGGCGGAACTGACTACCTATAATTGCATGCTTTTTATTTTCTACCCCAAACACCAGCCAGGCGTATGGCCTTCCTTTCAGGTTGGCTTCATTACTTAAGGCAGAAAAATACTTACCCAGCTTAGTGAAGTCATATCCGTTTTTTGCCTCTTTGAACTCTACGATTTCATTTTCCGCAGTATAATTACGAAGTTGCTTAAGGATATGTTGAAGTTCCGTTGTTGTCATAACTCTAGTGTTTTATTCTTCTAAATCAATTGCGTCAAAACGGACATTTATAATAGCAGGATTGTAAAACAGCAAATCTTCGTAACCAGGTATTTCATCAAACCCAAAGCTTTTATAGTAGTCTCGCAATTGTTTGAAGGCGATATTTTCCTGAGAGGGAAATATGCTTAGCTCCTGTTGTTTTTGCCATTCGTCCTGTTCTATTTTCTTGAGCTCAAATTGAAGCGGGAATACCTGAATTACAAATAATCCACATCCCGAGCCAAAATGAAAAATGATGTCTTTAGTTGCTTTTGCTCCTATTTTACAACCTCTGTACCCTGGCAGAATTTCTATTTTCTCAAGAATGCAAATGTTGGTTTGCATTATTCCACAACTGTAAAACTCCTGAATATCTTCCTTCACCTCCCCCGTTGCAAAGTCAAAAAAGGCTTGTGAATGGCGGAAAGTATATTCATCTGAATCAAACATTTCATATAAATCAAAACCCGCATCAATTGCTTCGGCAATATAAATAATTTTAAAAAATACCTTACCAATCAAATTAACAGGAGATCCATCTTCATCATGCGAGAATATGTCCATCTTAATATCTCGAACATAACGCCCTTCTCCAAAAGGGCCAGTACCAGATTCAAATTGGTATCTAAAGGTTACGAATGAATCATTCATGTTTTCATAGATTTTGGCATTAATTTGCACGATTTATCAGGCACTAATACTTTGAGCCAATTATTTACACCTTTGGTTGATTGATTGACGAGTCAATCGGATACGGAGCTTCAATCGGATAATGTTTTTTTTCGTATTCATCAATCACCAGACCAAGCACATCTGCTTCATCGCTTTCAAAAGATCCGGTTTCTGCACTAAAAATGGTTTCAAGCCTTTTCAATGCCTGGGTATAGTCAGTTTCTGTTTTTATAGGTTTTATTTCCATGTCCGGCAATTTAAAATTGTGTTTGCATCAATCTTGTTGTTTTAAGATGAGTTTCTGTGTAAAAAAAACTATGTAAAAACCATTACTTCAACACCACAAATCGCTTTGCAATTCTTGAAGTTTTTGTTGTGATCACCATCACATAAACTCCTGCCGCAAGGTTATGCGGAATAACAGATTCAGAATTGTTATCGATTTTGTAAGTGCCTGCTAACTGACCGGAAATATCATACACCGATGCAATTGCAGTCCCGGAGTTCGGATCTCGTTTAAAAAAAATTGATCCTCCCGATTCGTAAATATGGATCGATTCAGTATAAATCATTTCGCCAACCGCCATTGATGAAATCCTGGTGCTTTCAATATCTTTCATAAAGTTGATGGCACTGCCGGAAACTGTAACCGTAAGGTTGCCATGCGCTGAAGCATCTGAAGTAAGCGTCAGAACACAGGAAGCGGGACCGGTATATTCCACTTCCTGAATGGTAAGGTAACCAGGTCCGTTGTTGAGCTGAAACTGGCTTTTCTCAAGTTTTGGCCTTCTGAAATAATCGCCGTAAAGGGTCAGTCTGATTTTATTGGCATCAGCCTCAATTCCAACCCATGGATTCAGTTCGTTGCCCGGCATATTGTTGTCCATCCATGTGAGGCGGTTGAACAGAAAGTCAGTAAAATACTCAACTTCATCTTCGTAGGTATTGTTTTCCCAATCGTGGTTTGGCCAGATATACTGCCCCAGAATCGGCCAGCGCTCAAAATTTCGTATCCGTGCCTCAGCAATTTCAAGTTGCAAAGAATCAACCATTTGCTGAATGTAAGCATCTGTAAAATGCGTTTGCCGGAGATCGATCCACCTCGATTTAGCCAGATCTCTGAAATAAACATCTTCCATCAGCCGTTTCCACCAGTACATCATGCTTGGATTGCCTGAAGTCACCAGTGAATATAACCATCCGGAAGTATCTAAACCGGGGGGCCAGTAATCTACATTGCCATAACCCAGATTAAAATCCCAGGCGGGACCAGCAAAGAGTTTGCCGCCATCACTGTTCTTTTCCTTGTAGAAATATGTACTGAATTTATACTTATCCACCTCCTTGGTTATTTCGCTCAGCAGCATAAAATCGATGAAGGAAGGAACATCCATATAATGCTTATATCCACTCAATGCATCTTTAAAATTCGCTGAAGCAAGCGCCTGTTCAGCTGCAGTAACATAATTTTTGATGTATTCTCTCTGCTGTGGAACAATTTCATCTGCTTTTGGATAAAAATACTGGAAGGTTTTACGTTCAGCAACCGGATATGAAGGCGTTACCGTTGAAAGCCAGCCATCTGTAGTATAAGAAAAATCGGGGTCCATTTTATCTACCCTCAGAATATAACCACCGGTGAGGTTTTCGCCGCTTATTTCGTTGGGATCAAGGCTGGCAATATCCACACGGTTATTGTCGCGCTTTATCCTTTCCATCAACATATAAATGCCTTTGTAATCGTTGTTCACCACCACCTCACAATAGCGGGTGCGGGAGCAGTAGGTACTCATTTTTCTTCCCAGATCAAATGTCACCGCATTCCTGAGCATCGATTTATCGGTATATGGCGCGTAAAGCACCCAATCGTTTTCAGAAGGCATACCCAATAGAGAAACATTCAGGTTATCGCCTGAGGCAGTCCGGGTTTCTACGGCATAAGATTTCTTGGGAAACATCTGCGAGGATTGGCCCCGCAATTCGATGGCGATGTGCCCGTTATAATTGTTAAACGGATCGCCATAGGTATTGACAGCACCCGGCCCATTGTCGATCACACCCATAAATCCGGGAATTTTAGGCTCATCCACAATGGAAGCACCATAAGTATCGATGACAACAATTGGCAGATTCGATGAAAACTGCAGTGGTTCAGCTTCCAGCTTTACAATGTCATCGATAAACCATTCGTTACCAGGAACGGTTCCGGTAATGTCAGGAAAAATAACTATGCGGGTATAATTCTCAAACTCCAAACCGGCAAAATTGTATTCGAGTATGTTCCATTGTCCGGGCGTTGGGGTAAGAAGCAGTTCTTTGGAGGAAGTATTATCGCTGTTCTCAAATTTCAAAACCACATTTCCACCTGAAGGCGGTGCATAAACCGATAAGTTGTAGCGGGGGAAACTGTTAAAATTGGCTGCTTCGTCCATATCCAGCAACATCAGGTCATATGGCTCAGCGGATGTAACCACTTTCATGCAGTGCCCTGAAGAGTTTATTGCATCGGGATACGGATTTGCGACCACCTCATGCGAACCAGCCCAAACTACCCAATTTTCAGTAATTCCATCCCAATTGGTGATGGTATCGTTGGTTTGTGAAATGGCATAACTGCTGAAAAAAATCGTGATAAAAAGAAGAATGAAAGCCTTCAGGGCTGGTTCGGAGTTATTCATCATAGTAAGATTTAGTTATGCAATTGCACCCGGACAAAGCTACTCAATTCTTAATAAACTTCACAACCCCGGTGCGTCCTTCAACCACATATCTTATAAAGTAATATCCCTGCCGCAGCAAACCCACTTCCAAAGTAACCCCCGACCCTTCATAAATAAAGTCAACCGGCATTTCCCTTCCTGAGAGATCAAAAATCTTAATTGACTCAGGTTCTGCACTCATTATCAGTCGCATTTGAGTTGTTGACGGGTTGGGATATATATCCACATCACCCGATTTATTAATAAGTTCATAAGTATTATTAGCCGAAACGAGCCACTGATCCGGATCGATAAAAACGGAATCGATTTTAAATCCCGGATAAATAATCCATGACTGATCATTGAGAATATGTTCAAAAACAATAGTAGTATCACGATCTGCTCCTTTAAATTTAACGGCAACCGGCATTTCGAAATACGAAACCGATGGATGTGATTGTGACTGGGTAATATTTACGCGGTAATCATTTGAAGTAAGCTGATTGCACTTTACGTGATATGATGGAAACCCTTCGCCATAATACCAATCTTCAAAAAAACCGGTCAGATCTTTGCCATGCACCGCTTCCAGGTGATATTTAAGATCAGAGGTTCCGGCAAAACCATAGTTTAACCGGCTGTCGTTAAGATAATTGCGGCAAGCTGCAAAAAAAGCATCATCGCCCATTTTCCAGCGAAGCATATGCAGCAGCAATGCCCCTTTATAATATGAAAGTCTGGGGCTGAAAATCCGGGAAACACTTGTTGTGTCATCAACAAATACTTTTCCGCCGGGCTCTGAAGTCACAAATCCAATGCTCAGGGTTTTCCATCTGGGCCACCAGTAGCCATCGAAAAAGTGCTGATATGACATTCCTGCAAGATAAGTAGCAAAACCTTCGTTCAGCCATATATCCTGCCATGAGTTTAAGGTTACCGCATTCCCAAACCATTGGTGGGCGAGTTCGTGCGCAATGATTTCAAAATCAAAACGACCCATAAACGACATGGTCTGATGTTCCATTCCCCCACCCCATCCAAACTGTGCATGGCCGTACTTTTCGCCGATAAAGGGATATGGTGTAAAAAGATCGCTGAAAAGCTCCATTATCATTGCTGTCTGGGCCGTTTGCTGCATAATGGCTGCTTTGTTCTCAGGATACACATAATTAATTATTTCAACCGGTGTACCGGCAGAATATGACATTTCGGAATACACTTCGTAATTTGTGACTGCCACGGCAATCAGGTACGGAACAATCGGAAATTTGTGTTTCCAGTGGCAGGTGCGATAACCGTCAGCTAAATCCTCAGAAATGAGCAAACCATTGGATGCTGTGCGGTAAATTTCCGGTGAACGGACAAAAATATCAATTGAATCGGCTTTGTCGGTAAGGTCGTTTTTTCCGGGCCACCAGTCGCGGCAACCATAGGGCTCAGACAAGGTCCACATTGCCCACACATCGCTGTGGAGCGCACGGCCAACCGATCCGAAACCTTCTCCTTCAGGAGGAATACCGTGATAAAAAACCTCAAGCTCAGCAACAGCGCCCGGCAATTGTGGGTTTGGCAGATTTGCCACGAGTTTATAATCTCCTGAATGATTAAAATTTATACGTGAGCCATTAAAAACAACTGAGTCGATGGTGAATGCAGTGCTAAGCTCCATTTCCAAACCCTGCGACAGATCGCCGCTAACCTCAAAGCGGGTGAGTACCGATCCGCCGATTATTTCCTGTGCCGGATCAATATTCAGGTTAAACCTCAGATATTTAACATCGTATCCGTAAAGTTTCCTTTCGGAATTTTTAAATATCAAACCATGCCTGCAGCCACCTTTGGCGGCACAATGCAAAACCCCTGAGCCTGGCTCTATCTGCGAAAAAGCAGGCAAACAAAGCAGCGCAGCAAATACCGGTATAAGAAAATGAAGCTGTGTTTTCATAATTTCAAGGATAAAAGTAACTAAAATCATGAAAGGAAATGACGACAGCGTGAAATATCAGTTGTATTCACCCGTTATCAAAGCAAATCCGGAATCTACCTTATTTGTGAACTTAAATTAATCGCAGGCAGGTAATCAGGGATCAGGCAATAAACAAGTGTAAAAAATTCCCATCTTTGCACAAGGAAACAACAATATGGGATTGAGATTCAGAAATCAGCAATTTATTTTTTTCTTACTGGCAACGGCATTGCTGTTTATTTATGCCTGCGCCAATCCGGTTGCACCAACCGGCGGGCCAAAGGATAATACTCCACCCGAAGTTCTGCGGTCGACACCCTCAAATCAGAGTGTAAATTTCGCAGGCGACAGGGTTGTAATGACTTTCAGTGAATTTGTTTCGCTCAAAGACATGAACACCCAGCTGGTGGTCTCTCCTCCCCTTTCAAATCCACCTGAATTTTCGTTGCGGGGCAAAAATCTGACCATGAAATTTGAAGAACCTTTGCGGGAAAATTCAACCTATAATTTCTTTTTCGGGGATGCTATTGTTGACCTTACAGAAGCAAATCCGCTGACAAATTACAGTTTCAGCTTTTCAACCGGGCCTGTGCTTGATTCTTTATCCATCAAAGGAAAACTTCTCAATGCCTTCAACCTTCAACCGGTAAAAGGTGCGTTTGTAATGCTTTATGACAGCATCTATGATTCAGTACCATACAAACAACGGCCTTATTACCTTGCCAGAACCTCAGAAACCGGAGATTTTGTGTTGAATAATCTTCGCGATTCCAAATACCTGATGTTCGCGTTGACAGACATAAACGGCAATTACATGTATGATATGCCAACCGAAGAAATTGCGTTTCACGATTCGCTGATCAAGCCGGTATTTCATGGCGTAAAATTGAGAGCTGCAATTGATTCAGCAGGTGTTTTAACCGATAGCCTTATAATTAAAACTGACTCAGTGCTTACTGTGCAGGAAGATCACATACACGATTCAATTTCTGATGAACATCACGACCACAGCCATATTCATGATGCTGAAGTACTGACACAGGGAGTTGTAATTCCATCATATACGATGTTGCATTTCAGGGAAACAGACACTACACAACGACTACTCAAAGGCTCTGTTATCCGTAAAAACGTACTTAATCTGGTTTTCAGGTTTCCTGTCAGGACATTAACTTTTAAGCCCATTGAGCCTGAGTATTCCGGAGATTGGGCAATTACTGAGTACAATACAAACCGCGACACCATAACCATCTGGATACCAGAACCTGTTACAGATAGTCTGCTGCTTGAAGTAGCTGACAACGGCATTGTTATGGATACCCTTGATGTAGCTTTAACTCCAGCCCTTAAAACTGCAGCCAGAGGAAAAGCAGCAGAAATAAAGCCTGAGAAACTGACATTCAGACCAAGCCTGAAAGCTTCAAAAATCAGGCCTGACCGGGAATTACGACTCACCTTCTCTGATCCGGTCGCCAGTTTTAACCCTGAAAAAATCAGGCTCTACGTTGACACTATTTTGCTGACTCCTGAGATAGGTTTTCTGGATTCGCTGCAATTGCGATTCAGCATTAAACACAAATGGAAGGAAGGTGAAAAGTACCTTCTGGAAATTCCAGACAGTACGTTCAGCAGCATTTTCGGGCATGTTAACGATAGTGCCGGTTATAAATTCACTGCCATTACCGAAGCAGAATCCGGATTACTCAAAATAAATATTGAACTTCCGGTGCCGGGAAATTACATTATTCAACTGCTGGATGATAAAGAAGTGTTGCTGGAAGAGCGGATGATCAGTGAAAATACTGATTTGAGTTTCAATTATCTTTCAGCACGAAAATATTTGCTGAAAGCCATTTTTGACATAAACGGAAACGGGAAGTGGGATACCGGAAACTATCTGAATAAAAAACAACCCGAACCGGTTTATTACTTCCAGAAAGAGGTTGAAATGCGCATAAACTGGTCAATTGAAGAAGACTGGGTAGTTGAATAAGGGTAAAAGCGGGGAATCAGCAGCAGCGTAAAATATTACAAACCCACCTGAGTATAAACACAGAAAATCCGGGAAAACGTCTTTTCAGCGCTTTTCCCGGATTTACTTTTCTGATAAAGAATACGAACAAAAAGCTATTATCCGTTACATTTATCGATACACTGTACTATTTCAGTCAGTGATGAGGCTTTTACAGAATAATGAATCTGTTTGCCTTCGCGTTTCGAATTGAGAACTCCTTTACTTTTGAGGATATTCAGGTGATGAGAAGCTGCGGCCTGTTCTATTTTGAGGTATTCGTAAATTTCAGTTACACTCAGCTTCTTTTTCTCGTTCAGCAAATCAATTATTGCTATCCTCATAGGATGAGCTATTGCACGCAGCTTGCTTGCAGCAGCTTCAAGTTTAACGATGTCTAAAACAATCTCTTTAGCCATGACAATGGGTTTTAAATTTGATACAAAGATATGTAATTATCTATTGCACAATGCATATGTCAGATATATAATTAACTTAATTCAAATAATTCAGTAAAAGTAAAGGTATTGCCATCAAACAGGCCTTTATCGCTGAGTTTTAGTGCCGGAATAACCAATAAAGCCATGAATGAGAGGGTCATAAATGGTGCTTCGAGCAAAGTTCCCGATTGTCTGGCTTTCTGATTTATCTGGCTGTATAGGTTTGCTACCTCGTAACCATCGGAGGGCGACATAATTCCGGCTACCGGAAGCGGAAGAATTACAACCTTGCCTTCGCTGGCTACAGCAATTCCGCCTTTAGCATTAATCAGTGCATTTACAGCCAAAACCATTGAATCATCATCGGCTCCGACTGCAATTATATTATGACTGTCGTGTGCAACAGTTGAGGCAATCGCTCCATGTTTCAATCCAAAGCCCGAAACAAAATCTAAAGCCGGCAAGGTGGGATTGTAGCGATTCATTACCATCATTTTAAGAACATCGGCACTAGTATCGCTCACGACAAATCCATCCTGAATTTTTGCATCAACAATTCGCTTCTCGGTAATCAGCTGTCCTTCCAGCGCCTGCTGGACTTTAATTCTTGCCGATTTCGCCTTAATACGCAACATGTCAGCGGTAAGCTGCATGGCATCAAAGCGATTCGGGCTTGACTCAAGCACACTTTTAATCAGAGACTTACCTGATTCTGCCACCAAAACACCATTGATAAAAGTTCGCTGAATATTAAAATCTGTGAGATTATCAACAACAACAAAATCAGCACGATCGCCTTTTTGAAGCAAACCTGATTCAAGTTTATAATGTCTCACAGGGTTAAGTGTACAGGCCCTTAAAACATCCATAAAACCATATCCTTGTTTTAATGCTCTCTTTATCAGCAAATTAATATGACCATTCACCAGATCGTCGGGGTGTTTATCGTCGGAACAAAGCATAATCATTTCAGGATAATCAGAGATTAAACCGATCAATGCTTCAAAATTCCTGGCTGCACTTCCTTCACGAATCAACACCTTCATGCCGGCATTGATTTTATCAATGGCTTCTTCAGCAGTAAAGCATTCGTGGTCGGTAGAAATTCCTGCCAAAGCATACTTTTTGGCATCTTCACCGAGCAAACCGGGTGCATGACCATCTACAGGTTTGTTGTAATATTTAGCAAGCTCAAGCTTTTTCATTACTTCAGCCTCGCCATTAATTACGCCCGGAAAATTCATCATCTCAGACAAGTAATAAATCTCAGGCCATTTCAGCATTTCTTCCACTTCTTCGGGACCAAGGTTTGCCCCTGATGTTTCAAAAGGAGTTGCCGGCACACATGAAGGAGCTCCGAAATAAAATCCGAAATTTACCTTTCGTCCGTTTTCAATCATAAACTTAACACCATCCATCCCCAGCACATTGGCAATTTCGTGAGGATCGGAAACAGTGGCAGTTGTACCATGAACTACAGCCAGTCGGGCAAACTCCGAAGGTAGCAGCATAGAACTTTCAATATGCACATGTGCATCAATCAAACCGGGGATAATATATTGGTTTTCAGCTTCCGGAAAATGTTCAACTGCTGTAATTCTGCCTTTTGAAACAGTGATACGTCCCGGAAAAATTTTACCTGAAACAACATCTGCTATTTGTCCGCTGACCGAAAAATCTGATCTATCTGAAATCATAAAATTGTGTTTTTTTGAAACAATAAAAGTAGGAATAATGAAAAAGCAACTGACGAATTCATGTCGGTGATTCTTTGAAAGTCAGGATTTGAATTACACTTACCTTGTTTTGCAAAATTTTGTTTTCAATTGGTCAAACCCTGACTTATGGATTTCAGGAATAATTAAAAAACCTTTCAGCGTAGTTCACAACTGAAAGGCTTTTTCTTAAAATCAGGAGATCTAAAATATATTATTCTGCATCCTGAAGGTTTTTGTAAACAGGGATGATTTCAACATCAAGCTTTTTCAGCTCAATTTTAGCTCTCTCAAAATCTTCGGTAAAACCAAGCAGAAAACCTCCGCCTCCTGAACCACATAGTTTCAGATAGAATGACTGCGACTCAAGACCATATCTCCATATTTTTTTGAAAGTCTCAGGAATCATAGGATCAAGATTGTCGTAAAGGAATTTCGACAACTCCTTTAAGGTTGCAAAAAAACGTTTGGTTTCACCTTTTATAAGGCTCTTAATACATGCATCGTTGAGCGGGATCATTTCATCTCTCACCCTGTCCATAAAATCATCAATCTTGCACTTGTCGAGAAAAATGTTTACCAAAGGACCGGTTTTACCGGGACTTCCGGTATTGATAAGGAAAATTGCACCTTTTTTATCGTGTTTGTTTCTTGGAATGCCAACCATACAAACATCTCTCTTGTTGTGAATAAGCAATGGATGTTTGATGTAGCAGTTCAACGGATCCATTCCTGAACTGGTTCCATGGAAGTATGACTCCATCTGCGAGAAAATATCTTTGAGCTTCAGCACTTCTGCTTTGGGCAGTTTACGGTCGCCGGGCATATGGGCTGGCACATATTTTTCGTAAAGCGCTGCTACCAGTGCGCCTGAACTTCCTATGCCATATCCCTGAGGAATGGTTGATTCAAAGTAAAGGCTATGCTCTATGTCTTTATCCAATTGATCAATGTCGAAATCGCAGAGTAATTCGCCGCTTTCTTTTAACCCGCGGATATAAACTGCATATTCTTTCAACAACTTGTTCGAACTGACAGCAAAGTCGTAATCGGTATATTTATCCTGATTGATAAAGCTGAGCTCACCCCTGAAATGTGTATAAGGAATGGTTAGCCCCATCGAATCGCAGAGAATACTATATTCCCCGAAAAGCAGAATTTTGGCGTAAAAAATTCCGGATTTATTCTTCATCATCGCTGTAATTTAAGTTTGCAGGGCCATTACCGATTTTATCATCTATAAAAGCCTTGTTAATACAAATTTCCTGAATATCAGAAAGCAGTGGTTTAATAATTTCTGCTTCCGACTCAGGATACAGCAGGTGAACATTCGGACCGGCATCAAGCGTAAAACAAACTTTTACTCCGGATTGTTCCCTGAACTGTTTCATTTTATCAATAATAACCAAAGTATCCGGATGCATCAACATGTAACCAGGATCTGAACTCATCATCATGGCGTGAAGACTCATTGCTTCATTCTCGGTTATTCTTGTAAACTCATTCCAATTGCCGCTTTCAAGCACTTTCAACATTGCAGAAAGGTTATTTTTTGCCTGCTCAAAACGTGCTTCAGCAAAAGGATGTCCATTCATTAAATTATGACCAACACTGCTCGAAACCTTTTTGGCGCTTGCATCAACAATAAAAATGCTGTTGCGGATTTTAGCAAATATTTCATGTGGTTTAAAAGGCAAAGGTACTGCATATTCATCTGACGAACCATAAACATCTGGATGTTTGCCCCAAACTGAGTACCCGCCGTAAACCGATCGGGATGCACTTCCTGAGCCAAGTCGTGCAATGTTTGATGCCCTGAGTAAAAAAGCAGACCAATCTTCTTTTCTTTGAGCTAGCTTGTTATCGATATCGCAAAGGCAAAGAGCGAGTGCGCTCATGGCTGAAGCAGAGGAAGCAATTCCTGCAGAATGAGGAAAACTATTTTCGGTTTCAATCTCAATAAAGCAGTTGGCAAGAAAAGGAAACTGCAGATTTAAGGATTTAAGAAAAGCTTCTGTTTTGGCTGCAAAAGCAGGCTTTTTTTCTCTGTTGAACTTAAAATCCAGTTCTAAACCTTCAGCACCTTCATGAGGCGGACTGATTCTGACAAGGGTTCTGGTTATGGCGTTATTCAATGTAATGCTCAGGGATGCATTGCGCGGCAACTGATTGCCATGTTTGCCCCAATACTTGATAAGTGCAATGTTTGAAGGACTTTGCCAGCCTGATTTCAGTCCCTTTACGGGGATTATGATGTTGCTTTTCATAATAACGGAAGCTCTTTTAATGGGCGGCTGTGTTCTCTCAAAACAATTTCATCGTATGAAAATACAGTTGAAAAACCCTTCTGAGAAAAATAGCGGCTTGCATAATCTTTGCCATTGGTAGTTGAGGCAAGCACAAAATCGCCGCCCCAAGCGCCAAGAGATTTCACAGCACCCTGAAAATCAGAAAATAAAATATCCTTCACAGCTTTTCTATTCAATACATCCGACATGATATTCTCATGTGCTGAAAGCAATTGGTTAAAATCTTCAATACTTCCGGCTGTCAGAATTTTACGGGTAATTTCCGAAATCTCATCCACCGCTCCTGTATAATCTTCAGGATTCTTTTTCAAAAAAGTATTTACTTCAGTTGCACTGTTTTGCTTGGCTTCGAGGTAAACGAACAATAAATTATCAGAAAACGGAGGATAAAAATCAATTTTTTCTGCAGAAACTTTATCGCCGGTACGCTGAAACAATAACGGTTTTTCTGACATGGCGCACACCACATCGTAACCTGAACCATTGGAAACCAATTGATGCAGCTGAAGTGCATCTACACCGGCAAACTCAGCCAAAAGAGCGATCAGCGACGAACTGCTTCCCAGTCCCCATTTACGGTTAAACTCAAGATGCGTATTGATAACCAGGCCCTGAGAATCAGCGAGAAACTGAGGGCTCAGCTTGCGGATTGCAAGAAGAATTTCATGCAGACGCTCGCCGGCAGATTCATCGGTTGCTATAATCGGAAGCAGGGCAGGAAGTGAGAAAACACCATTAAACCAGACTCCGTTTACATCGCTGGCCTGCCATTCAAGCATTCCGTTTGATGAAGGAGATACCGACATCGACTGCCCTTTGTTTAAAGGCACCGACAAGGATAATGCACTTTGCATCACAAGATATTCTCCTGTAATCATCAATTTTCCGTGCGCATATCCTTGTGATGATAATTTCATTGTATGCTATTTTAGTGTCCGTTTCTTATTGAAGCAAGAAATCCGGCGACAGCACTGTGCGAAACTTTGTGGTTCTTGAAAAATTCAACGGCAAGTGACTTCTCGTAATCATTAGCACTATAGGTATTGAGGATATTCAGCAAATGCATTTTCATGTGCCCGATCTGAATTCCTTTGGTGGTAAGTGATTTTATGGCTCCGAAATTATTGGCCAATCCAACAGCAGAAGCAATCTGCATCAATTCGGGAGCCTGAGGGTTACCCAGTAATTCCAGCGAGAATTTAGCCATTGGATGAAGTGAAGTCAATCCGCCAACTGTACCTATGGCAAGCGGAATTGTAAGGCTGTAGAAAAACCGCCCGTTTTCAATATTTACTTCTGTCAGGCTTTTATATTTTCCGCTTCTGGCGGCATATGCATGTCCGCAAGCCTCAATTGCCCTGAAGTCATTTCCGGTTGCAAGCGCAACTGCATCAATTCCGTTGAAAATTCCTTTGTTGTGGGTTGCAGCCCGATACACATCCACACTGGCAATCTGCACAGCTTTTTCAAACTTCCAAACAAAATCTTCTGCACTCAGACTCTTATCAATATCAGCAAACTCTTTAACATCACATTCAACCCAGGTTTTAACAAGGCACTCAGGGGTGTAATTTGACAAAATTGACATAATTACATGAAGTGGTTCACCTTCAAATAATCCCGATTCATTCACAAAGATTTTAAGACCGGCAGCAAATTCCTCAAGACAAGAATTAATAAAATTTGCTCCCATTGAATCGCGTGTATCAAACTTCACCGAAAGCTGGTAATAATCTTCAAGAGCATCGGTTTTATCGATAAGTTCCATCCCGAGAATACCACCTCCGCGCCTTTCCATGTTGGCGGTTATTGATGAAGTTCTTTCAAGCAAAAGCTGTATCAACTGCGGAAAGTACTCCTGCAGTCTTGCAAAATCACCTTTCCAGACAAAATGCACCTGCCCTACTTTAACGGTAGAGATCACCTCAGAATGAAATCCGCCTTTACCCGCCCAATATTTAGCTCCATTGGATGCTGCTGCAATTACCGAACTCTCCTCAATAACCATAGGCACCATATAAACTTTGCCATTGATCATTACGTTTGGAGCAACTCCATATGGAAAAAAATAGTTGGTAAGGGTGTTTTCGCTGAACTCGTCCAGCATTTTCTGCATTTCAGGATCGCTGTGCCAGAATGACCTGAGCGAGGCAAGTGAAGTTTCGGAATGGTTTGTATAGCCTGATATAAGTTCAAGTTTTTGTTCCTTACTCAGCCGTGAAAAACCACTTATAATTTTTTCTTTAATCATTTTGTAACTATTATTTGGCAGAGTCTGCCTGAATCAAAACGCAAAATTAACAAATTGACGCCCCCTTAGTTAATCTAAGTAATTAAAAGTGTCAATAAATCAGATGAATTTTAGTTTGTATCTAACCAAGTTCGTTATACTTTTGTTCAATTTATACCATATATTTATTAAACAAAATAAAAATTAATCATTGCCGGAATCTGACTGTCATTCATGAGTGAAAAAAATGAGATCAGGCATGAACCTTTTACTCAGCACATCGGTTAAGTTATTACTGATTACTTGCGGTCAGGCAACAGCAATTCGTGAAAATGTTGTAATATTGGCCAATAAAACTAAACAGCCCCGATGACTGTCTTTGTAAACAATGTTGAGGTTAACCTATTTTCAGGAGCCAGGGTGATTGATGCCATCAGGACTTATTATACGAATATCCATCATAATCTGCCTGATGAAATTCCTGTTGCCCTCGACGATTTTGGAAATATTGTAGAGATGGATGGCGAAATCTCTCATCTTCAGCGGCTCTACACCATTGACCACGAAGTATTACTTGAAACTGATCAATATGAAAATTTTTAGATTTTCTTTAAGCATTCTTGCACTTTCGTTTGCATTAACAGTAAATGCAGCCAACGACACCACAAAAATTGTAATATTATCGGTTAACGATATGCATGCAAAGATCGACAACTTTCCAAAGTTTAAATCTTTGGTTGACAGCATACGATCGGTACATAAACATGTGCTGCTTCTCTCGGCAGGTGATATTTTTACAGGAAACCCCATTGTTGACCAGTACCCTGAACCTGGTTACCCCATTATTGAACTGATGAATCTCTCGGGCTTTAATGCAAGTGCATTGGGAAATCATGAATTTGATTACGGTCAGGATGTTCTGGCAAAAAGAGTTGATCAGGCAAATTTCCCGTTTCTGGTGGCAAACTTAAGTTTTGAAAGTCCGGAAGCTCCTGAAATCAAGCCATATATAATTCACCGGCTGGACAATGGTATCAAAATCGGGATACTGGGTTTAATACAAATCAATGAAGCCGGTTTACCGGATACTCATCCTGCGAAACTAACCGGCATTAAATTCGAACGAGGTATTGACAAAGCACTTCAATTCAAATGGCTTGCTGACAGCACTGATGTGTTGATCGGACTTTCTCACCTTGGTTTTGAAGATGATGTGCTGCTTGCCGGAAAAATGGGTGAATTTGATCTGATTACAGGAGGACATACTCACACCCTGGTAACTGCCCCTAAGGAGTACAATAATGTGATGGTCATGCAAGCCGGATCAAATCTGAAATATGTCAGCATGACAACCCTTACTTTATCCGGGAATAAAGTGATTAAAAAAGAGGCTCAGCTTCTGAGTGTTTCAAATCACAAGGGCAGTGACAGCGCAATGGAAGCAATGATTGCCGGCTATAACGACAATAAAGAACTGAATCAGGTGATCGGGGCTGCAATTTATACCCTCTCCGGCAAAAATGAGCTGGGAAGCCTGATGACCGATGCAATGACTGCAATTTCACCACTCGAAATAGCTTTTCAGAACAATGGCGGCATCAGAATAGATATGATTCCGCAAGGCAACATCACCATAAAAGATGTTTATCAGCTTGATCCTTTTGGCAATGAAATCATACATTTCAAACTTTCAGCAGCTGAAATAAAATCGCTGATTTCGAACTCATTCAACAGGGGTAAAGAAATTGACCTGCAGGTTTCGGGCATCAGTTATACTGTTATACAGGATAAAGACGGGCTGGCTTCAGACATTGTGATCACACTTCCTGATGGAACAAGCCCTGATGATAACAGGATTTTTAACACAGGACTCAGCAGCTATCTGGCAAGCAGCTATGAATTTGACCATAAAGATATGGGGCGTTCGCTTTACACCATCACAGCTGAGGCGCTGATCAATTTTATCAGAGCCAACAAAGAAATTAATTATCAGGGAGTTAATCGTACTTTCGTAAAAATGGCTGAATAATCCGGCTGAAATCTATTTGCATCAGATGTTTTGAAATCATAAAAAAAACTGCCGGTCCAGATGACCGGCAGTTTTTTTTATACTGTATTAGGTAAAAGCAAAGCGTTTTAAAGAATGTCTTACCACTTTTCTTCCTGTTTTATTACAGGAGGTTCCATTCCTGCTTTAAGGCTGTTGATTAATTCGAGGGCATGGGTGTTAATTTGCCTTAGATACGACTCATAAGTATTTGAATAATCTTTATCGGATTTATCCAGCCATTTCTCCACAGGAAAGCGTGAAGAGGACTGGCGCAGAAGATTCAGATCGCTGAGTGTGTAACGGTAACGTCCGGGTTTAAATTCGAGTTTAAGGGTGTAGTTGACTTTGGCAGTAACCCCTTTTGAGCCCTCTTCTTCATTCAGAAGCTCAAACCGGTGAAGGATTTCAATAACTCCGCTTTCACGGTTACGAATCCTGCAGGCATCAGCCGGATTTTTATATTGCACATTGATCCATTCAATGCATCTTATGTATAATTCGTCAGCAGTACCTGCCTGCTGAATCACATCCTGATAGGTAATCAGTTGTGTATCCTTATCAATGGGAAGTTGTCCGGTGTCTTCCTGGCCAATGGCCTGAAAAGTTATCAAAACAAAAAAAGAGAGAACTGCGGAGATTTTATTGATCATAATTCATGAATTTATTTAAAACACGGTTCACTTGAAAAAACTATGCCAAAATTAAGCGTTTTTTTTATTCAATACCAGATTGGTGATTTCCGGCAGATAATCCAATACCTGAAAGCTTACCCTGACTAACCTCAGGAATGAAAAAAACATTCTGATTAAAGTGTCAAATTCTTAACAAGTATAACTGTATTTATCCGATTTTTACGGTTAACCGTAAATTTTAGGTATGAATCAACAAAAATATCACTGCTGTCCGGTAAAAATCGAAAATTTTCTTGCCACCAAAACTCCAAAGCTCCAAATTACACAAAATGAATGAATTAGATTGGTGACTTTTGGTGATTTAGTGCTTTGGTGGCAGATTTAAAAAAGTAAGTTACCGTTCTATAACTTTTTTCAAAGAGCCACAATATCAGGCATTTGGAATAGTATTCGAAACTTTCCCCGGACAACAATGCAAAAATATATGTCCGTATTAAACTGATTGCTGCTTCTGTTAAAAACAAAAAGCCCCGCCGATGGCAGGGCTTTTTTTAATCCTGAAGTGGAGAATCTTAGTACATTCCACCCATGCCACCCATACCAGGGTTAGGCATAGCTGATTCTTTTTCTTCTTTAATATCAACCAGTACACACTCTGTAGTAAGGAGCATTCCGGCGATTGAAGCTGCATTTTCAAGGGCAACGCGTGCAACCTTGGTAGGATCAATTACACCTGCAAGCATAAGATCTTCGTAAACTTCGGTGCGGGCATTAAAGCCGTAATTACCTGAACCTTCGCGCACTTTCTGTACAATAACCGAACCTTCAAGACCTGCATTTTCAACAATCTGTCTCAGCGGCTCTTCAAGAGCACGTTTAACAATTGCAACTCCGGTTTCTTCGTCTTCGTTTTCAACTTTTAAACCATCCAATGCAGCAATTGCTCTGATGTAAGCAACACCACCACCGGGGATAATGCCTTCTTCAATGGCAGCACGGGTTGCATGAAGTGCATCGTCGAAACGATCTTTCTTTTCTTTCATTTCAACTTCGCTGGCAGCACCAACATAAATTACGGCAACTCCACCGGCCAGTTTAGCAAGGCGTTCCTGAAGTTTTTCGCGGTCGTAATCTGAAGTT
Organism: Bacteroidota bacterium; assembly: GCA_009773515.1. Taxonomy (GTDB): domain Bacteria; phylum Bacteroidota; class Bacteroidia; order Bacteroidales; family Lentimicrobiaceae; genus Lentimicrobium. Next base: position 71,502 of record WSXX01000008.1, read on the forward strand.
GTAGTTTCAATCTGCGATTTTATCATCGAAACACGGGCAGCAATATCTTCTGAAGTTCCACGTCCGCTTACGATGGTTGTGTTTTCTTTGTCAACAGTAATTTTTTCTGCTTGTCCAAGATATGAAAGATCAGCATCTTCAAGGCGGTAACCTTTTTCTTCTGAAATTACAGTTCCACCTGTAAGGATAGCGATATCTTCGAGCATTTCCTTGCGACGGTCGCCAAAGCCTGGAGCTTTTACAGCAGCAATCTTGAGCGAACCACGTATTTTATTTACAACAAGTGTTGCAAGCGCTTCTCCATCAACATCTTCTGCAATAATAAGCAGTGGGCGTCCGGTTTGAACGGTTTTTTCGAGAATCGGCAAAAAGTCCTTCATTACTGAGATCTTTTTGTCATAAATGAGGATAAAAGGATTCTCATAAACAACTTCCATTTTCTCGGTGTCGGTGATGAAATAAGGTGAAATATATCCCCTGTCAAACTGCATACCTTCAACTACTTTAACGGTAGTTTCAATGCCTTTGGCTTCTTCGATGGTGATAACACCTTCTTTTTTTACCTTATTCATTGCCTCGGCAATTTTTTCGCCGATGAAGCTGTCGTTGTTTGCAGAAATGGTAGCAACCTGGGTAATTTTTTCGCTGCCTTCTTCAATCTTGATTGATTGGGTGTGAAGATACTCAACAACTTTAGCTACTGCTTTTTCGATACCACGTTTCAGGTCCATTGGATTTGCACCAGCGGTAACGTTTTTCATACCGGTAGTAACAATTGCCTGAGCCAGAACGGTAGCAGTTGTAGTTCCGTCACCAGCAATATCAGCTGTTTTTGAAGCTACTTCTTTAACCATCTGAGCGCCCATATTCTGCACGCCATCTTTCAATTCAATTTCTTTGGCAACGGTAACGCCGTCCTTGGTAACTATCGGAGCACCATAAGCCTTATCGATGATTACATTACGTCCTTTTGGACCTAAAGTAACTTTTACTGCATTTGCCAGGGCATCAACCCCTTTTTTGAGCTCTTCACGGGCTTCGGTATTGTAAATAATCTGTTTAGCCATTTTTTCTTAATTTTTTACTGTTCAACAAATCTTAATCAAAATTAAATCACAGCAACGATGTCTGACTCGCGCATGATCAGATAGTCATTGCCATCGATTGTAATTTCAGTTCCGGAATACTTTCCGTAAAGCACCAGATCGCCCACTTTAACAGTCATGGGTTCATCTTTTTTGCCAGGTCCAACGGCAACAACATTTCCACGTTGTGGCTTTTCCTTTGCAGTGTCAGGGATTATAATTCCGCCGGCTGTTTTCAGTTCTGCTGCGGCAGGTTGTATCAATACACGGTCAGCCAATGGCTTTACATTCACTTGGGTCATTGCTATTAAAGTTTAGGTTTTACAATTATAAAGTCTTTGTGCCCGCAATTGTCATAATTTATGCCAAAGTAATTATTTAAGCCTGGAAATAAAGTACAGCGCAGAGACAATTTAAGTCTTAATTACTGATTATAAATCACTTAGCATATCATAAATATCCTAAAAGCAATAAAAGAATGTAATTATAGGAAAAAAAAATGTCAGACTGTTGTGACAATCTGACATTTGAGGTTATAACAGGAAAAGACTATTCGGCAGGAGGAGCCTGAAAATCCTCAACAGGAGCAGCCTGCTCGTTGATAAGTTCACGAAGTTCAGTATCGGTAGAAACTTTTGCTACATTACGTGGAATTACGAAAATTGAGAATAAACTGAGCGCCAAAAGGATAATTGCCAGCGTCCATGTGGTTTTCTCGAGGAAATCGGCAGTTTTTCTGACACCCATAAATTGGTTTGATGAGGCAAAGTTTGAGGCCAGGCCACCACCTTTTGAATTCTGGACTAAAACAACCAGACTCAGTAAGACACATGCGATCAGTATAAGTACTGAAACTAAGATATAAGCTCCCATTGTAATGTTTTGTTATTGAGGTTAATTCAAGCGTTTAACAGATCGTCCTGTATTTTCGCAATTTGGGCTGCAAAGTAAGTACTTTTTTCCGGATTATTCAAACTTAATCGGTGATAAATTTTTAATGCTTTTTCATGATTGCCCTGAGCCAGGTAAATCTTTGCAAGTGTTTCAGTTACAATATTATCCTGATCAACTGAACTTTTAACTGCTTTGTCAACCGGATTGAAAAATTCTTTTTTGGGTTTGCTGATGCGAGGTTCTGCTTCAATAAACCGGTCGATTATTGCTTTATTTGAAGCTTCAATCCCCGAGATTTTTCCGGTTTCAGTTTCTTCTGATACCTGATCTGCAGCATTTTCATTGCCTTCTTTCTCAAGTGATTTTTCAAGACTATAAACACTGAGTTGCAGACCTTCAAGCAGCAAATCATCTGAAAATGCTGTTTCGTCATCAAAATGAGAAATTACCGGCAGGCGCTTCTTTTCTATTTGAGTTTCCGACTCATCTTCAATTAAGGTTTTTTCTTTTGCAGTAATCACAGATTGATCAGCCGCTGTATCTTGAGGATGCTCTGTTTCTGACTCATGAGCAATCTCTGCCAGTCTCCGGTTTACAATATCACGCAGGTGCATCAGGTGGGCTTCCTCATCGCGGACATCCGGCAAATGAATTTCAGCTGCTGTAATTTCGTGGCTGAGTGTATCAGGGTGAATTGCAGCAATTTCTTCGGCTATTACCTCATCGGATTGAATGCCTTGCTCTGCTTTCTCAATTTGCGGGGTAAGTAACTCAATTTCGGGTTTTTCAACAATTATTTCTTCTTCAGTTTTTACTTCCCCGGCAGAAACAATGGTTTCGGAGGTAATTTCTTCAGCAGGCAATATTCCGGAAGTTTCAGAAAGCCGCTCAATATGGCGCCTAAGTAAACCTCTGTCGCCCGCATATGCGGCAGCAATTTTCAAACGGCTGCTGTAACGTATATGATTTACATTCCGCGAGTTAAGCGCAAGTAGAATGTGCGCAATCTGACAATATGGAAATTCGTGGGCCAGATGCTCAAGTTCAGGCAAGGTAATATTATCCAGCAAAGCAGGATTGGACATATATTTTTCAAGTCGTGTCCTGTTCATTGGTTACCAGTTAACTACTGCTTTATTGAAGATATCTTCAACCAGCTCTTCGGTTATTTTTGTAATGAGATCAGCTTCTACAGCACTCAGGTTAAGATTACTGCTATAATCCTGAAAGCGGCTGAATGAGGTTTCAAAGTTGTCCTTCGGGCTGAATTTATTGGTATATCTTACATTGACCGTAATCTTCAAACGGATCAAAGCAGCTGTTTGCTGACCGGTTATAGCCACTGGCTCAGTAGAGTAGCCGGTGATTTCACCTTCGAAATGCAAATCGCCATTGCGGGGTATATTGGCAAGACTTGTTTGTGATGAAAATTTATCGCGAAGCGCATCTGAAAATGTCTGACTCAATGATGGCTGAACAAGTTCGGCTTTGTTAGGGAATGTGATTACTGAAACCGTTTTGGCTTCGGGAGGTATAGATGCGCCGGTAAAAGAATAAACACCACAACTACTTGGAATAACCGAAAATCCTAAAAACAGCAGGATAACTGACAAATGCTTCATTGTCATTTTAAAAACACCGGCATTTTTAATGGATGTCATATTCTTTGATTTTTCGGTAAAGTGTTCGCTCAGAAATGCCCAATTCATTTGCAGCATTTTTTCGCTTGCCTCCATGCTTTTCAATGGCTCGTTTTATCAGTTCAATTTCACGTTTCTCCAACGAAAGAGACTCATCCATAACTTCATGGGTATAGAAGGAATCAAGCACTATAGGCTCGGAAGAAGTGTTATGATAGGGTGAATGTTCTTCGGTTTCAGGATTTTCAACATCTTTGAAGAGTTGCGAAATAATAGGGTGATGATCTCGGTTGAGGTCTTGACTGATTCCGCCCTGCTCGAGAATATCAATCACAAGTTTTTTCATTTCGTTTATGTCGCGCTTCATGTCAAACAGAACTTTATACAGCAGTTCTCTTTCTGAAAAATCGCTGGTAACATGTTCTTTGTTGTACAATACAGGCAAATCGCGGTTTTCATTTGGCAGGTATCGTTGCAGAATAGTTGCTGTTATCATTCTGCTTTGCTCGATAATAGAAATCTGCTCAGTGATATTTTTAAGTTGACGGATATTTCCCTGCCAACGATAATTCATCAGCATCTGTTTACCTGATTCATCAAGTTCCAGAGCCGGCATACGGTATTTTTCGGCAAAATCGATGGCAAATTTCCTGAAAAGAAGTACAATATCATCCTTTCTTTCGCGCAAAGGCGGCATGTAAATGGGGACAGTATTTAACCGATAGAACAAGTCCTGCCTGAATTTCCCTTTATGAATGGCATCAGGAATATCCAAATTTGTAGCAGCAACTACACGCGCATCGGTTTTAATGACTTTGGATGAACCAACTTTGAAAAATTCGCCGGTTTCTAGCACACGAAGCAACCTTACCTGAGTTGACAGCGGGAGTTCAGCCACCTCATCAAGAAAAATTGTTCCTCCGTTAACCACTTCAAAATATCCTTTTCGTGCTTCGTGAGCGCCTGTAAATGAGCCTTTTTCGTGGCCAAAAAGCTCAGAATCAATAGTTCCTTCAGGGATTGCACCGCAGTTTACAGCAATGTAAGGCCCATGTTTGCGGGCACTCAGGTTATGAATAATCTGAGGGAAAACTTCTTTACCAACACCGCTTTCACCGGTTATCAGTACCGTTATATCGGTGGGGGCAACCTGTCGGGCTATATCAATCGCCCTGTCGAGCAGATTTGAATGGCCGATGATTCCAAAACGTTGTTTTATTGATTGAATATCCATTATTGACTGATAAATAAATCCATTGCAAAGTTACTACATCGATACAAAAAAAGGGCAAAATCATAGAAAAAACTGACAATTTGTCAATATCCGATCAATCCTTGTCATATGAACGCATCTTTACCTTAAGTTATTACTCGATTGATCAACAAATTAAAAGCAGAAATGCTGTTTAGAACATTTCTGCTTTTGGCGATCATAAAAATTATCATCAGGGCAGGAAATAAAACGACCATCGCATGTAAATTGCGGATAAATCGATTTCAGGATTCACAAAAATCTCACAATCAGAAGAAATGCAGAAATTTGGCAGCAACCCATTTTTCATTGATATCAATTCTGCTCCAATCTCCTTTTTTCTCATAAATCACAACTTCAGAATCTTTGGCAAGAGAACCAAGACCTGCAAACTCAGGGCCAGGCCCGGAACGGATGTTAAGCTTATTAGCGGTAACTCTGGCTTTGGCTACACGGGTAATTAGCTTCTCTGAAACCCATTCGTTGTTTGTGCCGATTCGCAACCAACCCGGCGAACTTTCGTAAATATCCACAACAGAACCGGCACTCAGGACCGATACAACAGGAAAATTGGTACCAGCTCCTTTTCTTACATTTACTTTTGAGGACATAACAATGCCAGATTCCAATGATGCTTCCGGTACAGAAACAGCAATTCCGGCTGGCTTTCCACTTAAAGCAGTGAGTTCTGCCTGTATAAGAGGAATAAAGGTTGCTTTGGCATTTTCTACCTTATTTCCACCGAAAAATGCGGTTCCCGGACAACTCTTAGTAGATCCTTTTCCATTAAGCCTGAGCCCGTTGTTAAGATCATACCAATGATGGTAAACTATGTGATCAGTATCGACGGGCAATGAAAATTTGTGGCAGAGCATTGCATTCAGTTTAATAATCGTATCAGCATGGGCACTGCTCGGGATATCCTTTCCTATATCGAAATTGCCGAAATGCTCAATGCAGATTCCCTTAGAATTATGACCCTTGATCCCAATCGGCACATCATTCAACGGCCTGCAAACAGCAACTTTTCCATCGGGGAAGGTTGTAAGGGTTTGTGCTATGTTGCTCCAATTGTTGGTAACCATGTGATAATTCTTCATGGATTTAAGACGTTCAAAATGATTACTTCCGGTAAAATGCTTGTAATCGGGAAGGTAGGTATGGTGATTCTGAATGAGTTTTACTACCCTGCTGACATGCTGAGCAGCTAACCAATCGCCAAATTCAGTAATATCCATCAGGTGAAATCCGTATTTAGTTTCCATAAATGTGATGCTTAGGGTTAGTAACTGAAATTATGTGACAATCAGTTAATAACAATCATATTGATTAAAAGGTTTACTGATAATCTCAGGGTTCAAACAATTGCATTTTCAAGGGTTACCAGCAGGTATGCTGAAAAGAGAAAAAATCTTCCGGTCAGAATTTTGGATGAAATGCCATACGTCAACATCAGCATCATTGCTTTTTAAAAAACATGTATTTAATTTAAAAGATTTCCTGCCCGATTAAGTAGAAACATGCACTCAGGTGTATTTATATTCAAAATTAAAACTGTTCCTAATTTTGAATATAAGCCTATGAGAAAGATCTTACCACTTATCATGCTGTTGCTGATAATTTCGTTTGCTGGATTGGCACAACAAACCATAACAGGCCGGGTTACTGATGCTGCTACAAGAGAAACCCTGCCCAGCGCAACTGTGAGAATTTTCGGAACCACAACCGGAACAGTTACTGACATTGAAGGTAATTATTCAATAAGGACAACAAGTGCAGATGATTTTCTGGAATTCAGTTATGTTGGATACACAACACAAAAGGTAAAAGCAGGCTTACTTAATGTTATCAATATATCGCTGACTCAGGATGCCAAAACTATTGAAGGCGTTATTGTAACAGCCATTGGTATTAAAGCCGAAAAGAAATCGCTTGGGTATGCGGCGCAGGAAGTCGGCGGATCTGAACTTGGCAATTCAAAAACCGGCAATATTGTAAATGCACTGAGTTCAAAAGTTGCCGGACTTGAAGTCATCAGTTCGGCCGGAACACCCGGTGCCTCGGCAAGTATAACAATACGTGGCCGTTCATCGCTCAGGGCTTCGGGCAACTCCCCGCTGTTTGTGGTTGATGGTGTACCCATCGACAACAGCTACGATGGTAGTTATGTTTACGACTACTCAAACCGCGCCATTGACCTGAACTCCGATGATATTGAATCGGTTTCAGTACTCAAAGGAGCAGCGGCAGCAGCACTTTACGGCATCAGGGCTGCAAACGGAGCTATTCTGGTTACTACAAAATCAGGAAAAGCAAAAGGTGGAGCGAGCAAAAGTATAACCTTCAAAACCTCTGTCGGTTTTGACCAGGTAAACAAATTGCCTGAGAGACAGTCCATGTATTCTCAGGGATCCGGAGGCATATACTCTTCGACATCCAATGCCAGCTGGGGCGCACTCATAGACACGTTGCGCTTTGACGGATCGACCAATGACCTGAAAGACCGAAACGGCCGCATCGTAGGAATGAGCGACCCTACAGCTACCGATATGCGCGTGAATGCTTATCCTGTTGATAACTTTTTCCAGACTGCCATGACCAGTAATACATACCTGAGCATGTCGGGAAATAACGATAACGGCAGCTATATTTTTTCACTGGGACATCTGGACCAATCCGGAATTGTGCCTTTCAGCCATTTCTGGCGGACCAATGTAAAAATTGCCGGCGACTCAAAATTATCCAATAAACTCAGGATTTCAGGTTCAGCCAATTATTCCAACTCTCTGAATAACCTCACGCAAAAGGGCAGTAATCTTTCAGCGGTAATGGTGGGTTTGATGCGAAACACACCAACATTTGACCTGACCAATGGATCTGATGATCCGGCCAACGATCCATCTGCTTATATGTATCCTGACGGAACTCAGCGAAATTATTACTCACAGTACGACAATCCCTATTGGTCAATCAACCGGAACAAAGCACGGGCCGAAGTCAACCGCATTATTGGAAATACTCAGGTTGATTACAATATACTTCCCTGGCTAAACGCTATGTACCGTGTAGGAATTGATTATTACGGAGAAAAACGCAATTCCTTCTTCGATAATAACTCCAGTGATACGCCCAACGGATATGTAACAGCCAATACTTACTTCTTTACAGGAATAAACTCAGACCTGCTGCTCAGTGCAGAAAAAAAACTGACCGATGATCTGAAGTTAAATGTTTCTGTAGGACACAACTATTATGTCAAGGAAACTTATTACAACTATCAAAGAGGAGATTCACTGATTCTTCCCAATTTTTACGACCTCAGCAACACAGCAGTTACTTCGGGCGACGATAGCAAGTCAGCTTACAAAATTGCCGGGGCTTTTTATGATATTAAACTAAGTTACAAAGGAGTTCTATATTTCAATACTACTGGCCGCAACGATTGGTCGTCAACCCTGGCCAAAGGAAACAATTCCTTTTTCTATCCATCATTCAACGCCAGTTTTATTTTTTCGGAAGCCCTGAATATAGATCGCGGGAAAGTTTTCAATTATGGAAAGATCCGGGCATCATGGGCTGAAGTTGGCAATGATGCTGATCCTTACTCTCTGCGCAATTATTTTGCAGCTATAACCGGCGGCATTAACGGCCAGACAGCCTTTGCCACTGAACGCACTGTTGGCAACGAAAATCTTATGCCCGAAACCACACGCTCTTCAGAATTTGGATTTGATCTTCGGTTTTTCAACAATAAAATTGGTCTTGACTTTGCCGTTTATCAGTCGAAAAGTATAGGTCAGATTGTACCTGTTCCGGTAGCTTATTCAACCGGGTACGAGTACATGATTCTTAATGCCGGTGTAATTACCAACAAAGGCATTGAGGCCCAACTCTTTATAACGCCTGTTGCGCAAAAGGGCTTTAATTGGGATATGATGTTCAACTTCACAAAAAACAGGAACATGGTGGAAAGCCTTCCTGAAGGCGTTCCTTTGCTTGATTTCCAGACTACCGGCGTTTCAAGCACCCGCTCAGTTGCTATTGAGGGTCAGCCTTATGGTGTGCTTTACGGATCGAGATACCTCAGGAATGAAAGTGGAGATATACTGGTTGGTGATAACGGTTATCCACTGGTTGATGTAACAGCCGGAGTAATAGGCGATCCCAATCCCGATTTTATGCTTGGATTCCGGAATACATTCAGCTACAAAGGGATACAACTTACATTTCTCTTCGACATCAGGCAGGGAGGAGATGTTTACAACGGAACCAAAAATGTTATGACCTCTCTGGGAACCAGTAAAAACACAGAAAACCGTGATGAGGATTTCATTTTTCCGGGGAAAAATATAAATACCGGATTACCGAATGACGTTGTGGTAAAACGGGATGCCAGATACTATTCAGCTCAGGGCGGACTTGCAGGTCTTTCAGAAGCTGCAATTGAAGATGGTTCATATGTCAGACTGCGCGAACTGAGCCTTTCGTATAGTTTGCCACCCAAATGGATGGGCAAAACACCATTTAAGGGTATAAATCTTGGCATTAATACCCGAAACTTATTGCTTTGGACAAAATACTCAGGCATTGATCCGGAAACGAATCTTTCGGGAGTTTCCAACAGTCTGGGCCGCGATTACTTCAACATGCCCAATACCAAAAGTGTGGAGTTCAGTCTTCAATTGTCGTTATAATCAACATCAATACACTGATTTATGAATTCAAAATCTTTCAAAATAAAGTTGCCGCTGCTGCTTATGGGAATCATGCTATTCACCGGGTGCGAGCTTGAAGATACAAATGTAAATCCCAACCGACCGACCGAAGTGCCTCCATCGGTGATGCTGCCATATAATCAGGAGCGTCTGGCCCGCCTGAATATCGGAACAACTCAGGTAATGGCAGGTATATTTATGCAATACTACGAAGGCGTGGATAACCACCCGGTGCAGGTGCAGCAATATATTCTGAATGAAGCCCTGTATGTGGATTGGAACTGGAATGACTACTATGATGGTCCGATGGTAAACCTAAAAGTAATGATAGAACTGGCCGAAAAAGAAGGCTCCTTTCATTACGCGGGAATAGGCAAGGTTTTGCTGGCCAACTGCCTGGGAAATGTTACATCTCTGTATGGCGATGTACCCTTCAAGGAAGCACTGGTTGGCCCGGAAAACCGGAATCCCGTTTTTGATTCACAAAAAGAAATATATGAAGCCATTCAACAATTACTTGATGATGGTATTCAGGATCTTGAAACGGAGTATGCCGGAAAAAAGCCAAACTCTGATGATATAATTTACGGAGGAGATGCAAGTAAATGGATAAAAGCAGCATGGGCACTGAAAGCACGTTATTACATGCACCTGAGTAAAAAAACCGGAGAACTTGATTACAATCCAGCCGAAAAAGCGCTGGAAGCCGCAGCCAATGCAATGACTTCGGGAGATGGTGATCTGATGCTGCAATACGGATATTCTGCGTCGGAGTACAATCCATTCTATTCCTATACGCTGCTTAACTATATTTTGCCTCATACTAACTTTACAAATTTATTGCTGCTGACAAACGATCCGCGCAAGAATTTCTACTACAAAAAAAAGTTCGGAGAGTCAACCCTCAATGGATTGTATTATACTTCAACTGCATCGCCTTCGCTGATGATGACCTATCATGAGGTAAAATTTATTGAGGCAGAAGCCCGCATCAGGATAAATCCGGGAGACCCTCTGGCTCAAAACGCATTGAATGATGCTGTAAAAGCAAACATCGATAAAATTACCGGCGCCACAACAAGTGAAGATGTAATCCTAAACTTTCAGGAGGCTTATTGTGTGCTGAACGGAAACTTTGATCAGGATCTTCAAACAATCATAAAGCAAAAATACATTGCACTGTTCTGCAATATTGAATCATGGACTGATTACCGGCGAACAGGATTTCCTGAACTCACCCCCAACACCGGTGGCGACCACAATCAAAATCCGGGAGGTGCTATTCCCCGCAGATTTGCGTATCCGCAAACAGAACGTTTATACAACAGCAACTTCCCGGCAACATTGCCAACCCTGCAGGACAGGTTTTGGTGGGATATGTGAGCAATCGGAACATCGGGTGAATTGAGAAAACATCCATGATGATTATCTATTGATAGAAATCCAAGCTACATTAACCCTGACAGTCAAATTAAACTGTCAGGGTTTTTTTTTGAGTTTAAGCAAGCCCGAAAGGATTTCCTTAAATCCGCAATCATGTCGATGATTCGCTGATAGTCAGGGCTTGACTTGAATTTATCTTGTTTTTGTAAAATGCTTGTTTTCAAATAGTCAAACCCTGACTTGCGGATATTAGGGATTTTAAGAAGGGTTTAAATCGCAAAAACTTATTTCAACAGTTTTTCATGAATAGCTGCTGAAATCTTACCTTTGCCGGTTACCAGGAACAGGTTAAAAAAAATGAAGGAAGAATCTGATGATAAACCGTTGGTAAGCAGACTCAAGCGGGGAGATAAAAAAGCTTTTGAGGAGATTTTCCGGAAATACCGGGAAAAGGTTTACTATTTTGCCATCAGGTATTACAATTCACCCGAAGATGCCGAAAATGTGGTTCAGGATGTTTTTATTAAAATATGGGATGAGCGGGCAGGGCTCAAAGAAGAACTCTCCCTGAACAATTACATTTACACCATCACCAAAAACCACCTTTTCAATATTCAGCGGAAGAAGATCAACGAAAAGGCTTACCGGGAATACATAACCGGACATCTGACACAATCAACAAATCTTGAAAATGAGCTGATTTACTCCGACCTTAAAGAAAAAATCGACAAGGTAATTGATGATCTTCCGGCTCAACGCCGAAAAGTTTTTCAACTTGGAAACATTGAAGGGTTCTCAAATAAAGAGGTTGCTGCCTTACTCAGCCTTTCGGTAAGAACCATAGAAGTGCACAAAAGCCTTGCAATCAAGACGGTTAAAACTGCTCTGAAAAAAATATTAAACTGATCGCTTAAGTAAAACACCTTCACCAGGTGTATAAAATACAGAACCAATAAAATGAAAAAGAAACTTAGTCCAAATATATTTGCCCGTTTCTACGCCGGATTAATTAATCCGAAGGAAGAGCAGGAACTGATTTCATCAGAGGAGATTGATACCCTGATGAAGAAACAATGGGATAACCCGAAAGAAATGAAGTCAGCAGACCGCAAACCGGACTTCGATGCCCTGTTTCACAAAATTGACCATCATACCTCAAAACAAAAACCTTTAATAAAGCTGACCTTCCTGAAAATTGCTGCCGGTCTGGCTATATTGACAGGTTTGACTGCAGTGCTTTACTTTGCATTCAATCAAACAATTTCCCCCGCACAAATGCAGGTAACTTCTGCGAAAGGACAAGTTGTTGATTTTACCTTGCCCGATGGTTCCAAAGTATGGCTGACAGGCGAAAGCAGCATCACTTATGAGAAAACATTCGTTAAAAACCGTTTGGTTGATCTTCAGGGACATGCATATTTTGATGTAATAAACAACAACACTCCATTTAAGATTCTTACCGGCGATATAGATGTTGAGGTTACCGGAACATCTTTCAGCGTGATGAATTTTTCAGGTTCATCTGAAGCTGAAGTCATTCTGGTTGAAGGAAGTGTAAATGTTTCAGGAACTCAGAATAATCTGATTGCCGGAATGATTCCTAACGAAAAGCTGATCTTTAACAAAACCAGTGGACTTTTCATTATTGAAAAAGTCAATGCCAAAGAGCTCACGCTTTGGAAAGAAGAAAAACTATACTTCAGCAACACTCCTTTACCTGAAATTGCAATAGCCCTGAACCAGCGCTATGGAAAATCATTCAGGGTTGAAAATAATGCAGCAACATACAATTTCACTTTCAGCCTTTCAGGAGAGACCTTAAAGGAAACCTTGGAACTGATCATAACCCTGGCACCTGTTACCTACAGAATTGAAGGTGAAACCATTGTATTTGAAAAAGCGGAATTAAAGTAAGATCCATTTTATCTCTTCGTCAGGTTGTCAGTTTGCTGATGCACTTGTTTCTCCATCCCATAATCAAAAGTTGTATAACAGTACCTTACTTTATTAAAATTGCCACCAAAGCACTAAAACACCAAAAATCACCAATTTAATACATTCATTTTGTGTAATTTGGAGTCTTGGAGATTTGGTGGCAAGAATTTTTTGATTTTTGCCGGACAATAGTGTTATTCAACATAAATTTTCATGTTTTATAACATGTATTATTTTTTTTGAAAAACTGGCTTATCTTTAGAGGCTAAACCGGAATAAAATTTAAGGTGATTTACAGCAGAGACAACTGTTTGCTTTATCTGTCAATAAAACAATTGCAAAGCTTTATGCTTCTGCTTTTGCTTATCCTTTCCTCTGTAACTTATGCCCAGCAAACCGAAAGATACAACCTCAGGTTTGAAAACAGACCACTTAAAGAAGTTCTAAGCGAAATCACAATTCTTACCGGTTATGAATTTGCCTATAGCGATACTGAGGTTCGGAGCAGCCGTAAAATATCTGTATCGGCAAGACAAAAAACAGCGGAGGAACTTATACTTAATGTGGCTGGCAATGCAGGTCTGGAGGCACTGTTTACAGAAAAAAAAGTCATCCTCAAACTGCTAAATGACAAACATTTCTATATAATCAATGGCATTGTAACTGAAGCGTTAAATGATTTGCCCATTCCCGGGGCACATGTTTTTATTACCTGCAAAACCAGTGGAACCTTTACCGATGAAGAAGGCCGATATAGCCTTAAAGTACCGAAGGATTGCAATACTGTCAGGTTTTCATGTATGGGTTTTACTGAACAGGAACAGATCATCAGGACAGATACACTGCTTAATGTCAGGCTTCAGGCAGATATTAAAACTTTGAGCGAAACAGTTGTTGTTGCTTTTGGCGAAGAGCCGGAAGACCTTTTAACCGGAGCAGTTTCATTTTTGAGAATGGACCTTTACGATCAGACCAACTCCTCATCCTTAAATGCAGCAATGCAATCTGAGATTTCGGGTTTGCTGATTCAGGCTAATGGAGGCACCCCTGCTTCAGGTTTTAACATCAACATTCGTGGAATAAGTTCGATCAATGCCGGCAACCGCCCACTTTTTGTCGTTGACGGCATCCCCATTATAACAGGAGATTATTCACAGCTCGATTTCAGCGGACAATCCATTGACGCCATCAGCGATCTGAGCATTAACGATATAGAATCCATATCAGTATTAAAAGATGCTGCGGCAAGTTCTTTGTTTGGTTCCAACTCATCAAACGGCGTTATTCTAATAAATACAAAGCGCGGTGTTTCGGGCCGAAACAGGATTGACTTATACAGCTATTTCGGACTTCAACAAACCGTCGGCAGGCTTGATATGCTTGATTCAAGGCAATGGATGAACCTGATGAACGAACAAGCTTTGGCTGAGGGCAGAACTCCTGAATACAGTCAGGAAACCATTCAAAACTATTCAATCAATACAGACTGGCAGCAGGAAGTATTCCGGACTGCGCCAACCCGCGATATCGGGCTTTCGCTCAGCGGTGGAAACGACAAATCGCAACATTACATCAGTGGTAACTTTTTCGATCAGGAAGGTATCATAATAGGCTCAGACTTTAAGCGCTATAATCTGAGAATGAATTACGATTACAAGATTAGCGACAAGCTGAAAATTGAATCAGGAAACAGCTTTGCCTACTCTGTAAATAACCGCGTTGAGGGCGATCAGACCCTTAACGGACCTTTGCCCAATGCTATATCGCTGGCACCTGTATTTCCTGTTTACAACAGTGATGGAAGTTTCAATAACGATGGATCATATGCCAATCCGGTTGCAATAGCAACGCTTGAAAAAAACCTGACCTATACCTACCGGAACACCTTTCATTTCAAGGCCAACTACGCCCTGGCAGACAATTTTACGCTACGAAGCCTGACAGGACTGGATTTCTACAACCTCCGCGAGCAGGCATTTGCACCTAAAACAACCCGACAAGGAGCCAAGTACAACGGATTGGGCATTGAAGCAACCAGCAATGCACTCAGGTTTTACCACACCACTTACCTTGATTATTCGTTGGTTCGATCGCTCAACCGGCTATCAGTTACAGCAGGTTTAAGCCTTGAGAGCAACCGCCAGCACGATACTTTTTTACGTGCTCAGAACTTTGCAGGTACCAGTTTTGAATTTCTTCAGGATGCGGCAACTCCGGTTTCCACGCAATCCTATGAAACCGAAGCTAATGCCAACTCACTCTTTTCGCGTATTCAGTATGGTTATGATGAACGATACATTTTTACTTTGAATCTGCGACGCGATGGTTCATCAAAATTTGGCAAGAACAATCGTTTCGGATTATTCCCTTCAGTCTCAGGATTATGGTATGCTTCGAAGGAGGAGTTCTTCAAAGTCAGCGCAATTTCCAGACTTATACTATCGGTCAGCTATGGCATTACGGGCAACGATCAGATCGGCGACTTTTTATCGCTTGATCTTTATTCAGCCGGCAATAATTATGGCGGCGATGGGGGTATAAGTCCTTCTCAGCTGGCCAATCCAAATCTGCGCTGGGAATCGACCAGCCATTTTAATCTGGGTACACAGATCGAATTATATAGCAAAATCAACATCAGAGCAGATTACTACAACAAGCAAACCAAAGACCTTCTGCTTCAAAAACCAATGCCAACATCCACCGGGCATGCTTTCATCATGTCGAACATTGGTAAAATTGAGAATCAAGGAGTTGAAATCTCTGCAATCATTCCCATTATCGAAGGGCCTTTCAGATGGGATGCAATGCTGAATTTTACAAGCAACCGCAACAAAGTACTTGAACTTTATGAAGATCAACCAATTCGTAATATTGGCAGAGCAAGCAGCAGCATTGAGGTAGGCGAACCAGTATCATTTTTTTATGGATTTAATTCACTGGGGGTCAACCCTGATGATGGAAATCTGATTTACGAAGACCTCAACCGGGACGGAAAAATCAATGACCTTGACCGAAAAAAGATCGGCAGTCCGCATCCGGTTTTCTATGGAGGCGTTGGAAGCAACTTATCATGGAAAAATTTTAGCTTTGATTTCAGATTTTCATTCTCATATGGCAACAGTATTTTCAATTCAACCCGCATCTACACCGAAACCATCTCACTCAGCAATCAGACAACTGCCATTTTGCGCCGCTGGCAAAATCCGGGCGACATAACTGATGTGCCAAAAGCTTCGGTTTATAACCAGCGGTTTTCCTCCCGTTTCGTTGAAGATGGATCTTTTCTGAGGCTGAAAAACGTCAGGTTCAGTTATGAACTTCCCGAAAAGCTAATATCCAGAGCCGGGATCAGCCGTTTAGAAGTATTCGTGGCCGGGAAAAACCTTCTGACATTTACAAGATATTCGGGCATGGACCCGGAAATAAATTACAATGGATTGAATCCGATTGCATTGGGCACCGATTTCTTTACCTGCCCGCAACCTAAAAGTTTAATGATTGGCCTATGCGCAAGATTCTGATATTCGTGTTACTGCTTTTTGCATCCTGCGAAACTGACCTTGATCTGAGGCCAAAAATGCAGATATCGACTGAAGAAGCATTCAGCAACCGCGAGAATGTGCAGGCTGCGCTTACCGGATGTTATGATGCGCTGCAGCTGCAGCATTATTACGGGCGAAATCTGGTGATTGTGGGTGATCTGGCATCAGACAACAGCATTGCCAACGGCACCAAGGTTGAGTATTACGATGTGGACAAAAACAGCCTTCTGGCCAATAATATTCTGGTTGAGGGAATATGGGCGGATATATATGTAGCTATTAACCGCGTAAATTTCATGCTTTTTAAGCTCAGGGATGTAACTTTCCTTACGGAGGATGAAATGAAAAGTTACAAAGGTGAACTGCATTTTCTGCGGGCGCTTCATTATTACAATCTGGTAAGACTTTATGGCGGCGTTCCTCTTAAATTATTGCCAACACTTAACGATTCGCATGAAAACTCCCTGCCACGCAGTTCAGCAGAAGATGTTTATAATCAGATTTTAGCCGATCTGGAATCGGCCCGTCTCAATATTTCGAATACCCTTTCAGAAAGAGCTACTGTTGAAGCAGCTACTGCATTGCTTGCAAGCATTACCCTTACCAGAGGAAATGCTGAAAACGCCATTCAGTATGCCAATCAGGTTTTGCAGTCCTTTCCAATGCTTGAAACCTCTTACGAAGCTCTTTTTTCAAGCAATACAGCGCCCGGACGCGAAATATTGTTTTATGTGCCCTTCAGTGCCACCGACAAGAACAGGCTTGCTGAATATAATTTTCCAAATACACTTGGAGGCAGGCATGAAAATGCGCCTTCATCAGTACTTATAAATATTGATTCTTCTGACAAAAGAAAAACGCTGATTGCTGCATCTCACGGAGATAAATATTACACAAAAAAGTATGCTGACCTCACCACAGGCAGCGACAGGGTAATCGTTCTGAGAACCGCCGAAATGTACCTGATCAGGGCAGAAGCACATTACCTGATTGATTCTGTCGGGAATCTTGCTGTGATTCTGTCAGATATCAATACCATACGCAATCGTGCGGGCTTGTCTCCGGTTATTGCTGACACCATTACCTCTCTTCGAAACATCATTGAAAGAGAAAAACAGATTGAATTTGCTTTTGAAGGCAAAAGATGGTTCGATCTTATCCGCACCGGCAGGGCTGTTGACCTTGTCCCCACAGTTACGCAGGAGTGGCAGATGCTTTTCCCGATTCCCTTGAGCGAACTTCTGACCAACAACAAGATAAGCGTTGAAGATCAGAATGAGGGATACTGATTATGATCGGGCACTATTCAGCAACATTTTATTGCAAACTGTGATTATCTGACAACTTTAAAAATCAGTCTGACCCGACTGATATCAGCCCTACTTCTGTATCTGCAAAATTCAGCACATGAACACAATCATTGACTTTGATGTTGATATGGTGTAATTTTGAATTACTCAACCAAAAACCAACAAGATCATGGCAAACCTTCCGTTTCCTCAATTTTTGCAACGTTATGGCATAACATTGCTTTTCAGTTCAGACCCCGGTGTGATTCCAGGAGCCATTATTGAGAAAAGAAAACAAGGATATTTCTGTGTGGGCACACTGGAGCAGGTTTTCAAAGATCCGCCACCAGCCTGGAATACAATTCTTCAACCTGCAAATCTGGTGTATGGAACGGTACAGCGAAGCCTGAGTCTGACCGGAAAAGCAAGCCTGAATGAATTTGGTATTGGAATCAATGGAGGACTTTCAAAAGCCCGTTCGGTTGATTTCTTTATTTCCGGGGTAAAATGCAGGGTTTTCGAAAATCAGTCCAAAATTACCTTGATTCCCAGACTTCAGGAACTCAGAAAGTCAAATAAAACCTTGTGGAAACTGGTTAACAATAACCGGATTGCCGATTACACTTATTATGCAACTGAAGTTACCGCCGATTTTGCCGTTGAAGGTAATGTTGACCTCAGGGCAGAGATTGAGAACAAGATTACTCTAGGTGGAGGAGCATCAGTTGATTGGAAATCGAAATCAAAATTTGTGATTTCGCAGAATGATGCCATTCCTTTTGGGTTTTCAGGCTGGGCCATTTAATGTTCATAACAAACACCAGATCCTGAACTCATAAGGATTAATCCTGCATAATTATTATCTTTCTTCGGTGCAATTTGCCGTCAATTTCGCAAACCAGCACATAAACTCCCGGTGCCATATTACCGACGGGCAAAGTTACCAAGCCTGACTGCGTCAACGACGCTCTGTAAACTATGCTTCCGTTTAAACTGGTCAGTGAAATCTTTACAGGATTTTTTACGGGCTCATTAAACCGGATATTCAGGATTTCTTTTGCAGGAACCGGGAAAACTTCAATACCCGCAGGTGTTTCATAATGCTCAATTGATGTTGTCGGACAACTCCACACCAATTCATAACCTGCACGTGTGGTAAGATTATCTGATGAAAATTTAAGGGTAAATGCATTGCCTGTAGTTGAAACCGGAGAAGGAATTTCATTGCCTGAAAGTGATGCAATCAGAGGTGCACCAGTATCAATTCCATCATAAATCCATAATGAATCAAAAATTGCTTCGAGGCTCAGGTTATTGAAAGTGAGGGTTAATGGCCCTTCCCATGCCGATTGTATGGTTTCGGTGTATGTTTCACTGTTTTCATAACTCCACCATGGCCCGCCTGAATCATAAATGGTATCGGTACACAGATCAGCCGGATTTTCACCAAACTTCTCCCCGATCAGGTTCCAGAGTTCGGGGTATCCATTGTCGTAGCCAAGCGCCCAGATGCCAATGCCGGCAATTCCGCGCCTGTTTACCAAATCATACTTGGCACCGAGGCTTCGTTCGTCATCGAAAAAGCATTGCCGCCATTGTGAAGTAAAATAGCTGTAGTAAGGATTATAACTCCGGTAATCCCAATAAAGATTTTCCGGGGTATAATGGGTTGTGTTTGCCCTGATATTTCGATAGGTAACTGCAACTCCACTGCCGGTGGTGGATGCTGGAAGTGTATTCGAGTTTACCGGCCATTCGCGTCCATAATACGGGAGACCAAGCAAGAGTTTCGATTCAGGAACTCCCTGTGACTGATAATAGGAAAGAGAGCGGTTTACTCCGTAGTTGAAAGATGAAGTGAGCGGCCAGAAACCCGAAACCGGTCCGGCAAGTGCGCTGCTGTTCCAATAATAGTCGTAAGCCATAATCATAATAAGATCGAGCCATGGGGTAATGGCAGGCAGATCAAATGTATTGCTCCAGTTTACAGCTGGTGCTGCAATACTGAGTTCGGCATCCGGCAAGGCTGCATGCAAGGCAGTTGACAATTGAATGATGTAATTCGTAAGTCCGGATTGCTGAGATGAAGGAACCGCTTCAATATCCAGATTAATGCCATGAGCACCACGCGATGCAACAAGAGCAATCAGATTTTCAGTGAGCGTTTGCTGTGCCTGCGGATTTCCAAAAAAGCTTGCATGCCCCGAAAACAGGGTAACACACAAATGAACTTTTACGCCGCGCGAAATGGCGGTATCAATTACGGCGGCAGTATTCCAATCGTGAATGGTAACCGCTTCACCGTTAGCCGGATTGACCTCATAAGAAAAATAACAAAGATCACTC
This sequence comes from Bacteroidota bacterium, assembly GCA_009773515.1. GTDB lineage: Bacteria > Bacteroidota > Bacteroidia > Bacteroidales > Lentimicrobiaceae > Lentimicrobium. Next base: position 91,583 of record WSXX01000008.1, read on the forward strand.
AGCAAATCCCATTGATAATTCTGCCAGGCATTACCGCTCCAGTAGGGATGATATCCAAAAACCCTTTTCTGAAGGGCTGAGGAAGTCCTGTGGAAAGTTTCGCGACCTGAAAATCCATTTATACTGTCGTATTGATGATCCGTCAGAAATCCGGCTGCGCTGTACTTTTCTGATTGTTCCTGATGCGCCGACATTTGCTGTCCGAAAGCGAAGAATGCAAAAAAGGAAAGTATGATGGTGAAAATGGTTTTGCTCATAATAGCGAAGAAAGAGTAGAAAAAAGAATGAAACAGATGGTCTCAAAGAGAAAATCCGCGTTGCCTCATGGCTTCAAAAACCAGAACTGCAGTAGAAACTGATACATTGAGCGAATCTATGCTGCCAAGCATGGGGATGATAATGCGTTCATCACAAAATTCCAGCCAGGCCGGAGTAAGTCCATCGGCTTCTGTTCCCATCACAAAAGCAACTGCACCACGATAATCGTGGGTATGATAGTGTGTTGAAGCCTTCAGCTCAGCAGCAAACGACCTGACTCCATTCTCTATCAGCCATTGCTGAGCTTCAAGGGTTGAGCAGGCAACCACCTGACGAGAGAAAACACAACCCACACCACTTCTGATCACATTGGGGTTGTAAATATCCGTTAAAGGATCGCAAACAATCACAGCATCGGCATTTACAGCATCGGCAGTGCGAAGGATTGCACCCAGATTGCCTGGTTTTTCAACCGATTCAAGCACAATTACCAATGGCTTATTGCGCAGCTTTACATCTGTAATCTTAAGCCAGCGGGGAATCAGCAAAGCAATAAAGCCATCGGAGCCTTCGCGGTAAGCCAGTTTTTCAAAAACCGGTCGGCTTACAAATGTAATTTTCGCATCAGCAGCGATACTTTTGTAATCTGATTCATGTGCAATCTCCTGACAAACAAAAAGTTCAGCAACCACAAACCCGTTGGAAACAGCAATCCCGGTTTCGCGGAGGCCTTCAACCACCACAAGGTTCTGCTTGCGGCGTTCACGTGATTTCTGCTGAAGCAAAATAAGATTTTTAATCTTCGGATTTTGTGGACTGGTAATTAGGTCGGACATAAGCTGCAGTATGACGAAATGCTTTGAGAGCAAAATTAGAGAAAATTCGCATCTTTGCACATTATAATGCATCCCATCTAATCACCTTACCATGATAAAACTGCTGACCCCCATCCATTGGAAAGATTACGAGCTGATTGACTCCGGCAATTTTGAAAAGCTGGAGCGTTTCGGCACTCAGGTACTTACCCGTCCGGAACCTCAGGCTGTTTGGGATAAATCGATGAGTGAGCAGGAGTGGCAGCAGAGGTCGCAGGCTATATTCCGCAAGGAGAAAAACGATCCCGAAAAGGGCAGATGGGTGTTGAATAAAGGTTGCAAAGAACAATGGCAGATTGACTATAATTACAAATCAATCAGCTTGAAAATGCGTTTGGGATTGACCAGTTTCAGGCATATCGGTGTTTTCCCGGAACAGGGCGACAACTGGGATTTCATCTTTGATAAAATCAAAGAAATGAAAACGCCCCGCCCAAAAGTACTGAATCTTTTTGCCTACACTGGCGGAGCTTCACTTGCTGCTTGTGCAGCAGGCGCTGAAGTGGTGCATGTGGATTCGGTAAAACCGGTAATCAGCTGGGCCCGCGAGAATATGGAAATCAGCGGTTTGGATGGGATTCGCTGGATTGTGGAAGATGCACTGAAGTTTGTAAAACGCGAAGTGCGGCGTGGCACCCGGTACAATGGTATTATTCTTGATCCGCCCGCCTATGGTCGTGGTGCAGATGGAGAAAAATGGGTACTTGAAGAAAATATCAATGAAATGATCAAGCTCTGCAGCGAACTCCTTGACGACAAGGAAAATTTCTTTATAATGAGCCTTTATTCAATGGGATTTTCATCGCTGATTGGGGAAAACCTGATTAAGTCCGCATTCGGCAAGAGAGAGAATATGGAATCCGGCGAACTTTTTCTGGAGGATGGGTTCGGGAAAAAATTGCCGTTGGGAACTGTGGTGAGGTTTTGAAATGTGAGGTTCAAGACTTAGCACCAAAATTATTTCCTCAGGCAAGCTTCATCAAAATGGCATAAACCACCGGACAAATCTCTGCATTTTTCAATGACAGGTTCAGTATCTGATAAAAACGGCTACGGTCAGTATGCGGATATTCACGGCAGGCTTTGGGACGATGGCTGTAAATGTGGCAATAATTATCGTCGTCAATAAACGGGCAGGGCGCAGTGTGAAAAACAAAATCGCCTTCTTCGTCCAGCTTAAGGTGTTTTCCAACAAGATCAGAAGGCCTGACCTTTAGCTTTTTAGCCATAGCTTCCACATCGTTGTGGCTGATGGCCGGGCTGATGCTGCGACAGCAGTTGCTGCAATCAAGACAATCGTAAAACCCGAAAGCTTCATGGTGAAGTTTGTGAACAATGTCATCAAGTTGGCGCTGATTGAACTTTGCCAGCTTTTGCACGGTTTTTTGTAATAGTCCGCGATTTGTGGCAAACAGTGCTTCTAATTTATCAGGAGCCGGAACATCATTCCTGCTCAAAGAAATACTACTTAAAGCCCCGTTGCTGTTTGATTTCATTGTAAGCCTGATTCAACTGCTGAAACTTTTCATGGGCAGCTTTCTGTACATCTTCACCCAGGTGGGTAACCTTATCGGGATGATATTTAAGCGCCATTTTACGGTAAGCTTTTTTTACCTCTTCGTCTGTGGCACTTGCCGAAATCTCAAGTATGCGGTATGCGCTGTCTGAATCCTTGACAAACATGGCTTTAACAGATTCAAAGTCCAGAGGACGGATACCCATGTGCAGACAAACACGACGCAAAACATCAGCTTCGGCAGCATGTGGTTCTCCATCAGCCGATGCCACTCCAAACAGAAAATGAACCAGCTGGAGGCGTGATGGATACTCCATGTTTTCCTGAATCTGCTCGCAAATTTCATCCACATCAAGATCCTGACGGATAATTTCACGCAGAAGCAGCAACAAACGCTCGGCTTCTGTTTCTCCGAATTGTTTTACCAGAAAAAGTTTTACATAGCCCAACTCGGACTTAAGGATTTTACCATCGGCCTTCATAATGGCTGCTATCAAAACCAAAAGGCTGACCTTAAAGTCTCCCTCCTGCGTCGGGGTAAAACCTTTTTGCTCATTACTGTCACCATTCATACTATCGAAAAGCGATCCGAAAACAAAACCAAGTATACCGCCAATCGGACCACCCAAAGCCCAACCCAGACTGCCACCTATCCATTTACCAAAAGAAGTGAAAGACATAAGATGTGAAATAATAATTTACAATTTAAAACTGATTCTGTATTTGCAGGCTTCTGATACTTTATTACCAGTGAATGGCTTTCAAAAGAAATTACTTTTGCTGAAATCAGACTTTTCTGATGCTCAGCTCAATTGCATGCAAAGGTATTAAAAGAATTTGCTGATTAAAGGCGTCACCCGGAAAAAGCATTAATAATTCAATAACTATGTATCCTGCTTATTGTCAGCACATTACAAAATTCACACTTTTTTATAATGTAGATTTTCTGATCCTGTAGTTTCTTCATTCCATATAAGATTAAGTAATTCAGCCGGTTCAATTGTATATACTGATGTAAGATTACAAATTATGAGAAAAATCCTGTTACATTGTTTTCTGGTTCTTCAATGTCTGATTTCTCAGACTTCCTCTGCTCAGGGCTACTTAATGCTAGCCGGGGGCGGAGGTGAAACTGACGGAGGCTGGAGTGACACGCCTTACCGCTGGGTAGTGGATAATGCACAAAACAAAAGGATAGCAGTAATCAGCTATAGTCAGGGCACAGAATGGATTCCGAACTACTTTAAAAGCCTTGGGGCGATATCATCAAAAAACTTTTATATTCCAAACTATACTGTAGCCAATAGCCAATCCACCTACGACTCATTAATAACTTATGATGGCGTATTTATAAAAGGCGGAGACCAATCGGTTTATTACGAAAACTACCTCAACTCAAAAACGCAGCAAGCTTTGCAGGAGATTTACAATCGTGGCGGAGTACTTTCAGGAACATCAGCAGGTATGGCTATTTTGTCGCCAGTTGCTTATACAGCGCAAGGAGCAACTATTTATCCGGCTTCAGCAATGGCAAACCCATATACTTCTCAGATTACCCTGAAAGATGATTTTCTGACAACCCTTGCGCACCCCTATATTTTTGATACACATTTTATTGAAAGGGGGCGATTAGGAAGGCTTACCTCTTTTATGGCAAACTGGTTCAGACTGCGGAAAGAGCTAGCCATTGGTATAGGAGTGGATGACCGAACCGCATTCTGTATCGCACCCAATGGCATTGGAACAGTATGGGGCACTGCAGCGGCAAATCTGTATTTCCCCTCAAATGACGCATTGCCTTACGATACAAACCAAACGATGCTCCGAACCGGAACAATGAGGGCAATTCAATTGATACACGGCTGTTCTATAAACCTGGAAACATTAGCTGTTAATGGATTCGAACACCATATTCAACCTCCGCTTTCCAAAGAATCAGGTTATTACACCATCATGTTAAGTGGATCTGATCAGCTTTCAGAGCAAGCCTGTAATCACCTGATTAATAATGAAGGAACACCAGCCGATACCATTGTGATTATTACCGGCAGCACCCTGAATCAGGCAAATTCGCTTAAAGCTGTTTTACAAACACAAGGAGCAATAAATGTATTAATTGCTCAGGCACTTTCAATTAATCAGCACGACAATGAAACAGGTAAAATCATAAATAGCGGGAAGAAATTTATCTTTCTTGCAAATGAATACAACAATCTTATGTCATTTTTTGCAGGACAGATAAATGGAACCAAATTGAATCAAAAAATAAGATCAGGGAATGTTGTTAGCTTTTTTGCCGGCGACAATGCACGTTTTGCCGGTAAAACAGTAGTAAACAACTATATGGCGTCAGTATCAGCATCTTATAACGGATTACTAGAGTTCGATCAGGGATTATCTTTGCTCAGCACAACTGCCATAATGCCAAATACTTATCTGAATGCTGACATCTATGAAAATACCGTTTCGGGATTGCCATATGCAATGATTACAGACTCACTCTCTTTTGGATTGTACCTTACGGGGAACACATTTGTACGCTATAAACATGATCAGGAAAACAAAACATACATTGAGTGCATTGGCGGAACTGTTCCACTTATGATGCTTCACAATACAGGCACTTTTGCAGGCATTGCTGATCAGGGGCCGGGCGCTCTGTCGAGAAATGTAGCTGGGTTTGAAAAAATGCATTTAAGATTTTTATCGCCCGGTGACACCGTGAGGGTTGGCTCTATTAGTCCGGGTTCAATACATAATGCTGATGAGTCTGGTTTGAATATCTATCCGAATCCTGCCCGGGGAATGCTTAATATTCAACTTAAACCGGGAAAATACCAACTCATCCTCAACGATTTATCAGGCAGGATTGTCTATTCGGCCTATGTTACAGGCAACAAAGGAATTAGCCTGAAAGACTACAAGAAAGGACTATATTTTCTGAAAATTACGGAAACCAGTAAAAAGAGGATGCAGGTCAGGAAGGTAGTAATTGATTAGATCACAGTTATAAACCGGAATTATCAACAAGAAAATAACACGCATTACCGGATACTGAGTTCTTTAATAGGCAAACAATACAACGGGTGGAATAAGCAATAACATGGCTAGTATTGTCATAATAAGGATTAAAGGAAACAGCCATTTAGCCCATTTATTGTATGGAACTCCGGCAATTGAAAGCGCTCCCATAGTAACACCACTGGTAGGAATAATCATATTGAAAATACCATCACCAAACTGAAAACACAATACTGCTGTTTGCCGGCTGACACCAACCAGATCGCTCAGCGGAGCCATAATGGGCATTGTGAGCGCAGCCTGACCTGAGCCACTGGGTACAAAAAAGTTCAGAAACCCTTGAAAAATAAACATCATTTCCACAGCCAACACCGTATGAAACTGGTTTGCGTACTGCGAAATATGATAAAGCATTGTTCCGATAATCTTGCCATCTTCAGCAATTACGAGCAACCCGCGAGCCAGTCCGATTATTAGTGCAGCCATAACCATATCCTTTGCTCCGTTTACAAAAGCCTGAATAGCTTCTGAGGTCCTGAGGCGAGATATCAAAGCACTGGCAATTCCCAGACCAACAAATACTGCAGCAATTTCATTTATATACCAGCTCCACTTATTCGAGCCGTAAATAATCAATCCCAGCACACAGAAAAGCAATATCAGCACAATCTTACGACCCAAAGTAAAAGGAACATCATCAGAAGCAACAATCAGTTTCTTACTTTCTTTATCAATTTCATACACCGGGCTCCTTTCCGGATTTTTCTCAATTTTCCGGATATAAATCAAAACAAAAGCAATGACTGCAACAGTAAATATCAGCCACACCAGCAAACGATACTCCCATCCGCTGAAAAGTGGCAATTCAGCAATGCCCTGAGCTATACCAATCGTAAATGGATTGGTGAGCGCTCCGGCAAAACCTACACCAGCTGCCAGAAACGAAACAGAAAGACCTGTGATGGAATCATAACCCATTGCACGGGCCATTGGTATGGTAAGCATAATAAAAACCAACACCGATTCACTCATTCCGAAAGTAGCTCCGCAAATAGAAAACATCACCATCAGCAGAACAATTACCAGCTTTTTTGAACGACGGTTATTTTCGGTTCTTCTGATCAAATAAAACAACCCGGCATCAATGGCACCGGTTTTATTAAGCACTCCGAATGCTCCACCAACCAGAAAACAGAATCCGATAATCAGCGATGCCTGAACAAATCCCTTGATCGGTGCAGTAAGAAATTCAAAGAAGCCCTGAGCGTTTTGATCAACCAGACGATAACTGCCTGGAATCAGGTAGTTTCGTCCATTTTTCAATTCATAGGCAAATTCCCCGGCCGGTATAATCCAGGTCAATGCAATGAATATTATCATGATAAACATAATGATAGCAATGGCGTCCGGAAATTTTCTTTTCATGTGTTTAATGTTATACTTGTTACATCTTCATGTTTTTCTTCCACAGCTATTCTACCCGTAAAACAGGAAATCTTTCCTGCCTGAGCAGGTAATCAAATTCCGGATAAGAAGCGACTCCAAACATGGACTGAGGCTCAAGTGCAATTATGATTTTCTGACTGTAAATACCTTCAACCGGAACATAAAAATATGACTCAGGCTGTATGACAGTTACCGTTTCTCTATACACTTCCGGATCTGGCCCTTCAATACCTTCCAGCAAAGAAGAATTAATCATTCCCATCCGATAGGCAATAAACGCTACTCCTTCCGGGATTACTCTGCTGTGCACAAAACCAGATCGCTTTAACCAGGACATGAGTAAGGTATCTGCCGCAGGTATAAGATATCCCTTAGGAGCATAAACGCCGAGCAGTGATTTTACCACCGGATGATACACTTCAACTTTGAAAACCGTATCCTTCATAGTTTTAAGAGAAAGCAAGGGATAGTCCAATACAACATCTTCCTTGAAATGATCCTGTCGGATTGAAACCATGCCTGCCGGATTATTTAGCTTTTTTCTGGCTTTTGAACTCATCTGCTGAATCAGGACTGCATTTGCAGCTGCGTATTTCAGAAGAAGCAGTGCGGTCTCATACTGACTTTGTGATCGTCTTTCAAGTCGTTCAGTGGAATCAAGTCCATTCATACCTTCAACAATCAGCGACAAAGCACCGGCAATACCAAAGCTTTGACGACCATCGTTCACATCTGTAGTGCTGTGCCTTAGTCTTTCGCCTGAAGAAAAATCACCCAGTGTATATTCAAAAAATGAGTAGCCCTTATTAACTAGTCCTGCTTCAACCCATGGCAATATCTCCGCTTTAAAAATATTGCGCATCGCATGATCTGTATTTGGATTTGTTAAGCCGCCGAGTTGAATATCGAAATTACGCCTGTATCCAAATTCCTTCCAGCCGTTTCCAAATGGGTAATATTCATGGAAATCGACAGTGAATTGAGGACGATAATTATCAAATATCTGCTGGATAATGGTAGTTTCTTCTGCACGCATGAGCAGGTGGTCTCTGTTCATGTCAATACTTTTAGCATTCCGGCGCTGATTAAAATCATTCCCATAAGGATTACATTGAGGAAGAATGATCAGGTTTAAATCAGCCACAATGTCTTTATGCAAGCCATTGGCCAGGTCGCGTATCAACAGCGAGAGCCCTTCCATTCCTGAAGGTTCATTGCCATGCTGCTGCGCAAGAAACAACACAGTAAGTTTATTTGTAGTTGTGTCATTGCTGTGAAAAATCACTTCAGGAAACATCCTGCTTTCACTAAGTGGATAAAAGTTTACCGAAATTTGCTCACTTTGCAGATCGCACAATTTCAAAAAATCCACCAATTGTTTATTCGTCGTCAGTTTACTGTATCCGGCAGTTTCCCCCGGTGTCAGAATTATCTGCTGAGCGGTTGCTGATATATTGCCCATCAGCATCAGGGAGAGGAAAAACTGTAAATAATTTTTCATAATTCGCCAAAATGAAGAAATAGAAAGAGGCTGTTGTTAAACTGCCGGGCAAAGGTCCGGGAATTCCATCCGTAAGGTTTTGAATTCCCGGAACACATGGCCGGCTGCTATCGATACAGCCTCTTTACCGCTAACCAAACAACTACTTTTTGTTAGTGGATCATTAATTTTGTTACATTCAGACTGTTGTTTACCAGAGTGCGCACTACATAAACACCAGGGGCAAGGCCCGAAACATTTGCTGAAATTTTATTGACACCTGAAAAAACACTTTTGTTCAGGTTGCTGACTTCACGTCCGGTAATGTCGATGATGCTGATATTTGCAGTTCCGTTACCCTGAATGTTAAAAGTAATATTTATGCTTTCATTGGCAGGGTTAGGAAACACGGTTGCATTCAGATTAACCAGATCATTTTCATTAATTCCGATTGTTCCTTCCACCACCTTGATGTTGTCAACTGCAAGGTTTGAACCTCCGGCAGTTGAGTTGCCCGGGGTAAGGTCGGTAGTAAGCACAAAAGCAATCCAAACATCCTGATTTAGAAAACCTTTCTCCTTCAGATTAACACTACGCTGCGAAAGACCCTGGCCTGGATTTCCAACAAATGCCGACCAGTTTTCAGGCATGATATTGGCAAGAATCAATGCATTTTCTTCAAAGTAGGGAATGTTTGGTGTTGCACCCTGAACTGCAGGAGCACAAAGTACCATATAGTCATCGGGATAGTTACCCGAAGAAGTGGTTGACATCGCACTCCAGCTCAAGGTTGAATTTTGTCCGATGCTGATTGCAGGAAGTATCATCCAGTCATCAGCCTTGCCTTCCAAAGGCATGTTCGAACAATATGATGAGGCCATCGCCAGCTTTGTTCCCTGAAGTTCTATGCGATTTGATGTTGTGACTAACCATGCACTGTCCTGCCACCTTTCTTCGCCGGATGCCTGAATATAACCATCATTATTTATTACAATCCAACCCGATGGCAAAGTCATCAATGTTTCAAAATCTTCATAAAACAAAGTAGTAATACCCTGCTGTTCAGTGGTAACAGTCACCACCCATACCTGAGTAGATCCATCCTGAGCTGTAACTGTATAGTTTACAGGTGCGGTAAAATTCTGAGCAACACCACTGCCGGGACTTACAGAAGCATATTCTGAAACTGCAATGGTAGGAACAAGTGCCGTAAGATCAGTTCCAAAGGGAACTTCAAGTGCAACTGTGCCAGCCGTGCTGTTTATTACTCCGTTCACCGCAGGGGTAAGGCTTTCAAACCTGAAGGAATAAATATCCTTTGCAGTGCTGGCCGGAAGTTTGGCAACTGCTACTGTCCACTCTTCGGTTGCGGAACCCTGGCTAAGGGAATAAACCAAAGGATTGGTAAAATCATTGGCCGTTGTTCCGCTTATTTGTTCAACATCACCCACTTTGGCAACAGAGCCCGGAGTTACCTCAAATGTAGCAACAAGTGCAGTTACGTCAACCTGAAAAGGAACGGAAAGATCAATTGTATTTGAAACGATGTTGATGTCGCCATTAGCAACCGGATCCAGACCCAAAAATCCATAATTCAAAAATACAGGTTTGGCAATCCAATCTTCAAAACTAAAGTTTGGAACCAGATTGGGGCTTATGCCATCACTATAAATACAATTGTCAAACCAAACAGTAGAAGCACCTGTCCAACCCGCTGCAACATCGTGCAACCTGATGGCAATGTATGCCTTAGCTGAATTTTCCGGTGCTTCTCCGGTGATGGTTATTGATTGAAAATCAGGATTATCAAGCGAAAAATCAGATTGAACACGATTGATGTAAATCCCATCAATGTCATGAAATAAAATTCTCACGCTGTATTCTGCTCCCGGATCATTGTCAAAAACATCAATAGAAAAATTGAAGTTTAACGAAGCAATATCAAACATATCAGAGATAAAATAAGGCGTACCAGTTTCGGTAAAAGTAATTTTAACGGAGTTACTTCCTTCGGTAACCTTGGCAGGGTTGGTTTCTTTGGCAATGGTAAGGGGCACCCAACCAGCAGGAGAATCCTCTTTCCAATGTGCAACAAATTCAGTAATTACCGGCCATTCTTCAAAACCCGGATTAGGAGCAAGATTAGGAGTTATGCCGTCGCTATAGATACATTTGTCGAGCCAGAAAGTCGACGAACCTGTCCAGCTGGCTGCTACATCCAGTGCCCTGAATGCAATAACAACTCTTGCCGAATTTTCGGGAGCTGTTCCTGAAAGAGAAATTGTCTGAAAATCGGGACTATCGAGGGTAAAGTCGGTAGATTCGCGATTAATGTAGACGCCGTTAATGTCATGATACAGCAATCTTACATTGTACTCAGCCCCCGGATCATTGTCAAACACATCAATTGAAAATGAGAAATCGAGCGCTGCTATATCAAAAGTATCCGAAACAAAATATGGTGTTCCGGTTTCGGTAAAAGTAATTTTTACCGACTTGCTGCCTTCAGTAACTTTGGCCGGATCGGTCTCTTCCTCAAACACCAGAGGAGCCCAACCTGCCGGTGAGTCCTCGGACCAATGTAATGGCTGTGCTTTCAACGAAACACTTATAAGAGCCAATGCCAATAAAACAAACGTAAAGATTCCTGATTTCATAAGCTGGGGTTTTAATGAGTAATTAATCTTGGTGGATTTTAAACCCCTATACACTTGTTTATTGCAATCCCCTTAATGAGTTTTGAAAAAATATCCGGGAATTCCTGAAATCAGTCAAATAACCGGTAAAACTTCGCTGTGTGTGCAAAATTTGTTTTACAAACATTGTTGTCATGGGAAAGTTTCGAATATTATTACAAATGATTGATATTGAATTTTATAGACAAAAGTTGAGGAACAATACCTTACTTTATAAAATTTGCCACTAAAACACGAAATCACCAAATTTCACCAATTTAATTCATTCATTTTGTGTAATTTGGAGTTTTGGAGATTTGGTGGCAAGGAAATTTTTGATTTTCACCGGACAATAGTGTTTTACAAATAAGTTATTATGTGATTACGGGAATTTATAGCAATAAATTGGTTGTATATATCCTATAAGCAAATGAATCAACCTGCCGTTCACGAAGGTGAAAGTCTTTTATAGAAAAAGGCGCCAGATTTTCTGACGCCCATTTTGTTGGTAAAAATATTATTCTTGTCGGGATTTCTCCCGCCTGCAATCCTTAAGAATTTGTTCTATCTCCTTACCTTCGCCGAAGCTTCTTTCTCAAGCACCTCAGCCATCCTGTCCATAAATTTATCGATCTCTTTATCTGTCAGGGTTTTATTTTCATCCTGAAGGATAAAACTGATGGCATAGGATTTCTTGCCAGCTTCAATTTTATCGCCTTCATAAACATCGAACAAATTTACTTTTTTCAGAAGCTGTTTTCCTGCTCTAAATGCAATGGCTTCAAGATCGGCGTATTTGACAGATTTGTCGAGTACAAGGGCCAGATCTCGGCGAACCTCCGGGAATTTTGAAACGTCCGTATAAGTAACGGTATGATTGCTGATTGCCTTCACAAGATTATCCCAATGAATTCCGGCATAAAAAACCGGCTGACTTATTCCAAACTGTTTCAGCAATTTATCGTGCAAACGACCAATACAATATATCGCTTTGCCATTCATTGTGTGAACCTCTCCACTTGCAAAAAACGGAGGAATGCTTTCTGACCGCTGCAGCTTTTGTTGATCAATGCCGGTTTTTCGGAGGGCTGCTGCTACAAATGATCGCAACTGATAGAAATCAGTTTTTGTGTCATCATTATTCCAGCTTTCCGGTGCAGATTGACCGGTCAGATACAAAGCAAGAAGTTTCTGTTCCCTGTAACTCTTTTCAACACTGCCTTTTATCTGAGCACCGGTAAGTTCGTAAACAAATCCGAATTCATAGAATTTCAGGCTCAGCTGCCGGCGGTTCAGGTTATAAGCAACCGATTCCAGTCCGCTGAAAAGCAAAGTCTGGCGCATGGTGTCCAGTTCACGCGAAAGCGGATTCAGAATTTTTACATTTTTTTCGGGATCAAACCAGGTTCCGCCTTCATAATATGCCGAACTGCTCAGCGAATTGGTTAGAATCTCGTTGAAACCGTTGCTGCTGAAAAAATCTGCCACCAGGTTCTGGAGTTTTTCGCGGTCAGGCCGCTGATGATAGGATATACTGGAGTTAAGCTTATCGCCTGCATTAATTTTATTATAACCGTATATGCGCAAAATTTCTTCAATAACATCGGCAATTCCGGTTACATCCACTTTAAAAGGAGGTATATCAAGTGTAAGACCTTCGATCGTTTCCTCATCAATGCCAATGCCCAGCCCATTGAGAATTACTTTGATGTCGTCGGATGGAATATCCTGACCCACAAAACGATTTACATAGGCATAGGAAAGACTGATTTTTTTATGTTCAACAGGATTTGGATAAACATCAACCACATCTGATGATATTTCACCTCCGCAGATTTCTTTGATCAGCATAGCAGCCCGTTTGAGCGCAACAACAGTAATCTCAGGATCGGTACCACGCTCAAATCTGAAAGAAGCATCAGTCTTTAACGCATGTAATTTTGATGTTTTTCGAACCGAAACAGGGTTGAAATATGCGCTTTCAAGAAAAACGGCAGTTGTGGATTCATTTACTCCTGATTTTGTGCCGCCAAACACACCTGCAATGCACATAGGTTCTTCTGCATTGCAGATCATCAGATCGCCTGAGCCAAGTTTGCGTTCAACTTCATCAAGAGTGACAAAAGGAGTTCCTTCAGCCATTTTCTTCACCACAACACCATTGCCTGAAACAGCAGATGCATCAAAAGCATGAAGAGGTTGTCCGTATTCAAACAAAACATAATTGGTGATATCGACCACATTATTGATCGGGCGCACTCCAATAGCTTTAAGTCTGTCGGCCAGCCAGGAGGGAGAAGGGCCAACTTTTATTCCTGAAACCGTAATTCCTGAATATCGCGGGCAAGCTTCAGTATCTTCAACTTTAACTTCAATTTGCAGGCTTTTGTTGTCAGATTTAAAGGTGCTGACCTCAGGCACCCTGACTTTTAATGGTTTATTCTCGAGTCCGCGGGCAGTGATGGCAGCCGACAGGTCGCGAGCCACACCAAGGTGTGAGGCGGCATCGGCACGGTTAGGGGTAAGTCCGATTTCAAAAACAACATCATTCGTAATGCCAAAGTAGTCAGCAGCAGGTATTCCTGGAGTGACATCTGCAGGCAAAACCATAATTCCGTCATGTGAGCTGCCAATTCCAAGTTCGTCTTCGGCGCAGATCATTCCTTCGGAAAGTTCTCCGCGTATTTTTGATTTTTTGATTTCAAAAGACTCATCACCCTTATAAATCATGGTGCCGATGGTTGCCACCACAACTTTTTGTCCGGCAGCCACATTGGGAGCACCACAAACAATATGCAGCAAATCAGGCGCACCAACGTCAACTGTGGTAATGCTGAGTTTATCGGCGTTTGGATGACGCTCACACGATTTCACTTCGCCGGTAACCACGCCCTTGAGTCCGCCTTTCAGCGATTCAAATGATTCAATGGCTTCAACTTCAAGTCCGATATCGGTGAGCACATGCGATAACTCTTCAACACTCAAACGGGTATCAAGGTATTCTTTAAGCCAATTGCATGAAATCTTCATAATACAGAATTTACAAAGGGGCAAATTTAGGGATAATTAAGGAATGCAGGGAAGGAAGAATAAGGTTTAAGGAAATTTCCCGGTTACCTTGATAATATTGACAATTACTTTGTCGGAAACATCATTGAGCCTGTTCGATTCTGAGGGTCGCCAGACTGGTGATCGGTGTTAACTGATTCTTCCCCAATCAAATTCACTTCTTTGCAGATGTTTTACCATGGGTTGGTTTTCAGGCTTTTCTAGTCGGGGATCTTCATCAAGTGTGCGATAAGCAAATTCTCTGGCCAATTTAAGTATTTTCTCATCCTTCACCAGGCTAGCAAGCTTTAATCCTACCAGTCCGCTTTGCTGAGTACCTTGCAGGTCGCCGGGTCCGCGCAGATGCAGATCAACTTCAGCAATTTCAAAACCATCGGTGGTCCTGACCATTGTTTCCAGGCGTTTTCGGCCATCAGATGTCAGTTTGTAACTGCTCATCAGAATACAGTGCGACTGATCAGCACCCCGCCCTACCCTGCCGCGCAACTGATGAAGCTGAGACAGCCCGAACCGTTCAGCATTTTCAATCACCATAACCGAGGCATTTGGCACATCCACTCCTACCTCAATAACTGTGGTTGCCACCATGATTTGTGTCTTTTTTTCAACAAAGCGCTTCATTTCGCTTTCCTTTTCACCTGACTTCAACTGTCCGTGAACTATGCTGATGTGATATTGCGGAATGGGGAATTCCCGCATTACAATATCAATTCCTTCCTTCAGCGCCTGCAGTTCCAGTTTATCTGATTCGTTTATCAAAGGATAAACCATATAAACCTGTCGTCCCTGTGCAATCTGTTCCTTCATGAAACGAAAAACCTTTATGCGGTCTTTTTCATAAAAGTGGTAAGTTTTTACTGGTTTCCTTCCCGGAGGAAGTTCATCAATAACAGAAGTATCAAGATCCCCATACAAAGTCATGGCAAGTGTGCGCGGAATGGGTGTGGCAGTCATTACCAGAATATGTGGCGGCACGCTGCTTTTTTCCCATAATCTGGCCCGCTGAGCTACTCCAAAGCGATGCTGTTCATCAATTACCACCAACCCAAGATTCTGAAACTGCACCTGCTGTTCAATAAGCGCATGAGTGCCGACAAGAATCTGCAATCTACCGTCCTGAAGCTTGCTGTGTAATTCTGTGCGGGCAGCTTTTCGGGTAGATCCTGTGAGTAAGGCAATTTCAATTGGTAAACCCTGCAGCATTTTTACAATGGTTTTATAATGCTGATTGGCAAGTATTTCTGTGGGAGCCATTAGACAAGCCTGACATCCATTATCAAGTGCAATCAGCATCGACATCAGCGCTACCAATGTTTTTCCGCTTCCTACATCACCTTGTAATAATCGGTTCATCTGCTTCCCGCTTCCAAGATCTGCTCTTATTTCTTTAATTACCTTTTTCTGTGCTCCTGTTAATTCAAAAGGTAGGTTGATGCTGTAAAAATTATTGAAATAATCGCCAATATGTCCGAAAACCCTGCTTCGTACTTTCTCCATCCGCACATATTTAAGTCGGAGCAACTGAAGTTGTATAAAGAAGAGTTCATCGAACTTAAGTCTTTCCTGTGCTTTTGTAAGTGATTGCGTATCACGCGGAAAGTGAATGTTTATAATTGCTTCAGCGCGGGGCATTAGTCCGGCAGATTTAATCAGCTCTGGACTAAGCGTTTCAGGAATATACTTTTGGACCTGAGAAATTAAAGTCCGCATTACACGAACAAAGTTCTTTGGGGTAAACCCTCTGCTTTTCAGCTTTTCGGAGGTAGAATAATATGGCTGAAGAGGCTCGTTCTGAATCAAAGCTTCTTCATCAGCCGGTTCAATATCAGGATGGGTAAAATTAAAGCGGCCATTGAACAGATTGGGTTTTCCGAAAATAATGTACTCCTTGCCAATCTGAACTTTTTCCCGCACCCATTTGGCTCCCTGAAACCAGATCAGATCAATGGTTCCGGACGGGTCTTTAAATGTCAGAACCAACCGTGATGCACGACCTGCGCCAATGGTCTGCATTGAAATGATTTTGCCTTTCAGCTGCAGCCATGCAGTATCGGAATCAATTTCACTGATTGTATAGAATTTACTTCTGTCAACATATCGAAACGGGTAATAATGCAGCATTTCACCAAAGGTACCCACTTCAATTTCTTTGCGCAGCAACTCAGCCCTGGAAGGCCCAATGCCTTTCAGATATTCTATTGGCGTATCGAGTATGTGTTGCGTCATTACATTTGCGTTGCTGCGGGATTCAACAAAGATACAATTAAGCATAAAATACAAAAAACAAAACGCCTTGTCGTATTTGACAAGGCGCTGATAAATTATCAGGTTAAACCTGTATTAGAATTCCCACAGGTTATTCTCGAAGTTGAAAAGATCTTCCTTAATACGTTCTGCTTCCATCAGGGCATCAATGCCGGTTGCATAATCAGAAATCCTGCGGTCGTAAACGTTATCTTCCTTGTAGATGTAACTGGTGAACATCCGTTTCCAGAAGATATCATCATAGGTTTTACGCGCTGCGCTGTTATTTCTGTTAAAAACCTCAGCTTTGGCAAAAACCGGACGCGCTTCGGGGAAATAAATCCAGAAAAGGGGGTCATAAGCTCTGAAGATTCCATTCTCATCAAAGTTATCGCGAACAGGGCAAATTCCCAGAATTCTGACTTCCATGACTGAGCGTTGTTTATCAAAAAACCAGTCCTCTTTTATTCTGAAACGCTTAACATCAGAAGGGTTAAACTTTACTGAGATAACGGTATCATACCAATCGTATGGCGGATAAGGCCTTTGGATGGTGGCTGAATCGTTTTTCTCAAGACGGTTCATAATTTCCTGATAAGTAAGCGGAACCAGAAACTCATCTGTTGTGCTGGAAGCATCGTAGGCTGTGATGGCGCCTTCTTTCAATGCATCAAGAACAACCTGGGTAAGACTTCTGAGGTCGTTATGAGGAACTTCGGGATAATAGAAAGGCTGATTCAACTTCTCACGAAGATCGATCACTCTCCATATCCTTTTGCGCCACACCACATCAGCTTCACGCACCCATGGATAGGTAATAGGCTTTTTCTCGATGGTAACTTTCTTATCGTAAATCCCGTCGCGCGGAGGGCTATCGAGCACCTGTGCATCAGCAGTTTTTGCAATACCGACCATTACCACGGCCAGCAATAGATAACCAAATACTTTTTTCATCCGTTGATTGCTTTGTTTTACAGGATTCAGATGATTTCACCTGAAAATCCCGGATTCCAATTTCATTATTTCTGAAACAGCTTTTGTTTCAAGCTACCCGAAGACCATAAGTCTTCAGAAAAAGAACGTTAAATTTAGAATGTTATTGCACTGTAAGACTGATGGTACCCAGTTTACGGTTTCCATCAGGACCACGGGCAATAATATTTTCTATCCAGATTCTCTCACCTCTTTTGCAATTAGAGATAAAAGTCTGCATTTCCTGGGTCAGCATATTTCCGGTTGCTGCGCGTTCCCACATATCACCACCTCTAACGCCGGCGAAATTATAGGAAACGATTTCAAATTGGAGGTCAAAATCAAAATCTTCAGGCATGCGCGGTATAATAGCTCTTGCAGCCAGAAGCATATTTTTTTGAACAGGTCCGCCATCGGTATTTGCAATATATGCTTTGGGGTCCGGAACACGTTTGATACGGAAATCAGCAGCACCCATTTTCCTTTGGGTTTTACCATCGTTATGAACAACAGAAATGGTTGCTTTTTGTCCTAGAGGAACCCTGACCACCCATTCTTTACCATCGCGACGAATTGTACCGCTGGTAATCGTAGGTTGAATCTGTGACTCAGGAATACCTGAAGCAGAGATTGAAATAGGGTTATCTACGTTGGCATAGAGAACATTCATTTTGGTTGGGGCAACAGTGAGTGACGGAGTCATTACAAAGTAGCTTTCTTCAAAAGAATAATCTTTAGGTTCCCCATCAGGGCCCTGCACTTTGATTGTACCTCTATACGTTTGCAGGCCAGTAGCACCGGCACTTACTGTATATTTAGCAATACCGCCGGAAGCAGGAATCTGCCTTCCACCAATAAATACTTCAGGATTCTGTTTTGAGTCAAGCGCAGCAACCATAATTTCAGCCTCGTAAGTATCTCCCTGGAAAACAAGTTTTGAGCTTGGGATTACTTTAGGTGCAACCTGGTCAAATTTGTAATCATCAGCCGAAATAGAACTGTAAAGTGAAGAAACAATATCACTTTCAACATTTCTGATGTCAGCAATAAGTTTATTCAGAAAAGTAACATTGGCAGCAAGAATAACATGATAGAAATTGTGTTGCTCCCAGTTTTGTTTTTTACCGCTGGCATCATAAAAGGGACCTTCGGTGTCCATTCCGAATTTCAGATTAGCACGTTTATTCTCATCTACAAGATTGAGAATTTTGGTTTTAAAATCTTCGATCTCAATTTTTAATTCGCCTGCTTTCCCTTTAGAACCATCCTGTGATCCGCCAAAGAAATAGTTGGTAGAAACATCATATTTATCACGGGTAGAAATTTTTCCAAGCGGTGTTGCACGGGCTTCATCGATGGTAATTTTCTCCGATTTGGAAATGACTTCGTATTTAGTCTCATCAATAAATTTGATAAGATCATCAGAAAGTTGTCTAGCCTCTTTGGCTTTATCCCAGAAAGGACCAACTTTGGCTTCATTAAGCAGGTGTTGTTGTTCAAATCTTGCGTATGTTTCTTCAATTTTCGATTTGAGGTTTTCGTTTGTATTTTCAATACTATGATTTACAGACACGAAAGCTTCAATAATCTCAACCGAAACGTTGAGGGCAAGCAGCGCAGTCAACACCAGGTACATCATCGCGATCATTTTTTGCCGCGGTGTCTCCTTGTATCCAGCCATATTATTTTTTTAATGTAATTGTTAGAAAATCAGTTAAAGTGGGTGCTTATTTTACGTTCATTGCAGCAAGCATGTTGCCGTAAACGTTATTGAGCGCTGCAACCTTTTTGGTAAGTGCATCAAGTTCCAACCTGTATTTACCCATATCTTCACTTGAACCGGTGAGGGTTGAAAGATATTGATTGATACTGGTATGCAGTTTGCTGGTATCTTCAAGATGAGCATTTGAATTTTTCAACTGAAGTTCATAAACGGCATTGAGTGCAGAGAGATTGTTACCGATTTTCTGTAATTGCTCACTGTAAGTTCTATTATCGAGCCCTGAGAAGTCAAATTTCTCAACAGTTTTCGCAAGAGATTGTGCGGTTAACTGATAAGCAGAGGCAAGCTGACCTGATGATTCGTTTGCTTTGGCAACACTAAGCGAAAGCTCATTGACTGATTTTGATGCGTTGCTAAGGTTACGTGTGTAATCGTTTGTAGCAACTGCGGCACCTGATAAGTCAGACATTTTGCTGGCGTTTTCGCTCAGGCTTCGCAAACCATTGCCCAGGCTTTGTATCAATTCAGGGCCTATTTTGGCTTTTTCAAGCATATTGTCTAATTCCTGAGTAGGGGTTTTTCCGCCTTTGGTGATTTCAGCTCCACCATGATACATTCCGGCGAGTTCAGGATATACAAGACTCCAGTCAGGTTCTACGTGAGGAGGTTCAAACGCAGAGAAAAAGAAGATGATTGCTTCGGTACCTAAGCCTAAAATGAGCATTTCGTTGGCATAGGGGTAGTGGTTAATTTTAAAGAGTGCTCCTAGAATAACTACTGCCGCTCCGATTCCATAGAGCTTTGACATGAAGTTTCTGAATCCCTTTCCTCTGACTAAATTATTCAATCCCATGATCGTTGAGTGTTAATTGTTTTGGATTTAGTTAAATTTACTTTTGATCTTGATTCCCTGAAAAGGTAATACCTTTAGTTGTAAATTTTTGACGCACGTGCAGGATTATCATCTTTCTGGCGGCCCATATAATTCTGAACACAACGGAATCCAATGTAAGATTTTGCAGTATCCTGAAATTCATAGGCACGTGAGTTAACCTGAAGATAATAAGAGATATCCTTCCAAGAACCTCCGCGTACAACTTTTCTCTTCAGTGCCGGAGGATCGCTGTCCTTTGCATTGTAGCTGTAAGCCGGGTTCATGTCCCATGTGAAGTGATATGCACTTTCGTCGTATGCATCATTGGTCCATTCTGCAACGTTGCCGGCCATATCATAAAGACCGAAATCGTTGGCAGGATAGTGAGCTACAATAACCGGAGTGAGTCCACCGTCGTCAACATAATTACCGCGCAGAGGTTTAAAGTTGGCAAGGAAACATCCTTTTTCGTTGCGTGTATAAGGGCCTCCCCATGGATATGGACTAAAGGAGTTTCCTCCGCGAGCTGCCCATTCCCATTCAGCTTCGGTGGGAAGCCTGAACTCATTAACTACGGCATTGCCTTTGCTGTTAAGATATGCACGAAGCAATTCTGTGCGCCAGATGCTGAAAGCTTTTGCCTGTTTCCAGTTAACACCAACTACTGGATAGTTATCGTAGGCCGGGTGCCAGAAATAACGCTCGGTCATAGGATCGTTGTATGAATATGCATAATCATGAATCCATGCGAGTGTATCAGGATATACATTAATTATTTCTTTGCGAACGTAAAGCGAACGATCTTTCAAACCCTGAGGACGGTTGGCAAGACCTGCATTTACAGGATCTCCGGCAGAAAAGTCTTTTCCAGCTGCAGCTTTAAAATCTACCCAGTAATACTCATAAAAAAGTTTACGGGTGTCAATTTCTTTGCGACGGAAATAACGCTCATGCTCAGGCAGGAACATATCCTCGAGTGCATCGCGCTCTTCTTCACCAGCCCATTCTATGTCGGCTTTCCAGTTAAGGAAAGGAGGATCATAAGTTTCTCCGGTTTTTTTGTTTTCTTCAATAAGATAGGTCTCAGGATTGATTTCACCCAGCTTCTGACGGGCAATTGAATCCCTCACCCAGAAAACAAACTGGCGGTATTCATTATTGGTAATTTCAGTTTCATCCATATAGAATGCACTTACTGATACCGTTCTTGGATCATTTATATGTGCGTAAGGCACATCCTGATCTCCGACACCCATGGTGAAACTGCCCATCGGAATGTAAGCCATCCCAAAAGGATCGGGCTGATAAAATTTCTCACGCTTAGATACACCAACGAGTTCACCGTTTCCTGAATTTCCACAGCTACTCAGGATTAAGGCAGCAATGATGTAGTTGAAGAGTTTTTTCATGTTTGTTCCTGATTTTAATGCAAATAACGGGTTAAGTCTTCAATTATTATCCCTGACCCCGTTTTTTAGACCGACAAAAATAGCAATATAATTATTCAAACCAACTTTTTTATGTTAAAGGAATCGTGTATTCCTGAAACTTTTTCTTGTTTTCTCCAATTCCAGCTTGAAACTGTAGCGAACCATGATTTCATGACTTCCTGCTCCTCCTATCCGCGAAAGCGGGATATCGTAAGCATAACCGAAGCTCAAATCCTTGACACTCATCCCAATCATTACTGCTGCTGTTTCCTGAAAACGGTAAGTTAATCCGCCCCAGAATTTTTCATTGTACTGCAATCGGGCATTCAGATCAATTTGAGCGGTGGTGCCATCATATTTCACAAAAACTCCTGGAATCAGCACATAAGCAGGATTTCTGATCCATGATATCTGATATCCGGCAGCTGCGTAATAATGACGCCTGAGCTTAAATTCTGAACCTCCGGAGCCCAACTGCCTCGAACCTTCGAGTAATTGTGTTGTAGATAATCCCATGTATAAACCACCGGGCTGAATAAAAAAAGCGCCGAATGAAAGGTCGGTAAACATGGTACTTTCTGTGCCCCCTTTAATTATCGGGTCATCGTCAACTGGTTTTAATTTTCCGTAATCAAGTGATTTATTCAGGAAACCAACATTAAAGCCGATTCCAAGTTTTCCATCACCCAAAGGACGTTGGTAAGCGTAGCCCAATCGAACGTAAATATCCTTGAAATATCCGATTTTATCCTGCATAACCGTTGCGGAAACACCACCTCTGAGCAATCTGATCGGTGAATCACCTGATATAACAAAACTTTCCGGCGATACCTTATTGCCATCAGTATCTTCTATGCCTATCCATTGCTGGCGCATTATCCCCGTAACATTTATAGCATCATGTAAGCCGGCATAACCAGGATTTACAGCCATATGATTAAACATATTAAGCGTAAACTGAGGCTCCTGCTGCGAATAAACATTACTGAAAGAAATTGCAAGGATAAAAGCAGCAAATAACCTGACGGAAATCAGCGTGCGGATATTAACAGAACTTATCATGCTGAAACGCAATTTCAAATTCATTTAACTGTGCGATTGTCACTTCCTGAAACAAATATTCAACCTGATGCATTAATGAATTTCAAACATTAAAGCCGGTTAAAAACTATAAACACCAATCCTTCTTTTTAGTTAAAACCAAGAAGAATTATAATAACAACAAAAGATGCTGATTATTATACCCGAACCGACATATATGATCATTCAATTCCACAAAAGTAATACATTCCTTTTAAATTTTAATACTTGTTAAAAAAAATCAAAATCAGAATGCGGAAAATAGTCCTGAAAATCCTAAAAATTACTCAGGTTGTTTGATATTCTGGCAAAAAACGCTTTAGCTTTGCAAAAAAATTTGCGAACTGTATTTTACTAATAAACAATAACTTAACATGGCTTTTGTACAAAATGAGAAGGTTTTCTCGAAGAAATGGTTCATTGCTTACACCTTGACTGTGATCGGTTCGTTTATTCTTGCGGCTGGTTTTGTCTTTTTTATAAATCCTTACAACATTGTTCCGGGCGGTGTTTATGGCATCGGAATCGTAGTGCATCACCTCACCGAAGGCATGTTTTCGTTCTGGCCTACAGGCATTCCCATCGGGCTTTTTGGTTTGGTGCTGAATGTTCCGCTTACCATTATCGGAATTAAGATTTTAGGACCCAGATTTGGCATCAAAACCGTTATTGGCTTTGTTCTGACTTCTGTTTTTATGGATATGCTGACCATGATTGTCGGTGAAAATGATCCGCTTGGTCTTGTTGATGATATCCTGATGGCATGTGTTTTTGGTGGTGTTCTGATAGGTTTCGGACTGGGGTTGATTTTTAAATCGAAAGCTACCTCGGGAGGCTCTGATATTGTGGCCATGATTATTGCAAAATATACACGCCTGCCTCTTGGTCAATTGATGATTTATGTTGACTCTGTGATTGTTTTATTCGGACTTGCTGTATTTCAGGACTGGAAAATTCCACTTTACTCATGGATTGTAATATTTATAACCGGGAAAGTTATTGATATAACCATGCAGGGAGTGAGTTACGATAAAACCTTATTTATTGTTTCAAAAGAATTTGAGCTGATCCGCGACAAAATCATCAATGACCTGAATCGCGGAGGTACCTTTATTCCCGGCAAGGGCATGTTTAATAATTCCGATAAAACAATAATCTTTACAGTGCTGAATCGCCGCGAGCTGGCTATCCTTGAAGAATATATTCACGAGATTGACCCAAAAGCATTTGTGACAGTCGTGGATGCCAACGAAATTCTCGGTGAAGGATTCAAGTCATTGCGCGACAAGGTTTCTGAATAAAATCATCATCACTGAAACCAATAACATCCGACTCCTAACTTTTTCAGAAAATGGCATTTCTTCAGAAAGATAAGTTATTTACCCGAAAGTGGTTCATATCGTATGGGCTGATCGTTGCCGGTACTTTGCTGGTATCGCTGGGATATGTCTATTTTATTACACCTTATAAAATAGTTCCCGGAGGTATATATGGTATTTCAATTGTGCTTCATCACACTTTCGGGCTTCCGGTTGGCTTAACTGCACTGGCTTTCAACATACCCCTGACCATAATTGGCACCAGGGTTCTCGGCCCGAGGTTCGGTGCAAAAACTGTGGTTGGCTTTGTACTTACTTCGGTTTTTGTGGATGTGCTTTCATACTTTTCGGAGTTTAAGCCGCTGGTTGATGGTGATCCGCTGCTTTCATCCATCTTTGGTGGCGCTATAATAGGTGTCGGTGTCGGGTTGATTTTTAAATCTAAAGCTACTTCGGGAGGATCAGATGTAATTGCAATGATTATTTCAAGATACACCCGCCTGTCTCTTGGGCTTATGATGATGGCTGTAGATTCTGTTATAGTACTTGTAGGTTTTGTGGCTTTTGGCGACTGGCATATACCTTTATATTCATGGATCACCATTTTTGTAATGGGAAAGGTAATCGACGCAGTGCTTCAAGGTGTATCGTATGAGAAGACAATATTTATAGTTTCAGATCAGCATCAGGCTATCCGCGATAAAATCATCAATGACCTGCATCGAGGAGGAACTTATCTGAATGCGGAAGGAATGTATAACGGCAATCAGAAAAAGGTGATTTTTACAGTTGTAAATCGCAGGGAGCTGGCCATGCTTGAGGAGTTTATCAATCAGATAGATCCGAAAGCATTTCTTACGGTGATGGATGCCAACGAAATACTTGGTAAGGGATTTAAATCGTTGAGGGATAAGCTGGAAGAGTAAGGAAGGTTAATAATTTCTAATTTCTAATTTCTAATTTCTGATATCTGATATCTGATTTCTGATTTCTGATTTCTATCCTTACCCTCAACCTTTTCATATTGTTGAAAAGTACCTTGAAAAACTTAATACATTTTTTTTGCATTCCTCTTTTTTATCTTAGTACTTTTGCAGCGCAATGGTTCCGGAAACGGATAATAGGGAATGCCGTGCAATCCGGCAACAGTTCCCGCTGCTGTAAGCTCTTGAAAGGTTCAACAAAAAGCCACTGTTCATCCCAAAACGAACGGGAAGGCGTTGAAAATAAACGGAGTGAGTCAGAAGACCTGCCAATGCCTTGTGGATTTTGTAGTTTACGGTGAATGAACTGCAAATCGGAAAGCCTGGCCTGTTTCCCTTTTTCACGGCCTTTTTTTATCAGGTTTTTCACTTTTGCTGCAGAATCCGCGCATTTATTCATCAAAAAAACGCAGCAATCATGAAAAACAAAAAGATCATCCTTCCATTTGTTGTTATCACAATTATTATCTCTGCACTTGCCATAAGCCGGCTTTTGCCACACCCATTCAACTTTTCACCCATTGCAGCTCTGGCTTTGTTCGGCGGGGCACACTACCGAAACCGATTTGCTGCCTATCTTATACCGCTGGCAGCATTGTGGGTAAGCGATATTTTTCTGAATTTTGCCTTCTTCGGAAGTTTTGTTCCCTTTTATGAAGGTGCATTTTTTACATATGCAGCTTTCGCTTTGATTGTTTTGCTGGGATCAAAGGCACTGCAGAAGTTCTCGGCCAGAAACCTGTTGTTTTCAAGCCTTGCAGCTTCAGTAATTTTCTTTGTGGTTTCAAACTTCGGTGTCTGGGTTTCAGGAACACTTTACCCACTGAACGCAACCGGATTTGCAGCCTGTTATGCCGCAGCCATCCCCTTTTTCAGGAACACCCTTTCCGGCGACCTTATTTATTCTTTTGCAATATTTTACGGCTATGCATTCGCACAGTCAAGAATTTCGATCCTGAAAACCGCCTGATTTTCAAATTCTTTCCTGCAATCAATATTTTCTGAAGCTCCAAAACAATTGAATCATGATCAAAAGTCTACTCACCTTTCTACTTTTAACCTCATTCCCTGCACTATTTGCACAGGGTCAGTTTCCACCGGCAGCCGGTCAGACAGGATCATCAGCCATCGCTAAAGATTCTGCTATTATTCATTTATGGGCAAGTGGCATTGAGCTGGTGCGCGGATATATTCAAATCAGCGATACAAGCATTTATAGTTCAGGTTCAAACAAAGCAACTTTCGGGCATTCATCAAACGCATTGGGTGTTGCTGAAGGTAATTCAACTGAAGTAGTCAGCCTTGGAGATGGAGGAATGGCAACGCTTACCTTCGATCGACTGATTGTAGATGGACCCGGAGCAGATTTTGCAGTGTATGAGAATTCATTCGGTGATACTTTTCTTGAACTTGCTTTTGTTGAAGTGAGCTCCGACGGAATCAACTTCAGCCGGTTCCCGTCTGTTTCACTCACACAATCAGAGACTCAGATCGGGGCATGGGATGAAATTGATCCTACCAATATTCACAATCTTGCCGGAAAATACCGTCAGGGTTTCGGAACGCCTTTCGACCTGAGCGAACTGGAATACAATCCCCTTGTTGATGTAAATGCAATTCGATTTGTGCGGATTCTTGATGTAACCGGTAGCATCGATGCTGAATTCGCCAGCCTTGATTCACAGGGAAATATCATCAACGACCCCTACCCTACTCCATTCAATTCGGGAGGTTTTGATCTTGACGGAGTTGCTGTAATAAACTGCAATGTTCCAAATACGGTTCTGAATTTCTCTGAACTTCCACTAACGCACAATTCATTTTTCCTGCCCGAAGAAAATGGCATGTTTTCATCGGGGCCATTAGACTTCATTTATGAAGCCGGATTTGGTTCATGGTCAGGGTTTTCTTATTCAAACAGGGTAAGCATCACCGGCGAATATACCAACGATCAGTTTGTGGCGGCAACCCTTGGCGGAATGGACGGAGATACTACAAATTTTGCAATTTCTTACGTTTCTTCCGATTGGATGTCAGGCACCTACGATCCGATTCCCAGCGTAATAAATACAGCCGACGGACAAACAGCAGTTTTCAGTGGATTTTATACCACCAACAGCCACATGGCTTTCATTACTTTGCGTGATGGCACAATGTTTAATAAGAAATTCGGAGGTGAAACCGGCAACGATCCCGATTGGTTCAGGCTGAAAGTGTGGGGCGTTCGTGCTGATAATTCACTCACCGACATTGTGGAGCATTACCTTGCTGATTTTCGTTTTGAAGACAATGGCCTTGACTACATCCAGAACGATTGGCGCTGGGTTGACCTGAGCACACTCGGCGAAGTTAAATCGCTGAACTTTATTCTTGAATCGAGTGATTCGGGCGATTTCGGAATGAATACACCGGCTTATTTCTGTATGGACAACCTTACAGTGATGGGGATTCAGGCGCCTTTTATTGCTAACCCGTTGCCCGACATGGTCGTGAATATGAATACCGAACCTATTGACATCAATCTGGACAACCATTTTGCAGCATCCGGAGTAAATCCGACCTATGAAATTTCGCAAAACAGCAACAGCAGTCTGGTTATGGCAAACCTTGCCGGTTCGCTGCTTGAACTGACTTTTGCACTGAATCAGACCGGAATATCAGAAATAGAAATCACTTCAACAGCCAATGGATTGACGGTAACTGATACTTTCTCAGTAACAGTGAGCTCAAATGTTGGCATTGAGGAAGTCAGGGGAATCAGGTTAAAATCCTATCCGAATCCTGTGATTGACAATCTTACATTGGAAGGCGCAAAAGACAGTGAAATCCGCATTTTCAACTCAAATGGAAGTCTGGTTTTTGCCGGGAAAGCTCAAGACGAAAAAACCATTGTTCCAATGGATGTTTATCCTACAGGAATTTATCTGATTCAGGTTTCAGGCATTAATGGAAATTCAACCATCAAGGTCAGCAGGAAATAATCCCCTAAGGCAAAAACCCACAATCTTCAACTTCTGAATGAAATCACTTGCGATAACCGGCTTATTAATTTGCTTCTGCTTTTTAGAGGTTATTGCCCAACAGCCGCTTACCGATACCATTAATATAAAAGGTGTGGAGGTGAAAACCCGCAAGATTCATGAGAAAGAGAAGTCAGCTTACCCGATACAAAGTCTTACGGTAAAAGGGATTGAGTCCGTCGCGGGTACTTCGGTTGCCGAAGCCGTAAAGACTTTTTCGGGAGTAACCCTTCGCGATTACGGTGGCACAGGCGGGCTGAAAACAATTATGGTACGAAGCCTGGGCGCAAATCACACCGGCGTTTTTATTGATGGTGTCGCTGTTACTGACATAGCTTCCGGTCAGATCGATCTGAGTAAACTTCCGCTGGAGGGGCTTGAAGAAGTTTCGCTCGAACTTGGCAATGCTTCACAACAATGCATTACTGCACGTGCTCATGCATCTGCAAGCCTGATCAACCTCAGAAGTAAAATTCCTGATTTCGGAAAATATAAATCCAACGGCAGTCTTTCGTTGAAAGCAGGATCATTCGGACTAATCAATCCCGCTATTTCACTGAATCAGAAAACCGGCAAAAAATCATGGTTTGGATTGAACCTGAACTACCTGCAGGCCAAAGGAGACTATCCCTATCTTGTTGACAATGGCCCGGCAGGCACCCATCATCAAATACGAAGCAATTCAGATATTACTGCACTTTCGGCAAACGCAGTTTACAATTTCAGTCCATCGGACAGCTCCGGGTTTCAGGCAAGACTCAGAATTTATGAATCGGAACGGGGTTTGCCGGGAGCAGTTATTTTTTATAATCCACATTCATCGCAACGTTTGACCAACAAAGACCTGAGCCTGAACCTGCAATACCGGTCTGATAAAAAGAAAATCTCAACGCTGAGCAATGCGGGCTGGTCCAGGGCATGGCTTCGCTATGCGGACCCGGATTATCTGGGATATACGAGCAGTCTCGACAACAAATACCTTCAGCAGGAATACTATCTTTCGCAGGCATTAAGCGTTAAAACCGGGAAACATTTTACGGCATCAGCAGCTACAGATCTTATTATAAATTCATTTTCATCAAACCTTTACAACAATAGCAATCCCGTGCGTTACAGTCTGCTGATTTCCGGCGGAGTAAGTCATCAAACCCGAACCACTGAAACTTCAGCCGGTTTGCTGCTTAGTTTGATTGGCGATAAAAAAGATGGCGATGAAAAGATGAAAGACTTTTCACGGGTTTCGCCATGGGCAAATTTCACGCTTCGCATTTTTGATGATCCGGCGATAAGACTCAGATTAATGTATAAGAAGATTTTCAGGTTGCCGAGCTTCAACGATTTGTATTACAATCTGGTTGGCAATCCGGGCCTGAAACCCGAAAATGCCGGGCAAATCAATGCAGGTCTGCTTTTTTCGAAAAAAGTGATGGGTTCGACAGATGTCAACCTGAGAATTGATGCTTTTGGAAATCGTGTAAGCAACAAAATAATCGCAATACCTTCACAAAACCTGTTTGTTTGGTCGATGCGAAACATCGGGAAGGTGAGCACACAGGGCATTGAATTACAGATAGAAACTGAGAGCACAATCAATTCTGTGATAAGCATGAGTGTCAGCATGAACTACACTTATCAGCAAGCGCTTGATATGACTGATCAAAATTCCGCAAGCTACAAACATCAGATTCCATACATTCCTTTCGAAACATTTTCGGGCATGTACCTGATTAATTATCGTTCATTTGCAGTAAATTACAATCTGTTGTTCAACGGATTCCGTTATTCAGCCGGTGAAAATATGCATGAAAACCTGCTTCCGGGCTGGTGGATCAGCGATGCCGGACTATCATGGAAAATCGAAACAAATAGAATCACCTACAGAATAAAAGGAGAAATAAGCAATCTCTTTAACAGGGAGTATGTTGTAATCAGAAGTTTTCCAATGCCCGGCAGAAGTTTTGCATTAACAGCCACCTTACAATTTTGAAAATGAATCATCCGAAAATATATCAGGTTGCTTTCGCAAAAAGCATATTTCAGTCACTTCAACATATGATGTGGATATTACTTTTCGGAGCAACACTTTTTACAACTTCCTGCAAAAAAGAGCCTTCAACACCTGAAGTAAAACCAACCGATTCAACAATGCGGACAACAGGCATTTTTGTGTTGAATGAAGGAGTTTTCAATGCCAACAATGCATCGCTTACCCGATTCAGATTCAGCGATTCTACAGCAGAAACCGATTGTTTCTTCAATAAAAACGGGCGAAAACTGGGTGATACCGGTAGCGACCTGGGAATTTACGGATCCAAAATGTATATAGTTGTAAATGTTTCAAGTCAGGTAGAGGTCGTGGATGCACTCACTTGCCTGAGCCTGAAACAGATACCCATGTTTGATGGCAACAAGCCAAGGCAGCCGCGAAAAATTGCTTTTTTCGGGAATCATGCCTTTGTATGCAATTTTGATGGAACTGTTGCTGTAATTGATACAACCACGCTCGAAACTGTGAAATTTATTCAGGCAGGCCGGAATCCGGATGGCATAACTGCTGCATATGGAAAGATATGGGTAACCAATTCCGGCGGGCTTGGCTTTCCGGACTACGACCACACCATTTCGGTAATTGATCCGGAAACTTTATCTGAAATGCATAAGTCGGAAACCGGTATTAATCCCTTTACCGTGCATCCTGATGGACATGGCAACCTCTACCTGATTGCACGTGGAAACTACAGCGACATCAAGAGCAGGCTGCAGGTAATGGAAGCCGCAACCGGAGAAATCAAGCATACATTTACCGGTTTTGAAGCACTCAACTTTACAATATCAGGAGATTCGGCCTTTGTGTATAATTACGACTGGAACTCAGGAATAAGCAGCATCATGGTAATTAATACAGCTACACTTGAAGTGGTAAATAACTCATTTATAAGCGATGGTACAATGATTGAATCTGTTTATGGAATAGCTGCTGATCCCTTTACAGGAATAATCTACATCACAGATGCCGGAAATTTCACCGGCAGAGGAACAGTGCATGCCTTTACCAGAAGCGGGAAAAAGCTGTATTCGTTTGATGCAGGGATCAATCCGGCGGGAATTGCTTTTGCGGAAACCCCCGAAAACATTTAAAATTCCTGACGAAGAAGGCAACATCATTTTTGCATCAAACACAATTCATTGAATCACTTTATCATATGCGGGATTTTTAAGTTTTACCGTTTCAATCTTTAAAATAAATAATTTACATTTAGCCGGTTACAAAATTTACTATCAGTTATTAAAGATAGATCAAGCTATATCGATCTTAGCTAATTAAACAAACAGTTAAACCAAAAACCACAGGAAAATCTTCTTACATTTAATTGTTGTCTGCCCATAAATACTTTCTGCATATCTTTGCGCAATCAGCATTTGAATGTGGCTCAGGAGATTGTTGTAAAAAGGTTTAATTAAGTAATTCCTCAGGAAGGGGATAATTTTTATTTAATCATGAAATCCGGGCCACATACCTTAACTGTTGATTTAACCGAAAGCATGGCAGTTCTTGATCAGAATCCCATGCCAATCATTTTGGTTGAAGAAAAAGAGCAAATAATCGTATTTGCCAACAAAGGCACTCTGGCTTTAACCGGCTTCAGCCGAAATGAACTGACCGGGAGACTGATTGATGAATTGATTGATTCAGAAATCATCAAAAAAAATGAAGATGACCATCTGAACAGGACATCCGGAATAATTGGTGGTTTAGCTGAAATCAGCATCAAAAATAAAAACCGGTCTCAACAGCGTCTGCAGATTCAACCAATTCAGATATCCTCAGCCCGTTTTTTGCAACTCACATTAATTCCATTGACAACTGAGCCAAATGCTCTGGCAGAAAGTAATTCTGTTCTGGCAGAGCGATTAGCCAGCATAGTCAACACGCAACCTGAAATAATTTTCAGGTTTTTGCCTGACACAACGCTCACCTTTGTTAATGATTCATATTGCCGGACATTCAACCTGAGTAAATCCGAAGCTATTGGCCGAAAATTTCTTGATTTTGTTCAGAAACAAGAACGCGACAGAATTAAAAATCACATTAATCAAATTTTAAGAAACCCTAAACCTGTTATTTATGAATATCTTGAGACTTTCCCTGACGGCAAGCAGGTTTGGTGGGAATGGTCAGATTTCCCGATTCTGAATGCTGAGGGAATTGTTACCGAAATTCAAACTTCAGGAAAAGAAATAACAGACAGAAAGCTCACCGAAGAAATGCTGATTAAAAGTGAGCAGGAGAAAACAGCTTTTCTGGCTTCAATTCCTGATATTATCTTCTGGTTAGATCGTAATGGCAAATACCTTAAAACTGCATCGAAAGACAAATCACTGCTTATAAAGCCCGAAGCGGAATTTATTGGCAGAAACATTACTGACATTCTTCCTGAAAAACATGGCAGACAAGCAATTGAAATGCTGAATATGGCTTTTGAAAGCCGTAAATTAGTTACTTACGAGTATGAGATTCAAACCGATGAAGGCTTAAAGGCTTTTGAAAACCGCATTATAGCATTTACAGACAATGAAGCAGTTTCAATTGTAAGAGATATTACAGGAAAATGCAAAACCGAAGAATTCCTTAAATGGAACATCACATTATTATCAGCCATTTCGGGAGCCTCTCCGCTGGCTTATTATGTAACTGACAAAGATGGTGATGAAGTGCTCTATCATAATTCAAGATTTATTGAACTGTGGAAGCTGGAATCACATGAATCAGACCTGCAAAACGGCAAACTCAGGAACAGAGACATCACAGAATTTTGTCTGAATAGTATCCAAAACCGTGAAAAGTACACAGACTTATACAATGACACCCGAAGCCTCAACTATGCAGAAAAGACTGAAGGCCAGATTAAGTTAAACGACAATCGTATAATAAAACGCTTCACAACCCCACTGGGTGATGATTCGGGGCATATAATAGGGAGGCTTTATACATTTGAAGATATTACAGAAAGCATTAACAGCCGCGATGCGCTGGCAGAAAGCGAATTAAGATGGAAATTTGCTATTCACGGAAATGGAGACGGATTATGGGACTGGAATGTAAAAACAGGTGAAGTTTATTTTTCAGACAACTGGAAAAGTATGCTTGGGTTTAAACCTGAAGAACTGAAAAACAATCTTGACACCTGGGAAAGCCGCGTACATCCTGAGGAAATTGACTGGGTTACAGAAAAGATTCAGGAATATTTTGATGGGAAAACACCGAATTATGAAACAGAACACAGGGTAAAATGCAAAGACGGAAAATATAAATGGATACTAGACAGAGGCATAGCGCTGGAATATGATGCAGATGGGAAACCCATCAGATTGATTGGCACCCATCATGATATTACCGGGAAGAAGGTGGCAGAAGAAGAAATCCGGAGGAAAAACAAAACACTGGATGCCAATAACCGATTTCTTAATGACATTCTCGGCATGATCCCATTAAGGTTGTTCTGGAAAGATAAAAACCTGAAATACACTGGCTGCAATAAGCTGTTTGCCCTTGATGCCGGGCTTTCAGAAACAGAAGAAATCATCGGACAAAGTGATAATGATCTTGTATGGAAAGACCATGCAGAATTATACCAGAATGATGACAAAAAAGTTATTGAAACAGGAGTATCTCTGCTTGGATATGAGGAACAGCAAACCAACCCCAAAGGTGAAATCATCTGGCTGAAAACCTACAAAATACCCATACACGATGAACATGGCCTTGTAACTGGAATTTTTGGGGCTTATGACGATATAACCCAACGCAAACTCGACGAAGAGAACATCAAAAGAAACGAACACTTTTTATCGGAATTGCTGAAGCTCTCCAGTGAGCTGTTCTCCCTGAACAACAGCAACGAACTGCTTGAAAAACTGAGGGTACGGCTTCCTTTGCTGTTTAATGCTGATAACTGTTACATTACGGCATGGGACGAAAAACAAGAAGAAACCATACCTCTTGCAAGCTCAGGAAACTGCAATGAATACATAGCCTCAGCCAGCTTACCAAGCGAAAAAACCCTTACCGGATCGCTAATGTCATCCGGAAAAGTCATTCCTGTTGAAGATGTTTTTAATTCAGAATGGCTTAGCAATGATATAGCTGCTGGCTTCCCCGATAAATCATTACTTGGAATACCTGTTATTTCAGGAAGTAAAAAAATCGGTGCATTACTGGTGGGGTTTAACATTGCCCGGCATTTTACTCCGATTGAAATCAGACAGACCTGCCTTGCCAAAGATATGTTCTCACTCATTATTGCCCGCAATCAATACCTGAACGACCTGAACGAAAGTGAAAAGCTGATGCGTTCGTTCATCGAAAACGCACCAATTGGAATACTTGCTGCCAATTCGCAAGGGAAATATGTAATCGGAAATCACGCTTCGGCGGACCTGTTCGGCTATACGCTTGATGAATTGCTTAAACTGGAAATAAAAGATGT
The DNA here is from genome assembly GCA_009773515.1 of Bacteroidota bacterium. GTDB lineage: Bacteria > Bacteroidota > Bacteroidia > Bacteroidales > Lentimicrobiaceae > Lentimicrobium. Next base: position 126,056 of record WSXX01000008.1, read on the forward strand.
ATTACACTCCGATTCAATTGAAGCAGGACTTAATCATTTCAATAAACTTATGCAGACTGGCACAGCAATAACTGATGTCAAACTGCTGCGTAAGGATGGTTCTGATTTCTGGGGCAAGGTTCTTGGAGTAAAACTTTCCGATAATCTTCTGCTGTCTTTCCATATCGACATCACTGATATGGTAAAATCAAAAGAAGCATTGGATGCAGAAAAAAACTTCCTTTCAACACTTCTCGACTCAATTCCTGAAATAATATTTTTCAAAGACAGCAATCGCAAGTACTTGAGAATTAACAATGAGTTTACAAGAATTACAGGACTATCATTGAATGATGTACAAGGCAAAACCGATCACCAACTCTTTGATCCGGAACGCGCTGATTACTTCAAATCAGAAGATGATCAGATCGTTGTTAGCGGTAAACAAATCAGGATTCACGATTCGATAATTGATACCGAAGGCAGGAAACTGATACTTGAAACTTTGAAAGCTCCTTACTTTGATTTAAATGAAAAGCTGATTGGAATTTTGGGCGTAAGCCGAGATATTACAGAGAAGCACAAGTTTCAGGAATTGCTTAAAGGCAATGAAGCCTGGATGAGGGCTTTATTAAATTCGATGATGGATATGATTTTTGTCATTGACAAAGAAGACAGGTTTGTTGAATCCTATAATTCAATGAAAAAGGAAGGAATTTTCGCAAGGCCAGATGATATAATCGGAAAAAATTTCAACGAAATACTCCCTTTTGAAGTTTCAAAAAAACTATCCGATGCGCTGAATGAAATCAGGCAGGGATCATACATGCAATCAATAAGCTATTCCCTGCCGATTGAAGGTTTAACCCGATGGTACACCGCCATTATCAGTCCTGTTTATATCGATAGTGAAACTATCGACTCTTATATAGCTGTAACACGCGATGTAACAACCGAAACAAATGCCAAACTTCAACTTACAGCCGAAAGACAATTGTTTCTTGAAGGACCAACGGTTATATTTAAATGGGATGTTGGTGATGGATGGCCGGTAAACTATGTTTCACCAAATATTCTCGATTTACTTGGCTACCCTCCATCAGACTTTACTTCCGGAAAAATTTCTTTCGGCAGTCTGGTACATCCTGACGAAGCTGAAAGTATCAGTGAAGCTACTTTATACAATATCAGATTTAACAGCAATTATTTCCATCAGGAATACAGGCTATTGAAAAAAGACGGGACATATATTGCGGTATCTGACCATTCTACAATCTTCCGAAACAGCAGCGGCGAGGCAGAATCAATTCTGGGTTACATTCAGGACATTTCGGACTATAAAGAACTTGAAGATTCTCTGGTGTACAGGGCTGCGCTGCAACAAATCCTGATGACAACAGCGGCAGGATTTATAAATGTCCCGCTTCATGAAATTGACCATGCCATCAATGAAGCACTCTCAGAAGTCGGGTTGTTTGTCGGAGCCGACAGATCATATATTTTCAAATACGACCTAATCAATGGAATCACCAGCAATACCCATGAATGGTGTAACCAGGGCATTGAACCAGAAATAGACAATCTGAAGGAGATACCTGTTGAAGCAGTTGAAGACTGGCTGAAGATACATCTGGCCGGCAAAGTAATGCTTATCGATAATATTGCGGATCTTGAACAAGGCAACCTCAGAGAAATACTTGAACCTCAGGGAATAAAATCATTAATTGCAGTTCCAATGATTCATGGCAACGATTTGAAAGGGTTTATAGGTTTTGATGCTGTAAAAGAGCAAAAAAAATGGAGTGACACCGATAAAGAATTGCTCAGATTCATGGCTGAATTATTTACCAATGCCATTGTAAGAATAGAATACGAAGCGCAAATCACAGAAAGTGAAGAAAAATTTAAAAGCATCTATGAGAATTCAACCATAGGACTTTACAGATCAACTCCTGCAGGCAAAATTCTGATGGTAAATCCGGCCTTGGTAAAGATGCTCGGATATGAAAACGAAAATGAACTGTTAAAGATTGACCTCTACATCAGTCCAAACGTATTTGAATCAGAAAGACAAAAATTTTTGAATAAAATCGGTAATGCAGGCTTCATAAACGGTTTTGAAACCATCTGGAAGAAAAGAGACGGACAGCCTATATATGTAAGAGAAAGTGCAAAATCATTCATTGACGATGCCGGAAATATAAGCTATTTCATTGGTTCTGTCGAAGACATTTCAGAGCGTAGAAATGCTGAAATGGCACTGCTTGAGAGTGAAGAGAAGTTCAGACAGCTTGCAGAAAATGTTGACAGCATATTCTGGATTATCGACAGTCCGACAGGAGAAATTCTTTACGTAAATACAGCATTTGAAAGTTTTTTCGGGAAAACCGGCGATCTGATTATGAAAAATTTTTCCCTTATCTCCGATTACATACATCCTGATGATATATCCAGAATAAGAAAAAGTTATCAGGCTTATCTGAAAGGTGCTATCCTCGACATTGAAGCCCGTTTTTACGCTGATCAGAATGAATACAGATGGTTCAGATTGCGTTCATTTGCCATTAAAAATGAAGAGGACATTACAATAAGACATGCAGGTATTGCTACAGATATTACCGCAATGAAAATTGCAGAACAATCACTTATTGAATCACTTGAAGCAGAGAAACACCTTAGTGAACTTAAATCGGGTTTTGTTTCCATGACATCACATGAATTCAGAACACCTCTGGCTACTATTTTAGCATCTGCTGAAACCATTCAGACCTATCGACATCGGATGACTGATGAACAGATTGATCAGCGCATTATAAAAATTACTGAACAGGTGCAGCATATGAAGATACTGATGGAGGACATGCTGGAGCTTTCACGACTTGAATCGAAAAAGACCGGGTTTGATCCTAAACCTGACAATCTCAGCGATCTTATTGTTGAAATTGCAGCTGAATTCAATTCCTATGCAACCGATTACAAATCGGTTGAAATTCAGTTAAGCAAAAATTTGCCGGTCTTCAGTTTTGATAAAAAAATAATGCGGCAAGTCATTACCAACCTGATTTCAAATGCAATAAAATACTCTCCGGCAAAGGCATCTGCAAAAGTCAGCCTGAGCTCTGAGGGTAAATTCATTGTACTTACGGTGAAAGATGAAGGTATTGGCATCCCCCCGGAAGCACTGAAGAATCTTTATGATCCGTTTTTCAGGGCAGGGAATGTAGGCAAAATTGCGGGCACTGGTTTGGGAATGCCAATCGTAAAGCAAGGCATAATGATTCACAATGCTACCATTGAGGTACAAAGCGAGGTAAACAAGGGCACAACATTTATTTGCAAATTTGAAAGTTAAAACATCGATATGAAAAAGATCCTGATTATTGAAGACGAAAAACCATTGCGTGATGAAATTGCCGGGTGGCTCATTTTTGAAGGCTTTCAGGCAATAGTAGCCGACGACGGCATTAAAGGCCTTGATCTGATCAGAACCAATCAGCCTGATCTTATATTATGTGATATAATGATGCCCGGACTTGATGGCTATAGCCTGATTGCGAAGCTCAGAGAATCTCCCGTAGGGTATAATACTCCGGTTATTATGATGTCGGCTTTGAGTGAAAGAAAGAACATAAGAAAAGGAATGAGTCTGGGTGCCGACGATTATTTAACAAAACCATTTACCAGAGCCGAACTTTTTCAAGCCATACATGCAAGGCTGAAAGGAAGTGAGCGTCAGACAGAAACAACAGCGGAAGCACTCAGCGACCTTAAATACAGAATACTCAGTACACTTCCGCATGAACTCAAAACACCTCTGAACGGAATAATCGGGTTTGGCGAAATGCTGTACGACACCCCTGAACTCTTCAACAAAGAAGACCTGATGGAAATTGGAATTAGTTTGAAAACTTCAGGATTGAGGCTTTCAAGACTTGTGCAAAACTTTCTGGCATTCCTCAGCCTTGAGTATTCTGACGAAAAAAAATGGAATAATGAAGAAATAAATGCCGGTCAGATATATGCATTGCTCATGAATGAAATCAGCACAGTATCTTCTTCTTATGACAGGGTTGGTGATATTTCGCTCGATATTGAGCCTGCGAATCTTTTGATTTCACGTGAATTTATTCAGAAAATTGCTTTTGAGCTGCTCGACAATGCCTGTAAATTCTCTGGCAAAGGAACACCTGTTAAAGTAACAGGAAAAAAAACCGTTAACGGATTGTACAAACTGGATTTTTGCGACAGGGGAAGAGGGATGCATCCCAATCAATTGGAAGAGATAGGATCATTTATTCAGTTTGACCGGAAATACTACGAGCAGCAAGGCATGGGTCTGGGTCTGGCATTGGTTGGCAAGATGGTTCAGCTTTCAGGAGGATCTTTCACAATAGAAAATGCGGCAGAAGAAGGCATTTGTGTAAGTCTGATATTGAAATTATCCGAAGGTGATATTTAAGCCGGAAAATCAAATTCAATGAATTGATTAACTCAAAAATCACTAAAAGAAAGTCACAAAACATAATCTGTTTTTTTTGCATCCGCACTTTATGGCAAAATGCCGAAAACTCTGATTAATTTTTTTTTAGCTCCTTAAAATCTGAAACCATGCTAAATGAAGCCATAAACATATTGGTACTCGACGACGAGAAAGATCTTACTGAAGCCATTGGATTATTTCTGCGTGACTTACCAAACGCATCGGTTATTGAAACTGAAAGGCCTTCAGAAGCATTTGCTGTATTGGAAAAGACTGAAATTGACATTGCCATTGTTGATATACGTCTGCCTGAAATGAACGGGCTTGAAGTACTGAATACAATAAAGGAAAAGTTTCCCAAAACCGAAGTCATCATGATTTCGGCCCATGGCGATATGGATATAGTAGTAGAATGTATGCGTAAAGGGGCTTTTGATTATTTTTCCAAGCCATTTATGCTCAAATCGTTGCAAGGTGCTGTTGAACGAACCAGAAAATACGTTGAAATAAAAAAACAGCTTGCAGCCACTGAAATAAAACTAAAACGAATACACGAAAACCTTGACTCAAGGTTTCAGGTTCAGTTATCGGGCAAGAGTAAGGTAATTTCAGAAATTCAAAGCTGGATAAACCGCATCGCATCATTCGATAATCAGGCTGTTCTTATCACAGGAGAAACAGGAACCGGAAAAGAGGTAGTTGCCGCTCAGATTCATGCAAGGAGCGAAAGAGCAATGAATCCCTTTCTCGCATTGAATTGCACTGCTGTACCGGAGCAATTGTTTGAAAGTGAAATGTTCGGATACCGAAAGGGAGCATTCTCAGGAGCAGAAACCGACAAACCCGGATGGTTTGAACTGGCAGATAAAGGCACGCTGTTTCTTGATGAGATTGGCGATATACCATTGCTGATGCAATCAAAACTACTCAGGGCAATTGAAGAAAAAAAAATATGGAAACTGGGAGCTTCAGCCCCCATTGATATTGATGTAAGAATTATTGCAGCAACCAACAGACCATTGGCTGAAATGATAAAAAAGGGGACTTTTCGTGAGGATCTCTATTACCGCATCAATCTGTTCGAACTGAAACTGCCGTCATTGCGCGAACGCAAAGAAGATATTCCAATGCTGATTGATGAATTTATAGCTGAATTCGCTGTAAATCTGCGCAAAAAAGTTACCTCAATCGATCCGCGGGTGTATGATGTGCTGAGTAATTATTCATTTCCAGGAAACATAAGACAACTTCGCAACCTGATTGAAAGGGCTGTGATTATCAGCAATTCTGATGTTTTGAATATGACTCATTTTGGACATATTGCAACGGAAATGCCTCAGAATGAAGAAACTATACAATCACAATTCAGCAATAATCTGAATCTTTTGCTAAACGAAAAAAATCTGATTCTCAAAGCACTTGAAAAAAGCAAAGGAAATAAATCCAAAGCCGCAGCTTTACTAGGAATTACCCCTCAATCACTGCTGAGAAGGATTGAAAAACTAAAAATTTAAATAGCTGCTTAAAAAGGATTGGAACCGTGTAAGCAGATCATAAGTTTAATCAAAGCAATTGACAGACACTTAACACAGCATTTAACCACCAATCATTCCGATTCCGGAATAAATATCCGTTTCCGGGAAAAGTTCCAGCCCACTCATTTACAGGCTATTATACAATTAATCTTCCGTTTTCGTAATTATTCCGGCAATTACAGATTCCATTAACATCCTATTGGCCTGATTTACTGAATATTACGAACTCTGGCACATTATATGCATATCCGGAACACACTGGTGATACTTGATCTAAACCAGTCAAACTTTCAAATTCTAATTTAATTGAACCGGGACGAAAGTCCTGAAACAATGGGAGGGATGAGAAACCGGGAAAACCTGAGCCAATCAATACCTGCATTTCATATTACCGATCAAGTGCCTCTGCGAAAATTGTGAAATCAAAATCATTCAGGCAAATAATATGAAATGCAGCCCGGTTTTTTTTATCAGGTATATTTTAACAAACTGAAAATTCTGACAATAAACGATTAAACTGATTTGAAATGACACAAATTTACAACACCCATAACTACGTAAAGACCACATCAACACAAAGAAACGTGGCAAATTCCATGCATGACAATCCCTGTGATTTCTTTTCATCTATCTCACCATCTGAAAAGGGATTGCACAATCACATAAACTTTTCAGAGATTGTTTCTGAATTCTCAAAGGGAACGGCAACAATTTACGATTGCGCCAACTTAAATACGAAATACCATTTAAAAGAGATTGAAAGCAAAAAGCCAAGTGGACAGCTTCTTACCAATAATGCAGGTTCAGAGCGTACTCCGTTATTTTTTCACAAAGAGATCAATTCCGGCTTTAATTTAAACACCTCACAACCAATTAAAATAATTTTCGATGCGGACGAATTGGAAAAAATCAGCCAGCTCAAAGTCCTGATTGCTGAGGACAACCCCCTGAATCAGAAGTTTCTGAGTATGCTACTCAAGAATTTAAATATAAATGTCGATGTGGCTGAAAATGGGGTAGAGGCAGTTGAGAAGGCCAATAAAAATAATTATGATCTTATCTTAATGGATATTTCGATGCCCGTAATGAACGGTATTGACGCTGCTAAAATCATCTTATCAGCGCAAGACCGGGACAACCCAAAGATTGTTGCAATAACAGCATTTGATGACCAGAAAACCAAACAGGAATGCTCTGATGCGGGAATGGTATTATATATATCTAAACCAGTGAGCAATACCCACATAAAGGAAATGCTGAAAAAATGTTTTATCAGCAAACACTAGCATTTCCATATATCAGCGTAATAAAGAAAGGAGGTAAGACCCAGGGCTAAAAAGAGAATAATTAATTATGTATGATTAAAAAAAATACTGCTAAATCAAAAAAGATGAATTTAAATCCCTCTCAACCAATTACAATAGATTTCGATGCGGACGAATTGGAAAAAATCAGCCAACTCAAAGTCCTGATTGCCGAGGACAACCTCCTGAATCAGAAGCTCCTGATTATGATGCTCAAGAAATTAAATCTAAATGCCGATTTGGTTGAAAATGGATTAGAGGCAGTTGAAATGGCCAATAAAAATAATTATGATCTCATCTTAATGGATATTTCGATGCCAGAAATGGACGGTATTGAAGCAGCTAAAATCATCTTATCAGCGAAAAACCGGGTCAACCCAAAGATTGTAGCAGTGACCGCATTTGATGACCAGGAAACCAAACGGGATTGCTATGATGCAGGTATGGAATTTTTAATCTCGTACCCGGTTAACATCATCAACATAAAGGAAATGCTGAAAAAATGTTTTATCAGCAAACACTTGCATTTTCATAAATCAGCATTATAAAGGAAGGAGGTAAGATTCTTGGCTTAAACGGAGAAAAATTAATTGTGTGTGATTGAAAAATTTACTGCTAAAATCATAAAGAATGATAAACTTCCTCTCTTCCAGAGTAGAAGCTTTGTTTAACAAAGTCAGGTTAATTGACCCGGAATATTTGGCCAATCAAAGCTTTAATCTTGACAGATTAATTGAAGATGAATTGATCTTTACCACCCGAAAAGTAGTGAAAACAGGAAAATCATTATTATACAACAATTTAATCCCTTACGAGGCTTCTGTTGAAAAAGTAACTGAACTGCTCAGGATGAAAGGGAAAACTTTTCAAAATGCCTATAACAAGAATCACCGCATATTAGTCCTAGACGACTCAAATTTAAACTACAGAATATCACACTTTTTTCATTTTATAAAAGGGGAACTGGTAGCCGGAATACTTCAGGTTAATCCCATAATAATACAATCGAAAAGTACTGACAAACAATTGAAGTTCCTTTACAATAAATTGCTTTGCGATTCCAAATGTGAATTTCCCGACAATAGCATTATTCAGGACATGAATGGCAATATGCTTATTCCATCTTCAAGGTTCGGAATTAACATGATTTACCTTTCACAAAAACTAAAACCAGCTGCCGAAGCATATAAATCCAGGAGACCTGAATTATTACCCTTAGAAGAATATTCAACTGCAAGTATGTAAAGGGTTCGCCATAATTCACCTTTAAATCCATTATTGAATTTTAAGCAAGCGGCCCGAAAAAGCCAAACTAATGATTGAACTCCACTTCTGCCAAACAACATGCAAACTATTCTTTGTCAGGATTGCAATCATAAACTAAAAGCCGGCATCTTCGGGCTTGTTTACCGGCGCATCACACACCGTGCCTTTGCAAACATAAATCAGAGATTCACCTGTCTTAAACCTGTTATCGAAAATTGGCAGCTCACTCTCATTTGAAGCGGCTGCAAAAATGGTAAATGCTTTGTTTTTCCGGCGAAGTGCTTCTGTATATTTCCTTGCCTGAGTTCCTGTGGAAACCACCGTGGTTACTCCATTAACCTGCATTGCAACCACTTGCGCCCAATGTGCGTGAGAAGATGGGTAGGCCTGAATCCTGTTTTTCATGTTTATTACCATATCTTCGGAATATTTCAGCCATTCTTGCTTTTCGAAATATAGCCCAAGAACGAAGAGATTTTCAGCCATCACTGCATTTCCTGATGGCTCAACACCATCGGTAACTTCCTTAACCCTTACCAACGACCACTGCTCAGCTTGCTTTTGAGGCGTGTACCAGAACAAAGGTGAAGTTTTATCGCTGAAATCGTCAAATACCTTTTCGCAGAGTTGCTTTGCTCTGAAAAGCCAAACATCTTCATAATCAAGCTGGTAAAGCGAAATAAAAGCCCGGATGGTAAAAGCATAATCATCAAGAAAACCTGAAATGCCGGACTTTTCCTTGCCGGGAGTCCGCAACAGACTTCCATCGGGCAGCATCATTTTATCTGTGATATAATGTGCTGCTTTTAGCGCAGCCTCCTTGCTGCTTTGATTACACGAACTATGGAATGAATCAACCAATGATTTAATCATTAAAGCATTCCATGAAACAATCATTTTATTGTCAAGTCCGGGCTTAATCCTGGTATTTCTCTCTTTGAGCAAAACAGTCGATGACATTTTTATTAGCTGACGCAATTCCTCTTCGCTCAGGTGTTGCCTTGATGCAAATAAAGCATCAGAAACCGGGCGCAACAAAATGCTTTTGCCTTTTTCCCAGGCACCCTCTTTATCTACACCAAAATAATCAGCCACCAGATCGCCGTATTCAGGCAACTGCTGCTTTATTTCTTCCCGATTCCAAAGATAAAAGCGCCCCTCTTCGCCTTCTGAATCCGCATCGAGCGCGGCAAAAAAATATCCTTCTTCTGAAGTGAAGTCGTTTTTTACAAAAAACAGGATTTTGTCCAGTGTATCCCTGAACTGTGTATCGCCGGTCAATGCATAAGCTTTTGAATAAAGAGAGATAAGCTGCGCATTGTCATAAAGCATCTTTTCAAAATGAGGGACTTTCCAGTATTTATCAGTGCTATAGCGTGCAAAGCCACCGCCAATCTGATCGAAAATGCCGCCCATAGCCATTTTTCGCAGGGTAAGCGACAATTGATTGAGGGCTTCGGGTAACTTGGCCAATTGGAAATAACCGGCAACAAATTCCCACACCACCGGCATCGGGAACTTGGGTGCACCAATCATTCCGCCATAATCTGTATCAAATCGCAGCGACAACTGATTGTACATTTCATTGACAAAGTCAAGGTCTGGTCGCTGATTGTCCGCTGGAAGGTCAATAATGCTCATTCCGGCAATACCTTCTGAAATTCGTTTAGCCTGCTCATTCAATTCGGAAATACTGCGGTTATACAACGCACTGATCTGCCCCAGTAATTCTGTCCATTGAGCAGGCCTGAAATATGTGCCTCCCCAAAATGGCCGCCCATCAGGCAAAGCAAAACAATTCAATGGCCAGCCTCCGTTGTTGTGCAGCAACTGAACTGTGGCCATAAAAACCTGATCCACATCGGGGCGTTCTTCGCGATCAACCTTTACACAAACAAAATCGCGGTTCATTATTGCCGCAACTTCAGGATTGCTGAAACTCTCGTGCTCCATTACATGACACCAGTGACATGCCGAATAACCAATGCTGATAAGCAACGGGCGATTGGAAGTTCGGGCTAGTTCAAAGGCTTCATCTCCAAACGGATACCAATCAACAGGATTAAATGCATGTTGCTGAAGGTAAGGACTGGTTTCATGAATAAGGCGGTTGGGCAATTTTTCAGACATAGCAGGGGCTTTTGAGAATAAACAAGCTACTTTGGTTTGTGTTTACCCGACAGCAAAAGTATGACAGAAATCGACTATGCGATAGAATGTGTGTGAAGTTATGCTGTGAGAAAATAAATTATTAGCTGGGTTAAAACATTTTTATACCCGACGCTAAAATTCTACAAAAGGCCCGAAAATTGCAAAATATCTTTACTTATACAGTTTTCAGCCAAGTATAATTTCAGAACACATTAATATTTATTGAACAAAAAATTACGTAACAAATTTTCTTCGGAAATTTCAGATTTCCTATATTATATCTCATGTTTCAACCTGCAATGAACAGTTTGTTTGCATTCACCATGCATATAAATTCTGATGATTTTAAAAAAAATTACTTTCACTATTTAGATTTAATATAATTTAGCAACCTGATTATTTGCAAAACGGGATTGCATATTTCAATTTTCTGAGGAATCTCCCACCGGAATCATCTCAAATGGAGATATTCTTTTGGCATGAAACCAATCAAACCCGGCAGCTTTTAACGTATTTTATCAACTCAAACAATTAACTCATGAGAATTCTATTCCTTTTTCTGACTGTACTGATTCTGAACCAGGGCATTGCACAGCAAACCTATCGTGTTCAGCGGGGAGAGCGTCCTGAAATTAACCTCGATGCCGTGCCTGAAAATGCTTACCACAAAGGAGTAATCAAAATCAAACTACAGGAATCCTATACTCAACTGATGGACGAAATGCCTGCAACAGTATCCAATGGAACTGTAGTTTTTGGCATTCCGGCTATTGATCAGTTAATCCGTCAATACGGTATCAGTAATTTCGGGAAAACCTTCAGCTCTCCGGCCTTCACCGCAGAATTTGCTGAACGCCACCGCGCATGGGGTTTCCACCTCTGGTACTATCTGTATTTTGATGAATCGGTAGATGTCATCAATCTCGTGCGGAAATTTGATGCACTCTCTGCGGTAATGATTGCTGAACCCGAATATGTAAAAGTTCCGGTTTATACCGATAAACCAATGGGAGCACCTGAAAATTTCAGCTTCAAAGGACCCGCCTGGACACCCGATGATCCGCGCTACGATGAGCAATGGCACTACCACAATACCGGTCAGCAAAACGGAACTGTCGATGCAGATATCGATCTTCCTGAAGCATGGGAAATTACAAAAGGTAATTCGGAAGTTATTGTTGCCATCGTTGATGAAGGCGTTGCCATCAGTCACCCCGATATTGCTGCCAATATGTGGTCGGGAATAGGATATAATTTTGTAAACAACTCTTCAACCATAAGCCCTGGTGACCACGGTGCGCATGTAGCGGGAACAGTAGCCGGAGTAAACAACAATAGTGTTGGAATTGCCGGTGTTGCCGGTGGTACAGGCCCCGGTGATGGTGTAAGGCTTATGTCGTGTCAGGTTTTTACAAACTCATCAAGTGGCGGATTTCATAATGCGCCCGTATACGCTGCCGACAACGGAGCTGCCATTTCGCAAAACTCATGGGGTTATACTTCACCTAATAATTACGACCAGAATGTACTTGATGCAATAGATTATTTTAACATCAACGGTGGTGGTGATGCCATGGTTGATGGTGGAATTACAATTTTTGCCGCCGGCAACAGCAACAGTCAGGGAAACTACTATCCCGGTTATTACTCAGGTACATTCTCAGTTGCCGCTACTAATAACCAGGACAAGAAAGCATGGTATTCCAATTATGGAACATGGGTTGATATTTCCGCACCAGGCGGTGAAACCAATCAGGTGACCACACGTGGTGTTCTGAGCTGCTGGAGAAACAATAACTATGGGTTTTATGAAGGAACCTCAATGGCTTGTCCTCACGTTTCAGGTATCGCAGCGCTGATGGTATCGCTTGCTTACGGGCAACTGACTCCGCAGCAGATTGTTGATATAATTCAGTCAACATCAGACGACCATTATGGTGTAAATCCCGGTTTTATTGATAAACTCGGAGCCGGCAGAGCCAATGCGCACAGTGCTTTGCTCGAAACCCTCAATCAGATGATTCTGGTCAACAATCCGCTGGCATTTACAGCACTGCCGGAAAATAATACACAGATAAACCTGAACTGGGTAAAAAATTCAGAGAATGATGATGTTATGATTGCATGGAACACCAGCGATACTTTTGGTGATCCTGTGCAGGAACAAGCCTATGAAGCCGGTGATAACATTGAGGGCGGGGGAACAATCCTTTACAAAGGTTCTGCAACCTCCTTTCAGCACACTGATCTATCAAGCAACACCCCTTATTTTTACAAAGCATGGTCGCTGAATGATGTACCGGAGTATTCACCCGGACTCGCAGCTGCAGCCACCACCCTTAAAGATCCGATCACCACTTTCCCATATCTTCAGGGATTTGATGATGAAATTTTCCCACCCGCTTCATGGGAGAATAAGAAACTCGCCGGTGCAGGTGCAGGCATATGGGATCGACAGACAACAGGAGCCAACCCTGTGTGCGAACCTCAGAACGGAGCAGCAATGGCACGTTTCAACAGCAATTTTTACCAGGCTGGTACCAGCGGGCTGTTGGTTTCGCCTCCTGTAATGTTTGGAAATGATGATTATGAAATCAGTTTCTGGATATACCGCGACAATGATTTACCTGCCGTTGCTGATAAAGTGGAAATTTTCACCAACCTTACTCCTTCAACCGGATTCGCTACACTACTCGGCACTGTTCATCGTTCCACCCAACTGAGTCCTGAAACCGATAAAGACGGCTGGCATCTTTACACCTACGAATTACCTGCTACCTATAAAGACAAACTGGCTTACATCGTACTTAAAGGCAACAGCGAACTGGGCAATAACCTGTTTGTGGATGAATTCCTTATCACAATTCCTGTGAGCTGTTTTCCGCCTGTTGATCTGGCTGTTTCTGAAGTATCTTCAGCTTCAGCAAACATCAGCTGGACTGGCGTTGAACCTGCCACTGCCTGGGATGTTGAATACGGGCCTGCCGGATTTGAACCCGGAAACGGAACGCTTATTACAGGAGTATTGGAAAATACCTTAAGCCTCAACGAACTCGAAGCCAACGCAAGCTACGATGTTTACGTTCGTGCTGCCTGTGATGACGAAAGCACAAGCAACTGGGCCGGACCTGTTTCATTTGCCACGCTCTGCTTTGCAAACACTCCATGGGATGAAACTTTTGAAGCTTTGAACAGCGGTTTCGATTGCTGGGAGGTTCTGCAAAACACAGCAGCGGACGGAGGACTTAACGGAAACAACCTTGTATCACCTTCAGGAAATACCTGGTTTGTATGCACTCCTGAATCGTTTGGCAATAATGGAGCAGACTATATTTATGCCGGCTCCCGTTCAGCTGCCATCGAAAGTTCAGCAATAGGATTCAACTGGTTGGTTACCGGCGAAATAATGATGCCTGCTGCGGACCAGACCGACCTGTCTTTCCGTCTGAAATTCCTGAACGACGAAGCCAATCCCACACGTTTTCACGTAAATGTATTGAGTAACGGAACATGGAGTACACTCATGTCATGGACCACAGCAACTGATGCAAACAACTATGAGTTGCCGGTTCACCTCAATATGGACGCTTTTAACGGCCAAACCATCAGGCTGGCATTTGTTTACGAAGATAATAACGGACACATACTTGCTATTGACAACATTTCGCTGATGCCGGCCACCAATTACTGGACAGGCAATGGAAACAGCAACTGGAACGATGCCGCAAACTGGAGACTTTCAGTACCTGCATCAGGTCATACCGCTGATGTATTTCCTTCAGCAAATCAGCCTGAAATCAGCGGAACCCTTTCAATAGAAGGAGTAAATATTCATCCTGGAGCAAGCCTTACTTTGCTCCCCGATGCCAAAGTCACCGTTAACGGAACAATTACCAATAATGCCGGAAACAGCGGCCTTGTGCTCAAAGCTTCAGCAGAAATGCAGGCTTCACTTATCCTTAATCAGGAAACAGTTCCGGCCAGTGTTGAGTTTATGACAGAGGCTTCAGGTAATATTATCGAAAGCAGTCTGATGGCTTTCCCGGTAACGGGTCAGGAAATCTCGCCACTGTTTGCCGGAAACAACGATCATATGCTGAAATGGAATGCCGCATCTTCCTCATGGATTAGCCTGAAGCTTGAAGGCGGTGTGTGGAATCCTGAATTTGAATCCGAATTCCAATCAGGAAGCGGTTACATTGCACGTTTTGGCGAAGCCGGAACCCGCGTTTTATCAGGTAATCTTACCGGAAATAGCGTTGATGCAAACCTTACTGCAGCTTCAGGCTGGCATCTGCTTGGCAATCCTTACACCTCTTCGGTTGAATGGCTTGGCGATAATACTGATTTCTCTTCAATAGTAAAAATGTACAATGCTGCTGAAGGTTCCTTTGAAGATGTTCTTCCAATGGCAGTGCTTCCTGCAATGACAGGCTTCTTTGTATCGGCTGAAGCAAGCACTCCTGCATTTGCATTCGATCCTTCAAACCGTACTCATTCAGGAGCAAGTTCTTCGCCCGTTCAGGGAGAAGGAATTGCACTTTCGGTAAGCGAAACAACCATGAATACAACCCAGCATTCAAGAATTATTGTTGCGTCAATGGCCACTGCTGGCTACGATCGCGAACGTGATTCACGTTTTCTTGCCGGATTTGCACCTCAGCTCTACAGCATTGCCGGTGACGAAATGCTTTCGCTGAACAGCATTCCTTCGGTTGCTTCCGGAAATGTTATTCAACTGGGTTTTGTGAAAAATGAAGCCGCCGGATACACACTTCAGATTGATGCTGAAGAGCTGTTTCCTGGTATGATTCTTTACCTGCACGACAAGAAAACAGCTACTATTCAGGATCTGAACGGGCAGTCAACATACTCATTCACTGCAGAAGAAGGTGATGATGCCAACCGTTTTGAACTTATCTTCGGAACCCTTGGCATTGATGGCGCTGACAATTCCAGTGAATTCATGGTATTTGCAACCAACGGTATCATTGAAATACGCTCCACCAACTCAATTAAAGGAGATATTAAAATCACCGGCCTTGATGGTCGCACTGCCATCAGTCTGCAGGGTAATGGTTCGAACAACATGAAGATTGATGCAGGAAAGCTTGCAAACGGAATTTATGTTGTTAGTCTGATGAACAGCAATGGCATCACCACCCGCAAAGTAATGGTAAAATAAACCGACTGCAATTGCATTGATTTTTCTCAATGCATACAAAAACAACAAAGGCCTGAATTTGCATTCAGGCCTTTGTCTATGTTAGGTTTCAGATTCAGGATTAACGTTTTCTTCTGAATGAGCCTTTGCCCATTCCTGCGCTTGCTGATGGTCGGAAGTTTGGACGGGGTCTTTCACTTCGTTCGGTGGAAGCCATTTCAGGCACCCTTATCTGTGGAACAAAACCCGGCATTTTTCTTACTTCGATAGCGTGAGGCAGCAGTTTGTTGATGTCTTTCAGACTTCCTCTTTCCTCGGCAGCACAAAATGAAATGGCTGTTCCTGATTCGCCGGCACGTGCAGTCCGCCCAATGCGGTGAACATAAGTTTCAGGCACTTCAGGAAGCTCGAAGTTGATCACATGCGAAAGTTTGTCAACATCAATTCCGCGTGAAGCGATATCGGTGGCAACCAAAACTTTGATGCTGCGGTCTTTAAATCCCTGCAAAGCTTTCTGACGGGCATTCTGCGATTTATTGCCATGAATGGCAACCGCAGAAATACCGATTTTAATCAGCTCGCGGGTAACTTTATCGGCGCCGTGTTTGGTGCGGGTAAAAATAAGTGCAGTTTCAATCTCTTCCGATTCAAAAACCTGCTGAAGCATGGCGCGTTTGTCAGCCTTTTCAACATAGTAAACCGATTGGTTCACCATTTCGGCGGGCGCTGAAATTGGCGCCACATTTACCCTAACTGGATTGTTAAGCAGGCTGTCGGCCAAAGCTTTTATCTCGTTGGGGATGGTTGCTGTAAAGAACCCGGTTTGTTTGCGGGCCGGCAACTTTGCAATAATGCGTTTGATGTCGGGTGCAAAACCCATATCGAGCATACGATCGGCTTCATCAAGTATAAAAAACTCAACGGTATCGAGGCGTACAAAGCCCTGGTTCATAAGATCGAGCAAACGACCTGGTGTAGCTATCAGAATATCAATTCCCTTGCGGAGAATGGTTGTCTGCGGATTTTGTGAAACGCCGCCGTAAATTACGGTGTGCCTTAATTTCAGGCCTTTGCTGTAATCGCTGAAGCTTTCGCTGATCTGTATGGCAAGTTCGCGGGTTGGTGCAAGCACCAATGCTCTTATTCCGGCTGTTTTACGGTCGGCGCGGGCTTCGTACAGTTTTTGAAGAATGGGAATGGCAAATGCGGCAGTTTTGCCGGTTCCGGTCTGGGCAGTTCCGAAAACATCGGAGCCTCTTAATAGATGTGGGATTGCTTTTTCCTGTATTGGTGTTGGTTCAATATAGCCCTTTTGTTGCAAGGCCTGGACTATGGGCGCAATGATGTTCAGATTTTCGAATGTCATGTAAAATTAATAAAAGTGATCGCAGCCGGTAAACAACCGTGACTTATCGGAGGGGCCTGAGTTAAGTTCTGAAAGAATCGTGAATTAACGAAGGTTCGACGGGCAGGAAAGGATATAAACCTATAAATGAAGATCAGCTACTTTAATGAGCGGCAAAGATAGATATAATTATCTGAATAACACTGATTTATTTTAATAAGCTGATTTTCAACAATAAAACCAGATAAAGAAAAAAAAAGCCAGCGATTTCAGAAACCGCTGACCTTTTATAAAGCTATATTGAAAAGAAAGTCCTAGAATCCTTGAATCCTTTGAATCCTTGAATCATTGAATCTTTGAATCCTTGAATCCTTGAATCCTAGAATCTTTGAATCTTTGAATCTTTGAATCCTGAATCCTACTTTATTTCTACCTCAATCCAACCCGATCTATCTGGGGATTTTGGTGTCAGAACTTTTTTCACCGGATTTGCTTCGAGTTCTTTCAGTAACTCTTCCACCGCTTTTTCAATACCGGGGTCAATGCCTTTGGCAAGTTGCTCGGGGCGATCAACCACTTCAATATCGGGATAAACGCCGATTCCTTCGATGATCCATTCGCTGTTTTCGTTGTAAATGCCAAATCGGGGAACGGAAATATATCCGCCATCCACCATACGGGCATTACCAGAAATGCCAACCAATCCGCCCCATGTGCGGGTTCCAATCAGTTTGCCAAGTCCCATTTTCTTGAAGAAATATGGGAAAGCATCACCACCCGAGGATGAATAACCGTTTATCAGCATAACCTTCGGTCCGTCGTGTGCAATGCCTGGTGCTTTGTTGGGCAACATTCCGTTGCGGTGCCAGTATGTCAGTGTTTTGCGATCAAGCAGATCAGCCATACGATCAGGAATAAACCCACCTCCGTTATATCTGTCGTCGATAATCAGCGCTTCCTTGTCGTGATAGGTGTACATGCCGCGATAGAGTTCACGGTTGCCATCAAAAGATGTATTGGGGACGTAGATGTAACCGATTCTTCCGCCCGATAGTTTGTCTACCATTGCACGACGCTCTTCCACCCAATTGAAATGTTTCAGTTCAATCTCACTTTCAATGGGCTTGATGGTATAGGTCTGAGCTCCTGATGTTTCCGGATTTGAATTTACTGCAATCTCAACAGGGATTCCAACCATGTTTTCGAGGAAGAAGTAAGGATTGTCCTTCCCCGTGATTTCCTTGCCGTTTATGCTGATCAGGTAATCGCCTTCTTTCACATTCACACCTTGCGCGGTAAGTGGAGAACGGCGCGATTCATTCCAGTTTTCGCCTTTGTAGATTTTCATGATGCGATATCTGTTCGCAGCAGCGTCAAGTTCAAGTTCAGCGCCAAGCAAACCGGTATTTACACGTTTCACACGTTTAATATCGCCCCAGTCAACATAGGCATGGCCTGCGTTGGACTCTGAAACAATTTCGTTCAGAATATAATCAAGATCGAAGCGACTTCCGACAAATGGCAACAACTCTCCATAACGCTGTTTGAGACCTGTCCAATCAACACCATGCAGATTTTCCACATAAAAATAATCGCGGAAAATGCGCCATCCATCCGTATAAATCTGATTCCACTCGCTGCGTGGATCAATCTTCATTTCCATGCGGTCGAGATCGAGCTTTCCGGTGCCGGCTTTCTGTCCGGGTGATACTTTGGCAATGCCATAATCGCTTCCTGAACGATACATAAACATTTTACCATCGGCGGTCGGAATGGCCATAAATGCCCGTTCCATAATCTCTTCGGTTTTACGATCAGCGGCGTTGTATCGCATTATTTTGTCATCAACAGCGTAAAGCAAACCGCCATCAGCCATACCAATAATTCGGTAATTGCCTGACGAAACCGGCAACGCTTCCACACGGTTGTTGATGCCTTCAAAGTCAATGCTGACTTTTACTTTATCCTCTTTTTTCTCTGGCTCATCTTTCGATTTTGACTTGCTGTCTTTGGCCGGAGTTTCAGATTTTTTCTCTTCATTTACAGGCTCAATATCATTTTTATCAGTAAATAATTTTGAGCCATCATTTTTAAGGGCCACTGCATAAATTTTTGCAGCATTATTGTACAGGTAATCAAACTCGTAACTCGAAAATTCAAGGTTAAAATCGCGGTTTGACACAAAGAAGATGAACTTTCCGCATTTCCCGAAAACGGGTGTAAAATCGCTGAAACGATCATCGGTCAATTGGGTGGCTTTTGCTGAGGGGATGTGATAAACCCAAATTGCCGCCATTCCGTTGCTGCTCTCTTTGTGATAAGTAATCCATTCGGAATCAGGCGAAAATGAATAAGAACGAATCTCGCTCATCGTTGCTTTATCCACTTCGGTTTGTTTGCCTGATTCAACATCTATCAGCCATAATTTCATGGTGCGATCACTGTATATCAGGTAGCGGCTGTCGGGCGACCAATCGGCCTCGTATTTCCAGGCTGCGGAGTTTGTAGTTAACTGCCGTGGCTTTGCTCCTTTTTTGTTCTCAAGAAGATAAACTTCATACTCCCCTGTGGCATCGGAGTAATATGAGATGTACTTCCCGTTTGGCGACCACATCGGATAAATCTCCCGGGCTTCGGGGGTTTGTGTCAGATTTTCGATCACACCATTTTCGGCGGGAACCGAAAAAATATCGCCACGGGCATCAAAAAGGGCGCGTTTTCCGGTAGGAGAAACCGAGAAACTGTGGACATCGTCCTTCACATTTTTGTAATAAGAGACCAGATTCGGATTGTCGAAATTCAGGTTCACTGTAATTTTTTCAGAACGACCGGATACGATATCGAGTTTATAGAGAAAGCCGCCATTTTCATATACGATCTGTCCGTTTTCGCCGGAAGGCCACATTACATCAAAATCTTTATGAAAAGTGAGCTGGGTTGTTTGTTTACTTGCTGTATTGTAGCGATAAAGATTCAGGCGCAGGTCGCGGTCCGAAGCAAAAACAATATCATTTCCCCACCAGGTTGGCCACTGATCTGAACCGGCAAATTTGGTAATCTGTTCAGCAACATCATTTTCCAGATCATAAGTCCAGAGTTCGGTGGCACGTCCGCCTTTGTAGCGTTTCCATGTACGGAATTCGCGATCGACCGGTGTAAAAGCCAGTTTTTTACCATCAGGTGAAAAGTTTGCAAATCCGCCATTCACAATCTGGAGTGGCTTTTCGAGTCCGCCATCGAGACTTACCAGGAAATATTTTCCGTTTCGCTCACCAAAAGTGGTGCGGTTAGCCCGGATTAGAATTTCCTTGCTGTCGGGGGTCCAATCGAGCACCACATTGTCATAACCACCGCGGGGAGGCATAACTCCCACAGAGTTGTAATATGTTAGCTGACGGGCCGATCCACCGGCTGAAGGCATCACCCATATCTGCCGGCTGCCTGAGTACTCAGCAGAAAATGCAATCCATTTGCCATCGGGCGAAATCTTTGGAAACAATTCCAGCCCTTCGTGCGAGGTAAGGCGTTTTGCCTCTCCCCCACTGGCATTTACACTCCATATATCGCCGGCATAAACAAAGGCGATAAGGTTTTTATTGATATCGGGAAAGCGCAGCAGACGGGCATCGTCCATGGCGTTCACCATCACTGACAGACTGACTGCCAGCACGATAAGCAAAACTCTTTTAATCATGGTCAATTGGTTTGGTGAGTGAATTTTTAGAGTTGCTAAAGTAAGAATTATTGGCAAATCAAGCTATGATTGTGCTTATTTATCTGCTGAAAATCAAGAGAAAGCATGGATTAGTAATAAAGTATTATTTACAATTCAGTTTTAACTTATCCGAATTCAATGTCGTTTAGTTAAGGTTTCGGATTTGTATAAAAGTGAATCAAATATCCTTCGACTCCGCTCAGGATGACTGTCAGTCTGAGCGGAGTCGAAGACAATATTCCTTAACTAAACGACATTGTATCCGAATTACTTGTTTTAGTATAAAAGGTGAAAACTGCTATAATAAAACTTCATACAAATTAAATAATACAAAATAAATCACGTTATTTGACTATCGATAATCAGATACCGCGTATTGGCCTGAGAATCTCTATATATAATCAGCATGCACAATTTTATCATTCAAAAAATCCAATATCATGAGAGCCATCCTTCCGATTTCACTGATTTTTACGATTCTTATTTCATGTTCAACTCAAACCAAACTTCCTCAGGAACTCAAAGGGAACTGGTTAAGTGCCAATGATTCCATTGAATGGATTATCAGTTTGCAACCCGATTTTGCAGTTTACGACAATAAATTCTGGGATTACAAGTCCATCAGTGGCAACAAAAGTAAATTCGTGATTAAGTTAACCGAAGGAACTCAAACAATAAGTCTGAAGGCAGTGCTTGAAGACAGCCTTAGCCTGAAAATTACCGATAACAATAATATTGATAAACGCCTCACCCGAAAGAAAGCTGCCAGACCCGATTTCCGGAATTATGACATGCAGGGTTTTGAAGAGCTTCAAATGATGGATGATACTGTTACCATAAGGGGATTTATTGAAGATTATGATCCTGATATTTATGATGGCACCGGAAGTATTTATCATCGGAACGTGTTTTCGAACGTTTTTGAAGAAGAAGAAACCAGATTCAATATAGACACAACCGGAAGATTTGAAGCCAGGTTCAGGGCATTTAATCTTCAGATTATTTATCTGTCGATAGAGGGTAGTTCTCAAACAAGAATTGTCATTCAACCAGGGAGTTCTGCAATGATCGGTTTTAACAATTTGCTGTTGGATGTCACCAATGATGCACGAAAGTGGGAAGGCCTGACCGATTGGCAGATAAACCATTATATGGGTGAATATGGTCGTCTTTCGGAAGAACTTATTTTACTTTTACACCATTTATACCGCAACTCCAATACATCACCGTTAAAGAAATTTGATGCCATTGATGAAATGTCTCAGATGGAATACATCGGTTGGCGAAAGGAAGTGTACAGTCAGGAAACAGCGATGATGGATTCTCTGATTCTTGAGATGAGAAACAGTAAAAAAGCAGAGGAATGCGTTCATGGAATCCTCGAAATTGAATTGTTGCACCATCTATATCATTATCAGATTTCCGGGACACGATTCCAGTATCTGGCAGCACCATATATTGAACAAATTCCCGAACTGAATGCTTCATCGTTGAATTTGATTAATACGGACTTCCTGAGTTATCTCAACTACCTGAACATTTTCTACAGACAGCAACCACTGAGTAATATATCGGAGGATATTGCAAAATATCGCCTGCAATTTATGCTCAGCCAAAGCAAAAGCACTGAAGAACAGAAATTGATAAAAGAATTGATAGATGTTCCGGCAATTACAGCAGAACTGCTCAATCAGGGGAATATTTATCCGCTTGAAAGCTCTGATTATGATCTTTTCTTAAATAAAAGAGTTGCGGCACTTCGGAAACCTTATAATGAATTGTGGAGTAAGTATTGGGAAAAGATCCCTGACAGCATCCACCTTCACACCCTCCTAAAAGAGCTTGACTTTGTATTGGATAAGCATAACAAAAATCTCATTTCACAATTGTATGCGGCTTATTGTATTAATAGATTTTTCGAAAACAATCCTCCCGGGCCTGAATTAAATTTGTGGATAACAAACAACATAGATGATCCGATACTTAAGAAGTTATCACTTGAATACCATAAAAAGGAAGCAGAAGCTGCATCAGAATTTGCTGATTATGCTGAAAACACTTTTTTCATCAGCCAGATAAAAAATGCGGAGGAAGGCGATGAATTTTTCAATAAAATTATTCAGCAATTCAAGGGCAAGGTTATATATATTGACTTCTGGGCTGATTGGTGTTCACCTTGCAGGGCAGGATTTAAACCAGCCGCAAGATTAAAAAAAGAATATGCCGGAAAAGATGTGGTCTTTCTGTATTTTGGATATAATTGCAAAAACGAAAGATGGGATCAGGTAATTAAACAGGATCAGGTTAGCGGCTACCATTACTGGCTTGACAAAGAACAAGGAAAAGTGCTGAAAGAAAAATTCGGCATTATTGGCATTCCGCATTATCTGTTGGTTGACAGAAACGGAAATATTTCAGCCGATCAGGCTCCTGATCCGGGAAACCGGGCAGCCATCAGAGAAAGGTTGGACGAATTGCTTAAATAATAGCCAGTGAATTCTGCTATTGAAGCAATTAAGCTTAATTCCTTCAACACGATGAAGGAATTAAGCCAAATTCCTTCATTTGGGGTAAATGTGATTGATATTTTCTTGCAGATAATTACTTTTTCTGAACAATATCCTCCAAAGCCTCTTTCAGTTTAGGAAATTGAAAAACAAAACCTTCCTTCTGCAATCGAGCAGGCAACACCTTCTGCCCTGAAGTAAGTGCTGAAGCTCCTTCGCCAAAAACCAATTTCAAAGCAAACGCCGGAACCGGTAAAAAGGCCGGACGATTCACCGCTTTGCCCAATGCTTTGGTAAATCCGGCATTGTCGGTTAATTCGGGTGCAGTGAGGTTAAAAATCCCGCTGATGTTTTTCTCAATCACAAAAAGAAATGCCTGCATCAGATCATCGATATGTATCCATGAAAATCCCTGTTTTCCGCCGGCAACAGGTCCGCCCAATCCCAAACGAAATGGCAGAAGCATCTTTTGCAGGGCACCGCCTTCACGGGCAAGCACAACTCCCAGCCTGAAAATGCCGACACCGGTATCAGCAGGAGATTTCCGGGCTTCACCTTCCCATAATTTACAAACATCGGCAAGAAAATCGCTGCCATACTTTGTATTTTCTTCGGTAAATACCTCTCCATCAGGATAAATGCCCACAGCAGAAGCTGAGATAAACAAGCGAGGCTTAACCGGAGATTTGTTTATTGCACTCACCAGTTTTCGGGTGGTCAGAATCCGGCTGTCGATAATCTCCTTTTTATATGATTCCGACCATCGGGCTACTATAGGTGCACCGGAGAGGTTAATCACAACTTCTGACATGCCAACCTTTTGCACAAGCGCAGCTTCAGTTCCCGAAAAATCAGCCCTGCCCAAACCGCTTACTTTATGCCCGGCCAGCTTTAGCGCTTCCGCTAACTTTCGCCCCACCAAACCTGTTGAACCAGCAATTAATATATTCATATTGAGTTTTTTACATGTGTTGAAAATGTCTGAAAATGCAACTTTGAAGCTGTTAAATTATAGCTAAAAATCTTTTGCAGGATAAAAAAACCTATACCTTTGCACCGTTTTTCGCTAAGCGCTTAACAAACAATATTCTAAAAGGTTTTTACTTAAAAATCAATATACCCGCGATGGACAATAATACCAACACTAACAAAACGGAAGGGCTGTTTCAGGAATTTCCCGGTGTTTCTACCGATGCATGGGAAGCCAGAATTGTGGCTGATCTGAAAGGTGCTGATTACGAAAAGAAGCTGATCTGGAAAACAGCCGAAGGATTCAGCATCAAGCCTTACTACCGTGCCGAAGATCTGGAAAGCATCAAAGCAATGACCGAAAGTCTTCCCGGACAATTCCCCTACATCAGGGGCAATAAAACCGATGGAAACGACTGGAAAATCTGTCAGGACATTGAAACTGCCGACATTAAAACTGCCAACCGCATCGCAGCCAATGCACTCACCCGTGGCGCCAGTGCCGTGTCGCTGAACACAGAAAATGTGAACACTGCCGAAGACCTGAAAGCTCTTCTGAAGGACATCGATGTAAGCAAAACTTCTTTCAATTTCAATTCTTCAAAATCGTATCCTAAATTTGCAAAGCTTCTGCTTGATGCGCTTGGCGCAGATGCAACTGAAACCTGCGGATCATTCGATTTTGACCCGATCAGCTATTTGTTGCTCAAAGGAAATTTCCATTACTCACAGGAAAAGGACCTTGCTGAAGCACTTGAACTTGTAAAAAATGCAAAACCGGGACTTCCGCATTTCAGGCTGATTACCGTAAACGGACAATATTTCCACAACTCAGGTTCCACACTTACCCAGGAACTTGCTTTTGCGCTGGCATCAGGCAATGAATACATGGCCTATCTTACTTCAAATGGCGTGGAGGCTGGCTTAGCTGCAAAATCTATTATTTTTCACTTTGCAGCAGGAAGCAATTACTTTATGGAAATTGCCAAACTACGCGCTGCAAGGTTGTTGTGGGCCAAAATAGTTGAGCAATACAAACCCGAATCACAGGAAAGTGCAGCGATGCGCATTCACGTTTCAACAGCCAACTGGAACAAAACCATTTACGATCCTTATGTAAATGCATTGCGAACCACCACCGAAGCCATGTCGGCTGCTCTGGGTGGCGCTGACATGATTACCGTGCTTCCTTTTGATCTGAATTACAGAGAGCCCGATGAAATCTCGACCCGCATAGCACGCAACCAGCAGATAATTCTGAAAGAAGAATCAAGTCTTGAAAAAGTTGTTGATCCTGCTGCCGGTTCTTATTATATTGAAAGTCTGACCGCTTCAATGGCAGATGCTTCATGGCAGCTTTTTCTCGAAATTGAAGAAAAAGGAGGAATGATAGAAGCTGTAAAAGCCGGAATTATTCAGGATGCAGTTGCAGGCAGTGCCAAAAAGCAGAATGCTGACATTGCTGCTCGCCGTACCACTCTTTTGGGAACCAATCAGCATCCCAATCATCTTGAAAAAATGCTTGAAAAAATTCAGGCTGACGAGGAAATAGAGACTGAAAATGAAACTTCCGTAGATCCTACACCGATTTACAAAATCATGGAATCTTACCGCGGAGCCGATGCTTTTGAAGATCTGAGACTTGCCACTGAAATTCATGAAAATGAAGTTGGAAAACGCCCTCATGTATTTCTGCTTACCATTGGCAATCTGGCCATGCGTAAAGCCCGGGCAGGGTTCAGCACAGGTTTCTTTGGTTGTGCAGGATATAAAGTAACCGACAATGCAGGTTTTGCAACGGTTGAAGAGGGCGTAAAAGCAGCAATTGCCGCCAATGCCGACATAGTGGTTTTGTGCAGCAGCGACGAAGAATACGCCGAAATCGCACCCGCAGCAGCCATCGCCCTGAAATCAGCCAATCCTGAAGTTCAGGTGGTTGTTGCCGGATATCCCAAAGAAATCATCGACACATTAAAAGCTTCCGGAGTGGATGAATTCATTCATGCCAGGGCCAATGTGCTGGATACCTTGTATGCATTCCAGCAGAAGCTGGGTGTTATGTTGTAATCTTTGAATCCTAGAATCCTGGAATCTTTGAACCGACCGAAGGGAGCTCAGCGAAGCTAATCTTTGAATTCTTGAATCTTTGAATCATTGAATCTTAAATCTTTGAATTAAAAAATATGCGTCCTGATTTTAAAAATGTAAAAATAAGGTCAATCGGAAAGAGTGATCCTGCCTCCCTGCCAAAGGGTTGCAACTGGATTACCACCGAGCAGATCCCTGTGAAGCCCGTTTTTACGGTTGCTGATCTTGATAAAATGGAGCACCTGAACTATGCTGCCGGCATTGCTCCGTATCTCCGCGGCCCATACAGTACCATGTATGTAATGAAACCCTGGACCATACGTCAGTATGCCGGGTTCTCAACCGCTGAGGAGTCCAAC
The DNA here is from genome assembly GCA_009773515.1 of Bacteroidota bacterium. GTDB lineage: Bacteria > Bacteroidota > Bacteroidia > Bacteroidales > Lentimicrobiaceae > Lentimicrobium. The sequence goes on from WSXX01000008.1 coordinate 152,918, forward strand.
GCGTTTTACCGCAGGAATCTTGCAGCCGGTCAGATGGGACTTTCAGTGGCATTCGACCTTGCAACCCACCGCGGATACGACTCTGACCACGAACGTGTGGTTGGCGATGTCGGGAAAGCAGGTGTTGCCATCGACTCAATCCTCGACATGAAGATTCTTTTCGATCAGATTCCCCTCGATAAAATGTCGGTTTCAATGACCATGAACGGTGCCGTACTTCCTGTACTTGCCTTCTACATTGTTGCCGCCGAAGAGCAGGGTGTTTCAATGGATCAGCTCAGCGGAACCATTCAGAACGATATTCTGAAAGAGTTTATGGTGCGTAACACCTATATTTATCCGCCAACGCCTTCCATGAAAATTATTGCAGATATTTTTGAATTTACTTCGAAGAACATGAAAAAATTCAATTCTATCTCCATCAGCGGTTATCATATGCAGGAAGCCGGCGCTACTGCCGATATTGAACTGGCTTACACCCTGGCCGATGGTTTGGAATATCTCCGCACCGGAATTCAGGCCGGCATTCCGGTTGATGCTTTTGCGCCACGTTTGTCATTCTTCTGGGGCATTGGCATGAACCACTTTATGGAAATTGCCAAAATGCGTGCTGCAAGGTTACTTTGGGCGAAAATTGTAAAACAATTCAACCCACAGGATGTCAAATCGATGGCATTGCGCACCCACTCCCAAACATCGGGATGGAGTCTCACCGAGCAGGATCCTTTCAACAACATAGCACGTACTGCCGTTGAAGCGCTGGCAGCAGCTTTGGGACATACCCAGAGTCTGCATACCAATGCTCTCGACGAAGCCATTGCTTTGCCTACCGACTTTTCAGCACGGATTGCCCGCAACACCCAGATTTATCTTCAGGAAGAAACCAACATCTGCAAAGTTGTTGACCCTTGGGGAGGTTCATATTATGTGGAATCACTTACTCAGGAGATTGCCCATAAAGCCTGGAAACTGATTGAAGAAGTTGAGCAACTGGGTGGAATGGCAAAAGCCATTGAAACCGGAATTCCTAAAATGCGTATTGAAGAAGCTGCTGCCCGCAAACAGGCCCGCATCGACTCAAGCCGCGACACCATTGTGGGTGTGAACAAATATCGTCTTGCAAAAGAAGATCCTATCGATACCCTTGAGGTTGACAATACTGCAGTGCGCGAAGCACAGCTCAGGCGACTGGCTGCACTGCGCGCCAACCGCAACAACGAGGAAGTTCAGCTTGCACTTGATGCACTTACCCGTTCGGCTGAAACCGGCGAAGGCAACCTGCTTGCTCTGGCCATTGATGCCGCCCGCAAACGTGCTTCGCTGGGTGAAATTTCTATGGCACTCGAAAAAGTTTATGGAAGGTACAAAGCCGTGATACGTTCAATTTCAGGAGTTTACTCCTCAGAATCGGCCAATGACGACAGCTTCAAAAAAGCCTGTGAGCTTGCCGACAAATTTGCCGCCCTTGACGGCCGCCGCCCCCGCATTATGATTGCAAAAATGGGTCAGGATGGTCACGACCGCGGTGCCAAAGTAGTTGCTACCGGTTATGCCGATATAGGATTTGATGTTGACATCGGACCTTTGTTCCAGACTCCGGCCGAAGCTGCACGACAGGCAGTGGAAAACGATGTGCATGTACTTGGCGTTTCCAGCCTTGCTGCAGGACACAAAACCCTGGTTCCTCAGGTAATTGAAGAGCTGAAAAAGCTTGGCCGCGAAGATATTATGGTGATTGTGGGTGGAGTTATTCCGGCCCAGGACTATGATTTCCTTTACAAAGCTGGTGCTATGGCGATATTTGGCCCCGGAACTGTAATTCCGGATGCCGCCATTAAAATGCTTGACATTATGCTGAGCGCAAGGAAGTAACGAACAGTATTGATAGATTTTAAGTGAAAGGGCAGATGGGGAGATAATCCTTGTCTGCCTTTTTTGGTTGGTAGGGAGCGGGTTGAATTTTTGTTATATTTGTTACGAAAATCGGGTTGGTGATTTCAGTTTCGATGGTGAATACAAATCGGATATATTAGAGTACTTTGGATATTTACTCGTTGATTATAAAAATAAAAGAAGATGAGAATTATATTAATTCTTTTAGCTGGATTGTTATCAATCCACGGATTTGGACAAAATTGTGATTGTCTTGCTAATTTCAAGTTTTTGGAAAATAAAATTTCAAAGGACTACGCAGGATTCGCAGACAAAGTGAATAGTTCAACTATTGATGAATACAATAAAATAAAGGAAATATACACATTAAAAGCACAAGAGATTTCTTCAATTAAAAGATGTGAACTCTTGCTTTCGAAATGGCTTGAATATTTCAATGACAAACACCTTGGACTTGAAATAACGAAGAATATTTACTGGACATTCAAAAAGATTGATTCAACAACTGTTCTCTTCAGAATCCCAACTTTTGCATGGGAAGCAAAACCCCTGATCGATAGCCTGATAAAATCAAATCTTGAAACTATTTCCTCAACACCTATTCTTATACTTGATTTGAGGGGCAATGGAGGTGGCATAGATTACAGTTATCTGGAATTACTTCCCCTTATTTACACACACCCGTATGAATCAAAAGGTGCAGCCTGGTGGGCTTCAGAGGGCAATATAAGATCATTTGAAGAAGCACTTGAAAATGGAACTATAAGAAAAGGGTTTGAAGAAGAAACAAAAGAATTAATTAAAGCGCTGAAATTGAATCCAAATACTTTTGTAACAACAGATAAAGAAGATTCCGTTAAACGTGATACTGTTTTTAAATACCCATTAAAAGTTGGCGTTATTGTAAATGATTTTTGTGCAAGTAGTTGCGAACAATTTATATTGGCTGCTAAAAACAGTGAAAAGACAACAGTATTTGGAACAAATACGCTGGGTGTGTTGGATTATTCAAATTCGGGTACAGCAGACATGCCAACTGAGAATATCAAAGTTCGCTTTCCAAAGACCAGGTCAAATCGACTTCCGGAATACCCAATTGATAATATAGGAATTGAACCTGATGTGAGAATAACATTACCAGATAATTTAAATCTCAAAAGTGAAGTTGATGAATGGGTATTATTTGTCAAAGAGTATCTGGAAAAAGAATTGGAACAAAAATAATTTCAAAAGCACTAAATGCTAAGCGGAATTTGCAATTCCGCTTCAAATACCATTGAACCCATAAAAGCTTTTCTCAAGCAGGCGCATTGTGTTATCCGGGAAATTTGTAATTTTAACCAGATTCTGTAAGCCGCGAAGATTAGTAAATTTAAATGCCTGTCAGCGCAAAGCTTGAGGCGATAGGTAAAATAAAGATAAAAAAACAAAAAAATGAACTGGGAAACATTATTAGCTTTTGGTGATAGTATCACATACGGAGCTAGAAGTTATTTAGGATATCCTGAAATTGTTGGAGATATCCTTGGTGGAAAATTGGATAAAAAATGGCACGTGATTAATCATGCTACAAATGGCTACACTACAATGGATTTAATAAGATCTATTAATCCAATGTTGGATAATTATAAGAACGCCTATCCGAGTATAATTACTGTTATGATTGGCACTAATGATATAAAAACACATGTTTGTATTGATGATTTTAAAATAGCCTATAATCAGCTAATTATTAAATTAAAATTATTGTCAATCGGTGATAATGTTTTACTGCTTAAAATTCCCCGATTCACACAAAAGGTTTTTTATCCATACAATTATTCAATGAATAAACAGGTAAATGAATTTAATTCCTGCATTGAACAATTAGCCATAGAGAATAATTTAAGATGTCTCGATTGTGATTTAGCTGATGATGACTTCTTTGATGGCGTTCATTTGAATTCAAAAGGATGTTCTACTGTTGCGCACCAAATATCAGGTTTTATTCTTAAAGACAAAGGCATTGAAAGTTCTTCAGATTTGTAATAAAATGCCGAATCCTCCCATAGATGGTGGAGCGCAGGTGATGCACTTTACTACCCAGGGGTTGTTGGCAAATGGTATAAATGTAAAGACTTTAGCCATTAATCCTACCCGGAACTTAATTAGTCTTGATTTATTGTCGGCCGACTATATGTAACCCTCCGGGCATGAGCATCTTTTCTACCCGATTTTCGCAGCCTAACTTTGCGTCAAAAAAAGATGACACGAACAGAAAGAACGGCATTGATGCA
>WSXX01000030.1 GCA_009773515.1 Bacteroidota bacterium
GACAATCGTGTTCACCCAAGAGACAATCGTGTTCACCCAAGAGACAATCGTGTTCACCCAAGAGACAATCGTGTTCACCTAAGATACAATCGTGTTCACCCAAGATACAATCGTGTTCACCCAAGAGACAATCGAGTTGCCCGAAAATTTGGCAGGACGCTTATCGCCAGAGACTGATCACTGTCAACTGTGAGCATCGGACTGCGACGAAAATGCATCGGTCTGCGACGAAAAAGCATAGGTCCGCATCGAAAAAGCATCGGTCTGCGCCAAAAAAGCACCGGACTGCACCGAATAAATATCGGACTGCACCGAAAAAGCATCTGACTGCGCCGAAAAACCTTCGGACTGCACCGAATAAGCATCGGACCGCTCCGAAAAAGTATCTGACTGCACCGAAAAAGCATCCGACTGCGCCGAAAAAGCAGCGGAATGCACCGAAAAAGCTTTGACTAGCACCCGGAGAGGTTCATACCCCATCAACAGCCACTATTACCCGTTCAAATGGTTATGCAAAAACTTCAATAAGCAATGTTTCACTGTCGGAACGCTATGTTCCACTGTCAGACTGTTATATTCCATTGTCAGATCGGTTCCCGCTACTGTCAGCTGACTTTATGGCATTGTCAGATCGGTTCCCGTCACTGTTAGCTGACTTTATGGCATTGTCAGATCGGTTCCCGCTACTGTCGGCTGACTTTATGGCATTGTCAGATCGGTTCCCGGTATTGTCAACTGACTATGTGGACTATTTCAATTGACTCATTAGTATTTCAAACACTTTGCATTTGCACGTAAAGCAATTAATATTTATGCAAAGCGTTCCGACGAGTCAATCAAATTGCCCCGGATATTTGATGGATTTGGATTGGTTTACTAAAATTTACGGCTATTAATACTTTTTATAACTGATTCAAAAAGAATAGGTTGTATAAGAGAATAAGTTAGTTTTTCAGGAAGATGATCAAGCAAAATCACCTCGGCAATTTCAAAATCAGGGAGATCACCCAATTTCAGAATCTGAGCATAATAAAGTCTGCCTTTTGTAATGATTCCTTCTATTTCAACAGAATAATCTGAAACGGCATGGATGTTAAATTCCAAAGCACCAGTTTCTTCCATAAGTTCACGGCTGGCAGCGTAATCAGGTGTTTCGTCTGGTTCAATATGTCCACCGGGAATTTCCCAGGTATCTCTCAGCTTGTTTCTTACAAAAACCCATTGATTTCTGAACTTTGAAATGATTATAACATATGTAAGGCCAGTTGGATCAGCACTAAGGGGGTTGATTTTTATAATTTGATTCATCTCAGCGGAAGTCAGACTAATGTTGTTCAGCATTATGGTTTAGCCAGAAATTCAGAAAATAGTCTGAAAAATTCCGCTACATGCCAGGCATCCATTAGTCCGTGGTGCGCATTAACCGAGACGGGCATAATGATACGGCGCTGCTTTTCGGAATACTTCCCGAATGTAATTTTCGGCACACTGTCGCGAAAAGCAAAATGTCTTGCATGAGAGAGACCAGTGAAATTGATCCACGGAAGTACTGAATAATGGATTACATCATTTCTGCCGGTTTCTCCGTTGAGCCGAAGTCCGGCGGTTTTGCTTACTGCCTTAACTTCTTCGGCAACATTGGAGCTGAATTTACTGAAATCTTCAACAAAAGGAATAAACGAAAATCCAAAAGTGTGATCGGGCCGGCTTATGGTGGCTGACGCGTGCACTGAATCGTAAAGAACCGGTTTATTATCTTCAATTCTGCAGCGAAATTCTTCAATCCGATTGGCTGCCCTGAGCGATTGATAAAGGTAAAACTGGAAGAATGAAATCTGATGACTCCTGCACCAATTAAGAGCTTCCGTGCAATCCACTTCGGCAACAATTCCGAAGAAAGGTTCATCAAATTCTTTAAAAAATTCAAAGTGTTCTTTTCGGTTCCAGCTTTCCGTGTCGATAAGAGATTTCATATTTTTTCGAGCAATTCAGGCAGTATTCTTAATTCGGTTATTTGCGAAAAATTATCGTTACCAGTTTGGAAAACGCTTATTTCATGTTCCAACCGCAAAGGAATGGCGCATGAACACCATATCATTTCTCCAAAATTCTGTTTTTTCTGCGGTTAACATACCAAACAATCATTAAAATTATTGCAACCAAAAGTATAAATGGCCATAGGTTTGCAAGTATGATAAGCACGTAAATTACTGCTGACCAGCCATTTTTAAAACCCTGCGACATCTTTTCAGTAAGGTGCGATTGCACAGGGGTAGTTTTGTAATAACTGAGGTTCAATGTTGAATAGTCAACCTGGTTTGACAGGTATTTCATGCGGCCTTCAATGGATTCGATTTCGCCCCTGAGCTGGTTTATCTGGTTTTCAATCTGAAGAATATCAGCTGTAGTTGATGCTTTTGATAGCAGTTCCAGGTATCTTTCTTCCAACGCTTTTCGATTTTTTAAGCGGGCTTCCACATCCAAAAATTCTTCTGTAACATCGTTGGATGTAATGTTTTTATGGTCAAAGGCTTTGATGCCCTGGCTTATTTCATTTACCAATTCGTCAAAATTTTCGGAAGGCACTCTGATGGTTACATTCCGGCTGATTCTTCTTCCGGAAGTATTTTCACTTTCGGATGATATCCAGGCGTTGTGCTTTTTGACCGAAGTTTCAACTTTTTTGTGTGAAAAATCCAGATCGGATGTTTCAAAAGACATATCGCCGGTTTTTATAAGCTTCCGTGGAGTTGAAGCCGGAGTGACTTCAGGGTTTGTTGCTTTTTCTGACATAACCTGTAATTGCTCAGAATTATTGCCCGAGTTCAGACCCAGCAACGAGTCTGCATTGTTGCTGCCGCCGCATGAAATAAGCACGCAGCACAGAACAGCTAAAGTCAGTTGTTTGATGATTTTCATAATGAATTCTGAATTAGTGAAACGGTTGAATTAACTAACCCAATTGAGTAAACCGATCTAATTGGACTTACTGCAAACAAATGTATCTAAAAATACAACAAGTACCCCCTCTGTCTCCCCCTGCGCCTTCGACTGCGCTCAGGCACCGGGGGAGAACCTGCTAGCAAGGCATTTTACAATTTATAAGCGTCTAAAAACATGAAAGTAATAGTCCATTTTTCCGAAAGGGGAAAAAAGGACGATAACGCTTAATCCAAACCAAGCAAAAACATAACCGGAATGTGAAGTCTTCGACTCCATGCTTTTTCGGAATGGTCTGCTCCTTCAAATTTACGGGTAATCCAGATATTTTTATCATATCCTTTGTCTTTGAGGATCTGATCGGCGTGATTCTGGAAGGGTTCATATAAATTATCCAGCGTTTCAGTGCCAAAATCGAAGTAAAGCAAATGCTTTCCCGGAGGTGGAAGGTGTTCGCGAAGATAAGATAGCAATGCACCGGGCACAGGATTGTTTTCAACAGTAAATACGCCAGGCCAGTGGGTTGATAAACATGCAGCTCCGCCAAAAACTTCAGGATATTCACAAATGGCGTACATCGAAATCAGTCCGCCCATGCTTGAACCCATTATGTAGGTATTTCCTGAATCAGTATGCGTGGCGTAAGTTTTATCGATAAAGGGTTTGAGTTCTGTAACAATAAATTTTAGATAGTTGTCTGAAATAATCCCGCCTTCAAAAAGTTTTGGAGTTCCTTCACCACGGTTTGCATTCATAAGGCTATCAATCTGTTTTTTCGAAAGATAATTTAATGCCTTTTGCGGAAAATACTCCATATGCCTTTTGGGTGTATTCCAGATTCCAACCACAATACAGGGCTTTATTTTTTCTTCATCCATCAGCTGGCCAAGGGTTTCATCAACTCCCCAGTCCTGCCTGTTCCAGGAGATTGAAGAATCAAAAAGCATCTGACCATCGTGCATATAAAGCACTGCATATTTATTTTCAGGTGTATAACCATCAGGTAGCCAGATGTCGATATTGCGGGATTCAACAAATTCCGAATAAAATTTTTCGTGTCTTATCAATTGTCCTGAGCTGACTTCGGAAAGCGACTGTGCACTCAGGTTCATCGTAATCACAAATGACATGTAAAAGATGAGTGATATTGTCCTCATAAAATGAATATTTAGAAATTTACCTGAAATGACAAATATACCCTAAAAACCTCCTAAAAAGTCAGGGCTTGACTTGATATTATCTTGTTTTTGTAAGATGCTTGTTTTCAATTAGTCAAACCCTGACTTTGCTCCATCTTTCAGAAAACTGCTCCCAATCAATCAGACTGATAAAAGCCAAAAAAACACCGGAGATGGCAATAGCCTGTATTCGGTAGGTAAACCAGTTGTGAAAATAACTATGGTTTGCAGTTACATAAAACCAGATGTATGGAACAAAAGCCACGGCAAGATAAAGAATTGCTTTTGTAATTCCTTTCTTTTTAAAATATAATATACTGAAGATGAGAAGTGTAATCAGTATTAAATTGATAAAAACCAAAGGAAGGAAGTTGAAATTTGCTTCAATTGCTGACATTCTGTTGATGCCTTCGCTGCCTGATCGAAGTAAAAACTGATTTTTTACATCGGAAAAAATGTCAAAATCAGCAACAGGAATGGTAATCAGAACCTTAAATACCCATGCGCCGAGATATCCGGTTGACCAGAGTAATCCAAACGCAAGCAATTGCTGAATTCCAAATACTAAATCTTTTTTGAGGTTTCCTTCCTCTTTGATCATGCTAACCCATATCAGCATTGGTAATCCAAGGGTAAGTAAGGGTGCTGTCAAGAGGTCGAAATAAGTGGTAACCGCACCGGTTATAAAAAATAATAATCCAGTGTTTTCTTTATTTCTTTTCATGTGTGAGATAAGGAAAAGTCCGGCAATTATTGAAATGATAAGTACTGGTGACATTTGCATTGAAAACTGCATGATGTAAACATTCACAAAGAACAATCCGGCTAGCATAGCCATCGATTTAAGACCTCCGGTTTCACGGTAAAGTACCATCGCAAAAGCGGCCATAAGAACTGAAGTGATGAAAAATATCAGCCACTTAATTTCATTGAAATTGGTAAAAGAATAAAAAATCCTGAAAAAGAATGAATTGCCATGCCAGTATCTTGCATAATTGACATTTGGCTTAAGATTATTGTGCTTAATGTTGTAACTCAAATGTTTCCATTGTGAGGTATATGAGCCGTCCTCCATGCGACATCTTCCAAGCAGTGCTGATTTTAAAGGTTCCTGATTATCAACGGTATAAATAATATTGGAAATCTGGCCATCCATTGCATAGTCCAGCCTGTGATGATCGCCTTTTATAATCAGGTCAGGATAATCAGGTTGATTTATAACATCTTTAATGCTTGATTCAATGTTTTTTCTAACCGGTTCATCCGGAATCAAAACCGAAAGCAATGAGAAGCCCAAAAAAATACAAACAAGCAGAACGAATACTTTTAAGTACAACAGTATTCTTTGCAACAGTGAAAACCCTGAAAATGACATATGTTCCGAATGAAATGAGACGGATATTAAAACAGGTAATTATTCAAAAGCTTCAATTACAGGTAGTGCTTTAAAATCAAAATCATAAAACGCCTGATTTTCCCAGCTGGAGCCATTGGTCGCCTGCGGGCCTTTGTAAGCAACCCATTCTCCTCCCCAGTAAGCAAAACCAATCAATTGTGACGATGAAGTTGAGATTCTTTTAATCTCTTTCATAAAGGAAAGTTGCCCGGCTTCGGAAGCCGGAATACCTGTAATGATCTGATTGTCACCTCCGATTATATTGTTTGTCCAGTCATTCCATTCAAATGTGAAAGGGTAGGAGGTTTCGGCAATCATTACCGGCTTGAAAAATCTGTTGCTCAGCCATTTAAGATCGGCTTCGAGTTGCGCTAAATCTTTGCCGTGCCATTTGGGGTAATATGAAATGCCAATGATATCATAATCAATACTTTGCAGATTTGCAAGAAGTTGTTCTGCTCCGTTTGTTCCTGCGTAATGCATCATGATTTTACAGGAAGTGCTGTTATCCCGCACTGCTTTCACACCTGATTCAAGCAAGCCTTTCAGATTGTCCATATTTGCGGATCTTCCCAAAGGCCAAATCATTCCACCGTTTATTTCATTTCCAATCTGAATAAAATCCGGCGAAATATCTGTCATAATTTTGGAGGTGTAGGCATACACACTATCTTTCAGGACATTAATAGTAAGATTCTGCCATGCGAGAGGCGGTTGCTGGTTTCCGGGATCAGCCCAGGTATCAGAGTAATGCACGGTAAGCCAGACTTTAAGCCCGCGGGCTTTTACTCTTTGCGAGAATGCTTTTACCTCCTGAAACCCTGAGATTCCATTGGCAGGACTGTGCCAGATTCTGATTCTCACTGTATTCATCCCTGCATTTTTCAGTGTGGTGAGCATGTCTTCTGCCTGACCTTCACGGTTGTAAAAAGTTACGCCGTCATTTTCAATCATCGGCAAAAACGAAAGATCAGCTGCCTTGAAAATGAATTTTTCAGGAACCGGTTCAGGGTCGTCCTTTTTTTCCTTGCAGGATGAGAATAAAATCAAAGGGGAAATCATTAAAATCAAAAAGACAAACAGGTCTGTATATTTCTTCATTGTTGAGGTCTTTGCAAAACTTGAAATTCCGTAATTCACTAATTTATAATCTTTTAGCTAAGAAAAAATGTCTTCGACTCCGCTCAGACTGACAGTCATCCTGAGTTGTAACTCAAAATAATTTGAGCATAATGCGCAGATGACAGTTAAATCAAGCGTTTTAACACTTCGACTCTCAGTGTGACATGCGTTTTATGTCAAAATAGATTCTCTTTAATATACACGTTACCTACTCTATACGATGTCCTCCTGAGTCCCGCACGTGCGGGAAAGGATCAGACGAACATCTGTCATTGGTAGCGGAGTCAAAGGACGTCTACTAAACGACATTCTTAGACAATTGCAAAAATAGTCAATTCACCTGTGCATAGGCAAAAACAATTGGGAAAGCGCATGCAGCACTTTGTTATTCGTATCTCAGTGATACCGCCGGATTCGCCAATGCAGCTTTTATTGCGCGGTAACTAATGGTTGAGAGTGCAATAATCAAAGCAATTGCAAATCCATACACAAAGTCAATCGCTCCCAGATCAATGCGGTAATGATAGTTCTGAAGCCAGTTATCGGCCACCAGATAGATCAGCGGAAGTGCGATAGCCATTGAGATGGTAATAAGAATAAGAATTTCTTTGGCAATGATATACCAGATTTTAGCGGTAGAAGCTCCAAAAGTTTTTCTAATTCCAATTTCACGGGTTCGTTGCTGAACAGTAAAAGCGGTAAGTCCGTAAAGCCCGAGCGAAGCAATTAAAATGGCAAGAATGGTAAACAGAATGGCAAGATTTGCATTTTGCTTTTCTTCTCTGTAAAGTCGTTCCATGTCTTTATCAAGGAAAAAATACTGCATCGGATTATTTCCGGTAAACGATCTCCATACTTTTTCAACTTCCGCTATGGTTGTTTTTGTTGCAAGCGGCGATAGTCTGATGCTGAAATATCCCCACTGAACATCATCGTTTTTAAAAAGCATAATGTGTGGAACAATTTCAGATTTCAGCGATTCAAAATGGAAATCTTTCACCACACCTATAACCGGAACCAATTGTTGACCATCGTCAGGTCCGTTGTTGCTTATAATGCGGGTTTCGAACGGATTGGTAAGTATAAAATCCTTAACAGCTTCTTTATTTATAATACACGCATCAACATCAGTTGAGAATGATTTATCGAAAAAGCGCCCCGACTCAAGTTCAATTCCATAGGTTTTCAGATAGTCGTAGTCAACCCAGTTGGTTTGCATCAGAAAGGTTTCTTCCGGTCTGTCCTTAATCATATAACCATTGTTATTGTTGCTGTGACCAGGCACTGCAGTGGATGCCGCAATTGATAAAACGCCCGGTATTTTCTGAACCGAGGTCTTAAAACTTGCTATCTGACCGCGAACCGAATGAGCACTTCTGAGCACAAGTATATGTTCTTTATTGAAACCCAGCTCTTTATTCATCATAAAGTTGATCTGCCTGAACATGATAAGTGTTCCGACAATCAGCACCAGCGAAATAGTAAATTGAAGCACAACCAGTACACTTCGTATATTCAGGCTACTGCGGTTGCTGCGGATTTTACCTTTCAATACAATATACGGATTAAATGATGACATGTAAAAAGCAGGGTAACTTCCTGCAATAAAGCCAATTGCTATCGATAATAAAATCAAAACCGGAATGGTGTACCAATTGCTGAATAAACCAATTGCCAGTTCAACACTTAACAGTTTATTAAAATAGGGGAGTGCCAGTTGCGTAATTCCAACAGCAACAATGAGAGAAATAAACGACAAAATAATGGTTTCAAGAATAAACTGATTGATAAGCATTCCGCGGGAAGAGCCTACTACTTTTTTAATGCCGATTTCTTTTGCCCGTTTTGATGCCTGAGCTGTGGACAGGTTCATAAAATTGATGGCTGCAATTAATATGATCAGAATGCCGATGCTTCCGAAAATCCAGATGTATTTGGCGTCGCTTGCAGGTTTCAGGTCTTGCTGTATGCTTGGGTCGAGGTGAACCGCTTTAAGTGGCTGAAGAAAGAGATTGTATTTATTGCCCTGTGATAAAAAATCTTTGATTTCAATACCCAGATATTTTACGATTTCCGGACCGACATATTTAATAATAAGATCCTGAAATTTTGCATTTACAGTTTCGGGATTGGTGTTGGGTTTAAGTATAACGTAAGTATTAAAACTATTTGAAAGCCACATTTTATCATTTGCTCTTTGATTTGTCATAAAAGAACTGATCATATTGGCATCGAAATGGGTAGTTTCGGGAATATCGGCAAATATACCGGTGATCAGGTATTTTGTGGTGTCGTTACCCACCTTAAGCATCTGGTTGATGGGATCTGAATCTCCGAAAATTTTGCGTGCCGTTGTTTCTGAAAGTACAACTTTGTACTTTTCGTTGAGTGCAGTTCTGACATTTCCCCTTAGAAGTGGGATGGAAAAAAAATCAAAAAAAGTAGAATCGGCCTCAATAAAATGCTCTTCTGTAAATACAGCTTCTTCGTATTTAATAATTGTTTCGCCCCATCCGTTTATGCGCAGACAGTTCTCCACTTCAGGAAATTCTTCAACCATAGTCGGCCCTATGGGTGCAGCTGTGGAGGTAACTTTCATTTCCTGTCCGCTTATTTTTCCATGCAGAATTACGCGGTAGATCTGATCTCTTTTTTCGTGGTAATTGTCGAAACTCAACTCATGGATAATAAACAACGCAATTACCATACTGCAGGCAATGCCTGTGGAAAGGCCGAGTATGTTGATAAAAACATAAGATCTCTGGCGGCTGAGCGCACGGATGCTGTGGCGGAAAATGTCGCGAAACATAAATGGTCTGCTGGTTTAGTTGAGCAATGAGAGTATTGACCGTGATATGTTTATGAGACGCAACTGAATATTAAATGTTACAGGAAGATTTTTTCCTGTAATAAAAATTTCAGAGGGTGCGGATTTAGCCGCTCTGCTTTCTGAAAATATTTTTAAAAAACTGCAGAATGGCTATTCATTCTGCTTGATTTTAAGATATGTATTTATGATTTTCAGAAATTCGTTTTTAATGATTGGTTTTGTAATAAAATCAGTGCATCCGCAACTCAGCGCTTCCTTTTTATCGCCGGCAAAAGCAAATGCTGTTTGTGCAATTATTGGAATCACTTTGTTTATTTTTCTGATCTCACGGGTGGCTTCAAATCCGTCAACTCCAGGCATTTTTATATCCATAAGGATAATTGAGATATCGGGTTGTGCAATGAATGTATCTATGGTTTGCTGACCATCAAGTGTTCTGACGATGCTGAGCTGATATTTATTTAAAATTGCAGAAAGCAATCTGAAACTGTTGTCATCATCTTCGGCAACCAGAATTTTCACTTTTTCAGGCAATGACAGTGATGTTTCGCTGTTTTCAGGTTGATTTACTGAAAGCGCAATCCCGGAACTGTAAGGTATTGAGAACCAGAACCAGGAGCCCTGTCCGGGGATGGATTCCACCCAGATACGCCCTTCAAGCAATTCAATATATGATTTTACAATGGCCAGCCCCAGTCCCGAACCCTCATGCGGCCTTGTTCGCCTGATCTCAGCCTGAATGAAGCGTTCAAAAATTGCATCTATTCTATCGGGGTCAATGCCGATACCAGTATCTTTGACATAAAACCTCATCTCATTCCCCACAAGAAGATTGCCTATATGAATTTCGCCGGAATTGGTGAATTTGATGGCGTTGTTGATCAGGTTGGAAATGATGCTTTCAATTTTATTTTTGTCTGATAAGATATTTGCTTCCTGACCTTCAACATAATTGTCAAGAATCAGTTCTATCTTTTTGTCCCTGCATTGCTTTTTAAAGAAATTATGGTAATACTCCAGAATTTCTGAGGTATTAAAAACAGATTTTACAATTTCCACCTGCCCGGCTTCTATTTTAGAAACTTCAATAATATCGTTGATGGTATTGAGAAGTCTGTGTCCGCTTTGTTCAACAATTCTTATATATTGATCCTTTTCTTCATCCGGGATTTCGGGAGATTTCAATAAATCAATAAATCCGATAATGCCATTCATTGGCGTTCTTATCTCATGCGACATATTCTGAAGGAATGCAGTTTTCAGTCTGTCAGATTCTTCGGCCTTGACACGGGCTTTAATAAGTTCTTCCTCAGTCTGGATTCTGCTTTGTACGTTCACGAGCATCTGTGCAAACACCTGCAACAGTTCCTGCTCAATATCGCTGAAATCATGACGAACATTAACATAATCAAACCCAACAAACCCTTCACATCTTGCTCCGTTCATGAGCGGTATTGTAATAACGCTGACTACACCCTGCGACTCGATAAACCTTCGCAATTCATTGTCCTCAATATCCTTTATATTGCCAATGGAAACAATTTTCCCCATTGAATGCATAGAAATCCAGTGTTCCAGCCCCTCAAACGGAATATTCTGCAAAGTATCTTTTTGAGGTTGTATTCCAGGCCTGCTCCACTCATATGTGTTGCTTCCCTGTTTCAGGGAAAAATCATAATTAAATACATACGCCCTGTCGGCATTTACAAACTCTCCCAGTCTGTTCAATGCAGTATCGATCGCTCCGGGAATTTCCTTTAGTGGCCTGTTTATGAAATTTGAGGAGAGTTCAATCAGCAATTTCCTGAGATTTGATTGGTAACTGGTCTGTTCCTCAGATATTTTTCTGTCCGTAATGTCGTGGGTTACCCCGATTATCCTGAAAATTTTCTGATTTTTATCGAACAGTGGAATTAGCTGGGTTGTAAAATATTTGGTTTTGCCCCTGAATTCATGTGATTCTTCATAAGTTATTAGATTTCTTTCATTTATACACCTCTGGTAGTTTGGAAGTACCTTTCCCAGCATTTCAGGGCTCAGACAATCTTCAAGGTATTTTCCCTGAAAATCAGATAAATTACCCAATAGTTTCTCTTCAGCAGGATTAAAGGCAGCAAGTTTAAACCGGGATTCTTCAAAAATATCAAGGATAAAAATATTATCAGATGATTTTTCAAAAATCTGTTTATAGAGTGTATGATTCTCAAGAGATTGATTCTGAGCCAGAATAAGTTCTTTTTCTGAATTTTGTCTTGACTTTATATTAACCAGTATTTCGGCATAAAGCATGAGTAACTGAATCTCATTTTCGTTGTAATCGTGATGATTTGATACCGAATCAAAGCCGACAAACCCAATGCAATGGCTTTTGTCGGTCATTGGAACAGCCAAAAGGCTTTTAATGCCCTGAGGTTCCAGGATTTCCTTTTCATAGGACTCCGGCAACTCTGCAATATCTGGAATAAGGATATACCGGCCTTTTTTAAATTCTGAAACCCAGCGCTGCTCTAGTGGTATCTCAGTCAATTCACCGATTTGAGGGACTATTCCATGATTACACCATTCGTAGGTATTGCTACATATGCCCGTTTCATCATTCAGGTCGAAAATGTACGCCCTGTCAGATTCAACAAACCTTCCCATGCGTTCAAGTGAGTCAATAATTGACTTATCCATCTGATCCAATGGCAGATTGATGTATCGTGAAGCAATCTCAATCAGCAATTGACGCAGCTTCATCTGAACAATAAGTTTTTCCTCAGTTCTGACTTTTTCAGTGATATTTCTGACGATGGACAAAACCTCGTTTTGAGAAGCTTTTACATACCTGGATTCAAAAAAACGGACTTCCCTGGCAATTTCAAGCGAATAAGTATCGAACGAAGGTGTGCTGTTTTTTAGCACGATATCAACATTCCGTTTGGTTATTTCACAAACTTCAGGGGGTAGAATTTCGAATATTGTTTTGCCTAGAAAAACTTCGGGACTGGTGTAAAGATCAGTATCAGTAATTGAAGTATGGTAATCAATAATTCTGTATTCTGAGTTAAAAATAAACATCAGATCCGGATTGGCATCGAGAAGTGCTTTTTGCTTTTCGTTGATATGAATTAATTCATTTTCTGCTTTTTTTATCTGTGTAATATCTCTTGCAGTGCCAATAACTCCAGTGAGCTTACCATGCTCATCAAACATTGGTGTTTTAATAACATCAAGGAAAAGAAACCTGCCTTTCACATTGCCGTATTCGTCGAATCGACCGGGTTTGCCGGTTTGTAAAACTATTGAATCAGAATCCTGACATATCTCACCAAACGTATGCCAGGTAGGATCGTCTGGTTTTGAATTGCGCTCTCTCATTGCAAAGAACAAATCGTCTTTGCCGATTGGCTCTTGCGTATCGGAGGCATTTAGCAGGTTCTCGCATATAGATTTATTTGCAAAAATGTACTTTTTGTCCAGGTTTTTGGCCCAGATCATATCAGGCACTATGTCAGCCATGTTTCTGTATAGCTGAAATAAATGCCTGTATCTGGCTTCTCTCTGTCTGACAAAATCAGAGCCTGTATTGTTATCGGATAAGTCTTTAAAAGTTGTTATAAAAATTTTTCTACCGGTCTGGGTTAAAGAAGAAGTATTCAGTTGAACCGGAAATATTTCTCCGTTTTTTCTTTTCCCTGTTGAAGTTTGATTACCTGAAGTTTCAGTCTGAGCTAGTACCTGGTTAGAAGTGTTACTTAAATTCTGATGTTCCCCATTTTTTTGGAAAAACAGAAAATCAAGCAGTCTGCCTTCCAGCTCTTGCTTATTATAACCGAATATAAAAAGTGCTTTGGTATTGATATCTATTATTTTCTGCTGATCATCAGCCAGGATAATCCCTTCAGGAATTGAATTAAAAATATCAGGGTTTATGTATTCAGAATCTGAATTGATTTTTTTTTCTTTTTTTTCATTTGCTCCAAGGTGTAGTTCAAGCTCTGCAATGCGCTTTTCAAGTTCTTCGTATGTAGGCTTCATAAATGTTAATTATGAGGATAATTTAAACAAAACAATTCATATGCCAGCCACTTGTGTGATTGGTTGCAACGATTTTAATCTGATAAAATTAATTAATTAGATGACAAATAGAAACATTTGTTAAAAATATTTTTATTGCCGTACTATTTCTGCCCAAAACCTTAGTATGGTAAGGATATTTTAGTTTTACTCCTGGTTTTCTCAAAAATTCAGGGTTGCGATTGATTGAATGAGTTGGAAGTTTGGAATCTGAAAACAACAAAGTTATTTATTTGTAACCCTGATCGAAGGTGGTTCGTAACCCGCTGGCAGCTGATCAGCTGGTATTGTGGAAGTATTGCCATCGCGCAAAGCTCTGTAATGCGGCGACATTATTTCAATGTTCCGTTGGTTGCAGATATCCTGAATATTCTGATGCAAACCTGAATAAATGCCGGCCAGACCGTTAACATTCTTTACGTAGGCATTTATCTGGTAAGAAACATAAAAATCGTCGAGGCTGGTTTGCAATACAAATGGCTGTGGTTGCTTTTGGATTTCAGGCGTTTGCAATGCTGCATCAATGAGTGCCTGGTGCATCTCTTTCCAGGGAACATCATAACCAATGGTAACGGTGGTGTGGATGATGAGACCATCATTCTTTACGTTTGCTGAATAATTAATTGTGTTCCCCGACAAAACAGAAGAATTGGGTATGGTTATTTCTTCATGTTTGATGGTACGGAGCCGGGTTACAAGAAGGGTTTTTTCAATCACAATGCCTGTCATTTCGCCGAGCTTAATTCTGTCGCCTATTTTAAAAGGGCGCATATAAGTGAGCACAATGCCAGCGATAATATTGGCAATAGCTGATGATGATCCAAGCGAGAAAAGTACTCCGATAAAGACTGAAACGCCCCTGAAGATACTTGAATCGGAACCCGGCAGGTAAGGGAATATCAGCACAAACATAAATGCATACAACAGGAACTTCACAATGCTGAAAGTTGGCATTGCCCAGTCAGCATGAAAGCCTGAAATCACAAGTTTTTCTGCTTCAATTTCAGTGAAAATGTAACGAACAAAGCGCATGAAATACCGCATAACCACAACAATCACAATGATTGTAAACAGGTTGGGAATAAATTTCCATACTGAAATTAAAATGCCTTTAAACGGTGACCAGATCAGGGTAAGCAGTGTATCAGCCCAACCACGGGTGAATGGAAAAATGCTGAATATCAATGGGATAACCAAATAAACCGCAAGGATAATGAGAATCCATTTTATCAACTTCAACACAAAATAAACAAGTTTCAGTTCCTGCTCAGCCGAAAGGAATGTGTAATCTTTGTATGAAAGACTTTTCAGCCACTTATCCTTGTTTGAAGTAATAAATAATTCTAATCTGGTGTGAATCTTCAAGATCATCCGGATAAGGAACCAGACGCCACCAATAATCAATAAAACCAATCCTATTCGTGTAAGTAACTTTATCAGACTTTTATTTTCACGGGCTTCAGCCAAAGATGTTTTTATGGTCAGCAAATACGCTTCTGCCATTTGATTTCTTGTTTGTTCAAAAATCATGGCATCAAGATCGGTTATTCCCATAATAACCAAATCTTTGTATATGATGTCAGTGGTAAAGTCTGATTCCAGAATCTTCAGAGAGTCAATTATCAGAAAGTCATCTTTCAGAAGTTTTTTCAATCTTTGCGAAATACCTTCAGCCCTTTCTGCTGGCCCGGTTGCACCACTTTTAGTATAGATATGGAATAATGTATCCTGATCAATAAATACAGGAAAAGTAGCTGCATTTTCTTTCAGATTCTGAGCTCTCGATAAAAGACGGGCTTTTCTAAGGGAGTCCTGGCTTTCAATGCGTCTGATCTCTGCTGTTAATTCATCCCTTTTTTGTACATCACCGATTTCAAGTAAGGTAATTTGTTCGGCTAGAAGTGCTTTTCGTATTGAATCAGCCAAACGGTTGCGTTCAAACTGGCTGAGCATTTGCTGCATTTCCTTTAAATGGTTTGATGCAGAGTCATTCTGCGCAAGAGCTGATACACCCAGCAGCAGTATAATTAAAAACCAGGTAATCCGTAATTTCATATCAGGTTACTTTGTAGGTTGGGCAATGGAATTATTAAGGCTGAAAATTTTAAGGAGTTTCTCGGGCCAGAAAACGATCAAAAACTTCTTCCTTTAGTTTTTAGTTTTTTTATTTGCAATTCAATAGAATGAAGCAAATCCTCTTTCAAAAAGGGTTTTGAAATAAAATCGGAAAATCCGATAGCTTGTGATTTATATTTTTCGTCACCTGTAATATAGGCAGTTTGGGCTATAACAGGAAGTTCCGGTCTGATTTCCTTAATAAGTCTGGTTGCTTCGAACCCATTCATTACCGGCATTTTAATGTCCATCAATACCAGATTGATGTCTTTTCTTTTGCGGCAGATATCAACAGCTTCTAATCCGTTGGCAGCGTGAAGCAAAACCACTCCTGTGTCCGCGAGCAATTCCTCTATATACCTGAAATTCAAAATTTCATCTTCAGCCACCAGAACCAACAAACCATTCATTGATTTCAGGTCAGAAAATTTTTCTAATGGTTTAATCTCGCTGGAAATTGCAGGATGGTAAGGTATTGAGAATCGAAAAACTGAACCGGCTCCCGAATTTGACTCAACCAGGATGTTGCCTTTTAAGAGTTCCAGATTTCCTTTGCAGATGGCCAGTCCAATGCCTGCGCCGTTATAGAATTGTGAGCTTCCATTTTCAGCCTTCCGGAATCGCTTGAAAATTTCATGCTGGTGTTCCTTAGCAATCCCAATACCAGTGTCTTCAACTATAAATTCAATCTCATTTCCATTCAAATGGCAACCAAAATGTATGTGACCTTCTTCTGTAAATTTAATTGCATTTCCGATAAGGTTATTTAATACCTGTTTGAGTTTATACTCATCGGTTATTATGTTGTTTTCATCGTCATTTAAATCATTTGTAAACGAAAAGTTTATTCCAGGTTTCACCTTTGGCTGCCATAATTCGTAAACGTCCTGCATTATATTCGTGAGGTTTACCTCCTGAGGATGTAACTGTATATTCCCGGTTTCTAGAAGACTAATATCCAGCATCTGGTTAACAAGTTCAAGCAATCGATCCGAACTCTGTATAATAATTTTAAGATATTCGTTTTTTTGATCTGCACTGAGGTCGTTTTCCTTTAAAAGCCCTGAAAATCCGATAATTCCATTCATTGGAGTCCTTAGTTCATGGGATATATTCTGTAAAAATGCACTTTTGAGCTGGTCACTCTCTTCGGCTTTTATCTTTGCTTTGCGTAATCGGGTGATATGTAATTTCAGATAATAGAAGAACAAAATTGCTGTAAAAGCAACATAAAACAAGCCTTTATAAGTCTGAAACTGAGTAATGTAATGTGTGTCGGTGAACAATGACTCCACGAGTTTGTCCGAGAAGAAAATCCACAGAAATCCCAATGAGAGATAGAGAATTGTAAACTTATATTCAAACCTGACCCTTTTCATATTAATTTTTTTAATAGAAAGATGAAATTGATGCCTGATGATTAAATGACAAGTTACTCGTTAAGCTAAACGGGCTTAAATATACGTATAAAATTTTAAAGAGGAAACAGTCTGATTCTTTTGAGCAAGATACAGGAATCGGGTTTGTTAATCTGATTGTTTGATTTTTATCATTTCATTGAAACTTATGAAAAGTAACAGTGAAGATGCGGATTATAAGTTGAATGATCATAGCAACATTTCTATCTTATTACAAAGCAATAGCCGATCGCTTTTTATAATTGAGATAAAGTAAAACTGCCAGTATCATTAGCATGGCACTCATAAATATAGCAATCAGGAACGTTTTACCGATAGGAACATTTAAGCCGATGATCAGGGAACCAAACGAAATTAATCCTGCAAAAATCGCATAAAGATTAGTTCTGTAAAACCATGCATAAGGAAAGAAATGTGCACCGGTAATAATTGCATAAGTCACAACAAAATAATCGGGAAATTTGATAAGAACCAAAATTAAAAACGGGAAATAGAGCAATTGAGCAAAGTTAAACCAAAGGCCAAGAGGCTGCAAAGGATTGTCTTTTAGTTTCCAGTTGGTTTTAAAGATTCTGGAAAACAGCAATGCCAATGGAAGCATCAGACCACCAACAATAAATGTCAGAATGGATTTGTCGTAAGAATTGTATCCGAGTGTCCAGATGTAAGCGATTAGAAGCCAGATTATGCTGGCAGATAAAATAAAATCCAGCCCGTTTTTTGCTTTTATTGACAATTGGTTGCGAAGTTGGTCAATATTTAGTGTATTTGTCATAAAACCCAAAAATCAGTTTTTATTATTGAAGTTGTCAGATTAATTTACATCGTTTGTTCAAATGATGTTTGATGGGTCAAAAATAAATAAAATTCCTAAAGTGATTTGCTAAAGTTCTACTCCTGTCGGGATAAAGAATGAATTGGGTAAGATTTCTGTTTAATAAACATGAAATAAAAATGCCAGGCAATTTTAATAGCCCGGCATTTTTATTTGTTTTTCAGAAATAGATCTCCGGCAAAAGAATCAGGTTGACAATGAACTGCTGACTTAATATCCTCGTTATTCGGATGATCTTATCAATGTGTAGCTACCCTGATTAAGGCCGCTGGAATCTTTAACAGATATAATACAGAAAATCAGCTGCTTGCCTGTTTCTATCGACAGATCCGGAGTAAGCTGAAGCAGATGTTTTCCGGAATTACTTACTTTTTCAGCAACATTTCCAAGGTTTCGACCCATAGCATCCACAAATTGCAGGTTAATTTCTCCTGCTGAGGTCGTTTCAAATTCTATTGAAATCTGATTCGTAAAAGGATTTGGATAGAATCTGGCAATAACTTTCTCCGGTGTATTGCGTGGCTCAGGAACCGAAAGACTTGAACAATCAATTTTGTGGATGTCTTTTGCCAACACTCGTTCAAATATTAGCCGGTGCCCTGCATTGTTCAGGTGAACTCCATCACCAGTGTTGAATGCCGGTGTTATAAATCCGTTTGGTTCTGCAAATCCGGTCCACAAATCAATTGCGTAATCTCCATAAATTGAAAGTATGGAATCTTTCATTGTTATCTGCGATTGAAGTTGAACCTGTGTTCCGAAATTTCTGGGTTGAGTAGTGCAAATCCATGCACTTACCCCATTTTCAAGAGCGGTACTTTGCAACAAAGCATAATTGTCCAATTGCCCTGAATTCGGATAAAAGTTAGCAACATCATTTGAAGGCATATTGATAATGATGGCAAAGGGGTTGTATGAGAGTGCTCTGGTGATGTTCCTTGCAGGATCAACAGTGACAAAAACACCCGGTGGTATTGTTGTTCCGGTAGGAAGAATGTGATAAGTTGTGTAACCACCTTTAGCCAGGTTAATTACTTCATATCGTGTGTTTTGTTGAAATATTTCTTTCTTATACCGCTTTACCCATGCACTGTCGGAAGGCGATGCTCCAACACCCTCAGCCGTTGACGAACCAAGAACTACTATGCGACAGGAAAGTGTATCGGAGCTTATTTCAAATACAGCTGTACTTTCATCAGATTCTTCACCGGCTGAAATTCTGACAAGACATTCTTGCGATGGCATTTCAGGAATTGTCCAGACATACTCTTTATTAAATGCCGGGACAGTGGCAATTGATGACCAGGATGAACCATTGTTGGTCGAATATTCAATAATGACCTCGGCTACGTTTTCACTTTCCCAAATAATTGAAGGGGTTTTGTTGATCTGCCAGAATTCACCACCATTTGGTGAAACCAGATTTAATACAGCAGGCAGGATTACATCTTCATGTTCATAAACTACCCGCATTACGCCCAAATAGTAGAAACCAGATGCATTGTTATTGTTTGGCCCTGTTGATGCAGTCACCCTTATAACTCCTTCGGCAGTCGGTTGCAGGGTGGAAGTAACTACCTCACTTGAATTTGAGGCTGTCTGCAGATAAAGTGTTTCACTGCTCAACCCTTCGAAAAGATATTGTGTTTCGCGGTTGTCGCTGGCTTCGCGCGAAGCAAAAACTGATATGGAGTAGATTTTTTCGGGATTCAGACCCGACAATTCAACACCACCCGTTAGTTGCACCTGACCACCAAACTCAGCTACATTTCCAAAAAAGCTGTCGCCGGTTGCGGTTGCCGGGAATCCAAGGGAAGGGTCCGGATTTTGTGTTCCATTGGTGTTGATATTGTTGAATGCATCAAAAACCAGAATATTTTTGCCTGAAGACATACCGGATGTGTTGATCATATTGTTGATCTGGCCATCAACCGGATTGCTGATGTTGTTCCATACTCCGGGCGTGGGTGTATTTCCGAAGTCAATCAGGATGGTGTCATTTTGTGCAGAAATGGATTGAAAAATCAGCAAAAGAGCAACAATGATAACGTAGAATTTTGACATAATTTTTAGCTTTTGTTTAACTTATTGTTGTATTAAGGAACAAAAAGTTAAAAAGTTTGCTCATTGCAAAAAAAAAACTGCTCACAATAATTTTGTAAGCAGTTTTATTATTTCAGATTCTTAATCTTCAGTCAGTCAACACAAAAGCTGCTTCTTTTACATCTCTTGAGTTTCCTCCGACAAATACTTTAAAATCGCCGGGTTCAGCTACAAATTTAAGGTCGTAATTATAAAATTTAAGATCTCCAACATCAATGGTAAAGGTAACCTCTTTGGTTTCGCCTTTTTTAATGAGTATCTTCTCGAACCCTTTAAGTTCTTTTACCGGTCTGGTGGTTGTTCCGACCATATCGCGGATGTAAAGCTGTACAACTTCTTTGCCATCAAAATTACCTGTATTGGTAACATTAACCTTAACGTCAATTTTTTCGCCTGGTTTAAAGCTGTTTTTGCTCAGGGTTAAATCGCTGTAGCTGAATGTAGTATAGCTGAGTCCGAATCCAAAAGGATAGAGCGGTTCGTTGGTAACATCAAGGTAATTTGTACGGAATTTACTGAACCACTGACCTTCAGCAAGCGGGCGTCCGGTATTTTTATGGTTGTAGAAGAGGGGAATTTGTCCTGTATTCTGAGGAAAAGTGGTGGTAAGCTTTCCTGATGGAACCACGTCACCGAAGAGTACATCAGCCACAGCTGCACCGGCTTCACTGCCGCCAAACCACACATTAAGGATTGCCGGAACATTTTCCTGTTCCCATTTGATGGCAAGCGGACGGCCAGTAAAAAGTACCATTACCACCGGTTTTCCGGTTTTTAGCAAAGCTTTCATCAGATCGCGCTGATTCTGGGGGATTTCGATGTTGGTTAAACTGGAACTTTCTCCACTTGATTCAGATGCTTCACCCATAACAGCTATTACAACATCTGATTTCTCAGCTGCTTTTACAGCTTCAGCAATCATTATATCAGCCGGGCGGCTGTCCCATCCGGTTGCTTTTCCAAACATACCGATTCTGGTTTCGAGCAATGAATCAGACACAATATTGCATCCTTTGGCAAGCGTAATATTCTCTGGTTTGCCGTTTACCATTTTGATTCCGTCATGAACAGAAATTGCTTTTTCGAAATCTCCTGCTACTGTCCAGGTGCCGCACATATTCAGCCTGTCGTTGGCAAGCGGGCCGATAAGTGCAATTTTAGCATCTTTTTTCAATGGCAGGATATTGCCATCGTTTTTTAGAAGTACAAAACTTTCAGTTGCTGTTTTGCGGGCTGCCATACGATTGGCGTCGGTATAGATTTCGGTTTTGGCGCGATTTTCGTCGCAGTAGCGGTAAGGATCGTCAAACAGACCTAATACATATTTTGCTTCAAGTATCCGACGACAAGCTGAATTTATCTGATCTAAAGATATTTTGCCATCTTCAACAGACTTTTTAAGGGTAAGCAGAAAACCTTCACCCACCATATCCATGTCCACTGATGCGTTCAATGCCAATGCTGAAACCGTTTGAAGATCACCCATTCCGTGGTCAATCATTTCGTTTATTCCAGTATAATCGCTTAATATAAATCCTTTAAATCCCCATTCATCGCGCAACACGGTTTGCATCAGCCAGCGGTTTCCGGTTGCCGGGATTCCATCAACTTCATTGAAAGAAGCCATTACACTGCCTACTCCTGCATCAACGGCAGCTTTGTAAGGCAGGAAATATTCATTGTACATGCGATGTCTGCTCATGTCAACGGTATTGTAATCGCGGCCTGCTTCACTGGCGCCATAGAGCGCAAAATGTTTTACACAAGCCATAATGGTGTTATTGGCAGTCAGGTCTTTTCCCTGATAACCGCGAACCATTGCTTTGGCAATTTCACCTCCCAGGTAAGGGTCTTCCCCTCCGCCTTCAGCAATTCTTCCCCAACGTGGATCACGGCTTAAGTCAACCATGGGAGAAAATGTCCAGCAAATTCCATCTGCGCTTGCTTCCTGAGCTGCGATGCGGGCACTCTGCTCAATTAAAGCCATATCCCAGCTGCATGAAAGTCCCAGCGGAATAGGGAAAACCGATTTGTAACCATGAATCACATCCATACCGAAAATCAACGGGATTTTTAATCGGCTTTGCTCAACGGCTACCTGCTGCACACTGCGGATCTTGGCAACGGTGCTTATGTTGAACAATCCACCGACCTTACCTTCGATAATCTTTTTTCCGATATCGGTACTGGCTGTCTGTCCTGTGGTGAAATCACCGGCGCCGGGCAGATTAAGCTGACCTATTTTTTCTTCAAGGGTCATCTTTGACATCAGTTCATCAATAAACTGCTTCATCTTAACTTCCTGTGGAAGTGGTTGAGCTTGAAGATACACAGCAGCAAATAGTGCTGCTATTAAAAAGCTGATTTTTTTCATTTTATTCTGTTTTTATTGTTGATGATTTTTCTGAAATTCCGTTTTCGTTAAATGCTTCAATCATAAAGTAATACGAACATTGATTGTCCAGTGTCTTAAGCCAGTATTCATTTTTGCCCAGTACCATAATGCAGTTGTAGAGTTTGTCGGGTTCGGTTCCAAGGTAGATGTTGTACCCGGTTGCGTTGTCCACAGGGGCCCACTTAAGCCAGGCACTTCGTTTGTCATTTTCTGTGCGTAACACTATCAGGTCATCTACTTTGTCAGGTATGGCCCCTGCCCCTTTACCGAATACCCTCAGTCCGCTGATGGCAAATTTTCCGGTTGGCATATGAACGTTTTCAAGTTTGATAAATCTTGCCATTACCGGTTTTTCAAGTTCGATATAGTCGTGCGGCACATCAGTTTTGTTTTTGCTTTTATCTGCCAGCATCAGCCATTTTTTTCCATCGGTAGAATACCAGAGTTTGTATTGATGGAAAATCCCCTCAGCTTTACCAAGAAATTCAGCATTCTGGTCAGCATAATTGATCTGGACGGCGTATACAAGGGATGTTTCGCCAAGGTCGGAGGCTATCCACTCTCCAGCATTGCTGGTTGAAGCACTCCAGTATGATTTTATATCCTCATCAACGGCATAATTTGAACCATATCCACCCAAGGTAGAAGAAACAGTTACAGGTTTGTTGTAATTCAGGAGCATCCAACCGGTAAACCTTGATTGGAGGTGGTTTGATGAGCCATTCGGCAGGTAGTGCGGATAATCTCCAAAAACTGTATTACAGTACATCACATCATCCGCATCAAAGCCAGCGGGCCACAAACCCAGACGACGTTCAAAATTATTTTTCACAGAAATGGCAAGGGTACTCACATGCCAGTAATTTCCCCATTGATCGGCGAATGTCCCGCCATGGCCAGCCCCACGGGCAAATCCGCCTGGTTTGTATGAAAATGGCAATGACTGATGGGTAAATGGCCCGAGGGGGTTATCACCAACAGCCACTCCATCGGCATACCCGCTGAATTCAGTGCCCGGAGCTCCATATTGAAGGTAGTATTTTCCGTTGTGTTTGTTCATCCAGGCTCCTTCAATAAAGGGATCAAGAAAGGTATTGTCCATGTGCTCCCCAAATCGGTGCCAACCATAACGGTCGTCGTTGAGCAGGAGCAACTCTTTTCGGGTTCCGTATGGCTCGAAAGTTTTTCGGTTAACTTCAATGCCGTAAAGCGGGTATTTGTTGCTGCTGCCATTATACATGTAAAGCCGCCCGTCATCATCGGTGAAAAAAGCCGGGTCCCAGCCACCTATCTCAAATGGATCAATGGCTTCTTTCCATTCATTTGCTTTTGGATTGGTGCTCATCCAGATAGGAAATGTGGATGTGTAGGTTGAGCCAAAAACCAGCAGTGTATCGCCCTGCACCCATACTGCCGGTGCGCAGAGGTCATCGTAAACATTATGGTATGGTTTAAGGAATGAACGCGAAACAAAATTCCAGTTGTTCAGGTCGCTGCTCCACCAATACCCCCATTGATTTGTTGAAAAAAGGTAGTAGTCTCCTTTGTACAGCACAATTACCGGGTCGGCTGTTGCCCTGTGCCTGCCCCATTCTGAAAAATTGGGAATGGGTGTGTAACCATAATCCAGGTTCATAGGGTTGCAATAGGTGGCTGGCTGCGACCATAGTGTGGTTGAGCCCGCGAGCAAACAGGCAAGGAACAGAAAGGTAAGTTTTTTCTTCATCTGATTGTTTGTTTATTTTAGCTGAATCCTGATTTCGCTATCAGAATTCCTGAATGTTACCAAGTTTACTTCGGGTATTGTTCTGGATGAACTGATATGGTTGAACCAGGTTGTTTCATATACAGTTTTAAGGGCTTCCAACGGATCAAGTAAACCCATTGTCATGAATTCAGTCTTTGCCTGCCGGTCATCGATTATTACATGGCTCATATCTTCTGAAAATCCATGAAGAATAAGACTAATGTGCAGGTAATGAGACTTGTAATCGCCTTCAGTTTTACTGAAGATAATGGATTCTTCAGCGGGCAGGTATTCAATGGTCCTCTTTTTATAAAGGTTATTTTTATAGTTGAAAGTTTTTCCATCATCCTCATAAAGAACAAAAGCATTGTTTTCGGGGCCTTTGTATATATGAACAAGAAGGGTGTCAGAGGGGAGCTCGCTGGTTGACTGAACCAGGCTTTGCATCGGAAGAATTGAGGAAGCCCTTATGTAAAGCGGTATCCTGTAATACGGGCACTTAACACTGATTTCGCTATCTCCGTTCAGCAGAGCATCGCTCCAGACGTCGTACCATTGACCCGGAGGAAGGTAAAGTGACTTTGTTTCCTCTTTGGTTGTAGCAGGAACTACCATTAAGGCTTCACCAAGCATAAACTGGTATTGGTAAAGCTGGTCGAAAACCTTATCTTTAAAAGGATGTTCAATGCAGAGGCTCCTTACAACAGGGGCACCGCTCAGGAAGGTTTCGTAAAAAGTTGAATAAATATAAGGCATCAGTCTGTATCGAAACCCGATAAATTCCCGTGCAATGGCTTCTGCTTCATCGCCATAAGCCCAGGGTTCGTTGGCTGATGCATAAGATTCTTTGTGGTTGCGGACAAAAGGTTGAAAAACACCGGTTTGTATCCAGCGGACGAACAGTTCTTTTGAAGTGGGACCAATGTATCCCCCGATGTCGTCACCGGTAAAGGCTATCCCAGAAAGGCCCAGTTGGGTATTGAGCAGTGTGCCGCTCAGAATATATTCGTCTTTTGCTGTATTGTCTCCGGTCCAGACTGCTGCATAGCGCTGCACGCCGGCGAATCCGCTTCGGGTAAGAACAAACGGTCGCCTGCCCTGCCCGTATTTAAGTGCTGCTTCATAGGAAGACCGGGCCATCAGCATGCCGTAAACATTCTTGGCTTCCAGTGCATCAGCTTTGTGGCCATCAAAGTCAAATATCAGGTTATCAGGAAGATAGGAAGCTCCAACTGCCGGCTCATTCATATCGTTCCAGTAGCCATGGATTCCATTTTCTGGCAGGAATTTCATGTTGTCTGCCCACCATTTTCTTCCGTCGGCCTTGGTAAAATCAACAAAATTGTTCAAACTGGGCGCAATTTCAGCTGTATAGATGGTTCCGTCGGAATATCTGAGAAAAATGTCCTGTTTCAACCCGTCATGATGTGCAAAATATGTGCTGTCAATTTTTATCCCGGGATTCACCGAAGCTGTTACTTCGATTCCAAGTTCAGAAAGCTTCTTTGTAAGTCCTTTCATATCGGGAAAGCGGTTCAGGTTAATTCTGAACGGCTCATATTCCCATAGATAGTCAGCATCCAGCACCATGCAGTCAATCGGGATTTTTCTGTCTCTGAACGTTTGGGCGATGTTCATTACATTGCTCTGAGGAAAATAGCTGCATCGGCTCTGATGATATCCAAGGCTCCAGAGCGGAGGCATTGACATACGTCCGGTCAAAAACGTGTAATTGCTGAGTATGCCGGCTATATTCCTGTCGTATATAAAGAAATAGTCAA
Organism: Bacteroidota bacterium; assembly: GCA_009773515.1. GTDB lineage: Bacteria > Bacteroidota > Bacteroidia > Bacteroidales > Lentimicrobiaceae > Lentimicrobium. Next base: position 25,920 of record WSXX01000030.1, read on the forward strand.
TATCACCACCATCACAGGTGATGGAGGCGAAATCAGGAGTAGAAACACCGAAATTGAAAAATGATTTGTAGGTATTGTGGTAGAAAAGCCCGTAAGTCTGATTGTTGTGGATGCCAATATAAAACGGAACATTGGTGTACATCGGAAGCCTGGGGTCTCCATATTTATAGGTGTCGGTATTATTTAGGGTAAAGGATGCCCCGCGTTTGTCAAGATTTCCCAGCACTTCGCCCAGGCCGGTAAACCGCTCCCCTGGCTGAAGAATCTTGTACAGGTTGGTGCGGTTTCCGTTAAAGCTATATCCGAATCCTTCGCCGCCTCGATCTTCGTTGATTACAACACCATCATGTGTCCTGAAAATTACCCTGAATGCCGGCTTTTTTTCTATTTCAGCAACTATACTTCCGGTCGAAACAAAAATAGATGTTCCGTTTTCAATTACTTTAAAATCCGTTGGAAGGGGCTTGCAATCGGGCGACAGCAGGTAGGAAAATTCACGCATTGCCATGTTCTTCGAAACCCTGATGCGAATTATATTTTGATTGTAAACCGTAATATTGAAATATGCCCTTTCGGTTTTACCTTCAATTCCTTGTTCGTTTTTTTTCCAGGCCGTAATCTTTCCGATATCCTTCTGAATGCCAGAAGCAGAAACAGGTAAAAAAGCAAGCAGCAGAATTGCGGCAACAGTCCAATGTATCCGTAATCGTCCGTTTTTGCGTTTCATCAGATGTAAGCTGTTTTATTGCTTCATGTACTTACTTTTAAACCCAAGTTTTTGCAAACCTTTCTGTATGTCGGGAATCTGCATGAATAGTTCCCAGATCAAACCGGTACGATAGTTTTCAATCATAATGATTATAGGGCCCTGATCTATGGCCAGGTGACTTTTTGCATACCAGTTATGCGTATCGCTGAAGCCATCAGTAAACCCGTAATCACTCCATATCTTGTCGCCTTTTTTGTAGTAGAAGTGCCTGAGAGCCTGCATAGAATACTCCGGAGTAAATGGCATGGAGGAAAGGGCGGCTGTGGGTTGTATAACACCAAGGTCAACTTCAGGGCAATGAGCTACATAGCCTTTATATGAATCGCCGGCTGTCAGCCCCCAGCAATCTTCACTATATCCGGCATAATTTTTCGGATTGTCAATACAGTAAGCTCTGTTTATGAGGGTGTGGTTACGGGATTGCATAAAATAATCAATCCCGAGTGAATCAGAGAGTCCATTGGGGTCAATTCCTGTAAAGGTATATTGTACAAAGAAAAGGGGACCACCCATATCATAATTACCGAGAGGCAAAGGAATTCCGTAATACGACTTTCCATTTAAAAAGCCGCTGCTTCCAGCCCAGGTTACGTCGTAAACCGATTTCGGAATTGAATGATATGGGCTGGCAGCCGCCATAATGTAAGTTATCAGACATTCATTCCATCCCCATATGGGAAAATTCATGTCAAAGCCGTTGTTCGGGCTCCAGTGCCAGTACAATTTGTTTTCGCCGTTGGTATGCCATTTCCAGTTGGCAACATTCCACATCTGGGTAACCCTTTTTCGCAGGTACTTTTCTTCCGGAGATTCATTTCCGAAATACTCACGGGCACAGAGGAAGCCCATGAGCAGGTATGATGTTTCAACCAGATCTGCTCCATCGTCGAGGCGGTCAAATTTGATGGTTTTGCCTGTTCTTCCATTCATAAAATGCGGATAGATTCCATGATAACAATCGGCATTGATCAGGAAATCGGCAATTTTTATCAGCCTTCTCACGGCGGTGTCGCGTCCAATCCACCCTCTTTCCACAGCTACAATGGTACTCATTATGCCAAAACCGGTGCCCCCGATTGCGCCTGCATCAGGTCCGAATTCGGTTTTACTCAGGTTGGGCTCATCCCATGCTTCATTAATATAGTCCCAATAGTGCTCTGCTTTAACTGTATTGCTTCTTTCCAGAGCGAGCCCGCTCACAGGATGTGCACCGTGCCAGAAGAACCTGAATGTTTGTCGCTGAATAATCTCTAGTAGCTCTGTGTCAGACAAATCCGGTATTATGCCAACCGGGGCGATAGAGTCGGGATAATGCGGGTTGGTGTTTTGCTGTGCTCCGGCTACTGTATAACCTGCAAGTAATAATACGGTAATCAAACCAAGGAAAAGTTTGTGGTTCATGGCTTTCAGGTGTAAAATAAATACTGTTATTTTTCAAGATAAGGTGAATTGAAATCAAGTTTCCGAAGTCCGCGCTGTACTTCCGGGCAACTCATAAAAAGATCCCACAGTAATCCTGAGCGGTGGTTTTCGATCATCACAATAATCGGCCCCTGATCAATAGCCAGATGAGATTTTGCGTACCAGTTTTTGCTCTCATTGAAAGCATCAACAAAGCCGTATTCACTCCATATTTTATCACCCAGATTATAATAGAAGTGCCTGAGCGCCTGCATGGAATATTCAGGTGTATATGGAAATGAAGAAAGTGCTGCAGTTGGGGTTATTACACCATGATCATTATCAGGCGAATGTGCGTTGTAGCCTTCATGGTTATCGCTTGCTGTGAGACCCCAGCAGTTTTCGCCATAACCTTTAAAATTTCTTGGATTGTCGATGCAATACGCCCGGTTAATGAGCGTGTGGTTTTGATTTTGTTCCCAATAATCGGCATATCTGTCTTTTAAACCCTTAGGACTAAGCCCAAGGAAGGAGTAATGCGAAAAGAAAAGAGGTCCGCCATAATCGAAGCCCAGCGGCAATTTGATTCCATAAAACTGCTTTCCATTTTTAAAGAAGTTGCTCTGCGCCCATCCGTTGTGATAAACCGCAGGACTTACAGGGTATCTTTCACCGCTTGCGGCAAGCACATACATAATCAGGCATTCGTTAAATCCCCTGACGGCAAAATTCATAGCCCAACCATTGTTCGGACTCCAATGCCAGTAAAGAACTTCCTGTCCATCGCGTGTAAACCAATTCCATTCAATATCGTTCCACAACCAGTTTATCCGGCTGCGCAATTCATTTTCTACGGGATTATCTTGCTTAAAATACTGGCGGGCAGTAAGTAAACCCTGAAAAAGAAATGAACTTTCAACAAGGTCTGCTCCATCATCTTTCCGGCTGAAAGGGATGGTTTTGCCTGTTGAGCCATGCATCCAATGAGGAAAAACACCATGATAAGAGTCAGCTTTTGCAAGAAACCTGACTATTTTCAGTAAATGTCGCGCTGCACTGTCACGGGTTATCCAGCCACGTTCCACAGCTACTACTGTTGACATAATACCAAATCCGGTTCCGCCGGAAGTAACCACTTCATCGCCATAGCCAAATGCCTGGTTACTGCGCTCACGGGCAAGGCCACTTACCGGATGTGCAAAATTCCAGAAGTAGCGGAAAGTCTGGCGTTGAACCTCATCAAGCAATTCGTCATCACTTAATCCCTGAATAATTCCTCTTGCCTCTATGTGGTTGAGATCCCTGACTGCTGATTTTGTTTTCTGGGCGAAAACCGGATTGCTGACAGCAAGAATCAGTAAAATCAGAATGGAGTTGATTCGGGACCTGAAGGTAAATGGTTTAATCATCATCAGCTAATTTGTTGCAGCCTTTAGAAAGCTATGTTTATTGATGGTGTAAAATTAACACTAACTTCTGAATTAACAGATGTTGTGGATAAAAATAGTAAAATTCCTGATATAGAGGTTAAAGAAGTTATTTGGAATCAGGATTTTCGCACGCCAAATTAGTTTTTTACCATTACTTCGATAAGCTGAATACTCCTTGTTGATTTATCAGATCATGAATGGTCGTCATGCCTTATAAAAATTAATAATTTGGTGTACCTGCGAAATTCTACCTTTCACCATAAAACCTGATTAAAAACGGATACTCTTCATTCTCTGGATTTACGAGCGTGGCTTCTCTGAGTTTGTTCAGCAATTCTCTGCGGTTCCCTTGCAGATCACCGGCTATTCCTTTGGTAAACAGTTTGTTGCCTGCCACGAAGCGTTGCATCATATCCTGATCAGGTATGTTATTGAAAATTCCTGAAGTATTGCAGCGGTTCTCATCCAGATAGTTGAGATTCAGTACCATATTCCCATTTTCAAACGAGGAGAGTCTGAAAAACTCAGTAAGAGGGCGGTTGTCGGTATTGATGCGGATATGTTCGGGGAATTTAGCAATACCGGCACTATCAAGCACCAGACACGCCGCCAGATGATACGGGTTATTATAAAAATACGGGTCCTTGACCGATTGAGCAATCTTTTCAGACCATTGCCCGAAGTCAATTTTTAATGGGCCATTGGCACCCAGCAGCACAGCATGACTTTGTCCGAGCCAAACAGTTGCAGAAGGAAATACACTGTGAAATGTTTTTATAATTCCCAGGAAATCATCAGGCAGCAGTTTATGCAGCGGCAGATATTGCGAAACCATGCCGCCAGGGTTCAGTTTTTCACGGCAAAGTTCAAAATATTCTTTCGTGTAAAGACTGCCCGAACCCAGAATCGGGTGGGTGGGATCGCTGGAAATAAGGTCGTATTTTTTTGCGGTTGATTGCAGATAATGCCTGCCATCGCCGGGAATGACATTTAAGCGCGGGTCGTTTTGAATATTGTTGTTCAGACCGCTGTAATAATGCGCGGCATCTTTAAGTCCTGCCACAAGTTCGATGCAATCAATGTTTTCTACTTCGGAGTGCGACGCAATGGCCGAAGTTGTAACACCAATTCCAAAGCCAACAACCAGCACATTTTTGCATTGCAGACCGGAATAGAAGGGGAGGTGTCCCACCATTTTTACCACTTTTATGGCATCGTAACTCGAACCAATCACCGCACTATTGTTCACATAAGTGGATAATGCAGCTCCCTTTCCTCCCGGTTCACGACCCACCACCCAGGTACCTTCCACGGTTTCGCGGTATTCAATAATTTCCCGGTCGAAACGGGTAAAAGAGGGGGGCAATATTTTGGCTTCCGGACTTAAAATAACAACAAGGATCATCAATGAAGCGCCAACGCCAGTAAACATCTTAACTGCTCCCGCATGTTTTTGAGTTTCAGATCTTAAAGCCAGCAGAAAAACTGCTGTAAGCACAGGAACAATAAAAAACACCACCGATAAGCCGGCTCCCCTTAGCGGGATAAGCAGAAATGCGTTAAGCAGTGGACCAATAATGCTGCCTGCGGTATTGAACATCAAAACACGTCCGATGCTGCTGCTGATATCTCGGTAACCGGCTGCGTAAAGGCTGCAGGCCAGCGGAAAAGCATATCCCGAAAGGAAAGTAACCGGAATTATTACGAGTAGGGCTGAGATCGCAGGAATAACGATAATCCTTAAAAAATAGGCATCCTGATCTCCTGCCAGCGGAAACATAATCAGTTCAGGAAGTTTCATCAGTATTCCGAAACCCAGCATTATTGCAGCAGCAGTGAGCAGCAATAACTTAATCATTGTGCTGATGTTTACCTGCTTTTCGCTTTTTGTCGCAAAATAGCGGCTTCCTGCAAAAAGTCCCAGAATTACCATGGATGAGATCAACGAAAATGTGTAACTGGTGTTGGTCATATAGATTCTGAAAATCCTGAACCATGCCACCTGAAGCCCGATTACCGTAAATCCGAAAATGAAAGTGCCAAGCAATGCAGCGTAACGTTTGTTTTTCAGTTCGCTAATCTTGATTTTTATCGCAGATGCTTTTGCTGCTCCGGGTTTTTTATCTTCATGAATTGTATGAGTAATTGCTTCAATTTCAGGTTGAAAGAAATAGTATAAGATTGGTAAGGCAGAAAAGATATTGATGGCAGCAGCGATGAAAATTGTGTTTTGCTGACCGAATGTCCTGATGAGAATGAACCCTGCAGCCAGTCCGCCAAAAGTGCTGCCGATGGTTTCCCAGGCGTAAACATTTCCCATAAGGCCGGGAAGATTAGAGTCATTGCGGATCAGCAATCCTGAAGCAACCGGCAGAATTCCGCCCATAAAAAATGCAGGAATAAAGAGCAGAATCAGCGAGGCGGATAAAACCAGAATTTCTGAAAACGCGATTGAAATTCCGGTTTTAGCGGTAAGAATATAAAGCGCCGGCAAACCTGTATCAAGAATAAAAAAGCTGCCAAAGCCAAGAATGCCTGCCGAAATCAGCAGGCCAGAAAGCAGTGTCAGCGGCTTTATCCGGCTACCCGAAGTTTTGCCCCAGAACCAGGCGCCAAGTCCGAAGCCAGCCATAAAAGCGACCAAAACTATGGTAGATGCAGAAACGGTTGCTCCAAGAACCAACGAAAGCATCCTGAACCAACTGACTTCATAGATCAGCATGCTGAAGCCAGCCAGAAAAACAAGAATTAAAATGTAAACCGGAGTTATGGCGCGTTTCTTCATCAATGGGGTAGTGGTTATTCGGCAAAAATAGGAAGTAATATTAAATGAATAACCTTTAATTCCGCAAGTCAGGGCTTGACTTGGTATTAACTTAATTTTATTGAATCATCAGCAGCAGGTAACCAGCCACAGAACCTCCGATAACCAATAATACCGCACTGGTTTTTTTGAAAGCGAAAGTCAATGTCATAGCAGCGAAGGCGATTAATATGGCACGCCAGTCTGTGAGGGTATCGCGCGACATAACATAGAGTACCGAAGCCATAACTGCAATTGATGCCACATTTACCGAATCGAGAAACCAGCCCATAATTTTTGATCGACGCATTTTTGGAATCCATGGATTCAACACCAGAACAAAAGCAAATGATGGCAGAAAAACTCCGATTGTAGCCAGAATTGCACCTTTGGTTCCCGCAAGGATATAGCCGATAAACGTAACTGTTGACAGAATCGGCCCGGGCGTAAACTGCCCGACCGCGACAGCATCCATCAATTGCTGACGCGTAAGCCAGCCACGGGTTACCAGCTCCGCATCGAGGTAGGCAAAAAGTACATATCCGCTGCCATAAAGAACTGCACCGATTTTAAGGAAAATCCAGAACAATCCCCATGCAGTGATGCCTGATGCTACAGCAGATAGCGCTGGCATGGCAATCACAGGAATCAGTGAATTGATTTTCCCGAAGGTTTTGTTTTTCAGTGCAAAATAAATGGTTCCGGCTATACCGGCTGAGAGCAAAGCAGCAATCTCATTTGCTCCGGCAATTCCGGCGATCAGTACAAGTGCGCCCAAAACAGCAGTTTCATAACCTTTTACTGCTTTTTTTCCAAGACTGAGAATTGCTGATGTAATTATCGCAAGAACAGCAGGTTTTATACCATAAATAAACGGTTCAACTTCAGGTAATTGACCATAATTAACATACAGCCATGCGAAAATTCCGGTTATAAAGATGGCCGGCAAAATAAAACTCAACCCAGCCACGATCAAACCCCAAAAACCTGCTCTTTCATGACCGCAATGCATGGTCATTTCGGTAGAGTTCGGGCCGGGAATCAGGTTTGTGGCGCCAAGTAAATCGAGAAAATGCTGACGATCCATCCAGTTGCGCTTATTCACAACCTCTTCTTCCATCATGGCAGTATGCGCGGCCGGGCCTCCAAATGAAAAGAATCCCAATTTAAGGAAAACCAGCGCTATTTCTTTGAGAGATGAGGATTTCGGCATTAGAGGATAAGGTTTTGGTTTACACTTTGACTCTCCTCTGAAAGGCTTAATGAATTTGGGTTTGCCTGATTATCAGATTTTCAGCCCATTCTTTAGCCCTTTTCAGTTCGCCTTCCGAAATCGGACCTTTGGTGTCATCAACAAAAAAGCCTTCAGCCGGAACAATCAGATTTCCCTTTTTTGATTTGAGTTTTTTAGCCAAAGGTTCTGCTGCATATCCGAAAAGCCAGACCATAAAACTGAGAAAACGGTTGTTTTGTTTCATTAAATCAATGCGGGTATCAAAGGCTGCAACATTTTTTCCTTTCAGGCTTCCGGAAGGAAGTTTACTGATGAAAGCAGCGATCTGAGGCAAAGGACTGAATTTTTGGGTGGGGGAGCCCGCAATAATCAAATCATAATTTTGCAGGTCAGCGGGTTGAATTTTGTCAGGATGTAATGCAATGGTTTCGCATGATTGATTCAAAACATCCCGGATTGCAAAGGCAATCAGTTCGGTATTGCCAAATGCTGATTCATAAATAATGAGGGCTTTCATCTTGATTTAATGGGATTTGCTTCTTTAGTAGAAGAATTTATTGATTAATAAATTGAGTTATCTATGAGATACTGCTGTCATCCGGGTTGCTAATATATGCATTTTATCATCATCACGTCATCGTCCCGACCTTGATAAAAATTTATGCTTTTATCCAAAATGAGGTCTGAATTGATAAATATTATTGAGCCTTTCAGAAGAAAATTTCAATAAAAAAGAGGCTTACTTCCGGAAAGCAGCCTCTTTTTTATGTCTGAAAAACAGATCAAAAGAATCTTAACCCATTTATTGGCAAGAAGTATCCATTAAGTTATTATCCCAGCATTTCCATAGATTATCTCCGAAATGTTGCTGGTCTTTTACGCGCCCTATACGGGTTTGAGCATTCCATTCAATATCGGTCAGGTTGCTGACTCCATGTTTATAAATTTCATAGAATCGGTCGTAGTCACCGGTTGTAATTCCGTAGAAAATATAGCTTCCATTGTCTGCATTTCCGGGAACAATGTTGGTGTATCTGATGTCAGCCAGATTGCTGGTGTATTTATTCCAGGTGATTTTCAGCATTGCAGTTGATGCAAGTGGGTTGTCCATTAAAATCCAATATCCGCCACTTTGATCTATCGCTGATTTTCCATGAAACCAAAGAAAATCGGAATAAACATTGTCACGGGTAATTCTCATTTCCCATTTAATGCTGTCTCCCAGAATTTTGCCGGTAAGTTCTGCTTCATAAACTGAATTGTTGGAAGTAAGATTGTACGACCATGTCCAGTTGTTTTCATCGGGATGAAAAACTCCTTCGTGGTTGAATGATTCCCTGAATGCAGCAACTGGCACTGCCAGTCCTGCTGTAAGAACAGCATTCCACGATACCACATTCACATAGGAGAAACCCCAATTGTGGTAGCTGCCGATTTCACGGTTTGCATTGGTATCAGCAGGATTTGTAAACCCATTAAAGTCCATTATAAATGAAGACTCAGGTGGGATAGCAGGCGCAACTTTTTCACTGTCCTTTTTGCATCCCGTAAGCGATACAAGCAAAAGAAAAGAGAAAAGCAGGGCACTTAGTGATGCGATTTTATATCGGCTCATGTTTTAGATTTAAGAGGTTGGTTGAGTTTTTTAATTGTACATTACATAAACCCAATATTATCATTCCTGAAACTGAAGTTAAGAATGAAATCTGGTTTTTGTAAACTAATAACGATTCGACTTCTTTAATAGTATACAATATCAATATTTGCTGATAATTAGTCAGTTGGATAGGGTAGGAGAAATCAAATGTATATTCCCGGATCTTTCAGGAGAATGAAAAACTATGCTGTTTATTTACTGCTCTTCCACTTCCTGAATTCTTCAACCAGGCTGAGTGAAGTTTCGTCAGGAGTACTTACAGAGGTTTTGACTGTCAGGCTTTTTGAGCCGGCAGGCCAGAAAACCACAGGCATATAATCATTGCCGTATGAGCCGTTTGAACTGATGTAAGTTTCTGAATCAAAAGCTGCACTTATGCTCATCATAAGCGGGCTGTTTTTGTCATACTGATATAGTCGGGCAGCTGAAAGCGAGGGAAAATCCATGGTTGCTTCTCCGCAAAGCTGTCCGTTGGCTTCGTAAAGCCTTGTTTTGATGTTGGTTGCTCCCGGGAAATCTTCAGCAATCTGATTGCCGTTGATGTACCTTTCCAGAATTTCTGCAAAATCTTCAGCTGTCACATCTTTTTCCTCATCCATCACCGAAAGTATGTTGATGTATTTTATTGACAGTCTTCCGGAATTTTCACCAGTGAATGTAAAGGTGTATTCTTTGGTTTCAACTGTAAGGCATGAACTGAAAATCAGTGTGATAAATGCCAGGGCAATAAATTTCAGGGTTGATGCGGTTTTCATAATGCTGATATGTTTGTTCGACTTCAAAGATAATTCAATTCTGAATACCTGTACCTTTGCTACCCATATCATTAACTTTCAAACAAAACAAACATGAAAATATCTGTCGATATCAGCTACTATCCGCTGAATGAAACCTATAAACCACCCATAAAAAAGTTTATCGCGAATCTGAACGAAAACAAAAACCTCGTTATCCGCACAAACACCTTGTCAACTCAGGTTTTCGGCGAGTTTGATGAAGTGATGTCAACCATTCACAACTGCATGAAGCAGGCTTTTGAATTGCCACATTCGGTATTTGTGATGAAGGTGATAAATGCTGACCTCGAATCCTGAGGAATCAGAAATTGGTTTAAAACCAACGATTTACGAATTTATTAAAAATCTTTTACCTGTTTCTGAACTTCAATGACCGATTTCTTGATTGTGATTCAAAACTACTTTAGCACCAATTGGCTGGAAGCTATAGCTGCAGTGCTGGGTATCGCGAGTGTTTGGTATGCAAGACGCGAGAATATTCTGGTTTTCCCGACAGGCATTGTGAGCGTGCTTATTTATATTTACATCTGCTTTGTAGCACGATTGTATGCCGATGCCGGAATTCAGGTATTTTATGCCGGAATGAGTGTTTATGGCTGGTATAACTGGACCCGCAAAACCGGAGATTCTGACAGATTGGCAATAACAGTGAACTCCCGAACTGAACAATTTATCGGAATTGCAGCCACTTTTGTGCTGTACTGGATCATTCTTGGAATAATCTGGTACTTTAATCAGGACGACATGGTTTATATGCGTTCTTATGTTCCCTGGGTTGATTCTTTTACAACTGCAGTTTTCCTTATCGGGATGCTGCTTATGGCACGCAAAAAACTTGAGAACTGGATTTACTGGATCATTGGCAATATCATTTCCATTCCTTTGTATTTTATTAAAGGACTGGCATTTACAAGTTTTCAGTATCTAATTTTCCTGATTCTGGCTGTTCTTGCATTTATGGAATGGCACAGGCGTTGGATTGAAAGTCAGAAAGCATGTTGAAAAGAATCTCCGTCACCGGGCCTGAGTCAACCGGCAAATCATGGCTGGCAGAAAATCTGGCCAATCGTTTCAATGAGCCATGGGTGCCGGAATATTCCCGCACTTTCCTGGAAAATCTTAAAGAGCCATATACTTTTGAAAATGTACTGCTTATTGCCAAAGGTCAGTTTAAAGCTGAGGAAACCTTGGCTAAAAAGGCAAAAGAATATCTGTTTTGTGATACAGATTTTCTGGTTACCCACATCTGGTGTATGGTAAAGTTTGGCAAATCCCATGCATGGATAGAGTATATGCTCGAAACCCATCGCTATAGTCATTACCTGCTTTGCAGCCCTGATCTTCCGTGGCAGGCTGATCCGTTGCGGGAACATCCGCATATGCGAAAAGAATTGTTCGAAATGTATAAAACTGAGCTCGAAAACAGGAATTTCTCCTTTTCAATTGTTTCTGGTGAAGGTGAAGAACGTTTGCAGGATGCAATTGACTCCATCGTAAACTCTGAGAGCATAAAACCCAATCCCTGATTTATACTTTTGAGGTTATCAAATAAAGTAATTCAGAATTCAACTTTCTACCCATGCCTTCCAGCAAACGCGGTTATTTATACGCATTAATTGCTACCATTTGTGGCTCACTCGTTTACCTTTTCAGCAAAGCTGCACTCAACGATGTAAGCCTGGCTCAGTTTGGCTTCTGGTGGTTTCTGATTGCCATTTTGTGGAATGGAATGATGTCAGCGCATCCGAAAGGAGGTTTCAGCATTGTAAATTTTACCAGATCCGATTACCATTCGCTTTTGCTTATAGGGATTTTTGAAGTTGTAGCAACTGTCAGCTTTTATGCAGCCATTAAAATCACCGACAACCCAACAGTGCCTTCGTTCCTGCGAAATCTCGAATACCTTTTTGTCACTTTATTGGGAGTCTGGGTACTTTCGGAGCGGTTTACCCTCAAAACAGGAACAGGAGCTCTGCTGATTCTTGCCGGTGCATTTATTATAAGCTTCCGCGATGCAGGACTCAACGGATTTATGACTGCAACTGCCGGACTAATGTTGGTTTCTACCACATTTTATGCAATTCGTACACTGCTGGTAAAAAAACATATCCGTGAAATAAGCCCTGTGGTTCTGGCCCTCAACCGTGCTGTTTTTCTGCTTTTGGTTGCCATCGTTTTTATTATTATTATGAAAGATTCTATTTTAATTCCACAAACGGCTTTTTTGAATATTCTGGCCGGTTCATTTGTCGGGCCATTCCTTACCTCTAATTTTCAATATTCGGCATTGCGCTATATTCCTGCCTCAAAGGCAGCCATTGTGCAAAGTACCACCGGGCTCTTTGTGCTGCTGGGCGCGGTTTTGATGTTTGGCAGTCTGCCAACCCATATTCAGATAGCCGGTGGTTTGGTAACTATTGCCGGTGTAGCACTTATGATGCTGAAAGGTAAAGCCGGCGCAAAATAGGTTGAAAAAAAATGCATGATTTCAAATGAATTGGCACGAAACTTCACCTCTGCCAATACTGAGCAGTAAAAATCCTGTTAAATTCTTGAAGGAGAATACTTCCGCACCTTATCGATTAATTTAATGAATTAAGAGCAATAGTTCATAACTTTAATTTACTTAGTAAATCATATAAAAATGTTTTACTACTTTTGGTATGAATAAATTCTTGCATCGGCATTCCCTGAAACCTTGACGAAAAGAGAAATATTACATTGCTGATTGCTGTTTTTTATTTATTGTGCTTCTAAAAACTTTGCGATAAATAGAACTTTATAAAGTATGGACAAAAATAACGCAATCAGAATTGCAGAAGAATTAACTCAGGAGCGAAAATTATATTCTGATCTGGCCAATGCATTGCCTGCTGGCATTTACCGTATTCGGGTCTTTAATAAAATGTCATTAGAGGAAAAAAGCTGGGCAAGTTCAAAAGATGCACCATATATAATTGAATTTGTTAACAAACGTTTCTGTGAAATACTGGATATAGAAATGCATGAATTTGAATCTAATCCGGGCATTGTCAGTGAACTTGTATTTGAAGATGACAAAGCAGAATTTGTGCAGAAGAATATTGAAGCCAACCTCAATCTGACTCCTTTTTCATAGGAGTGCCGTATGAAGAAAAAGGATGAACTGATATGGACTCATTTTGAATCAATTCCACGGGTGCTGGCAAATAATGATATTATCTGGACAGGCACTCTCAACGATATAACTGAACGAAAAAACGTAGAACAACTTATTATTTCTCAGAATCAGGAACTAAAAAAGCTAAACGCTGAAAAAGACAAATTCTTCTCTGTTATAGCCCATGATCTGAAAAGCCCTGTCAGTGCTATTTTAGGCTTTAGCGAACATTTGATGGAATCAGTCGAAGATAAAGACTATGATCAAATTAAAGAATTTGCCGGCATTATTCTGCTGTCAACCAAAAGAGCGATGAGTTTGCTGATAAATTTAATGGAGTGGTCGCAGTCCCAATCAGGCAGAATGGCATTCAATCCTGAATCTTTCGAATTAAATACCGTTATCAAGGAAGTAATATTATTATTTAACTATAATGCTGAGCAAAAATCTATCAGCATAATAAACACACTTGAGACTGAGCTCTGGATAAAAGCCGATAAAAGAATGATTGGTTCTGTGCTTAGAAATCTGATTTCTAATGCGCTGAAATTCACAAACCCTGGAGGAATAATTACAATAACATCTGTCCTGAAAAAGGAAGATTTAGTTATTTCTGTATCTGATACCGGTGTTGGAATTTCAAAAGTGAGGATGGGAAAGTTGTTCTGTATCAGCGAATCTTCTTCTACGCAGGGTACTCAAAAAGAGAAAGGAACAGGTCTGGGACTGATTCTGTCTAAAGAGTTTATTGAAAAGCATAATGGAAAAATATGGGCAGAAAGTACAGTAGGAGAAGGCACTGTTATTAGTTTTTCATTGCCTTTTATTGACGGGAAAATATAGCCGGTTCATCAGATTTTATTTCCGGTATAAAATTTTGATGTTGATATGCGCAATTATCATTGAAAGATACGCACTTCGATTTGTGCTGATATATGTTTCTGCGAAAATTATCAAATAGATGTCTGTGTAAGCTTTTTTGTTCCAAAAGTTGCTACATTTGGTTCCAAAATCAGAATAACCCGAAGCGATACGTTTCAGATTGTCTGGCAGTGTTTTGTGTCAGACTTCAGTTAAGTTGAAGAAAATAAACTAAATATAATGATCAGACTGCTATTAAGAAATCTGCTGTTATTGGTTTTTACTATTTTACAACTGGCAACCGTGGCACAGGTTTCTGATGCCGAACTTTTACTCCAGGAAACATCGGTTGAGATCGGCAATAACAGGCTAACAAAGAATTATTATTATGAAATCAGAATCAACAACAGGGCTGGCGAAAAATATACCAAAATATCAATACCTTATTCCAAGCTCATCAAAGCAGGAAATATTGATGCATTTATTAAAGATTCAAATGGTTTAGTAGTTAAAAGACTAAAAAAAAGTGAAATTGTTGAAAAAAGCCTGATTGCCGAATTTTCGTTTTACGAAGATGATTTCGTGAAGGAATTTACGCTAAAACATAATTCGTATCCCTATTCCATTGTTTATTCTTATCAGATTCAGCAACAGGAATTTCTATACATAGATGATTGGGTTCCGATTATCGATGAAAAAGTTCCGACATTAAATGCCAGATTGAAAGTTCTTGCTCCGTTGAACTACAATATGACATATGTAAACCGCTTTGTGAAAGAACCTGAAATTGATACAGTCAATGGCAACGTTTTATATCAATGGCAGGCAAGTTATACTGATTTGATAAAACCGGAAGTATGGTCTCCGGCAATGAATGATTTATTTCCGGCTGTTGCAATTACACCCGAAATATTTAGTTTCGAAGAGCAAGGTTCTTTGAAAGACTGGATTTCATACGGAAACTGGGAGTATAATCTATTGAAAGGATTAAATGAAATACCAGATACTGAAAAAAGCAAAATAACATCGCTTATCAAAGACATTCACGATGAAAAGGAAAAAATCAAAACTTTATTTCACTATTTGCAGGATGAAACCAGATATATCAATATTACCATAGGAACGGGCGGACTAAAGCCTTATCCTGCTGCTTATGTTGCACAAAACAAATATGGTGATTGCAAAGCCCTGACCAATTACTTTAAGGCCGTGCTTGAATATGTCGGAATCAAGTCATATTACACCAATGTGCATGCCGGAAATCCGGTTAAAACGATCAACCGGAATTTTCCTTCTCAACAATTTAACCATGTGATTCTTTTTGTTCCTTTAAAAGATGAAGATTTATGGTTGGATTGCACAAGCGATGGCCCGTTTGATTATTTAGGCACTTTTACTCAAAACAGAGATGTACTGGTAATTGATCACAACAAAAGTTATTTTGATATAACTCCGGCATTACAACCCGCAGATGTTCTTGAAACACGCAGAATTGAAATTGAATATGGTTCAAGAGAGGCGAAAGTAAATTTCCGGGGAACCTACAAAGGCAATTTATTTGAAACGCTTCAGCAAGTGGATAAAGACTTCAGCAGTGCTGAAAAATCAAGAATTGTGCGCAATTTTCTGGTTGAAGACGGGCTTCAGTTAAATGATTATCAGATTACAACGCATAACAGAGATTCACTGAAGATTGAATTGGCATATCAGGCTGTTTCGCAACAAATCTATAAACATTACGGCAACGATATTCTAGCGGGTAATATTGCTTTTCCGTTGCTTAATCCAGGGAAACCCAAGGACAGGAAGTTACCTGTTCAGATAGACTATCCTGTTTATAAAATTGACACTTTGATTTATCAAATACCGACGGGCTATAAATTCAGTCAAAATTTTAAAAAAACTGAAGTGTCCGGGAAATACGGAAATTACAGCTTCAACGTATTTGAAGAAAACGGAAAATTGGTTGTGGTAAAAAGCCTGTTGGTTTTTGCAGGGAACTATCCCGTTTC
This sequence comes from Bacteroidota bacterium, assembly GCA_009773515.1. Lineage (GTDB taxonomy): Bacteria > Bacteroidota > Bacteroidia > Bacteroidales > Lentimicrobiaceae > Lentimicrobium. Next base: position 42,023 of record WSXX01000030.1, read on the forward strand.
AGAATATGAAGATTTTTACAGATTCTACGATCAGATTACAGCAACAGAGAATAAAACACATTTTTCATTTTATAAATAAACCTTTAACAATGAATAAATTACATCTCACATTTGCCCTTTTTATCATTTTTGCTCTTTCTGCCCGCGCTCAGAATTTTTCGAAAGAGTTTAAAAAAGTTGGCAGAGACGAAATTGAACTTAAACAGTATGCCCCTGATAAAAATGCAGAAGCTGTTGTTCTCTTCGATTTTGGTAAATCATATTTTGTACGTTCTGATAATTCGTTCGAAGTTATATTTGAAAGAACAACAAGAATAAAGATTCTATCTGAAGCTGGCATTAAATGGGCTCAGGTTGAAATTCCATTTTATCAGGAAGGTGGTGTTTTCGAGAAAGTATATGATATTGAAGCTTATACGCATAACTTTGAAAACGGACATTTGGTAAGTACCCGTTTTAATGATTCTGAAACATACAATGAGAAGCTGAACAATTCCTGGAATCTGAAAAAGTTTGCTATGCCGAATGTTAAAGAAGGTTCTGTTATAGAGTACAAATATAAAATCAGCTCACAATATACCTTCAACCTGCGCGATTGGGAGTTTCAATGGAGAATTCCGGTTGTTTACAGCGAATATGAAGTGAAAATGATCCCATTTTATGAATACACCTGGTTATTGCAGGGCGCAAACAGATTTGATGCTCAGACTTCAGCGGCTGAAGATGGCTTAGATAACCAATTTGGCGGAGTTTCGTATAAGAATATGGTGCATAAGTATATTATGAAAAATATGCCTGCATTCAGCAGTGAAGAGTTTCTGACTTCGATAAACGATTATATCGTCAAGCTTGATTTTCAGCTGGCAAAAATAAATTATCCGAATGGAGTTAGTATGGATATATTAACAACATGGGAGGAAATGATTAAAGAATTGCTAAAACATGAGGATTTTGGCAAGTACATCAAAAAATCAGCAAAACTGGCTGCAAAACTGTTTGAAGCTGAAAGCCCCGGCTTAAAAACGGAAAAGGAGAAGTTTGACTTTGTGCTGGATTACGTAAAAAGCAATTATAACTGGAATAAGAACAATGGGAAATATGCTTCCAAATCGCCAAACAAGTTAATGGCTGAAAAGAATGGCAGCAGTGCTGATATCAATCTGTTTACCATCGGATTACTCAATGCCCTGGATATTGATGCCAGGCCTGTAATAATCAGTACCCGCGATAATGGGAAGATTAAATACAACTATCCATACGCACATTTTTTCAACTATGTGATTATTCTGGCTGAAGTTGACGGTGAGTCAGTTTTATCTGACGCTACCGAGGTCATGGGGCAAAACAACCGGATTCCTTCAAGATGTATTAATGACAGAGGTTTGGTCATTAATGAAGGCAAAGTTGATTGGGTAGGCCTGGAATGTATGTTTCCTTCGCTGATAAAAACCGATATCCACATTGAAGAACCCATCAATGGAACTTCACAGGCCGGTATTTCTATCGAAGCAACCGAATATGATGGTTTGCATTACCGGAATAATTATACCGACAATATTGAAACTATCAGGAAATTAATTGAAACCCAGGATAATACAATTGTCGAGAATACCATCAGGGTTGAGAATCAGTTGAATGTTGAAAAACCATACATTCTTACTTACAAACAGGAAGTTGAACCATTGATTGTTAACGAGAAGTTATATATTTCACCTTTTTTGAATCAAACAATTTCTGATAATCCTTTAAAACAGAAGGAGCGCACTTATCCCATTGATATGACAAACCCGAAAAAGCGGGTTTTTGTTTCAACCATTGATATTCCGGAGGGTTATCAGGTTGAAAGCCTGCCCATGGAACAAACAATCAAGGATCCTTTATTTGAAATGATTTATAATGCAACTGCTGAAGAAGGCAAGATTAAAGTTAGCTTCGAATATTCGTTTAACAAAGCTGTGTTTGCAGCAACTGATTTTTCGAAAATCAGGTTTTACTTTAATGAGATTGTGAAAAAGGGAAATGAAAAAATAGTGTTTTCCAAAAAGACAGCAGAAGTCAATTAAGCAAAATTTTTGATTAAATAATCCTGTCCAACGTTAAAGTAGGGCAGGATTGTTTGTTTAACAGACACAACAGCATAATATTTATTTTCAGGCGATGATAAATTACTGAAGAATGGCTTTTTGTATCTTTGACCGGAATACTTATCAACACGCATTCTCAACCCATGAAAACAATATTGAAAGTAAGTTCATTAAACAAAAGTTTTATGAACGTACAGGCTGTCAGCAACATATCATTCTCGCTGGAGGAAGGGGATATTTTTGCATTCCTCGGGCCAAACGGAGCAGGTAAAACCACCACCTTGCGATTGCTTCTGAACATCATAAAAGCCGACAGCGGTGAAATTACATGGAATGTGAATGGCAGCGGAGGCGCGTTACCTCAGCCGGAAAATATCGGCTATCTGCCCGAAGAGCGCGGACTTTATCTCGATATACCGGTTATCAGATCGCTGGTTTACCTTGCTTCCATCAGAGGCATGGATCCTTCAAAGGCCAGAATTTCAGCTATGGAATGGTTGGAAAGACTCGACCTGGCCGGAAGAGCCCAGGAAAAACTACAGGCTTTGTCGAAAGGCAATCAGCAAAAGATTCAATTTGTGGCATCAATTCTTCACAAACCAAAATTTGCCATTCTTGATGAGCCTTTCTCTGGACTCGATCCCGTAAATCAGGAAAAATTTATTGATTATATCAAGGAAATCAATAAACAGGGAACCACCATTTTGTTGAGTGCCCATCAAATGTCGTTGGTGGAAAAAATTGCCAATAAGGTTTTTCTGATCAATGCCGGTCAGCAGGTTTATAACGGTTCTTTATCAGGAATTTATGATGCTTTCGGTAAGAAACAGGTGATAGACCTGCTGTTTAAATCAGCAATGGATGAGTCTGTTTTTCAGAAATTATCAGATGTAGAAAGTATAAACAAAGCTGATGATAATCGTATGATCCTCACATTCCGGCAAGATACAGATATGAACAAAGCTTTGTCGGAACTTGCTGAAATTGAAGGCATAAGCAGTATTACCAGCCACAAACCCGACCTCCACGAAATATTTCTTCAACTTGTAAAAACGCATAAGCAATGAAATATATAAATCAGGTAACAAGAGTAACTCTTTGGGAATACAGGCGCTTCTACAAACCTAAAAATGAATTGCTGGGCATTGTAATTATGCTCATGGTTTCTGCTGCGTCGTTTTTTATTACAAGATACGCAATGTCTGATTCCGGCGAAAAGCATAAACTAACCGTTGTTTATGGAACTGACAGCCAATTGATCGGCATGCTCACCGCAAATTTTGAGATAGACTCAGTTTCAGTAACGCAACAGGAAGCTGCAATATCGAAAATCGCACAAAATAAGGATGGGATTTTACTCCTGAGCAATGAATCGGGGTTTGCAATACAGGCTTACAAGAAAAGCAAAAAGACAAAGCTGCTCATTGAATTACTCAATAATTACAGCCGGTCAATGGCAATGCAGGAGGCTGGGATAACCCAGAAAACAATGAATCTGATTGAAGCTCCGGCAAACGTAACTGAGTCATTTATTTATACCGATAATTCAAGAAGCAGAAGTATCATGGCTGTTTTCTTTGCTGGATTAATGATAATGGCAGTATTTTTAAGTTTTGCTTATCAGTTTACGGCCATTACCGGCGAAAAGCAATTGAAAATTACCGAGCAGATAGTTTCGGCAATCAGTCCTCAGGTTTGGATGGACGGCAAAATCTTCGGAATTTCCTTAACTGGAATTTCATCAATGCTTACTTATTCGTTGCTTGGAATTATAGGCGGAATAATTTATTTCCAGTTTACCGGTTTGCCGGTATCAAATATTATGAATTTTCTTCATCTGCCTTCAATTCTGTTATATCTGCCATTTGCCCTGACAGGGATTTTAATCTGGAATGCTATATTGGCTGCAATTGCATCGGTAATCACCGATCCGAATAATTCAGGAAAAAGTTCACTGATGATGCTGCCCGTATTGTTTGTACTCTCCTCATTTTTTGTAACCCGCGATCCTGATAGTAATCTTGCTGTATTTCTTTCGTGGTTTCCTCTGACTTCAGCATCCGCAATGCCTATGAGATGGGCGCTGACGGAAGTTGGTTTCATGCAGATGGCAGGTTCTTATATTTTACTTTTGGTAACTTTTTATCTGTTGCGCAAACTGGCTGCTAAAATTTTCAGGGTATCGATTCTTATCAGTGGAAAAGAGCCATCGTGGCGTGAGATTTATAAACTTTCCAAAGAATCGTAATAATATTGCAAGGACGTATAGGGGAGATTTAAAAATTGATAATAAGTTAAAAAAATGTCCTTCGACTCCGCTCAGGATGACTTCGTATTTGATTGAATATTAATGTATTAAGAAGTGTCAATACTTGCCTAACACGCATGTCACACTGAGCGGAGTCGAAGTGTTATAAACGCTCATTCTAAGAGTCATGCTCAAGGCATAAAACCCTTATTTCTCTTCCTTCACCATTCGTTCTCTGGCCTTGTTGTAATATTCTTCGACATCCAGAAACCCGTTTGACCAGACTTCCTTTTTCTCAGCTACACCTTTCTCGTCAAGGTGCATCCACACGCCATCCTTAAAGTTATTGACATATGGCCCTGAGATCATCACCCTTCCGTTGGGATGAAAAAAAGTGGCTAAACCTTCCAGCTTTCCGTTTCGGTAAGTAGCCCTGAGCTTTTCAGGACCATCGTGAAAATATTGCTTCCAGGGACCGTCTTTCTTTCCGTTTTTATAACTTATTTCTTCAAGCAGATTGCCATTCTGATAGTAGTTCTTCCAGGTGCCGGAGGCAATGCCGTTTTCGTAATATTCTTCCGAAAGCAGTATCTCTTCCTCGCTGTAAAACTTCCAGGTACCTTCACGTTTTTCGTTGAGATATAACCCTTCCGAACTTTTTTTGCCCATTCTGTTAAAAGTAGTGGCATAAGCCCGGGTTCCATTCTCCGAAAATTCACTGATGGCCTTGATTTTCGCTGTGGAATCGTAATACACAAATTTTCCAACCGGCTTATCATCAATAAATTCACCCTGATAAATCAGTCTTCCGCTGGCATCGGTTTTATTCCATTTTCCTTGTTTCAGTCCCTGACTGTCTGTTTGATTCAGGCTGGCTGACTGTGCATGGCCATAATTTCCTGAAAGCAGAAAAGTTAGCAGAGTTAAAGAAAAAATAATTGATAAATATATTCGCTTCATTTGTTAGTTTACTTTAAATCAGTACCTTATAATAATAAGGCATTACAAAGCATTAGTTTTGTAAATTTGTCTGCAAAAGTAACTAAAAATTCAGGACAGTTACGCACCACAGATTTATGAACACATATTCATCGCGCTTGCTCGAAGAAGCAGTAATTGAACTTGGCAAACTTCCCGGTATAGGAAGGCGAACAGCAGTTAGGCTTGCTTTGCATCTGCTGAAGCAGGATATCACAAAATCGCAATTACTTGGAAATGCGATTATCAACTTGCGCAGCGGGGTAAAATATTGTAAACGCTGTCACAATATCTCTGATGTTGATACCTGCATGATTTGTGCCGATCACAAACGTGATCCATCGGTTATCTGCGTAGTGGAAGATATCCGCGATGTAATGGCCATCGAAAACACGGGTCAGTTTAAGGGATTGTACCATGTGCTTGGAGGAATAATTTCGCCCATGGATGGGGTAGGGCCAGGCGAAATAAATGTGGATTCTCTTGTAAACCGTCTTGAGGTTGAAAGTATCAATGAGGTTATTCTTGCGCTGCCTGCCACAACCGAAGGTGATACAACAGGTTTTTATATTTTCAAAAGGCTAAACGACAAGGTGAAATCAATTTCAGTAATTTCCAGAGGAGTTGCAATTGGCGACGATCTTGAGTTTGCCGATGAAATTACACTTGGAAAATCTATCACAGGTCGTGTGCCTTATAGCCGGTGAGCAAAAAATAAATCCTCTTTTCAAGGCTCTTCCACTACATCAAAAATGCTCATCTGATTGGCTGATATGCCGTGATCGTGCTGTTTGGGCAGAGTTCCGTATCCGTTCTTCGACAGAAATGTCTGAATGGCAATCTTATACATGGTTACAGGTGTGGTATTGTACTTTTTACAAAAAGCATCAACCCTTTTCTTTTGCTGAACCGTGAGTTTAAAAGCAACTGCTTTAAACTTCCTGATGTTTTTGCGCTTCTTTTTTAGAGGCATATCTGCACAATGAGGTGATAGACAATTTCTTGAAATTGAGACTACAAACCTACATGAATTATTGCTGATTCACAAACACCAGTGAAAATTTCATTTTTGTTTCTGATGATCCTGAAATCTGCAAGTCAAGGTTTGACTAACTGAAAACAAGCTTTTTGCAAAAACGAAGTAATATCAAGTCTATCCCTGATTTGCAACTGGAAATTTTAAGATGTAGTTGTAGAAAATAGAACAATAAATTGTTTATAAATGAAACAATATTTATCTTTGTGTCGATAAATTGCTTAAAAATTGAAATAAATATGGAACTTTCTCAAAAACAAATTGGTCAGCGGATAACTGAACTTCGTAAAAAGAAAGGTTTGTCGCAGGAAGATCTGGCAAAAAGTATAAAAATTTCCCGCCCATCATTAACGCAGATAGAGCTAGGAAACAGAAGTGTTGATGCTCTTGAACTGCTTCAATTATCTGTAGTTCTGGGCTTTTCTATAGATGATTTTATGTCTGATGATTTTAACATAAATGATGATGTTGAAAGCAAAACCGAAGCAAATCCCAAAAATGCAGATGTCAGGATTTCTGTTCCAAGCCTGAATGTCGAAAAGTTTAAAAATGTGTTGCTTTATATCTTAGAACAATGTGCCGGCAAGCCAAATGTCGGAGAAACAGTACTTAACAAACTGCTCTATTTCTCCGATTTTAATTATTACGAAATGTATGAAGTGCATTTAACCGGCGCAAATTACCGCAAATTGCCTTATGGGCCGGTACCTCAGAAGTTGGATACCATTATTGGTCAGATGTTGGAAAAAGGAATGATTCAGAGGATAAAAACACAATATTTCAATAAGCTTCAGATTCGTTATATTCCACTGGTTAAAGCTGATTTAACTGAATTGAAAGCCAGTGAGAAAGAAGTCATAGACAAAGTAATAGAGCAATTGTCTGACTTATCTGCGGCGGCGATAAGTAATTATTCTCATAAGGACATGCCCTGGTTGGCTTCAAAAGAAGGTGAAGAAATTAATTATGAGCTGGCATTTTACAGAGAAGCTCCTTTCTCAGTAAGGAACTATGGTAATGAAACAGAGGAAATATGACCTTTGATGAACTACCCGAATTTAAAAGGGATATGAAGGCCCTTTTGAAAAAATACCGGACACTACACGAGGATATGGAAGTCGTAAAAAAAGTGTTGACTATTGCACCCGATGAACGACCTCCATTCAGTTTTCGTATTGATAATCTGGGATTGGAAACCTGTGTTATCAAAGTTAAAAAGATCGCCTGCCAAGCCATTAAAGGCCGGGGTGTAAATACAGGTTTACGACTGATTTACGCATTCTATGAAGGCAATGAGAAAATAGTTTTTATCGAACTTTATCACAAAAACGATAAAGAGAGTGAGGACAAACAAAGAATTCTGGAAAATTTTAAATAGTCAGCTTTTAGTCCTTATCCAGAAGTTTTGGACTACCAATGCCAGATTGTTCGTCCGATCCTTCGACTCCGCTCAGGAGGACATTGTATATAATTGATATTTAGTACATTAAGATGATGTAGTGTGCACTATAAACGAATGTCACACTGAGTGGAGTCGAAGTGTTTTAAACGATTGAGCTACCCGGCTAAGCGGCATTTGCAATGCCGCTTTGAAAATCATTGAATTTGTAATTCAATAATATATGCCCAACTGGTTCATTCCTTAAGTCGCTTATTTGGATGATTGCAAATTATCTATTGTTCAGAGCGGCATTGCAAATGCCGCTCAGCCGTCATTGGTTTCTCCCTTTCGGGAGTTCACCTTATCAGCGAATCGAAGTATTTTAAACCTCATCCCGTAATTCCAGCAACCTCTTTTATATCCCCAATTATCCTGTTGGCAAGTTCAGTGGCTGTGCTTTCTGAACTGCTTTCGGAATAGATGCGGATAATGGGTTCAGTGTTTGATTTTCGGAGGTGCACCCATTCCTTGCCGAATTCAATTTTTACGCCATCTATTGTATTAATTGGCTGATCTTTATACTTCTCCGCAACCTTTTCAAGAATGTGATCAACATCCATATTTTCGGAAAGCTGAATTTTATTCTTCGAGATAAAATAGGCTGGATAAGTCTTTTTAAGAGAAGAGCAGGTATGACCGGTAACGGCAAGCTGCGAAAGGAACAATGCTATACCGACCAGCGCATCGCGGCCATAATGCAGCTCCGGAAAGATCACCCCTCCATTGCCTTCACCACCAATCAGGGCGTTGGTTTGTTTCATCATGGCTACAACGTTTACTTCGCCGACAGCTGCAGCACTGTAACTTGCACCTGCTTTTTCGGTAATATCGCGGAGTGCTCTGGTGGATGACATATTTGACACCGTATTCCCCTTTTTAAATCCCATCAGGTAATCGGCCACTGCCACCAGTGTATATTCTTCGCCAAACATACTTCCATCTTCGCAAACAATTGCAAGCCTGTCAACATCAGGGTCAACCACAAAACCAACATTTGCCTTGTTTTTAACAACCACGGCAGAGATTTCGGTCAGATGTTCGGGAAGCGGCTCGGGGTTATGCGGAAAAATGCCGTTTGGCGTGCAATACAGCTCATCAATATTTTCCACACCCAGAGCTCTGAGCAACATAGGAATGGCAATGCCTCCGGTGGAGTTCACTGCATCAATGGCAACCCTGAATCCTGCTTTTTTTATAGCCTCAGTATTTACATAGGGTAGCGCAAGTATTTTCTCAATGTGTTTTTGAATCTGAGTGTCGTCGTAGGTAACTTTACCGAGTTTCGATACATCACAAAAAACAAAATCTTCTTTTTCAGCGATTTCAAGAAGTTTTTCACCAGTCTTTCCGTCGATAAACTCTCCCTGTGCGTTCAGCAGTTTCAGTGCATTCCATTGCCATGGATTGTGGCTTGCGGTGAGAATTATGCCACCCGCAGCACCCAATGCAGTCACTGCCATTTCCACTGTTGGGGTTGTGGAAAGACCTATATCCACCACATTCAGACCCATCCCGCAAAGCGTAGCCGTTACCAGACTGTTCACCATTTCGCCCGAAACCCGCGCATCACGTCCAACAACAATGCTGCTGTTTTCCGGCGCATTCAGCAGAGTTGCATAAGCAGCAGTAAATTTAACAACATCCAGTGGGCTGAGACCTTCGCCCGGTCTGCCGCCAATGGTACCACGAATTCCGGATATACTCTTGATCAGGGTCATAATGTAGAATTTTCGGCAAATTTAGTGGAAAATCAACAATGAATTTCGGATTTCGGATTTCTGATTTCCGACCTCTGACCTCTGGCCTCAGTCATCCGACATCTGACATCTGACTTCCAAAAATCACTTCACCACCTTCGCACTCCCAACCGTCTTATCTTTATACACCAACCTCAACAGATACATTCCCGGCACCCACCGTTCTGCATCGAACTGCACC
>WSXX01000009.1 GCA_009773515.1 Bacteroidota bacterium
TTTTTATGGGGTTTACTCATAAATCCATGCATTAGTTACCCCAAATATAGCTATAATCCGCTAGCGGACAAGGCTTCTATACTTTAACAGCAGACCCTAACTATCAGTTTTTATCTTTATCTTTTCTGTTTCAATCCACGCGCCCCTGCGGGACGCGACATGGCTGTTCACGATCGACACATCAAAAGTGCGCGTTTCAATCCACGCGCCCCTGCGGGACGCGACAAAGCCAGGCAAAGGGAGAAACAGCGATTAAATGTTTCAATCCACGCGCCCCTGCGGGACGCGACCCCTCGGGAACAAAATCAAGAACAAAGATCTTCTTGTTTCAATCCACGCGCCCCTGCGGGACGCGACGATGTAAAAATCTTCATCCATGGCCGATTCATTGTTTCAATCCACGCGCCCCTGCGGGACGCGACTGACTTAATCAGAAATCCTGACCTGACCAGCAAGGTTTCAATCCACGCGCCCCTGCGGGACGCGACGCATTGAGGATATTGTCAACGGCAATGTTAAACTGTTTCAATCCACGCGCCCCTGCGGGACGCGACCAGTGTTTGGATGACGACGATATGATGTTGATTAGGTTTCAATCCACGCGCCCCTGCGGGACGCGACCAATCCGTGAAGGCTTGCGTTTATTCGGTTATCCTGTTTCAATCCACGCGCCCCTGCGGGACGCGACCTTACTCTACCACTGTGCAAGCTGGCCGGATTTCTGTTTCAATCCACGCGCCCCTGCGGGACGCGACAAAACTGCTGATTAGCGTTAGGATGCACTTTATCGTTTCAATCCACGCGCCCCTGCGGGACGCGACGAGTGACAACCGTTTCTGAGGTGGTTGCAACACTTGTTTCAATCCACGCGCCCCTGCGGGACGCGACCGTTGGGCTAATCAGATTTCGAGCCAATTGAATGTTTCAATCCACGCGCCCCTGCGGGACGCGACTTGGAGTTAAAGTTAGCCCCGATGCTGTTGGAGTAGTTTCAATCCACGCGCCCCTGCGGGACGCGACATGGATGCGCTGAAAACTTCTGGCCAGACAAAAAAGTTTCAATCCACGCGCCCCTGCGGGACGCGACCATGGGTTAGGTTCTCTAAAAGTAAATCTATCTTGTTTCAATCCACGCGCCCCTGCGGGACGCGACGGCTAAACCAAATATTACAACCGTAAATTTAGGAGTTTCAATCCACGCGCCCCTGCGGGACGCGACCCAGAAATCGATTACGGAGATTACGTGAAAAAGGTTTCAATCCACGCGCCCCTGCGGGACGCGACTGGAGCCAAATGGAATTCTTGTCTCCAAAAATATTGTTTCAATCCACGCGCCCCTGCGGGACGCGACGCAATTGATTTTGACGGAACGTGTGTAACTCACGTTTCAATCCACGCGCCCCTGCGGGACGCGACAAAGGCAATGAGTGTTTTGTTCATCATGAATTGCGTTTCAATCCACGCGCCCCTGCGGGACGCGACTTGAGGATCATAAAAAGATAACTGATTTTATAACCGTTTCAATCCACGCGCCCCTGCGGGACGCGACGGCATCCTCCTGCCGGTTTATGTCGTTTTTAACAAGTTTCAATCCACGCGCCCCTGCGGGACGCGACGTTTAAGGAGTATCTTGATGAGATTGACATTCGGTTTCAATCCACGCGCCCCTGCGGGACGCGACGCTCGCTAAAGATTCAAACTTCACTTTAACCGAAGTTTCAATCCACGCGCCCCTGCGGGACGCGACTACGATCATCGCGATTGAGATGACCGACATAAGTTTCAATCCACGCGCCCCTGCGGGACGCGACCACGTTCGGTTAAAAAGTCAAATGGTCTTTTACTGTTTCAATCCACGCGCCCCTGCGGGACGCGACAGACAGGCATCAAGGTAGGCCGCAATGGATTTGAGTTTCAATCCACGCGCCCCTGCGGGACGCGACTGTCTTTTGACTTCGCATCAACGCCTATTGATTTGTTTCAATCCACGCGCCCCTGCGGGACGCGACCGCTTCATTGCCGCCGGATACTTATAACTAACAGTTTCAATCCACGCGCCCCTGCGGGACGCGACCCTAAACAAAATGGGCAATTAGGTCTATAATAATGAGTTTCAATCCACGCGCCCCTGCGGGACGCGACTGGATGCGCTGAAAACTTCTGGCCCGACAAAAAAGTTTCAATCCACGCGCCCCTGCGGGACGCGACTCATATAGTTCCTTGGTGCAAGGACTTTATTAAGTTTCAATCCACGCGCCCCTGCGGGACGCGACTTTGACAATTGTGATGATTTTGAAGACGTGATTGTTTCAATCCACGCGCCCCTGCGGGACGCGACTTATATATGATCCTGTTTCCGAATCTGGTTATGTGTTTCAATCCACGCGCCCCTGCGGGACGCGACTCAGATGCTTGGAGATAAGACTCTAATCTATTGGTTTCAATCCACGCGCCCCTGCGGGACGCGACTGCTTTTTGTTCATGATAGACTGAACAACCTCGATAGTTTCAATCCACGCGCCCCTGCGGGACGCGACATTGATTCAAAATAATTCTCAAATGCACTGCACAGTTTCAATCCACGCGCCCCTGCGGGACGCGACGCAGACAGGCATCAAGGTAGGCCGCAATGGATTTGAGTTTCAATCCACGCGCCCCTGCGGGACGCGACACCTTTGCAAGGTTTATGCCTGAGGGGTTTGAAGTTTCAATCCACGCGCCCCTGCGGGACGCGACAAAGATCTGATAAAGAAACTTCCGGATGAAAATGTTTCAATCCACGCGCCCCTGCGGGACGCGACGGCAGATCCGCCGCCATCGCCTTTGTATAAAATTGTTTCAATCCACGCGCCCCTGCGGGACGCGACTGGCCCAGGGCCTTGGACGTGATGAAGAATTTATGTTTCAATCCACGCGCCCCTGCGGGACGCGACTATTCAGCTCATCGCATTGATTGATTACGCTTTGTTTCAATCCACGCGCCCCTGCGGGACGCGACTGATTTCGCGGCGCTCATTCGGATACTTTAAGAAGTTTCAATCCACGCGCCCCTGCGGGACGCGACACTTCTTTTTTGCTGTGATTTTCGTAGTATTTGCAGTTTCAATCCACGCGCCCCTGCGGGACGCGACATCAAATAATCACAACCTAAAACCAAACCAACAATGTTTCAATCCACGCGCCCCTGCGGGACGCGACCAGGCAATGAAAACATATAACGCTGTTTTAAACGTTTCAATCCACGCGCCCCTGCGGGACGCGACGACAATAGGAGATGCCTCAGGAATGTTAAAAGTTGTTTCAATCCACGCGCCCCTGCGGGACGCGACCAATATTCAGGATAAAGAAAAGGTGTACTGATATGTTTCAATCCACGCGCCCCTGCGGGACGCGACTTCAACTTTGGTGCTTCGTATTGGGCTTTCTGCTGTTTCAATCCACGCGCCCCTGCGGGACGCGACCCACCCATCAAATTCGAGCCCTGTATCGTAAAAGTTTCAATCCACGCGCCCCTGCGGGACGCGACCGGCTCATTTTCTTCAATAACTTCACCATTTAGGTTTCAATCCACGCGCCCCTGCGGGACGCGACACGGTTGCCACTAACGTAACGGCGCTATGATCAGTTTCAATCCACGCGCCCCTGCGGGACGCGACAAGCGGAATGTTTATTGAATTGTCTTCTTTATTGTTTCAATCCACGCGCCCCTGCGGGACGCGACTTTATCCAGTTTTCGTTAGTACCATCACTGAATCGTTTCAATCCACGCGCCCCTGCGGGACGCGACCAAAAGCGGATTTACTTTAAAGCTGTAATGTTCTGTTTCAATCCACGCGCCCCTGCGGGACGCGACGATAAACTACCTGTATTAATGAATCGCTTGATTGTTTCAATCCACGCGCCCCTGCGGGACGCGACGTACAGCTCAGGCAGGTATAACCTGTACAGCAATGTTTCAATCCACGCGCCCCTGCGGGACGCGACTTTTATGTAGTTGCGTAAGCTCATCGATTGATCTGTTTCAATCCACGCGCCCCTGCGGGACGCGACATAGCCTGATATCATTGCTTTGCCTTTTATTTTATGTTTCAATCCACGCGCCCCTGCGGGACGCGACGTTTTTGTTTTTTGGAAATGGCTCAGGTTTAGGGGTTTCAATCCACGCGCCCCTGCGGGACGCGACTGACCTGCAAAGTGCTATTAGCCCCATTAAAATGTTTCAATCCACGCGCCCCTGCGGGACGCGACTCAGATGAGCCGCTTCCTTCGTTTACGTTGTAGATGTTTCAATCCACGCGCCCCTGCGGGACGCGACTTCGTTGCCAGCTCAGCCGATCATATTATTGCCGTTTCAATCCACGCGCCCCTGCGGGACGCGACAAATCAACCTTGCCGCATTCATTCACACCACGCTGTTTCAATCCACGCGCCCCTGCGGGACGCGACTCTTCGACCCCACGCTCACCAGCGATGCATTTCTGTTTCAATCCACGCGCCCCTGCGGGACGCGACTTATGGATAATGTCTATTGTCCAGTTTACAGACGTTTCAATCCACGCGCCCCTGCGGGACGCGACGTCCATCATTTACAATTGAAACCTACACACCATGTTTCAATCCACGCGCCCCTGCGGGACGCGACTCACCAGCAAACTGCATTGCGCGGGCTGTGGTAAAGTTTCAATCCACGCGCCCCTGCGGGACGCGACGAGACATCAAAAGGTTAATGGCTTTTTCCGATAAGTTTCAATCCACGCGCCCCTGCGGGACGCGACTTTGCTGCAAAATTGTCTAAACAGCTAACATTTGTTTCAATCCACGCGCCCCTGCGGGACGCGACTTGCAAAGGCCGAAGATCTTAAACCAAAAAAATGTTTCAATCCACGCGCCCCTGCGGGACGCGACTTGCCGAAGTTGAAGTTGCAGGCGAAGATCCATTTGTTTCAATCCACGCGCCCCTGCGGGACGCGACCAGTTGCAATGATTATCCTTTCTGCCTGTTCAAAGTTTCAATCCACGCGCCCCTGCGGGACGCGACTCCAACATCTGTAACTAATGCCGTAGCAGCATTGTTTCAATCCACGCGCCCCTGCGGGACGCGACATCCGTTGACACCAAAAGCGAAACGGTTGTAACTTTAGTTTCAATCCACGCGCCCCTGCGGGACGCGACAAGTACCGTAATTGATGATATGGATACTTTTATGTTTCAATCCACGCGCCCCTGCGGGACGCGACATTAAAGCTAATTAATATGGAAGTGTTTGCACAAGTTTCAATCCACGCGCCCCTGCGGGACGCGACTGCACACAAGCTAAATAAATAACCTTAAGGAAGTTATATTAGCTGTTCCGCGAAGGTCTGAAAAAAATGAATTAATTACATAAAATTCTTTTAGCAATTTATGCAATCAGCTAATTATCAGATGTTGCGAAGAGTCCGGGGATTCAATGATAGCTTTGGGTTCGCGGGATTAGATTATCATGGGACCTTCCGGATTGTATGACTGTTTGGTTCCAACATGCTCAATTTTACTTTCCCACTTATTTCCAAGCATATAGTATCTCAAACTATCCTTTTCAGCATCCATAATACTTTCAAGCCTATGTTTTAATTCGGCAAATTGGGCAGGGTCAATTAGACATTCAAAAACTGAATTTTGAACCCGTTGACCATAATTGACACATTGTTTTGCTATTTGTCGCAGACGCTTTCTTCCTGCAGGCGACAAAGTTTCAACATCATAGGTAATGAGCACCATCATAATTATTCTATTTACTTATAAAAACAGGATAGTTGTCAATGTCACCCCTGATATAACGTGCCAGTAACAATGCCTGGCAATAAGGCAGCAAGCCGACAGGAACAGTTGTTTCAAGAAATGGATGCATAACTTCTTCCTGTTTGCGTTTTTGCCACGCTGTTAATATTACCTTACGTGTCGAATCATCCATTACAATTCCACCGGCATCTCTGGAGGTAAATCCCTTTGCATCAACTTGCTTTCGGTTTATAAGTGACAGTACCAATCTATCTGCAAGATAAGGCCTGAATTCTTCCATCAAATCTAGTGCGAGACTATGCCTTCCGGGTCTATCAGTATGCAAAAATCCAACACATGGATCTATCCCGACACTTTCGAGCGCTGAACGTACTTCATGCATCAATAAAACATAAACAAAGGATAGCATAGAATTCACATTATCCATTGGTGGGCGCCGGTTTCGGCCATTAAAGAAAAAACTGCTTTTCTGGGCAATGATCATCTGATCGAAGACACTAAAATATGTCAAAGCAGCTTCACCTTCAATTCCTCTCAAAATGCCATTATCTGAGCATTTCAATGCCTGTTTTTGCTTTCTGGTAAGTGTCTGTATCGCTTCGTCAAATGCTACTTTGTTTAATTCACCAGGATGATCGCGCATAGCTCTTTGCAACACAGTTTTACTATTTGATATTTTCCCTGCAATTAATATTCTGCTGATATTGTTTGAAAACTCAATATCATCTGCCAATCTGTATTGTTTTCTCCGGAGTAATACATTTCCGGAAACAGGTCCTGATACTCTACCCAGAAAGTATCCGTTATCTGATAAAAAACTCATGCCAATGCTTCGCTCAGCGCACATCGCCATTAATGAAGGACTTGCACCCATAAATCCAAAACATACGATGCCTTCGACATTGTGAACAGGAATTCTGAACTTCTCCAGATTTTCAACTTTTATTACAATGTTTTCACCATCCTTACTCAGGTAAGCGCCAGGAGTAGTCACATACAATGTATTAAGTAGTTTTCGCATAGGCTCTAATCTGTTATAAGTAAATTCCTTAAATATTCTGATGCATTTTTTTGACCATTCATACTCTGCGGCAGACAAAGATTGAACAATGAGCATGATTTACAATGGGATTTATAAATGGCCAACGGTGTTATCCTGTCTTCGAATAACTCATGCATTCTGGCCGCAAGATCATGGACGATTTTCCTTAATTCAGGTGTAAGTTCAACAATGACACGGCGTCGCGTTTCCGCGTAAAACAAGGAGCCATTAGAAATTTCAGTATTGAACATTTCTTCAAGGCAAATGGCTTGTGAACAAACTTGCACTGCATCGCGGTCATCAGGTTTTTGCTTTCCTCTTTTATATTCAACAGGATGCAAAAGCCATTTGCCTGTATAACCACGAACAGGAACTCCATTTTCTTCATCTAATATTAACTCTACAACATCAGTGCGGCCAGTAAAACCAAGCTTCCTGCTGATTAAAGGGAAGGCGCGATATGTAATTACCTTACCACGCTTATCACTCTCCAACGGATCATCTACTCTTTCATGCAGATGGTGTCCTTCAGTTGTTTTCACATTTTCTGCCCATTGTTGCTCTATATGTATCAGAGCCCATTGTCGTTCGCAAAAAGCAAAATGCTGGATACCGGATAACATGAGCAGGTCTTCGTCTGAGTACATATTTTCTAATAACAATTTTTGTGCTTTAGTAATAACCCAAGCTGTGATGAATCATATCACTATGCCCAAACATGTTCCAATACAAATTGGAACCCTAAATGCCATACTCATTGAGGTAGCAAGGCATTTAGGGGTTTCAAATAGGAGGTGGTTGAGGGGTTGTATTAAAAACCACCTATATCATCTCAATTACTTCAACACCATGTGGTATCAATGACAAGTCGATTGCCACTGAATAATCATCAAATGATCGAGCTGGTTTTAAATGATCTTTCTTTACGATTTTGATAGCATCAAAGAGCTGGTGTGCTGGAGCATTTCCCAAACCTGTTGAATGCTTGAACACAATCAACTTACGGGTACTCATCATGCCACGAGCGGCAGAATGATCATGGTCGAACATGTTTTTAAGGGCTTCCCAAAACAAATTAAGATCAGTCTCATTAAAACCTGTTTGAGCAGCCAAATGAGATGAAATAAAACCTTTAGAAAAATACAATCCATAAGGAACTGTAAATTTGCGACCCATGGTGCGGTTATCTCCACCTTGTTTTTCTGATTCTGCTTCTGTAGCAACGGCCATACGGGTTATGCTGTGTTCAAGTGCAACAACCGGATCGACAGAGCGGCCAAATGTAAATTGAACAGGGCCGCGGACTTGACCAGCATTTTTGCCCGTACTCATTACTGCACCGAATGTACGAACATCATAATAGTTACTACACATCCATTTTCTTGCAGCTTCAGTCTTATCTCCATTTTTTTCTTTTGATATGACTTCTTTCTGCTCATGTGATTCATCAATCAATTGGTTAAGAATTGCCTTTTCTTTAATGAAAATATCGAAGGGCTTTTCTGCCAACTTAACCATCTGTACATAATTTCTCACTTTACGTTTCAGACAAACATCAGTAACCAAACCCATTCCAGTTTCGGCATCAACCCGTGGCAAATTTCCTGCATCGGGGTCACCATTAGGGTTTCCGTCTGTAACATCGAACAATAAAGCAAAATCGTACCGGTTTTTAATTAAATCGCTCATAATTGAATCTCCTGTTTTAAGTTGTTTTATCTTTTTTTGTGAATAAATCCTGACGTTGATGATAATAGCCAATGGCAAAACGGCTTTGGTCGTCTAATGACAGGTGAGCGGGCAAGCCATTACTACTGACTCCGGTCATAATTTCCTGAATCCTCTTTTCGTAATAGGTTTTGCTACCACCTCCAAGTTTAGCCAGATGGTGATTGGTGAGATTTAGCAACCGGCCAAATACAGTCACTGGTGTGCTTGATGCAGCACCGTAGTATCTGTCTTTTATGGTTGCATTAATACCTGGTTGCGCATCTTCCTGTATTTTTTCAAGCACAGCAAACAGGCGACCACATAAGTAGCCCTGATTTTTGTTTTCTGAATCGAGTGACATGGTAATGAGGTTTTCGTTTGTATTATAAAATGTTTCTTTTCGATTTAAATAAGCTTTAAGAATTGCCGCACGGATGCGATTAACATGCTGTTCAGCCCTGATGCGCCGGATACATTGCTGCTGAAGTGTATCCGGGTATTTTGTTCCATCCAGGATGCTTTCGATCACTTTGCCTGCAAGATTGGGTGGAACATTATCAACCTTAAATTCAAATGAAACATTTGAAAGCAAATTGAATAATGAGAAATACTCCTTTTCATCATTTCTACTTCTAATAATATCTAAATCTTCAAAGTGCTTTGCAACATTCGCTGCAAAGTCAGCAACTTTTCCAGTCTTCCAGAATCGAATGGAAATTCTAGCCGCATTTGGAGCTAATCCCAAAATGTAAAATTGAGTATCACCTTCACTATTTAGTTTACCGGTGTGGATAGTTTCAAATAAGGCTTTAACCTCTCTGATATTTTGATCGGGATCATCTTTTGGAGGTGCAGAAAAAAAGAAGGAAAATTGATTCTCAAAATCGGATTGTTGTTGTGACCAAAATACAACTGACGTATCAGCAATTTTGAATTTGTTCTTTGAATCTCTTCCAAGCAGAACATTTAATGCTGTAGTGTAGGCATCTTCGGCTTTCTTTGAAATCGGAGCATTAAGACCTTGTTCTTTGTAATAAGAATCGTAACCGGAATTTTTCTGGAAACCAACAAGCTTTCCCCCGCTTTTACCACCTGGGATTGATGTTGCTGTATGAAGAATTGCAATTGGCAATCTTTCGCCGGTGATCAAACATATACCATCGGTGGATTGCGATTGTACTTCACTGTCAGATTCACTTTGTACTTCTACTTCCATCAACAGGTCATCATGTTCAGCTACGGTAATCGACTCACCTGCAATTCGAAACGAAAGGTTACAGCCCGGAATTTTGTAGCATTCTTTCCAGCTTTCATGTTCAAGAATCTTTTGAATATGATCATCCTGATCAAAAAGTTTGCAAACAGCGGCAAATTGTTTATTCGTAGCGTATTTCTCTGAAAGTTTTTTAACCTGGGCAACAAAAGTGCGATTCTGCTTTTTTGCATCTTCTATTGCTTTCTCCGTTTGATCCTTCGGTTGGCCTAAAATATATCCCCAGTGATCCCAAAAAACATTAGCAGTATCAGAAGCTTTAGATCCCGTTCTACTTTTTGTTTTTAGAACCATAAATGTTTTTGCCCGCTTCTGTTTACCGTCTCCGAAACGGGTATCCTCCAGATTGATGAAATTCCCTTCTAAGTCGATAACAATTACGAATGGAATTTCCTTTCGTTCAAACCCGCGTGGTGCAATACTGCTTTCAGGGTCAGCAGCTTTGCGTTGGTAATAGTCATATAATGCTTGCAGTATCATCTTCGAACCTCCTCGCTATCAATTGATGGAACTTCAATTACTCCGTGTTCGAGTTGAACCCTGAAGAACATGGGTTTTGGATCTTTTTCATCGGTGAAATCCATATCGTACAGCATAAAGCCCATATCTCGAGTCTCTTTTATTGGCCTTTTTTCTTCCTTTTCAGGATTTTCAATTAACTTAAAATTACATGAAAATTCCCTGCATCCTAAATAAGGTTGGTTAAAGCATTGTCCTTTCTTTACCCTGCGTTCGAAAATCGCATTATATTTCCCGGGATTCTCGGTACTTTTGAGGATGCTTTCTTCTTCCTGATCTATAAGAGCATCAGGCATTTCATTGAATTTTCTGTTTTTGGGGTTGATAAATACCATTTCGGCATAAAGCCTGTAAGCGACATCACGCAAAAACAGGCCAGCCCTTTGTTGACGTTCTTCTTCAATAAAAATCTGCTTTGATTGTGGGCTCATCAGTTTACCCACCTCATTCCGGCGAACTGAAATCCAACGAATTGGATTCAACACTTCTATCTTTTTTACCTTCCATTGAATGGCCGGTTTCCAAAAGATTGCCTCGAACACAGCACGTGCTGCTGATGGGGTGATTACATCGTAACTTACCCGCTCCACCTTCATCTCGGGTCGGGTAAAACAAGCATAATCGCTCCATACTTCAATGCAAAATTGTTTGTTGTAGTATTCCATATTGTAAATTTATATGATGTTTATTTCTTCCAGCCATTTGCCTTTCAGTTGTAATCCTGAATGTTGGTTATATAGTTTAGAGTACTCCTGAATCCAGCACCCATGCAATTCAACTATTAATCCGGCTCTTCGTATTTCTGCAAAATCCCGTTCGTTTACCGAAACCGTATAACGCTGCAATTTACGCATCAGCCAGGGTTCTGGTCCAATTCTTTTCAGTTGGTTGATCAGGCTACTGCCATCTTTATAATCAACCAGAATTGTCTGTGAATTTTTGTCATCAATCAACCTAAAGTCCCGTGCCGCAGTGGCAAATTGAAATCTCATCGATTGGGCATCTTTCCACAAGCTATCACTAATATCTGCCTTATCGAAATTGTCAATTTTACTATAGAAAAGCCTGAAATATTCCTGAAAATCTTTTGGTTCGAGGAGTGAGGTTTCTCTTCCCTTCCTATTAGATAACATCTCTTTAAAAGTATCGGCACCTTTTCGCATTAATCCAATTGGAGTTCCTTTTGCTGGCACAAAAACACTCATTAATCCAAGCCTGTTTTCCTTGTTCAATTTCCCTTCCCGGTTGCATCTTCCAGCGCATTGTGCAATAGAATCCAATCCGGCAATAGCTCGATAAACCACAGGAAAATCAATATCAACACCAGCTTCTATCAATTGAGTGCTTATAACTCTAACTGGCATATTTTCTTTGAGACGGTGTTTTACTTCATCGATGACATCCATAATGTGAGCAGTACACATCAATCTTGAAAGATGAAGTGTATCTTCAGGCATTAATTCATGTAATTCACGGCATTGATTTCGAGTGTTTACAATGCAAAGAACCTGTTCATGCTTTTTAAGCTCATCTGCAATATCATGCCAATCGACTGATTCATTGATATTTTCAGGTAATTTTATTTCTACCCTTTTAAGTTTTAGTGCTAAGTCGTCAATATTTTGAACGAGCTCGCGAACTGAATCTGAAGAAATACCTTCAAAAGCAAATTGTCCCTTTCCTCCAATTTTTCCGGTTAAGGCCGGTTGAGTAGCTGTTGAGAACAATACCGACGCAGAATAATTCTCCACAAGACCTTTTAAGGTTGTCAGAATTGGATTTAAAAATTCCGGTGGCAGCATCTGAGCTTCATCCAAAATAATTATGCTGTTAACCAGATTATGTAATTTCCTACATCGGGACGTTTTATTAGAATAAAGAGATTCAAAAAGCTGCACGTTTGTCGTAACAACAATAGGTGCATCCCAATTTTCAGCAGCAAGTTTTCTCTCCTGGGTGTTTGTAACTTCGTCAATATTACTGTGATGTTCAATTACATTGTCATCGCCAAAAATTGAACGGTAAATCTGTGCCGTTTGGGTAATTATACTTGTGTAAGGGATAGCAAAAATAATTCTGGTCTTGTCGTATTTCAGCGCATGAACCAATGCCCATGCCATAGACGACAATGTTTTACCCCCTCCAGTTGGTACTGTAATTGAAAAGAACCCGGGTGATAACTCCCCTGATTTGATGCAATCTTCTAATATTCTACTTCGAATTGAATTAACAGTTGTAAAAGGCGCGTTTTTTACAATCTCCTCCATGTATATATCAAATCGACTTTTCAATTCACTCAGCGAGTCATACTTGCCTCTTCTTGCAAACGATTCGGGATTCATAAAGCGCTCAGTGTCCAGATAATCGGCATCAACTAAACAGGAAAAGAGCATTCTTACCCATAGATTCATCTGCTTCGGATCAATGGATTTCCCGATTGGGGGTTTTAGATTTACTTTCTCTAATAATTTGACAGGTATCTTTGATCTGACTTTATCCAAAAACTCTTGTTTCTTTAGCCTATCAGACAAATCTCCTGAAACCCCTGGATCGTGTGTGAAATTGTGCAATCCAGCGTGATGTCCAGCGATACAATAGGCTAAAGGCGGCCATATGTTTGGATAGATTTCTTTAGATAAGATTGCTGCGGCAGAAGTATGATCAGTTTTTGATCTCTTCTGGTCATCTTCCTCATAACCAGAATTAACTCTAATATATTCTTGAAATTCAGAAGAATATTTTCCCAAATCATGCCAAAGTCCAAGTAATTTGCCCCATTCTGGATTATTGAATTCTCTAGCGAAATCCTGTGCGATGATAGCAGTACCATTCAAATGATCCAGCATTTCCTGCTTCTCAAATTCTATCTCGCTAATTCTCTTTATATGAGCAATGTATTCCATAGACAGTAATTATTCCGTTGTTAAAACATTTAAGGCGGCGTAACTCGCCTTTTTTTATGCGCGATATTTAAAAACCATTATTACACTTCTGATTACCAACTAAATACACAATATTTTAATCAATAATCTGCAATACTACTTCATTTAACTAAGCTCGTTTCAAATATATTAAATAAAACTCACAACAACTTTATTATAAGAAATATTTTTTTTCTGCAGGTTTTCAGTAGTTCTGCCAATGTCTGCTAGCAGCAAATTAACCAATTTCAATGGCTTATACTGTTCTATTTCTCACTTAAACAGAGTTTAAATACAGTTTAAACACAGTTTAAATTCCATTCAAACTATGGTATTACGTCACATAAGCAATAGGTTCATGAATTTATCATAATGCGAGCTGTCTGCATCGTACTGCAAGCTGTTATAAATAAATAATTAAAAGTGATCCCGGCTATCGGGAATGAAAAATGCCCTAAAAAAACAGCCCGCTGTTAAAAGAAACAGCAGGCTGATTTTTAATGGTATCCGGCAAAACCGGCTTTGCATCTTTACTTCATAATCAGAATGATACGATTGATCATATTATCACCCGATATAATCCTGATCATATATGAACCTGATTTTACCGAACTGATGTCGACCGAATACTTTTCTTTGCCTGAACATTGTTTCGATAGAATTTCTACTCCGGCCAGATTAAGAAGCTGAATTTTAAACTCAGGATATTCTGAAGGTTTTACTTCAACAATAAACTCATCCTTTGCGGGATTCGGATAAATGCGCAGGGAGTTCAGTTCATTTTCGTCAATACCAACTCCGGTGCCGTTTTGTGTTAAAGAAACAGCCATTGGAGTCAGACCGGCGGCAGAAATTGTAATGATGCTGGTTCTGGAACCTGAGTAAGGGTTTGTTGAGTAAGTGGCAGTAAGAATTCCATTTCCGCTTCCTGCGTTGGTAACGCTTAACCACGCTGAATCGGCTTCAGCTGTCCAGGCAACATTTGATGTAACTGTAAAATCAACAGAACCTGCTTCGCTCAGCACCAGCGCATTCAGCGGATTAACCTCAAGCGATGCAAATCCCGCCTCCTGAATAAGTTCGGCAGAAACTGTCATCTGACTTCCAACCACAGAAATGGTGGCTGTGCGCTCAAGGGTAAGCGGATTTTGTGCATGGTTGATTGACAGGGTGGCATTTCCGCTGCCAAACTGTGGCACAACTTCGCACCATGGTGAATCAGAGCCTGCAATCCAATCGAAATTGGAAGAAACGTCTATCAGCGTAGTACCTGATGTGCCAGACACCTGAATCGTCATTGGGTTCATTGTAAGATATGCTTCAGCAGATTCCTGCGAAAGGGTAATAACCACATCGCTTACTCCATCTGCACTCAGCGTAATTGTTGCTGTACGAACAGCAGCCCAGGTGTTTTCGGCATAATCGATTGCTAAGATCCCGCTTCCGCTGCCCGATGGAGTAACACTACACCACTCCGGATTGCTGCTGATAACATTCCAGGTAGTGTTTGAAGTTACCTGAGCCTGCACATTTCCCGCGGCGGCCGGAACTGAAAATGTTTCAGGCAACACTGACAATGCAGGAGTTGCACCGCTCTGGGTAAGGGTAACTGTGACCGGATTCAGACCTGCAACAGTAACTGTTATTTCGGCAATACGCTGGGTAACCTGTAGATTGTCTTCGTAATCTACTTCAATTGAGGCATTTCCAATGCCTGAAGAAGTTACGGTACACCATCCGGCAGAAGTTTCAGCCGTCCATGATGAATTGGAAATCACCGAAAAAGCTGTTGATCCTGCAACATCTTCAACATTAATATTATCGGGCGAAACCACTAATGTTGGCGGAGCTGCCGGCGTTGTAGCTGAAGCTTCGGTTCCGGTTGAATATGCCATTGCATTGGTGTAGCTGAAGGCTTTATAGTTGTAAGTTGTTGAGGAGGCAAGTCCCGAATGTGTAAATTCGTTCAATGAGCCTGTGGATAGCACTACACCTCCTCCCGGAAGATTTTCACCCGGCACATAAGTAACTCCTGACACCGGTTGACCAACATTAGTGTTAGACCATGCAATCATTACATTATCATTATCGGGATTTTTGGTCCATTGGAGCAGAATTTCTGCTTCGTTAAGTGCTGCTGCTGAAAATGTTTCAGGATTTGCAACCGGAGAAAAGCAGGAGATATTTGCTGCCCAACCCGGCGCATTCACCGAACCATTGCTTCTGAAAACGAAAGTAAGACCTCCATTTACATTATCAGAAGATATTATACCAGGAGAATCGGTGCCGCACCATTTCCCGATTACCGGAGCAAATGGTGTAAGTCCATTATGAATTGTAAGATAATCATTGGCACAATCAGCACTACTTTCAAGCTCAAATTGAGTAAACTCAATCATTATCTGATTTCCGGGAATGCTTGATTTGAAAACCATGGTCTGACTGAGGTTGTTGCCATAATTCTGGTCGGGACCTCCTGCATCATAAAAATTGCCACTGCAGGTATTAACGGTTGTATTGCCCATATTAAAAGAGTCGGGAATCACCGTAATATAGTCGGTACGGGTCATTGTATTGCCACCGTTAACAGTAAGGGTAATTGTTTTTAATCCCTCGGATGAATACACGACTGCATGCGGCCCCTGGGTGTTTGCGGTTGCAGGAATGGCATCTTCGCCAAAATTCCATGCCCAGGTTGTTACATCGCAGGTAGATTCATCGGTAAAGAGAACAGGATTATTTACTACAATGGTCAACGGTGTGGCTGAGAAAGCTGCATTGGCTTCATTGACTATAATGTAATTATCCTGGGTTACAGAATTTGTACCACCAGCATTGGTAGCTGCAAGAGTTACTGAATAGCTTCCGAAAGCATCAAATTGCACCCTCGGATTCTGAGAGTTGCTGCTTGTACCATTCACATATGTTACTGTATTTGGCGAAAATGACCATGACCATGAAGTTGGAGTGCCGTTGCTGAGATCGGTAAAAGAAACCGTTTGGCCGGTACAAGGCAGTGTGGTATTAGCCGAAAAGTTTGGAGTCGGGCCTAAAGGACCAATACTGAACGAAGCAATTCGGGTACGTTGTCCACCACTTACATACTGATTGGTGTACCAGAAAGTCTCGTCATCAGAAGGATCAACACTAAGCAGAGAATAATCGCCCCAGCGGTTGGCACCACTTTGTGAGGCAGTTCCTTCCCATATCACACCTTCAGCAACATCCATAATACCGCTTGCAAGCGCATATTCGTCAGCAGTTTGTCCGGTGTAGCGAATACCAGGATAAACGCTAGTGCTGGAAATGGAATAACCAAGTCCGATTTCATTACTTCCGTTAAGCATAATGCTTGACATCCAGCGCGAATGCTGATCGGGGGCATAGGTTCCCTGCTGGCGTATGGTCCATTCGCCGGTAGTTTTTCGAAGCTCGTACCAACGGATTCCGGCATGATCGGTAGCATCAACGTCAACCACATGGCTGCATACAAGGGTTTGGTATGTGCCAAAGTTTCTGTATTGCGGCACATTCATAATCACCTGCGGAATGGCGTCGAGTTCCTGATTTGTTCCGGGTTGTTTGATGTTATTCCAGTTGTTGCCGAAATTACTGTCGAAAGGCTCAACATTTATCTGCTGAACGCGGGTAAAAGTGGAGTTGGTGGTTGTAGTCCAATCCACATCGAGTTCATAAATCCACAACTGATCGGCTGAGCCACCAAATGCATCATCCTGATGGGCTATAAAAAGTCCCGGAGAACCGGCAGGAGCAGCAATTCCATCATTGTCAACCGGAGGCACCATCATAAAACCATCCACAGAACCCGGCCGCCATGGATTGTCGAAAGCAACCATTTTAGGACTTGTTCCACCGGCCAGCATTACTGAACGTTCAAAAACATAAATGTCGGTATTGTTTGATGTATTGGTTGCCATATAATATCCATCAGGCCAGATTCCGAATTTTTCGTAATCGGGCATACCTCCCATCACAAAAGAATACTGATACCATACACCGGTCGGATCATCGGTTGCAGAAACTGCCACCAGCATTCTGTCGGGGTTTCCGCAAAGCGAAAAAGCAGCTGCCATCCAGCGTCCAGCCATTTCATCATATAAAATGATAGGGTCACCGTCGTTGCAGTTGGCTCCGGGAACACTTCCGAAGAGCAGATTCATATTTGTAGGACCTGCCAGCAATGTGCCTGTTTTTGAGTAGATGGCATAAGTCGTATTTACTGTTTGCATGTAATGGTTTGGGCCGGCGGTGCCGTTCTCATCAGGAGGAAAATAAGGAGAAGTCTGACCCTGAAAATTAACAATTGGATCGCTGAGCGCGGCTTTATTGCCACCCATGGTTTTCTGCCAAACACCGTCGGGGCCTTTCGGAAGGGCTGTTTCGGCAAATGGATAGTTTCTGATCCGAAGTTTTGGATTCAGCAGTTTTTCATTTGCTTTGGCAACCATGCCATCAAATTCGGCTTGTGTTATGGGCGGAATATCTTTTAGCGGCTGAGTGATTCCGATGAGTGTACCGTTTCTTATGGTTGTCGGCCGGACTATACTATCCTGTGCCCTGGCAGAAATAAACAGCACCAAAAGAATAAGTGCAAAAAAGTAACGTTGTTTCATATTTTAAAGGTTGTTGAGAGGTTGTGATAAAAACTCTGGAAAGAAAGTGAAAGCCACTTATGCGGGACGCCAAATTTATAAATATTATTCAACCCCCCTAAAATTACCATCAGGAAACTTTCAGGAATTATCATTTAAACAACCATATAGTCAGTTATGTTTCTTGCAGAGAAATCTCATATTTATCAATGCCCCTGACAGATACTGCATAATAATCGGAACTTCTTTAAGTTATTTATACAAAAAAACAAAGCAATTTCGTACTTTTGAACTATGAATAAGGATGCATCACATCGGGCTTTCCCAATATTTATAATTACAGCATTGTTTTTTTTGCTGATCACAACTATTGCATTTGCCCAGCCTCCCAAACCGCGACTGATTTCGCTATCGGTTGAAGCAGACGGCTCTATTACTGCTTCCTGGAATACTCCTGCCGGAACATTTGATGGGTTTAGATTATTTTACAGGATTCACCCAGAAATTCTCCCGGGACCACCTTATAATTCTACTGATTTTGATTTTGATGACATAAGTGGAATTATTCCTGTTTCTAATGCCCAAACTGAAAAATATGAAGCATTTTTAACTACTTTTACAAATGACCCGGCAGATATTTCCGATTATTTTGATCCAATAACTACTATGTTTCTAAGGGTTTCAAAAATAGGAACCGGCACAGCACGCCTCGATTGGGACAAAATGGAACAAGGAGCCAATGAACAGTATATCATTTACAAATCTCTCGATAACTTAAACTATACTCAGATTGGAGAATCAACAACAATTTCTTTTGAATATCAGATTAATGGAGTTTGTAACGAGCCGGTTTATTTCAGGGTGGATTGTTTTGAAGACGGAATATATAAGGGCACTTCCAACGTAGGAAGTGAGGTTTTTCTTGATGATAACCAACCCCTTGATCCGGCTTTTACCTATATCACCATTAATGAGCAAGGATATGCAGAACTTAACTGGACTCGCAGTCTTTCAGATGATGTTGTCGGCTACCAGATTGAAATTTTTAATGGTTCTCAATATGACTTGCATACAACAGTGGGCGATATCAATACTTTTATAGATATTGAAGAAACTTCTGATTTTTATAAAAATCCTTGTGATGAAATAGTTACCTACGTTATTAAAGCAGTTGACCTGTGCGGAAATACCAGCGCACAGAATGTTTATTCACCAACCAGCATTCACAATACCATACTGTTAAATGTTGATACTGAAATCAATTGCGACCGAAAAGCAACGCTCAAATGGAACAAGTACAACAATATGCAGCCTGATGTAGTAGAATACTTGATCATGCGAAGCCATATTCCAGATGGAGAAGTTGAGCCAATTGTACCAGTTGAGATTGGGAGAATCAGCAGTTCAAATGCACCTCAATACGAATATACTGACGAAGACATTCTTATCCCCGGAGATAAATATATATACCATGTGATAGCAGTTAACAGCGATCAGAGTTTTTCATCAGAAAGCTGCAGGTTCGATGTATATCCTGATCCTGAACCTGTCGAAACGTTTGACCTTGACAATGTTACTGTTTTCAACAACGAATACATTAATCTGTTTGCAAATGGCGAACCTCCGGCACTGATTCATGAAGTGGAAGTTTTTCGTTCGGCAACTGATGCTGCAAATCTGCAGTCTATTATGAAAAGTGGGTGGGGAAGTCCGAATGTAACATTGCCTGAAACTTCGGCTTTGGTAAACGAAACTGCTTATTACTACAAGATAGTTGCACTGGATTCCTGCGGTTATGAGATAGCCTCCAGCAGAATTTTCAGAAGCATTTACCTTGAACTGTTTGATATGGGAAACGGCAGTGTAAGACTTAACTGGAATGAATTTGAAGGCTGGGGAGACAGCCTGGTTGGCTACTATGTTTATCGCACACTTAACGGATCACCTGCACCGGGTTTCCCTGAATTTTTTTTCCCGGGTACATTGGTTTACAACGATCTCTCCCCTGATCCTGATGCCGGAAGAGTTACCTACTATATTGAAGCACTGAGAAATGATGATGTTGTCAGCCGGTCTAATGAAGTTCATCTTCCCGGCGAAGCGGAAGTACTTATGCCGAATGCATTCAGACCGGGAGGTCTGAACGCTGTTTTCCGCCCAAAAGCCCGAAACATTGTAACACAAAATTACCGGTTTGTAATTTATAACCGATGGGGACAAATTGTGTTCGAAACCAACGATTATGCCGGAGGATGGGATGGAACGCTTAACGGAAGTGCGTCAGAGTCAGGAATCTATGCTTACATCATCAGCTATTCTGATTATGATGGCATTACCTATTCCAAACGAGGTTCGGTAATGCTGATTAGATAAAAAATCCTGCATAGAGAATTGGCGCCTAATCGAGACAATGCAATGAAGGCTGATCTTTTTTTTGTACATTTGCGTTGTAGTCCCGGTTGTCCCTGACGAAAGTCATACAATCGGGTTTTGTTTTTTTATCCCCCTGACTTTTCGCATAATCCCAAAAAAGCGTTATCGCCAACTTATTTATTTTTCTTTTTAACGTATTTTTCCAGCCATTCATCGGTTTCCCAAAGCATATGCAGCACATTCTCTCTGGCGCTGTAACCGTGGCTTTCGAATGGCAGCAACACCAGGCGGGCAGTACCTCCCAGACCTTTTATTGCGCTAAATAATCGCTCACTCTGCAATGTAAATGTTCCGGGATTATTATCGGCATCGCCATGTATCAGCAACAAAGGCTCATTAATCTTATCGGCATTTACAAACGGTGACATTTTAAGGTAAACCTCAGGTGATTCCCAAAAAGTACGCTCTTCGGCCTGAAAACCAAATGGAGTGAGTGTCCGGTTATAAGCACCACTACGTGCAATGCCTGCAGCAAACAAATCGCTGTGCGCCATAAGGTTGGCAGTCATAAATGCGCCATAAGAATGTCCGCCGATAGCTACCCTATCGGGGTCGGTTACGCCACGCGAAACCGCATAATCAATGGCAGCAGCTGCATTGGCGACCAATTGCTCCACAAAAAGGTCGTTTGGCTCGGTTTTTCCTTCTCCGATAATCGGGAAATCGGCATCATCAATAATGGCGTAACCTCTGGCAGCCCAATAAACCGGCGAACCATAATACAACTGCACAAATGTATGCGGCGATTCCTTTAACTGACCAGCCTGATCAGCATCTTTAAATTCTCTTGGATAAGCCCACATCAGTGTAGGTAAACGCCCGTCGCGCTCAGCATTGTAACCGGCAGGCAAATACAGGGTAGCTGATAAATCAACCCCATCGGCCCGCTTATAGCGTACCTGCTCCTTGCTCACTTTCATAAATTCAGCATAGGGATTCGGAAACTGTGTCAACGCCCTGAGTTTTTTGCCGGTGCGCATAAAATAGTTCGGGTTAACTGTCTTTTCCTCAATAGAGGTAATCAGTTGATTTTTAGATGGATCAACAACCCTTACAATGGATTCGTAGGTTGAGATTCCGTCAGCCTGCCATAATCTTTTAGTTTTGAATGTTTTCAGATCGAATTCATCCACAAAAGGTTTATTCCCTTCCGGAGAATATCCTTCACCCTGAAGATACAGCTTCTTTCCGTCTTCCGAAAACCACAAAGCATATCTGTCAAAATTATTGCGCTTCTGAAGGAAATCGCCGGGATCGCCGTAATAATCTTCCGTGGAACGGTCAAAAATAACGCGCGGCTCTTGATCCGGCTTCAATGGATTAATCAGATATGCAGTGCTGCGGCGTGTTTTCCACCAATAATCGTAAAGTACAGCTACATCTTCACGACCCCAGCTGAACCCGGCAAAACGGTTTTTTGTGCTTGCCAGAAGTATTGGTTGCCCGTCAAACGGCGCATTCAGCATAAAAACGTTGTCACGGAATTCAGCCTCCACCGCCGGATCTCCGCCATCCTGAGCTTCGGCCCAGCAAAGTGTTGCAGCGGCATCTGCACGCCAGGCAATTGATCGCTTACCGGTTTCTACCGCATCAAATCCTGTTGGAAGTTCCTCAATAAGTGGCTTCTGATAAAAGTTTTTTAATAGTTTTCCTTCAGAGGTGTGAATGTTATAGTCCAATGGAAACCTCCCGGAAGGGACGATATAGGAATATGGTCTTACAATTACCTGACTCAGCAGAAATTGCCCATCCGGCGAAAACTGCAGGGAACGGTAGATAGCTTTTGGCAGAAAATTTTGCTGTTTACCGCTAAAATCAATCTTAAATACTTCAGATTGGGTATAATGCTCGTAAAGAATTTCATCTGCCGGATTACGAAGCAGATCCTGATAAGTGCGAACAGGAGCTTTTCGGCCTGATGTTTCCTGCACCGCCGGCCCCACCGGCATTTCCTTTGTTGCGCCCAAAGCTTGACGACCCTGCGGAATAGTAAGAATAAGAAATCCATCAGAATCGGGCAACCAGCTGTAAGGCATTCCCATACTTCCGTTCAGCACAGGCGAAGTAATCCTGATTGCAACACCCGATTGAAGATCGAGTGTCCAGAGTTCAATACCTTTAGCAACTGTATTGGTAAAAGCAATCTTTGTTTCATCAGGAGAAAAACTAAAGTCTGAAATTTTTAATTTCTCAGGCAAACCTGTTATAACAGGCATTTTTCCTGAGGCAATATCTGTAATGGATATTCCGTAAG
Organism: Bacteroidota bacterium; assembly: GCA_009773515.1. Classification (GTDB taxonomy): domain Bacteria; phylum Bacteroidota; class Bacteroidia; order Bacteroidales; family Lentimicrobiaceae; genus Lentimicrobium. The sequence goes on from WSXX01000009.1 coordinate 22,547, forward strand.
TATAATTAACCCTTGCTGGTCCGTTGGTTGCGGGATTAATGCGCAATCCGGCTAGTTTAACTTCTTCGGCCGCCATTTCTTCAAGTGTCTTAAAAGTCTGACGCTGAAGCATAACCATGGTACGGTTTCTTGAATCAATCCTTATAAATGGACGGGGGCTGATATCAACCAGCTCAAGAATTTCCGCAGGCGGTAGCTGATATTGCTGAGAGGTTTGTGCTTGCAATAATCCGTAAGTCATGACAAGAAGAAGAATTAGTAGTTTCATTTTAGCAGCTGTTAAATGGCGATTTTCTTCAGATTAAGACATATCGGGGTATCCCGATCCCAGAAATTTATACGCCCGATAGTCAGACCTGAAGCAGAAGTTTTTTAATTCTTAACAAAGCGGACAACAGAAATTGTTTTGTCATCGGTAATTCTTAGGGTATAAATCCCGGTTTTAAGAAAACCAACCTGAATAGAATGGTTAGTTGACTCAGCCCTGACTTCATCGCGGTGAACAATCCGGCCAAAAGCATCCACAATCTCGATCTGTGAAATCTTTGCTGATTCAGGAAGATTACCCAGATGCAATATATCTTCAACAGGGTTAGGAAATACCTTTATTGCGGAATTATTCGCAGGCATAGTATTGTTGCTCAGCGTATAACAAGTTCCCGGGAGATTTAAATCCAGCCAGTTAAGGCGTTGAAATATCCAGTTTTTCAGCGACTCAATTTCAGCAGCATAAGTGGGTGGATAAGGCCAGGGATTTGGCCAAACATAAACACCCAGAATTGGCCATACAGTAAAATTACGCTGCTGCGATTCGTCAAGAAGAAATGCAACACTATCAATATAGCTTTCAAACCATTGGTCGCTGAGTATGTTTCCGCGGAGCATTTCCCAACGGCATCTCAGGTTATTGGCAAAAGTACTGTCTTCAAGCATTCTCCCCCACCAGAAAGGCACCTGCCAGTAATCGTCTGCACAGGGGAACTGATAAGCCCATCCGGTGAGCTCATCGCCGGCGCAATAGTTGGCATTGTGCCAGGCAATGTCATAATCCCAAACCGGTCCAATCCTGATTTTTCCGCCAAGACTTTCGCGTTGTTTGTGAAGAAAAGTGCTGAGCCGGTATCCGTCAACATTCTTACTTATTTCATTCACCAGAAAATAATCGATAAAGGAAAGCTCATCGGCATACTTTCTGAAACCATTTTCAGGATCAGCAAAGTCGGGACCTGCCAGCGCTGTTTCGAAAGTGTTCACATAATCAGCTATGTATTGCTTTTGCATTACAGTGATATCTTCGGCTTTAGGGTATTCATACTGAAAAAAGATGGTTTGTCCGAAAGGATTAACAGGGGGAGGAAATGCAGAAACCCAGCCATCGCCGCCACTACCAGTAGATTTGTCAACTTTAAAAATATAACCGCCCGTAAGCACATCTCCGGTATTCTGATTGGCACTGAGTTTGGCAATATTTACCCTGTTCGGATCGCGTTTGATCTTTTCAGAAAAAACATATATACCCTTGTATTCCTCATTAATAACCACTTCTACAAATTTATAGCGGGTTGAATAATGCCCCATATTCTGAGAAACCTGATAAGCCATAGCGTTACGGCTCAAGGTTTTATCAGTATAATTTGCATTGAGAATCCAGTCAGCTTCTTCCGGCATGCCCAGCAACGAAACATCAATATCGTTGCCGTTTGCATCCCAGGTTTCAACTCCGTAACTTTTTTTAGGAAACATCTGAGAACTTGATCCTCTGATTTCGAAGCCTGCAAATCCGTCATAAACAGGATTATCATCCACAAAATTCCGCACTCCTGGTCCGTTATCAATAATTTTCATCCCTACCAGAATTTTGGGATCATCAGGAATTTCTTCTCCATAGGTGTCAATCAGAAAGATCGGCAGATTAGATGATTCAAAATTAACTGAACCATTGCTGCTTGCAAGCAGTGAATCCCCTTTAATGTATTTTTCCTGAGAAAAAGCATTGGTAAGAAAAATGGCAAAAAAAAGAAGAAAAAGAAGAGATTTTTTCATAATCAGAGGTATGGATGAGACAATATGTTTCCGACCTGTAAATTTAGGATTTTTTAACAAGGGCGAAACATCGGATAAAAAAAACCATAATCCCAATAATTCACGGCAGGAAATTTTACACGAATGAAATGCCTGAAATGAAAATGATTCCTATTTATCTGTATATCTGTATTTTATAATATACTTTTACCTTAAAGCAGCATATAAAACAAACCACAATTATATAAATTGCTAACATATAAATAATTAGCGCTGACGACTTACTGAATATATGGATGCAGGATCAGAATAACATAAACCCATTGAAAACCTATTTTTTATAACTTTGCGCATCCCAAATCAAATGACCATGTCAATTTTCAATGAGAAATTTACCGGTGAAGGTTTTACCTATGACGATGTTTTGCTTTTACCGGCATACTCTGAGGTTTTACCGCGCGAAGTAAATACATCAACCCGGTTTTCGAGAAATATAAGCCTGAATATACCCATTGTTACTGCAGCGATGGACACTGTTACCGATTCCATTATGGCCATAGCCATAGCCCAGGAAGGCGGCATTGGTGTTTTGCATAAAAACATGAGCATTGCAGAGCAGGCCAATGAAGTAAAAAAGGTGAAACGGGCTGAAAACGGAATGATTCTCGACCCCATCACTTTAAAAGCCGGATCACTGGTTGGCGATGCACTTGCTATTATGAGCGAATACAAGATCGGTGGAATTCCTGTGGTTGACAATGCAGGCAAACTTGTCGGAATTGTTACCAACCGCGACCTGCGTTTCGAGAGAAATCCCAAAAAACCGGTATCAGAAGTTATGACCAGCCAGAATCTGATTACCACTACCGAATTTACCGATTTTGAAAAAGCTGCTGACATTCTTCAGGAATACAAAATAGAAAAGCTACCGGTAGTTGACAAAAACTACAAATTGGTCGGGCTGATCACCTACAAGGACATTATAAAAATAAAAGCACGTCCCAATGCCTGCAAAGATGAGCGGGGACGACTCAGAGTTGCTGCGGCGGTTGGCGTAACCTCCGATCTGATAGAGCGCGTTCAGGCACTTGTTGACAATGGCGTTGATGCCGTAGTAATTGACACTGCCCACGGTCATTCGAAAGGGGTAATGGATGCAGCAAGGCTTTTCAAGCAGCATTTTCCCAATATCGATCTTGTAGTGGGAAATGTTGGCACTGCTGAAGCCGCCAAAGACCTGATGAAACTGAATATAGACGGAATCAAGGTTGGTATCGGACCCGGTTCAATCTGTACCACACGCATCATTGCCGGCATAGGCGTACCGCAACTTTCAGCAGTTTATGAAGTTGCCAATGCTTTAAAAGGATCAGGAATTCCGGTTATCGCCGATGGAGGTATAAGATATACCGGTGATATCCCGAAAGCAATTGCTGCAGGTGCTGATACCATTATGGCGGGAAGTCTGTTTGCCGGTGTTGAAGAATCGCCGGGAGAAACCATTATTTTCGAAGGTCGTAAATACAAAACCTACCGGGGCATGGGATCTATTGAAGCCATGCAAAAAGGCTCAAAAGACCGGTATTTCCAGGATGCAGAAGACGACATCAAAAAACTGGTTCCCGAAGGAATTGTTGGACGTGTACCCTATAAAGGAACGCTTTCTGAAGTCATTCATCAGCTTGTTGGAGGCCTTAAAGCAGGGATGGGATATACCGGATCGGCAAATATCGCTCAATTACAAAAAGCAAAGTTTATAAAAATGACTGTTGCAGGCGTTGCCGAAAGTCACCCTCACGACATAACCATTACCCGCGAAGCGCCAAATTACAGCAGATAAGCAAAAATCCGGAAATCCGATTCCGCAAGACATCTTCCGATAATTTGCGAAAACTCCCTGTTTGCCTGCAAAAAACAATGAATTAAATCAGAAGACAGTTAACAATAATAAATGAAGAAAAAAATGAAGAAAACAGTATTTGGGATTTTCACCATTGCACTTTTAAGCATTTCAACTTTTTTACATGCTCAGCAAAAGGATCAGGTAGTTTTAACCGTTGCTGGTGAAAACATTACCCGTTCTGAATTTTTGAATGTGTATCAGAAAAACAATGTGAATGGTGAGGTAATTGACAGAAAATCGCTTGAAGAATATATGGAGTTGTATATCAACTTCAGACTAAAAGTGAAAGAAGCCGAATCACTTGGTCTTGATACCGTTACATCATTCAAAGAGGAACTTGCAGGCTACCGCAAGCAACTGGCGCAGCCCTATCTGATTGACGAGGAGATGAACAGTGCGCTTCTTAAAGAAGCTTACGACCGCAAAAACATCGACCTCAGAGCCAGCCATATATTATTACGTGTTGACCGCAATTCATCACCTGCAGACACACTCGCTGCATACAAACGTATAATGAACCTGCGTAAACGCATACTCAAAGGAGAAGATTTCGGAAAAGTTGCCGAAGAAGCTTCAGAGGATTTATCGGCCCGCGATCGCACCGCTGAAGGACGCACTTACAAAGGAAACAAAGGTGATCTTGGATACTTTACTGTTTTTGATATGGTGTATCCGTTCGAAACCGGTGCTTATAATACTCCGGTTGGTGAAGTTTCAATGCCTGTGCGCAGTGACTTCGGGTATCATCTGATTAAAGTAACCGACCGCAAACCAGCACTTGGGAGGGTTCAGGTAGCACACATACTGCTCAGGATCCCGGCAGATGCCAAAGCAGCTGACAGCGCAGGTATTCAGAATAAAGCAACAGAAATCTATGAAAAAGCAACAAACGGCGAGGATTTTGCAAGACTGGCCGAGCAATACTCCGACGACAAATCAACATCAACCAAAGGTGGTGTGCTTCCCTGGTTTGGGTCCAATAAAATGATTCCTGAGTTTATCAAAGAAATATCGAAACTTGAAAATCTCAATGAAATCACCAAACCCTTCATTTCATCTTTCGGCTGGCACATTGTGAAATTGATCGATCGAAAAGAAACAGGAACATACGAAGACAATGTTAACGAACTGAAACAAAGTCTGACACGCAACGACAGAGCTAAAAAAAGCGAAGAAGCACTTGTAAAACGCATCAAAAAAGAATACAAATTCAGCGAAAACCTTAAAGCCCGCGACGAATTTTACAAAGTTGTAACCGACACCGTTTTTGCCGCAGCATGGGATGTAAAACAAGCCGCCAGTCTGAATAAAACTTTGTTTACCATCGGCCGAAGAAGCATATCGCAGCAGGATTTTGCCAATTACATCGCAAGCTCACAGCGCAAGCGCAATCCTGAAGACATAAAACAGTTTGTAAACGGAACATACAGCACCTTTGTTAATGAAACCCTGCTTGCCCATGAAGACTCACAACTGGAATCAAAACATCCGGAGTTTAAATCGCTGGTGAAAGAGTACCGCGATGGAATTTTACTGTTCGAACTGACTGATCAGAAAATATGGTCAAAAGCTGTAAAGGATACAACCGGACTTCAGGAGTTTTACAAAGCCAACAGGAACAATTACATGTGGGAACAGCGTGCTGATGCAACCATCTACACCCTGAGCTCCACCGACGAAAAAGTTGTCTCCGGTTTACGCAACAGTCTTAAAAAAGGAATCAGCGACAATGAACTGCTGGAACAGATAAATACCGACAGCACAACACTGCTCTCCACCGAAAGGCGCAAATTCTCAAAAGGCGACAATACCATGGTTGACTCCATTGAATGGAAAAACGGCATGTCAAAGGATATCATTCAGGATGGAAAAACAATAATCATCAACATCAACGAAATTGTAGCACCTGAGCCAAAAAAACTTGATGAAGCCAGGGGACTGATTACCGCTGACTACCAGAATCATCTGGAACAGTTATGGATCAAGGAGTTAAGGGAAAAGTATCCGTTTAGCGTGAACCAGGAGGTACTTTCAACAATCAGGTAGTAAAACACAATGAAACCGACTTTAAATAATATTCTGGCAATTGTTATGCTTCTGGCGGTTTCATCATGCTCATATCTGAAGAAACAGGCAGGAGATGACATACTGGCAATTGCCGGCGATAAATACCTTTACCGCAAGGAATTGGAAGGGGTTATTCCTAAGGGAATCCCGGCAACGGACAGTATGGAAATTGCCAGGCAGTTTATCGACAACTGGATCAGGCAGGAGGTTCTGCTGAAACATGCTGAAAGTAATCTGGAAGAAAGCAGAAAAGATTTTGCAAAACAGCTGGAAGCGTACCGTAACTCACTGATTATATATGAATATGAAAGTGAACTTATCAGGCAAAAGCTGGACACCGTTGTAAGTGAAACTGAAATTCAGGAATTTTATCAGGCAAACGAATCAAATTTTCAACTGCCGGAGAATATAATAAAGGTCTCTTACGTTAAAATTCCCACGGAGAGCAAAACAAAACCTTCAGCGAAAAAAGCCAGGCAACTTCTGGTTTCGAAGAATCCTGACGATCTGATAAAATTGATGGAATTGTGTGATCAGTCGATGTTCAGCTGCCGGATAGACGACGAAAACTGGATAACTTTCAGCGATTTTATTCGCGAGCTTTCGCTTGACATCAACAATCAGGAAGACTTTTTAAAAAACAAAACTTTTTTTGAAACCAATGATTCCTTATTCACTTATCTGATCAGGATCAACGAATACAAAACCATTGAAAGTTCAGCTCCTGCATCTCTTGTTCAGGATAAAATCAGGAACCTCATTCTGAACAAAAGAAAATCGGAGCTTATCAACCGCATGCAACAGCAAATCTTTGAAGAAGCGCTGAAGAACAAAGAATTTGAAATACTTTAACAGGCCGGGCCTGAACCAACACGAAAAACCAAAATGATGAAAAAAGCAGGTGTACTTGTTTTACTGGTATTACTCATAGTAAAAGCTTACCGCGTTGAAGCGCAGGAGCAGGTTATTGACGAAGTGGTTGCCGTTGTGGGAGCTAATTTTGTTCTGCAATCTGACATTGAAGCCCAATACCTGCAATATCGTGCGCAGGGTGCTATAAAAGATGCAAGAGCTGCAAGATGCCAGATTCTGGAAGATATGTTGTTCCAGAAACTACTTTTAAATCAGGCTGAGCTTGACAGTGTACAGGTAACCGAAGATCAGATAGAACAAACCATGGATGCCCGTTTCCGCTATTATATTCAGCAGTTTGGTTCTCAGGAAAAACTGGAACAGTTCTACAAAAAACCCCTGCTTCAGATTAAAGAAGAGTTCCGCACGCTGGTAAAAGAGCAGTTGATGGTTGATGAAGTGCAGCAAAAACTGACCAAAGACATTAAAGTCACACCCAGCGAAGTCAGGGCATTTTTTAACCGTATTCCTCTGGACAGTATTCCTACCATTGAAATGGAATATCAGGTAGGACAGATTGTAAAAGAACCCATCATCAGCAAAGAAGAGATGGATGCCACGCGCGAAAGGCTGAGAGTGCTCAGAGAGCGTATTGTGAAAGGTGAAAATTTTGCTGCGCTGGCAACTTTATACTCCGAAGACCCCGGATCATCTCGTAAAGGCGGCGAAGTTGGATTTGTAAGCCGTGGCCAGCTTTATCCTGAATACGAGGCATCGGCATTCAGTCTTAAGCAAGGTGAAATATCCGACATTGTTAAATCAAAAGCCGGATACCATATTATTCAAATGATTGAACGCCGGGGCGAAATGATCAACACCCGCCATATTCTGCTTATGCCGAAAATCTCAGATGAAGATCTTACACGGGCTTCGGCACTGCTCGATAGTGTAGCTAACCTTATCAAGGAAAATAAAATGACTTTTGAGGAGGCTGCTTTAAAATTCTCCGACGATCCGGGCAAAATAAACGGAGGTCTGATGGTGAATCCTGTGTCGGGTAATACCCAGTTTGCGGCCAATCAACTTGATCCCAAGATTTTCTTTGTCATCGACAAAATGAAAGTTGGTGACATTTCGAAGCCTATGGCAATGATGAATGAAGAAGCCAAACAAACCATCAACCTTTATTATCTGAAAAACAGGACTGAACCTCATTGGGCAAACCTTAAAGATGACTATTCGGTAATTCAGGAATGGGCGCTTAACGAAAAACAGAATAAAGCCATCGGTAAATGGATCGGCCAGAAAATTAATTCAACTTATTTCAGGATAAATGAGCACTACACTGATTGTTCGTTTAAACACACCTGGGAAATCAAATAAGTTTTTTACATATTCCGAAATACAAAATGACACAATATAAATCTGATGTTGAAGCTGTTGATGCTTTTGTACAAAAATACCGGACACTTACCCGCGAAATCGGAAAAGTAATTGTAGGGCAAGACGATGTAGTGAAAGATGTACTTATCTGCATCTTCAGCAAAGGACATGCACTGCTTGTTGGTGTTCCGGGACTTGCAAAAACCCTGCTGGTAAATACCATAGCAAGGTCGCTGGGTCTTACCTACAGCCGTATTCAGTTCACACCCGACCTGATGCCTTCCGACATCCTCGGCACCGAAATACTTGATGAAAACCGCAAATTCAGATTTTTGAAAGGACCTGTATTTGCCAATATCATTCTTGCCGATGAAATCAACCGGACGCCACCCAAAACTCAATCGGCACTTCTGGAAGCCATGCAGGAAAAGGCAGTAACCGTAGCCGGTGAAAGCCACAAACTAACAGAGCCATTTTTTGTTCTGGCAACTCAAAACCCAATTGAACAGGAAGGAACCTACCCCCTGCCCGAAGCTCAACTCGACCGGTTTATGTTCAACATCTGGCTTGACTACCCAACTTTTGAACAGGAAATAATGGTGGTAAAAAATACCACTTCTGATAAACTTGCTGAACCTGAAGTTGTAATTTCAGGCAACGAAATTCTTTTCTTTCAGGAACTGATTCGCAGGATTCCGGTTCCTGATAATGTTTATGAGTATGCCGTCCGGCTGGCTGCGCGTACCCGTCCGGGGACTGCCAAAGCCCACGAATGGGCAAATAAGTATTTAACTTGGGGAGCAGGGCCACGTGCTTCACAATACCTTATACTCGGAGCAAAATGCAATGCCGCCATCAATGGGAAATATTCTCCTGATATTGAAGATGTTCAGGCAGTTGCCACAAGCATTTTACGCCACAGAATTGTAAGGAATTACCGCGCTGAAGCTGAAGGTATAGGAGTAAAAGAAATTGTAAATGAGTTGCTGAAATAAAGGTTTCATTCGTTTCATCAAAAAATTTAATATTGTTACCTCAGGTTTGCAGTTTATGACCAACTCTCTTAAAACAATGCAATTGAGATATATCAGAGTTTATCCAATATTCTGCAAAATTTGTCGTTAATCTTTATCCACGCTTGATCGGGCATTGTGCTGCTGATCATAAAAAAAAGGTTAAATATGTCAATCCCAAAGCCCGGCCGGAAGTTCTGGTACATTTCTCCGATTATCATTATTGCAATTGCAGCCAGTTGGTATTATTTTTCAAATGGCAGCAAGCAAGGCCCTTCGGTAACCTCAAAGGTTGAATTTGGAAACTTCTCAATCAATGTTACCACAAGCGGAGAGCTTGAGGCTAAAAATTCAGAGAATATTCTGGGCCCTTCCGGACTCAGGGAAGTAAGAATCTGGCAGGTTCAGATCAGCGATATCATTCCTGAAGGTTCTATTGTTGACTCAGGTCAATATGTTGCGACCCTCGATCGCACTGAAATTACCAACAGGATGAAGGACCTTGAAAGTGAACTTGAAAAACTTGAATCACAGTTCATTAAAACCAAACTTGATACTTCCATGGACATGAGGGCTGCGCGCGAGGAGCTGATTAACCTGAAATATGCCCTGGAAGAAAGACAAATTACAGTGGATCAATCCATTTATGAACCACCGGCAACCCAACGCCAGGCAAAAATAGAACTTGAGAAATCGCAGCGTGCATACGAGCAGGCCGAAAAAAATTACAAACTCCGGTCAGATAAAAACAATGCAAACATGCAGGAAGTTTTCGCTTCCTATTCTCAGGCTCAACGCAGGCTTGAGCAAATCAGAGATGTACTCAACGGCTTTACAGTTACTGCGCCCAAACCCGGTATGCTCATTTACAAGCGAAACTGGGATGGATCAAAAATGGGCATTGGTGCAACAATGAGTTCATGGGAAAATGTTGTAGCTACCCTTCCAAACCTTACTGAAATGATGTCGAAAACCTATGTTAATGAAATTGACATCAGTAAAATAAAAATCGGTCAAAAGGTTGAAATCGGCGTGGATGCTTTCCCCGAAATGAAGTATTCAGGTGAAGTTACTGAAGTTGCAAATATAGGAGAGCAGATGCGCAACTCAAATGCAAAAGTATTTGAAGTAAAAATCAGGGTCAATGAGTTTGATTCAATCCTTCGCCCTGCAATGACCACAAAAAACATCATAAACACTTCGATTATTCCCGATGTACTTTACCTTCCGATTGAATGCGTGCATACTTCCGACAGCATTTCATTTGTTTACAGAGTGGGGGGTCAGGTAAGGCAGCAGATCAAAACCGGGGTAAGCAACGAAAATCAGATTATTGTAAAAGAAGGCCTCAAAGAAGGCGATGAGGTTTACCTTTCACCGCCTGAAAACGCCATCAACTGGAAACTTTCAAAATTATAATGCCGTTAACTCAAGCAAAAGCAATGAAGAAGACGCTCAATTTTGAACGTAGGCTCTATATACTCAACATAGCACTGGAAGCAGTTTTTGCCAATAAATTCAGGTCTATGCTCACTGCTCTGGGAATTATTTTCGGAGTTGCAGCTGTTATTGCTATGCTTGCCATCGGCAACGGGGCCAAACAGGAAATTCTTGAACAGATGAAGCTTGTTGGCGTAAACAATATCATCATCATGCCCAAAGATGATTCGAAACTTGAGTCGGCAAACGAAGAAAACGCGCAGGGAAAGCAGGCCAGCAAAAAATTCTCCGCGGGTTTATCCTTGTCAGATGCAGCTTCAATCTCACAAATTATTCCTTCGGTGGCTAAAGTGAGCCCTGAAGTAATGTATGAATCGGTAATCATTTCAGAAGGTGTAAGCACCTATGGAAAAGTAAGTGGCGTTACGCCTGACTTTTTCGATGTTTTTAACCTCTCGCTTGAAAGAGGAGAAATGTTTAATGAAGATCAGTTGCGCGATGGAAAAGCTGTCTGCATACTCGGAGCTACCATAAAAGCCAAGCTTTTCCCGAATTCCGACCCCATCGGGCAACATGTAAAATGTGGAAACATCTGGCTGAAAGTTACAGGAGTTCTGCAAAACCGGGCTGTATCGGCAGACCTATCTGAAAATATGGGCATCAGCGATTACAACAATCAGGTTTATGCTCCCATACAAACGATTCTGCTGCGTTACCGCGACCGCTCTGTAGTAACAACTTCAATGGTGAGAGGCGGATCGAGCAGCACGGTTTTTATGGACGGTGGTATGATGTCTTTCAACTCATCAGGCGATGGAAGTGAAGGGCTCAGCAATCAGATCGACAAGATTGTGGTTCAGGTAAAAGAAACGGAAATGATCAGCCCAACCTCTGAAATTATACAGCGAATGCTCAATCGGCGTCACTCCGGGGTTGATGACTTTGAAATAAAAGTTCCAGAACTTCTGCTAAAACAGGAACAACGCACCAAGGACATCTTTAACATTGTACTCGGAGCCATTGCCAGCATATCTCTGATTGTGGGAGGTATCGGCATTATGAACATTATGCTTGCTTCGGTGATGGAGCGTACCAAAGAAATCGGAATCAGAATGGCCACCGGCGCAACCCGCAAAGATGTGGTATTCCAGTTTTTGAGTGAAGCTACTATGATCAGTATTTCAGGTGGGATTATCGGAATATTTCTGGGACTGGCACTGGCCAAAATAATTATGGAAGTAGCTGATATTCTAACCATTGTATCTATGGCGTCTATCGTTATTTCTTTCGGGGTTTCTGCAACTGTTGGAATTGTTTTTGGCTATATGCCTGCGAAAAAAGCAGCCTCACAGGATCCTGTTGCTTCACTGAGATATGAATAAACTCATACAATTCAGTCTGTTCACTAAAATATTAACCATAACCGAACTATACGGATGAAGGTTCTTGCTACACTTGTCTTAATCTTAATTCTGACAACAATTTCGTTCAGTCTCCACAGTCAGAATCAGGTAAAAATGCTTTCGCTAAGCGAAGTTATTGAAATTGCCAAACAGCAATCGCCCGATGCACTTGCTTCGCAACACAGATTCAGGAGCAGTTACTGGCAATTCAGAAACTACAAAGCCGGACTGATGCCCATGCTTACGCTTGATGGAACCATTCCCAGCCTCAGCCGCAGCATCGAAAAAATCACAACACCTGAAGGCGATTTCTTTTATAACAGGAATCTGGCCAGTTATTCAGCCGGTATGTCACTCACCAAAAACATCGGGCTTACAGGAGGTCAGGTATTTCTGAACTCCGACCTGCAACGCATAGATATATTCGGCGACAGCACACGCACCTCCTACCTTTCGTCGCCATTGAATATCGGTATAAGCCAGCCTTTGTTCAACTACAACCCTTACAAATGGGCAAAAAAGATTGAACCCATGCGCTACAACGAAGCAGAGCGACGCTATATCGAAGACGTGGAACAGATCAACATCAACGCTTCCAATCTCTTTTTCAGTTTGCTTGATGCTCAAATCCGCCTGAGAATTCAACAGCTTAATCTGGCAAACAACGACACACTTTATCAGATTGCCCGAGGACGTTTCAACATTGGCACAATTGCCGAAAACGAACTGCTGCAGATTGAACTCAGCCTGCTGAATGCTCAATCAGCCGTTGAAAGTGCAAGCCTTGATGTTCAGATGAAAACATTCAATCTTAAATCATTCCTTCGATTACCTGAAGAGATGGACCTTGAATTAATTTCGCCGACAGCACCTGAAGCACCTGTAATTGATGCCCAGATTGCAGTGAGTGAAGCCCGTGAAAACCGCTCCGATGCGCTTGCTTATGAGCGGCGTATGATTGTCGCCGAAAGCGGCGTAAACAGGGCAAAAACCGAGAACCGTTTCAATGCCAACCTTTACGCGGTTTATGGACTTACGCAGAGCACTTCAGACTTCAGCAATGTTTACAGAAATCCGCAGGAACAGCAAAGGGTGGTTCTCGGCATTCAGGTTCCTATTCTTGACTGGGGGCTGACCCGCGGAAAAATCAAACTCGCTGAATCAGACCGCGATCTTGAGCGCACTGCAGTGCAACAGGAAATGATTGACTTTGATCAGCAGATTTTCCTTAAAGTAATGCAGTTTAATATGCAACGCAATCAGCTCGCTATTGCTGCAAAAAGTGATACCGTGGCAGTGAAGCGTTACGAAGTAACCAAGCAGCGCTACCTTATCGGGAAAATAGGCATCATTGATCTGAATCTGGCCCAGACCGAAAAAGACAACGCCCAGCAGGGATATATAGCAGCACTTTCTTCGTATTGGCGAAGCTTTTATGAGCTGCGCAAACTCACCCTTTACGATTTTGTTGCCGGCAGAAGAATTATCTTCAATTTCAACGATATTCCTGATGTGGAATAGGTGAATTGCTGAAAACGATTAAGTCAGCAGGTTGACTGTCGTTTTGCAGGAATTTATTTTTCTCACTTAGTGAAACTTTGTGTCTTTGTGAAACTGTCGAAATAACATCCCCATTTGAGTAACCGATCTAACTGGACTTTCTGCAAACTAATGTGTCAAAAAAAACGAAAGTAATCGTCCCCCTTTTCCGAAAGGGGGAGAAGAGGGGGATATAAAATGTGCCCTTATTTGAGGAAGTTAATTTTGATATTCCCCCTTTGTGACTTTGTGGCAAGCCCTTTTCTATCATTATAAGGCATTGTAATTCTTATACTTATTTTTTGCAATTTTGTGATCGCAATTCATATGGTTTATGACAAGTGATATTCCCAATTCCGTAATACTTTTTGCATTCGGACTTACATTGTTTGCCGGGCTTTCAACCGGAATTGGAGCAGCTGTTGCATTCTTTGCAAAAAAAACCAACACCCGCCTGCTTTCCACTTCGCTTGGCTTTTCTGCCGGAGTTATGATCTATGTTTCTATGATAGAAATATTCCCGAAAGCAAAGGTGAGCCTTATTGCTGAACTTGGCGAAGTACAGGGTTACACCGTTACCGTTCTTGCTTTTTTTGGAGGAATATTTATCTCGGCACTTATCGATAAACTTGTGCCAAGCGGTCAGAACCCGCACGAACAGGTTTCGCTCAGCGATATTCAGGATGTGCAGCAAGACGTGAAGAAGAAAAAAGCTTTGTACCGGATGGGTGTATTTTCGGCCATTGCAATTGCCATCCATAACTTTCCGGAAGGATTGGCAACTTTCTTTTCTGCAATTGAAGATCCGGCTTTGGGTATCAGTGTTGCTGTTGCTGTGGCAATACACAATATTCCCGAAGGCATCGCGGTATCTGTTCCCCTCTACTATTCAACCGAGAACCGGAAAAAAGCATTCTTTCTCTCATTTCTTTCAGGTTTGGCAGAGCCGGTAGGTGCACTTTTCGGCTTCTTTTTCCTTCTCCCCTATTTCAACGGACTAACCTTCGGAATCACATTTGCAATTGTGGCCGGCATTATGGTATTTATTTCATTGGATGAGCTTTTACCCACTGCCGAACAATACGGCGAACACCATTTGTCAATTTACGGACTAATTGCCGGCATGGCTGTTATGGCTGTAAGTCTTTTACTGTTCGTCTGATTTTAGAATGCCGGATGTCACTTTTTGATGATCAAACCAACATCCCGCAGGTTATTCCGGTTAAAGACGGCAAACTGATCTGTTTCAATGGATTTATTGACGAAACAGCCTCAGCAATTCTGATTGACAAACTCCGGAAAGAAATCATCTGGAAACAGGAAACTTTGAAAATTTTTGGTCGTCAACATCTTACACCCCGGCTTACGGCCTGGTATGGAGATGCGGGAATGACTTACAGCTATTCAGGATTAAAACTTCAGCCTGCGGAATGGACTCACACATTGCAGGAAGTGAAGCAACAAATTGAACAGAAGATACAATATACCTTCAACTCAGTTTTACTGAATTGGTATCGGAATGGCAACGACAGCATGGGCTGGCATGCCGACGATGAGAAAGAGCTCGGCAAAAACCCGGTAATTGCGAGCCTGAGTCTGGGTCAGTCCCGCTTTTTGCATTTCCGGCGAAAAGACAATCATAAAGATTCCTTCAAAATTCTGCTTGAAAACGGAAGTCTTCTGATTATGAGTGAAACCTTACAGCATCATTGGCAACATGCATTGCCAAAATCAACCAAACCCATGGGTGAACGGATGAATCTGACTTTCAGAACTATTTTTCCAGAGAAGAATACTTAAGAATAAATATTTAAAATCTCCTTATATTTGCTTATCAAACCTGAATTATTTGTATCAATAATTCCGAAAGCCGCGAAGATTCAAACTTAATAGACAAACAAATGGAAGAAACATCAGGAAATGAAAATCTGATTGACAATCTTATTAAATTAGGATTGAACCCTGAAACACATATAAAAAATGAAACAGCTGTTTTGGCGACAAAAGACAGATATGCCAATTCAAAATATGTGATAGCCTCATTATCTGATTCAATATATTTTCTGGCCTATGACTCCGGAAGGTCATATCCATTTACTGGCCTGTACGCTTCAGTTGACCTTCCTGTTGAAGCAGAGTACAAAGTTTATAAACGAAGCTGGTTTGATAAATTTATATTTTTCAACAGAAAAAAAGTTGGCATTGATTACATAGATGATAAATTGACAATTTCTTCTTCAAATTGGATTCCGAAGAAAGAACTTAATGCCGAAAGTGTTGATTTATTTCTAAGGATAAACAAAAAAGGCAATCCATATAGCTTGATTGTACAAAATGATTATCTCCCAATGATTCATATGTTTAAAGGCAAAAAAATAATTGGATTAGAGACCAAGACCTGGCTTTACAAAAAGGAAGATTTGAAGATTCTACTGGAATCAGGAAACATTTTATTACAAAAAATAAAAAATAAGTTATAGCCTGGTAAATAAAAAAATGGCGGTCAGGTGCTCCCTGCGATTTCAACTTTCCTGTAACGCATAGAGGCAAATTCGGGCTTGCGTGAAATTTGTATATTTATCGAAAATTCGCAAGCTCCGGTGTCGGGGTTATTTAATACCTGTCGCAAAAATGGAGGAAACACAATGAAATCAGAGTTAGTTTACAATTATAAAGAGAATGAGACTTTAAGGAAGAGTTTCAATGAATTAAGTCAAATCACATTTGGAATAAACTTTGAGGAATGGTATCAGAAAAAGTTGTGGAACGATAAGTATGAGTGTTATTCTATAAAAATTGGAGAGAAAATCGTTTCAAATGCTTCTGTAAATAAGCTACAGTTTATAATCAACGGAGAGAAAATAACTGCATTGCAAATCGGAACAGTTATGACCGCTGAAGATTATAAGGGGAGAGGAATGGCTAAACAACTGATGAATTTCATACTTGAGAAATTTGAAAAAGAATACGACATTATCTATCTGTTTGCAAATAATTCAGTAGCTGAATTCTACCCGAAGTTTGGCTTTGAAAAAATAAAACAGTTTCAGATTTATACCACGGAAAAAATTGAGACAAATACTAAATACAAGTTTCGTAAATTAGATATGGATAATCCGGATGACATTTCCACATTGAAGAACTTAGGGATAAAACGCATTAATAATTCAGGAAAATTTGATGTCATAGATGGGCATGAAGTGATGTTTTGGTATTGCCTGAATGTATTCAGAGACCATATATACTTTGATGACAGCGAAAAAGTTATTGTCATATGCACGGGTGGTGAAAATAAATTAAACATACACGATATAGTTTTAACAGAAAAAAAGAACTACAGAGAAATTGCAGGAAGCCTGATAACGGAGGGAATAAATGAAGTATCATTCAATTTTAATATGGATGCAGACAATATAGAAATAAAAGAAAGAGTTATTGACGAAGACGATAACATATTGTTTATCAAAGGAAAATACAACAAAGAGTTAAAAGTTATCCATCCTATAACCTCGCATGCATAAAATCAGATTAACAGAAAAGCAGAAAAGCATTTCCCAGTATAGCGATATAACAAATGTGAGTTTGTGTGATCGTTAAACAATCGAAATAATTACATACATTTGTTCTGATCATTAGTTGAGCACCAATTTAGACTGCACTTGCCAGAGCTTACGCATAAATTCCTTGAAGCTTAAGAATCAACCACTATAAATCTTCAAATAATCTTATTATGACACAAGAACTAATTATCAAGGACAAGCAAAAGTACCTGGAGGAAAATTATCCATTCGAAGGAATGCCAAAACTCACAGACAAGCTTGAATGCATACATTGCGCCTCAATTTTTACTGTTGGAGATTACAAAGTTTATAAAGATGAAACTGGCTTTGAATATATTTGCTGTCCCAATGCACCGGAATGCAATGGAACTGTTATTGATTGGATTTAGACTTTGGAAACAGGCAGTAAAAATGCAAACCATGTCGATTAAATGTTTTTTTTTCGGACAACAATGATAAAGCAAGAAACTAAAAATAAAAGAAATGAAAACGTTAATCTATTCAATTTGCATTTTATCACTGACTTTTTTTCTCAATAAATCAGTAAATGCGCAGGCTTTTATTGATCTTGAGACTGGCCCTGTCTTTACAGGTTATAATGATGTTCGCATTCCGGGCGACCAGGGCACACTTTTTTCAATGAAGGATGATTTAGTTTCAAAAACTAAAATATTTTATCGATTGAGAGCGGGTTACAAAATTAATCCGCGTCACTCACTTTCCCTTTTATATGCGCCTCTTGAAACAAAATCAGAAGGCAGTATGGCAAATGACATATTTTTCGAAGGATCGTCATTTCCTGCCAACACGCTGATAAATGGCTCTTACAAATTCAATTCGTACAGGTTAACCTATCGCTATGATTTCGTAAATAAACCCAGACTTGTTTTCGGATTAGGGTTCACTGCGAAAATCAGAGATGCCAGAATTGCTCTTTCTTCGCCTGGCATAACAGCAGAGAAAACCAATGTCGGGTTTGTGCCCATTATAAATTTCAGGCTTTGGTGGAAGATTGATGAAATGTTTGGTCTCCTTATTGACGGCGATGCATTGGCCGCACCGCAGGGAAGAGCCGAAGATGTTCATATTGCGGCAACTTATAAAGTCTCTGACAACATTGGCATAAGGGCAGGTTACCGGATTCTTGAAGGTGGTGCAGATAATGACGAAGTTTACAATTTTTCATTATTTCACTATATTTCGGCCGGTGTGACTTATACTTTTACAAATAAGACAAAGTCAGATTAGTTTATCGCGCGTTTTGAGACAATAATGAAAGTATTCAAAGCATTAAACGCCAAGGTTAGCTTTAATGTGGAATTACTCAATCAAACAGTTAAACTTACCTGACATAAAGGAAACCTTTGCTAAAAAACAGGAATATAATCGATGCCCCCCTCTCACAAACCAATCTCATCCCCAATTTCAACCATAGCAGCCAAAGCAAGCGTAGCAAATTCATCAAGTGGTATTCCGGTTTTTTCACATTCCATAATTACTTCGCGGCGTACTGAGGCAGCAAATGCTTTTTCTTTCATGCGCTTTATCACAGATTTTGGCTTTACTGAGGCAACTTTTTTATCCGGATAAACCATTGCCGTTGCAGTAATCAGTCCGGTGATGGTTTCGCCGGCGGCAAGTGCAAATTGAAATTCGGTGGTACGTTCGAGTCCGGTAGCCATTTCATTGTGCATTTTAATGGCATCCACTACATCGGCATCAACGCCCATTTCGGTAAGAATCCGCGCAGTTTCCAGTGCATGAACACTTGGCTCAGCGTGTGTAACTTCCACATCCAGATCGTGCAGCAGCCCAGCCTGTGCCCATTTTTCAGCATCCCGGCCCAACCGGATTGCCAGCGCCCGCATCACAGCCTCCGAAGCCAGTGAATGTGCTATTGTCCGTTCGTTTTTTATGTATTGCCGAAGCAATGCCAATGCTTCTTCCCGTGGAAGTATCATAAGTGTGGGTTTGTGGTTTCTAATTGCACAACTTGTAAAGCCAGAACAAAAATAGCGTGTTCTTAAAGATGATTCCCCCTTTAAGTCAATAAAATTTACATCTACTGAACAACTTCCAAAAAATAATGTTAATAATCCCTTGAATAAGTCCGGCTTCAAATACCCGGAAACTTAATCTGACGACATGATAATCACCATGAACAATTTCTATTTTAACGCCTATTATTACTGGACAGGTAATTCGGGGACTTAATGCGTTGTATCTGGTGAAAATCAACAAAATACTTCGAAAAGTCCCTTAAAGAGGGACTTTTTTTATTTACAAATCAAGGCTGAGCCAATGGAACAAACAGAAGGCATTCTGATACCGGCAGCAAATCGCACCCAACAGGTGCAGGAATATTATTTTTCAGGCAAGCTGCAGCAGATTGATGAAATGCGCAGAAACGGCGCCAACGTTATTAACCTGGGCATTGGCAGTCCGGATTTACCTCCCCATCCCACTGTAGTGGAAGAACTTTACCAGTGTGCGCTTAACCCCATAAATCATGGATATCAAAGCTATATTGGCACTCCCCTTTTGCGAAATGCATTTGCAGAGTGGTATCTGAAGCACTTCAGGGTAAACCTTGATCCCGCCCGTGAAATTCTGCCGCTTATTGGCTCAAAAGAGGGCATTATGCACATCACTATGGCATTTGTTAATGAAGGCGAAGAAGTTCTGATTCCGAATCCCGGTTATCCGGCTTACGAATCAGTTGCCCGTCTGGCAGGTGCAAAAATCAGGTATTACGATCTGAAAGAAGAAACCGGATGGCTTCCCGACCTCAACAATCTGGAATCAGAAGGACTTCAGAATGTAAAACTGATGTGGGTTAATTATCCGCATATGCCAACAGGCACTCCTTCAACCGACAAGCTTTTCAGCGATCTTATTGCCTTTGCCCGCAAAAAACGGATTCTTATCTGCAACGACAACCCTTACAGTTTTATCCTGAATACGGACACCCGCAGCATCTTATCCGTTGAAGGGGCGATGGATGTTGCCATGGAGCTAAACTCCCTGAGCAAATCGCAGAATATGGCTGGCTGGCGCATTGGAATGCTTGCCGGCAGATCTGAATACATAAAGGCAGTGCTGAAAGTCAAGAGCAACATGGACTCAGGTATGTTTCAACCGCTTCAGGCTGCTGCTGCGAAAGCATTGCAAATGGACGACAGCTGGTACCAATCGGTGAATGAAGTTTACCTGAAACGTCGCCTGGTAGCTGAAAAAATCATGAATGCACTCAATTGCACTTTCGATTCCCGGCAAACCGGACTTTTCCTTTGGGGGAAAATTCCTGCTCATTTCAGCGGTTCGGAAGAACTTACCGAGCAGGTTCTCCATGGAGTTCATGTTTTTCTCACTCCGGGTTTTATTTTCGGAAGCAACGGCAACCGCTTTATCCGCATTTCGCTGTGCAGCACCGAAGACTTATTGAAAGAAGCGCTTTTGAGAATTGAAAATAAACTGCTTTAAATTACCGCTCATGGATACGGGTTCACGCAAAGACGCAATGACGCAAAGGATTAATATTCTTTCTTCTAGAAAAAAATGCGCTAAGAACCGCCTATACTGTATTTCTTCAGGCAGTCGGTTCTCTGTGCTTATGCGTCTTTGAGCGGTTCTAATTCACTAAAAACACAAACGAACTTAAATATATGATGAACATTTGTATTGTCGGGATGGGCCTGATTGGCGGATCACTTTCGAAAGCCATGCGTGGTAATGGCTTTGCAGGAAAAATAATCGGAGTTGATAAAAATCCTCAGCACTGCACCATTGCCATGTATTGCGGACTTGCCAGTGAGTTTCTGCCATTGGAAGAGGCAATTGAAGTTTCAGACCTTATCCTGCTATGTTCCCCGGTTGATGTCAATGTAAAACTGCTTCCCGAAATCCTCGACCGGATCAAAGGAACTTCAAAAGTAGTCGCAGACATGGGCTCAACCAAGGCTGATCTGGCTGCTGTTGTTAAAAATCACGAAGGTCGCGGCAGGTATGTAGCCGCACATCCAATGGCCGGAACGGAGTTTTCTGGACCGGCAGCGGCAATAGAAAATCTGTTTTACGACAAAGTAGCCATAATCTGCGACAAGGAGAAAAGTGATGAAGACGCTTATCTGCTGGTAATGGCTATGCTGCAGTCATTAAGCATGCGCATTCAGTATATGAATTCGGCTGACCACGATGTTCATGTGGCTTACGTTTCTCACATTTCACACATCACATCTTTTGCCCTTGCCCTTTGTGTTCTGGATAAGGAAAAAAACGAAAAGAATATTCTCTCCCTCGCTGCCGGCGGATTTGAAAGCACGGTTCGTCTGGCAAAAAGCAATTGCGATACCTGGACTCCAATTTTTCTGGGAAATTCAGCATCCATTCTTGAGGTGATCGATACCTATATCGAGAAAATGAACTCCTTTAAGAAGAGCATTCAGGAAAACGATCATGAATCGCTCAGAGCTTTGATGGATCGGGCCAATTCGATCCGTAAAATATTAAAATGACGAAACATTTACCAAAAACAGCAAAACCAATGGAAACTAAAATACAAATAGAACCCCTTAAAAGCTGGGACATTTATAAAAAACGACCACTTCTCCTTACTGGCCCATGCAGTGTAGAAACAGAGGAGCAGGTTATGGCAACCGCCAAAAGTCTGGTTGAAGCCAAAAAGGTAGATGTATTCCGCGCCGGAATCTGGAAACCCCGCACCCGCCCCAACTCTTTCGAAGGGGTTGGAACCCCCGGGCTTAAATGGTTGAAACAGGTGAAACAGGAATTCGGTCTGCCGATTGCTACCGAAGTTGCCACCGAAAAACATGTTTACGAAGCCTTAAAATTTGGAGTGGATGTGCTGTGGATAGGCGCACGCACAACTGTTAATCCATTTGCAGTGCAGGAAATTGCCAATGCACTTCAGGGGGTTGATGTAAAAGTATTGGTAAAAAATCCGATTAATCCTGAACTGGAATTGTGGGTTGGCGCCATCGAGCGGATTATGAAAGCCGGAGTCAGCCAGGTAGGTGCCATTCACCGGGGATTTTCCTCTTACGAAAAAACAGCCTTCCGCAATCAACCACAGTGGCAGATTCCCATTGACCTCCGGCAACGTATGCCAGGCCTGCCGCTGATCTGCGACCCCAGTCACATCGGAGGCAAAAGAGCATATCTGCATGACATTGCACAGGAAGCAATGGATTTGAATTACGATGGGCTGATGATTGAATCTCACATCGATCCCGAAAATGCCTGGAGCGACAAACAACAGCAGCTCACACCTGAAGCCCTCGCCAAAATGCTGGATGAACTTGTACTTCGGAATGAAGATACCAGCGATTCACAATTTGCAAATTCAATTGACGAACTCCGCAGCCAGATTGACATTTTCGACGATCAATTGCTCGATATACTCGAGCGCAGAATGCAGGTTGCAAAAACCATTGGGGAATACAAGAAAAAGCACAATATCACCATTCTGCAGACCAACCGCTGGCAGGAGATTGTGAACAAAGCAATCCGCAAAGCAAATACCAATGGCCTGAGCCCTGAATTTATTTCAACCATCCTCAAGGCAATTCATCAGGAATCAATTGCCAATCAAATGAGGGTAATGAATGAACCGGAAAAAATAGCTTAAACTTGATATTTACTTTTGCCACCAAAGCACTAAAGCACTAAATTGCACTAATTTATAAGCACATATAGTGAAACCTATAGCTGGCAGGCTGGCTTTGTGTCTTAGTGCCTTGGTGGCAATCTTTTTTTCTTTACACGTACAATAGTAGTAAACCATCCCAGATGAAAATCACACCTAATCACTCATTTAACCCGGAAACTCAGTAACTTTCCGGTTGATTTCAACACTTGCTAACTGATTGAAAATAATGCAGAAAATCATACGGCCCTCATTCGTAAAAGGTTCGGTTACGGCTCCATCAAGCAAAAGCATGACTCAAAGAGCCATTGCAGCAGCCATGTTATGCACAGGAACCTCAACCTTAAAGAATGTTTCAGATTGCAACGATTCGCTGGCCGCACTTGAAATGATTCAGAAACTCGGCGCTGAAATTGTGCCGGGTGGTGATGAAGTCACCATCATGGGCGGATTCCTGATGCGAAGTCAGCAAATGAATTGTGGCGAATCAGGTCTCGCAATGCGCATGTTCGCTCCCATTGCTGCGCTTCACCGAAAAGAAATCACATTTACAGGTGAAGGTTCGCTTACCAAACGTCCGGTGGGAATGATCGGCGAAGCACTTACTCAACTGGGGGCCGGTTTTAATTCACAAAATGGCTTACTCCCCTTTTCGGTAAACGGACCTTTGCAGGGAGGAAAGGCTACGATTGACGGATCAGTCAGCTCGCAACTTCTCACAGGTTTGTTGATGGCGCTTCCCCTTGCAGGAAACGATTCGGAAGTTACAGTCGTAAATCTGAAAAGTAAACCCTATGTTTCCATGACCATAAAGTTGCTTGAAGATTTTGGAATATCTGTTCAGAACCGCAACTTTGAATCATTCCTGATCCCCGGAAACCAGAAATATATCGCCAGAGAATACACCATAGAAGGTGACTGGAGTGCTGCAGCATTTTTGCTGGTTGCCGGTGCCATCAATGGAAACCTTACGGTGAAAGGAATTAACCAAAGTAGCGAACAGTCTGATAAAGCTATACTCGATGTTTTGAAAATGGCCGGCGCGCAGATGAAAATCGATTCTGATTCTGTGGAAATTCAGAAATCAGAACTACAGGCTTTTTCGTTTGATGCCACCGAATGCCCCGACCTGTTTCCCCCGCTTGCGGCCTTGGCTGCTTATTGCAATGGAACATCAACCATTCACGGAGTAGAGAGGTTGATTCACAAAGAAAGTAACCGGGCTATTGCAATACAGCAGGAACTTTCAAAACTTGGGATTGAAGTACTGATTAAGAATAATGTTATGTCAATTACAGGTGGAAATGTTTCTGAAGCATTTGTATATTCGCATAACGATCACCGCATTGCCATGATGGCTGCAGTAATGGCTTTGGGTGCGGATGGTCCGGTTTCAATTCAGGATGCGGAGTGTGTGGCAAAATCCTATCCGGGCTTTTTTGCAGACCTTCAAAAACTTGGTGCAGGCATTGAAAATGTTGACTAATAAAAAATATAAGCCAGACTTTCTGGCAACAGAAAATTGAAGTGAGTTTTAAAGTAAAAGCCGGAATATGAACACAATCGGACGAATTTTTCGCGTAAGCATATTTGGAGAATCACATGGAGAAGGCATCGGTGTAGTGATTGACGGAGTACCGCCGGGAATTCCGTTAACTGAAACTGATTTTCTAAGCGATCTTTCCAGACGCAGAAGCGGCGCTGCCGGCACCACACCCCGCATTGAACCCGATCTGCCAAAATTAAAAAGCGGCATATGGAACGGATTTACAACCGGAGCACCTTTAAGCGTTTTCTTCGAAAACACAAACACCAAATCAGCCGATTACGACAACCTGCGCGACATTCCTCGTCCCGGACATTCTGATTTTACTGCCAGAATAAAATTCAAAGGCTATGCCGATCCGCGTGGTGGCGGGCATTTTTCGGGACGAATTACCCTCGGACTTGTGGCTGCCGGAGTGGTTGCAAAAAAAATTATTGATCCTGTGTTTGTCAGTTCTCAGATTCTGGAACTTGGAGGAGATTCCGATATTGCAAGAGCCATAGAAAACATCACAGGAACAGGCGATTCAGTTGGCGGAATTATTCAATGTACCGCCACAAACATGCCTCAGGGTTTGGGCGAACCTTTTTTTGGAAGTGTGGAATCAACCATCAGTCAACTGATATTTTCGATACCGGCCATCAAAGGAATTGAATTTGGTTCAGGATTCAGTGCTGCCCGTATGCGGGGAAGTCAGCACAACGACGTTTACATCAACCCACAGGGAAAGACTCTAACCAACAATGCAGCCGGAATAAACGGCGGAATCACTAACGGGAACGATCTTGTTTTCAGAATCGTTGTAAAACCAACTTCCAGCATTTCACTACCTCAGGAAACCATCAATCTGAAAACAGGAAAAATTGAAACTCTGAAAGTCGAAGGGCGTCATGATGTTTGCATAGCACTTCGTGTGCCGGTCGTCGCTGAAGCTGCAACCGCCATTGGTCTGGCAGATTTATTTCTGCTCAGCAAAAGTCACTGACAGGAGAGGAAATTCTAATGCAAATCCAGCCCATTCAACATAAATACGCTGTGTCTGATGGTTTTTGTGATTTCGGCAAGGTATTCCTCTACAGCTTTTACACTTCCTGGAAGCGTATAAACAAGTGTGCTGCCAATAACTCCGGCTACACTTCTGCTAACCAATGCATTGGGTTTTTCGGCACCGTATTTAACGCGGATTAAATCCATAATTCCCGGAATTTCTTTTGTAAGCATGGGTTTGATCACGTCAACCGTAAAATCGCGCGGACCAATGCCAGTGCCTCCGGTGGTGATAAGAATATCTGAACCGGATGCATCTTTAATCTGCTGATACAACAAATCTGCATCATCCGGAATAACAACCCTGTCAATTTCTAATTTCCAGCCCTGTGAGGATAAATATTCTTCAATCAGCTGCACAACCCGCGGACCGCTGCGATCTTCGTATTCACCGGCCGAAGCGCGGTCGCTCAAGGTAATTACTTTGACTTTAAACACTTTAGGTTGATATTCAAGACTATCGCCATCCTTTACAATTCCCGGATTCAGTACACGGCAGAAAATCCCTTCTTTTGGCATCACACAATTGCCGACTTCACGGTAAATGGCGCAACCATCTCCGTGGCATTTTTTACCGATCTGGGTAACTTCGAGCAAAACATCGCCGATTACAAAACGATCGAGCGGATGTGTTTCGTAGAGAACAATACCTTCGGTGGTGATGTTTTCGGCAAATTCACCGTATTGGAGCGCTCGTCCTGCAGCGATTTCAAATTTTCTGAAACTTTCTGTCCCCAGAAGGCTAACCTGCCGGTGCCATTTTCCGGCATGTGCATCGCCGGCCACGCCATTACTATTCAATTCAATTTGTCCGACAGGAACTTTGACGGTTCCCTTTTTCTCTGAAATATTGACTGAAATTACTTTGATTTCCATTATTGTTTGTATTGAATTTGAAATTTATTCGGTGGTTAAGTGTTTAAACACTTCGACTCCGCTCAGTGTGACATGCGTTTTATGTCGAAATTGATTTTATTTAATGCACACGTTATCTACTCTATACGATGTCATCCTGAGCGGAGTCGAAGGATACTTATTCATTTTAGTCTTCCCCGTTTCCCTTTGCTTCATGGAAAAGTATTCCTGCATTTACAAACATCATTGCCGACATAAACAGAGAGCCACTTAGTGCGATGTAAAAAATTCCCTGCATAAAAACCGGGATAACCTCATATCGGGCAAAAAGAATTCCGGCAGAAGCCATTAAAGCAATAAGCAGATAACTTTTCCATCCGAAGAAGGCAAAGAGACATGGATTTTTCTGCTCCATTGCGGCAATGCGCTGAATGTAATTTCGGCTGACTTTCAGAAATACAAAATTGAAGAAAACTGCAAAGCCAATGAGCCCAAACACAATTTCCATCCACATTGGGAATGGTCCTTCCGGAACGTACAAAATGGCAAGTTTAAACACCCTGAACGCCGCATAAGCCCATACAGCCGCCGCCAAAAAGAATAACCATCTTTTTGGTACAGCAGGTTTAAAATTTGCACTTATCGGCCCTGATTTCATGATTCAGAGATCAGTTTTAACTTTCTCAACCAGACTTATATCGCTGATTACCATATTTTTATCAACAGCCTTACACATATCGTAAATGGTAAGCAGGGCGACACTTACAGCAGTCAGCGCTTCCATTTCCACACCTGTTTGTCCAAGGCAGCGAGCAGTAGAAGTGATTTCAACACCTAAATCCGTCAACTTCGATTTCACTTCAACCTTTGTCAGCTGCAGCGGATGGCAAAGCGGAATCAACCGACTGGTTTCCTTGGCCGCCTGAATGCCTGCAATTTCTGCAACGGTAAGCACATCGCCCTTTTTCATTTCATTTTCACGGATAAGTTTAACGGTCTCCTCCGAAAGCAGGATCCGTCCTTTGGCAATGGCAGTGCGATGCTGCATGGGCTTATCACCCACATCTACCATATTGGCTTTGCCTTTTTTATCAGTATGTGAAAATTTTGCATTCATGTTTTTACGGTCAATTATTATATTTGCTTCGGGGTTAAAATGTTAGAAATTAGAAATTAGAAATTAGAAATTAGAAATTAGAAATTAGAAATTAGAAATTAGAAATTTCTCCCCTTGTCTCCCCGTCCCCTTGTCCCCTTGTCCTAAACCCCGTCCCCTTGTCCCAAATCACCCTCCAATATTATAAAACTCCCCGCTCAGATTCATACTTCCGCAGGCAGGTTTTTCTTCAATCGCCTTTCGTATTGCAGCTTCCGCACCCAATAGTCTGACGTCAAATTCAATTCCATTAAATAAACAAGGCATCAATTTACCATTGGCTGTGAGTCTTAATCGGTTACAGGTGCTGCAATCTCCGCCGGAGCCACCTTCAACCACCGAAAAATGGCCTTCAGTCAGGCTCATCTGATGGATAAAACGAACCTGAAGCCCATTATCAATGCAATAAGCCGCAACCATTTGTGCATCAGGTTCATCGGATGAATTCTGAACCACACAATTAATTTTAACAGGAAAAAGTCCAGCATCCTTAGCTGCTTTAATCCCGTTTAAAACATCTTCCAGTTTCCCTCCACGGGTGATTTTACTGTATTTTGCTGAATCAAGTGTATCGAGACTGATGTTGATACGGTTCAGGCCTGCAGCTTTAAGTTGATCGGCAAACCGGGCCAGATAGGTCCCATTGCTTGTCATGGAAAGATCATCAATTCCCGGAATTTCGGCCAGCATTTTAACCAGATTAACCACACCTTTTCTCACCAAAGGTTCACCGCCGGTAATTCTCACTTTATTAACTCCCATGCCAACAGCAACCCTGGTTACTTCAGTTATTTCCTCAAACGACAGGATATCTGCATGTTGCAGCATTTCATAGCCTTCCGCAGGCATACAATACAAACAACGCAGATTGCACCGATCGGTTACTGAAATCCGAAGGTAATTTATTCTTCTATTGTAGTTGTCGTACATTTCTGTATTCTCCTTTAGCAATTTGAGTTTCGCCTATTTCAACCGACATAATTCCGTCAGCTCCTTCATAGGCATGAATGTGTGCAGATCCGTGATATTCAAGTGGCTCAATTTTACCCTCAGCATTTATCCTGACAGGCATAAATGATTTTCGTTCTGCTTTTTTTCTTGTAAAATCAGCAGCCATTGGCAATTTTACAATCATTGGCTTAAAAGAATATCTCATCAATCTGTAGGCAAGTTGTTTCACCAGCAGTTCAAACTGTACGTATGATGATACAGGATTTCCAGGCAAACCAAAAAGAAATTTGTTTTCCCTGACTCCAAATACGGTCGGGCGTCCGGGTTGAACTGCAATACTTTTAAAAAGCACCTCTACACCTATTTTCTCCAAAACAGCCGGCACATGATCAAAATCACCCATTGAAACCCCTCCGGTAAGCAGCAGAATATCACATTGATCAAATCCTTTTTCCATCAGCAATTCAATGCTTTCGGACGTATCAGCTGCAATGCCAAGGTAAACCGAATCAAGTCCCATTGCTTTTGCCTGAGCAATCAACTGATGTGCGTTGCTGTTGCGAATCTGTCCGGGTCGGGGTTTTATATCCGGCTCAACCAATTCATCTCCGGTTGAAATCACACCAATAAGCGGACGTTTGAAAACCAAAGGTTCAGCCACGCCAACCGCGGCAAGTATGGCAATATGATGAGGTTTCAGCAAGGTACTTTTCTGAAGCACCAATTGCCCTTCTTTTACATCTTCGGCCTGCCAGGCAATGTTCGCGGAAGTTTTATCTCTGTTGAATAAAACTTTCCCCTCTGCATCAACCTCAGTATATTCAACCATAATGATGGTATCTGCACCTTGCGGAACCATTGCACCGGTCATAATTTTGGAGCAATGCCCCTGCGCAATTACAACTTCAGGAACCACCCCGGCAGGAATTATTTCGACAACCTCAAGCGGACCCGGCAAATCAGCACGGCGACAGGCATAACCATCCACCGCAGCTTTGTTGAAAGGAGGCATCTCAACATCTGAGAATACATCATTTGCCAATATGCGGCCAACAGCATCTTCAAGCCTGATATGCTCTGTGTGCGTTGTGACAGGTATTTGATTAATAGTATCGAGTGCTTCTTCAAAAGTAATCATGGGAAAAAGGGAAAAGGAAAAAGACAAAAGATAAAAGACAATAGAATTAAATAAAAAATAATGAATCAAGACTCTGACCACTGGCAGCATGAAAATCTTTGGTTCAAAAACAAGTAAAAACAGGTCTTATTTTAGACTGAACTTCTCTTCTTTAAAATCTGACCTTCAATTTATTGCAACAAACAATGACATTCACATTCCCCGCAATGGATGGCAAAGATAAACAACCTGAGCGATATGCACAGAGAATCCTAATGAAGAAAAAAATGATTTTCGCTCATTTTATGCTATAAAACTACCACAAGAAACATACTTTCAGTAATTAAGGGATGAAGACATTACGTTCAACCGAAAAAAGCATGCGTTTATAAAGATTTCTCCTGCGTTTGTAAACGCAGTTCATGTATGGCTTTCTGGTGCCATAACTTTATGTAAATTTTTCACTTTCAAAATATTAACCAAAAAAGGAGGCGTTATGAAAACTTTAAAATTTACTTTTTTGCCTGTCGCAACATTTGTTCTGATGTTGTTATATGCAGGCTCACTATCTGCACAAATCCAATTTGCAGGATTATACGCAGAGGGTGAAGGCGGGGCGGCATGGGATGCTGACGGCACAGGATCGGAGCCTTACGGGAATGGGCACAGCGACATTTTTTATTACACTGCTTCCCGTGACTATATTGACCCGACATCCTCATCTGGAGCACATATGCTGGATATCCTGAGTGGATTCCCTCTGTTTGAAAAAGCTCTTCTTGAAAATGGATTTACAGCAGAGCAGGTAACCCTGAAAGTTGCACTGGCAAGCCTGGGCGATGATATAAAGGGCATTGACTGGTTTACGATAGGTAATATGCATTATGCCAACTTTTATCCGGTTAAATGCTTTATAGAACTGGATGGAGAACCCTTGGTTGAAGCCTTAGGGAATTATGCTATTTACAGCTCCGGCCCCTTCTCTCAGGGGTTTGAATCGGGATATCTTAAGGTCTGTAACATATCCGGATTTAGCACTGAATCTGCCAGATACGTTGCGGCTGCTTTGATGACGGACTTAGGGTCGGATGAATTAAAAATTGAGATGGATGTAACAAATGCAGCTCCAATAAGAGGTAATGGCCGGACAGGATGCTATTTTAATCTTTCAGCAGTGATTACAAAAGGTGTTCAAAAGCTACCATTCCAAGGCTTAAATTCAAATCACGAAGGCTTTGCCGGATGGGATGCAGATGGCACAGGTATGGAGCCTTATGGCAACGGACATTTAAACCAGTTGTATTATGGAGCATCTCTTGATTATGATGGCATTGATCCGAATCCAGCT
Source organism: Bacteroidota bacterium (assembly GCA_009773515.1). Taxonomy (GTDB): domain Bacteria; phylum Bacteroidota; class Bacteroidia; order Bacteroidales; family Lentimicrobiaceae; genus Lentimicrobium. Next base: position 53,414 of record WSXX01000009.1, read on the forward strand.
GCCAGCCTTGGTCATTTTATAAATGGTTCTTCAGGATTTCGCAACACCTTACTCCAGATTCAATACCGAGGATTTTCAATTGGCGACCTGAAGATTAAACTGGGGCTGGAAAGTCTGGGACCTGACATATACGGCGAAGACTGGGTATTCGAGAATGGATATCACTCTTGCAACTATTACAATCGCAACATAGTGATTGAATTTAATGGAGAGCCTATCCTGACTTTCAGGCAGGATACAAATAAACTGCAGGGATTGTTTGGAATTTCTCATAAGTTTTCAAGCACCAGCGGTACAGGCAAGGTGTACAACATATCTCAAAATGCATCGCCCGAAGCGCAATTTGTTGCCCTGTCGTTCCTCAAAGATATCGGATCGCATTTTTTGAAAACAATAACATCCGATTTACGGTTTCACAGCTCGTTCAGCAGTAATGGACGGGATGGCGCACTTTATGAAATTCAAGCAGGCGAACTGGCTGGCATCCACGAACAAGCAACTTTCATTCCGGAAGGTACTTTAAGCGGTGTGTGGACAACTGCCAATTCACCATATTTTATTGACGGCCACCAGAGTATTGAAAACGGACAGACCTTAACCATTGAGCCTGGTGTTCAGGTAAAAGTGCGTGGCCCTTATCATTTCGATGTGCAGGGGACAGTTATTGCTCTGGGCACAGCCGATGAAAATATTCTGTTCACCCGATCCAATCCAAATTTATGGTGGGATGGGTTTGATTATTTAAATACATCATCTGAAAATCAGGCTTCAGTTTTTGATCATTGCATTTTTGAGTATGGATATGGGCAGGGAAGTGAAATCGGGTTAAATAGCGGAGGTGCTTTTGCCATCTATGGATATGATGCACTTTCCGTTTCAAATTCCGTTTTCAGATACAATAAGGCTGACCTCTCCGGATACTATCCACCCTCAGGAGGTGCCGTTGGCTTATGGGATGCATCACCTATGTTCTCGAAATGCACTTTTTATAATAATGAAGCTGAATATGGCGGAGCATTTTTCTGCTTTGAACAGTCTGATCCGGTTGTTTCCAATTGTTTGTTTTACAATAATTTTGGAACATACGGAGGAGCAATTACTTTGTGGGATAATTGCGATGGCATTTATATCAACAATACAATTGCTGATAATGCAGGCGAACAAGGCGGAGCATTCTACTTTTATTGGCAATCCAATCCTGAAATCATTAACAATATAATCTGGGGCAATACAGCCGTAGAAGGAAGTCAGATATACTTCACTTCAATGGGGCCAAGTTACCCTGGGTTTTATTACAACAATATTGAAGAAGGAAAAGAGGGATTTCATGGAGGATCATCAGTTGAATATCTGTTTAACCTGGATGCAGATCCTCTGTTCATGGGTGAAGACCCAAATCCATACGCAATCAGCAGCGAATCCTCTCCCTGCTGGAACGCCGGTACTCCCGATACTTCAGCATGGTATTACCCGCAATACTTACCAGCAACCTGCCTTTGCGGTTCACAACGCTTTTCTGACGGATGCCTCGATATAGGCGCCTATGAATTTATGATGTCTACAGAATCATCACCCGGCCACTTTCCTGCTCTAACTCTCAAAGTCAAACCCAATCCTTTTACTGACAACCTGAATATCGGTTTTTCTCTATCTGAAAAAGCCGCTGTAAGTCTGATAATCTACAACACTGTGGGTTTAAAGGTCGCAGAAACAGACTTCGGAATTCTGCAGGCCGGAGACTTTGAGAAAATTATTCGCTTACCTGCTTTAAATGAGGGCGTTTATATCATAACAGTAAGAATAAACAATCATTTACTTGCAGAAAAAGTCGTCAGAATTAAATAGCTCCTGAGATCTGAATGCTGAAAAAATCATTAAATCAATCCACGCACGACCTTCTCTTCTGCTATTTGACAGAAGTGAAGGTCGTGTTAATAAAACCCAGGGAATGAATAACATTAACCTGAGCACATAAAAAACACAGAATCAGGGCAAAAACTGAAAAAATGATTAAACTTTGATTGCATAACAGGATGATTTTTACTATCTTTGGAAGGAAGATAAAGAATAAGATGGTAAAAACCATCATTGTTGATGACGAGCATCATGTGAGGGTGACACTTGGCAGGATGCTTAAAAAGCATTGTCCTCACGTAAAGGTTATCGGCGAGGCTGAGAGTGTTTTGCAGGCCCATGAACTCATCCTTCGAAAACGACCCGATCTTATTTTACTTGATATACATCTGGGTGACGGAAACGGGTTTGATTTAATCAGAAAATTCGAAACACCCGGCTTCAAGATAATTTTTATTACAGCTCACGATCAGTATGCTTTGCAGGCTTTCAAGGTAAGTGCAGTAGATTATATCCTGAAGCCAATAACTGCTGAAGCATTGATTGAAGCAGTTACAAGAGCCGGAAATATTTTGCGGCAGGAATTGCTCATCAGACTTGATGCGCTGGAATCCAATTTATATCCGGAAAACCGTCATAAACGAAAAATTGTTATAAAGACTCAGGACAAAATTTATCTGGAAAACCTGGATCACATCACACATCTTGATTCAGATGGAACATACACCCGAATCTTCACCACAGATACGGGGGAGATTATGACTTCAAAACCTTTGAAAGAATATGAAGAGATGCTTGTGGAATCCGGATTCTTCAGGGTGTATCGCTCCTATCTGATAAATCTGGCTCACATAAGCCGTTTTGACAAAAATGAAGGCGGCTATGTAATTCTTACCAACAAACACCAGATTCCAGTCGCCTCACGCAAAAGAGAAGAATTACTTGAATTGTTCGAAGAGTTCATCAAATAAGCAACCATGAAACGGTTCATCACCCTGTTTCTGATGTTTATCTCCGTTCCGCACAATGCTTTACCTCAGGCATTCATTAATATTGAATGGTACAATACCGACAGTTTGCTAAATGTCTTACCTTTTAAACAGGGAATTGAAAAGGTAAACACTTTGAATCGCCTGTCTGCCTCCTTTTCATTTACCGATGCAGCCAAAAGCAAACTCTATGCAGATCAGGCCATGGCGCTGGCAATCAGCAGCAGCAATAAAACAGGCATTGCAGCCGCCAACTATAATTATGGCCGGATAAGTTTTTACGAAGGAGATTATCCACGTGCACTCCATTTTTTTCAGGAAGCACTTAATCTGTATGAATCTCTTGAAAATTTAAGGATGACGGCAAAAATGTATTTCGAAATTGCCACGATGCATTATTTTGCAGGAAATCTGGATAAATCGGCTGAAATGGCAATTAATAAAGCACTCAGGCTATACAGAACACTGGATAAAGACGGAAAACCAGTCGGAACCCTGCTCGATACAGTGAGGTTCTCGTCATCCATAGGACTGCTTTATCGAACTTTAGGGCGCTCAGATACGGCTCTTCTTATTTATCTCAGATATCTTGAAACAGGCAAAAAGCATAATTTCGGGCTTGCAGATATGATGGTACACCATGGCCTTGTTGCAGGTTGCTATACTGAAACAGGCAAAAACGACAGCGCCATTGCATACTTCAGGCGAACGTTGAATTTTGAGGAGATTAACATCAGTATTAAGGCGCTGAAACATGAGCATATGCGGCGAATGGGTGAAATCTATTATAATCTGGGAGAAAAAGATTCGGCAATATTCTATTTAACAAGGGCATATGAATGGCTTTCTTTTCAGGGATATTTAAGGCAATCTCAAATGGCAGCGCTCAGATTAGGTCAGATTTATTTCGAAAACAAAAGAATACCAAAAGCAAAATTATTCTTCGGGTTTTCGGAAAATCTCTTAAACGAGATGCTCTTAAGCAATTCCTTTTACCGCCACGATTCAATGAAATATACAGTTTCTTATGGCATTGAACTGTACCTGCCTTTCCCAAAGAAGCAGGTCAGGGAAACAATATTCAGCTTGTCAATAAATCACTACACCATGCTCTTTAATTTCTACAATGAAAGAAATGAACTGCATAATGCCATGAAGTATCTTCAGGCTTTATCATCTGCAAAAGATACATTGGCAAAGTTGACAAGAAACAGAGAGGCCATTGAAATACAAATGAAATATGAAGCCGACAGAAAAGACAATGAAATTCTAAGCCTTGGGCAGTCCAACGAGTTGAAAGAACTGAGGTTATACCGCACAAGATGGCTTTTGGGAAGCATGTCGGGTCTGGCTTTAATTATTGCCTTATTTTTTATTATACTTATCAGGCAGAAAAAAATCAAGCTCAACCAGCAAACATTAATCCTGAGGCAAAAACTACTTCGGCTCAGAATGAACCCGCATTTTATTTTTAATGCCCTTTCGGGTATTCAGTCATTTATCGTGGGCGAAGAACCGGATAAAGCAAGTTTTTATCTTTCGAAATTTTCGACTCTGGTAAGAAGTGTATTGCACAGTTCAGAAAACGAATACATTACCCTCGAAAATGAACTGAAAGCCATCGATAGCTACCTGTCGCTGCAAAAAATCCGCTATCCTTTTACGTTTGACTACTTTATTGATATTGACCCTCTTATTGAACCAGAATACCTGAATATCCCAACTATGATTGCCCAACCTTTTATTGAAAATGCAATCGAGCACGGTGTTAAAGCTCTTAAAACCAAAGGAAAAGTTACAGTAAAGTTTTATCTTGACCATTCGAAACTGATACTTGAAATAGAGGACAACGGCGTGGGCCGGATAAAAGCCGCAGAATTACTGTCGAAAAACGATAAAGATCATGAGTCCAGAGCTATTGACATTACGCGCGAAAGACTTGACCTGCTTAATAGAAAACTTAAACAGAAAATAGTGCTGGGTATTAATGATTTGAAAAATGAAGTGGGAGAAGCAAGGGGTACAAAGGTTACGATAAGCATCCCGATGCTGTCATATTTAGTGTAATTTTACACCCCGAAACAATCTGTTTCTGAACCCTCAAAAATACTTTATGTCATTTTCCTCCCTGGGCCTGTCTCCATCCTTGCTCGAAGCATTGATAAAACTTGAATACACCGAGCCTTATCCGATTCAGTCAGAGGCCATTCCTGCCATTTTACAACGAAAAGATGTGCTTGGAATTGCACCTACCGGCTCAGGGAAAACTGCCGGATATGTGTTGCCCATACTGATGAATCTTCAGGAAAGCCAACCACTGAAAAACAGACACGTAAATGTATTGGTTCTGGTCCCAACCCGTGAATTGGCGATGCAGGTAAGTGATGTTTTTAAAATATTCACCAACGCTGTTTCCCGAAAAATCAAAACCCTGGCTGTTTATGGCGGAGTTTCTACAAACGTGCAGATGTTAAGCCTGCAGGATGTAAACGTACTTATTGCCACACCCGGAAGATTGCTCGATCTGGTTGAATCGAATGCAGTGCATTTGTCATCTGTTGAAACGCTGGTGCTTGACGAAGCCGATAAAATGCTGAACCTTGGTTTTCAGGAAGAAATGAAACACATTTTTGACCTTCTGCCAAAGAAGCGACAGAATCTGCTTTTTTCAGCCACCCTGAGCGAAGATGTCAGCACCATCAATCAGATATTACTGCATAAGCCTGTTGTTATAAAGATAGAAGCCGAAGAAGCCAATATTGACCTGATTGATCAGGTTGGATATTTTGTTTCTGATGAAAGAAAAGGTCCTTTGCTCCGATATCTTATCAAAGAAAACGACATGAAACAGGTTCTGGTCTTTACTTCATCGGTTTTTTCTGCGAATATTGTCACCGGCAAGCTCTGGAAAAATGGCATTGACGCCATGGCCATTCACAGCAAGGTAAGTCAGAAAGGCAGAACCGAAGCATTGGCAAAATTTAAAGCCGGGAAGTTACAGGTGCTTGTTGCCACAGATCTGATATCCAGAGGAATTGACATTAAGTTCCTCCCTTATGTGATCAACTACGAATTGCCCCGCTCACCCAAAGATTACATTCACCGCATTGGCCGTACAGGACGCGCTGAATCACCCGGCCAGGCCATTTCCTTTGTTTCGCCTGAAGATCAGCATCACTTCAGGGTTATACAGAAAAAAATGGGAAAGTGGGTAACCATGATTGATAGCGAAAATATTGATTTCAGGGGGTATTGATGAAATAAAAGCCCGAAGTTGTGAATGGTTTCTTTACTAGGACTTTTCATGCGTATAACACAAATTAAACATCTGACCAGGAAAAAATCACGATTCTTTTCGCCAAATACTATATTATCATTATATTTGTCAAACAAAAAAGCAGCATTTATCATTTGAATGTTGCGCTTAATAAAAATGAAACAACTGACTTTATATATTAACGAGAGTAAATTCCAGGCTTTTCTGGAGTTTATTAAAACATTGGATTACGTAGAAGTGCCGGAAGCTGATAAAAAATCATTAACCGAACTGCAAAACAGCCTTAATCAGGTTAAAATGATGCAGGAAGGAAAAATAGAGAAACAATCGGCTAACGAGTTTTTGAATGAACTATAACATCTATCCAACCCCTGACTTTAAAAAGCTTTTCAAGAAGCTTTACAAGAAATACCCTTCTTTAAAAACCGACCTGCAGGACCTTATTAAAATACTTACTGTAAAGCCGGATATCGGAATAAAACTTGGCCATGGTATTTATAAAATCCGTTTGGCCATTTCTTCCAAAGCAAAAGGCAAGTCTGGAGGTGCAAGGGTTATTACTTATCTGGTTACCGAGGATAAAGAAGTTTACCTTGTGTTTATTTATGATAAAAGCCAACTGGAAAACATTACAAAAGAGCAAATCTTTGAGATGCTCAAAAAAGCAAACCTGATATAATAAAAAAGTTCAGACTGAGCAGAATTTAGCAAGGCTCAGTCCACCTACACCAACCCCTTATCCTTCATCTCCTTATATTTAAGCAATACCAGTCCATCGGCAAGTCCTAACCTTGGAGCAACCACTGTTCCTATGCCTGTCCATTTCAGTATCCTTACAAAAATACGTGCAGCGGGGACAATAACGTCGGCGCGATCGGGTCGAAGTCCGAGTTGTTCAATCCGTGTTATAAGGGGCATATTGTTAAGTTGCTTGTAAGCAAGCACCAATTGATCAAATGTGATCAGATTGGCTGATGGCTGACCGTACATTTTGGTAATCTTATTGATGTTTCCGCCCGAACCAATACAATTCATTCTTCCAAAATCTGACTTGAACTGCTGCAGCCAATCTTTCATTTTATGCCACTCTGACTCTTCAACTTTATTGGCCAGCAAACGAATGGTTCCGATCCGGAAAGAAGCAGAAGTTATAAACCGCTCTCCATCAAGAAGCGACAGCTCTGTTGAACCTCCTCCAACATCAACATACAAAGTTCTGCTGTAATTATTATCTGTAAAAATACCGCCTAATGAGCTAATAATATTGGCCTCTTCAATGCCGTCAATCATACCGATTTCAAGTCCGGTTTCAGTTTTAACCAGATCTAATATTTCCTGATTATTAATGGCTTCGCGCATGGCTGAAGTGGCGGCAACCTTGTATCCGAGTGGCTTATAAACATCAATCAGCAGTTTAAATGCACGCATGGTTTTAACCAGATCATCGGTGCGTTGGGCTGAGATAAAACCATCATTAAACACATCAAATCCCAGCCTTAACGGAATCCTGATCAGTGAAGCCTTTTCAAGAATGGGCCCGTTTTTGGTTTCATAAACATTGGCAAACAAAAGTCTGACAGCATTTGAACCTATATCTATACTTGCAAAAAGCATGTTGTTGTTTAGATTTATCCCTGAGGTAAACGTTCAGGTTTCCCGTTTTTGAATGTAAATAGGTTTAAACTACCGCCATCAAACACGGCATATGAGAAGTTTCCGATCCAGTCGCCGAGGTTCACAAAATGAGAATCTTCGTTGAGTGGAATAATGGCTGGAATGTGCCGGTGCCCGAAAATAAAATAATCGATGTGCCTGTTCTGCTTCAGGTATTCATTGGCAAATGAAAAGAGCCTTTCTTTGGAAAGATCAATCTGACCGTTTTCGGCAATATCTTTATGATCCCTTGCAACATTTGCATACCTGCTTTTTCGGGAAAAGTACAAAGCCAGCCGGGTTCCGATATCGGGATGAAGCCACTTAAACAACCATTGATTGGGCTTAAACTCAAAAACCTTTTTCAGGAATTTATATCCGTTATCTCCGGGGCCAAGTCCGTCGCCATGCGCCAGAAAAAAGAGTTTGCCGTTCCACTCCCTTATAACTGCTTCGCGCTGAAGACTGATTCCAAGCTCTTTACTGAAATAATCGAAAGCCCAGATGTCGTGGTTTCCCCTGAAAAGGTAAACCGGAATCCCCTGATCGGTAATTTCTGCGATTTTCCCGAAAAGCCGGGTAAATCCTTTTGGCACAACGGTGTGGTACTCAAACCAGAAATCAAAAACATCGCCCATCAGGAAGATTTCATCAGCATCCTGCTTTACCAGATCGAGCCATTTTACAAGCAAACGTTCACGAACCAGACTTGATTCATGATCAGGTATTCCCAAATGAAAATCAGAAGCAAAGTATATCTTCAATGTGGTATTTTTTTCAGTTCAAACGTACAAAAAAACTGTGACTTCAAAGCTTGATTATTTTGCATCAACTTTTGCAAAGTTCTCTTCGAGCCAGATCGCCAATGCTTTGTCTGACAAAAACCGCTCAATAATTCTGCCTTCTTTGTCAATCAGCACAAAAGCCGGAAATCCTGAAATCTGATATTCAGAAAGTAAAGGAGATTTCATGCCCAGCGTATCATTTACATTGTTCCACCAGAGTTTATCCAGATTTACAGCATTTGTGAAGCGATCCATAAACGGATCAAACGAAACAGCAAAAACTGCAAAACCATCACCTTTATATTTTTCATACAATTCCTTAATTCCGGCATTGCTTTTCCGGCTCAGGGCATCGGTTGGTGTCCAGAAATAGATGAGCGTAATTTTCCCAGGCTTATCTTTAAGATTCATTACCTGACCCGATGTTCCCGGCAGACTGATTTCAGGCGCTATTGATCCGGGTGTAAGATTGAGCATGGCTTCACGCTCTGCTTCTATCCGGTTTCTCAATCGATTTGCCCGTGAATGAAAAAACGCAACGTGCTTATTTCCCTTGTGATAAAGTTGCAAAAGAGAATCAACCACAAAGAAATGATTGTAATCTGTTGTTTCATCGAATAAAACTGCACGACCAGGCATTGCATTGATGACCAGAATATTGCTCAGCAAAGAAGGATTAGACTGAATAAAAGCAATTGCTTCGTTTTTAAGTTCAAACTTTATGCGGTTAAATGCTGAATCGGTAGTTGCCCGTATTTTTGCAAAATCAGGAGTATGGCGGGCATTAAGCATTGCCCTTGTCAATGAATCCATGCTGGCTTCTGCAGAGGAAATTCCAGATGAGAATTCAGCATAAATTTCAGCCTCACGTCCACCCTGCACAACAGCTTTTAACGAAGGATTAAAGTCAAATTGAAGAGAATCGCCCGGAAATGCAGGAAAGACAACAGAAACAGAGCGTCCTTTTTTAAAGAAGTAGAATCCTTCACCTTCAACCGCAATCCGCAACCGGAAATTTCCATTTCCATCAGGTTTTACTGAATCAATGGGATAACTTGAAGCGGTGTCAACTGAAAACAAAACAAGATAACCTGATTCGTAGCCGGCGATACTTCCGCTTAACTGAATGGCATCTGAATAATCAGTGTTATTGCACGACTCAAAGATGAGAATGGACGCAATTGAAATTGCAAGAAGAAAGTGTTTTTGAAAAAACATTACACAGTATCAGGTTTGCCGGATATTTAACGGCTGAATCAGAATTCAGTTTCCTTCAGCAACTCAATGATAATTTTTGTCATCCTTGGCTCTGCCCTTCTGGCTGCATCCAAAACCTGTTTATGTGAAATCTCCACAATTTTCCCGGGAACACCAAGATCAGAGATAACAGAAACAGCAAAAACAGGAATATCCATATGCCGGGCAACCATCACTTCAGGAACAGTTGACATTCCAACGGCATCAGCACCAATAATATGAAGGTATCGGTATTCGGCAGGAGTTTCAAATGTTGGACCGGTTACAGCTGCGTAAACACCGGTTCTGAAAGGAATAGCTGCACGACTGGCGATGCTTGCTGCCTGATCGAGAATCTTTCGGTCATAAGCTTCGCTCAGATCCGGAAAACGAGGGCCGAGTTCTTCGTAATTTTTACCAAGTAGCGGGTTATCACCCATCAGGTTGATGTGGTCGGTAATAAACATGATATCACCAACATCAAAACCAGGATTTAAACCACCGCTTGCATTAGAAACAATAAGCATTTTAATGCCAAGAAACTTCATCACCCTTATCGGGAAAGTAAGTTCTTTCATGGAATACCCTTCATAAAAATGAAAGCGGCCCTGCATGGCAACAATTGGTTTATCGCCGAGTGTTCCAAAAATCAGCTGACCTTTGTGGCCTTCTACGGTAGATACCGGAAAATGAGGAATACTGCCATAAGGTATTTCGGTTTTGTTCTTAATCTCATCGACAAGTCCACCAAGCCCGGTTCCTAATATTATTCCTGTGTGCGGCACTAAATCTGTTTGTTTGCGGATAAAATCAACGCTCTCTTTAATTTTTGCTAACATACTTCAATATTTGTTCATCGAATTGCTGCTTGTCTTCTTTATGCAGATCAACCTCAATAGGAAGATAAAACACCGGGAGTTTTTCAGCAATTTTTATCAGATCGGGTTGCAGTAAACGCATGGCATCTTTTTCAGTTGTAACAAGCAGCTTATTTCGGGTGTAAAGATCGTCAAAATTCCTTTTAATCCGGTTCATATCTTCAGATGTATATCTGTGATGATCCGGAAATCTTATTACAACCAATTCCTGAGTTTGCTTTCGCAGGTGATCCTCAATGGGATAGGTATTCGCAATGCCGGCAAAAAGAAGAATTGCACTGTATCGATGATCCTGCTTATTCTTGCAGGTTTCCTTCCATAATGAAGTTACAACTCCATATTTTATGTAAGAAAAATATATCTTTTGATGCGCTTTGGGTCGTAACTCTGAAATGAGTTGCCGCCTTACAATTGGCGATAAGGTTGTCGGAGTTTTGGTTACAATTATTATATCAGCGCGGCTTGCACCATTTATCCGTTCGCGCAGCAAACCCGCAGGCAGCAGATAATCGTGGGTATAGAGCCGGTGGTAGTCAGATAACAATATCGAGAGTCCGGGCTGCACACTTCTGTGTTGAAATGCATCATCAAGCAACAGCACTCCTGCCTGATCATTCATTTTCAGTATATTTTTTATACCACGCCTTCTGTTTTCATCAACATACACACCTATGTTTTTGAACTTCCGGAAATACTGCATAGGTTCATCACCAATGGTTGAAGCATTCTCATTTTCTGAGGCAGCAATAAAACCTTTTGATTTTCGCCCATATCCGCGACTGAGGGTGCAAACGCCGGAATCCGGCATTAATAATCTGATTAAGTATTCTATGTGCGGTGTCTTGCCCGTTCCTCCGGCAGAAAGGTTACCCACAGATATTACCGGGAAATCAAATTTCTCAGAAGGAAGTAGTTTCCAATCGAAGAGCAGATTTCTGATGGAAGTTAACATTCCATATAAAATCGCAAAAGGAAGTAAAAAAAGTCTCAGGATTTCCACGGCATAAAAATATCAAAATATTTTTACCTTACAAATATTTTTACATTATTATTGCGTTATTTCTTATACTGACAGAAAAACAGCAGCTTAGCCGTTTCAATTACAAATATTTGATCTTTCACACACTGATTTTTGAGCAAAAGACTGCAAAGTAAAATATTTCACTCAAAAAAATATCAATTTTTTACACTCAATAAGTCATTTTGCAATTTTCCTTTTACAACAAAAAGCATTAGTTTTACCAATTCGAAAATTTTCAACCATGCATATCAGCGAAATCATCAAACAAATTGAATCTATAGCTCCTGTTGCTTATCAGGAATCTTACGATAACTCAGGCTTGTTAATCGGAGATTCAGCCACCGAAGCTACCGGTGCTCTTTTTACTCTTGATGTAACCGAATCTGTTGTGGATGAAGCAATAGCTGCTGGTTACAATCTGATAATTTCGCATCATCCACTGATTTTCAAGCCCCTGAAACGTTTAAATAGCAAGAGTGATCAGGATCGCTGCATCATAAAGGCAATAAAAAACGATATCGCTATTTATGCAGCCCATACCAATCTGGACAATACGCCGGAAGGTGTAAATGCCATGATCTGCAGTAAATTGGGACTTAAAAAAACCAAAATACTTCAGCCAATGGGAGAAATGCTCCGCAAACTGGCCGTATTTGTGCCGCATGAGCATGCAAAAAAAGTAAGACAGTCAATGTTTGACGCCGGCGCCGGCCGAATCGGCACCTATGATCAATGTAGTTTTAACCTTGCGGGAAACGGCACATTCAGAGCCGGCGACGCTGCAACACCTTACATTGGTGATAAGGGGATCTTACATACCGAACCTGAAACCCGTGTTGAAGTGCTGTGTGAGGCTCATAACCTTTCGGCGGTTGTTAAAGCAATGTTGCAAGCGCATCCTTACGAAGAAGTGGCTTACGATGTTTATCCCCTTCTGAATAAGAATCAATATGCAGGATCAGGAATGATCGGCGAGCTTGAAGTACCTATGGATGAAAAATCATTTTTACTGATGGTAAAAGAGACATTCGGAACCGGAGTTCTGAAACATTCTCCGCTTACCCATAAAAAAATTGAGAAGGTTTCCGTGTGCGGAGGATCAGGTAATTTTCTGATTCCACAGGCGATGGCTTCAGGCGCAGATGTTTTTATAACCGGTGAGCTAAAATACCACGATTATTTTCTTGCCGAAGACAGAATTTTACTCGTTGAAGCCGGACATTATGAAACTGAACAATTCACGAAAGAATTATTATATCAGATTGTTAAAGAAAAATTTACTACCTTTGCAACCCGAATTTCTGCTATTCCGACTAATCCAGTCAATTACCTGTAAATCAATATAATAACTCCGATTCCCATGGCAAAATCAACGTCAAAAGCTAAAGTTTCCGCTTCAACTGAATCATCAGACCTTCAGGAAACAGAGGTTCAAAGCCACATTTCTGCACACGTACAGCTCACCCACAGTGATGTTGACGAAACTGATATTTCGATCGAGAAAAAGCTTATCGCATTATACAGCCTCCAGCAGATTGATTCTCAGATTGATAAGATCAAGATCATAAGAGGAGAACTGCCACTTGAAGTTGAGGATCTTGAAGATGAGATTATCGGACTTCAAACGCGCATCGATAACCACATTCAGGAAATTGAAACCCTGAAAACCTCGGTTAAGGATAAAGATAACGCCATCAAGGAGAGCCAACTGCAGATCAAACGCTACGAAGAGCAGCAAATGAATGTGCGCAATAACCGCGAATACGATTCATTGTCGAAAGAAATTGAATTTCAGAACCTTGAAATCGCACTTGCTGAAAAGCGTATCAAAGAATTTACACATTTGCTCAATCTGAAAAACGAAGAGATTACTGCTGCTCAGAATGTACTTGATGATCGCAAAAACGACCTTGAAATCAAGAAAAGCGAGCTGGCCGATATCGTTAGTGAAACTGAAAAAGAAGAGCAGAACCTGCATTCAAAATCAGAAGAATTTCAGCGCTTTATCGAGGAAAGATTACTCACTGCCTACAAACGCATCCGCAAAAATGCCCGTAACGGACTGGCTGTGGTAAGCGTAGAACGCGATGCCTGCGGTGGATGTTTCAGTGCCATTCCTCCTCAGAGGCAGCTCGACATCAGAATGCATAAAAAAATCATAGTTTGCGAATACTGCGGCCGTATTCTTGTTGACCATGGCCTGGCAGCAAGTATCAATAATTAATCCCGGTTTTCACCAGATTAAAACATATAAAAGGAAAGTCGGAAGGCTTTCCTTTTTTTATATCAGTTGCCGAAATGAGAATACAAATTATACTTTGGTTATTACTCTTCGCAGCTGGCCGGATTCAGGCCGGAGATTACCAGCTTAACCAAAACTGCCTGAATGCTTATGATCACATCCTGAGCCTCAGATTCACCAAGGCAGATGAATTTCTGAAAGCTGAAAGCAAAGCAAATCCGGACAACAGGATTGTTTCCTACCTCGAAAACTATGCTGATTTCCTCGAAGTAATAATTTCAGAAGATAAAAATAAGTATCAAAGTTTTTCGGCAAACAAAAACAGGCTGCTGAAAAATCTGGAATCCGGAAATCCTCTGTCACCCTGGCATCTTTACACGCAGGCACAACTTAACCTTCAACAGGCTTTTGCAGCAGCTCGTTTCGGGGAATACAGCAGTGCCGCACTCGAAATAAATAAAGCCTATCGCCTGCTTTTGAAAAATTCCAAACTCTACCCTTCATTCCAACCAAATCAGGTTGCACTTGGACTTATGCAGGTACTGATCGGATCAATTCCTCAGAATTATCAGTGGGTAACGAAAATTTTATCACTGCAGGGAACTGTTGAACAAGGCATAAGCAACATGCAAAAAGTCCTCAACGATCCGGCAACAGATCAAATCTATCCTTTTCTGAAAGCAGAAACCCTATTTCTGCTCACTTTCACTACTTTTAATCTATCACAAAATCCCGAAGAAACTGACTTTATAAACGACCATCTGAACAGCAGTAAAAATCAGGAAATGATTATAAACAATCCGCTACTCATATATGCAAAATCAGTTTTTCTGATGCACACAGGCAGAAATGAGCTGGCATTGAAAACATTAAAATCTGCGCCCACATCGAAAGATTATTACCCGTTTTATTACCTGCAATACCTCACAGGATCAGCCAAACTAAACCGAATGGATAAAGATGCAGAAATTTGGTTTCTGAGGTATGTAAACAATTTTAAAGGCAACAGCTTCATCAAGTCTGCTTATCAGCGTCTTGCCTGGATCGCACTGATAAATGGCGATGAAATCAAATACAAAAACTACATGCAGCGGGTTATTCTGCTGGGAAATACAGCCATTGACGGGGATAAACAGGCGCTTAAAGAAGCCAACACAGGCAAAATACCAAATACTAAATTATTAAAAGCCAGACTATTATCAGATGGCGGGTATTATGCTGAAGCCCAAAATGTACTTTCCTCCGTTGAAAAAACAGAATTGAAAGACAATCACGAAATTACAGAATTCAGATATCGGCTTGCGCGCAACAATCACAAATGGGGAAAAACTGCATTGGCAAAAGCAGAATATGATCAAACTATAAATCTGGGCAAAGACCAGAAATGGTATTTTGCGGCCAATTCAGCATTACAACTTGCTTTGATATATGAAGCAGAGGGCAACCTTGAAAAAGCCAGACATTATTTCGAAATGTGCCTGACGATGGATTACGATGAATACCGCACAAGCATCAGCCAAAAGGCAAAAGCGGGGCTCAATCGTCTGAAATAAAAGCAATTGCTGTTTATCAGCAAAAAAAAGCGGATCCACAAAGATCCGCCTTAAAGAGCATGTATATTGAGTTGTCTGAGCAGGGTTAAGTCAGATTAGTACTTAATACCAAGTGTCAAAAGGAATGAATTGTTAAATGTGTTAGTTGCCGCAGCGTTCACCTGACCGCTGTACAGGTAATATTCATCTTCGAACTGCGATCCAACCCAGGCCATATCAATGTAAAAATTCTTTTCACGGATACCAATTCCGGCTGAATATGTGCTGATGGCTGAATTTGTTCCATAGCGGTAAGGATTTCCTGAAATTCCGTATCCACCTCTGAAATTAATGGCACCATATCTCCATTCGGTTCCGAACCTCAGGTTATGTGCTTCCTGATAAAATGATCTGATGGATTGATTTTCATCATAAAAATCATAATCGGGGGCACGCAATCTTGAAGTGGTGTAATCAACAAACTCATAATCAGCAGAGATCACACCTGATTTTCCAATAATAAAACCAATACTTCCTATTGCACGCATCGGAGTATTTAGTTCATATTCATAAATTCCATCGGAGCTTGATGTGGCAGTAAACCCGTTGTCGTAGCGGGCACGCATGGTAGCTCCGTAGTTATCCGACATAGAAGAGTAGAATGTTGGCGTATGAATTGCGCCACCAAGCCTCAACCAATCGGTTGCTCTGAAAATCATTCCAAACTTAAAGTTAATTCCTGTTCCTGAAGTTTCAAGGAAATCAGTGCGTGTCATTGAGTTAAAAACAGTATTGTCATCGGCCAGCGCAGTTTCAGTGAAGGTTGAATTTTCAATATACCTGATATATGGAACACCAACAGTTGCACCCAGGTAGAGCCTGTCGTTGTAATTGGCTCCAAGACTGAATACCATTTCGTTGATCGATCCTTTACTATCTATACTCTTCCTTTGATTTACACCACCGTTGGGTTTATCAATACCATAGCGCCAGTTTGCTGAATCAACAACAAAAAGAAGTTCAGTATCATAGGCAAGGCGGGTATCAAATGCGCCAAGATCATCAGGATGAACCCCCTGAGCACTTTCAAGATAAGGAGTCAGAAAAGAAGATTGCAGGTTGTCGCTGTCAATATTCACGCGGTTGTTAAAATTGGCCAAACGATTGATTCCGAATCCGAACTGGATATTTTTCCACGCCGACTGCGAATTTCTGCTTTCTGCAGAGCTGGCCATTACAATTCCGGCACTTCCAAGGTTAAAATTATACCTTGAATCCTCCCTGAAATTACCGTTAAGCAAAGCTTCAGTGCGGGTTATACCAATTGAAGGTGTGATACTGATTTCTGAACTTCTGTATAAACCAATGCCAGCAGGGTTGTGGCTCAGGGTTGTGAAATCTGCACCCAATGCTCCAAAAGCCCCACCCATAGCTACAAATCTGGCCGATCCTGAGTAGTTTAACCTCGAATAACGAAGTGCATCTATTTCATTCTGGGCAATTACTTCAATTGAAAAAAGTGAAGCAATCATTAGTATAGAAACAAGTTTTTTCATTGTTAATGAGTTTTTTTTAGTTAAACCAGAATTATCTGCGACCACTGCCTGATGATGACCTTCCGCTTCCTGATGAAGAGGATGACGAAGATGATGAAGAGGAAGAGGAACGTGATGGAGCAGAATATGAACTTCCTGATGATGATGATGAAGAACGTGAAGGTGCTGAATATGAACTTCCAGATGATGACGATGACCGTGCCGGTGCTGAATAAGAGCTTCCGCTGCTTCCGCTGCTTTCGCGACGGGTAGGCGCAGAATAGGTTGGTGAACTCTGTCTTTGAGGCGTGGCTTGTCTTTGTGGTGTTACCTGCCTTGGTGCTGATTGCTGCCTTGGAGCTGACTGATAAGAAGGCGAGCTGTTCTGCCTTGGTGTTGTTTGCTGTCCTTCAGGGTTAACTCCGGTTGGACGGGCATTGCGATATTTGGGGTTAGTAAACTCGTCACTCGATTTTGGCTGATTGTAGCCAGGAGCACGATATTCCTGAGGAGTTCTGCTTTGCTGACCAGTTGGTTGCTGACGAACGCCCTGCTGATTGCCATTCTGGGTTTGACGAGGCACCGAATAGCGGTTCTCGTTTGAACGCTGTGTTCCTGTTGCAGGAGATTCTGTGCGTGAACGCGGATTCTGTGGTGTTGTATATCTTGCCGGAGCTGGATTTCCTTGCTCTGTGCGAACGCCGTTTGTTGTTCCGGGCTGCTCAGTGCGGCCTGGAGTTACAGTGCCGGTGCGACCAGGTTGCTCAGTGCGGCCGGGAGTTACAGTACCGGTGCGGCCAGGTTGCTCAGTGCGACCAGGAGTTACAGTACCGGTGCGACCAGGCTGTTCAGTGCGACCGGGAGTTACAGTTCCGGTGCGGCCAGGCTGTTCAGTGCGACCGGGAGTTACAGTTCCGGTGCGGCCAGGATCATTGTTCCGACCAGTATTGGAAACACCGATGCCTGAAGATGTCCTTGGCCCTTCAATCCGTCCGCTTTTTATTGCTGATTCATATCGCTCTCCGAAAGTTGTTCCTCTTCCGCTGCCTGAACCGCTGCTCAGGTTCGAATTACGGTGTCCGTAGTAATATGAGTTGTTGTCGTAACTGTTGTAATAGTAACCTGTTCCTGAGTAGTATCCATCCCAGTAGCCATTCCAGTAGCCATGATTATATCCTCTCCAGTAACCACCATAACCATATGGATATCCGTAACCGAAACCATAGTAAGGGCTGTCCCAGTATGAATATCCACCATAGTATGGGTAGCCTAATCCCCACGAATATCCGCCAAAGCCCGGAGACCACCAGTTGTAACCCATATAAATGCTGGTTCCCCAGCTGTATGGGTTGTAGTCATACCAGTAAAGATTGGTATAATAAGGTGAGTAGTAGCTGCTGTAGTAGTTGTTGGAATGGAAGCGGCGCAACCTTGCTGCATAAGCGTAATCATAATAATCGTCGCTGTTGTAGTAATTATTGGTTACGTATGTTGTTCCTGTCGAAGGGTCAGTATATTGCTCACTTGTGGTATAATTATATCCGTCTTCCTCGTAATACTGAGTCTCACCTTCATAATTATTTTCATCAGCATAATACTCCTGCTGATAACTTTGTGTTGATTGCTGATCTGCCTGTTGTTGCTGAGGTTCAACGGTATAACTTTCAGTTGTTGTCCTGGTTTGAGGTTGAGCTGAAGCCTGTTGAGTTGAACCGGCAGCCACTGCATCTTTGGGCGAGTAATAAAGATCGTCGTAAGTGGTGCGGGCCTGATACTGAGTTGTGCAAGCTGTCATGAGCAGCAGGGTTGCAGCAACGAATGTGAGTAAAGTTTTCATGTTTAGGTCCTCCCTTTGATTTGCAGTGTTTCCTTGTCTGGTGTGCTCAGATGTTTATACTGCGTTAAATTTATTAATTTTGTGCCGCTTTCGCGGGGTGTTGTGTTAACACCTCCAAATCAACAAATACTATACCATAAATAAAGAAATGGCTAAAGATTTTCCTACAAGGGCTGAGAATTACGCTCAATGGTACAACGACCTGGTTATCAAGGCCAATATGGCCGAAAACTCCGCAGTTAGAGGCTGTATGGTTATCAAACCTTACGGATATGCAATCTGGGAAAAAATGCAGGCTGCGCTTGATAAAATGTTCAAAGACACAGGGCATGAGAATGCTTACTTCCCTTTGTTTATACCGAAATCATTCTTCAGTAAGGAAGCCAGCCATGTGGAAGGCTTTGCCAAAGAATGTGCCGTGGTTACCCATTACCGGCTAAAAAACGACCCGAATGGCAAAGGTGTAATTGTTGACGAAACTGCAAAACTCGAAGAAGAGTTAATTGTTCGTCCTACCTCTGAAACCATTATCTGGGATACTTACCGAACCTGGATACAATCCTACCGCGACCTTCCGCTGCTGATCAATCAGTGGGCCAATGTTGTAAGATGGGAAATGCGCACACGTCTTTTCCTTCGTACTGCTGAATTTCTTTGGCAGGAAGGTCATACTGCACATTCTACTTCGCAGGAAGCTGTTGCAGAAACAGAACAGATGCTGAATGTTTATGCTGATTTTGTCGAAAATTTTATGGCAGTCCCTGTATTGAAGGGTGTAAAATCGCCCAACGAACGCTTTGCAGGTGCTGTAGAAACTTATTGTATTGAAGCCCTGATGCAGGACGGCAAAGCACTGCAAGCCGGAACTTCTCACTTTCTTGGACAAAATTTCGCCAAGGCTTTCGATGTAAAATTCCTGAGCAAGGAGAATAAACTTGAATATGTATGGGCGACTTCATGGGGGGTTTCCACCCGCCTGATTGGTGCGCTCATTATGGCTCACTCCGATGATAACGGACTGGTATTGCCTCCGAAACTCGCTCCGACTCAGGTTGTTATTATTCCTATCTGGAAAACAGATGAGCAACTGGCCGCCATTTCAGCCAAAGTAAATGAAATTAAGAAAAATCTTCAGTCCAAAGGAATTTCGGTGAAATATGATGACCGCGATACCTACAAACCGGGCTGGAAGTTCAATGAATACGAATTTAAAGGTGTGCCTGTTCGACTGGTAATTGGTCCGCGCGATCTCGAAAACGGAACCGTTGAAGTATCCCGTCGCGATACACTTGAAAAAGCTACCTATCAGCTTCAGGATATCGAAACTAAAGTAGAACACCTGCTTCAAAGCATTCAGGAAAACCTCTTCCAGAAAGCGCTTGATTTCAGAGAATCAATGACTACCAAAGCCGATAGCTGGGAAGAATTTGTTGACCTGCTTGACAACAAAGGCGGTTTTATACTTGCTCACTGGGATGGCACTCCTGAAACCGAACAGGAAATCAAAGAAAAAACAAAGGCTACCATCCGCTGTATCCCTCTTGATGTAAAACCTGAAGAAGGAAAGTGCATACTTTCCGGCAAGCCTTCAGCCAACAGGGTAGTATTTGCAAGGGCTTACTAATTACTGAAAATAATTCGCAAAAAGGCATCCGGAATCCGGATGCCTTTTTTGATTTTTCTAACACCTGACTTCAATTTTCAGAATACGGCTTTTGCAATTTTCTGAATGTTGTCGCTTTTACCCATGGTATAAAAATGAAGAACCGGCACGCCGTGCTTAATGAGTTCCTTGCTCTGTGCAATGGCCCACTCTACACCAAGATCTCTGATTTGTTCTTTATTTCTGCATTTCTCAGCTTCCAGAACAAGACTTTCGGGCAAATCAATTGAAAAGGTTTTTGGCAGCGTTGATAACTGCGAAAAGGTTGACAAAGGTTTGATTCCCGGGATAACCGGCACTGTAATTCCAGCTTCGCGGCAGGCTTTTTCGAACCTGAAAAAAGCTGAATTGTCGAAAAACATCTGAGTAACAATGTATTCAGCACCAGCATCAATTTTCGCTTTAAGATGGGCAATATCGGAAGCCATATTTGGGGCTTCGGCATGTTTTTCAGGGTAACCGGCTACGCCTATGCAGAACCCAGTAGGGTTTGCGTTGATTATGCCTTCTTCCAGATAAATGCCACGATTCATATTAACGGCCTGATTCACAAGATCCAGGGCATAACGGTTTCCTTCGGGTTCTGGCCTGAATACTTTTTCTCCGGCAGGATTGTCACCACGGATCAGCAGAATATTATCAATCCCAAGAAAGTAAAGATCTATCAATGCATTTTCAGTTTCCTCTCGGGTAAATCCGCCGCAAATGATGTGCGGCACAACATCAATATTGTATTTAAACTTAATGGCTGCTGAAATGCCGACTGTTCCCGGTCTTTTACGCACAGTTCTTCGCTCAAGAAGCCCATTTCCACGCTCTTTGTAAACGATTTCCTCGCGATGATAAGTCACATCAATGGATATCGGATTAAACTCGATCAACGGATCAATGGCCTGGCTGATTCCTTCAAAATTTTCACCTTTTAACGGGGGTAAAAGTTCAAAACTAAACAGAGTTTTTCCACCGCGCCGGGCAATATGCTTGGTCAATTTCATTTGAAAATTGTTTTATCAAAAATTAAGATTCTGTGCCAGCAGTTTTTCCACTTCAGCTATGCTCATTCCTTTGCGGGAAGCATAATCAACTATCTGATCATTACTTATACGACCAACGTTGAAATATTGAGAATCAGGGTGTGAAAAGTAATATCCGCAAACTGAAGC
This sequence comes from Bacteroidota bacterium, assembly GCA_009773515.1. GTDB lineage: Bacteria > Bacteroidota > Bacteroidia > Bacteroidales > Lentimicrobiaceae > Lentimicrobium. The sequence continues at coordinate 75,079 of WSXX01000009.1, forward strand.
AGCGGGATACATGGCATAATTTTCTGTAAGCGTGATTCCTGATTTTTCCACTTCAAGCAAATCGAACAACTTTCGCTTCTCGCTGTGTTCAGGACAAGCCGGATATCCCGGAGCCGGGCGGGTTCCCTGATAACCTTCATCAAGAATCTGCTGAAGTTCAAGATTTTCATCAGGGGCATAACCCCAGAACTCTTTTCGCACATAAAGATGCAGGACTTCGGCAAAAGCTTCGGCCAGACGATCGGACAGTATTTTTACCATAATGGCATTGTAATCGTCGTTTTCAGCAACGAATTTTTCGGCATGTTTTTCAACACCCAATCCGGCAGTAACTGCAAAAAAGCCGATGTAGTCCCTTTTTCCGGCGTCTTTGGGTGCAATAAAATCAGCAAGGCAAAGATTCTGCACACCTGCTTCTTTCTCCTCCTGATTGCGAAGGAAATGGAAAGCTGTTACCGGCAGTCCGGTATTTTCATCAATTAATTCAACACTTTCGTTGATAGCCTGAGCCGGGAACAATCCAATAACACCATCGGCCTGAACCATTTTTTCATCGATCATGCGTTTTAATAATATCTGTGCATCATCAAAAAGTTTTTGTGCTTCAACACCCTTTTCAGGATCGCTGAAAATGTCCGGGTATTTGGCTCCGATTTTCCAGGCGTAAAAGAAATATGTCCAATCAATGTAATGACTGATTTCTTCCAGCGGCCAATCGGAAAAGCGGATAATTCCTGTTTTCCGGGGAATCGGCGGTGTGTATGCCTGCCAGTCGGGGTTAAACCGATTTTCTCTGGCTTTTTGCAATGAGAGGTAAGTTACACCCGCTCTTGTATTGAGGTGTTTTTCGCGCAAACCGGCATATTTACCGGCTATCGAAGCGGTGAAAGCTGGCTTCTGATCTACAGAAAGCAGGCTTGACACTACACCAATGGCACGGCTGGCATCGCGAACGTGAATTACCGGCGATGAATAACCGGGAGCAATTTTTACTGCAGTATGCATTTCGCTGGTGGTGGCTCCGCCAATTAGCAAAGGAATATTTAATCCGGCTTGTTCCATTTCGCGGGCCACATGAGCCATTTCATCAAGCGAAGGAGTAATGAGTCCGCTGAGACCAATAACATCTGCTTTATGAAGAATGGCCTGCTCAAGAATCCGGGCAGCGGGCACCATTACACCCAGATCAATCACTTCGTAATTGTTGCAACCCAGCACAACGCCTACAATATTTTTGCCTATATCATGCACATCACCTTTTACGGTTGCCATTAAAATTCTCCCGGCTGACTGTCGGCCTCCGGCTTTTTTCTCGGCTTCTAGATAAGGAAGTAAAACCGCAACTGCTTTTTTCATTACACGGGCACTTTTTACCACCTGCGGCAGAAACATTTTTCCAGCTCCAAAAAGATCCCCTACGATGTTCATGCCTGCCATCAACGGACCTTCAATCACTTCCAATGCCCGACTGTACTGACCCCTGATTTCTTCCACATCTTCTGCAATATGAGCATCAATTCCATGCACCAAAGCATGCGATAATCTTTCTTTAAGCGGAAGCAGTCTCCAGCTTTCAGTTTTCTCCTGCACACCCGATGATTTCTCCATCTGACCTGCATATTGAGTCAGGCGTTCAGTGGCATCGGGGCGACGGTTGAGGATCACATCTTCTATCAGTTCAAGCTCTCGGGAATCAATATCATCGTAAACAGGCAGATTGCCGGCATTCACTATTCCCATATCCAGCCCGGCTTTCACAGCATGGAATAGGAAAACAGCATGCATTGTCTCGCGTAGTTTCTCGTTTCCCCGGAAGGAAAATGACAGATTGCTGATGCCACCGCTTACCCGGGCAAAAGGCAGGTTTTGTTTTATCCAGGTTACTGCATTGATAAAATCCACTGCATAGTTGTTGTGCTCGTCAATTCCGGTAGCAACAGTCAGAATGTTGGGATCAAAAATGATGTCTTCAGCAGGAAATCCAAGTTCCTGGGTAAGTATGCGGTAAGCCCGGCTACAGATTTCAATCCTTCTTTCAAGATCAGCAGCCTGACCTTGTTCATCAAAAGCCATCACCACGGCTGCTGCGCCATAATTCCTTATAAGCCGCGCATGTGTTTTGAATGCTTCTTCACCTTCCTTTAAACTGATTGAGTTAACGATTGCTTTCCCTTGCAAACATTTGAGCCCGGCTTCAATCACTGTCCATTTCGATGAATCGATCATCACCGGAACTTTTGCAATTTCAGGCTCAGCCATAAGCAGATGCAGAAAACGAACCATTGCTTTTTCAGCATCTAGCAAGGCATCATCCATATTAATATCTATCACCTGAGCGCCGTTTTCTACTTGCTGACGGGCAACTGCAAGCGCTTCATCGTATTTTTCTTCGCGAATCAGCCTGGCAAACATTCGTGATCCGGATACATTGGTGCGTTCTCCGATATTGATGAAATTACTTCCTTCAAAGGTCTGAAGCGGCTCCAATCCGCTTAGTCGCAAGTTGCGGGGAATTACCGGGCGTTTTCTCACTTCATATTTTGATACCAGAAGGCTCAGTTCTCTGATGTGCTCAGGGGTTGTGCCGCAACACCCGCCAATAATATTCACCGCCCTGTTTGCAAGTATTGGCTTTACATGGGCTGCCATTTCTTTTGGTGTTTCGTCGTATTCACCAAACTGATTGGGAAGTCCGGCATTGGGATATGCACTCACATAAAAAGGTGCCTTTGCGGAAAGTTCTTCTATAAATGGCCTCAATTGTTCCGCACCTAAAGAACAATTAAAGCCCACACTCAGCATATCGATGTGTGAAACTGAGGTGAGAAAAGCTTCAAGGGTTTGCCCCGATAAGGTGCGCCCGCTCAAATCGGCAATGGTGCCCGAAACCATTACCGGAAGCCTGAGATTTCGTTCAGCCATCACCTGATTGATGCCAAAAAGTGCGGCCTTGGCATTCAGTGTATCGAAGATAGTTTCTACCAAAAGCAGATCGGCACCACCATCAATCAATCCATTTGCCTGCTCAGCGTAAGATAAAACCAGATCATCATAAAGAACCGCTCTGAATCCAGGATCGTTTACATCGGGCGACATAGATGCTGTTTTGTTGGTAGGCCCGAATGCACCAGCCACAAAACGTGGCTTTGAAGGATTTTTTAAGGTATATTCTTCAGCGGCAGCTTTGGCAATTTCAGCTGCAGCCCGATTAATTTCGTAAACCAGATGCTCCATTTTATAATCGGCCATGGATATGCTGGTTGCATTGAAAGTATTGGTTTCAATGATATCGGCACCTGCTTCAAGGTAAGCTTTATGGATTTCTAAGATAATATCGGGGCGGGTAAGGCAAAGCAGGTCGTTGTTGCCTTTTACATCAACCGGGTGCGTTGCGAACCGGGTTCCGTGGTAGTCTGGTCCGGTAAGATTATACCGCTGAATCATGGTTCCCATGGCACCGTCAAGCACCAGAACCCTTTTCTCTATTTCTTCGTAAATATTTCTCCTTGTGGCCATACGATTAAGTTATTACACACTCTGCAAACCTGAAAACCATATTCAATGGCATCGGAATTGCACAAGTGCATTGTTTAACAAATAAAACACAATGGTGAAGGCCGGATGGCGCAACGCTCAGTGTTTCAATTATAATCTTCCCTTTTCGGGGAACAGGTATTGGCACCGTTTCTGCTGTTTGGCGGATGGTTGCCAGAGGTTCGCTGAGCCTGTCTCTCCCCTCTTCTTTATAACTCAAACTATTATCCGGTTAGGAAGGATTCTGTTTGAAGATGCAAATATAATCAAATAATTGCATGTGTAAAGATCAAATTTGCAAGTCAGGTCATGACCAGATATTTTTTAGTTTTTCAAAATGCTTGTTTTCAATCTGTCAAACCCTGACTTGTGGATTTCAGCAGTCTCATTTAACATGTCCCGGGAAATTTATATCAACTTTTTACAGGTGATTGTGAATTCGTTTAATTTCATGTAAATTTGTTTATTGCCAGCATCAAACAAGAATATTGAATGATGGGTTTTTGCCCGCTTATTTGATCGTTTTCACAGGCCTATGTTAAGCTCAGCAGGCTTATTCATAAATCATCAACCATGAGCAACAGCCCTTAGTTTCAGCACTACGACGAATGTATGTATTTCCACTTAAGCTCAAAACAACATAAACTTATAACTTGGTTTCGGTAATTTAAAATATGAAAGAAGAAAATGAAAAAATATCTGAAAGAAGTTGACCGGTTTAAAAGAACAAAAAATCCTGCTGCACTTATTTATGTGGTCAGATATATATTAAATGGCATCCGCAAGGAAACGGGCTGGAATTATCTGCACATTATCTTCGATTTTCTTTCGAAACGCAAAAAACTGAAAATTAACCCTCATGAATACTATTTATACTACTTGTATGATAAGGGAATGCCGGAACAATACCGTGCTAAATTTGTGAGCCGTTACACACGTGATGTATTTCTCGAAAAGTTAAACCCATTGGGATATATTCTGCTGGCCAGAAACAAATATATCACTAAGGTACTTTTAAAGAGCCTCGACATCCCAACTTCTGAAATGATTTTCTTATATGATCCGCAGGCCGGGCTTGAATCTGCATATGTGGTAAACACTCCTGAAACTGCCCGACAAAAATTAATTGAGTTTGGGAACCGACCTTTTGTTGTAAAAGTACTTGAAGGTGAGCATGGGAAAAATATAAATATTTATTCCTCGCTGGAATCAACCAAAGATGGATTTACAGCCTTGCATTTAAATGGTGAAAAGCATTCGCTTGACCAGCTGTTAAACTTTGCCGGGAAAAATCAAAGGTTACTATTTGAGGCCAAACTCAGACAAATTCCAACTTTCGATGCTATAAATCCGACATCCATAAACACCCTCAGACTATTAACCTTACTTCATCCGAACGGAGAGGTGGAATTAATATACGGGCTCATTCGAATGGGTCGCAAAGGGCGATGGGTGGACAATTCCGGAAAGGGTGGAAATGTAATGGCTATTCTGAATAAGGAAACCGGCAAGTTTGAAAATATCGTTTCGTTTGCACATTACAAATCCTATGAATCATTGACCCATCACCCTGACTCAGGCATTGATCTTGTAAATTTTGAAATCAAAAACTGGCAGGAAATAAAAAATCAGGTATATGATTTCCACCGCAAACTGTCGTGGCTCAAAGCCATTGGCTGGGATGTTGCCATTACCGAAGAAGGCCCGGTAATAATAGAAATCAATAACCGATGGGACATTATTGGCCAAACCATTGCCCGGGAAGGCTGGTATGATTATCTGAACACGCTTTATAAAGAGTGGGATCAATTTGAAGCTTCGAAATAGCCCGGTTCTTCTCAACCGGAACAGATAATAAAATCCGTATCGGCGATCAATCTATCTTGATAAGTTTTCCAGCTCCGGTAACATTCATTTTTATATCGTACGGGTTACCGTAATAAAATATGTCGCCAACTGAGGTAATCTCTACCTCAAGGATATGTTTTGCATAAACATACACCTGATTGGTGCCGCTATTGCGGACATAAGCAATGTTTGAAATCAGTTCGCTGCAATAAAACGGACCATAACTGTTGGCAAAAATGGTGGTAATCAGCGCCTTGCCTTTTACTGTTAAATCAACAGTACCATAATGCATGGCAAGTTTCAGTTTTGTAACATCCAGATCAAGATCAAATGAACCTGCCCCTCCCCAAATGTTAACCTGCAAAGAATCCAGCTTTATCTGCCCTTCGGTCCTGACATCTCCCGAGCCTTCATATCTGATATCGCGAAGTGCAGGTGCAGTGGCGTAAACGGTTATTTCCCGGTCGAAACTGCGTATCCAGTTACACTTTAATGTGTTGCGGATAATCAGGGTGCTATCTTTTATTTCGGTTTTTATGGCCGGAAGCAGATTTTTGCCTCCTTTGATTTCAAGAAACGGAGTATTGCCTGGCACAAGCACCAGATTTACATTGTTATACAATTCTATATTGTGAAAGTATTCAGCTGGTCTTTCTTCGGTAATGTCAGCTCCGGTTTTGGTATAACAATCGTCGAGTTGCTCACGGTTGCATGAAGAAAAGACTAACATTATTGAAAATATCAAGCTAACGCTCAGCACTCTTTGCGAAACCAATGAAAAACAGCAAGCCGCCTGAAGCAAACCGGCAAATCGAAATGCCCGCTTGTTCATTTCTAACAACTGTTTTATCAGACCAACTACTTTAGTGTTTTTGATGCGCATTGTTTCTTTTCTTGTTGTTATTCCGGCGTTATTCATCTGAAACTTCATTATTATCCAATCTGGTTTTCAGCAGAAAGTTCACTTCAGATAATACCCCCACTTGAATCTGTATCCCAGGCCTATCCCCACATAATCTGCTCTTGCAAAGTGAGTTTTCAGGGTTAAATTGGCAAACAGGTTTTTATGGATCAGGTAATGCATTCCTATTTTATAATAGGACATTCCCTCACTTTTATCTTTTCCGCCAAGGTAAAAACCCAGGTTAAAAGCAAATGAAGTTCGCGCCAGTACCAACTCATAAGCCGCACTGATACCTGGCTTTGTAAGTTCGCGACTATGATAAGGTTCATTGTTTGTGCGTGCAACCAGCAGAGCATCAGAGCCATCCCATGAAAGGTCAAAACACAGTCCGAGCTTATGTTTGTAGCCTAGAGGTTTCATTGCACTAACAAATCCCGAGTATATATTAAACTTTTCGCCATCGGTATCACCCGACTCTTTGTAAGCAAAGGTTGTGCCCAGCTTAACCTCAATAAAGTCCTTACCGTCGAACTCATACATGGTAAGGTTTGGTCTGATGCGTCGGCGGATATAGTTGTTTTCGCGGTTTAACCTGAAAGCGGCTCCTGCACTTAAAGCAGGAATATTGAGCCCGAAATTCGGGGTTTTGGTTGAACCGTTTGAAAAGTGCATCAACTGAATACCCGCTGATAACTGAAGGTGGTGAATCGGCTTCCAGCGGTATTCAATCATCAGGTTTACCGCTGCATTCAAATGAGAACCTATGGCGTTGTATTTGTAGTTGTTCAGCCTGTCGAACTTTTTGGTAAGATAGGCCAACCCGGCGCCCATCCTGAAGTTCAGCTCGTTTTTATCGTCTTTCAGCAATGGAAAGCTAACAAAAGGAAATACTGAGTGCGCCTGCCCAAGATCGCGGGAGTTGCCAAGCCAGGCATTGTAATAGGTTACACCCATAACCGGGTAATTATAAAGCGATTCCCATTGCCGCTTGCCATAAGATGCCTGAGAAATGGAAAATTCGAAGGATGGAAAATGGCTGTTATAAATTTCCATTTCCACATGATGGGCGATCAGAAATCCATAATTGACGCGGGGCTCGAACAACAGATTGGCCGCCTGAAACCGATGCTGCGCCAACGCCTGATTCATCAGCAAATACATTACTGCAACAGTAAATAATCTGCTGTAAACTGAAAACGGTAGATAAAGTCGGATCTTTCTCAATATGGAAGATGGGTAGTTGATAGAGTCGGAAGCAAAAATACAAAATCCCTACCCGCGAAAATGATTACTTTTGCAAAAGTATTTCAGCAAAGGACAAAGGGCACCAGTCAAGAGCGTCAATAATCATCGAAATCACTTGCCGGTTGACATTTACAGCTCATTTTCCGATACGTCAGAATCAAGCTAAAAACACTTTGCCACGCTGAATGCCGGCCTAAAGTCTGGCTAATTTCAATCAGGCCTTTAAACCAATTACTTGAACTTAAACTACATGGACCCCCGACTAACTGCATTTGAGCGATTGCTCACCATCATGGACGAACTAAGGGCTGGTTGCCCCTGGGACAAAAAACAGACCCTTGAAAGCCTTCGGTACTTAACCATTGAGGAAACTTACGAACTCAGCGATGCCATTCTGGAGAAGGACATGAATGAGATTAAAAAAGAATTGGGCGATCTGATGCTGCATCTGGTTTTCTACTCAAAAATTGCTTCTGAAACCAATGCATTCGACATAACCGATGTGCTGAATGGCATCTGCGACAAGCTGGTTCACCGCCATCCGCATATATACAGTGACGTTACAGCCAATGATGCTGAAACTGTAAAAAACAACTGGGAAAAAATTAAACTGGGCGAAGGCTCTAAGAAAACTGTACTTGGCGGGGTTCCGGCTTCATTGCCTGCTATGGTAAAAGCTTACCGAATTCAGGAGAAAGCCCGCGGTGTTGGCTTTGATTGGGATCATGTGGGGCAGGTATGGGATAAAGTTCAGGAAGAATTAGGTGAACTGCAATATGAAAAGCTGAATGGCTCCCCCGAAAAAATCGAAGATGAATTCGGCGATCTTCTTTTTGCATTGATAAACTATGCCAGGTTTATCGACATAAACCCTGAAGATGCGCTGGAACGCACCAATAAAAAGTTTATCCGAAGATTTAATTTCATAGAACAAAAAGTAAATGAAACCGGAAAATCAATGCACGACATGACACTGGCGGAACTCGATGTTTTCTGGAATGAAGCAAAAGCACAAGAACCCGGCAAATGACAGAATACCCTTTAAATATTTCCGATTACGACTATGCTTTACCTGAGAACCGGATTGCGAAATATCCGCTTTCAGAACGCGATCAATCAAAATTACTGGTTTATAAAGATGGCATTTTGACTGACGCGGCATTCAAGAACATCAGTGATCACCTGCCAACCGGCAGTTTATTGATTTTCAACAACACCCGCGTAATCAGAGCCCGGCTGATTTTTCAGAAAGAAAGCGGCACCCGTATCGAAATATTCTGCCTTCAGCCGGAAGGCAGTTACGGACAAACCGGCGGATCTGCAACATGGAAATGCCTGATTGGAAATGCCAAACGCTGGAAATCAGGCGTTCTGGAATTACTGGCAGGTGAGGGCGACGAGCAAGTGACGCTGACTGCAACACGTGGCGAACAGTCAGGCGATACTCATCGTATCATGTTTACCTGGAACAAACCCGGAATAGCTTTTGAGCAGGTGCTCGAGCTTGCCGGAAAAATTCCCCTCCCACCATATCTCAACCGCTCCCCTGAACTGAGCGATACTGAAAGGTACCAGACCATTTATGCACAATTCAACGGCTCGGTGGCAGCGCCTACCGCCGGGCTGCATTTCACACCAAAAGTGCTTGAAAGTATTGAAGCAAAAGATTGCCGATTTGAATACCTTACCTTGCATGTGGGTGCCGGAACCTTTAAGCCGGTTTCTGTTGACGATGCACGGCAGCACACCATGCACGAAGAAGAGCTGATTGTAGAGAAACAATTGATTCTTAAACTATTACAGAACACATCAGGAAATACAATTCCTGTAGGGACTACTTCCATGCGATCTCTTGAAAGCCTCTACTGGCTGGGTTGCCGCTTACTGAATGGCTATGAACCGGGAGACTCATTTTTTATTGACCAGTGGGAACCCTATCAGCATGAAGAAAAAACTCCTGCAGCCGAAGCTTTGCAAGCAATTTATGATTACCTGAACCGGAATAATTTACAGTCTGTTTCGGGGTTTACTCAGATAATGATTGTTCCAGGCTATCGTTTCAGAATATGCAAAGCATTAATTACCAACTTTCACCAACCTCAAAGCACTTTGTTGCTTCTGGTGGCAGCATTGATTGGCAAAAACTGGGAAAAGGCATACAAATATGCACTGGAAAACGATTTCAGGTTTCTGAGCTATGGCGACAGTTGTTTGTTTTTTCCGGCAAACAGTTAAATGAGACATCTTTAAATTATCACCGAAGAGCCTAAAAGCGGCAAATCAGAATCTATTGAGGCCATTTATATTTGACTGAACTGCAAAGGGATCAGCATATGCATTTTAAGGAGCTAACGAACTTTTAATCAGTCTCAGGAATAAAACAGGCATCCTCAACCAAAATTTAGAACAATTCTAAATAATTTTTTAATTTATTATTTATCAAATCATTAGCTCGCTATTTAGACAGTTCTCAAATAGCGATTTATGCATATATTTGATTATCTGACACTTAGCTTCCTGCATAAAACCCACTTTCTTCAATACCAAATTACTAAAACTCAGTAATTTTGAGGTAAATTCGCAGCTTACATCATTAGTTGTTTGAATTCCATATAATTGACATTGTTTAACTCACAGATCGTATGGCAACATCGCGAAGGCAGTTTATAAAGATTTCAGCACTTGGAGCCGGCAGTCTGGCACTGGCAGGCACAGCATTTGAGCTTGCGAAAGGATCTTCAATACTTGGCAAAATATCAGGTGAAAAAGAAAACGGACCATTGCGCACCCCCACCTATTGCGAAATCTGTTTCTGGCAATGTGCAGGCTGGGTATATAAGGATGCAGATGGTAACATTCAGAAGATAATTGGCAACGATGATGACCAGCATTGCAACGGCAGATTTTGCCCTCGTGGTACAGGAGGAGTTGGTCAATATCATGATGAGGATAGGTTAAAAACACCGCTGATCCGCACCAGCGAAGGAGGAAAAGACAGCTTCAGGGAAGCCAGTTGGGATGAAGCGCTCGATTATATTGCAGAAAAACTGAAGAAAATAGCCGCTGAGCATGGGCCTGAATGTGTGGCTTTGTTTACCCATGGTTCCGGGGGTGCACATTTTGGCCATATGTTGAAGGCATTTGGATCGGAATCTATTGCTGCGCCTTCTTTTGCGCAGTGCCGGGGCCCGCGTGAAGTTGGATTTCTTACAACATTCGGCGATATAATTTATTCGCCTGAACGCATCGATATCCGGGACACCCGCTGCATGGTACTTATCGGGTCTCATTTGGGCGAAAACATGCACAACGGACAGGTGCAGGAAATGTCGGATGCAATTGACAAAGGAGCTACCATAATTACTGTTGACCCACGCTTTTCTACAGCAGCAAGCAAATCGAAATATTGGCTGCCTATAAAACCAGCCACTGATATGGCGCTGTTATTGTCCTGGATTAATGTAATTATTGAGAACGAATGGTATGATAAAGACTACGTTGAGCGTTATACCTTTGGATTTGCAGAATTAAAGGAGCATGTAAAAACTTTTACCCCTGAGTGGGCATATGGCATTACAACCATTGATCCAAATATTATCCGCGAAACAGCCCGGGAAATGCACAACGCCGCACCTTCGGTTATTGTTAACCCTGGCCGGCACGTTACATGGTATGGCGACGACACCCAGCGTTTGCGGGCTGTTGCAATACTTACAGCATTGCTGGGATCATGGGGCCGAAGGGGTGGATATTATAAACCCGACAAACTAAACTTGCCCAGTTATCCCGTCCCACCTTTTCCTAAGCCAAAACGTTCACCGATTGAAGCTTATGGCGGTAAATATGTTTTAGCCAATGAGGTGGTTGCAAACGGATTGTGCGATGCAACAATTCCAACTGTAACTGATCAATGTAATTTTAAAGCCTGGATTGTTAACGGCACAAATCTTCTGGCTGCATTCCCAAATCAGGCCAACACTATGCAGGCTATACAAGCTCTGCAGTTACTGGTAGTTGTAGATACGATGCCAATAGAATTAACCGGATATGCAGATGTAGTGCTGCCGGAATGTACCTATCTTGAAAGATATGACATGATACGCAACTCCGGACACCGTCAGCCCAATGTTGCATTACGCATGCCTGCCGTTGAACCAAAATACAACACAAAACCAGCTTCATGGATGGCAAAAGAACTGGCCGGAAAATTAGGTTTAAGTGCATGGTTTCCCTGGAAAGACATGGAAGAACTGCTCGACTGGCAATTTAAGCAGGTAGGCACTTCGCTGGAGGAGATGAAACGGATAGGAGTTAAAAACTACCCCCGCGAATTTGATGATTTGTATTTTTCGCCTGGCGAAGATGTCATATTCAACACCAACACCGGAAAAATAGAACTTTATTCAACAGATATGGAAAATGAAGGGTTTGCCCCCTTGCCTGTCTATACTGCTCATGAAGAACCGCCCGAAGGTTTTTACCGGCTTAATTATGGCAGAGCTCCTATGCATACTTTCAGCCGGACGGCCAACAATCCAAACCTTACCGATCTGATGGATGAAAACGTGCTCTGGGTAAATCCGAAGGTAGCCAAACTCTGGGGATTGGAAAATGACCAGATGGTAAAGCTTAAAAATCAGGACGATATACTTTCAACTTTTGCGATCAAGGTAAGAGTTACAGAGCGTATCCGCTGGGATTCAGTTTATATGGTTCATGGATTTGGCCACAATAACAAAAAACTCTCAAGAGCTCATGGACGGGGAATCAACGACACTGAACTTGTTAGTCGCGTGCATATAGATCCTGTTATGGGAGGAACAGGAATGAGGGGCAATTTTGTAACCTTTATAACCGATTTTGATATGAGCGGAAAGGAGGCTGAAGCATGAGATATGCCATGGCTGTTGATACTAAAAAATGTGTGGGCTGCAGCGATTGTGTAGTAGCCTGCCAGACTGAAAATAACGTTCCTATCGGATTTTGCCGCGATTGGATTGTTGAAGTAACAGATGGAACCTATCCTCAACTCGAGATAGAGATTCGCAGCGAGCGGTGCAATCAATGCGCCAATTCGCCATGCGTCAGATGTTGTCCAACAGGAGCAAGTCATTATTCCGAAGGCGGTGTGGTACTGGTAACCCCGCACAAATGCATTGGTTGCGGAGCCTGCATAGCTTCATGCCCTTATGATGCCCGGTTTCCCCACCCCGATGGGTACGTGGACAAATGTACATTCTGCCTTCACAACAGGGTAAATAAAGGTCTCGACCCTGCTTGTGTTTCGGTTTGCCCCACCAAATGCATGTATTTCGGCGATCTGGATGATCCAAACAGTCCCGTTTCAAAAGTGCTGAAAAACCGAAAGCATAAAACATTGATTCCTGAAGCCGGAACCAATCCTCATTTATATTTCCTGATTTAATAAACAGATCAAGATGAGAGAAGAAATAATTACCAGCGGAAGGTTGAATCACCTGATAGATCCGCAATTAAACATCTGGCACTGGCACATCCCTTTGTACCTTTTTCTTGGTGGGCTGGCTGCCGGAATATTGTTCTTTGCCGCCCTGTTTACCATCCTTGGAAAAGAAAAAGAATACCCGACAGCAGTAAAAATTGCACCTTTTTTAACCCCCTTTTTACTGATGGTTGGTTTAGTGGCTTTGTTTCTGGACCTTAACCATAAACTTTATTTCTGGAGACTATACACCACAATCCGTTTGGAATCACCCATGTCATGGGGCGCCTGGACTTTGATGGTAGTAACTCCGCTATCAATTATATGGTGTGCATTGAACATAAAATCAATCTTCCCCAACTGGGACTGGAAGTATCAATGGGTTTGGGATATGGAGAAGTTTTTCAGAAAAAATCTGATTACTATTTCCTGGATAATGCTGCTATTTTCGCTGATTCTTGGTGTTTATACCGGAATTCTGTTCTCGGCATTTAACGCACGTCCTTTATGGAACACTTCTATTTTAGGCCCTTTGTTTCTTACTTCCGGCCTTTCAACAGGAGCAGCAGCCATTATACTGATGAGCAAAAATTCTCATGAGCGGCATACATTAGCCCGCATCGACCTGATGCTTATTGGGATAGAATTATTCCTGATTGTGCATATGTTTATGGGCTTTTTGGCAAGCACCCAGGTTCATATTGAAGCTGCTACTCTTTTTCTGGGAGGACCATACACCACTCCATTCTGGCTGTTTGTTGTTACCCTCGGACTGGCAACCCCGGCGTTGTTGGAAGTGCTTGAACTTAAGGGATTTAAAATGCCTGTATTTATTGCTCCGGTTCTGGTTATTTTCGGAGGACTTATGTTCAGGTTTATCATAGCTTACGCCGGACAGGCAAGCCGCTGGCTCTACTAACGCAAATTGTCAACCATAAAAACATCAGCACAATGTCGAAAATAAAGAAATCGAATTACATGAACCCCTACCTGGCAGGAATTCTTCTGGGCCTGGTTGTAATTGCAGCCAATTTCATATCCGGTCGCAGTGTTGGAGCAAGCGGAGCAATAAAAAGCGCCATAGTAGCCGGCGTGGAAACTGTTGCACCGGCTCATGCTGAAACCGCTACATTCTATAAAGAATTCAACGAAGGTCACACAGGCAATCCGCTGAATTCATGGTTGGTTTACCAGATGCTTGGCGTTATACTCGGAGGGTTCCTTTCGGGAGTTTTGTCGCACAGGCTTACCTGGAAGGTTGAGCACAATCCGCGCATTACCTCCCGAACTCGTCTCATATTCGCAATGGCCGGTGGAATTCTGTTCGGCCTTGGCTCTCAGTTTGGCCGCGGATGTACCAGCGGATCTGCGCTCAGCGGCATGGCAGTTCTTTCACTAGGTGGCTTTATTTCAATGATGGCCATTTTCGGAACAGCTTTTGCCCTTGCTTATTTCTTCCGCAAACTCTGGATTTAAGTTTTTACTCACAAACAAATCAAAAATATTTTATCATGGGACCACTGGTAATCAACGAAATAATTTCTGAAAACACAAACCTCTTACTTGCATTTTTCATAGGCATTGGATTTGGTTTTGTTCTTGAACAGGGCGGTTTTTCCTCAAGCAGAAAACTGGCAGGAGTATTCTATGGTTATGATACTGTTGTATTGAAAGTATTTTTCACCGGCGCAATAACTGCTTCATTGGGATTGCTATTTATGAGCCTCTTTGGGTGGATTGACCTAAACCTTGTCTATATTAATGAAACCTACCTCACCTCAGCCATACTGGGCGGTATTATTATGGGAGCCGGTTTTATAATGGGCGGATATTGCCCCGGAACAAGCTTTTGTGGTGCAGCCATCGGGAAAATTGATGCAATAATATTCATTATCGGCCTCTTTATTGGTGTATTTATTTTTGCTGAAGGATACCCCCTGTGGGAAGGAGTTTTCAAAGCAAATTTTATGGGCTCTCCAAGAATCTCAGAATTTTTCAATATATCTGAAGGCCTTTTTGCACTGATGTTAATAATTGTTGCTGTAATGATGTTCTGGGGTGCTGAGTGGGCTGAAAAAAAATTCCCCAGAGAAGAATACTAAATGCTCTTTAAACGTTTAACATAAAACGACTTACAATGAAAAAGATAACTTTCACTCCGCGTATGCTGCTGACGACAATTCTCCTGATTATGGGTGTAATTATCGCGGCAGTTCCAAAAAATACCACAACCCCATACAAGCTGAGCGCCGAACAGATTCTTGATGAAATAAAAAGCGGCACACAATACCTTGAGCCTGAACAAATAGCGCAGATGCTTGTAGAAAAAGATCCATATCTGCAGCTGATTGACCTCAGACCACAAAGTGAATTTGAAAAATTTAATCTTAATGGAGCCATTAATATTCCGATCGACAATCTTTTATCGTCAGACTATGTCGATGTTTTTGATCAGGATATAAAACTGAATGTTTTTTACAGCAATGGAAGCTCTCAGGCAAATGAAGCCTGGATGTTGCTCAGGCAATTGGGATATACCAATATATATGTTCTTCGCGGAGGCATGAACTACTGGGCAGAAGCCATCCTCAACCCTACCCCTCCATCAGGGCTGAGTTCAAATGATGAAATAGCCCGTTATAATTTCAGACGTGCTGCCGGGCAAACACTCGGCGCCGAAGGGCTGGATTCCGCTCCTTCTGCAAGCAGCAATGTCAAAACCACAAAAGTTCCTGCACCAAAACCAGTTGGCAAAAAGAAAAAAGTAGCCGGTGGTTGTTCCTGATTCCGAATAAATCAAGGTATATCACTAATCTCCCTGAATCTGATTAAAAAGATCAGGGAGATTGTGTATTTTTGACAACTCTAATTATCACGGCTGATATGCCCGAAACAATTACCAGCAAGAAAATAAAACCAGCCACCGAACCTGCAGAAGAAATGTCATTCTGGGGGCATCTTGATGCGCTCCGTGGGCACCTGTTCCGCTCTGCAATTGCAATAGTGGTTGTAGCTATTGTTGCGTTTCTGAATCGCGAATTTATTTTCGACAGCATTATACTTGCTCCAAAAAATCCGGATTTTATAACCAACCGCCTTCTTTGCCAACTCGGCGAATGGGCGAATATTCCTGCACTATGCCTTGGAAATATTGAGCTCAAAATTATAAACATCAACCTTTCAGGTCAGTTTACCACTCATATGTATATCAGCATGTTTGCCGGACTGATCATTGCCGCACCATACGTAATATGGGAAATATGGAGGTTTATCAAACCTGCGCTTTACGATAATGAGCGCCGTCATTCAAGAGGAGCGGTTATTGTTATGTCATTGCTTTTTTTGTTGGGTGTTTTATTCAGTTATTACCTGATTGTTCCGCTTACGCTGAACTTTTTCGGAACCTATCAGGTAAGCGATTCAGTAAACAATCAGATTGCACTCAGTTCATACATCAGCACAGTAGTTTCGGTAACTTTCTCACTGGGGGTGGTTTTCGAATTGCCGGTCTTTATATACTTTCTTGCAAAAGTTGGAATCATTACCGAGTCATTTCTGAAAAAAAACCGGAAATACATGCTGGTAATTCTGCTCATCATTTCAGCAATTATTACCCCTCCCGATATTCTCAGCCAGATTCTGGTGTGCATTCCACTTTACGGATTATACGAACTGAGCATCATTGTTGCCAGGCGCGCAGGCAAACCAACTGAATAAATTCCCTCAATAGTGTAACCTGATATTCGCTTTTGCGTCAAAACAGGCAAACAAATCTCAATTATTATGTCTCAAACAAGATTATACCGAACTGTTCAAGGAAGAGTCATCGGTGGGGTAGCTGGCGGACTGGCTGATTTTTTTGGCATGGATCCCACAATCGTACGACTTCTTTTTATTCTGCTTGTGATTTTCGGAGGTAGCGGAATACTGATTTATGTAATTCTGTGGATAATACTTCCGGAAAGAAACATTTACAGCACCTTCAATCAATTCACAACTCCTCCGCCTTCTTCATCTGCTGGTGATGCATCAGGCATTGGTGAAACTTTTGAAGGTTTCGATCAGGGCAAAACCCATTATGCTGACAAAGAACCCATTACAGTAACTGCCGAAGTGCAGCAACGCAAAAAAATGGAAGGCAGCCTGATTGGTGGGGTTATTCTGATTGTAATAGGATCTCTTTTTCTGATAGAGAAATTTATTCCCCGCATCAATTTCGGCGATCTTTGGCCGGTTGTACTTATTGCCATCGGACTTATCCTGATATTCGGAAGCATACCCAGAGGCAATAAAGGAACTTCCAATCCTGCTCAACCCAAGGACCCGAGCGAAACGCAAACCTTTTAAACCCAAAGCCATGAGCTATAGAAAAATATTCTGGGGAGTTATGCTGGTTTTGATCGGCATCCTCTTTATCCTGAAAAATACCGGAGTTATATACTTCGATTGGCAAACAATGTGGAGAATATGGCCAATCATTCTCATCCTCTGGGGAATTTCACTGATTCCGGTCAAAGATTACCTGAAACTGATTTTCTCAGTTGCAGCACTGGGATTTGCAATTTTGCTGGTTAACCGATACGATAAAAATGATTATTACCGCTTCGGATGGAAAGAACATGACCGCAAACACAATTTTGAATGGAGGGATTCTGAAAATATTTCAGATGATTCATCAACCCAGGAAATGTTTCAGCCGCTTGATTCTCTGCTCACACGAGTAGAGCTAAAACTGGAAGCTGCAGCCGGAGACTTCAGAATTGATGAAGATTTGCCAGATGAAAAACTGCTTACCTTTGTAAAACATGGCAGTGTCGGCAATTACAGCATGACCTCGCGCGACGACAGTTCGAAACGCTTCATTGAACTGAAAATAGAAGAGTCGAATATCAGAATGAAGAACCGTGGGAATCGTGTAAAATTGGGCTTAAATACATTACCTGTATGGGATTTTGACATGGACATCGGCGCTGCTAACATCGATTTCGACCTCACAAGATATAAAGTTGGCAATGTAAAAATTGACGGCGGAGCTTCATCAATAAAAATAAAGCTTGGCGAATCTGCCGAAGATACCAATATTGAAATTGATGCCGGCGCAGCATCCATCGACATAAGAATACCCGAAGGAGCAGGAGCCGAACTCAAAACCGAAACAGCGCTGACCAGCCGAAACTTTAAAGGATTTAAAAAAGTAAAAGACGGGCTTCACCGAACTGATAATTTTGAATCAGCAAGCCAGAAATTTTATATTGATATAGATGCTGCCGTTTCAAGCATCAATATTGAAAGGTACTGAAAACTTTCATCGGAAGGATTTTAGCATAAAAATCCCGGCTACTTCTCAATGAAGATTGCCGGGATTTTTCTTTATTCATTTTCAGCTCCGGGCGCAATACACTCCTTGCCCAGAAACATACTGAACAACATACATAATTCCTCAGGGGCCTCGGCGTGCACCCAATGCGAAGCCTTTTCGATGGTTTGCAACCGATGATTCGGGAATAGTCTGCTGATTAAAGGAATATCAATATCCTGAATATAATCTGACTTCCCACCTTTGATAAACAAAACCGGCCCGGTATAAACATCGCTGCTTTCAACGCCATCAAACACATAATCCATATTGGCACTGATGGCTTCCAGATTCAGTCGCCAGTCGAAGGATTGGCGCGTTTTGCGATACAGGTTTTTCATCACAAATAACCTGATTCGTTTATTGGGAATGCTGTTTACAAGCTGTTGCTCAACTTCTTCGCGGGTTTGAATTTTATCGAAATCAACCTCCATCATGGCGCTGATCATATCGAAATGCACATTCCTGCCCGGATATTTTCGTGGACTTATATCCACAACAATAAGTTTTTCGACCATTTCAGGATGCTCAAGAGCGAATGTCATCGCAACTTTTCCGCCCATTGAATGGCCGATAATCATTGGTTTTTCAAGCTTGTGCTCTTTTATAAACTCAAGCAGGTCATCGGCAAGTGCAAAATAATTGAATGTAACGCTGTGGGGCGATTGCCCGTGATTTCGTTGATCAGGAATGTAAACTGAAAATTTTTCGGCAAGCTTTTTACCCAGTGTTACCCAGTTGTCAGAAACACCAAAAATCCCGTGAAGGATGATTAATGGCTGACCTTGACCATAATGCCGGTAAAAAAGTTTCATAATTTCAGGCTCAAATTAAATTTTATAGTTTTAAAATCCTTCAGCAAACGCCTGCTTTATTTATTAAACCGGCAGATATGATTTCAGCTCCCTGAGATAAAGCTGAATGGTAGTTTCCAAACCAAAATACAATGCATCTGCAATCAGCGCATGGCCGATAGAAACCTCCAGAATGCCAGGGATTTGCTGCACGAAGTAACGGAGATTGTCAAGGTTGAGATCATGCCCGGCGTTGAGCCCCAGTCCCGATTTTGTTGCTGCTTCAGCCGCTGAAATAAACGGGTCAATGGCTTTAACTCTGTTTTTGTGATAACCGGCAGCATAAGCTTCGGTATAGAGTTCCACCCTGTCAGTTCCCGTAATCGCAGCAGCTTCGGCCATCCGCGGGTCAGGATCTACAAAAATGGATGTACGGATTCCGTGCTGATGAAATGTACTGATAATATCGGTCAGGTGGTTACGGTATTTTATGGTATCCCAGCCCTGATTTGAGGTTATGGCATCCGGTGCATCCGGCACCAGAGTTACCTGATGGGGCTTGATCTGAAGCACAAGATCAATAAATTGCTGTTCGGGGTTTCCCTCAATATTAAACTCGGTTTTTACCAACGATTTCAAATCGCGGGCATCCTGATAACGAATATGTCTTTCATCGGGACGTGGATGAACCGTTATTCCCTGTGCGCCAAAACGTTCGCAATCGATGGCTGCTTTAAGCACATCCGGCAGATTGCCTCCGCGGGCATTGCGCAAAGTGGCAATCTTGTTGATATTTACACTCAGTTTTGTCATGACTTCAATCTTAAATTACTGCAAAGGTATAAATTAACAGGCTGCCTGAGGTCAATATTCATGGAAAGCATTGATTGAAAAAGGCAAGCGGGTATTTGCAAACTGCAAAGGAAGCTAACAGAATTCATTCATTACAACAGGCCGGTTAAAATGCATAATAAGTTATTATAATTATCCGAAAACAGGAATCGCATTTCAATGTTGTTTAGTTAAGACCTCGGATGGAATATAAAATAAAAAAGTATCCTTCGTTCCGATAGCTATCGGAACCGCTACCAATGACAGAATAGAAATCAATCAAATGCTGATCAAAGTAAAAATCAACCTTAGTAACTCTTAATAACCTTAGTAACAAAACTGACCCAACGATTTTGAACCTTATTCATTCTTAAAAACCTCAACAAACTGGTAACCTTTTCAAATTGAACAATAATAAGGTTAGGAAGAAAAAATAAGGTTGGAGGCGTTCTGGTGGGTTGTCTGATACTAAGGTTTGGAAGGCAAAATAAGGTTGGCCCTGCTCACAATTAAATGGAAAAATACTTTCAAACTCTCTAAAAATGAATAAGGATGATGTTTCCACCTGTCATCTTTTGCATTATGCTCAATTTTTTTTTGAGTTTCAACTCAGGATGACTGTCAGTCTGAGCGGAGTCGAAGACAATTTTTCTTAACTAAACGACATTGAATCGCATTTGCACAAAGGCATAATAATGTGAATAACTTGCGGCAAATTTGATTAAATTTGTAAAACAATAACACCACTTGCCATGCTAGCCAAAGACCTTATCAGCGACGCCATAATACCCCTTAAAACTTCCGACAGCGGACTGATAGCCCTGAACTGGATGGAAGAATACAGGGTTTCACATCTGCCAATAGTCAACGACAGCGATTTCCTCGGGCTAATTTCGGAATCAGACATTTATGAACTTGGAAATTACGAAGAGCCGATTGGCAATCACTCCCTTGGCCTATACAAACCCTATGTTTTTGAAGATCAACATATTTACGAAGTTATCAGACAGGTTTACGAACAAAAGCTAAGCCTGATTCCTGTGCTTGACCACCAGAATCACTACCTGGGCACCATCACACTGAGTTGTCTGGTTAAGTATTTTGCCAGACTGGCAGCTGTGGACAATCCCGGAGGAATAATTGTGCTTGAAATGGGAATAAGAGACTATTCGTTGAGCGAAATTGCACGTTTGGTTGAAATGAACGATTCAAGCATCCTCAGCCTTTATGTTCAAACCCTGCCCGATAGCACCCGGATAGACGTTACCATAAAAATCAACAGAATGGATATAGGCCCGATTATACAAACTTTTAACCGATACAATTATACTATAAAAGCTTCATTTTTTGAAGGAGATCATAATGATGTACTCAGAGACCGTTACGATTCGCTGATGAAATTTCTTAAAATATGAGGTTAAGTCTGCGTTTGCCGGCGTTACTTACCCTGACTCTCTTTTTTTCAGGGTTCTCTTTATTTTCATATGCTCAGTATCCCACCGGAAAATTCGTGGTCGGTGAAATTATCCTCAAAGGCAACGAAAAAACAAAAAATTATATCATTCAAAGGGAACTTACCTTCAGCAAAGGTGATACATTGGTAATGGAAGAACTGATTCACGGCCTTGACAAATCCAGAGAAAACCTTTTACGATTGCCGCTCTTTCATTTTGTGAGGACACAAGTTGAAAAATCCCGGTCGGGTGAAGCTGCAGACATTACCTTTGAAGTATCAGAACGTTGGTACACATGGCTTTGGCCGGTTTTCGAAATTTCTGACCGCAATTTTAATACCTGGCTCGAAAATGGTGACTTAACCCGGCTGTCATACGGACTTTTCCTGCAGCAGGAAAACTTCAGGGGAAGGCTCGAAAAACTCCACATCAGGGCCAAGATGGGTTATCAGCAACAAATATCATTGTTGTATGAAGCACCTTACCTGAACCGATCAAAAACCATTGGCGCCGGACTGCAGATTTCAGCGGCACGCGAAAGAGAAACCGGTTATGTTACAATATCGGATAAGCTGGTGTATTACCGTGCCGATAAATTCCTGCGCAGAACAAACGAAATAGCGGTTTTTGCGCGCTACCGGCCACAAATTCACATCAGCCACACCTTTAAACTTCAGCTGACTCAATACAACTTCAGCGATACGCTTATAAGTCTGAATCCCGGATATTCAGGCATCAGCGACAAAAAAACAAGCATTCCGGTGGCTGGATATCTCCTTAAAGCTGATTTTCGCGATCAAAGGGGCTATCCATTAAAAGGCTGGTATGCCGATGCTGAAATTGATGGCTTTGGTTTGACCGGAAAGGCCGATTACAATTTTGCAACCATCAGGGCATCTGCCAGGGTTCACATACCTCTTACTGCCCGCTGGAATACCGCAGTGGGCGTAGCTACCAAACTTTCAACATCCGGCCTGAAGCCGTGGTTTCTCAATCAGGCACTGGGTTACAGACGCGATTATGTAAGAGGTTATGAATACAATGTGATTGATGGCGATCATTTCTGGCTTGTAAAAACCAACATCAGGTTTGCCATAGTACCTCAGAACATCCATAAAGTAAAAAGCATCAAGGCCACACAGTTCAATACCATCCCTTATGCCCTTTATCTCGGGTTGTTTGCCGACGCAGGCCAGGTATGGCCTTCCATTGAAAACAATTCAAACAACCTGCCGGGAAAGATTCTTGGAGGAACCGGCATAGGTCTTGATTTTGTGACCTATTACGACAAAGTGTTGCGGGCTGAATTTTCGCTGAACCGTGAAGGGCAGACAGGTTTTTTCCTTCATTTTATGGCAGCCATCTGAGCAAAAATCCATAGCCTGTTGTACATTTGCAAATGCAGTTACCCGAAAATCAATAAACCATGAAAATCGCACTGTTTGGAAAAACCTTCAACGACGACCGCTTCTTCTATTTCCAGCAGTTGATAGAGACATTAGAGCGCAGCAATATTTCAATTCTGATTTACTCTCCTTTTATGGATTTCATAAAAGGGAAAATCAGGTTTTCAAAAGATCCGGAGATTTTTACCTTACATTCACAACTGCCCGGCAATGCCGATTTCATGTTTTCAATCGGGGGCGATGGCACCATGCTTGATGCCATAACACTGGTTCGCGATTCCGGCATTCCTTTGATGGGAATCAATCTGGGAAGAATGGGGTTTTTATCAAGCATATCCAAAGAAGAAATCGGGCAGGCCGTAAATGCCCTGGTCAGAGGTGACTACACAATTGAAAAAAGGTCACTGCTCTCAGTTGAAACTCCGCAGCACCTTTTCGGAGATATGAATTACGCGCTGAATGAACTCACCGTCAATAAAAAAGACACTGGATCAATGATTCTGGTGCACGTTTATATTGATGATAAATTGCTTAACTCTTACTGGGCCGACGGGCTGATTATTGCAACACCTACAGGTTCTACGGCATACTCACTCAGCTGCAATGGACCCATTATCACACCAGATTCAGAGAATTTTGTCATCACCCCGATAGCTACACACAATTTAACCGTAAGACCTGTCGTTATACCCGACAAGAGCGTTATAAGACTTAAGGTTGAAGGTCGGATGTCGCAATACCTTATTGGTTTGGATTCCCGGAATTCCATCATTGATTCCGACACTGAAATAGTTGTAAAAAAGGAAAAGTTTTTCATTAATCTTGTTCAACGGGTTGGTGATGATTTTTTCACAACCATCAGGCAAAAACTAATGTGGGGACGCGATGTAAGAAACTGATTCAACCTTCGGTTTTACAATTGCTTTACGGCTTATATTTTTTCTTACTTTTGCATGCCAAATCAGGTGCTTATGAGCCGGCTAAAATCAAAACATTAATCAACCGGTTCATTAATCAACCAGTCCGGCCATTCCGGGCATGCTTCAGCTATGAAAAAACTAATTCTGGTTTTCATTTTATTTGTTGTTTTTGGCAGTGCCAATGCTCAGCGCTATGGCGAAATCGGCGTTTTTGGAGGAGGTTCCTATTATCTTGGCGAACTTAATCCAGGAAAACAGTTCCTGCTCACCAAACCGGCATTCGGAGGCTTTGTCAGACATAATTTCAATGAGCGCACTGCAATAAAAGCTGCATTTACTTACGGCACACTGAAGGGCGACGACATGATTTCGAAAGCCAATACAGACCGCGGGCTCAATTTCACCACGCCTGTTTCCGACATATCCGCAACCTTCGAACTTAACTTCTTCGATTATTTTATCGGAAGCCTGAGACATTATGTAACTCCGTATATGTTTGCCGGAGCATCGGTATTCCTGTTCAATCCCAAAGCAACATACAATGGCGCCACTTATGAGCTCCATGGCTTAAGAACCGAAGGACAGGAAGGCGCTAATCCCGATCTGAAAATGTACAAACGCACCCAGTTTTCTATCCCTTTCGGAATAGGAATCAAGTACAGCATAAACAGTTTTATCGGATTATCTGCTGACTGGAAGATGCACAAAACATTTACCGATTACATTGACGACGTAAGTACAACATACTATCTTGACCTTCAGAATGTAAATTCAGGCGAAGTAAACGGCGCTGCAATTGCTTCTGATCCGGCACTAAAACACAACAGAGACATGCAGAGAGGTGACCCCAGTTATAATGACTGGTATTCATTTGTTGGGATAAGTCTCTCAATAAGACTCAATTATCTTGAAAAGGAACGTTGCCTTAACATTTTTTATTAACCTGGTTAACAATTATTAACACCCGCACAATGTCGGTGTATTGTAATACAGCCTACTTTAGTTTTGTGATTGAGACGGATGGATCTTAAAGAAAAAATAGACTCGCTAAGGCTGCCTAAGCACATCGCCATAATAATGGATGGCAATGGACGTTGGGCCAAAAGCAGAGGTGAAATGAGGGTTTTCGGCCACCAGAACGGGGTGGAATCGGTAAGACAAACCTCTACTGCAGCGGCAGAACTTGGTGTTGAATTTTTAACACTTTATGCGTTTTCTACTGAAAACTGGAAGAGACCAAAATGCGAAGTTGATGCACTCATGAGTTTGCTGGTTCAAACCCTGAATTCGGAGCTTGGAACATTGATGGAAAACAACATACGCCTGAAAGCAATTGGCAACATCAATAAACTGCAGCCCGATTGCTACAAGCAACTGTTGGAAACCATGGACAAAACCAGTGGCAACAACCGAATGGATCTTATTCTTGCGCTTAATTACAGCGGCCGTTGGGAAATTAGCCAGGCAGCAGCCAGAATTGCAGCCGAAGTTAAAGCCGGAAATCTTGACCCGGAAAAAATTAATCAGGATGTATTTGAAAGTTACCTTGAAACACACAACATACCAGATCCGGAATTACTGATAAGGACAAGCGGAGAAAACAGAATCAGCAATTTTCTGCTATGGCAGGCTGCTTATTCTGAGTTGTATTTCACACCGAAACTCTGGCCTGATTTCAGAAAAGACGACCTGTATGAAGCCATACTGGACTACCAGAACCGCGAAAGAAGGTTTGGTATGATTAGTGAACAAATAAAATAAGTTACCGATAAATGAAACTAAAATCCTGCCTGATTGCCCTCACACTGCTTCTGTTTTCTGCCACAATCCATGCCCAAACGATCAGGCTTGGCGATGACCTCAGCGAAATAGACTATTCCAGCCCTAAAGAATACATTATTGGCGGCGTTACTGTATCGGGTGTTCAATACCTCGACCACAACGTACTTATTATGCTGTCAGGGCTTCAGGTTGCCGACCGCATTGAAATTCCCGGCGATAAAATCAGAAAAGCAATCGAAAAACTATGGGCTCAGGGGCTTTTTGATAATGTTAGAATATCGGCAACCAAATTCACCGACGAACTCGTATTTCTTAATATTGAGCTGCAGGAAAGACCACGACTGAGCAAGTTCTCCTTTAAAGGGATAAAAAAAGCAGAAGCCGATGATCTTCGCGATAAAATAAAGCTGATGAAAGGTGATGTTGTGACTGAAAATGTTGTGATCAGAACCTCAAACATCATTAAAAAGCACTTTACCGCCAAAGGATTCCTGAATACCGAAGTCGAACTCGAACAAATCCGCGACAGCGTTAAAGCCAACGAAGTAAGCCTTGTTATAAAAGTTGATAAAAAACAAAAGGTTAAGATTGATCAGATTAATTTCAGCGGAAATAATAGTCTGAACGATGTTAAGCTGAAAAAAACCTTGAAGAACACCAAAGACAAAGGTGTTTTCCGTCCTTTTGTTGCGCTTGATGAACTGGTTTTCAGATTCCCGCGCAAAGCCCTTACCTTAAACATGGATACGATTGCGGAATATGGCACCCGGGTGGTTACCGAAAATTTTCGTTTAAGAATATTCAAAGCTTCAAAACTTATACAGGACGATTACAAGGAAGATCTTAACAGCCTGCTTGCCAAATACAACAATGAAGGCTACCGCGATGCTGTAATAATAAAAGATTCTGTTTATAAAACCGGACCAAAGACCATTAATATTGACATTGAAATTGAGGAAGGCCAAAGGTATTATTTTGGCGATATCCGTTGGGTAGGAAATACGAAATACTCTGCAGAACAACTGAATGATGTGCTCAAAATAAAGCGTGGTGATGTTTACAACCAAAGCGAACTTGATGCAAACCTCAATTATAATCCAAACGAAATTGACATAAGCACACTTTATCTTGATGATGGATACCTGTTTTTCTCAGTAACTCCTGTTGAAGTGAGGGTTGAGAACGACACCATCGATATGGAAATGCGCATTCGTGAAGGTAAGCAAGCTACGATCAATAAAGTTATTTTAAAGGGAAACACACGTACAAACGACCATGTGGTCATGCGCGAACTCAGAACCCGTCCGGGTCAGATGTTCAGCCGTTCCGACATTATCCGTACTACACGTGAGTTGGCACAGCTCCGCTATTTCGATCCCGAAAAGATTGTGCCTACCCCAATACCTAATCCGAATGAAGGAACTGTTGACATTGAATATAAAGTAGAGGAAACCTCTTCTGATCAGATTGAACTCTCAGGTGGCTGGGGTTATGGCAGGGTAGTCGGAACTCTCGGGCTATCGTTCAACAATTTTTCGGCGCGTAAGATGTTTCAACCGAGTGCCTGGCGTCCGATACCATCGGGAGATGGGCAAAAGCTCAGCCTTCGTATGCAATCATACGGCAAAGGATACCTCAGCTATAGTGCTTCATTTACTGAGCCGTGGCTCGGAGGAAAAAAACCCAACTCGTTCAGTGTAAGTTACTATCACTCTCTTTATTCAAATGGTGTATCTAAAAGCAATGAAAACTATCAGTCGTTCAAGATTGACGGGTTTATGCTGATGCTGGGCAAAAGACTGGCATGGCCTGACGACTTTTTTACCCTGATGCAAAAAGTAAGTATTCAGACCTACCGCCTTAACAACTACGGAAGTATCTTTGCTTTTGGAAACGGCAACGGCAAGTACAACAATTACAGTTATGGCATTACTATGGCCAGAAACTCTATCGATAGTCCGATTTTCCAGCGGTCAGGATCTGAAATATCACTCAGCCTCGATCTTACGCCTCCTTATTCACTATTTAGTGACAAAGATTACAAAGGCATGCCTGATGAAGATAAGTTCAAGTGGATTGAATATCACAAATGGAAATTCAATTTCTCACTTTACAGGCAAATCGTTGGGAATCTGGTGCTCAGTGCACGTTCGCGATATGGATTTCTCGGAGCTTATAACAGCGATATCGGAGTTACACCATTCGACAGGTATTACCTGGGTGGTGATGGTCTTTCAGGATACAACAACCTCGACGGCCGTGAGATTATAGGCATGAGGGGATATTCAAACGAAAGTCTCACTCCTGATTATTATGCAAGTAAAAACACAGGAGGTACGATTTACAACAAAACTACCCTTGAATTGCGTTATCCGTTATCACTGAATCCGAGTGCAACCATCTACGTTATGACGTTTGTTGAAGCCGGAAATGCATGGAAAGATTTCAGGAGTTTTAATCCGTTTGCATTGAAAAGATCGGCCGGAGTTGGTGTAAGGGTATTTCTGCCGATGTTCGGATTGCTTGGACTTGACTGGGGATATGGATTTGATGATGTTCCGGGTATTCCAACAGCAAACAAGGGACAATTCCACTTCTCTATCAATCAGAGCATTGATTAATGATGAAGATAATCCTGAATAAATGTGGCAGGTTTTTTGATAAACAGATTACCGACAAAAAATAAATTTTAAACCTCAATCAAACCAAGGAGGAATAACCATGAAAAGGACATTATTAATTGCAGCTGTGTTTGTTTTTGCATCCATTGCTACATTTGCGCAGAAATTTGCATATGTTGACAGTGAGTTTATACTCGAAAACATACCTGAATATGCTGATGCCAAAACCGAAATTGACGAACTTTCCATTCAATGGCAACGCGATATAGAAGTAAAATTTGCTGAAATTGATCAGCTTTACAAGAATTTCAAAGCCGAAGCAGTGCTTCTTCCGGAGGATATCAAAATAAAACGCGAAGAAGAAATCATCAATAAGGAAAAAGCTGCCAAAGATTTGCAGCGTCAGTACTTTGGAAAAGATGGTGATCTTTTCAAACGCAGACAGGAACTGGTAAAACCAATTCAGGAAAAAATCTACAGCGCCATTGAATCTATTGCTGCAACCGACAATTATGCAGTAATATTCGATAAAGCCGGCAGCGTATCGATGATGTACACCAATCCACGCTTCGACATCAGCGAGGAAGTGCTTGACAAGCTCGGTTACTCTTACAAAAGCAGGCAATAATCAACACCTTCACAAAGCATTCTTCTTTAATCAACAATAGAGTAACAAACCCCTTTGCCGATAAAGAAATTTTTATAATTTTGCGCGGCAAATAAACTTAAACCCAATCGAATACATGAAAAACATTCTGAAAATCTTCATTGTTCTTGCAATAGCTGTTTCGGCAATGCAGGTAAGTGCACAAAAATCGCAGAAATTAGGCCACATTAATTTTGCCGAGTTATATGAACTGATGCCAGGCCAGGATTCAATCCGTGCCGCCTTCACTTCTTACCAGGAACAATTGCAGCAACAGTTTCAGGCAATGCAGACTGAATACGAAACCAAGCTGAATGAATACCAGACCAACATGGCAACAATGTCTAATATAATTAAACAAACCAAAGAAAAAGAGATTGTTGACCTTCAGCGCCGCATCCAGGAATTTCAGCAAACTGCGCAGGAAGACCTTCAGGCAAAAGAGGTTGAGCTGACAGCTCCGGTTATAGAGAAAGCAAGAAATGCTGTAAAAGAAGTAGCCAAAGAGAATGGGTATAGTTTTGTGCTCAACTCAACAGAAGGACTTGTTCTTTACACTGAGCCTGCCGATGACCTGATGCCAATGGTTAAAAAGAAACTCAATCTTAAGTAAGAATAAGCAGAATATTTAAAAAAGCCTTCCTGAACGGAGGGCTTTTTTTTTGCCGGATTTCCACTGCTGTATGATTTTCCATAGAGTTTCAGAGTAAATCATATGGAATTGATATGCTACATTTCGGAAAAACAAGGCATAAAAAAAGCCCGGAATTACCGGGCTTAAAAGATCATGACGGATATATTAAATCACTTTAACATTCACTGCATTTAATCCTTTTCTTCCTTCTTTAAGATCGAAAGTTACTTCGTCATTTTCCCTTACTTCGTCAATAAGGCCAGATACGTGTACAAAATACTCGTTGTCTGAATCGTTGTCTTTGATGAATCCGAATCCCTTCTGATCGTTGAAGAATTTTACTGTTCCTTTACTCATGGTGATAAAATTAAAATTGTTTTGTTGAGGGCGCAAAGATAAACATAATTAATTACTTTAACGCTTTTATTTATAAAACATCAATAAAAGTTGGATTTTTCTGATTTGAGACTCTGTTTTTAACATTTTCCCGGATGTATCTTTGAAATTCCTTGCAGATTATATAATTTTATGTTCACAAAAATCACAAAAATGAAAAAAGAAGAACCTGATCCGGAATGCTGCCCGCAATTTAATCCGGCTCCCTGGGATAACCAGACTTTTGAATGGGACAAGAAAAAGTTCATCCTTGACAAGGTATTCACCGTTTTTTATATGCCGGTGAATTTTGGCAGTGCGATGCGACGACTTAATCAAAAGGTTGAAACAGCAGGGGCTCTGATGCCGGACATGCTTTGCCTTTCTGAGCACACCTCAGCATGGAATATGAATCTTTACCTTGCCGTAGATAAAGATGTGGCAAATGCTGAAAACCTTGCTCTCAGCGGTAAATATTTCAGCCGTGTTTACGAAGGATCATTCCGTAACACCGGCAAATGGACCGAAGATTTTAAACTTTCCGCGAAAGAACAGGGATTTGAAACAAAAAAAATGTACATGTGGTACACCACCTGCCCAAAATGCGCCAAAAAATGGGGAAAGAATTATGTGGTGATAATCGGCGGGATAGCGTAATTTAAAACCTTAGTCAATGTCAGGTAATAATACCTGCCATTTATAAGTTACTGAAGTTTATTTATATCTACTGACTTTCAATTTTATTCATGTCTATCCTTTTCGGGACATTGAGTTCATCCACAGCGGCAAAACAGAATTTTGCACACGCAGCCTTTTCTTTTAAGCCTGTTTCAGTTGATTCGCGATAAGCCATCACACTGACTTCCACTTTAACGCTTCCTATTTTAGTAACATTTCCTATTAATTCTATAATATCGCCAAGTCCGAAAGGCTTTATAAAATTTATATTTCCCACCGAAATTGTTACTACACCCTGCTTCAATAACCGGGTTGCTGTGATGTAAGCCACCTCATCCATCCATTTCAGGATGTTGCCACCAAAAAGAATCTGCCGGTCGTTAAGCATTGAGGGCAAAACAATTCTTGTCATTGTTGTAGGTTGATCGTTCATGGTGTCATCTTGATTGATTTGTTTTGCAAAAATACATAATAAATTTGTTAATTGATCTATTGTTCATTACCTTTGTAGCGAACTATTGATCATTACATACTATGTCGCCTAGAATCAAGACAATAAGAAAAGTTCTGAATCCTCCCGCAATAAAAGGGTTTAAGCCTTACGGACCGGAAACAGGAAAGCTGGATACTGAGCCGGTAAATCTCCTTTATGAGGAGTATGAAGCCTTGCGTTTGAGCGATTATGATATGCTTAATCACCATCAATCGTCTGTTTTGATGGAAGTATCGAGGCCAACTTTTACCAGAATTTATGCATCCGCATTACAAAAGATCGCCAAAGCTTTTGTTGAAGGCCGGCAAATAGCGATAAACGGGGGAAAGGTGTATTTCGATAGCGACTGGTACAATTGCAAAGGATGTAATTGTAACTTCAATAACCCGGAAAGAGACGAGGAGATTTTAAAGTGTCCTTTGTGCGGAGACAAACGGATTAAATCATTCGACCCGGCTCAAATAAATGACGCGGAAAGTCCATCAATTACAGATGATGTATGTATATGTGCACATTGCGGATCAATGCAGCCGCACAAGGCAGGAATACCATGCAATCAGTTTGTCTGTCCTGAATGCGGAAGCCGCATGAAAAGAAAAGGAACATCAGGAGCAAAAATCAAAAAGAACTAAAGATCATGAAAATCGCAATTGCATCAAACGGAAACACCCTTGAATCGACCTTAGATAAAAGCTTTGGACGCTGTTCCTACTTTATAATTTACGACAGGGAAAGCAAGGCCGTTGAGTATATTCCAAACCCCAACAAGGATATGGAAGAAAACGCAGGTCCTGCTTCAGTTGAACTGGTGGCTTCAAGGTCAGTTACGAAAATCATCTCATATGAATTCGGGATGAAAATCAAGCCACTGCTTGACAGCCTGAAAATTCAGATGATTGTGCTTAAAGATCCCGAAAAAACAATACGGGTAATTATTGAAATGTTAAATCACTAAAAAACAATATGATGCCAAAACTTGATGGAACCGGGCCGGAAGGAAAAGGAAACCTTTCGGGCAGGAAATTAGGCAAATGCCTTGATCTTTCAACTCAGGAAAAGCTTGAAAAATTTGGCAAAGGAGCTGGAGCCCGTCGCAAAGCGGGAGGCGGCGAAGGAAAAGGAAAGCGCTTTAACAGCGGAAAACTTTAGTATTCACTTTAAAATAAGGAGGCTATTATGCCAGGCTTTGATCAAAATGGCCCTATGGGCAGAGGTCCTATGACCGGAAGGCGCATGGGACGATGCATGAATCCAGATTCAAATACCGGAAAACAATCCCCAACAATCACCAATGATGAAGCGAAAATAAATCCGGCAGAAGACACCCGCACAAACGGCATGGGCGCTGGCTTAGGACGGGGAAGATGTGGAAGAGGACAGGGACGGGGAATGAGAAACCGTTTCAGGGGTGGTTGCTGAAATTCTCCGGCAAACGACAAAAGAAATATATAGTTCAAACTCACAAAAAAGTTAAATCATGGGAAAACAAGCAATTAAAGTCTCATCAGTAGATGTTGATGAACTCCTGAAGATGCTGAATGCGGCCCTTTCAGAAGAGTGGCTGGCCTATTACCAGTATTGGATTGGTGCGAGAATGATGGAAGGCCCGATGAGAAGTGAAGTTGAGCCGGAATTGCTGCTTCATGCCGATCAGGAATTGAATCATGCTGTAATGGTTGTAAACAGGATTATCCAACTGGGAGGAACTCCGGTAATTAATCCCACAGAATGGACCAAACTGGCCCGCTGCAGTTACGACGAACCTTCGGACCCTTATATTGAAGTAATTCTGGAGCAAAATCTGCAAGGTGAAAGATGCGCCATTCAGCGTTATCAGGAAATTGCCGACTTCACCAGCGGAAAAGACCACAGCACTCACCAGATGGCGGTTACAATTCTCAACGAAGAACTGGAACATGAAAACGACATTGAAGACTGGATCAATGATATCAGGAGAATGAAAGAAGAATTTAAGAAAATAAGGTTTTAATAACACTAATAAAAATAGCATGAAAAAAAGAATCGCCATACCAATGGCAGGCAGTTTATTGAGTGAGCATTTCGGACATTGTCAGGCATTTGCTTATGTAGATGTTGAGAATAACAGCATTTCTAAAATAACAATGATGGAACCCCCTGAACATCAGCCAGGCACCTTCCCAAAATGGGTAGCTGCGAATGGCGCAACTGATGTAATAGCCGGTGGCATGGGTCCAATGGCAGTAAATCTTTTTAATGAAGCAGGAGTTAACGTTTTTGTAGGAGCTCCACTTGACACTCCTACAAATCTGGTTAATAATTTTCTGGCTGGGAAGCTGAGCCTGAGCGCCAACTATTGCGACCATCACGGTGAAGATGACCACCACGGACATGGACACAAGCACTGAGAATCTCACGGTGATTGATCCGAGATGCAAAGATTGTTTATTAAGAACCTATCAGAGATTATTTGATAAGTTCGAAATTCCAGCTTCCAAACAGCATGATTTTCTGAATTATTTCAGGGAACTTATCAAAACTGGTGACTTTGCAACAACACCTGAGATACAACGGGAACTAAGCATCAGATTCTGCTCTATTTCAGGTATTGATGATCCGTTTGCAGAAGAAAAAGCAGAAAGTAATCGCATAGCTTCAGTTCTTTACACTGAATGGAAGCCAAAAGTACTGGCTTCAGACGATCCGTTTGAACTTGCGTTAAGGCTGTCGATTGCAGGAAATATCATGGATTATGGAGCCAACAACAGATTTGACATCCATCAGACTATTGAATACGTCAACTCGGTAGATTTCGCAATTGATCATACTCATTTGTTGCAACATGAAATCAAACGGGCCAAAACAATACTCTACCTTGGTGATAATGCCGGAGAAATTGTATTTGATAAGCTATTTCTTGAAACAATCAATCATCCGGGTGTAACCTATGCAGTGAGAGGTGGAATCACACTAAATGATGTGACCTTTAAGGATGCTGAATTGATTGAGATGAATACAGTTGCACGGGTGATTTCAAACGGATTTGATGCCCCTTCAACAGTAATTGCAAGAAGCAGCGCCGAATTTTTAGCTGAATATCACCCAGCTGATCTCATAATTTCAAAAGGGCAAGGAAATCTGGAGGGACTAATTGATGAAAACGATCCGCGAATTTTCTTTTTATTGATGGTAAAATGCGATTTGATGGCCGAAAAACTGAATGTTGTAAAAGGAAGTTTTGTTGTGTTAAATAAAACCAAAGCTCCGTGAGCAAGGCCTGATAATTAGTGAATCGATTCTGCGAAGTGCAGGATGTGTTTCTATCAGTAGTGAGTTTACACTTTAAATAAACAAGACTATGGCAAACATCAAAGTTGGAATAATCATCTGCGACCGGTATCATACCTGTGCAGGTGGTAAATGTTTCAGATCGCTTCAGAAACGTGAAGGCGCTTTTGAAATGTATAAAGACCACGAGGTTGAACTCGCGGCTTATACGACCTGTGGTGGATGTCCCGGCGGAAACATAGAATATGCGCCTGAAGAGATGAGAAAAAATGGTGTAACGCATGTTCATTTTGCAACAGGGTTTCTTGTTGGTTATCCTCCTTGTCCTTACATGGAACACTTTCGAAATTTCATCCCTGAAAAACATGGAATGAAAGTCATTTTCGGCACACATCCGATTCCACAAAAATACTATCTGACACATCAGAACCTTGAAACCTGGAATACCCCTTTTCTGCAGGAAGCCATTCAGCAAACTTTAACCAATGAGAAGATGAGGTTGAACTATGACTAGCCAAAAACCTTTGAAAATTGCCATCGCCAGCGGCAAAGGAGGCACAGGAAAAACTACCCTTTCAACCAATCTTGCAGCCTTTATTGCAGAACAACAGGAAGTGGTTCTGGTCGATCTTGATGTTGAAGAGCCCAATTCAGGCCTTTTCTTAAACGGTGAGATGATCCATGAAGAGTTTAATTATAAAATGACTCCTCAGTGGGATGAATCCAAATGTACTGTGTGCGGGATTTGCAGGAAGGTTTGCAATTTTCATGCGATTATTCAACTTGGGCCATCTATTCTGGTTTTTCCTGAGTTGTGCCACAGTTGTTATGCCTGTTCGGAGTTATGCACTGTTGATGCTTTGCCGATGGTTCCTAAGAAAACCGGTATCCTGAAAGAGTTCAGCTCAGGAAACCTTCATTTTATTGAAAGCCGTCTCGATATCGGCGAGGAACAAGCTGTTCCAACCATCGCAAAGACAAAAAAATACGCAATCGGGAAATTCCCGGATGCACAATTCACACTGTTCGATTCTCCACCCGGAACTTCCTGCCCGATGATGGAAGTCATTAAAGATGTTGATTTTGTTATTCTGGTTACAGAGCCTACGCCTTTTGGCCTTCACGATCTGAGCCTTGCAGTTGAAACCATTCGTGCATACAAAAAACCCTGTGGCGTGGTTATCAACCGATACGGAATCGGCAACAACGATGTGATTGAATACTGCCAGAATGAAAACATCCCCATCCTGGCTAAGATAGCCAACAGCCGGGAAATCGCTGAATTATATTCCTCAGGAAAACTTATTTACCGGACTATTCCGGAAGTAAAAGTGGCTTTAAATGAAATTCTTGACTATTGTCTGAACAATGTGGAAGGGGGAAATAAATGAAAGAAATTGTTATAATTTCAGGCAAAGGCGGAACCGGAAAAACTTCACTGACAGCAGCATTTGCAGTTCTGGGCGGAAATGATGTTGTGGTTGCTGATTGCGATGTGGATGCAGCAGATATGCATCTGTTGTTGCAACCTGATTTTAATTATTCTGATGATTTTTACAGTGGCGAACTTGCCTACATTGAACAAGCTGACTGTATAAGGTGTGGAAAATGCAAAGATGTTTGCCGGTTCGACGCAATTTCAGTCAAGCTCAACAGATTCACCATTGATCCAATGAATTGCGAAGGCTGCGGCTATTGTGCACGTATTTGCCCTGCACACTGCATAAGAAACAAGTCACG
Source organism: Bacteroidota bacterium (assembly GCA_009773515.1). Classification (GTDB taxonomy): domain Bacteria; phylum Bacteroidota; class Bacteroidia; order Bacteroidales; family Lentimicrobiaceae; genus Lentimicrobium. The sequence continues at coordinate 111,068 of WSXX01000009.1, forward strand.
CCTGGCCGGCAAGTGGTACATATCGAACATCAGAACCGGCAGTATAATGGTTCATGCCCGATTGGGTATTGGGGCTGATAACTCAGGAAAACTGGTGGCAAAAGTCAAAGATGAAGCCAAAGGAATTGCCATTGAAGAACAAAAAGAATTCGTTCTTATTGATGGTTCACCAGGCATAGGTTGCCCGGTGGTTTCATCACTTTCCGGAGCCAGTTTTGTCGTATTGGTTACAGAACCTTCTGTTTCCGGCCTTCATGATTTAAAGCGTGTTTATGAACTGGTTAAAAAATTCAAAATTAGAGCTGCTTGCATTATCAATAAAGCCGATATAAACCTTGTAAAGTGCGCTGAAATTGAGCAGTTTCTTGCAGAAGAAGGTATAGTGCATTTAGCGGATCTGCCTTATGATGAAAACTTTACCAAAGCTATGACACAAGGTCAAACCATCGTTGAATACGATGATGGTCTTTTGAAAGACCTGGTGACGGATAGCTGGGAGAAAGTGAAAAGGTTGGTAAGAGAAGAGTGAAAAATGAAAAGTGAAGAGTGAATGCCTTGGGAACGCGAAGCGATAACGAGGAAAAGTGAAAAATCAATGACTGACGGAAGGTCATTGTAAATAATTACTTAAATGCCAAATCAGAGCGTCCTTCTCCTTGAGGAGAAGGTGCCCCAAGGGCGGATGAGGTGAAAGGTTAAAAGTTAGTGACAATAAATCATTGACATTGAAGTGAAAACAATAAAAACAAATAAAATGAAAATTGCATTTACCTCTTCCGGAACGACCTGGGAGTCAATTATTGACCCACGTTTCGGAAGAACAGAATACATCGTCATTTTTGACGAAGAGAGTCAGGAATTAAGCGCTGTTGACAACAGTTCAGTAAAAAACGAGGCACATGGGGCAGGAACTGCAACATCGCAGCGGGTATTTGAACTGAGCCCCGATGTACTCATCACAGGAAACGGCCCCGGCGACAATGCTTCAACCGCATTAAAGCATTTAAAAATGAAAATACTGGTGAATGCCCATGATCTTACGTTAAGGCAAGCCTATGAAAAATACAAAAATGGAGAATTGAAGGAAGTGTAATTCTATCAATTTTTGAGATTGTGAAATATGAGCGGATACATCCATCTCTACACCGGCAATGGAAAAGGCAAAACCACAGCTGCGCTGGGTCTTGCACTCAGGGCTGCAGGAGCGGGCAAACGCATATTTATTGCTCAATTTGTGAAAGGAATGCATTACGCAGAACTGGATGCATTAACCCGCTTCCCGGAAATTGAACTGAAACAATACGGTCTGGATTGCTTTATTGTGAACGAGCCAACCCAAAAAGATATTGATGCAGCGCGGCAAGGATTGACAGAAGTGACTGCAATAATTACAGGAAACAAATGTGACATAGTAATACTCGATGAACTCTGCATTGCACTTCATTATCATCTTTTTGAAACAGAAGAGATACTTTCACTTCTGAATGCTAAACCGGACAATATGGAAATCGTGATGACCGGACGTTACGCTCCTCCGGAACTCTATGATGTTGCCGATCTGGTAACCGAAATGACCGAAATTAAACATTACTACTCAAAAGGAATTGAAGCCCGCAAGGGAATTGAATTTTAACTAAATACTACGAAAAATGAACACGAATGACAAAGGTTTCAACACCAAACTAATCCATGCAGGTGCTTTTGACGACGAATTCGGGAGCGCAACTGTTCCCATCTACCAATCATCAACCTTCAGGTTTAAAAGTGCACAGGATGGTGCCGATTGCTTTTCAGGGAAAAGCGACGGATACATTTATACCCGCATCGGAAATCCAACAATCAGGGCATTTGAACAAAACATTGCTGCACTTGAAAACGGGTTCGACGGCATTGCAACCAGTTCAGGAATGGGCGCAATCACCAGCGTTTACATGGCTCTGTTGGGTGCAGGCAGTCACATTGTAAGCTCTGATGCCGTTTATGGTCCGGCACGTGGTGTGCTCGAACAGGATTTCTCCAGATTTAATGTGGAAGCCAGTTTTGTAAATACTTCGAACACCGACAACATTATCGCAGCCATAAAACCCAACACCAAAGTTTTGTATATTGAAACTCCGGCAAATCCAACCATGGATATTACCGATATTGTTGCCTGTGCAAAAATCGCAAAAGAACACAACCTGATTCTTGTGGTTGACAACACTTTCTGCTCACCTTACCTGCAGAAACCACTCGATCTGGGTGCAGATGTGGTACTCCATTCCATCACAAAGTTCATCAATGGCCATGCTGATATTGTTGGCGGTGTGATTGTAACAAAAGATCCGGAATTATACAAGAAGATCAGGCATTCAATGGTTTACATGGGTTGCAATATGGACCCCACACAGGCATTTATGGTTATCAGGGGTGTAAAAACCCTTGCAATAAGGATTGAGCGGGCCCAGGAAAACGCAATGAAAGTAGCTCACTTCCTGCAATCGCATCCTAAAGTTGCCTGGATCAGATATCCCGGACTGGAAGATCATCCACAATACGAACTGGCATGTAAACAAATGAAAGGCTTTGGTTCAATGATGAGTTTTGGCCTTAAAGGTGGCTATGATGCAGGCAAGAAACTGATGGATCACCTGCATCTGGCAATTCTGGCAGTATCGCTTGGTGGCGTAGAAACACTCATTCAACACCCTGCCTCTATGACCCATGCGGCTGTAAGCCACGAAAATAAAATTGCCGCAGGAATTACCGACGATCTTGTCAGGTTTTCTGTTGGTATTGAAGATGTTGAAGACATTATTGAAGACCTGAGAAAAGGTCTGGAAACAGTATAAAAAACAAAAAAATGAAAAAGACAGATGTATTGATAATTGGCGGAAGCGCGGCCGGAATGGTTGCTGCAGTAACAGGTAAATCATCGTGGAGTGATAAAAGCTTTATTCTGGTAAAGAAACAGAAGGACATGATGGTTCCCTGCGGTATCCCTTACATTTTTGGCACACTCGAAAGCAGTCAGCAAAACATTATGCCTGTGGATACAATGCTGGCAAAATCGGGCGTCGAATCACTGGTGAATGAAGTAGTTGCCATAGACAAAGAGGCAAAAACCGTTACTCTTGATGATGGCCAGCTGATCGGCTACGACAAACTTGTAATTGCAACCGGATCAACTCCTTTAAAACCCGAATGGCTCAAAGGTGCCGATCTCGACAATGTTTTTGTGATACCGAAAGACAAAACCTACCTTGATGTAATGAAAGGCAAAATTGACAATCTGAAGAAGGTTGTTGTAATCGGAGCCGGATTTATCGGGGTTGAGTTTTCAGATGAACTTCAAAAAAATGGTCATGAAGTCTGGCTTATCGAAAAAGAAAAATCGATTCTGTATTCTGCCTTTGATGATGAAATTGCTTCAAGGGTTGCAGGCATACTTGAAAACCGCGGCGTTAAGATTATCACCGGAAACGGAATAAGCGAAGTAACCGGAACAACTAAAGCGGAAGGCGTAAGACTGGAGAACGGCGATATACTTGAAGCCGATGCAGTTATTCTATCAATGGGATATAAACCCAATACCGAACTGGCTGCAAAAGCTGGAATTTTTGTTGATGAAAGTGGTTTTATCGCTGTTGATGAATATATGCGCACCCATGTTAAAGATATATTTGCGATTGGTGACTGTGCCCAGAAACGCGATTTTATCACACGCAAACGTGTTCCTACGATGCTTGCCTCTACAGCTTGCGCTGAAGCCCGTGTTGCCGGAATGAATCTTTTCAACATACATGTTGTAAAAACTTTCAGCGGAACCATTGGCATTTACTCAACCGCCATAGGTGAATATGGATTTGGCACAGCTGGTTTAACTGAAAACAGAGCTGATGAAGAAAATATTGCCGTTGTAACCGGCGTTTTCGAAGGTATTGACCGTCACCCCGGAAATCTGCCTGACACCCACAAGCAATTGGTAAAACTGATTGTTGCAAAATACTCCGGCGTTATAGTTGGTGGTGAAGTAATTGGCGGGCTCAGTGCCGGTGAGTTAACCAATGTAATCGGTCTGGCGATTGAAAACCGCATGTCGATCAACGGATTACTCATTTCACAAATTGGCACTCACCCTTGCCTTACCGCATCGCCGGCTGCATATCCACTGATCAAAGCTGCCGAAATTATTTCAGCAAAACTCAGAAATCTTTAACCATTTTTCCTGCCAACCTTCAAAACCCCTGTTGCATTTTTTGCTTCAGGGTTTTTTATTTCTCCATACTAAAGTATCCTCGCGAAGCCACGAAATTTTAGTTCAGGTAATAATGCTGATCAATCAATACTACTTTCCTGAATAAGCGATTTAAAAAGTCAAATAAACATTCGGCCATTAGCATTGTTAATTTCTGATTCCAGGCGTAAGTCTTTAACCACTTGCATATTATCATGCGTAAACGGAAGCCGTCAGATATTTCATCTTATTTACCTGATTGCTCCTGACTGCGCATGCTTTGATTTATTGTTTAACCAAAACCTGACTGAAAAATGAAAAACTTTTATGGATTACCCAAACCAGGGATAAACACACTGGTTTCAGTACTTTTAATTACCACTTCCCTTCTGGTATTGAGTTCATGCAGCAAAGACAAAGATGACAATGGCACAGCGCTCGACACCGGCATCTCATGGCCCTCGCAATGGGTACTTGTTACCGATCGTGACGCTGAAAATTACAATTACATTTATTCAAACAATTCACAGATTTTATACAAAGGCGGGGTACCGAAATCTTACAGTATAAAATCATTGACTGAAGAAAAAGACTGCTATTTTCAGTTCAGTCCGGTTGCTGGTGCCGGTAACAATGTATTTACCATAAGATCTTATGAGAATCAGGATCACTGGTGGGGCGTTTACAAAACCAATTCTCCCTTTGGGGCTGAAGAATGGTACCTTGGCGTTGATGAAGACGACGATATCCCGACGAACGACAATGTCCGGTTTGTATTACATTTTATGCCAAAACAAGATGGAAAGAACATGATTGCTATTGAAAGTTATTCGAAACGAGGATTTTACCTCGAGTTTCTGGGGCACACTTTCAGTGGCAATGGCTTGTCGTTTGTTGAGCATGACAAACCCGAAAGTGCAACACACTTTAAGATGTTAAAACCCGAAGGAGCAGGAATAGGGAAATAATTCTTAGGCTTACCGCAACATTATATTTCAGGACACGTTTTGCATAGAGTGTCGGGAGACAAGTATTCCCGGCACTTTACTATTTATTTAACTACAAAAATCTATGCCTTCTAAAGTGATAGTATTCGACTTCGGTGGTGTGCTGATAGACTGGAATCCCCGCAACCTTTACAAAAAAATATTTTCTTCAGAAACCGAAATGGAGTGGTTTCTTGAAAATATCTGCACTACAGAATGGAATCTCAGAATAGATGCAGGAAAGCCATTTGCTGTTTCTGTCGCAGAACTGTCTTCTCAATATCCGGAGTGGACCACTGAAATTGAAGCATTTCATAAACAATGGCCCGAAATGCTGGGCGGAGAGATTCCGGGGACAGTTGAAATACTGGAAGAAATTATTCAAAAAGGATATAAGGTTTACGGATTGACCAACTGGTCGGCCGAAACCTTTCCCATTGCACAAGGGCGCTATCCTTCGCTCAATTTAATGGATGGTATTGTTGTTTCAGGCGAAGAAAAGCTAATAAAACCAGATCCTGAAATCTTCAGGGTATTGCTGGAGAAATATAATCTGAATGCCGAAAACTGCATATTTATCGACGACAATCTGCACAACATTGAAGCTTCCCGCAAACTGGGTTTTGAGGCGATACATTTTACAGATCCTGATGGACTAAGAGACGCACTTTCCTGGTTAGGAGTGCTTTAATAAATGGTTGCAGTTAAACTTTAGCTTTGCGGCGCTTTGCGAAACTTTCAATTTCATTAACCTTCCCATTATGCAAACCTGGATAGTGCTTCTGCGCGGAATTAATGTCAGCGGTAAAAACCTGATCAAAATGTCAGCGCTCACTCAGGCTCTCTCTGATAGCGGGTTGAACAACATCCGTACTTACATTCAAAGTGGCAACATTATTTTTGAAAGTGAGGAGACAAATCCGGATGTAATCTCAGGAATGGTTTCAAATATCATCAAAGCGCGATTCGAATACGATGTTCCTGCAATTGCCATCCTGCAAAAGGAACTGTTGCAGATTAGTAAATCGAATCCTTTTTTCTCCATCAGCGATTTCGATCCGGCTTTTATGTACATTACTTTTCTGCATCGCCAACCTGAAAATGAGAAGATTGAAGCCATTGAAAAATTATCGTTTCTGCCGGATATCTTCTCCATTCAAAAAAATGCAGTTTATGTTTATTGCCCGAATGGTTATGGCAAAACAAAAATCAACAATTCATTTTTTGAGCGAAAACTTGGCGTAATGGCTACAACGAGAAACATAGCCTCGGTGGAGAAGCTTTGCTATTTGTAAATGAACTGTTCTGTCATAAATACTGCCAAATCAAATTATGCAGGGGATGTATGGAGGATTTTACTGATCAGATGTTCGTTCTGTCCATATTTGTGGATTCCTGCTCGTGTGGAAAATTGCAATAATTTTAATTGTGTGATTATCAACCAGGTAATAGATAACAAAAGGAAACCTTTTTAAAGTGAATCTTCTTATACTTTTATGAATCGCTTGATATGACAGAGGTGATACTTTAATAATCTCAAAACAATCATCAATACTCTTAAAGAACGCATCAGCCAAATCAGGGCTGATTTTTAAATAATACTCATACGATTTATCGAAATCAGATTCAGCATCTTGTGAAATCTTAACACTATAAGGCCCTGTCCTCATATTTTTTTTTTACAACATCCCATTTTTGATAAGATGTTTTTCCTTCTTCAACTTTTTGTAAACGTTTATCAAGTAATTCTATGTGCTCAACAGGCAAATCAGAAGTTTCTTCTTTTACATCGATAATTTCAATATATTCAAAAGTCCGGATCAGATTTAAGAATTCGGATATATTCTTCTGACCTTTAATACTGATTGTTAGTTCCATAATCTGAAAGTTTGCTTTACCAAAGATAAGTCATTTGATAATAATAGAAGAAAACAACAATGCAAATAAATCCAAAATCCATTTTGTGATTCCCGGGTTAGACAAAAAAGGCCATCTCCAATAATGAGATAGCCTTTTTATTATCTTCAGCAATCGGGAATTAATCTCTTCTGCCCATGTAAATCATGATGTAATAAAGCAAAGTAGCCAGCGAAGCCAGCGCAGCAACCACATAGGTGTAAGCAGCAAGGCGAAGCGCTTCCTGGGCTTTTGGCAGTGTAGCAGTAGTTGTTATTCCGCTGCCATCAAGCCAGGCAATTGCACGGCGGCTGGCATCAATTTCAACCGGAAGGGTAATAAAACTAAACAGTGTTGTTAGTGCAAACAAAACAATACCTGCAAGTAAAAGACCCGGAAATGTATTTACAAGAAGAATACCGGCAAGCAAAACCCATTGCACGTAGCGTGATGAAAAGCTTACAACAGGAACAAGTTTGGAACGCATTTGCAGCCATGCATAAGCAGTGGCATGCTGAACAGCGTGTCCGCACTCATGTGCAGCAACAGCAGCAGCTGAAATACTGCGGCCATGATAAACATCGGGACTGAGATTCACAGTTTTGTTGGCCGGATTGTAGTGATCGGTAAGTTCGCCCTGAACAGACATCACCTGAACATCAGACACCCCGCTATCGCGAAGCATTCTCTCGGCAACTTCCCGGCCGGTTATGCCATAGTTAACCGGAATCTTACTGTAAGCCCGGAATTTAGATTTAAGTCTGGCACCAACAGCCCAACTGATGAGCATAAAGACACCAAATATCAAAAGGTAACCCATTTTTCGTTTGTTTTATTTAGTTTAACGGCTTGATTTACACAAAAAGTCTGCCACATTCAGTTGTTGACATTATGGCAGAAAAGAGGTTTGTTTCGCGCGAAGCCACAGCGTTTGCTTTGTTCGCTTTTTATATTTCAAGAAGACCTGACAAGTTGAAAGCCTGTCCGCCTCGGTCGGAAAAACTTTTCAGGTCAACAATAAAACGCTTCGTTCGTCAAAGCCCCTCCTACTCCACCGGCACAATCGAAGGATCATGCCAACTGGCATACATGGTATAGCTTTTTGAGATGCGGTTTACCTGCCCTTCGAGCAACTTGGTGTCGATGGATTTGATTTTCTTTGCAGGAATACCGGCATATACACTGCCCGACTCAACCACGGTACCTTGCGAAACAACCGCTCCGGCTGCAATAATTGAGTTGCTTTCCACCACAACATTGTCCATCACAATGGCGCCCATTCCAATCAACACATTATCATGAATTGTACACCCGTGAATTATGGCATTGTGCGCAATGGATACGCTGTTGCCGATATTTACAGGCGATTTCTGATAGGTGCAGTGAATTACAGCGCCATCCTGAATGTTCACGTTGTTGCCGATTCGGATGTAATGCACATCACCACGAACCACAGCATTGAACCATACGCTGCAATTGTCGCCCATTTCTACTTCGCCTACTACTGTTGCATTTTCAGCAAAGAAACAATTCTTCCCGAACTTCGGATGTATTCCTTTGACTGCTCTTATCAGTGCCATATGTTTGGTTTATTTTTATGATTAAAAATGTGAATCCTGCTTTCCTCAGGTTTGCTGATCAAGGATTCTGAAGACACCTTCTGATTTCGCATTAATACTCCGGAAAGCGCATCATCCCTGAAAAGACTTTTGATTAAGCCTTATTTAAAATAACCCTTCATGTTCACAAATGTTTACTATTCCTTATACACTCTGGGATAGTCAATGCTGTGATGCAATCCGCGGCTTTCCTTTCTGTCCATAGCCATTTGAATGATAAGTCCGGCTACCACAATCATGTTCCTAAGCTCACAAATTTTCTCGGTAAGCACCGATTTTTCATAAAGATCTTCGGTTTCTTCCTGAAGAATCTGTAGTCTGTCATGTGCCCTTTTAAGCCTGAGGTTTGAACGGACAATGCCCACATAATTGGTCATTATGCCCTGTAGCTCTTTCAGCGATTGGGTAATCAGAATCATTTCTTCGTTAAAAACAGTACCTTTTGCATCCCAGTCGGGCACAACATTCATAAACGGGTGACTCTTGAAGATGCTAATGGCATCCTGTGAAGCCCGGTGAGAGAACACAAGCGATTCGAGCAACGAATTTGAAGCCAGCCGGTTTGCACCATGTAAACCGGTGGAAGCACATTCGCCGGAAGCGTAAAGGTTTTTGATGCTGCTGCGGGCAAACTTATCCACTTTTATTCCGCCACAGGTGTAGTGCGCAGCCGGCACAACCGGAATCATTTCTTTTGTCATATCAATGCCAATGCTCAGGCATTTTGCATAAATGGCAGGAAAGTGACTGAGGATAACCTGCATATCGAGGTGACGGGCATCCAGACAAACATAGTCATCTCCACTGATCTTCATTTCGTTATCAATGGCGCGGGCTACAATATCGCGGGGAGCAAGAGAAAGGCGTGCATCATACTTCTGCATAAACTCCTTACCGGCCATGGTTTTCAGCACAGCCCCTGAGCCACGTAATGCTTCTGTAATCAGAAAAGATGGTTTTTCTGCCGGATTGTAAAGTGAGGTTGGATGAAACTGAATAAATTCCATGTTTTCAATTTCGCCTTTCGCCCTGCGAACCATAGCAATTCCATCGCCGGTAGCTACCGGAGGATTGGTGGTAACAGCATAAACATTTCCGGTTCCTCCTGTGGCCACCATCGTGGTTCGGGCCAGAATGGTAATGATCTGGTGATTGAGCTTATTCATCACATAAGCGCCATAACAAGAAATATCAGGCGAAGTGCGCTCCACTTCTTCTCCCAGATGGTGCTGCGTAATCAAATCAATTGAAAAATGGTTTTCAAGAATCTCGATGTTCTTGTTTTCTTTCACCCTTTGAATCAGAATCTCTTCAATTTCAGCGCCGGTCTGATCTTTGTGATGCAAAACCCTGAACTCAGAATGTCCGCCTTCTTTTGCCAGATCGTATTGCCCGGCAGGATTTTTGTCGAATGCTACACCCCAATCTATAAGCTCTTTAACCCTGTCTGTTGATTCTGTGATGGTGATTTTCACAATTTCCGGATCGCTCAGTTCATCACCGGCAATCATGGTGTCGCGGATATGTTTGGCATAGGTATCCGGAGTGTACATAACCGCAGCTATGCCACCCTGGGCATATCGGGTGGCGCTTTCGCGTGCTTCACATTTGGTTACAATACATACTTTTCCATATGCAGCAACTTTCAGCGCATAACTCAAACCTGCTATGCCCGTTCCTATCACCAGAAAATCAACTTTCTTTCGCATTCTTGATTTTATTTTCAGACTTCAAAATTACTACATAATAGCATCGGATATCCTATTATTGCTGTTAGTTCATTCACAACCGGAGGTTTCAACATATTTATCTAAAAACTGTTCATTAAGTCTCCAGGATTCAATCCTTATCTTAAATACGCAGGTATGCCGCTTTTCAGGGCTTGACCTGATACCGGCCATGAATATCAATGCATTTCCGGGTCTTTGAAAAAGTTTCGCATATCTTTGCCATTAAAGAAAATCGATTTCTCCGCAACTAAACTGAACATCTTTATTCTGTGAAGCACTCTGTTAAATCATCCTCCTTCACTTTGATGGCGATTTGCCTGATAATGATTTTGGTTACTTCAAACATCAATTGGGGTGGCGACCGCTACAAAGGTGTGCTTGAATCAGATGCAAAAGGCTATTATGCTTATTTACCAGCAATCTTCATTTACCATGATCTGAATTTTACTTTCTTCGATCACATCGAAAAGGAAAAGTACTACAACGAAAACCTGTTTTACGACTACCGTGCATTCAGCAACGGAGCTTACATCAGCAAATATTATGCTGGCACCGCGCTGGCACAGATGCCGTTTTTTCTTGTCGCTCATTTCGTAAGTCTTGCCGGCAATGCTGATGCCGATGGCTACTCAAAGCCATACATGATCGCGGTGAACCTGGCTGCACTTTTTTATCTCTTTCTTGGACTGCTTTACCTTAAACGCACACTTGCTTCTTATCAGATTTCCGAAAAAATCACATCAATTATATTGATTGCCGCCGTTTTCGGGACCAATCTGTTCTACTATTCCATCAGTGAGTCAGGCATGTCGCATGTTTATTCTTTTGCATTTATTTCGATGTTCTTCTTTTATGCCCGGCAGTTTTTCACAACATTCCGGCCTAAATACATACTGTTACTTTCTTTGCTTCTGGGAATAATTGTCCTTATCCGGCCTGTAAACGGACTTATTTTATTTATTCTTCCATTTGCTGCCGGCAAGGAGGAGGTGTTTCGCGAAGGCATAGTCAGTAGCTTAAAGCAGATAAAATATACAGCCGCAGGAGTCATCCTGATTTTTGCCATAGTTTCACTGCAACTTATTTTCTACAAACTGGCAACCGGTAGTTTTTTCGTTTATTCTTACATCGGCGAAGGGTTTGACTTTCTGAACCCGCATATTCCGGAAATACTTTTCAGTTTCAAAAAAGGATTGTTCCTCTATACACCCATATATCTGCTCGCTTTCGCGGGATGCATTTACCTCTGGAAAAAGAAAAGGTTTATGTTCCGGGCCTGGATTCTGTTTTTTCTGATAATTACCTATGTTTTCTCCTCGTGGAGCAACTGGTGGTATGGCGGAAGTTTCTCTTCGAGGGTGTATATTGAATACATTCCGCTGTTTATGATACTGCTGGCAATGGCGCTGGATAATATACGCAACAGATTACAACACAATGGATTAATAGCCGCCATCGTTATTCTGACAGTGGTTTGCCAGATACAAACCTTTCAATATAGGTACAACCATATCCACTGGTCTGACATGGACAGGCAGAAGTATTTTGAAGTTTTTATGAGGATTGACAGGATATAAGATTCAAAAGATTAGCTTCGCTGAGCCCGCCTGCTTTGCGTATTAGGGTAAGCTGCCCGACGGCCGGAAAGAGCACAAACTTACAGCTCCAACAACGCCTGCAAAGGATCTACCCCATCCATCAACATTTTTTCAGGATTTTCGAGCAGCTCCTTAACTTTTACAAGAAAACTCACCGACTCACGTCCGTCAATTACACGGTGATCGTAAGAAAGTGCCACATACATCATAGGTGCAATCACTACCTGTCCGTTCAAGGCAATGGGCCTTTCAATAATGTTGTGCATGCCAAGTATTGCACTTTGCGGAGGATTTAAAATGGGCGTTGACAACATAGAGCCAAAAACACCGCCATTGGTAATGGTAAATGTGCCGCCGGTCATTTCATCAAGGGTAATTTTATTATCACGGGCTTTCACCGCCAGTTCCTTAATTTTCTGCTCTATCTGAGCCAGACTGAGGCTTTCGGCGTTTCTTACAACCGGAACCACCAATCCCTTTGGGGCGCTAACAGCAATGCCGATATCCGCATAGTCATATGAAATCAGTTCATCGCCGTCAATCATAGAATTAACCTGTGGATAGTGCTTCAGCGCAATGGTTATGGCTTTGGTAAACAACGACATAAAACCCAGCGAAATTCCATGTTTCTCTTTGAACTTTTCGTTGTATTTCTTTCTGATTTCCATAATACGGCTCATATTCACTTCATTGAAAGTGGTGAGCATGGCCGTTTCGTTTTTCACGGAAACCAGTCGCTGTGCCAGTTTCTGGCGGAGGGTTGACATCTTCTTCCTTTCCGAATTACGGGTTCCACCTTTTGCAGATTCCGGCATTGCTTTTTTGAACGATGCCGTTGCACTTTTCGCGGAAGCAACCTCTTCAATATCGGCTTTTCCGATTCTGATTTTGCTGATGTATTCCAGAATATCTCCTTCTGTCACCTCTTTTTCCTTCATAATGCGGCGTGCCAGCGGCGAAACGTGCAGGTTTTTCTCTTCCTGAACCTCCGGGCTTTTTTCAGTTGGCGAAGAAGTTGGTTTCACCTCATCAACAACCGGAGCTTTTGCTTCAGCCGCTTTTTCTTCAGTTTTGGGAGCTGCTTTGGGGGTGCCTGCAGGCTTGGCTGCGGAAGAATCAATGGTAGCCACAACAGCACCTACTTTTATCACATCTCCGGCTTCAGCCAGAAGTTTAATTATTCCTTCTTCGGCAGCGCTGACGGTAAGGGTTGCTTTATCCGAATCAATTTCGGCAATCTCGGCATCCTTTTCTACAAAATCACCATCATTCACAAGCCATGAGGCCAGTTGAACTTCAGAAATGGACTCGCCCGGGCTGGGCACTTTAATTTCGATAATCATTATACAATATTTTTATTCTGTTTTTGCTGCTTCAGGTACAAATGACCACTCATGTGGAGCGCACACCATTTTACAAATAACATTGGCATTCAGGCAAGTACATTCACCAAATGATTTCTCCACAATTTTGCGCTGACGTATGGCATGCAATTTTGAAGATCCGGTGGCTGGACTTCCGCTTTCGGGACGTGCAACGAGCAGGATATTGTCGTCCTTGAAATTGCGGAGAATAAATGACCATGCACCCATATTTGCAGGCTCTTCCTGTGCCCAAACAATCCTCCCGGCCTTAGGATAACGTGCAAGAACCGCACTCACCTGTTCTTTGGGATAAGGATACAACTGCTCAATTCTCACAATTGCTTCTGAGGAACCACGTTTTGCGCGCTCCTCAAGCAGATCGTAATACAATTTACCACTTGTAAAGATAACCCGGTTAACATTTTCAGGGTCAACAACATCATCATCAATTACTTCGCGAAATCCTCCCTTGCTGAGCTCTTCCAGAGATGAAACACAGGAAGCATGGCGCAACAGACTCTTGGGGGTAAAAACAATCAGGGGTTTACGGAAAGGTCTTTTTACCTGCCGCCTCAGCAAATGATAAAAGTTGGCAGGCGTGGTGCAATTCACTACCTGCATATTATTCTCCGCGCAAAGCGAGAGGAAACGTTCAATACGTCCGCTAGAATGCTCAGGTCCCTGACCTTCGTAGCCATGCGGGAGAAAAAGCACCAGATCGCTCATTACGCGCCACTTGTCTTCGGCACTGCTGAGGTACTGATCAATAATAATCTGAGCTCCGTTGAAGAAGTCGCCAAACTGAGCTTCCCAAATGGTAAGCGAATTTGGCGATGAAAGCGAATAGCCATAATCAAACCCAAGCACACCATATTCCGACAAGGGGGAATTGAAAACTTCGAATGATGCCTGGCTTTTACTTATATTTTTGAGTGGGACATACCTTTCTTCCGAATCTTCGATGGTGAGCACCGAATGGCGGTGAGAAAAAGTGCCGCGCTGCGAATCCTGTCCGCTGAGCCTTACAGGTATTCCTTCATTAAGCAAGGTAGCATAAGCCAGCAGTTCTCCCATTGCCCAGTCAAGCTTTCCACCGGGCTGAAGCATGGCATTACGATCCTGCATCAGCTTTACAAGTTTTCGGTTAAAAGCTTTTCCTTCGGGTAAAAGGGTAATTTTATCACCCAGCTTTTGCAGAACTTTCAGGTCAACTCCGGTATCGGGCGATTTTTCGAAATCTTCATTCACCGCTATCCTGATGTTGTTCCAGGTTGGCCCGAGAAACGGAGTAACTTTCGATTTTTCTGCCTGATGCGACTCGGCAAGATGGGCTTCGAGAATATCGTTGATCTCTTTTTCGATGGCCGAGGCATCATCTGAAGTTATCAAGCCTTCGGCAATAAGCTTATCCACATAGATCTGCCTTACATCAGGATGTTTTTCAATGGCTTTATAAAGCACAGGCTGTGTAAACCGGGGTTCATCACCTTCGTTGTGGCCATACCTGCGGTATCCGAGAAGATCAATAAACACGTCTTTGTCAAACTTTTCGCGAAACTCCATGGCCAGCTCTATGGAATAAACCACTGCTTCAGCATCGTCGGCATTTACATGAAAGATGGGCGATTGCACAACTTTGGCAACATCGGTGCAATAAACGCTGCTGCGGCCATCAAGGTAATTGGTGGTAAAGCCAACCTGGTTATTCACTACGAGATGCACTGTTCCTCCGGTGCGGTAGCCTTCAAGCTCCGACATCTGAACCATTTCGTAAACCACGCCCTGACCTGAGATGGATGCATCGCCATGAATAATGACGGGCACAACCTTATCGGTATCTCCTTTGTAAATCTGGTCAATACGGGCACGGGCAATTCCTGAAACCACAGGACCTACGGTTTCGAGGTGTGAAGGATTCGGAGCCAGGGTAAGATCAATGGTTTTTCCGGCATGTGTAGGACGCTGAAGGGTTGCGCCGAGGTGATATTTTACATCGCCAAGCAAAAATTCATCGTCAAATTCCTTGTTCGAAAACTCATTAAAAATGTCCTTGTAAGGTTTGCCCATGATGTTGGCCAAAACATTCAGCCTTCCGCGATGCGGCATCCCGATAAGGAATTCTTCAGCACCAAGGGCAGCACCTTTTTCAATAATGGCATCGAGGGCAGGAATCAGTGACTCTCCGCCTTCGAGCGAGAATCGTTTCTGTCCCGGGAATCTTTTATGAAGAAATTTCTCGAAAAAAACGGCTTCTGAAAGTTTTCGCAGAATAGAGGTTTTAATGGCTTTACCCAACCGGGGTTGATTGCGCTTTGACTCCATTTTCCGGCGCAGCCAGTGGTAAACTTCCTCATTTCTGATATAGGCAAATTCAACGCCTACCGACTGACAGTAAGTCTGATCGAGGTGTTCAATAATTTTTGAGAGGGTAGCAGGGCCAATACCTATTTCATTGCCTGCCTGAAAAACCTTGTTAAGGTCATCTTTCGACAGACCGAAATTTTCAATATCGAGGGTTGGTGAGTATTTGCGGCGTGTACGCACCGGATTGGTAAGGGTGAACAAATGTCCACGCTGCCGGTATCCGTTAATGAGATTGATCACTTTAAACTCACCGGGAACGGTAAGTTTATCGGAGTCCGGCCCAAAATTCTTTTTCGCAAATTCAAAACCCTCAAAGAACTTCTGCCATCCCGGGTCAACCGAAGACGGTTCGTTCAGGTAACTTTTGTAGAGTTGTTCAATATAATCACCGTCAGCATTTGACAGGTATGAAAGTTTATCCATTTCAATCGGTTAAATGATTCGCCTGATGCAAATATAGTGCAAACCGGGGCTTGGTAAATTCAGGATTTTAAACAAATGTAGGTAAATAAAGTTTCCCTTTATCACCATAAAAAAAAGCCTGCCACGAGTGACAGGCTTTTAAAAACCTGAATGACTGCTTATGCAGGATGAATTGCTTCTACAGGGCACACATCGGCGCATGAACCACAATCGGTGCATACATCTGCGTCAATCTTGTAGATATCGCCTTCGGCGATAGCGTCAACCGGACATTCATCGATGCAGGTACCGCAAGCAGTACAGTCATCTGTAATTACGTAAGCCATAGCTGTATAGTATTTAGTTAATGTTTGGTGTAATCTTCCGCTGCAAATATATGCCTAATTTATTCACAAATAATCTCAACCGGCTATTTTTAAGCTTTCTAAATAAACCTGTAATACACATTTAAATTATCATCCTCATTATGTTGCACTTACCCTGGCATAGTATCTATGATAATTATATAAGCACCGATAAAATAAATTTTATATCCTGCTTGCTTTGCACAGCAGATAAATAATATAACTTTGTCGCCTGAAGTAAGTAAATCAACCTCCTAATAATCATGGTAAAAATTAAAAGTAATGTCATCCAGCGTGATGCAGTAGTTGTCAAATTTGTTGGCGACTCCGGCGATGGAATGCAGCTTACAGGAACCTTGTTTTCTGACACAGCTGCTTTAGCGGGCCTCGACTTAGCTACCTTTCCCGATTATCCGGCTGAAATCCGGGCTCCTCACAATACCATAGCCGGTGTTTCCGGTTTTCAGGTTCACGTGGGTGCTAAAAAAATTGAAACCACCGGCGACCTTTGCGATGTGCTGGTAGCTATGAATCCTGCATCTTTGAAATCAAATCTGAAGTGGGCTAAGCCAGGAGCTACCATTATTGTGGATATGGACACTTTTGACGAACCTGCTATTAAAAAAGCCGGCTATCAGACCAGTCCGCTCGAAGATGGAAGTCTTGAAACCTTTAATCTGGTTAAAGCACCGATTACTTCGCTCACAAGAGCCAGCCTTAAACCTTTGGGAATTGATACAAAAACCATTGACAAGAGCAAAAATATGTTTGCCCTCGGTATTATGTATCACATTTTCGGATGGAGTTTTGATGCTACCTACGATTTTTTCGACAAGAAATTTCAAAGCAAGCCTCAGGTTATACAAGCCAATAAAATTGTGCTTGAAGCCGGTTATAGTTTTGCCGATGCAGTGGAAGCCCTTGATTCAGTTTATCAGGTGAGTAAAGCCGCACTCAAACCAGGCCGCTACCGCAATATTACCGGCAACGTTGCCACCGCATGGGGATTTCTGGCCGCTGCTGAGCGTTCAGGCCGACCGCTTTTCCTTGGCTCCTACCCCATTACCCCTGCTACTGAAATTCTGATTGAACTGGCAAAATACAAATCGCTGGGCGCAAAAGTCTTTCAGGCAGAAGATGAAATTGCCGGAATCTGCTCTGCCATCGGCGCCAGCTACACCGGTTCTCTCGCTTTAACTACTACCTCAGGCCCCGGTCTTTCACTCAAAAGCGAAGCCATCGGACTGGCTGTTATGACCGAATTGCCTCTGGTAATTGTGAATGTTCAGCGTGGCGGACCAAGTACAGGATTGCCTACAAAAACCGAACAGAGCGACCTGTATCAGGCATTGTTTGGACGTAATGGCGAATGCCCTGCAGTGGTTATTGCTGCTTCATCTTCGGCCAATTGTTTCAACTATGCTTATATCGCTTCAAAAATTGCCATGGAGCATATGACACCGGTTATTTTGCTTACTGATGGTTATCTCGGAAACGGTTCGCAACTGTTCCGCATTCCGAAAGTAGCTGATATGCCCGATATCAATCCTCCGATTGCCGAAGCAAATGATCCCGATTACAAACCTTACAGACGCGACCCGGAAACACTGGCCCGCAAATGGGCTTTGCCTGGAACAGAAGGTTTGCGTCACCGCATCGGCGGACTTGAAAAAGAGGATGTTTTCGGAAACGTTTCAACCGATCCTCTGAACCATGAAAAAATGACCCATCTGCGCAACGAAAAAGTTCAGCGCATTGCAAATTATATTCCCGAGCAGGAAATTACCGGCGAAAAAGAAGGTGATGTTCTTGTAGTAAGCTGGGGCGGAACTTTCGGCGCTGTTGAAGAAGCCGTGGAGTTGCTTCAGAAAGAAGGCAAAAAAGTGAGCCACACCCACTTCCATTACATTATGCCTTTACCTAAAAATACTTCAGAAGTACTGAAGGGATTCAAAAAAATACTGGTTTGCGAATTGAACAGCGGCCAGTTTGTCAATTACCTGAAAATGACCCAGTATGGTCATGTGTACACGCAGTATAATAAAGTTCAGGGACTACCGTTCACAGTTACAGAGCTTGTAACGGCTATCAACAAAACGCTGGAGGAGAAATAATTATGAGCAATCAACCCAACTTGACAATAGAACGTTCTTCGGTAGAACTTACCAAAGATGATTTCGTTAGCGATCAGATGGTAAAATGGTGTCCCGGATGCGGAGCACATGCCATACTTTCGGCCGTTGCCAATGTATTTCCAAAGCTTGGATATCGCAAAGAAAACCTGATGATGGTTTCCGGGATCGGATGTTCATCAAGGTTTCCATATTACGTGAATACTTATGGTATTCATGGAATCCATGGAAGAGCAGCAGCCATTTCATCGGGTGTGAAAATTGCCAATCCGCACCTGAGTGTATGGATGGCAACCGGCGATGGTGACTCAATGGCCATTGGCGGAAACCATTTCATCCACATTATACGCAGAAATATTGACATCAATATTATGCTTTTCAACAATCAGATTTACGGTCTTACCAAAGGTCAGTATTCACCCACTACCCCAATGGGAAGTGTTACCAAAACATCGCCACAGGGAACTATTGAACATCCGTTCAATCCCGGTGAACTTGTGCTTGGCGCTCAGGGCACTTTCTTTGCACGTGTGGTTGACAACAACCCGAAAATGATGACCGAAGTGATGTTTGAAGCTGCAAAGCACGACGGCACATCCATCATAGAAATACTTCAGAACTGCATTATTTTTGCTGACAAAACCCACGATTCGGTAACCAATAAGGACAACCGCGAAGAACGCCAGATTGTGCTTCGCAACGGAGAGCCTATGATTTTCGGTAAGCAGAAAGATAAAGGCATCCGCCTCAGTGGCTCGCGCCTCGAAGTGGTTACGTTGGGCGAAAACGGAATTACGGAAGATGACCTGCTGGTTCATGATATGTATGAGCAGGACCCCGGCATTCACCTGATGCTTGCCAAGATGGCTTATCCGCACTTTCCGATTGCAATCGGCGTAATCCGTTCAGCAAATTATCCTACTTATGATGATATGGTGGTTGAACAAATCAACTATGCCAAGGAAAACTCAAAAATCAAAACCGTTGACGATCTGCTCAACAGTGGCGATACCTGGGAAATCAAGTAAGTTGGATTAACTTCTTGAAATCACTTTTCAAAGTAAACCTGCCTCTTTTATCGGGGCAGGTTTTTTTGTGGGCTGCTCAAGGTCCGGATTTCCATATGCCACATGAATAATCTAATTATCAATATTTTAGGATGTCCTCCTGAGTTGTAACTCAAAAAATAATTTGAGCATAATGCGGAGATGACAGGCGTTATCGTTACCCTTGCTCAGGGGCGGAAAGTCTGAAAGCATTTCTTAACTTTAATGCTAGCAAGACCAACCTTATTTTACCTTTCAAACCTTAGTAGCAGGCAACCCACCGGAACACCTCCAACCTTATTTTTTCTTTCCAACCTTATTTCTGCCTTGAATTAAAAAGTGTTTTGCCTGATAAGGTTCTGAAGAAGAAATAAGGTTCAAAAATCGTTGGGGTCAGTTTTGTTACTAAGGTTATTAAGATTGATTAAGGTTGGTTTTTACTTTGATCAGCATTTGATTGTATTCAAATCTGTCATTGGTAGTTCGCCGCGGCGAATCGAAGGACAAAAATGACCAATATTTAACAATGTTATTGGGGTTTACTACAGAATTATCGATTGACAAAAATTTTAACGCACTTCGACTCCGCCTGCCTGACTGCGCGGCAGGCAGGCTCAGTGTGACATCCGTGTTTAGGGTAAATTGCTTCATTTTAATGCATTCATATTTTACAGCTTATCGCAGCTAAGCATTCCATACTTTAAACCAATCCTTTCCACTCCATAAGAATACTTAACTTTGCAGCTTAAAACTTTTACTTCAATGATCGACGACAACGCTACAAAACGCACAGAATTATCCGACCTCGGCGAATTCGGACTTATTGACCACCTTACCTCCGGCTTCTCACCCATAAACAGCAGCACACTCAAGGGAGTCGGTGACGATGCAGCCGTAATAGATCATGGCGATTATGTGTCACTTGTTACCAAAGATCTGCTGGTGGAAGGCATTCATTTCGACCTTACCTACACTCCCCTCAGGCATCTGGGTTACAAGGCTGCGGTAGTTAATATTTCGGATATTGTAGCCATGAATGGTGTTGCCGAACAGTTGCTTGTTGGAATTTCAGTCTCCAACCGCTTTTCGGTGGAAGCCCTTGATGAACTTTATGCCGGCATAAAACTGGCTTGTGAGAAATACAAGGTTGATATGGTTGGCGGCGATACAACATCCTCGGTTTCAGGTTTGTTTCTCTCCATAACCGCGATCGGCAGGGCAAAAAAAGAAGATGTCGTTTACCGGAATACCGCACGCGAACATGATCTGGTTTGTGTGAGCGGCGATCTGGGTGGAGCTTATATGGGGCTGCTGCTGCTTGAACGCGAAAAGCAGGTGTACAAAGCAAACCCTCAAATGCAACCCGATCTTGAAGGCAATGATTATGTGCTCGAACGTCAGTTAAAACCTGAAGCCCGCGCCGATGTGCTTGTTAAACTTCGCGAAGCCGGTGTTAAGCCAACGGCTATGATCGATATTTCTGATGGACTCGCCAGTGAAATCCTGCACATTGCAAAAGACTCCGGTCTGGGTTGCAGAATCTATGAAAATAAACTGCCCATTGATGTGGTTACTGCCGAAGTTGCCGCTGAGTTTACCATTGATCCCACCACTGCGGCCATGAACGGAGGCGAAGATTATGAGCTTCTCTTCACGGTTGATGTGAACGATTTCGATAAAGTAAAAGCAATCAATGGCATTCACGTTATCGGTCATATGCTTGAGAAAGCAGAAGGCGAATACCTCATCAGCAATGGCGGAAGCTTATACCCGATTGAGGCGCAAGGCTTTAATCATATGAGGGAAGAAGAAAAGTAAATTGTTTTCCACATGCCCGCCAGCCTCTCCACCCTTCTGAAAACGCTCCCGTCGAACCCCGGGGTGTATCAGTATTTTGATAAGGACGGGAAGATTATCTATATCGGCAAAGCCAAGAATCTCAAGAAAAGGGTGCTTTCCTATTTCAATAAAGATAATTCACTGGCAGGCAAGGTAAGGGTGCTCGTTTCAAAAATTACCGACATCCGATGGATTGTTGTTGACAGCGAATATGACGCATTGCTTCTGGAAAACAACCTGATAAAGGAATATCAGCCGCGCTACAATATTATGCTCAAGGATGACAAAACCTATCCATGGATTTGCATCAAAAATGAGCCTTTCCCCAGGGTTTTCCCGACAAGGAATCTGATAAAAGACGGAAGCGAATACTTTGGCCCCTATGCTTCAGGAAAACTAATGCACACATTACTTGACCTGATCCGACAGCTTTACCCTTTGCGGAATTGCAAGCTGAATCTGACATCCAACAACATCAGTTCAGGAAAATTCAAGGTGTGCCTTGAATATCATATCGGCAATTGCCTGGGTCCCTGCGAAGGGCTGCAAAGTGAGGAAGATTACCTGAATACAGTGAAAGGAATCCGAAGCATCATCAAGGGAAACATTGGCATGGTGAAAAGCCAGTTGCACGACCTGATGAAAGAATATGCTGCTGAATTTGCTTTTGAAAAGGCACACATCGTCAAAGAAAAGATTGAACTTCTGGATAAATACCAGAGCAAGTCGATGGTGGTCAATCCATCCATCAATAATGTGGATGTTTTCTCGATTATTGAAGATGAGCAGGCAGCGTATGTAAATTTTGTGAAAGTTGCCTCAGGAGCCATTATTCAATCGCACACGGTTGAGCTGAAAAAGAAACTCGAAGAAACTACTGAGGAGTTGCTGACGCTGGCCATTGCCGATCTTCATCAGCGTTTCAGCAGCGGCGCTTCAGAAATTATTGTCCCGCTGATGCCGGAGTTCAGGCTTCCGGACATCACTTATACGGTTCCGCAAAGAGGCGACAAAAAACAATTGCTTGAGCTGTCGGAGCGCAATGCAAAATATTATCAGCTCGACAAGCAACGTCAAAAAGAGCTGGTTGATCCTTCGCGACGCACCAACCGCATTCTTGACACCATCAGAAAAGACCTCGGACTGAAACAGCAACCGGTGCATATGGAGTGTTTCGACAATTCAAACACCCAGGGAACTTATCCGGTGGCTGCGTTGGTGGTTTTCAGGGATGCAAAACCTGAAAAGAAAGATTACCGCCACTTCAACATCAAAACAGTGGAAGGTCCCAACGATTTCGCTTCCATGGAAGAAGTGGTGTACCGCCGCTACAGCCGTATGCTTGAAGAGGAGCAGGAATTGCCGCAGGTGGTTATTGTTGACGGTGGAAAGGGGCAGTTGAGTTCAGCCATGATCAGTATAGAAAAGCTGGGACTTCAGCATACAATTCAGGTAATCGGCATTGCCAAAAAGCTTGAAGAACTGTATTTTCCGGGAGATCCGGTGCCACTTCATCTCGACAAAAAATCAGAGACCCTTCGGATAATCCAGCAAATGCGCGATGAAGCCCACCGTTTCGGCATCACCCACCATCGTAAAAAACGTGAAAAAGGAACCATTAAAACCGCGCTAAGCGACATTGAAGGCATAGGTCCATCAACGTCTCAGCTTCTGCTTCAGAAATTTAAATCGGTGAAAAACATCCGCATTGCTACAATGGAAGAGCTGAAAGCTGCCGTTGGAAATTCAAGGGCGAAGATTGTTTACGATCACTTTCACAAAGTGAATAAAATCGGGGAAGAAGAAGAATAAGCTGTTTTATTCCTTTTTCACCACATCTTTTTCTTTTTTCACCACATAGGCACATAGGGATTAGAAACTACTTTTAAGCTACTTATAAATTATGTGTTCTATGTTTCTATGTGGTTCTATTCTTTCTTTTTTTACCACATAGGCACATAGGGCTTAGAAACTACTTATAAACTATGTGTTCTATGTTTCTATGTGGTTAAATTATTTCTTTTTTCACCACATAGGCACATAGGGCACATATATAATCGCAAAATCGAAAAGTAACACTTTGCAAAACCAAATGTGAGAAATTTTCCGCACACTAAATGGTTTTGCAAAGCTATTTAAATTAGGTTTAAAGGGTGTTTAAATATACTTATAGATCATCATATCAGTATAGGAGGTGTTGTAGGTTGGTGAAACACTCATGGTTTGAGTAACAGCTCCATTGAAAGGATTCTTACCGCCAGTGTTAGTTTCAATCCACTCACAGAGCTCAACTATATTGCTTTTATTGCTGGTGAAGTAAACATAAGAATTATCATACAAGCAAAGCATTACATCAAGGTAATCCTTCAGGCGCCAGTAGTTTTCGTATGAGCTGCAATCAGTTGATAAATATGGCGGATCAATAAGAAATACAACGCCCGGCTGATCTTTGAATGCGCTATAAACATTACGATAATCATCCTTTACAATATCAACGCCTGACAAGTAGCCATCCGCATTATAATCACTCATTTTGACCTTATTGTAAAATGTTGACTTACTCAGATCATCAAATGATTTCACATATTGCATAGCAAACAGCAATGATGATGAAAGTGTAATATAGTTTACAAAGCCGTTCTCTTGTTTTATTCGCTTCAGGACGCGTTCTCGCTGGCTATCGCTTAGCTTTGCATCAGGATTAATACCTTTATTCAATTCGCGAAGATCGGACAGTAAAATATTTGTTTTTGGTATGTTTGAGAGCCTCTGACTGAAATTATCATAATCATTGAAAATTACCTGTGCATCAGGGTGTGTTGACTTAGCAACATGACTCAACAATCCACTACCACCAAACAGATCAACATAAACCTGACCAGGTCGCTTTTTTATTACTTCTATGAATTGTTTTACAAATCTTCTTTTTTGCCCCTGGAATGGCAGTGGGGCGCTGCTGTAGTTCTTTGTTTTCATGAGTTGTTTTTTTAGTAGTTTTGCAATGTCCAAAAATTAAATAGGTGCGCAAACACCGATAAGGCTTTTAAAAGGCCTTTGTCGTGGTGTTTGCGCACCTTTATTTTGTTGGCCCTGGACAGGCCGCAAAGAGGCAGAGGCCTCTTTTTTTTATGTGAACTTAAAGGACTCTCCGTCCTTTTCAATAACCGTTAAAAACGGGAGATCTGCCTTGTCAATTTGTGTAATCATCTTTATCAGGTTGACTGAGCCGGTAAAAACAATATACTTTACGTTCTCAAGCTCAATGTGTAGGTCAAGCCTTTGCTGGCTTTGTTTGAACTTGCTATCTACCATGCGGTAGTTCAGAACCTTTATTTCACGGTTGAGAATCTTAAATATCTTAATCTTCTCGCCGTCAAACGTCTTTTCCGGCGCCGTGACGTTGAAGTCGGAAAATCTTTTCATTAAGTTTCAATTGTAACTTCCGGATCGGCTGCAAGTATAGCCTGATGCTGCTCAAGCAAATAACTCACCCAAACCGTTACATGAGTATCAGTTGAGGCAAATATTGCTTTCTTTTTCATCAAAAGGTCAGCAAGTGAGGCGTAAACTCCACCGGCAACAACCTTCGCAAGTGGCAGCGTAATTTTAATCTTTGTGATGCCAACGTTCAGCGCGTCAACCTCTGCTTTTAAAAGAAGCGCCGGTGAAAGTGCAATAAGCTTAGATAGCTCCCTGTACCTCTGATAGTCAACGTAGGCCTGAACTTCTTTATCAGCGTTAAAGTTATTGATCAGTGCCAGTTCCTGAGCGGTTGAGTACCTGTCTGCAATCATTGAAGTTACAAGCAGGTTATAGGTAGGCTCGCCGTTAACGAGGACTGACTCGTAGTAATAGTCTGGCTGGCCGTTCTCATCGGCCTGCACCTCAACACTATGGTTGAAGTGGTATTGCCCATTGCCAAGATCAAGAAGCCTCGGCGGCAGAAATTTCGCGTTTGTTCTCATTGAGTATTTTCTTTAAAAGGTTTTTGGAATTACAGTGCATTGCCCAGCCGTTGTAAGCGGCTATTGAAAGATTACCAGCTATGCCTTTGCGGGCTATACTACGGGCGAATCTTTGCTTGATTGATTTACGCAAAAGCGTGTGAGTGTGGTAAAATACGTAGCCAAGAAAGTCTATTCCACGGCTCGAAACTGGAAACACCTGATAGTTGCTTTTTATAGCTAAATTCAGGTTTTGGGTTAGATACAGGTTAATTTGAGTGAAAAGCGAGTGAAGCTCAGCCTTATTTGATGCTAATATTACCATGTCATCGGCATAGCGGAAGTAATACTTAACCTTTAGCACCTCCTTTACATAATGATCAAAATAGGCAAGGTAAAGGTTAGCCAGGTACTGGCTCAGGTAGTTGCCGATAGGCAAGCCGGGGGCACTGTCTATAATCTCATCAAGCAGCCACAAAACGCCCGCATCTTTGATCTTACGCCTTATTAAAGACTTAAGTATGCCGTGATCAATTGAGGGGTAATACTTCCTTATATCGAGTTTAAGGCAGTACCTTGTTTCAGGCTCATTTACCAGGGCAGCTTTAACCTCTTTTACCGCCTGGTGTATGCCTCTGCCCTCAATGCAGCTAAAAGTGTCGGAGGTAAAAGCCGATACCCATATTTGCTTAACAACGTTCATAACCGCATGGTGAACTATGCGATCAGGAAAATAGGGAAGCCGGTATATTTCGCGCTCCTTGCCATTGTGGTTAATTTTGAAAACGTGATATTCTGAGGTGCGGAAGCTTCTGTCTATTAACAAACGCTGCAAGGCGATCAGATTTTCATCTTTACGCATATCATGCTTAATAACCCCGTACTGCTTATGCTTGCCTTTGCGGGCATTAGCATCAGCCAGGATGAGGTTATCCATGCTGCATAATTTTTCGTACAGATGTGAAATTCGTTTCATAGTTTTGCTTCTGTTAAGCCGCTATACTTCGCCATGTGACTACCATAAAGCGGTTTAAAATTGTCATTTTTTGCCAAGTGGCAGGGTTTAGTCGGTGAAATCAATTAATTAAAAAGCTTGGCTGAGACCCGATGTTCGCATTCGTATTCGCCGGAACGTTATTCGTATTCAGGTAAAAGAGGCCCGCATTCGCGCCATTATTCGCATTCGCAGACACCAGAGACCCTCGCCAACTACAACCTTAATCAAAGAACTAAAATCGCCCCGTGCTCCGTTTTTCGGCCTTCGGCGATCGCGCCTCGTTCTACGGAATGAAGCAAGGCCGAGACCCGAAGTACGCAAACGTAGACGCCGGAACGTAAATCGTAAACAGGAAAAAGAGGCCCGCAGTCGCGCCATCAAACGCAGCCGCAGACACCAGAGACCCTCTAATAGCACTACCAGAGCCGGGTATTGATGTATAGAAATAATCTGAGTAGCGCGTTGTTGAGCTGCCTCCAGTCGCCTCGGTTGGAATTGTAAGCCCCTCATCAAGCAGGCACCTGGTTATGTAACCTTCATTTCGTGGAAGCAATCCAACCTGCATGTAGTTTGTGAGTACATCAGCATAGTTAGCCGGGTCATCACATATAAATACCTGAGATTGCCCGCCTGCATCATTAGCCTGAATGTTATATAGGATACCGTCCTCCCACTCCCAAATGTGACCGTATGGCTGCTCAACACCCCGGTAAGTTGGAACCGGGACTGTGATATCGCCGCCAGTAAAGCCGGCAACCACATAGTTAACGAAGCCTGACTTATTTCCCAGACTCGCGGTTCTGCCGCAGGGTACAAATGGATAATAACCGGAAAAGGTATTCCAGTTTGTACTGCTGATGGCTGTTACGCCATCCCCAAGACCACCCTGCTTATAGCCCTCAGCGGTCATAGCCTCATTGTACGCGGCCTGTACGTGCCTGTTTGCATACTCAATCATATAGAGCATGTTCATCTTTGCGCGGGAAAGGTATGATCTTGCGGACCATTTTGCCCCGTTATTGCGGGCAAATGCGCGGAAGTTTGTAAGGTTGATTACCGTGGCCGGTTTGCCAAGCAGGCTATTAGGCTGTGCATCCCATGCGGCATTGTTATTGCCGCCTCTGAAATCTGCCGTTTCATTAATTACGCTCATGAGTTGAGAGGTTGAGCGCTTAACTGCACCTTCAAATGCGCCAAGGTACATCTTGCCGGAAACCGAAAACCCGGTTATGGGGTATTTTGATATTTTGATTCTCCTGGTATTGCCGTCAGCCTCAACCGCATAATAAAACTCTGGCATTTCAACCATCACCTGGCCATCTGTGCCGTCAAGAACTGCGGCTGCGCCATCAGCCTTAAGCAACGAGTTTGATGGGTTAAGGTAATACTGAACCACGCCGGATGCGCTTAAAATGCATCTCTGCATTTTTCTTTGAATTGGTAGCGAGGCGTGAAGCCCAAGCCTGCCAATGCGAGTCATAGTTGACGCGCTGGCAATTTGATCAAACTCAACACCGTACCACTCATTTTCAAAAGAGGCTGAACCGTTGCGCTCAATAGCGCCTTTATCAATTGCGCCTGATGATGCAAAAAAGTTGCCGGCAAAATCAAAGTCAGCCCAGGAAAGCTGGCTGCCTGAGTCGGCGAGCGGGCTTCCAGCAGCGGGGGTGTAGTCGAAATTTGAGGCATCGGTAAACATCGGATCGCCTGATGCGCTGTTAGCGTCCTGACCGTAAGCGGCCTGCCATAGCGCCAGGGAAGAATAACCCATTGCAACATTAGCAACCTCAAAGTGATTGAAATTGCTTGAAATTGCAGTGCTTACATCGCCCGACACTGCGTTGGCGCCAGCCCGGGCGCTTCTGAAAACGTTGTTTAAAACATTGTATGAAAACCCGGTGGTTACCGAGTAGCCGTGATTGAAATCGTCAAAAGTATTGTTGTGGATGCGAGCGCTGCCGGCAACATTACTAAGGCCAATTCCAACGCCTTTAAAGATATTAGAGTAAACGTCAATTCCCGGCACGCTTCTGTTATGAATGCCAAATGTTCCGCCCTCAAAATAATTGCGCACAAAAAGGCTGGTGTTATTTGTCAGATCCATATACACACCACCGGCGGTTGAGTGCATGAAAAACTCATTTTCAATTATTTCTCCATAGGCATCTCTTGATATTGTGCCGGCGCCGCCAGCTCCGAAAATAAGGCAGAATTTATTGCCATGCGACCGTCTGTCAATTGTATTGTTGTATATCTTCAGTCTTAGGCTTTGATTTGTTGCCTCCATTTGTGTGAATGAAATCTGAATGCCGTCGCCGGAGCTGAAGTTCTCATTCGTGTCATAGGCATAAGCAAGATTAACCCTATGTATGTAGCAATGTCCGACCTCTATTTCGGTGGTGTCATCAAAGTACATGCCGTCCAGGCTGCAATCGTAAACATCAGTTTTCAGCACGCGCACTCCCGACCAGAATGCGCCGTTTACGCTTGATACCGGGTTTGTGGTTATACCCATCCCGAAGCCATGAAAAGCGCAGTTATAAATTACGCTTCCGGCGCCGTTCCTGATCCTTATTCCGCTTCCTACAAAAAGATCATTAGCATCTTTATAGGTTCCCTCAAAGTCGATGTTTTCGATTATGATCCTATACTGTACCTCAAGAAACCTGACAAAGTTACCGCGTGCAATTATGCGCGGGCGGCCCAGGCTTGCATCGCCGTAAGCCCCGAGCTTACAAATTCCGTTTACGTTACGTAAATTGCTAATTGCAACATCAGGATCATAAACAGTACCATACTTTTGAAGGTAGGTGTGATTGCCTCCCAAATTAGCAATAGACGCCCAGGTATTAAAGGGGCTCGCCTCAGTTCCGGTGCCATTAACCTCCGCCGATGGGTCTATGTAATAAGTATTTCCGGCCAGTACCGGAGATTCATATATAATGTCGACCAGCTTTGTCCCGGCGTGAATATTAATATATTGCGTTTCGCCCTGAGTGCTGCCAGATGAATCGCTAACCACAAAGCGCCATTGAAGAAGACCGGGCTTTGTACGCGGCAAAATTGCTGTGCGCACCGCAGATGTATCCCCAACCGGGATACTGTCGAGATGTATGGTATTGGCAAAATCACTATAACCATATTCAATAAGCACGGTTGTAAGTTTAGCCCTGGTACTTATAGAAGCAACAAGCCCGAATGAATTGCGGTGCGGAAAATAGGACGACTCCTCACCGGTAATTAATAGCTCGCCCGTCTCCTGTATTGTGTTAACAAGAACCCACTCCTCCAGCTCCCCAACGCTCGAAAACACCTGCGGCTCCGTTACCTCCCTGTAATCAATTGCAATTACGTTGCCGGGGTGGTGCTCTTTTTCGCGGCCATTAACGTTGATCAGGACATTATTTCCCTGGCTACGTATGAGCTTGATTTTTCGTTTGTTTATTGAGACGCCCCCGATACGGAGGTAGGCCCCGGCGTTTGCTATAACCATAAGCCTTACATAGTTTCGATGTGAAGCTGCAATTCTTCAGCGCTTGTAAAAGGATCATGCCCGGCTATTTGAGCCTGGGCAAATGGGACGCTGATGTTATTATCATCCCGCATGCTACCGAAGGTGCGGCCTGAAAGGATGATGTAAACCTTTGATTGATCGCGGTCAAGAAACAATATGTTTTCTTTGCGAACTGATACTGTGCCAACCCGCAGCCAGGTGGCGTCTGATGAAATAGTTGTCATGTGTTTTTTTTATTAAAAGGTTAAACGATTCTGTACAATTCGCTGCTGAAGTAAATGTTCCAGGTGCCGGTCTGATCATCATCGAGTTTGTCTATGTAAACATAGCCATCGGAGGTAATTCGCCAGCCTGCCATTGATTTTGATGTTGCCGTTGATGCGCTCATAAGGCATACGCCCCTGATTGTGCGAAATGGCCTGAAGCCCTCGGGTATTGTTGCTATTAATGTGCTCATAGCAGCGCTTACGTTAACAGCAACGCCTACCTCTATCATTGCAAGCCTGCCCGACTTGATTACAGTTGATTCGCCACCTATGCCGGTTATACCGCTTTCAATCGGGAGAACTACAGTTGAGTAGTTGTTATCGACCCTGGGCACTTCGGCAAAGGGGATTGTTTCAGCCGGGAACGGAATACCAACCTGCGCGCCAACCGCACGCCTGATCTGATATGTTTGATGCGGAGCTAAGTCCTTATCAAGCTTTGCACCATCGGGGTGGTAGGTTAAAACAAAGGCCCAAACGGGTGAGCCGACCGGGTCGGTTACCGTGAAGGTGTGCGCGGAAACGTGCCAAACCTCTTCTTGAAAAAATATAGCCCCCTCGGTGACGGTTGCCGTGGTTCCGGAGTACGTTGCGTTGCATCCCCACAAAATCACAGGGCCGCTTATTCCAAGCCCTTTGCATAAGTCTGCTATGGCAAGCCTTACCGAGTCATCTACCCAGCGCAGGTCGTTTGATTTGAGTGAGAAACCGCGATTGTAATCAGTTAATAATTTGTTCATTCTGCATAGGTTTGAATTGTGAATGCCGGACCGGCTATTTTGTATTTCTTGACCAGCGATGTAAGGTAATCGCTATCGTAAACAAGCGTGTCGGGAACGAAAACGATAAAGTCCGATCCGCCAGCGCTCTCGCTTGAGTTAAAGATGTAGGTTTCGGGCTCAGTGGTTTCTTCAACATTGTATATGTAGGTTTCCTCCTCGTTTTCGGCAACGTTGTAGAGGTAAATTTCCCCTGCCTCAATGTTGTCATCAATATAGATTCTGCGCAGGGTTCCATCGCTATAGTAAAAGTCATTCAGCACATACTCCAACTCCGCAACCTGGCCGTTATATCTCGCTTCATACAGCTTCACATCGCGTAGGCTAAGGAAACTATCATAAAGCGAGCTAACAGGGCTTAAAAGCGCCTGAAGCCAGGCGAGCATGACCGGCTTGCTCAGGAACCAGGGCAGCAGGTCATCAATAAGCTTATCGAAATTGATATTAAACATTAGCCTGATAGGTTAAGGTTGAGCTTAGCGGGTGAGCCGCATCGATTTTAAAGTACCCGGATTCCGGAATATGAGACACCGGTATGCTCGAATAAGCAGCAACGCCGTATTGATGCTGCGCCGTGATGGAAACATCATAAACACCCTCAACCGATTGAATAGCGTCAACAATTGCGGTGATCTTCAGGCGGCCATTAAATGGAAGTGATCTCAAATAATTTTGAATTGCAAGATCAACAGTTCTCAGGCCTGAGGATATATCGACACCATTGGAAGCGATTATGAGCGGATCATAAAATATGGTACCGTCAATTCTCAGCTTGTTTGCCGCGCTGTTTACGATCGATACTTTTGTACCGGCATATTTTCTGCGTTGGAGGTAAGCGGTAAATGCAGCCTCCTGAGCTGATGAAAGCGGCTCAAGCTCCCCGGCAACTTCGGTGGCTATCTTTACCACCAGCCCGCGTTCACCTTCGCTAACTGAGCATTGTTTTACAATCAATGCGGCCTCATTAATAGCAGAGTAGCCATATTTGCCGTTTTCCCAGGCTAGCGCCTCCCCATACTGGAACTGCTTACACATGGCTTGGTACCACAGCAGCGTTCCCGGCTTGAGGCTTTCCAGGAGCGTTGTAATTTCAAATTTGAAAAGGTCAAACATGCTTTCAACTGTGAACAGCACTGCGGCGGTCACCCATGCCCACATTCTATAAGTAGAAGTTACTGAAGCACTATCAAGCGCGTTCAGCTCCGGGGTTGCCTCTTTTTGAGCAATTATTTGACTGAAAATTGTTTCTATGCTTCTTGCCATGTGTTCTTATTATTAAAAAAAAAGGTCAGGACTCTCAATTTCGGCCCTAAGGCTCGCCCTACGAGGAGGACTAGAGTGACGTTCAGCCCGCGAGGGGCTACTTCCATCTGCTTGGTAGCCCTAACCTATATTTTAGTACGTTGTCCATTTTGATATTACTGCGTTATACCTGTACCTGAACATTATTGAGTTTATTGTGTAAGGTGCCAGGTGAGCGACTGACTGATTTGTCCTAATCCAGAACTCATCACTGAGGTCGCCAATAATTTTTTTTACAGGACTGGCCGTGTCAGGGTTATCAATTACAATCGCAAGTTTAAAACTTGTTGACAAATTTTGCTTTCCCGAACACTTTAAATTAGTAAGGTCAGTTAGGTCAGTTTCATCTGAAAGCATGACTCTCCTGCCCTGTGATATTGAGTGAGCATGGTAGTATTCATACTGGTTTATTGGCACGATCATTTTTTGGCGGGGCAGCAATGCTGTGAGCTCAAATTCAGTGTGCCTGCCGGTTTCTGCCAGCTCAGCCACCTCGCTTGATGTTTCGCCCGTGTAAAAGTTGGAGCCGGGATATTTTGATCCGTTCAGGTGTGGCTCATGTGACCAGCGCTTTTTTAAGGTTTTATCAAAGTACCTGATATATTGCTTGACCGATACCATTGTGATTTGAAGGGAGGTGCCTTTACCACATGTAAAAGTAAACTGTGGGTCAAAATTAGTTGCCTTTACCCGAACTCTGAAAATACCATTGCCGCTCCTGGGCTCATCAACAAAGTTTCCGAATGACATCACAATTGAGCCGCTGACAAACTCACTAATTTCAAAGGCTACCTCATAATATCGATATCTGATGAGGATTGTGTTTGTTCTTGTGCCATAACTACCCGCGCTTGCTTCTATAAACCTCATCGAGCCGCCTACCGTTACTCCTTCTGAGCATTCCCATTGCTCAGGGATTGAAAATCCAGTTCCAAAAATTTCATTGCCCAGCGTTTCGCTTATCAGCTTTCTTCTGCTGTAATTCTTGCGTTTGAATAACCAAACTTCCGGGTTATAGTCAAGAAAGCGAAGGTTGGATGACTCCCACCATGTCTTCATTACATCCCGCCTAGGCATGCCTTCAACTGACGCCTGAAATAGCCCGCTTTCAAGCTTCAGGCGTGGAATTATAATTGCATCGGAGCTTGCCGGCGGTGGTGTTATAATAGTATTGTTATTCACAATCAACAGCGCCCAGGCTTGTAAAATGGAATGCAGCTGACTGCCGAGGGGCTGTACTGAAATGATTTCGGTAAGCGTTTGAATTGCCTTTTCAGTCCATATGTTCAGAACCCGTCCAGGCGCTAGCTCATCGGTAACGCTCAGCCCCGGGTTGGCCTGCAAAATCAGGATAACGCCTTCAGGGCTTTTATACTCCTGCTGGGCGATATCCCAAATGTTTTGGCCAGATTGGACGTGAACTAGTTTAATTGTCTCCATGCTCAGCGTCAACCGTTAGTTTTGTACTGGTGATCATTATTTTACGCACCTTCAGGTTATCCTTCTTAAATTCAAGCCTGATTTCAGCATTAAGCTGGTCGTTGTCTTCGCCAAGTAAATACTCAGGCAGGCCAACACCATTGTTGGGAGCGCTCCTTATGTTGCCTTTTGATGCAAGCAATAGTAAAGCAACCTGTTGATTAAGGCAGTCGCCAACAACAAAATCGCCACCTTCAATAAGCAGGTCGTAATTTTCATCGAGCAATATATCGCGCTTTACAATCACTTTAAAAGGGCTTTAAAATCGGTTTTAAACTTATTTACAAGGGTAAGCGTGTCGGGTGTAATTGTTCCGCTGGGTGCGTTTGGTGCCAAAACGGCAACCTTCAGAGATGTAAGTATTGTGGCCAATGATTCAAAAAGGCTTTTCAGGCTTACCCGGCCTGAGCTTATATCTGCTTTGCCCGTCATTGCATCCAGCTCCAGAACTAATCCGTCAAGGTCAAACTTGATAAATTCAGGCTCATCAACTTTAACCAGGCATAAATCACGTAGTTTGCCGTTGCTTAAGTCAAGCACTGTAACCATACTCCCTTTCGCGGGTTTGATGGTATTTTTTCCTTCAGCCCCGATGCTAAATAATTTAACGCCGGTAATTTCAAGATCGGCGAGCTTAACGGTGCAATCAACATCAGTAACGGAGACAACCTCGGCGGTAAACGCTGAGGCGTCAGGA
>WSXX01000031.1:0-661 GCA_009773515.1 Bacteroidota bacterium
ACCCAAACTTGTTAATGGAGCTGTTTCGCCATTGCAATAGATTTGGTTGGCTACTACATTCATGTGAGGAATGGTGTTGAAATCCATAGTCACATTGAAAGGAGCAGAAACACATCCATTTACATCGGTAACAGTTCCCTGGAAAGTGTAGCTATCCTGCGGATAATCGCCTGATACACGGAGGGTGTTAGCACCTGAGCCCATTTGGTATTGCAAACCATCTATCAATTGATAGTCTGTGCCAGCATTATTGATATAGAACATCGGTGCATTACCATTGATGATATTCCACATGATGCCCTGCCAGCCAGTTGCGCCGGATATTACACCCTTTGCAGCCCAATAATCGAAGAACGATTGCGGATAAGTGCCGGTAAGTGTAAAGGCATTTTGCGTAAATCCTGTAGTTGTTATTTCAGGTGTGCTGCTCAATGCATCAATATCCAGGTAGTAGTAAGGATTATCCGAATCTATACATAGTTCATAACCTGTACCTAGAGATCCACTTACAGGTACCCAGTTCGAGTTATCTGTCGATGACTGCATACTGGCTGAAGCAACTACCGGTGTCGGATTTACCGTAATGGTGTACAATACAACCGTATTACCTGCACAGCCCGAAGGAGCCGTTGGTGTAACAGAAATAATAGCTGAAACAGGA
>WSXX01000031.1:683-50693 GCA_009773515.1 Bacteroidota bacterium
ACCCAAACTTGTTAATGGAGCTGTTTCGCCATTGCAATAGATTTGGTTGGCTACTACATTCATGTGAGGAATGGTGTTGAAATCCATAGTCACATTGAATGGTTCAGAAACACAGCCATTTACATCGGTTACTGTTCCCTGGAATGTGTAGCTACCCTGTGGGTAATCGCCAGACACTCTTAGAGTGTTAGCACCTGAGCCCATTTGGTATTGCAAACCATCTATCAATTGATAGTCTGTTCCGGTAAAATTCATGTAGAACATCGGGGCGTTGCCGGTGATAATTTGCCACATAACGGCTTCCCATGTACCTGTTACTGCTGATGCCGTAACTCCCTTTGCAGCCCAATAATCGAAGAACGATTGCGGATAAGTGCCGGTAAGATTGAAGGCATTTTGAACAAATGTTCCACTTCCCATAGTAGGTGTGCTACTCAATTCATCAATATCCAGATAATAGTATGGATTGTCAGAATCAATACACAGTTCGTAACCTGATGCAAGTGTTCCATATACTGCTGTCCAACTCGTTTGGTCAGTTGATGACAGCATACTGGCTGAATTAACTACCGGTGTCGGATTAACCGTAACAACAGCACTCCCAGTAATATCGCCTGCCCAAGCTATGCAGTTACCATCTGATAAAGCTGTAACAGCATAGGTTGCAGAAATAGATGGATTTACTGTAAGATAGTATGGATCATCATTTGTAGAAATGAGCGTTTGATCAATTCCATCGATTGAATAAGTAAAGATCCAAGGAGCTGTACCTGTAAAATCGAAGCTTATATCGGTAGCCTGGCCATTACAAATAGTGGTTGTACCATTTACCGCTACTGTTGGCCTTGGATTTCCACTGACCAAGCCATTAAAATAATAATCTTCATAATCCTCATCGCAGAAATCTACGAAAAGTGGCCATCCGGATCCATACTGGCAAAATGCTTCATCTGAATCATCAAAAGTTAATTCAGTGGTTTCGGCTCCTCCAGTATAAGTGAAATTAAGTTTAAACAACTCTGAACCATCAGTCAGTGTAATCGGCGGATTTTCATCGGCTGTTACTCCAACTATTTTAATTACTCCGGGTTCGGACAGAGAAGCTATAAAACTACCTGTCCAATCAGGGTTCTTTGCAGCACCAGTATATTGGAGGACATCGTCATCGAAATTAATGGTCAAAGCGATGTATCCGACTTCTTCGAATGAATCAACAGTTACTGGTACAGCAACTGAACTTCCAGCGCAGGCACCTGATATTGAAGCTATGGTAGTTTTAGGACCAACAAAGATCTTGGCACTACCCGTCATATCAAGGGTACACAAGTTCAGATCATTCTTAGCCTTAACTGTGTATGTTGCGTTGGCAACTGTCGAAACTGTCCAGACAAGTGGACTTCCGGTTCCGGGTACTTCTGAAACCAGCACATTGTCTTTATAGAGACCATATTGAATTCCCGTTTGTGATCCATCAAGGGTAATATCAGCCGTGCCACCCACACAGATTGATGAGTTGCCTAATAAATTGAATGCTATCAACTGATAAATATCGGTATCCAGTGCCTCATTTCTCCAAGGGTTATAAAGCACATTGGCAGTGATGGCATCACCGGTTCCGCATGGGTTTCCTGTATAGGTTGGTCCTGTGTTGGAGCCCCACCAGTTTTGGGTAGCGTTGACCGGAGTTGTTTGATTTGTCAAATCTCCTACTAACAATCCATAAGTTGTATTTCCTGAAATACTGTTCAGGCTGATGTTATTGTTCAGAGATTCATACCAAATCCCAACTTGCCAGCTTGGATCAACTTTAAAACCATTTGTATTTAAAGTCAAAGTGTTTCCAGTAATGGTGTTGCTTGAAGAACCAAGTAAACGGATACCGGTAATAAATGATTGGATAGTATTGCCGGTAATTGTTTGTGCACCTGATCTCCAAAGATTGATGCCGATACTACCAGTTGATGTTCCGGTAATGTTATTTCCATCTGAAATCTGGTTACCTGTGCAGTTTTCGCCGACGAAGATACCATCGCGGTTACTGCTGATTGTATTCTCCTTGATGAAGTTGCCCGTTGAACCCATAGCAACAGGGCCTCCACCGGCAGAAGCGTTATCCAATGCAATGGCATCTAGTCCATTGCCTGAAATATTATTCAGGTTTATGGTATTACCTGTACCTGCAATTATTGCAACACCATAATAGGTGTTTCCACTAACAGTGTTTGATGTTACAAAGTTGCCAGATCCGCCCTGTGTTCCGATACCGGAAGCACAGGCTGATATGGTGTTATTCTTAACCAAACAACCAGTATAAGTTCCAATTGTAACACCTGCATCAAGAGCAGTTGCGCCGGAATTCTGGATAGCAAACCCATCAAGGGTGACATTGTTTGCGGCTATGGTTACAACAATGCCTGTTCCACTGCCACTGATAATTGGTGTGGCTGAAGCGGCATTTTTAAGAATGAGACCGGCTTTGTTAATCAGGATGTGCTCACTGAAGGTAGCTGTTCCAACTTCAATTGTTTCACCACCTGTTCCGGCAGCATCAATGGCATCCTGGATCTTACAATAGTAAGTTCCCTGAGTTACATTGTGTACAAGCAAATCTGTGCTGGGGGTACCTGTTGATGTTGTCCACCATGGCATAAAGTCAACCAATCCAATCACTGCATTACCTGTACCACAGGTATTGTATGGATTGTTGTATGGTCCTGAAGCATGGCCCCACCAGTTGTTTTGTGCATCAACAGCGGTGGTTTTACCATTATACATACCAATTCCTGTATTTACATTGTTGGTATAGCCGTTTCCACTGATGTTGTTGTTATTGATTAAGCCAATGTCTCCGGCAGTGCCATCGATGAAAATACCGTAGTGGGTGTTGTTGGTGATGGTGTTGCCTGTGACTGAAGCAAGGTCAGCGCCATCTTTTACAAGGATACCAACCTGGTTGTTGGTGATGGTGGTGAAATTGTTTGAAACTGTTACAGAAGCATCTGCGCCTTCGGCAAGAATTCCATTGTCGTATCCTGAGATTGAACAGTTGTTGGTTACGGTTAATGAGGAAGCCAGTCCACTCTGATGTGAATATACTTTAACTCCGACATCACCGGTTGCTGCACCACCTGTAATCGTAACATTATTAACGCTTGCGTTTTGAACTGACCCGTTGCCATAGGCATCGGTTGTTACCGCATAAACACCAATCTGACCGCCGTTGATTGTACCGCCATTAATGCTGACATTACCCTGACAATTCCAGATTCTTGCACCGTTTTCACCTGCATTTATCGTATTATCAGTTGCTGTGGCAGTTATACCCGAGGCAATAGACCAATAGAGTAATCCTACATTTGCAGATTCAGGTAAAGTGGCTGCCGTAAGCGTGTTATTTTTGATTTCAAATAATGAAGCCGCACCATAGAAGAGGTTTTGTAAAATTCCCCGCTTCGTGTAATTGATGTCATTATATTCAATTACCGAACCGCCGGTAGATTTGGCAACCCAATAGTTATCGTATTGAACGCCTCTGCTTACACGGGTAATTTTATTATGTGTAATGTTGGTGTAAGAATTGGTTTCCATTACGATTCCCCACCACGGATTATTATCAATATAATTATAGGTGAATAATCCTCCTTCAACAGGTGTGCCACTCCCACTGGAATAAATACCTCCTTCATTACAGTTTTGTACGATGTTGTATTTAACTTGTAATCCATTTTTTCCGCCAGAACTGGCAAGCCAATTCCCTGTACCAATACCGAAGGCAATATTGATATCAGCACCATTATGGGCAATTCCTCCGGAAATGCCAGGATTATCTCCATCGACAAGGAAACCATTAATGATTACGTTATCTGCTGTCACGTCAAATACCTTTCCGTCACTTGTATTTGCAACTGCCGGCATCACGATTGCTTCAGTAACCCTTGCAGGAGTTGCTAGCGTAGGATCATTATTGGCATTAGGGCCATTGATGGTCAATGTTTTATTGACAACAACATTCTCTACATATATTCCTGCACAAACCTCAATCACATCACCAGCCGTAGCTGCATCAATAGCTGCCTGAATATTTGGATAATAAGTATCAGGATCATCCGATACGTTAGTCACCGGCAGATATTGTACCTCAGTAGTTATTCCGGCTGATGATCCATTGGCATCGGTAACAGTAATAATATAGCTATTTGCCACCAACCCTGTGATATTATAAAAAAGACCACTTGTAGAACCTGATCCGTTTCCTGCCGGTGAAACGGTATAAGGTGCTGTTCCGCCACTGAAAGTAACAAGTATAGAACCCGCACTTCCACCACAATAAATAGGTGTTGGAACGGCAGATGCAATAACAACCGGTGTACCGTTACATGAACCTGTAGGCTGGAAACCTATTCCTGCATCATCAGTACCACTGGTAAGATAAGGTGTAAAGTTGGTCACACAACCAACTTTATTGAAAATTTTGCCTGTTAAAGCTAAATTATCTTCAATTTCATTTGAAACAGCGGTGCCAAACCAGTTACAATTCAGAGTAGCTGTTGTCGAAGGTACATAGTTGGAAACAGCATAACCAATGCCAGGCACTGAATTGTGAACGAATGTATTGGTCTGGAAACTATTGTTGCTCACAGTAACAGACTCAACATAACGGTTGTTCTCAAATTTCAACGCATTCAGGTCATAACCACCACCACTGCGGTCTGCAGTTTTGTAGCCGGCTAAATCAGATACCATATTATATTCTACTATCGCATCTTCGGTATTCCCTTCAAGACCGATACCTGTTGAAATAAAGCCTGAGAGATCCGAAATCTCATTATTCCTTATTACAGCATCCACAACATTACCGGCATTGGTAAGATATCCACCATTGCCACCAACATTAATCTGGATTCCATAGGCAATTTTCCCCGTTGGCCATGTTCCTGTATTCACATTTACATTGCTGATGGTATTACGTTCAATATTCAATCCGGTAAGTGTGCCGGTTGAAGTTGATTGTAAAATACCAATAGCACTGGCACTGAAACCGGTTAGTGAGGAACTGCTGATGTAGTTAAAACAGTTGTCAGCAATGGTTACATTATCAGTGGCAGAACCATTAGGCAGAATGTTAATGATTGAATGAACATTGGCTCCCGAAGCCGTTGTACCAATATGATGAATATTGTTGAACAAGATATTCTGGTCGCTGTATCCGGAACCAATTATTCCATAGAATGACGACGGTGCTGTCAACTCAAAACCATTTATGGTTACTCCGTCAGCACCGATCGTAACCGGCACGCCGCTTGTCGGAGCAATGATACTTTCAATTGTCCGACTTCCGCATGCAATACCTGCATTGGCACCTTCCAGAGTTACCCCTTTGTTAACATTCAGATTCTCAGCAAAAGTACCTGATGCTACATTTACAGTCCAATTGGTTGATGCAGCATCAATACCACGCTGGATTAGCGGCGTTGTATTAGCTCCTGCATAGCTTAATGGAGTAACGAACAGTTCATTCGCTTTTACAGTTACGAGACCTCTCGAACTTTCATCGATTTTATGAATGATAGCATCTTCAATCGTGTAAAGGTCTGATAGAGTAGCAGAAGTGCTGGCAATGCCCTTGTATGTGTTACCACCAGTTGCATCAATATTATATGCACCGGTTACTTCTACTGCTTTCTGTGAAGCACTCAGGCTATTACCAGTAAATACAATGTTTGCTGATGCATCATGCTTAAAGCCAACCTCCACATTCGAAACAATATTATCAGTAAAGAATACCTGGTCAGAATTAGAATTACTGCCAAAATAATCCATCCCACAAATTGAAGACCATGTAGAGCCAATCACAGCACCAGTTCCATTAATTGTATTGGTTTTCAGTGTTCCGCCATTAGCTGTTGAATACATGGTTTGAACCCTCATGCCAACCCAGGTTAAAGGTGCATCAGGTGTAACCGGTGGTGTACTTACTGTTATATTATTCAGTTCAATTGTCCACGCACTTGCACCTGCCTCAGCATAATTGTAGTAAATACCAGTTTTATATGCGGCAAAGTCATTGTCCTTAACCTGTAAAACCGGGGTGGTGACATCTTTCACAACCCTGTATGGCTGAACCTGAATTCCATTTCTAGCATTTGTAACAACATTATTAGTGATTGAGCCGGCTGTACCCTGAATATATAATCCAAAACCATAACCAACAGCACCCACATCATGAATTTTATCAATTTTGTTATTGACAACAACAAGATTCTGGTATTGGGTACTCTGACTTCCACCTGCGAAGAATCCCATAGAGGTGGCATTTTCAACAATATTATTACTGAATGTAATATTGTTTCCTTCAGAATAAACGCCCTGCCCTTTCTCCAAGTTCATACCTGCGTATTCGAATCCTGAAATGGCGGGATTGTCTCCACTTATTTTGAATCCATCAAATTTCACATTATCTGAATTGAGAAATACAACTTCTGTCCAGATATCACCAGGCATCAGATTTGCTTCAGGCACAATCAATGCTTCAGCGCCGCGGCTCCCGGTATTTGGGTTAATTCCATAGTTAGGTCCCCGGATATCCAATGGCTTATTTACAATAACATGCTCGGCGTAAATACCAGCACATACCTCAATCACATCACCAGCCGTTGCTTCATCAATAGCTGTCTGGATGGTTGGGTGATAAGTTAATGCTGTCGTGTTTGTAACCGGCAAGTAAAGCACTTCAGCAGTAATTATATCTGACGATCCATTGAAGTCTGTAACTGTGATACTATAGTTTCCTTCAGCCAGATTTGCAATAGTGTAAGGGCTGGTTATTCCATTGGCCAATCCACCCGTCCATGTAATATTAAAAGGAGCTGTTCCACCGCTGAAAGTAACTACGATAGAGCCTGTGGATCCACCACAATGAATATGTGTAGGTTCTGCCGTTGCAATTTCAACAGGTGAACCATCGCAGGTTCCTGTGGGTTGGAATCCAATACCAACTCCATCTCCGCCAGATAAGTAATATGAAACATAATCAAAGTTAGCGGATGCAGTTCCGAGGATATTAGGTTGCCCCCCCGGTGCAGTTGCTGTTCCCCCATAGAAAACAGGTATCTGAGCAGCATATCCCGGCTCAGCACTGTTTGCTGTTGAAACAACTGGTAATGTTGTGCCATACCAGTTACATTCAAAGTTTTTCATATTGGTTGTCCCAGGAAGTGGGATTAAACCACCTTCTTGTCTGTCAACTATATCGCCATACCAGTTGCCACTAATATTATTATCATTAAACTGACAGTTTAATGCAGACTGAACCGGTGAATTTGATCCACTACTGGCATCCAAAAATAACACTCCAACTGTCCAGTTATTTGTTATAAAATTGTTGGTCAGAATGGTATTGTCAGTCTGATTTCTAAATAATAAACCAGTCCGGTTGTTATCAATCAAATTGTTATGGACATTGTTTCCATTGCTGTTGTTGATATCAATACCAGTTCTGTTGCCATACAAACTACAATTTCTGATTTCTGCAAAATTGCCCTGAGATTGAACTGCTATACCGGCAGTGTTTAGTGCACCATTCCAATCGGTGGGATTATTGCCATCTCTGGTAATTGAGAAACCATCAATTACTACATTTCCTGCAGCAACCTTCATAGTAGCAGCATTTGTGCCACCTATTGTGCCACTAACGATAGTATTGGTATAGCCTGCCCCCTGTAAGGTTAAGGTTTTGTTAATGGTTACATCTTCGTTATAATTTCCAGCTCCAACAAGAACAACATCTCCAATCTGAGCATTGTCAATCCTTGGTTGTATTACTGTCCCGATTCTTTTCAGGTTTAGAAAATTTGCACTGGCATCATATCCTCTTACATTAGCAGGATTCCCATCAGTTGTTGTCATTGTTTTCTTAGGGAAAGTATTGTCATTCCAGTAAGAAGCATATGGGAATTCAGCCTGCACAACTCCCCATGACTGAATATATCTTCCATTGGCCGGGTTCGTAAATGTATTTCCGGTAACTGTTGCAGCACCCGTTGGATACAAAAGCCAGCCGATACCAGGAGAAAGTCCTGCAAAACCAATGGTAGTCATTCCATCAAATACATTGCCTGTAATAGAACGTCCGGTTACAGAAGAAACATCACTACCATTCCATCCTGCACCATTTGCAATATATACACCTCCGATACTTGTGCTTCCGGCAAAATGACAATTAGTAATTGAATATGATTGAATTGAGCTCAGGTCGTCTGTAAAATTACCCGGAGTCCCATTTTCATTATATGCGTAATCGCCAATATAGATGGCAGCATTAGCAATAATTCTACAAGCATTTATCGCGAACCCGTTTCCAATAA
The DNA here is from genome assembly GCA_009773515.1 of Bacteroidota bacterium. Lineage (GTDB taxonomy): Bacteria > Bacteroidota > Bacteroidia > Bacteroidales > Lentimicrobiaceae > Lentimicrobium. The sequence goes on from WSXX01000031.1 coordinate 9,047, forward strand.
CTTCAATTGCCTTATCGTTTCCGGGAAGATTATCTCCAAATTCAAGACCTCTCAGGGTGACGTTATTCCCAACAACCATAGTCCCTGAATATCCGAAAGTGTTTGTAGCATTTGTTGTAAACAAAACATCGGCTTCAGCGGCCGTAGAAGGAAGGCTGTTTGAAGCAGTATAACCTTGAACGGTCAGATTATTTTTATCAATAAATAATCCAAATTGATGAGTACCTGCACCAGGGACTGTCCGGTTTACTGCTGTTTCAGTGCCATAATCGCCAGCCTGTACATGAACAACATCACCGGCAACAGCAGCATCAATACCATATTGAATATGAGCGCCAGTTTCGGTACGGGTTACATATACATTGCCTGCTTTTACCTTTACAAAACCGGTTTGTGAAGGGTCATCAACGCTGTGCCAGATGCGGTCTTCAATGGCAAAAAGCTGGGTTAATGAAGCAGAAGCCGGGCTAATACCTTCGAAAGTACTTAGTGAGGCGTCAATATTAAAATTGGTTGGATTTGCAATATGGTAACCAAAAGTTGCAGGAGCGGCAGAGGCACCAAAACTTTCTGCTCCCAGGGTTAATGCTCCGGTAGAGCCGTATATATTTATGTTTTGGTCGTTACCTGAAATGATATTTCCTCCTGTCATAGCAACTGCACCATTTTGGTAAAGTAGAATACCTGTACCGGCATAATTGTCAGGATGTCCATGTGACTGGAATGAATTACCTGAAATTGTATTACCAGCGAGTGTTGCTGTTGCACCGCGGCTTATTTGGATTCCATTTTGGGCAGTAATGGCTGTAGTTCCAATACCAGTAAAAGTATTTCCGGAAATGGTTGCCGAAGAACCAGTGTTATCAACCACAATTGCGCCTTTCTGATAACCTGATATCAGGTTATTGGAAATAGTTGCTATGCCGGTGGTACTAAATGCCTGACGACCAACCTGGATAGCGATCCCATTCTGGCAGCCACTGAATGGGTTGTCGCGAATGTCAAGTATCTTGTTATTATGTATATTGGCAGTTGCACCATCTCGTACAAAAATACCGCGACCAATTGATCCACAGCCTGAAGGGCCTGGGCCTTGTATGGTAAGTCCTGAAATTTCAGCACTAACTCCACTGCCACTTACAATGATAATGCTGGACAATGGGTCTGATGCTACAGGCAAAGTTGAAGGTGGAGCAATGATGGTATTATCAGTTTCTCCAGCCTGACCTTTCAGATGAATACTTTTATTAATATTAACAGTTTCGTTGAAAGTACCAGGGCACAATTCAATGACATGTCCACCAAGGGTTTGTGGGGCATCAATTGCTGCCTGAATAGTTGGATAACCCAGACCTGTATTGGTATTAACAATACATCCGGCTGGAATTGCGACGGATTGCGTGGTACTATTCACATACCCATTATTAATAAAGGTAACGGTAACATAAACATCACGTCCAAGTGCTGGGTTTAACCAACCTGCTGCTACTGAGCCGGTGCCAGGATTGGTGTGGGTGCGATAGGTTTGAATAGGCGCAAGTGTGACACTGTTTGCCCAATCGGGATAACGATTATTAAGTGGCTCTGGGCCCACCAGGTATTTGTCCCAATATTTATTCTTTACCAGATCATTGGTGTTAATGGTATTGAGATACGTTTTACCTGTCAGATTAACCTCGTCGGTATAGTAATAGTACTCTGTGAAAATGTCATCTCCAACAGCCAGTGCAGCGGACTGGATATCTACAGCAACGCCAGATTGAATTGCTGCTGCTAATGCATTATAACGTGCAGTTACCAATGCTAAATAATTTGGATCAGATGGATTCAATCCCGGTACTGGTTGGAGTTCTAGCTCATTAGCAGTAACATTGAATGCAACTAAGATGTCTTCGTTGGCCTCTGTGTAGGTAAGCGTTAAAGCACCAGGTAAGGCCGAACCGCCAGCACAGGTTGCACCAACTTCATCTGTTAACAGGTAGGGTACAAATACAGCATAACCACCAACCTTGGAATAAATAGTTTGATAGTTATCAGTCCCCCACCAATTGCAGGTTGCTTGTATTGGTGATCCAACCCTTGTGAGGGCTCTGGTATAATTACCAACAAAGCGGTTTGCTTGAATGGTATAGTTTCCGGTTCCCCTCGCCCTGAGGGCTGCATTTGTTCCCAGGGTTGTGCCACTGAAAGTATTACCGGTAATGATATTGGTTCCGACTAAATCAAGCGTTACCAGGCCATTCCCATACAATATACCGCTCGCAATGGTTGAAATGGTGTTGTTGGTAAATATAAAATTCCCGGTATTGGTTGTCCCGGAACCTCCGCCAAAAACGACAGCTTGTCTGGCCACATTTGGGACCGTAAACTGATCTCCGGTTGCAGGTTCAGTTCCATCAAATGTTTGACCACTAATCTGGTTGTTATTAATGGTTATATTGTTATTTGCTGCATTATATTCTCCCATCAATGCTGCATCACCTCTGGCTTCAAGTATATTGCCTTCTATAGTAATGTTTTGCTGTGTGCCCTGAAGATAAACCGAGGCTTTTTCAAGACCCGGAGGGCCATCAATACCTTTAATGGTGAAGCCTTTGTCTGTTTGACCAATGACTACTCCATTTCTTCCTAATGTAAGTATAACTGTTCCCAGGTGTGAGCCGGAATCATCGCCGTCAAGAATTGTTACGGCGGCACCATTCATTGAGATAAGGGTGATGTTTTTATTAACAGTTATATTGCCGTTATATGTCCCGTCACAAACCTCGATGGTGTTCCCGTCTACACTTCCATCTACAGCAGCCTGAATGCTTCCATAAACCAACTGTTGGCTAATATTCAGAACCCCTCTTTCAAATGTCATATCAATTGATAGCGGCGAGTAGCATCCTGCTGATGCATAAAGCCGCCCATCGTAAGTATAAGTATCCAAAGGATAATCCCCGGATATTCTTAAGGTTTGTTCCCCTTGTCCTGTTTGATATTGCAGGCCATCAATCAGGACGTAGTCACCGCCTGATTTTTTCAGATAAAAGATCGGTTCATTACCGATAGTTATTTCGTACATTATTCCCTGCCAGCCTGAAGCTCCCGATTCTACACCCTTTGCAGTCCAGTATGTGTTCCAGCCGGAAGGCAGATTTGTCTGGTTAAGATAGAAGGGATGAAGATAATCAGGCAATATAAAAGTAGAAGCTATGAAATTATCTATATCCAGATAAGTGTATTCAGCACACGGATAAATGTAACAGTTGTATCCCGAAGAAAGATTCCCATTTACACTTTGCCAGGTGATGTTGTCGATTGTTGATTCCAGTGTTATGTCACTCACTGAAGGTGCATCTGTTTTAGTTACCGTAATTGATGAACTTGATGCCCCGGCGCACCCGTTGAGGTCATTGTAATTGACTTCAACCTGCCCTGCGCCTGCTATTCCCCAAGTTATATCTATTGAGTTTGTAGAAGAACTCCCAGTGCCTCCTGACACCGACCAGGTGTAACCGGTCATATCGGCTTCGGTTGTATAGGTTTGGGTTGAATTTGCGCAAACATCTGTCGGGCCACTAATTACCGGCACCGGCAAAGCATTGACTGTCCAGGAATAATTATTAATTGCTGAGCATCCTGCACCTGTTGCATCTGACCTGATGGCCTGAATTTCTACTAAATTTAATCCTGTTGTGGAGATCGCTGTGCCCGGAATGTATGTTAACCACGAGCCACCACCATTGGTTCTGTATTCATAGCTATCCTCACAAGCTGCAACACCGCCTGATCCTGCGGTTAGAATTGTCGCAGACACTTCAGTGCCGCTGCAAACTGCAGAAACATCCGGCAATTTTGTCATGGTAGGTGCTGTGGGTTGAGCTATCAACTCAACATTAAATGATCCAACAAAGGAATATATTGGAGCAACTATTGCTATAGTAATGATTGGAAGACCAGAAGTCGCAGGTGCAACGAACATGGCATCAAAAGTTATAGTACCGTTATTCCCAGACAATTCCTGAAGGTAGGTTTGCCCTCCGGGATAAGTCTGTTGAATTCTGTATGTATTTCCTGATATTGAATTTAAGACTGAAGCTGTAACATAGCCTCCGGCTAAACCACAAACAGTTGCAGTATTATTGACTAATCCGGGTACAACTTCAATCGTCTCCCCAGCCATCACTCCATACATCAACCCTCCTTCATTTCCTTCAAACAAACTCTGACCTCCGGCTTTCATGCCCAGGCCGGCTTTGGCGTCCAGTGTAAATGACTTGGCGAATGTTCCGTTTCCGATTTCTGAAATGGTGATTACCTGCTTTCCTGCAGCATTTACTTTAAAGGCTGGCACCTTTAAAAGTCCACCTGTGGAAGTGACTTCAAGGTAAGCATTGTCCTGTGGATAAGTCCGTTGAATGCGGTACTTACTGCCAGGGGTAGTGGCCTGAACTGATATTTCAAGCATGCCTCCCTGTTGCACAACAACCATATTGTCGGTCATTGCAGGTTTGGTCTGGATTTTTTGCACACTTTGCTGAGCAAATACACTTCCTGCAAAGAAGAATGCAATAAACAATGCCACAGAAAGCAAGGCTTTCATGTTGGATTTGTTTGCTAAACCGAATGGTAAAATTTGATTATTCATAATTCAAGGTTTATGTGTTTGGTTTCAATAATTGGTTTTTCTCGGAAAAAACTGGGCAATATAATGGCTGTTCCGCAGAGGGAATGCAATAAAATTCAGGCAATAAAATACCTGTACATCTTATCAGGGAATAGTTTTTCCTGATAAAATGAATTGGAAAATCTACCGAAAATGGCTCAGAAGTCAGAGCCCATCAGTGGAGTGAAAGGGTGATTGTCAGGGTGAAAGTGAAAGTTCCATGTAAGGAAAGGTTTTGTTAAAAATATGAGATCAGGGGTTAAAAATTCAGTAAAAGAATGTCGCTGTTATTCAATGACCCTTTAATATCGGAGGCTTGATAAGGCGAGACTTTTGTTTTTGTTTGTTATTAAAAAGTTTTTAAAGCGTAAATGAATTTTGTAGGGTATTGCAGCAGTTTAAGATTTCCGGTAATTAATTAGCCCCGGAATGGCTTGTAATACAGTAGAATGCAGAGTTAAGGTTGTTATAGGTATTTGAAAGAACTTCAATTTGCCAGCTATTCAGGTTTTATTATAGCGCTGGTCGCAGATTGCTTTAAATCATTACACATCCAGATTATAAAAATTTTCACGAAACTAAGGGTGAAAATATTTCTGTTTTAAGGAACTGATGAACTTAAATGATCATATGCGAAATTCAGCAATCACAAAATTAGAGTACTTACTTTTATAAATCAATACGTATAAATACTACTTTTTTGAATCATCGTGAACATAAATAACAAAACGTTTGTTGCGTGTTGTGTGCAAAATAAATTACATAATCAAGTAAATAAAATATGCATAATAAAATATTGATGTATCAAATGCCAAATAATGCATATGAAACAGACGAAATATTAAAAGAGTGTGTTGCCTGATATTATTGACAGATCAGAAAACACAGATACGAAGAATACAAGATTATTTCTTCATTTCAGGATTGTAAAAATTCACGTCAGTTAAGGAAATGTATTGTATAACATATGACTGTTGTGTGAATAATATCCAAATATTAAAAATTTTAATCGTGATTCTGATTCTGGAATGTTTTCAAGTCTCTGTATCCAGGATTAAGGATAGCTGAATGTGTTAGAACAAATTTTAGCTATATCTTTATTAAAAATTTCCATAAGTTTGCTACAGCATAAATAATCTGAATCATGAAAAGATTTGTCCTTCTCCAACTCCTGCTTTTGCCTTTGCTGCTGATGTCGCAAACAAGGCCTGAATGGGAAAACGAAACCATCAACTACATCAACCGTGAAACAGCGCGCAACTCGTGGATGCCTTATGCCACAACCTCGCAGGCACTGGATGATGACTGGAGCCGTTCTCCTTTTTACCTGAATCTCAATGGTACGTGGAAATTCAACTGGGTGAAACATCCTGACCTGCGGCCCAGAGATTTTTACAAGCCTGGTTATGACGTTAGCTGGTGGGATAAGATAGAAGTTCCGTCGTGCTGGCAAATGAAGGGATACGGGATTCCCATTTATACCAATGTTACTTTTCCGCATGCTGCCAAACCGCCATACATTATGGAGCCTGTGCCGGCGGATTACACCAAACATGAATATCCGAATCCTGTCGGGTCTTATGTCAGGGAGTTTGTTCTTCCTGAGGGTTTTAATGGAAGAAGGACTTTGCTGCACTTTGCCGGTGTAGAAAGTGCCATGTATGTGTGGGTTAACGGTGTAAAAGTTGGCTACAGCGAAGACAGCCGCCTGCCTGCCGAGTTTGATATTACACAATATGTGAAAACGGGGACCAACACACTGGCCGTGGAAGTGTATCAGTGGAGCGACGGCAGTTACCTGGAAGATCAGGACTTCTGGCGGATGAGCGGGATTTATCGTGATGTTTACCTGCTCTCGGTTCCTGAAACTTACCCGCGCGATTTCCGTATCAAAGCTGATTTTAACAGTGATTTTTCCCTGGCTGAGCTGAGTATTGATATCAGTTTCAAAGGCGCTGCTGCAAAGGGGAAGTTATTTATGGATGTTTACCTTTTGCCGGAAGGTGAGGAAGGCATTGAGCTTCTCAACCCGTTGATGAGTGCGGTGGTTGACACCCGGAAAGCGGTGAATTCCCCCCTGACAATGAAGAAGTTTATAAGAGATCCGAAAATGTGGTCAGCGGAAGTGCCTAATATATATAAGGTATTGCTGGTTACCCGCGATGCTGCCGGCAATGAGCTGCTGGTACAGGCTTGTGATTTTGGTTTCAGAAAAGTGGAAATAAAAGATCAGCAGCTATGGCTGAACGGAAAAAGCATTAAAATAAAAGGTGTGAACCGCCACGATATTGATCCTTATGATGGCAGGACGGTGTCAAGGGCATCAATGCTCAGGGATGTGGAAATGTTTAAACAATTCAATATCAATACAGTAAGAACCAGTCATTATCCCAACGATCCTTACTTTTACAAATTGTGTGATCGTTATGGAATCTATGTAATTGATGAAGCAAATGTTGAATCTCACGGAATGGGTTACGGTGATAAATCGCTGGGACATGTGAAAAGCTGGCAGGAGGCCCATGTTTCGCGCGTAATGAACATGATGGAGCGTGACAAAAACCATCCGTCAATAATCATGTGGTCGCTGGGCAACGAAGCCGGGCCGGGGATTAACTTTGAAGCTGCTTCGGCTGCTTTGAAAAAGGCTGACCCTTCGCGCCCCATACATTACGAAAGATACAACGAAGTGGCAGATGTTGTTTCGGTTATGTATCCTGATGTGGAGTGGTTTACCGAACAGGGTAAAAAAGATGATCCCAAACCTTTTTTTATGTGTGAATATGCCCATGCCATGGGAAATGCCGTTGGAAATCTGAAAGAATACTGGGAAGCGATTTATACCCATCCCCGCCTGATCGGAGGTTGCATATGGGATTGGGCTGATCAGGGATTGTACAAAGAAATTCCGGGTAAACCGGGAGCGTACTTTCTGGCTTACGGAGGCGACTTCGGTGATCGCCCTACCGACTGGAATTTCTGTGCAAACGGACTCACAACAGCCGACAGGAAAATAACGCCAAAGTTGGAAGAGGTGAAAAGGATTTATCAGAATGCATGGTTTGAAGCGGGTGATCTGTTAAATGGAGAGGTGCTGATCACCAACCGGAACGCCTTTATTAACCTGAACAACTACAGGGGAGTGTGGGAATTGAGTGAAGACGGAGTTGTAATTCAATCCGGTTATTTTACTGCCGATATAAAAGCGGGAGAAACGGGAAAAGTTCTGCCAGGTTATTCAACACCGGAGCTTGAACCCGGACGTGAATACTTTCTGAATTTGTATCTTCAACTGGCAAAAGATGAATGGTGGGCTCCCCGCGGATATACCGTTGCAAGTAGTCAGCTGCCACTGCCTTATGATGTCTGGCAGCCGGAACCATCATCATTTGAACATCAATTTCCTTTATTGGTAACCGAAGCAGCAGATGCCGTAAATATTTCAGGCAGCGCGTTTAATGTTGTTTTCAGCCGGAAGGCAGGAACCATCACCCAATGGAATCACAATGGGGTACCACTGATTGAAACTGACCTGAGCGCCATACACGTAATAAAACCTGAAACCAAGCTTATCCACTGGGATACAGTAACTCAGGCGAGGATCTCCGGCCCGCGGACCAATGTATTCAGGGCACCGGTTGACAACGATTATATTTTTGGCGGCGGACCAGGGCCGATATGGCAGAATATGCAACTTCACACCTTGATTCATAGTGTAACATCCTTCGAAATAAAGAAGGAAAGTGATTTTGAAGTGATTATAACTGTCAATATTACTTCGGTATCGCCTGTGGGATTTTCAGTTGATTCGCGTTACGTTTATAAAGTTTCAGAACAAGGAAGGATAGATGTTGAGCTTGCCATAAATCCCCAAAAGGTAGAATGGCAATTGTCGAAGCTTGGACTCATAATGGAAATGCCGGAAGGATTTAATAAGGTAACCTGGCTGGGTGCCGGACCTCATGAAAACTACCGCGACCGCAAAACATCGGCCATGATTGGTTTGTACAGTAAACAGGTTGAGGAAATGACAGAGGAGTACATCCGTCCGCAGGATATGGGCAACCGAAGCGATGTAAGGTGGTTTGCCATCACCGACAGAAAGGGAGACGGAATACAATTTGTTGGCAAAGGAAATCTGAATTTCAGCGCTTTACACCATCTGCCCATTGACCTTGAGAAGGCCAACCATCCTTTTGAGCTTGTAAAGCATAAGGAAACTATTGTTACCATTGACGCTGAGCATCTGGGGCTGGGAGGTGGCAGTTGTGGTCCCGGCCCAATGAAACAATACAGCTTACATTCAGATCCGGTAACCCTTTCGTTTTCTATGCGACCCGTGGTTTCAGGTGTTACCTGTCTGAAAGAAGAAGGAAGAAATCCATAGTAACACAAAAGACCTGCATTTGCAGGCCTTTTTGTTTTTATGACAGCTGCCAATGACAGATTGTTCGTCTGGTCCTTCGACTCCGCTCAGGAGGACATCGTATAGAATTGATAATAAGTGCATTAAGATGATACAGCGTACACTCTAAACAAATGTCACACTGAGCGGAGTCGAAGTGTTTTTGATCCATTTTTCTCCTGTCATCTCCATATCATGCTCATTTTTTTGAGTTATAACTACCAATGACAGATTGTTCGTCTGGTCCTTCGACTCCGCTTAGGAGGACATCGTATAGGGTTGATAACGTGTGAATTAAAGAGAGTCATTGCTGACCTAACACGATTGTCACACTGAGCGGAGTCGAAGTGTTTTTGATATAGTTTCCACCTGTCATCTCCGCATTATGCTCAAAATTTTTTAAGTGCAAACTCAGGATGACAAAGGACACACCCCTTTCCAATGCTGCCGGGTGTTTCCGGGGATATTTATTTTCTGATAAAACGCCTGGTTGCGATGCCTTCGGAAGTTATGATGATTACATTGTAGATTCCGGGTCTCAGATTGCTGACATCGAGGTTGTAACCCGAGGCTAGTTCGCTGGTGCTGATGTTGGTGTTGATGATCATTCCGCCGCGGATATCTGCAACCTGAAGCATTGCACTTTCTGATTTCACTTTTCCAAGTGGTAATGTTAGTCTCAGGATTTCGCTGGCTGGGTTCGGATATGCTGACAATGAGGAAGATAAAACATTGTCATCTAATCCAAGTGTGTAATTGGTGGCGATGTTCGACATGCTGCTGTTCAGTTTCAGATTGCGCAGTCCATCGGGGTTGCAATTGTTGGGATTCACAACTTCCACCATATAATATACAAATCCAGGGGCAGCGCTGAAATCGGAATAGGAGGTAAAATTGCCCGATACCGTGCCGATCATCTCCAGGTTGGAAGGGCTGCTGCCACGGTAAATGTTGTAAGAATCAACATCGAATCCGAGGTAAGGACTCCAGATAAGATTCCAGGTGTCTCCCACGCCTTTGCTTATGGTAAGATGCATGGTCTGATGGAATAGTTCCTCAGGATATAAATTGCCGGCAGCATCCCGGAAAGTAAGTTTGTAACGGGTAGCCTGAACTCTTGGATTTGATGATTCATCGATAAAAACAGATGGCGAATCTGCCGGAATTGATGCAATTTCAGTGTACTGATTTGAAATATTTCCTTCCTTCATAACCACATATTCTGAGATGAGGTTGCTGTTTGGCTTGTTCCAGGCAATCATATTTTTGCCGGAAGTTGTATCAACTCCCACCATGCAAATCTGAAGATCAGGAAAATCCTCAAGAGTAAATGCAGATGAACTGGTTGCTGCAATAAACGGGAAGTAGTAATCGCTTATCCTTATCAGGCACTGGTTTGATGATAAATCAGGAGTTTGCCAGGTGTAAGTATTGTCGTCGCCTAAGTAATAAATATAGTCCAGGGTCTGCCAGTTCTGGCCGTTATCCGCCGAAAAGTCGATCTGAAGATAGGTGTATTGAAGGGTTTCGCCGCTGTAATCAAACTGAATCTCATATTCAGAATTGATGTCAATAATTTCACCTCCGTTGGGAGTGATTATGCTGAGCACCGGTGCTTCGGTTACTGTGAAAGTTTCGCTAAGCGAGAACACCGCGGGGTCAGAACTTTTTGAAACCTTTACAATACAATTTGCTGAAGGCGTTGATGGTGCAATAAATGTTGCACTTCCATAATACGGGGAAGCTACATCTGTGGCCACAGTTTCATAAGTCTGTCCACCATCTGACGAAAGCGCAACATCTACATTGTCAGTTGAAAAGGAATACCAGCTGGCATCAATAGGTTGACCGGTGTAATACAGATTAGAGGAAGAAGGTGAGTAAAAAATGTACGGAGGAGTATATATGGTAAAAACTGCATCACTTTCATCAAAAGCAGAAGAATCGTATTGATCTCTGACCCTTACTTTTGCATTTGAGCTTGATACCTGAGGTACATATACCTGTTCACTGCCCCCGGTCGGATCACTGTGGCTGTATGTTAAAACATTCCAGGTAAAACCACCATTGACAGAATATTCAATTACAACCAAATCGGGCAGATTGCTGCCTGACCAGGAAACAGTTTCATACGTGTTGTAAGTCCATACTTCTCCGCCGTTGGGGCTTAAAAGAGTAAATTCCGCAGGAGGGAGGATGGTAAATATCTGGCTGTTGGAAAAAATTTCCGGGTTTCCTGTCTGTGATGCCCTTAGTTTGCACTGATCTGATATTACGTCAGGAGCATTGAAATTATGAAAACCACCAATTACACCCGTAGCAATGGTTGTCCAGGTTGCTCCATTGTCTGACGAGAATGACAAATCGGTAGGGAATGAGTTAAATATTGTCCAGTTTGCTGTTATCTGATTGCCCTGATAAAAAACTTGTCCGTAATAGGGCGATAAGAAAAAATACGGTGGATTCTCTATCGCAAAAGGGGCATCACTGTCATCATAAAGAAGCGGGGTGGAGTTGTATTCTGCAACTCTGATTTTGGCCTGAGCAGTAGCGTTGAAGTTCACATAAACCGGAACCTGATTTGTGCCGGATGTGCTGTACACATAATCTATGATTTCGAAAGTAGTTCCATTGTCACTTGAATACTCAATGGTGAGGTAAGAGGGGTTTCCTGTATAAGTGTAAGTTACAATTTCTGAACTTCCGTTTTGCCAGGTTTCACCGCCATTTGGGGAGATAACCTGAATCTGAGGTTGATTCTGGGCCTGAGTTGATGGTGTGGTTAGCAAACCAACAATCAGAAAAGAAATTGTTAAAAACTGTATGAGTATTGGTGATTTCATAGCGGCTGGATTTGGTACTGATATTCAACACCAATTAATGTACTTTGTTTAGAACAATTCTAAATAATCTTAAACACCCGAATTGCCTGTTTTTGGGTTGTGAGCTGCTTTTTTTTTGTTTCGGATGTTCTCCGATTTCTATTTTTTTTATATTTGACAGTTGAACCGATGATCATTTGCAGACTGACAGAAATCGGAGAACATAAGAATTACTGTCTTTGGATTTGCATTCTATTGTTTATGATTGTTGTTGATACTTTGAACAAATTAAATCAGCATAAATAGTTTTAAAGCTTTGATAGATTTTTAACATCAGCATTGCTGCATAAAATTTATAGTATGACCTTATTTTACAGGAAAAATGTTTATTCGCTGCTTTTGCTTATGGCATTGTCTTACAGCGCATTCTCACAAACTCCGGCATTGTCGGTTTCCGGTTATCGTGAGCAATACCCCGACGATGACGTTATTAATTTAAAATCCTTGTCACAATACAGCTTTACGCGGGGTACAGTGCAGAATCCGGTTATTGTTAACATTTCAAACAGCGATACTTATATCAGCCTTCGTCCCAGAGTCAGGTTGACAGATGCAATCTTTTACGATAAATATTCTGAAATAACCGGGCACAAACTGCTGCGTGAAAATGGCATCCGGCGCACTGATTATGTAAGATGCGGTGATTATGAAATTGACGGACTTTTTTATCATGATGCCAGAATCTGCATGTTTGACCTTCTGTTTCTGGAGGCAGGCAATTCATACACCTTGAATACGGATAAACAGATCAACGATCTGCGTTATTTTGCCACAGTTCCGCTGCATAAAACCTCAAGAACACTTGAGCGTAAAATAAGCATTGCGCTGCCAGATTATCTGCAACTTGAAATTTATGAAATGAATTTTGGTCAGTTTAATATTGAATCCACAAAAGTGCACGATTCCCAAAATAAAATGACCACCATCGAATATATAATCAAAGATCTTCCTGCAATGGACAAGGTTGAAAATATGCCGGATTATTCTTGTGCACTTCCACACCTGCTGGTAGTGCCGCGTTCATATATTAAAGGATCTGACACCATCGCAGTACTGAAACGGCCGGAAGATCTGTACAATTGGTACGTATCTCTTATCAGCGAACCTTCGGTATCAGCTGAGCTGGCGGCTTTCACCGAAAATCTGGTAAAAAACGACAGCACCACAGACCAGAAAATCAACAGCGTAATGAGCTGGATAGCCGATAAAATCAGATACATAGCTTTTGTTAACGGAATGGCTGCTTATGTTCCTGATGAGGCAGATGTGGTTTTTAAAAACCGTTACGGCGATTGCAAGGGAATGTCGAATCTGGCAAGGTCAATGCTCAGACATCTTGGCATTGATGCCCGTCTTGGCTGGGTTTATACGGGTAAAACATGCTACCCGGAGGAAACACTTTCGCTTGCCAGCGACAATCATATGATTTGTGTTGTGAAACAGGACAATGAGCTGATCTACCTTGATCCTACGCTGCGTTATGTTGCTTTGCGCGAAATTCCTGAAAGTATTCAAGGTAAACGCTGTGTGGTTGAGAACGGAAAAGAATGGACCGTTGAGCGAATACCGGCAACGGTGAGCAACAGCAACCTGAAAAGTATAAATTATGACATGGTCATTGATGGCAACAGGTTCAAAGTAGATGGCAATATGTTGCTGAAAGGCGATATCCGATTGATGTTTCAATATTTTCTGAACCACATCAGGTCAGATAAAAAAGAAGATTTGCTGAGATATTTTGTGAAAGGAGGAGACAACAACTTCAGAATCATTGAAATGAAAACCCCACCGGCAGATTCTGCAGCTGAAAATTTCGAAATCAGTTATAACCTTGAAGTTTCCAATGCTTTAATTGATCTGGGTGATGAAGTTTTGCTGAGTATGGATTTCTGGAAAGAGCTGAAAGGTCAGAAAATAGAAGAGGACAGAAAGTATAATTACAATCTGAAAGGCCGTAACCTAACCGAACATCAGGTTAAATTGCGCCTTCCTGATCATCTGAAGGTAAAGAAACTACCTGCGCCTCTGAATATTTCCATGCCGGGATACAATTTCACCGGAAGTTATATTCAGGAAGGAAATGAGCTTGTATATCGCAAAAAACTTGAGATCAGCAATGAAGTGCTTACACCCGAGGATTTTAAGCTGTGGAATGAATCCATTGTGACGCTGACACGGTTTTATAATGAAATGGTGGTGTTAAGTACTAATTTCTAATTTCTAATTTCTAATTTCTAATTTCTACTGTCTACTGTCTAGTGTCTGCTGTCTGCTCTAACAATGTAATCAAATTATGAAAATGAAAAAACTGCTGCTATTTCTCTGCCTGAGCTTTCTGGCTTTTAATGCTTTTTCACAACGTTCGGAATCTGATGTGCAGGCGCGCATGTGGAAAGATGAACTTATGATTCCCGATTCAGCATTTCTTGAGAAATGGAAAAACGAGCCAGCTGTAATTCTCTATAAAAGCATGGTGTTTGAATACAAGAAACTGCTTGCTGCAAATACAGTAAACAGCGATTTTTATTTCCGGGCCAGAATTCTTTTACTTGATAAATCATCGGTTGATGAGTATTCTGAGTTTTCGTTTGGTAAGCTTGGATATACAAAAGCTTCACGTCAGGGTTCTTATCTTGGGATAAAAATTATAAAACCAGATGGCAGTGTCAGGAAAATTGATCTGAAAGAAGCTGTGAAAATGCAGCAATTCCGCGATGGAAGACAAAATATGCCGGTGGATGATTCTTACAATAAACTGGCAATTGACGATCTTGAATCCGGCGATATTATAGATTATTATATTGTCAGCCTCAATACGATGTACGCATCCTCATTTTCGAAAGGAAACTACTTTGAGTTTGAACCGGAGTTTATGGTTTTAAAAGAAGATTATCCACTGATTGAGGGGAAACTTTCATTTCTGGCTGAACGAAACTGCTTTATAAATCTGTCAGTTTCAAATGGAGCTCCCGAACCCGAAAAGGTGGTTAAGGATGGGAAAGATTATTACGAAATTAATTATTCAAACGAAGAAAGTTTCAAATCCGGGTTATGGACAGCTCCTTTAAGAGCGGAACCGTCAGTGAAGTTTCAGATAATTATTCCTTCGCCAATGCTTCAGACCGGCGAGAAACATTTTCTGGGCACAGCAGGAGTTCCAAAAACCAAGGCTGAGCCATTTGATTATTTGAGCCTGCTCCGTTATTTGATTTCTCCTTCCGATGCAAGATCTGACTTATTTACAAAAGGAAACCGTTTCCTGAAAAAGCAAAGAATTTTTAAAAATCCTGAAACACTGATCAGCGATCTTTATCTGTTTTACCGCAATTATCTGTATTTTGATTTTTACTTTTATTATGAGATGAAGTACCTGAACTCTAATAAATACGATGAATTTGATTTTATTCAGGCATTTTCAGGTGTGCTGAATGTGAATAATATAGAACATGAGGTTTTTCTAGGCGTTGATAAAACTGTGGGTACAATTGAAAATGCTTTGTTGCTGAGCGAATTAAAGCCGGGAATCAGGGTGATTGTCAATGGCAAACCCATGCTGATATTTGTGCCTGGTCCGCATTCAGTTCCGGGCGATCCGGAGTACCTGCTCGAGCAGTCAAATATACTGAGTAGTTACGTTGTTGTTCCCCGTCAACCGGTTGAAATGAAACTTGACTCAATTCCTGCCGGCAACCATCTTGAAAATATCCAGAAAGACTCCTTAAAAGTAACTTTTATCTACAGTGAGGATGATATGCTCCGGGTAGCGCATAAAATCTCGGTAAGCGGATGTTTAAAGGATATGTTTACGCAGGTAATCAGATTGCCTGAGGATTATTTCAAAGATGAAAATGATAGATGGAACCTTATGGCAAAAAGTGTTCCCGCCACCATCATGCGAAAGGATATGATATTGGCTGAAGTTGCGGAAGCTAAAGACAAGCGGAAAGAGTTAAACAATGAAATGCTCGAGTTATATATTAAAGAAACTCACGGACTTACTGAAGGCAAGCCTCAGAATTTCAAGGTTCAGAATCTGGGACGCTGGCCTGAGAGCCCGGTTGCCGCTTTTAGTTTTGATTTTAAAACCAATGAACTCCGCAAAATTGCCGATGATTACATAATTATAGATGTAGGTTTGCTGTTGGGTAAAAATATTGATCTTGACGAAAATGAAAAGGCGCGCACACAGGATGTTTATATGCCCTGTCCCAGAACCTTTGAATGGTATCTTGAAATTGATATTCCTTATGGATACGAAGTCAGCAACCTAAGTCAGCTGAATATGTCAATTGAAAACTCTACCGGCAGATTCAGCAGCGAAGCCATTGTAAGTGGTGACAAAGTGATTATAGATGCGGTGAAATATTATACGCACAACTTTGAACCTCTTGATAAGTGGCCGGAATTGCTTGCTATGCTCGAAATGGCCAACAGCTTTGTGCAGAAGAAGCTTGTTTTCCGGAGAAGTGTAAAGTGAAAAGTGCCCTTCGACAAGAGCTCAGAGACCTGAGAGAGAAGAGTGAAAAGTGAAAAGTGCTTGTATTAATACATATAAGTCCTGGCTTTTGGTTTTTAAGGTCAATCAATATCAGTAAAAACTTTTTTATTAACCAAAAGCATATGAGCAATTCTTATCAACGCAATACCATCTGCAGACAATGCATCAACCGGAAATTTGATTCAGCCGTAGGATTATTATGTGGTTATACCGGTTCAAAACCGGATTTTTCTGATCATTGTCAGTTTTTTGAAACCGATCAGGCGGTTGCTGCAAAATCTGTTATAAAGGTAAAGCCAAACAGCAAACGGGCAAAAACTGCGATGCTGCTGGTTTCGCTGGTAATGTTTATAAACCTGATAAAAATCACCTCCCTCTTTTTTCAGTATCAGTTGCTTGCTATGGTGAAGGCCGGCGAAGCGGTTACCGAAAAAATGGCCGCTAGCAACGACATTCGTCAGCTTATTGTTGATTTACTTTTCATTCTGATCTTTTTGATATCTGCTGTAACTTTTATTATGTGGTTCAGGCGGGCATATTTCAACATGCATAAACGAATCCGCGGTGGAAATTTTACTGAGGGATGGGCGGCAGGCAGCTGGTTTGTGCCTGTACTTTGCTTTTTCAGGCCTTTTCAAATCATGCGCGAAATGTGGAGAGAATCGGCTTCATTGCTGGTACTCAGGGCTGATAATATGAGTTTCATGAAAAGCAGATATTTATTGGGAATATGGTGGACATTCTGGATTCTGGCTTCATTTGTCGGTAATATTGCCGACAAGCTTTCCAATGATAACCAAACCATTGATCAGTGGATGGATTATACCCTGGCGACAATGTTTCTGGCTTTTTTATATATCCCACTGTCGCTCATTACCTTAAAAGTGATTTCGGTTTACAGCCAAATGGAATCTGCCCTTGCTGAATCTGATGAAATAGTACTTGCAAAGGCGTCTGAAAAAGTAACGGAATCCGTCGAAATTGCGGTTTAGCCGGCGTTTGTTCAGAAACAGATCAGCTTAGCTGAAGCCAGAATATTCTGTCCGCTCAGCTGCAAAAGATAAACACCCGGTTCAGGTGCCTTGTTAAGGTTAAGGATAATGTTATTTCCCGAATAATTTATCTGACTGCCATTCCATGTATGGCAAATCTGCCCTGCAGCATTCAGCAATGATATACTTTGCATCTTGTTTATAATATGCTCACCGGTAATGGTGATTCTGTTTTTGTCAACCGGATCAATAAATGCATTCATGTTTATGTAAGTTGCCTCGTTTCCGCCGCCGGTAACCACACCCAGATAATACCTTGATATACAGAAATCCCAGGAATTATTTTGTGTATCGGCATAACCGGCAAGAACAGCTTTGTTGTTGTTCTGAATCAGCATGGCGTTTGCTCCGTCAACATTTGAGCTCCCTTGTCCAAGCTGATGCACTGAATATCCGTCTCCCATTCCAAAAGTGGGGTCAAGGTCTCCGTTGTCGAGAACCCTCATGATAAAAGTGTTTCTGTTGCTGGAATTCGATGAACCGGCTGCCACAATTTTGCCATCAGCCTGAACAGCCAACGCCTGTAATGCATTGTCACCTGTAATCTGATATACAGCCATTCCGAAATCGCCAAAACTATTGTCGGGATAACCATTTGAAAGAAATCGTAACAACATAGGATCAGTTCCGGTTAAGCCTAAAAATTGACCACTTACGACAATTCTTCCCTGATAATCAAACGCCATCTGAGAACCGGTTTCTGCAATCATATCCATAATCTTAAAACCGTCAATTACTGATTTTCCGCCAACGCCAAAACCGGTGTCGAGGCTGCCATCGGCATTTAATCGCACCAGGGCAACGGCATCTGTTGCCTGTTTGAAAGCATAGGAAGCGATTGTAAATTTGTTGTTATGAAATATCATGCCCCTTGGCATATCGGTGGAGCTGTTGTTCAGATCGAGGCTTATGTATCCGTTTGTTCCGAAGCTTACATCGGTTGAGCCATTTGAAAGAAAACGCATAACCAGCATATCGAGATTTGTTGCGGGGGAATCTATAGAGCCAGTGATTGCAAATTTGTTGTTGGGAAGGCTGACAATGGTATTGGCTGTTTCATATTCACCAATATTGACAATCAATTTTCCTGAGAAACCAAAAGTATTGTCAGGCTCTCCTGAAGAAGTGAATCTTGCCAGTCCGATACTGATATTTCCGGCTTCTGCGCTTAAGCCTGCTGCAAGAATGCGCCCTTCAGATTGTATAATCAGATCGTTTGCATAACTGGTTTCTCCGCCGTACCCGAATTGCACAATTCCGTTGGTTCCGAAGCTTTCATCAAGCAGGCCATCAGAATTGAATTTTGCCAGTAAACAAGAGTTGTTTCCACCCAGATATCCGTTGGTGCCGCATACAACCATTCCACCGTCAGCTGTAAATTTTATTGCAGCAGCGCTGTTGAGGTCTCCATTCCAGTCGAGGAGTGTTTTACCAAAGTTTCCGAATGAAAAATCAAGTGCTCCGGGTATCTGAGCTTTCAGCACAATTGCTGATAAAAGGATGTAAACGAGCAGGATAAATCTTTTCATGGCTGCATGTTTTGGTTATACTATTCAAAGATATATCATGAAAAGGGCAATTCCAAATCTCAGCGCTTTTTTAAATCATTTATTTTTTACCTTAAATACGCAAGAATATCGATGACTTTCGGATTATAGGTTTTAACTTTTTTCTCACCACTTTCTGACTCGTATGCACACCATGAAATAACATATGTATCTCACCATACCTAAAGCTTTTTGACACTTTAACAATTTTTAACCTATCGCTGTTTTGCCTCTATTTAAAGAGGTGATTATTTATATGTTATTGAATGTCAATATTATAAATTTATATTTTGATAATCTATCACCCTATAAACAAAAAAAAGGATGTATTCCTTGTAACGATTATTGATTAGAAATCCGGTAAAATATATATTTTTGTGCATTATCACAAGAAGTAAACTCCCTTAAAAATAATTTTCTCATTTAAGCTGGCCACTGATGACGACCAACTCTAAAACTTCATTGCTCACCCGTTTCCTGAATATAGTTGAAAAGGGAGGCAATGCATTGCCACATCCCGCAACTTTGTTTGCATTATTTGCTGTATCAGTTCTGGTATTCTCACTTGTGGGCCAGTGGTTCAGCTGGCAGGCTGTTCATCCGGCAACGGGAGAAATTATTAAGGTTCATAATTTATTGTCGAACGAAGGTTTCCGCCGAATAGTTCTCGAAATGGTTGAGAATTATACCGGCTTTGCACCTTTGGGCATTGTAATGGTTGCACTTCTGGGCATTGGTATTGCGGAAAGCAGTGGTTTGGTGGGTGCTGTTATTCGTTTGCTGGTGCTTAAATCCCCAAAAAGATGGCTGACGTTTGTCTTGGTTTTTTCAGGAGTTCTGTCAAATGTGGCCAGCGATCTTGGTTATGTTTTGCTGATTCCGATGGCCGGAATAATATTTCATTCAGTTGGTCGGCATCCGGTTGCTGGTATGGCTGCTGCTTTTGCCGGTGTTTCGGGTGGTTTCAGTGCAAATCTGTTTATCGGAACCATCGACCCATTGCTGGCCGGTCTTTCCACTGAAGCTGCACGCATTCTCGATCCTGATTATTATGTTCTTCCCACAGCCAATTACTATTTTATGGCTGTATCAACGCTGCTGATTTCGGTGCTTGGCACATTGGTTACCGAACGTGTGGTTGAACCACGCCTGGGAAAATATGACGGAGATGTGCCACAGGAAACCATGGAAAAACTTACGCCCCGTGAACGCAAAGCGCTCAGGTGGGTAGTAGTTACAGCTTCAGCATGGATGCTGCTTTTTGCCATTGGTCTGTTGCCCGATCAGGGTTTTTTACGCGGAACCGACAACACCATACTTCATTCGCCTCTCATTAAAGGTTTTATCGCATTTCTGTTCTTTATGGCAGCCAGTCTTGGAATCGTTTATGGTGCGATTACAGGTAAATTTAAAAGTGATACTGATGTTGTAAAAGGCATGAGCGATAGTTTTAAAACCCTCGCATCATTTCTGGTGCTGGTGTTTTTTGCGGCTCAGTTTGTAGCTTATTTTAAATGGAGTAATCTGGGACTGGTAATTGCTGTGCAAGGCGCATCATTCCTGCAACAAGCTGATTTGGGACTTATTCCGCTTATCATTCTGTTTGTATTGCTCTCTGGTTTTATAAACTTGTTTATGGGAAGTGCCTCGGCAAAATGGGCAATAATGGGCCCGGTTTTTATACCGATGTTTATGCTTTTGGGATATTCCCCCGAACTCTCTCAGGCCATTTTCAGGGTAGGCGATTCGGTTACCAATATCATTTCGCCGATGATGAGCTTTTTTGCATTGATCATCATCTACTTTGAGAAATATCAGAAAAACTCCGGACTTGGAACACTTATTTCAACCATGCTTCCGTACACCATTGTTTTTACCATTTTCTGGACTGCGTTGCTGATAGCCTGGGTGATGCTTGATCTGCCGCTGGGGCCGGAAGCACCAACGCTTTATCTGAAGTAAATTCTTTTTGATTTGGGTCTTTAGATAGTCCCCAAAGGAGATGATCGTTAAGTCCTTAGGCTCCGCTACCGATGATAGATTGTTCGTCTTATCCTTCGACTCCGCCTGCCAGACTGCGCAGCAGGCAGGCTCAGGAGGACATCGTATAGAAATGATAATTAGTGCATTAAGATGAAACAGTGTACACTCTTAACGAATGTCACACTGAGCGGAGTCGAAGTGTTTAAACGCTTGAGTTACCTGTCATCTCCGCATTATGCTCAAATATTCAACTAAAAAAAAGCAGTTACTCGGGAGTAACTGCTTTTTTCTTTAGTGGTTATTGAGAGATGAAATCAATATCCGTTCCTATTGCTTTTGAAACAAAATACCTGTAGAGCGTCCACTGGAAGCCTCAAAGCCGGTAACTTCCCCTTTTTCGTTCCTGATAAATTTTAGCTCAGGAATAGGGAAGGAAGCCGTAAACTGATCTTTAGATTCAGCTTTGAGCGGCAGGTCATCAATGCGGCGGTGTTTAAGTACCAGATTCTTTTCGTCATCAAGATCAACAGTATAGAATGCCTCAAGTTCACTGCTGAAATATCTGCCGGTGTACATTTTAATATCTTCCTCACTGGGTTTCCAGGCAGGTTCATGAATTCTGTTGCCCCGGTGGTTACCATTCTGATGCAATGTGAGGTGTTCTACCTTTCCTTCGGCATCGCGATGGAAAGTAACGGATGCCTGAACCACTTTCATATAGAATGTTGAATCGGAACTGCCAAATATCTCAACAGCACCCTGCCCGGTTGCCTGAGTAAACAGTTTATCGCCCTCCCGTCTGAATTCCAGAATAAAACCAGGTGCAACTTCAAGTTCATACCTGCCTGCAAGTTCATCAAACTTTTCTGCATCATAAACAAATTCAGCAGGTTCGGTAGATGTTTTTTTCTCCTCTTCATCTATTTTCATTACATCGGCAAAGTATATTCTGGCGAGTTTACGTGCAATCTGACCTGAAAAATTACCGTTGTTACTTTGTGTAATAACAGCTCCTTGTACTTCAGGAAACATCATAAGCATTGATCTGTGTGCAATATCAGCGCCACCATGCTCTACCATTTTCAACCCGTTCATTTTGCCCACCATAAGTCCGTAAGCATAATTCATGGTGTCTCCGCTGCTGAGTATAAATGGCGTCTGTAATTTTTCCATCAGTTTTGCATTACCCACAACTGGTTTTGAGAAGTTCATAATCCATTTTCCCAGATCACCCAAAGTAGTATAAATTCCTCCGGCGCCCATGGAAGATGATATGTCCATGGCTTCGACGAAAGGCTCATTTTCATTTTGCGTATATCCCTGCGCATTGCCTGGAATAATCTGACCCGGATTTTCGCGAACCACTGTATGAGTCATCCCCAGAGGGATAAAAATATTTTTCTTCATCCATCCCGGGTAATCTTCACCGGTTACCCGCTCTATCACCATCGCCAGTAAAGCATAGCCGGTATTGTTATAGTTGTATAATTCGCCGGGTTTGTTTTGCAAAACGGGTTGATTCTGAACCAAAAGAATGATTTCTTCCTTTCGAATCTGATCGCCGATTTGTCTTCCCGACATCAACAAGGAATTGAGGTATTCGCGATATCCGCTGGTGTGCGACAGCAGGTGTTTTAAACGCACGGTATCTCCCAGATCGGGTAACTCAGGTATATATTTTCTAATATCATCGTTGATGGATAACTGTCCCCTTTCTTCAAGCAGCGCAATGGCAAAGGCTGTAAACTGCTTGGTTGTGGAACCAATATTGGTGGGTGTGGTAATCTGAAAAGGAACATTATGGGTTAAATTGGCCATTCCAAAAGCTTTGCTGTAAACAACTTTGCCGTTACGTATCACCATAACTGCGCCCCCGGGGGTGGAGTTGTTGTTGTATTCTTCAATAAGTTTGCCTGCCTCTGCTTCCTTTTGCCGGGATGAAGATTGCGCGATGACTGAATTGAAGATGCCTGATAAAAGCAATGCAAAAACCATCATAAATGTGGCGGGCGAAATAAGGTTTCTTTTCATAAGCTTTTGTTTTAATGATTTGAATTTCGTTGTCTGTTAACAAAGTATGTGCCATCGAATGTACATAATTGACATACAAGTAATTATGTGTTCATTATGACTTTTTTAGCACAATGTTCAAAAAAAAATAGTGTTCAAAAGCGATCAGCATGATCGTTATTGTACAATATCCTTATCTGCAAGTTCAGTTCTGTTATGCAAAATATCGTTTTCCAGAATCTCTCTGAAACGTTCAGGTTCTTCAAAAAGGGGGCCATGAGCAGAGTTTTCAAAAGTGTAAAAACCTTTCAAAGGAGCAATAAGCCTTTTGCAATAGTCCTTAGACAAATCTACATTCACCGTTAAATCGTACCTACCGCTGACAAAGTAAACGGGAACTCCGATTTCGGGATAAGCTGCAGCGAAATCAGTGGTTAGGGTTTGGGTTTTCAGGTTTGTTGAAGGCAGAAACATGATCTTCGATTTCCAGATGGTATATTTCTCCCTGAGCGTATAAGCTTTGCAGGTCCAGACAGGTAAGAAGATGTCCTTGAAAACCGACTTCATGCTTCTCATGGTTCCGATGCCCAGACCGTGCATCAGGTTATCGCGCGCAGCCGAGTTATAAAAAGAGATCAAATCTGATTCTGTTTTCAAATGCTTAAATTTTTTCAACTGCTTTAATGCCCGTTGATCGTTCACTTCCGTAAAGTGCTTTAACATAAAGTCGTAGGCAATTCTTTCCGATTCGGTCTGCCTGGTTAACTGTCCCATGGCAATGTAGGCGTGATAAAGTTCCGGAGCCCTGGATTCTGCCGGCAAAGCAATGGTGCTTCCGCCAGACCAGGCCATAATGTAAATCTTTTCCTTTTTAAATCTCTCCCTCAGATAGTTGCTTACTTCAATTGCATCGGATGTAAGCTGTTCCAGTGTCATGCTTTCTCTGGTTACTTCAGGGTTGTGCGACAAGCCGCCACCGCGCTGTTCCCAGTAGCAGACGGTGAAGTAATCCTCAAGTCCGGGATTGAATTTTTCGAACAGAAAGTAATTCGGAAAGCCTGGTCCACCGTGTAAGAATAGTAAAACCGGATTGTCAGTATTTTTGCTTCGGACAAACATACCCTGTTTAACTCCACCAATGTTTACAAAGATTTTTTCGGAGAGGGAGCCTTCCAGGACTTTCCCTTCTTTGTCAAGAAACTGTTCAGGTGTTCCGGGACTTATAATCATTAAAAAAATCCAGAGAGCAGCCGCACAGGCCAGCAGCAGAGAAAGTGAAATGAGCAGTACCATTTTGAAGCTTTTTTTGATAGTTTTTGTTTTGTTTTTCATGTTGCTGACTATCCGGTGATTAATCCGAGGAACAGAACAAAATTATCCTCTTCATTATGAAAGGAAAAAAGAAAAGTGATGAAGGGGTTGTTTCAGGGAGTGAATGAGGGATGTTGAGGGATGACTCAAAAAATGGTCGTTGGTTTCTCCGCTTTCATAACTGAACGGCGAACATGCTCTTATCTGACAATCATCCATAGTTTAAGCAAAAAAAAAGATAACGGGAATATCGTTACCTTTTCTTTTGTTGGAAAGTTGAAAGTATTTCTCCACTTTTTAGCAGGCAGGATCAACCTTATTTAATCTTTTAAACCTCAGTTAAACACAATCCTCCTAAACACAAATCTGCACTTTATTTCCCACAATCATCCTATTTAAAATTCAACACCAATGATATATTATGATAATTCAATGTTTGAAAAATAGGATTCTCATTGATGTTTAGCAGACCCAAAGAATATCTTATCTCCGGTGCAAGAATAAAAAATTTCAGTTTGTTTTCTAGCCCAACTCCAAAGTCAATGGCAAAATCAGGTTTGTTTTTGAACTCAGCACTTGATTTTGATTTATTTTTAAGTGGTAACCTAAAATTGGGTCCAACGAGAAAATATGGAATGATTTTCCCATCACCTGATTTATAGACAAAATGAGTCATAATCTCTAATGAAACGGGTAAAACCTGATAGGTAATAATTGAATTCTCATTATTTGTTGTTTCGATTCCGCTATTGTTAAGTGCAAGTTCGGCTTTAGGTGAGAATAATAAGTTCTTAGAAATTGAATAATCCATAAACACACCAACTTTTGCGCCGATACCATTGTAGATCTTCGAATTATCTGGTAAGGTTTCTTTTGAAAGAAGTAATGAATAATTTGTACCCACATTAAATCCAAAGCGTAATTTACTGTCAATAGCTTTGTTTTCTGATTGAGCAAAACCAACGAATGTGCAAAATGCGACCGTAGCTGTTAAAACCAGTTTTTTCATGATGAAAGTTTTAGGATTAATAATTAAAAAGCTGGTAAACATTATGTCATTCAATATACTTTAATTTTATTTCCCTAAGTAACGGAAGTTTTATTTCTATATTGTGGATAATTGAAAATTAATAGTATTGCATATACACAGGATTTATCACAAGCATATATGCCCTATAAAAATCAGTTTCAAAATAAACCTTGCGTTCAGCGCCCTCATTAACACTCTCTGTTAAGTCCGATCTCCACCTATAGTTTATTTTCTAAAAAATAAACTTCTAATCTCTTTTCTTTTTGTTTCTTGTAATGCTTTTCGACTTCAATAGCTGAGACTGTTTGCACGCCATTGCCAGGAAATATCGAAACATGCATAAAATGCAAGTTTCGATAATCATAATGAAAGGAGGATTAACTATTATCATGTTCTTTTTGTACCAGCCTGGAGGATGGGTCGTCCTGCCATTGGCTTTAGCGAGTATATAATTATTGATAAATGCAACAAATACTTTGCGCCAAAATCATAGAAATAGCTATTGCACGTGTCAGTGGACGCGCGCGAGCGGCATGGGTGGAAAATGATTGAGTGTTTAGGCGATACTAATACACCCGTCAGGGGACGCGCGCGAGCAGCATGGGAAATATTACGGTTTAAGAATAAATTGGCATCCGTTATTTATTTTCAAACTCTGTTTTGCAATCCTCACAGCGAAATTTTTTTCTGATGTTGCCAAATGGAACCCAGGAAAAAAGTGAAAGAATAACAATGAACCATTTCTTCACTTTATTATATCCAAATCCGAACGTAACATTTGCTGAGTGGCAATTCGGACAAATAATTTCAATCACTTTTGATTGTGAAGATGTCAGCTGCTGAGCTTTCTCAAGATCACTTTCATCAATCATTACCTGAATACCTGCGCCCAGGATTCCATAATAATGCGGCATTAAATTGGAAAAGTTTTCATTTGTCAGAAAACAGTTGATGCCGTTGTTTTCCAGTGTACCTTTAATAAGGTATGCCTCTTGTAAGTTGCTGCAGCTTGTTAAAATTACAGTATCAGCCATTTGTGTTTGTATTGAGGTTAGAACGCGATTAAAGTTCAGCTATTCAGTTTGTTTGCCATTGTTTTATTTTTTTTTCAATCACTATCATCCGGATTTCAAGTTCTTCAGTTATCAGACTTTTATCAATTTCCATAAGCTTATCGTAGTATTCCAATGTCTCTTCACAATTGTTGGAATTTTTTTCGCAATCCACAGAAAGTGCAAGAATCAAATTATATAAAGCCAGGCTGTTGTTCTGGTCAATATTTAAGGCAAGTTTAAAATTTGTGATTGCATTTTCGATTTCATTGTTATAAAGGTGGTGTTTACCTGTTTTGATTAACAGATCCAGCGCCTCTGCTTTTTCAAGATGATCTTTTTGTGCCATAAAATTATAATGATTATGGCTTCCGGAATTATTAAAATATGATGCATTAAAATAAATCAGGGCGAATACTGATATCAAAGCGAGAACAATTAGTAAACCATAAAATTTTTGTTTGCGCCAATTTATCAGACTTTTCTTTTTCGCTTCTTTTAGCCTGTTTTCAATAATTTCAGGGTTGGTGGTGTATGTTTCTTTTAGTTTAAATTCTGTTTGATTATGAATCTCCTGAGTTTCATATCCAGCAATTTTATTCTCTTTCCTGAACGGCTTTCGTGGCTTCATCTGGTAGATCCATTTCTGAAGCCCAAATCCCATGTATCCCATAGTTATTTTCAGTTGGAGGAAGTTATTGGTGAATTTTTTATCCCAAGGAGGATTTCTTGAAGTTGGCTGGTTCTGTTTTACCCCTGATTAAATTGATGTTGTATGTATGTTAAAGGCCGATAATCAAGCATCAATCAACGACTCTACTTTTTCAATAAGCTTTTGGGTTGGAGCAAAATATGGCAGGACTTTTTCCTGATCAAAATCAAATAAGTCATCATAATCTCCCTTCTGACGCCATGTAAAAAGTTGAGAATAGCTTTTGCCAAGATCTTTAGAGATTATTCCGGTTTTAATAAACTCTTCTGAAAATAAAGATTTTACCCCATTGTGAGTTGTTGCATTCAGATCGGAGTTTAAAAGCAATGCTGTCACTGCGTAGTAACAAGCATAATAAAGTCTGTTAATAGAAGCGTTCCACCTTTGCCTGTCCGCCAAAATTCTGGCATCTTCAAGTGTATCCCATGAACGGGATAAGCGATATTTTACCAAATCTCTTTTCGTTCCGGTCATATAATTCTAAGCCCTTCTTTTTGAATGTTTTGATATAGAGGTGTTAATGAATAATTCTTTGTCCACTCTGTTCTGGAATAAATTAATGGAGAAAAAATTTCACCTGTTTCAAGTTCAAGTTCGTAAAAATCATCCATCAGATTGGTTTCAACTTCAAAAGTAATCTTAGTATTATTTAAAAGAATCAATAAATCCCAGTCAGAAAGTTTTCCTGCGTTGCCACGTGCCTGAGAACCATAAAGGTAGATCTCTGAATCCGGATATTTAGCCAAAGCCAGATCAGTTATCATTTTTAATATTTTAGCTCTTGTACTCATAAACGCAAAGATAATTAAAATGTACGAATTTCCTTTGTGCCAAAATCAAACTAAAAAATCATGTGATGCTGTTGCACGCGCCATGAAACGCACACAGTATGGGTCAGGAAATAATGACAAAATATAAAGCCCCGGCATTAGAGCCATTGTTATCAATTGTTCGGGATATGGATATAAATCCGGCTTCTGAAATTTCATAGTTGATTTTGCTAAAATTTCTGCCCGCATCAAAAAGTAAGATACGGGCTGCATAGGCAGCAAGTCATGACGTCCGGACATTGACAGCATGCACATGTTGCATGGTAGCAATATTCTCCTTACTGAAAAGTTTTCGAACCAGAAGAGAATTTTACCAATATTTAGTCAAACCTATCTAATTAAAATGCGCACTAAACATTTTCAGCAAGTATGCTTTGATAGGTCTTTGTTTCTGCAAATATTTCATCCTTAAACGGATTCAATTTGTTCTTTTTAATTCTGATCATCTGATAAACAAAAAGTGAAAAGTTTGCTAACAGAGCGATTAAACTTACAATAAAGAATGCTTTAGGATTGTGAGTTGTCGGTACAGGGGCAATTTTGTCGGCAAACTGCGGAACAGTCATTACAAACATAATCCACAGCGCAAGAGTTGATGCCCTATGTTGAAGCCATGCTCCTTTAACAATAAAAAATGCAGGAATAGTGCATGAAAGAAGCAATGCTACTCCACAGTAAAAAGAGTGATCGGATATGCAATTGTAGGTATAAGCAAAGTTCCACAGATCGTAAGCTATAATCCATGCCCAAATCATATCAGGCCATATCATGTCTTTAGAATTGCTTTTTGAGATTATTATTCCTAACCATCCGCAAATTGTTAGTATGTTGAGAATGCCAGCAATACCATTCATAATATTCCATGGCCCGGATATTGTCCAAAGGTTATCAACATATCCACCATTCCACAATCCGTAACTGTAAACCTGAAAATCTCTGATACATGCTTCCAGAATATTAATAGCAAGAATTGCTGCCGGAAAAACAAGAGCCCATTTCCGTTTTGCTAAGTAAGGAATGTACCTGATAGCCATAAAACCTATGACCCCTGCTAACGCCGAATAAGTCTTAACCCAATTAAACCATGTGCCAGTTCCATATTCATTTCCCGGAGCTGCAGTTTTTGGCCAAACAAAAATTGTAAGTATAATCGGTACGATAATAAAAAGCAGAATCCCTCCCCACTTTGTTGTTCTTCCAAATTCGTTAAATGCAATAAGAGTAAAAGTAACGATGAGCAAAATTACCCACCCATTCCAACCTGGCACCTCGTATAAGTAATTCATGACACATTTGGTTTTATGTTTAAAAGTTCACGAAAATTATGCTTTTTAAAATTACTTTCATTTATTGACCGATGCTATAAGTTGCCGGACATTTCAGACTCATTCCGGTTGCCAGAATTTTTTATAAATGTACGAATTTTCTCCGTGCAAAAAAAGTATTGAATAATAGGTCGATGGCTAATTCACGCTTCAGGAGACGCGCGAGAGCGAGACGTATGCCAGCGGGATAGGCGGGAACTAAATAGACAGCGTGGCAAACCACATTTTGATTTGCCACGCTGAGTAAAAATCAGTATTCTATTGCCGGAAAAAAAAGACTGAATAGTTTTTACCTATTTCACAACCACTTTCCTCATTTCTGTCCAACCCGGCGCAATTACCTTCAGGTAATACAAACCTTTTGAACGGCCAGAAAGATCGATGGTGGTTGCTTGTCCATTCCAGCCAATCTGCTGAACCGGCCGGCTCATATTGTCATAAATTATGATTTCTGCATTTCTCAGATTCAATGGCGTGCTCAGCGAAACTTCAAACAAACCATCCGATGGATTCGGGAAAACATTCAGCAGATTCTCAACTACAGGTACATCCTTGGTTTCTACGATTATAAAAGGGCTGTTCGAAAACGAAACCAGATTGCAGGCTACATCCAACACCGGATTGAAACCATCATCACAATTTGTGCAGGTAACTCCGGTTACACAATTGGGGTGGTTCGGGTGGCAATAATCCACATAGCCTTCAAAGAATGTATAACCAAGATCAATGTCTCCGGCTGCAATATATTCATTCAGGTTGAAGTTAAACCATGGCGCAATGGCACCCGGACACCAGCCGGCACGGTTGTGATACCAGGTTCCGTTTTGAGGCTGACAGGCGTCGGGGTTTGGATTGCAGGTATTCCAGTTTACCTGTGAGAATTTCTTCACACCATTCACATATAGATCGTGGGTTGCGTTGTAAAACTCGGCAGCATTGCTGGTGTTCAGCGTTCCCCAGCCATGTCCTGTGGAAACAAGCTTAAGTTTCGAGGCAACTGTATTCTCAGGAAATTCATACTGGAAATCCGGTACAGGCTGCAGATTGGCATAATCCCCGAAAGGGAATATTTCGCGCCATACTTCTTTAACCCTGCTGTAAAGATGAGTCGGACTTCCTGCACGGTAATCAAGTGTGAGGTCATACATGAATCCATTGTCGAGGGTGGGGCAGGTGGCCCTGAATTCTGTTTTCCCCTGAAGGATCGACATGTAATCTGTCAGGTCGATGCTGTGTGAACAGGCAACGCCATAAGGTGTGATGTAGCGGATGATCTCAACCCAGTTTCCTTCTTTGTCTTTGGCTTCAAAGTAAGCAACCCTGTCCCATTCTCCGCAACCACCCGGAGGACAATGCACATTCAGTGTACCAATAATCTGATCATATGCACCAAGGAAAGAAGGCAGTTCAGCTTCCATGGTTTGTGAACTGACGGTCGGGCTGAGCCAGATATCTTTGTAGGCATCCACCGAAACATCTGATGCGGCCGGCATTATATTGATGCTTACATTCTGAACACCTACAGCTCCATAGTTGTTGGCAGATAATACTTCAATGGTATAATTGCCATATCCGGGTGGAGTCCACCATGCGGTAAAATGACCGTTCCAGAAATTCTGTGCATCAATTGTTTGTCCGTTTACCCGGAATCTTACCCAGGCAACATTAAAAAGTTCAGGAAATTCTATCGTAGAGATTGCTGCCAGCTGAATGGGCGATAAGGCAGGAACATATACATTGCCCGGCAATGGATTACGGGCATCAATATCAGGAACATGCGTTTGTGGATCAAGCACATAAAAGCGCTGAATAACCGGTTCGGCTGCATTGTATTGCCCGTTTCCGGGTTGGGTAGCCTCAACTTCCACAAGCCCGGGTGCGCCGGTAAGGGTGATAATATTTCCATTTATAGTGGCAGGTCCCGAAAGGATATTGAAAAATACCGGAAGCCCTGCGGTTGATGATGCTTCAATGGCAAATGGCGGTTCGTTGTTCAGTTTGTTTGGAATCGGAGTGAAGGATATCGCCTGATAGGTAGGATCGAGGGTTCCGTTAAAGTTGGAGGTTTCGCCGTCCATGGCAAAGTTCAGCAGATCGGCATCTCTTTCAGGTGAATATACATTTGAAACCAGTTTGGTGATGGATGAGTTGTTGCCCCCCGGTACGCCCTGATTAAATTTGTAATACATTTCAAGTCCGCTTTCGGTACCGGCAAGTTCATTGGCAATCATGTCCTGAATCTCGGCTTGCGACAGGGCTTTCGACCACACCGAAACTTCATCGGTACGACCGCACCAGTAAAAATTAAGCCCACCACCGGCTATGCTCCGGCCAATGGCAAAAGGAATGTTGGTTGCTGTAAATGTTCCGTTTGCTGCCTTGCTTCCTTTCAGTATTCCATTAACATAAAGTGTGATTGCCGATCCATTGTATACCCATGCAATGTGCTGCCACACCTGAGGAATCAACGTATTGGCAGGTGCGACATATTCGAAAAGTGTGCCAGCGGAGTTCTGAAATCTGCATTCAACCCTGCCGTTGTCAAGCTGAATCATGTAAAAACCTTGTGATCCTCTGAAACCCATCAGCCCCTGTCCGTAACTTAGATAATCGTCGTAAAACCAGCCGGCTATCGTCATTCCGGGTTTGTTGGCTACATATTGAGATCCGTTTTCAAGGATCACATGATCGAAGTTTCCACAGTCGTAGTGCAGGTATTGATTGGTCTGCGCATTAATCTGTGCAACGACCGAAAATAGCAAGGCTATGATCAGCATTGTCATTCTTGCGTAATTGTTTTTCATGATTGCGGGTTTTGGTTTGTATAATGTGTTGTTTCTGACAAATGGTTGTTGTTTCACTTTGTGATTTTAATTGCCGGATGCCCGTTTCAGGGAATCCACCAGATTTTGACATTGGGTTGATCGCCACCCTGTTTTAGCTTCGCGTCGTTCATATTTGCAACATTGTATTGCCCTTCCGATGGAGGATAAGGCAGCCTGTAGTGATTGATTGCATCACCTTCCCGGGGTGTCATCCCGGTTCTCCGTGCTTCAGCGTAAGCTTCCCAGGGCTGCCTGAAAGCGTCAATCCATCTCTGGGTGTAAATAAACCGGAGCTTTTCCTCGTCGGTGGTTGCGTTCCATGATCCGAAGCGCATCAGGATTGTGGCCGCATTCAGGTGCGATGGAATGGTTATTTTATCCGTAAATTTCACACCCGAAAGTGGCAGTCTGAGCCTGTCCGAAAGGTTTTTCCACCATTCGGCCGAAGCATTGATTCCGTTCATGTATTCAATGTCGGCATAAGTTTTATCCTCAGCCACACCAATACCCCTGAAATATGCCTCTGCCTTGATAAAATGCACTTCGGCTCCGGTCATAAGGATGATGGGCATGTTGTTTTCGTCGGCTATGATGAAAAAGTTAAACGGCGAATAATTGACATTGTTTTTGATGTGATAATTGCCCAGATCATCGCGGTGGCTTCCATAGGGAATGCCCTGTGATGAAGGATTTCCGGGTTCCGGCACCTGGGGAAACGCTTGCCATTTATCGTTCTGATCACCTTCAAAAAAGATGTAAGCCCTCGGATCAAAAATATCGGCACCGTCCGGGTCATCGCCATTTGAAAGTTGATGCCACATGGTTGATCCCATCCTCAATCCGTTGTGTTCGCGGAATGACCAGCTTACACTTTCGTTTGAAAAGCCATTTGTACCCGGCCATATACAGGCACTTTCAAGCACAGGTGTTATAAAGTCGTATCCGTAAAGCACCGGAAGATTGTTCTCTATGATGTTGCCAATGATTTCTGAAGCAATTGCCGGTTCTTTTTCGTACATCCGCATTGCATGGCGCAAGCTGAGTGAGTTGGCAAATTTTCGCCACATTGTCAGATTTCCGTTGAACAGTTTGTCGAAGGAGGCAAAGCTGGTGAGTGGTTCTACCTTTGCTGAGGTATCGTTGATGTTCTCCGCAGCCCAGGCAAGATCGTCGAGCAACGAAAGATATATTTCGCGCTGACTGTCGTAAACCGGATAAAGTCTGGTGAGATCCTGATATCCATATCCTGCCTGCGAATATGGAATGTCGCCGAAGAAATCAGTCATTCTGAAGGTTTTGTAAGCCTTTGCAATCATTAGCATGGCTTTCATGTTGGCGATTGTTCCATTGTCAGGATATTTGCTGAACCTTGTTTCAAGCTCTCTGATCACTGCCAGGGTTTTGTAATAATCTGACCAGATGCTCTCGGTGCCAAGGGTGTAATTTCCCCAGGCTGCGGTGGTGAGGGCTGCCTGCTGGGTTTGCGCGTAAAGGATTTCATTGTTGATGTAGAACTGCTCATCCCAGGTCAGCATCAGCGATTGAATCACACCATTAAAAAGTGATCCGTCGCTGGCCGAAGTGAAGCCCTGCGGATTGGTGTCAATTTCCTCAAAGTCCTTGCGGCACGACAACATTACCAGGCTTATCGCGAAAAGAAGGAGTATATGTTTTAACTTCATGTTGTTTGATTTTTCAGATATTTTTACTGCTTTGTGTTTTCCGGTCTCTTTGAAATCAGAAGGTTGCACTTGCCCCGAAAGTAAATGAGCGTATGCCCGGGAATGATGCCCATTCAAAGCCCTGTGCATTTCCTGATCCCATAATTCCTTCAGGATTGATCTTGTCAGGCAGCGTAGTATAAATGTAAAACAGATCGCGACCTACCACAGAAAGTGTGAGACTCTGGAAAACTTTGACTTTTTTAAGCGCAGACTGAGGCAGGCTGTAACTGAGTGAAATTTCGCGCATTTTTACCCAGGTGTTTTCGAGAATGCCCGGTGTGGATAAGAACTTGCCCCATCCGCCGGCGTTCGGCAGATATTTATAATAATAGTGTACAACTTTGTTGTTGGGTGTTCCATCTTCGTAAACGCCTTCGAGTATCACACCCACATTTCTTGTGATTCCATCGGGGTCGGTATAGGGGAGTCCGCCACCATCGCGCTCGAGCAGGGTTTCAGGGCTTTGTCCGGTTTGTAATCCTATCACATACGAACCGCTGTAGATATCGCCGCCCCATTTTGTGTCGATAAGGGTTGCCAGACGGAAGTTTTTGTAAATCAGCTCAGTAGTAAAACCTGCAATAAAATGGGGAGAAGCATTGCCGATGGGCACACGGGTATCGGTAATTTTGTAGTGCGTGCCTTCGTCGTTCAGAATGCGGTTTCCGTTGGCATCATACACATAATCATAACCGGTGATGGTGCCATATTCGTCGCCTTCATAAAGATCCATGGCCGGACCGTTCAACCCCCAGATGTCGGCAAGGTGGTATGAATCAGAGTATCCGCCCAGACTGATGATGTAATTGCGGTTACGCGAAAAATTAAGCCCGGCTTTTACAATGGTATTGCGGGTTTGAAGGGGCACTGTGTTGATGATAAACTCAAATCCCTTGTTCGACAGTTCGCCACGGTTTATGGTAATATTGTAGGCTCCCGAACTTACCGGAACAGGCAGTCTGAGAATCTGATCAAATGAATGTTTGTAATACCATGTGAAATCAAAGTCGATGCGGTTCTCGAATAATCCTAGATTCACACCAGCTTCATAGCCGGTTACAAACTGAGGTCTGAGCTCAAAAGGTGGAATCACATCCGGTAAGAATGATGCCTGCTGACCTCCGAATAAGCTGCTGTTGTAATAAAAGTTCTTTTCGTAAGGCGATGGACTGTTTGCGGTTTGAGCTATTCCACCCCTGATTTTCAGGAAATTCAGCCACGGCAACTTATCCTGTATTTTGAATGCTTCACTGGCTATAAAGCTCACCGATGCGGATGGGTAAAAGTAGGAGTTGCTGTTTTTGGGTAGGGTGGAGGACCAGTCGTTTCTTCCGGTAACTTCAAGAAAAACATAGTCTTTATAGGAAAGGTTAAGGAAAGAGAACACTGAATTGGTCCGCATCCTCAATATTGATTCTGAAGGGATAAGCTGCGATCCTGAGTTTCCGCTTCCGGGATTTACCACGGTGGTATTTCCTTCTTCATCGGTTTCAAAAATGTAATCGGTAAAGTTGAAGAAGGTGTACATATTCGGATAGTACCATGTGCCTGATGATCCGGATATGCCGTAAGCATTGTAATCCTGGCGGCTGGAACCAACGGTAAACCTGACATTTATCCCCGATTTGAAAATATTTTTCCGGTGTGCAGTTATGAGCGCCTCCATATTGTCGCTGGTGCTTTTTTCGAGGCTGTTGCTGTATCCGCCGTTTAATTGTCCTATAAAATCTACAGGTTTGTTTTTCGATGTGAATTGCTCTACCCCGTAATCGCGCCCGATTCTTCCAGTGGCATTCAGCCAGGGCGCAATATCATAAATCAAAGCTATTGACCCGGTGTATTTGTCTCTGTCCTGCCAGGTGTTGTTGTTGTAATAATTCCACCACAGGTATCGATCCACATAAAGAAAAGGATATCCATCCAGCATATTTCTTGAGCCATCTGCAAGCTGATACATTTCCATATCTATGCCCTGATAACTTCGCGGCCATGAGTAAAGAAAACCTTTGCTGAATGAGTTGCCGTCTTCACCGATCATCGGACTGTTTTTCCTTTTGTATTTTACATAAGTCAAGGTGGCATCGGCTTTCAGCTTTTCTGAAATTTTAATGTTGGTCCCGAAATTTATAGTGGTTCGGTTGTAGTTGCTGTTGTTGATGACAGGTGTATGATCCTGATTTGTAAATGAAAGCCTCAATGTGCCTTTGTCGTTTCCGCCTTGCACCGAAATATTGTGCGTTTGTGTAATTCCGTCCTTGAACGGCATTTTCATGTTATCGGGCTGTGGTGAATAACTGCGCATTTCGCCATCCCACCATTTTATGAGCTGTCCGTTCATTTCAGGCCCCCACGAAACGGCCGATCCATAATATCCAAACTGCTGTGCAGTGGTTGAAGTTGTGCCATTCTGATCAAGAACAATCTGATCATTTCCATAAATTCCGGGATAAAGCAATGTGCCATCTTCATCCATAGGGAAGCCTGGTTCTGTCAGCGAAATTGGCCCGCCATGCCCGTATTTATTCTGCACTTCGCGGTATCGGTATGGGTTACTCACTTTAATGTTGTAATTATAGGTAACGCCCAATCCGCTCTGTTTTTTGCCTCGTTTTGTGGTGATAAGGATGACACCGTTGGCTCCGCGCTCACCATACAGTGCAGATGCAGCGCCACCTTTCAAAACGGTGTAGTCTTCAATATCGAAAGGGTTGATGTCGGCAATACCGTTGCCCCAGTCCACGCCACGGCCAATATTGTCGAGCCCTGACACATTTTCCATAGGAACATTGTCAACCACAATCAAAGGCTGATTGGTTCTTGCCAGGTTGTTGTTTCCACGGATAGTAATTCGCGTAGATCCGCCATCAACGCCATCGCCCTGCGAAACCTGCACGCCGGCACTCCGACCTGAAAGAGATCCGATTATATTTGGAGTTCCTGCCCTGAGCACTTCGTCGGTGTTTATTTTTTCAGATGAGTAACCAATCTCCCTTTTTTCGCGCTTAACGCCGAGTGCTGTCACCACAACTTCTTCAAGCCTGCGGGCTTCGGGCGATAACTCAACATCAATTACCTGCTGATTTCCAACAGCAACTTCGAGGCTGGTGTAACCAACAAAGCTGAAAATAAGCACAGTTCCCTGCCCGGAAACCGGTAATACGTAATTGCCGTTTACATCGGTTACAGTGCCCAATGTTGTCCCCTTTATCTGAATACTGACTCCGGGCAAGGTAAGTCCGTCGTCGCTGCCGGTTACCGTTCCTGAAATGGCCCGTTCCTGAGCGGCTGTCTCCATCACCAAGGAGATAATGATAAATAAGATAAAGACAATTCTCTTCATAGTTCATGCGTTGAGGTAAATCTGAGGTTACTTCAGGAAATGAAAATCTGTTAAGCTATTGGGATGTAAACTTAATAAAAATATTAATTAAGTAACAAGGGGGTGGGTGAAATATTTATTTTATAATTATAGGGCTGGATGGGCGACGCATAAAGGCAGTTAACCAATGGAGAGGGGGCTGGTCGATTGTTGGCAGTGTTTCGTTCACTCAAAAATTAATCTAATTTATTATTTTCATCCATTAAATATTTCTTCTCTGTCTCATTTAAGGTTTCAAAAAGATTTTCTCTGGCTTGCTCTCCTTTTTTTACTATTTCAATCCATTTTATATCATCAAGAATTGCTTTCTCATCATAATCATCATTGTTTGGTGTTTCATATTTATGCAATTCTGAATGCCATTCTTTTAAAATTTCATATTCCTGTTGGGAAATCCAGTCAATGCCAATATAATGTGAGTAATCAAAATCTGATAAAGTATCGTCAAAATAACTA
This sequence comes from Bacteroidota bacterium, assembly GCA_009773515.1. GTDB lineage: Bacteria > Bacteroidota > Bacteroidia > Bacteroidales > Lentimicrobiaceae > Lentimicrobium. Next base: position 46,719 of record WSXX01000031.1, read on the forward strand.
TTCATAAACTCCCCAAAAGAATAATGTGGATTTTCATTTTCATTGTCAAGCCATTTCTTCTTTTGAAATTCCATAGAAGTAAGTTCGTAAATTGCCTGTAACCATAATTGTCTCCAATAATTTCTTTGTTCGTCTTCATTAATTTCTTCGTTTTCATAGTTTTCAAGAAATATGCTTTTCCCCAAAACTGGCTCTTTTTCGTAGCTTCCAAAAAGCTCTCGTTTTTGCTGCCAAATCACTCGGTAAAAGTAAATCAGGGAATAAATAAGGTGGAAAAACAAAAAGAATATTCCAGATTTACTGTATCTGTCGTATTTATAGAAAAAGTAAAGGGTGTAAAAGAACAAGATTATCCAGAGTGTTGAAAGAATAAAAACTGTTCCTAATAATAATATATGTGGTTCTGTTTGAATGCCTAAGGAGAATAGAAAAAAAGTTCTGAAAGAAATTATTAACTGAAAAGCAAATAATGCAATGCTCGCCCAAAAGCAAACAATAAGGAAGTTAAGTAGCGGCTTGGATAAAATTTTATTTGTCAATTGTTGGTAGGTTGTTATTGTTAATATTTAACTCTCAAATCACTCTTTATTATTCAGATTCTATCGTTCTGGCCTGCGTTAACATTGCAAACTACGATTGAATATCCGCAATATCGCGTATACCTGACTAATATCCACCCTTATTGAGCATAAATACAAATCAGCTCTCCGCACCAAATATAACAATATTTTAAATATCCAATATTTGATCAGGTTGATTTGCCATAAAATTTATCCTCTTTCCATTTCAATGGATTGTCTGCAATATAATCTTGAATTCGTTCAAATTCTGCAGAATCACGAATGATATGGTCGTAAAATCGCGATTGCCATTCAAATCCGGCATGGATTTTACGGGCGTTTATTGTACAAATACGTTTGTATTGGTTAACAATTGAACCAATGGTATTTGGTTTCCATTTATTGGTTGCGGCGGCGGTACGGTTTGCGTTACACGTAGAGACGCCCAATTTGGGCGTCTCTACCCCCAAACCCGCCGAACCCGCCGACCCATAATCATTTTTATTTATTATCAAAATCCCGTGAACATGATTGGGCATTACCACAAAATTGCCTAATTCAATAAACGGAAAATGATTGGGTATTTCCATCCAATATTGTTCTGCCAATTTTCCGATTTCGTTTAATTGCATTGTTGGAACGTGAATTTTCACAATTTCGCCAAAATAATGTTCGCGGTGCCCCGAACAAATGGTGATAAAATAGGCGCCATTTGCACCATAATCCCATGATTGTAATCGCGCGGACGGAATACGATATTTATTTTGAAATTTGTCCATTTTGTTTATTTGTGTTTTGTTTACGGGTGGTAACGGATGGTGGTGGTGGTTGGTATTTGGTAGAGACGCCCAATTTGGGCGTCTCTACCAAATGCGCGTAACCCGGATTCCTACCCCAAATATAACAACATTTTAAATATCCAGACCATTCGTCGGGCTTTTGTATTTACGGTCTTACCCAAAAGCTCAATGAACTTAGCGGGGATGCAACTGTCAGATGACTCTGTGTCATTGTCAGATCGCTTTGCATAAATATTAGGTTGGTTTACAAGGATATTAAAGTAGTTTACAATAAGCATGGATCTGAATAGTACAAAAGCAATCATCCACTTATCCCATAAAAGGGAAAAGTGGACGATAGAAAATTAATCTGATATTTTCGCTTACAAATTCTTACAACACCACCAGTTTTCTGTTCGACTGTCCGTCAGGTGTTGAAAGCCTGAGAATGTATGTGCCTGGCGAAAGATTGTGATTCAATGAAACATTACTGCTTCCTTCCTGTATCTGTTGCTCAAGGTTGAAACTGGCTTTTTGTCCGGAAAGTGTATATACTTCGGCCTTAAGTAACCCTTGGTTTTTCAGATTCATATCGAGGAACAATGAACCTGAGCCCGGATTGGGATAAATGCGGGCAATGCCGGCTTCTTTTTCGTCGATACCAACATTGTAGTTTTCGTTAAGCAAGAGCGATGACAACCTGACATTTGGCTGCGAAATAACTCCTGCGATATACATGGTTACATCGCCTGTTCCGGGAGTTGAAGGTGCCGTCCACTGGAAGTTCCAGGTGGCTGTAGCAGCATTGCTGGCGGATGTGTGTGTAACATATTTACTGAATCCAACAATCTGGTTGCCTTGTCCGGCTATCAGAGTGCCTACCAAAGCGCCGGCTAAATTTTGTGGAGAAGCTTGAAATCCTTTACGTCCTGAGCCACTCAGCGTAACTGTAAAATCATAGGTTTCTCCTGCCAGATACCCGGTAGGAGGAACATTGGAAGTAAGAATCCCGGTAACAGGAGTTGCTGTGCCACCATGACAAACAGTGCAATTTTTTGCATCACCCGGCGATCCGGTATGTCCTGCCGGTGCTCCGGTAGGGCTTTTTGTGCCATGTTGTTCTCCTGAAAAGGATTGAGTCAGCCCAAAAATGAGCAATGCAACAGGAATTATTAAAAGAGAGTAGATTTTTTTCATAAAGTCGGGTTGTCGGTGTTGAATAAATGATTTTTAGCTTTTTGATGCTATAAACAACAACAATTCCCTGATTAAGTTTAAGAATCCAATAACATTAATATAGTGTGCAAAATAAGTCTCTCTTTTGAAATAACTTTCCCAAATGAAAAGGGAGAACCCGCTGGATTTTACAATAAAAAAGGATCCAAAAAAACGAAATTAATCGTCCCCCTTTTTTAGAAAGAGAGAGAAGAGTCGGATAAATACTTCAGCCTTTAACATCAGCCCACTATTCGAAAGAATGGTTGTACTTCATAATTATCTCTGCCATACCTGCTGGGTTGAGTGAAAACAATCCCTTTCTTTTTCCGATTAAATAATATGCCATTCCCCCCGCAATTACAGGTGATGAAATCAGCAGTCCGGTTTCCACACTTGGGGATGCTACCACAGCAACAAGCGTTGCCATTGCAATTGCCGGTGGAATTATACGCGATGCAGGGCTTCTTTTTTTGGCAAATTTCATCATCATCTGATAAGCCTCGGGTGAACCGGTTAAATGATTATCAGCAAACTCCTTTAAATTATTCAAGGGAATTGTTTGTGTGCTGTCTGATTCAAGTGTCACGAAAAAATAATAATCGTTCGCATAGCGCACTCTGTCGCCATAAGTAACAATCATAAAGTTCCGGTAGCTGCTGTTTTTGGGGTCAGAAGAAATAAATTCTACAATACCGCCTTCCTGAGGGAGTTTTCGTGCATAATAGAGGTTCATTTTTCCTTTGACAATCAATTCTCCAAATACATGATTTCGAGCATCGAAACTGCATGAACGGTAATACTTTCCGTTTTGCCTGAATCCATAAATCAGACTTGCCGGATATATTCTGGATGGATTTTCCCAAACGGAAATGAACTGATCGGTAAAATTCTCTCTCAGATAGGCTGCCTCTTTTAAACTGTCATCAAGGCTTAAGAAAATGGTTGACGGATAATAATCAACAAATGGAACATCATATAAATCGGGGGGTACAACAGCCAAGGGTTTTTGATTTTTCTTATTCCGGCGGGCTTCACGGCGCGATTCTTTTGAAGTTTCACGTTTGGTGCTGTCTGCTTCCTGAGCAGGTAAGAGCCCGGGTATCAAGAATGATAATGCGAATAATAGAAATGCTTTTTTTATCATATCAGGAATTTATGCAACAAAGTTACATGAATCTTTAGTCTTTCGTTCCGATAGCCATCGTAACTGCTACCAATGATAGATTGAATAGCGTTTTGTCCTTCGACTCCGCTCAGGATGACATCGTATATGACTGATAACTTGTGCATTAAATAGAGCCATTGCTAACCTAGAACGCATGTCACACTGAGCGGAGATTCTGTGTTAATATCCAATCAAAATCTGATATTTTTTTTACCTTTGTACTTCAAAACGGCCTTGTGCTAGTTTCTAAAGA
>WSXX01000010.1 GCA_009773515.1 Bacteroidota bacterium
GCATCAATGCCGTTCTTTCTGTTCGTGTCATCTTTTTTTGACGCAAAGTTAGGCTGCGAAAATCGGGTAGAAAAGATGCTCATGCCCGGAGGGTTACAATTCAATTGCACTTTACAAAACTTTAGGAAAGAATTTCAAAATTCACAGGTTAATTTTTTGGGATTGGCTGGGTAGGGGTGTGCTTTAATATCAGTTTGTGGTTGGGATAAACTGATTTCTGAAACAAACTTGACTTTAGACCTGTGCGTATCCCGAAACTTTGGGATTGTGAGACCTGTCAGCCTGATGGCATTCAGGTTGTGGCGCACTCCGTCAGCTAATTACTGGCGAAGCTGGATACCCGATTATGTGGCTGGCATTCAGTTGATAATCCGTTCGAATTTATCTGGATATTTTCTCCATAATACAAATACAGTACTACTAAGTCCGAGAATTAGTAAAAAAATAAAAATCCCATTACGTTCAGTTTTCACCTCATTAAATGTCAGAATTGTCGTGTTGTCGATGTCAATCTGAAATACTTTTGGTTTGCCAGATTTCTTTTCTTTTTTCTTTATCCATACAGTTATTTGCTTTGAGCTTCTCAGTCTATTTTTTATACTTGAAAATTTCTCATGCCGATAATCCTTTCCGATATTTTCCATCAACTCAAATCTTTTATTAATTCCAGTCAATGAAAAATAAAGTGTCGCTCTTCTACTTTTAGCTTTATATCCAAATTTATTAAAGCTTGATACCTCTTCAATCAAGATGTCAGCACTTTTTAATCTACCTTCAACTTGTATCAATGATTTTTTAAAAGTAAAGATTGTCGGAGCAATAAAATAGATAGCACATGCAATACAAGTTAAACCAAAAAATAACAAACTATTCTCATGATATTTTCTCCATCCTTTACTTTCAGTAGACCTGAAATCATAATTTTTGAATAAATTGTTACTTATCTGTTTAGGAGGTTGTAGCTTGTAATTATGTCCTATTTTTCGTTCATCCAACTCCCATGCCGCTGCTTGCTTTGCTTCCTCTACAAAACTGTCACTTGAAATTATTTCTTTCAGTTTTGAATCAGACTTAGATATCATTTTATTTGAGAAATAGTTCTTTTTCATGTTCTAAAATCTTGTGAAATTGCGTAACAAGCTCGCTGCTATCGTCCGAGGCTCTGATCTGGCGGACAGTTTTGAAAATATATCATTCCGGCCAGCACAATTTTCAATAAATGTACAATCTTTCTCCTTACAACCATGATCCCGAAAACGTTTAGCCTTTATTCTTTGCAAAAAATATTCTGTAATAGTTCTGGTAGGTTGAAATCACTGTATTATAATTGTTAGCAATTTTTTTTTTGAATTATTCTGCCAAATCTCTTGTAGTAGAATAACAATTTATACTCGCCATTCTTAATTCCTGTAAAAGTCCATATTTCGAAGACACTTCCTCCAGCTCTTGGATTACCTGTAAATAATGGATTAGTTTTGTTTATTGTATTAATTAGTTTTATTCCTGTTGTGTCAATGGATTCAAGAAACCATCTGGCACCGCAATCATGACATGCACCGAATGATAATTCAAATGGCTCATTCTTATTTATTTTAATCACGCTGTCATTATCACATTTTGTTTCTATAGCTTGTCCGAACGAAATGCAAGAAAAAAAAACCAATACGAAAAATATTATTAATCTGATTAATTTCATAATACTGGCTTGCATTTGGTTTGTGAGTAAATCTTGGTGATGGGTATTTACATTGATTAAAGGTTAATTTCCTTTTTTGTACATAACGAGTGTAGTGAGCAATATTGCATATATCTCCTCCATTCCCTCTCCCTCTTTTAAAGGAAAGTGCAAATCAATTTTTTTGCATCAAATATAGTAAATCTCTTTGCCCTGTATCTTAATTCAGAAATTTCGGGACTGTAAACTAGACCCACACATATATTGGCGTGAGAAGCGCGCACCGACAGCTAACTAAAGATGGGGTCGGCTACTTGATTAGGCGTTTCGGTTTTCTTTTTTTCGTATTCACAATTACTAATCCATATTTTGAAGGTTCTCCATGAAATCCAGTTTCAAGTAGTTTTTCTCCAGTCACAGTCGAAATTAAATCTATGTTGTCTAAGGTAAAATAATTTAGCAAAAAATCATATTTCACAGGTATTCCATCAAGAACAACCATAGGTTCTTTTGGAGCGAATGGTTCGCGAATAATCAATTTTAATTCAGAGTCATAGTTTATAGTGTCTTTAATCCATGATAACTCAATTACTTTTATACTGTCAACTTTCAAAGCAAAGTTACTACGTTGTTTAGGAACTGAATCAAATTTTTTATCCCTTTCCAAAATCGACCAGTTCTCTTTTCTTTCGTTAAGATTGCAACTTGTAAGAATCTTTTTTCGAGAAAGTATAATCCATTTTTTGTAATAAAAATCAAAATCAGAGTCTTTTGTGAATGAATCTAAAGTAATTGTGTCTCCATTGATACTGTATTTCCCTGAAGTTTGTCTATGAGCACGTTCTGACATTATATGGTAGTCAAAAGTCATATCGTTTTTAAATTCAACAATTGTAAAACGGTAAAATATCTTCTGAGAAAAAATTCCAATCACTCTTTTATCAATCCTTTCTTGTGCATTTGAATCAAGGATTATTGTTAGAACTGCTAGGATGAATATTGTTTTTAATTTCATGTTTGTCAATGTTGTACGATTTTCTTAAACTGAACGCTAACGGTTGATGCTAAACACTGGAGGGCAGTTCTGGAAATATATCTTACCGGCCAGCACAATTTTCAATAAATGTACAATCTTTCTTGTTACAATCATGAACACTTTAGCTTTTAGCCTTTGATCTGTGGCGTAATTTATTACTCTTCGTCTCCATTGTAGGATTCATCTTCAACTTTTAGAATTTTAAACTCTCCATTGTCTGAGATTGAATAAAGCACAGACATTTGATAATCAGTGTCTGGTTTTGCAAGAGTTGCTCGAAATACTAACTGTCCATTGTCGAAATGTGAATACTTGTTTTTCCACATATGACAAATCTTGTAAAAATCAGTCGGTAAGCTGTTTTTAAAATTCTCTTTGAGAATGGAGAGATTTACTGTCTTAGAATTTTCTGTCTTGATGACGAAATCTGTCTTGTAATTATGTGCAATGTTATATTCAACTTTACCTGCTGAAATTGTCTCGATGTGCACAGCACTGTCATTCAGGCAAAATGTTTTCATGTGATACGCTGTCTTGTTAATGACTGTATCAAAAGAGTCTGAAGTAAAAACAGGATCCCAATAATATTTGATCGTATCTGTCTTAACATGATTGTCATGAGAACCTTTCAAGTTTGTCGAATTTCCATGATCAAGGCAGGAATACAGAATCAAAGTTGTCGAAAATACGATTAAAAGTTTCAAGGTTGTTGCGTTTTTATATTATGCCACATAACGAATGAATCTACCCACTATTACGTATCTCTGACTTGTTTACAAGCCATCTCTCAGATTAAAAGGCATTTTACAGCTAAAATACCTGCCTGAGATTTCCGAGCCATAAATTGTTTATGGCAGCAAGGAAAATGGACAGTACGACTATCTACAACTCTCCGTCAACCACCTTATAACCCAGTTCATTGATGGTTTCGCTGATTTTTTCAACACTTACAAGCGTAGTATCAAAGCTTACAGAAGTCAGTTCATCGATGTGAGATGCTTTACTGGCGGTTACACCTTCTATGCCGTTTACAGCTTCCATAACAGTATTTTCGCAACCTTCGCAGGTCATGCCTGTTACATGCAGTTCAATGGTTTTTACAGCGGCTACATTGATTTCTTGTGTGGATTCCGCTTTTTGGCCCGATTGATTGCAGGATGCAAACAAAGCAATGGCCACCATAAGACTCAGGATTTTTTTCATAAAATTGGTTTTTAGTAATTTGGTTTTCATTTGATTCACTACACCACAAAGATAAAGGATTCCTTATTGAAAAGAAGAATGAAGGACTGATTTCAGTGATTTGCATGAATAATTTTTCATACGCTGCACTTTAATGCGCATTGTGATTAAATTTGCCAACGTTATACCCCGCAAACTGAACAAATGAAGAAAAACATAGCCCTGCTTACCGGTGGATACTCCGGCGAATATGAAGTTTCGGTTGAAAGTGGAAAAGTTATCTACAAAAACCTGGACAAGGAATTGTTTAATGTTTATGCCATAAATATAGGGCTTGAAACGTGGGTCTATACTTCTGACGAAGGTGAATCCATTGAAGTTAACCTGAATGATTTTTCATTGACGCTGCCTTCCGGAAAAGTAAGTTTTGATGCGGCATTTATCGGCATTCACGGCACACCTGGCGAAGATGGCAAACTCCAGGGTTATCTTGATATGATGGGAATTCCCTACAACACATGCGGCAGAGCGACTTCAGCCGTTACCTTCAATAAGTTTTTCAGCAATGAACTGGCAGGCAGCGAGGTCCGCACGGCTTCCACTTTTTATCTGCACAAGCGAGAAACACCTGATTTGGATGCAATTCTGAACATTACTGCTTTACCCTGTTTTGTGAAGCCAAACAGCAATGGATCAAGTGTTGGTATCACAAAAGTGAAAACAAAGGAAGATTTGTTGCCGGCAATTTTGTTTGCCTTTGAGTCTGACGATGAAGTTTTGATTCAGGAATTCATTCCGGGTGTGGAAATTACCTGCGGCATTTATGAAAAAAATCAAAAGCTGATTGCATTGCCATTAACCGAGATCATTCCCCGAAACGAATTTTTCGATTATGAAGCTAAGTATAAAGGTAAATCTGAAGAAATTACGCCGGCGCGGATAAGTCCTGAACTTGCTGAGCAGTGCACCGCTATTTCGCTGAATCTTTACCGCCGCTTTAACTGCAGTGGAATTGTAAGGTTTGATTATATTCTGACTCCTGCTGATTTCCGCGAAGGTCGGCAGTTTTATTTTCTGGAAGTAAATACCATTCCAGGTCTTTCAGAAGCCAGTATTGTTCCTCAGCAGGCTGCATCCATGGGCATTTCGCTGAAGCAGCTGTTTACAGATGTGCTGATGGAAACGATTTCAAAGAAGTAAGGTCCATTCTGATAACCTGATCAACTGGAGTCGGAAGCCTGACTGTAAGTTTAGGTGGGTTTAGAATTTCTCCACATTTTCGCTGTTTTCTGTCAAATTAATATGCATTCCGCTGCGTTGGACGTCATTGTACGATTCAACGACTTCCCCGGAATTACACTTCACATTCCCCACAATCCACTTCGCCTTCCTTATCCTACACTTCACACGAATTGCATTTCGCACCTCATGGTGGCGCTTTATCTTTGCCTTATCAATTGAAAACAAACCTTTTACAACAAAACTTTTAAAACCCCAAAGCCATGAAAACTCTGATCGTAGCCACTGCAATTGCAATGATGTTCTCACTCAATCTGAACGCAGCACCTGATGGAAAAAACACTAAATCAGCTGCCAAAGTTCACATCTTTCAAACCAATACTGAAAGTGTTGATGTTTATGTAGCCAAAACTCCCGGCGAACTTGTAAAAATCAGCGTACTCAGCGAATCAGGAACTCCGCTGATTAAAGCCAGAGTTAAAAAACAGAGTTCGCGTTACCTGCGTTTCCATATGAATGAACTTCCTGAAGGAACTTATATTGTGAAGGTTGAGCAAAACGGCGAGATAATCTCCGAATTGAAAGTCAGCAAGTAAGAAAATGAAATTCACAGACGAAATTTCGTTGAGAATAGCTTGCGAAATAAATGTCCTTCGACTCCGCTCAGGAGGACATTGTATAGGATTGAATGTGAGTGCTTTAAAAAGAATCAATGCTGACCTAACCCGAATGTCACACTGAGCGGAGTCGAAGTGCCCTAAACGTTTTTCAAACATACTTCATCATTTCCAACCCTGAAAATGTTCGCCATGAATAATTCAAACTTCCAGAATTTCTTTAACGCCGGGTCATTATCCGGCGTTATTTTAATGGCTGAACACAATTCAGATAATTTTAACAACCTGCTTAGCAAAGGTAAATCCAGATTATCTCTCAAATTATTACCTTTGAGGCTTTATAAGCTTTACCGGATGCAGTTTCCCAGACTTTTCAGCCCATTGATCAGAATACCGGCCATGACATTGATCGGGTTGATTCTCAAGTTTATACTTGACCTTGGGTTTGGAATGGTTTACCGGTATTATGAGCTGATCAGACCTGTAAATGAATATATAGGCGCGATTATTCTAACTGTGCTTGTTTTCGAAGGAGTTCTGCAATTAAAAAAACTGCTGAACCGGCGTTTCCCCTGGGAGAAAAGTCCCACCCGCAGACTTGGCATTGAAATCATGATCAGCACACTGATTATGCTGCCGGTTTTGATCGGTATCCGGATTTTGATCAGTATTTTTCTGCTGGACGTTCAGTTTATCCAGTTTTCAGACGAAGTAATTACAGCCATTTATTATCTCATTCTTTTGATTGCGGTTCCTGCATTTACTGAATTTGCAATTTTTCTGGTGAACCGCTACAGAACCGGACTAGCCGAAGTAGAGAAATTCAGGAAGGAAAATGCTGAGTTTCAGTTCGAAACTTTGCGCACACAAGTAAATCCACATTTCCTGTTCAACAGCCTGAATACGCTTTCGTCGCTGGTTTATGAGGATCGTGAAAAAGCAGTCTTATTTATACGTCACATGTCGGATGTTTATCGCTATGTGCTTGAAAACCGAAGCCGCGAAACCATCTCACTCAGAGAAGAAATCGTTTTCATCAGGGCTTTTGTTTATCTGTATGAATTGCGTTTTGATAAAAAGCTGACAGTTGAAATCAACATCAACGAAAAGTCGCTCGATATGCGTATTGCACCCATGACGCTTCAATTGCTGATTGAAAACGCCGTGAAACACAATATTGTTTCATCACGCAAGCCTTTGCAAATAAGTGTTTTTGATGTTGACGGGCGCACTTTGACTGTCAGCAATAACCTTCAGCGCAAGCCCGTAGGGTTGCCGTCAACTTCGGTTGGCCTGAAAAATATTATCAGCCGCTATGGTTTTCTGAGCAATCAGGCCATTGAAATTGTTGAAACTGAAACGGAATACAAGGTAAGTCTGCCTCTAATCTGAACGCTATGAAAGTACTGATCGTTGAAGATGAACCATTTGCCCAGCAGGAGCTTATTCGCCTGCTTCAGGAAGTTGCACCCGGAACAGAGGTGATTGACTGCCTCGATTCGGTTGAAGATACGGTTGAATGGCTGAGAGAAAATCCAGCTCCCGATCTCATGTTCCTCGATATACAGCTTTCGGATGGCTTGAGTTTTGAGATATTTACACACGAAAAAGTAATGTGTCCTGTAATTTTTACCACAGCTTTTGATGAGTATTCAATTCAGGCATTCAAAGTAAACAGCATTGATTACTTGCTTAAACCGATTAAAACTGGCGATCTGAAAGCTGCGCTGAAAAAATTCGAAGATGTCAGAAAATCCTACCAGTCAGGATTGCAGATGCCTTTTGATATTTCAAAGCTTGAACAGTTGTTGAAACCCGTTTCCAAGGAATATAAATCAAGATTTATCGCAAGGGTAGGGGATCAGATCCGGCATTTGGGCATTGATGAAATTTCATGGTTTTATGCCGAGGACAATGTGGTGTTTCTGATCACCCGAACCAACCACCGGTATATCATTGAATATACGCTTGATCAGATTATGGAACTGCTTGATCCGGCTGTATTTACGCGCCTCAACCGAAGTGTGATTGCTCATATTTCCGGCATTGGCAAGGTGAGCCGCTATTTTAACGGCCGCCTTTTGGTTGAACTGATTCCGGCTTCGCCCGAACCAACTTATGTGAGCAGGGCCAAAGCCCAGTCATTTATTGAATGGCTTGATAAATAAAAACTCAAATGAAAACTTCAAAGAAATATAAACCTGTTTTGCTTATTGGCTTTATGCTTGTGATGATGTTTACGGCAACATCGTGCTACAGGCAGCAGGTTATCATTGAGCAGATACCGTTGAACACTCCTCCCGGTTCATCCATTTTTATTACCGGAAACTTTAACAACTGGGACCCGGGCGATGACCGTTTCCGGATGCAACTGGATTCTGCAGGCAGATATGTGATTACACTTCCACGTGGTGTAGGCCGCTTAGAGTACAAATTTACCAGAGGCGACTGGACAACCGTTGAGAAAAACGGTTGCGGATATGATATTGAAAACCGCAGTCTGCAATACGGCGAAAGCGAAATAACAACCGACCGCATTGAAGGATGGGGCGATACCGAGCCTATGAATTGTGCTCAAAAGACAATCGTTTTAAGAAATTTGCCAGAAAATACGCCTGAGAATCAGGTTTTTTACTTTGCCTCCAACATAAATAACTGGAATCCTGGAGATGTTAATTTTATTTTTCAGATGGATTCACACGGAACTCATTTTCTTACACTTGATAAAATCAGCAATTGTCTGAATTACAAAATAACCATGGGCAGCTGGGAAACTGTTGAAACCTCAGCCGGAAATTACGACATTGATAACCGTGAAATCTGTTTCGACAATTCCGATACCGTTTATCTTAATATTGCATCCTGGAAAAGTTTGAATGTAAAGAAAATAAGAAGTCAGGTAATTGTGCTTGAAAAACTTCCTGATGCGACCTTCGACACTGATCAGATTTTTATTGCCGGCAATTTTAATAACTGGGACCCCGGTCATAAAAGTTACAAGTTTAAAAAAGACACTTCCGGCAGGCAGTTTTTTAAGCTTACCGCTGAAGATGAAAAAGTAAACTTCAAAATTACCCGTGGAAACTGGAGGAGTGTGGAAACAACCATCTCTGGCAGCGATATTGATGACAGAAGCCTGATCTTTGGTCAGACGGATACGCTGTTTCTGGAGGTTGAAAGGTGGAAAGATCGATGAGGTTAATTTTCAATTTCTAATTTCTAATTTCTAATTTCTAATTTTTGAATCTTTGAATCTTTGAATCTTTGAATCTTTGAATTGTTGAATTGTTGAATCTTTGAATCCTTGAATCTTTAAATTCTTAAAATATGCATCTCTTCTACCATCCGGGCATCAACCTGTTGAAAAGTTTCAATGCCGGAGATATCCATCATCAGTTGGCTGATGTTGAATCTGCACATATTAAGGTAATGCGTTTAAAACCTGGCGATAAGGTTAAGATTACCGATGGAATCGGAAATTTTGCCGATGCAGTGATCGAAGATGCAAATCCCAAAAAGAGTACCGTCATGCTGACCGCTGTTACGGCTGAACCCGTCAAACCATTCAGGCTTACGATAGCGGTTGCACCTACCAAAAATATTGCCCGCTACGAATGGTTTATCGAAAAGGCGACCGAAATTGGAATTGATGAAATTATTCCACTATACTGCGATCATTCTGAGCGCGAAAGGTTACGCGTTGACCGGCTTGAGAAAGTTGCCGTTTCTGCCATGAAGCAATCACTCAAAGCGTGGATTCCCATAATTCACGAACCTGTTTCTTTCAGCGACCTTATGTTGAGTAAGAATCTGCCTGATGCTTTGTTTATGGCCTGGATAGATGACAATGTGACACTTCATCTGAAAGATGCTTATTCAGCCGGTCAGGATGCGATGGTGCTTATTGGACCTGAAGGCGATTTCAGCAAAAGCGAAGTTGCAAGTGCAAAAGACCGGGGATTTGTACCTGTTTCGCTTGGAAAATCACGGCTGAGAACTGAAACTGCTGCACTTTCTGCCTGTATGATTGTTAATCTGCTGAACGAATAAGCTTATCTTTGGCCTATGAAAAAATATCTGGCTGTTTTGCTCTTTTTTATTGTGCTGATCGGTATTTCCTGGTCACCAGCGGCGCCACTTCAGGTTGCTTTGCTTAAATATAAAGGCGGTGGAGATTGGTATGCCAATCCTACAGCACTTCCGAATCTGATAAAATTCTGCAACACACATCTGCGCACTAATATTGATCCGGATTTTGCAACCGTTGAAGCCGGAAGCAAGGATATTTTCAACTACCCGTTTGTGCATATGACAGGGCATGGCAATGTTGTATTTGATGATCAGGAAGCTGCAAACCTGCGCAACTATATGCTGGCCGGAGGATTTCTTCACATCGACGATAATTATGGAATGGACCCTTATATTCGTCCGCAGATGAAAAAAGTATTTCCCGAGCTTGAGTTTGTGGAGTTGCCGTTTTCACATCCTGTGTTTAACCAGAAATTCCCATTTCCGGGTGGGCTTCCAAAAGTTCACGAGCATGATGGTAAACCGCCGCAAGGCTTTGGATTGATGTGGGAAGGCCGCCTGGTTTGCCTCTATACTTTCGAAACTGACCTTGGCGATGGATGGGAAGATGCTGCAGTACACAACGATTCAGAGGAAAACCGATTAAAAGCATTAAGGATGGGAGCGAATATTATTCAATTCGTTTTTTCGAAATAGAGTCTTCTTACTCCACAATAAAATACCTGTTAACTTCAGCAATTTTCTGCGGACTTCCGAAAAGGTAAAGCATATCATCGGTCTCAATTTTCATTTGAGGCGTGATTTCTGTGATATAGCGGTTTCCGCGACGGACCGCCAGAACTGTGACGTTAAATTTGCTTTTGAGTCCGCTGTCGATGATTGTTTTTCCTACCATTTTGCTTGAAGCCCGATGCACAGGGAGGGTTACAAAAACCATATCGGGAACCTGAGGTTGCAGATGTGTCGGGAAATCATTGTCATTATTGTTTTTTGAAAGCAGTTCATAATTTCGGGCTCTGATATGGCTTGCCAGTGATTGAATTTTATCGAAAGGCACCAGATACCGGCTTAACACTCGGGTAAAAATCTGAATTGATGTTTCAAACTCCTCAGGAATTACTTCATCGGCTCCTAGTTTCAACGTGCTCTCAATTTCATCTACATATCGTGTGCGAACAATTACATGTGCCGTTTCGCTAATTTGCCGGAGGTTAGAAATAATCATTTTTGTGGCATTTGCATCTGAAATGGCAATCACAACTACCCGGGCTTCAGCTGCATGAACAAACTGAAGGATCAGTTCGTCAGTAGCATCTCCAAAAATTATAGGATAATCATCGGCTTTGGCTTGTTTAAAAACGTCGGGATCAAGCTCAATTACAACATATGGTATTCCTGCTTGTTTGGTCGTGCGGGCAACATTGCGGCCATTTATTCCGAATCCTATCACAATCAGATGATCGCGAAGATTTGAGATCATGGATTCCTCAGGTTTTTTCTTCTTGTTCTGAAAATTTATTAAACGGGACCTGATTCTGGAAGGAAGCAATGCCCTTATCATCCAGTCGGCCATTGTGGTTGCGTATCCGGCTATAAATGGTGTCAGACCCATAGTAAGCACTGATATTGCCAGAAAGTTCTGATAAACTTCCTCTGTAAGCAGGCTGTTTCGCATTCCAATGGTTGATAGCAAAAAAGCAAATTCACCAACCTGAAATAAGGTAAAAGCTGAAATCAATGCGGTGCGTAAGGGATAACGCATGACCAGCACAGAGATTAGAACCACAAAAGCTTTAAGCAATATTACGCCAAGTGTAAAGGCAATTAGTAATACAAAGTGATCAAAGAAGTACCTGAGGTCGATCAACATCCCCACAGAAACAAAGAAAAAGCTTATAAAAATTTCGCGAAACGGAAGTATATTGGCTGTTGCCTGATGACTGTAGTCTGATTCAGATATAATTAATCCGGCAAAAAATGCGCCCAGCGCCAGCGATAGTCCCACCGAGGAGGTGAGCCAGGCGGTAGCAAAACACAATACAACAATGGTTAGTATAAACAATTCCCGGCTGCGGGTTTTTACAACAAGTTGAAGCAGCAGCGGAACAACATATCTGGCCAGAAGAATTAATAATCCGATAATCAAAGCAAACTTACCCAGCAGTATCAGCAGCGAGAGCCATAAATCACCTCCATTACCTGTAAGCATCGGAGTTATCAGAATCATCGGCACTACAATAATGTCCTGGAAAATCAAAATCGCCAGCGCAATCCTTCCGTGTGGAGTTGTCATCTGCCCGCGTTCATGCAGCAGTTTCAATACAATGGCAGTACTGCTGAGTGAGATCAGGAATCCCATAAATATAGCCTGAGGAACTGTAAGGCCCAGCATCCAGGCAATCAGAAAAGTCAAGCCAATGGTACCACCAACCTGCATCATACCACCCAGCAAAACGGTTTGCTTTACTTTTACCAGACCTTTGATAGAAAATTCAATCCCGATAATAAACAAAAGGAAAATTACGCCCATCTCTGAAAGAACTTCAACTTCATGCGAAGCACTGATCAGTTTCAAACCATTGGGGCCCGCAACCATGCCGGTAATAAGGAAACCGAGTATCGAAGGCATTTTTATCCGCTGAAAAGCAAGAATAATCAATACCGATAATCCAAGAATGATAACAACTTCTTTAAGCAGGGGTAGTTCCATAAATTCACATGAGCGAAAAGTATTATGCAAGCCGGCTTAGCTTTGGAGTGCATAACTATTGTCCAAATGTAAGGAAAATAAGCGTGACTTGCCTGATTTAATTTAAAATGGCGACTTGAAACTCATCCGTAAGCCAGGGTTTGACTAATTGAAAGCAAACGTTTTGCAAGGTAAAATCAAGTCAAGCCGTGACTTTTAACGAAACTCATCAAAAACCTCATGGCTGAACAGGTCACCCCTGACAGGGTTACGAGCCCATTCAAAATGGCCAGCCCGGCAGATGCACGCTAACCTCTTCATTGGCAGCAAAACCCTGTCAGGGGTTAGCGGGTTCAACAGAAAACATTTTTTTTACCTTTTATAACCTGCCTGGTTCTGGTTTGTCCTGTTTACAGTAATCAAAGCCAGTTAAAATGGGCTGTTTTCAATGATAATCGACCAATAATGCCATCGCATCAACTATCAACCTCTCAAGATCAGGATCTTTCTTTTTTAATTCTTCCAGATGATTTGAAATCTTCATCTGCAATTCATCATCACTTGCCTTATCCGAAAGATATTCAGCCAGTTCGGTGAGCAGAAGCCACTCATCCTCAAAGTCTGTCAATATTTCATTCGCAAAAGCTTCGACATCAATTTTAACATTGACATCTTCTCTGGCTTCACGAAGTTTGCGATATAAAGCCTGAAGGTATTGCGCTTTTGGACTGTGCTCAATTTTATGCGTAAATTCCTTTGGAGCTTCAAAGTGATAATCAAAAGCTTCAGGGTCAGCAGGTCCCGGATAAGCCGATGTGATTTCTTCGCCCACAGCCATATCATACATGCCCCACTCCGGTTTGAAAAGAACTTCTTCGCCAAGAGTTACAATACAATCAGAAAACCCCAACAAAAGCGTGTTGCCATTCCGGTTGATGGAATATTCAAAAATCCCGCTTACTTTAATCCCGCTCTCAAAATAAAGATTCACACGAGAACCTGTTGTAAATCCATGGGTTTCGAGTTCGCCGGTGCTTAAATTCTGCAATTTCAATCCGTTTTGAAGTGTTCCCACCGGACTGCCAAATCCGTGACTGTGATATGATTTGCCATGTCCGCTGATTTCTTTATTTTCAAAACATAAACTTGTTGGGCCGTCAGTTTTCAGGTAAATAACTTTACCGTCTCTGAAAATGGAACTTTTAAAAGTACCTGAAATCTGAAGTCCGGAAGATAATTCTGCAGTGGCTGTGTTTTCTGATTCTTCTGCTTTTCGGATGGCGTTTACACCTCCGGTGCGAAGTGCCATATTGTCGGCAAACTGGTTGAGTACTGTGTTCAGATATTCAAAATCAGGAGTTACAAACAGTTGAGGTTGCTGGGTAGTTATATCAAAACTAAAGTCGGCAGAATCAATTGAATATGGTAATTTTTTGACTTTGGGCTTAATACAGTTCATGCTTTCGCCGATCGAAGAGAGCAATCCGGCGCCATAAATCTTAAAATTGTCAACATCGCCGATCAGTCCGTATTCAACCGTCCACCAATGCAGATTCCGGATGCGCGCCATTTCACTGGGTTCGCCCATGTTTTGTTCAAGGTAGGAAAGATATTCTTCTGCCGAACAAATGTCAGTGCTGATGGTGTAAGGATCTGCTTTAAGAATGGACAGATGTCGGATTGCTTCGTACAACTCATAATCGCGTGCAGATGAAAATGCTTTTGAACCGATTTCACCAAAGAATTTAAGGTATCCGGCATATTCAGGGTCGGCAATAATTGGAGCATGGCCTGCAGCTTCATGAATAATATCAGGTGCCGGAGTGTAGGCAATCTGATTGATTGGTCGGATATCAGCAGCAATAACCAGCACATTGTATGCCTGAAACTCCATAAATGCTGATGGTGGAATAAATCCATCCACCGCCACTGCAGCCCAACCAATCTCTTTCAAAATCCGGTTCATTCCATACATATGGGGAATAGTGTCGATGCTTATCCCCGTTTTCCGAAGCCCTTCAGTGTATGAGCCATGCGCATATTTACTAAGAAATCTGATGTTCTGGCGCATCACATAACGCCAGACTGCATGATCCTGAGCAGTGTAAGAATTATAAGGCTGTTCAATAATAAGTCCCATCAAATGGCGCGGGAGTTTATTTGTTACTTCATTCGGTTGCATACGCAGGTTGATTACATTTGCATTTCGTTAAAACTGGCGTAAAGTCAGGCAATAAATATGCAAACTTATACATACAAAGGAATTAACAAAAGTAAGCCTGTTAAAGTTTACGCAACCTTGCCGGTTTTAAATGAATCGGAGAATATCGCTGCTTTGCTTCTTGATCTGGAAGCACAGGATTTTGCTGACTGGATGCTTGTGGTTTGTGTGAATCAACCCGATGAATGGTGGCATATGCCTGATAAAGAGCATATCTGCGAAGACAATGCCCGTACAATTTCTTTTCTCAATAACAAAAACGACAGTCGAATAAAGGTAATCGACTGCAGCAGCATTGGGCTTGGGTGGAAAGGAAAACATCACGGCGTGGGCTGGGCCAGAAAAACCGCTATGGATTTTGCTGCCGGTCTTGCTGATGCTGATGATATTATTCTGAGTATGGATGCCGATACACGATATCCTGCAAATTATTTTTCTGCGGTGTCGGATCAGATCTACAGTTTCCCCGATGCCATGGGTTTGTCGGTGCCTTATTACCACAAACTTACGGGCGATGAAACAGCCGACAGGTGCATACTCCGTTATGAAATTTACATGAGGAATTACGCATTGCATATGCTTCAACTCCGGAATCCGTATTGTTTTTCTGCCATTGGCTCAGGAATGGCATGTAAATCCGGTGTTTACAAAAGGGTAGGAGGGCTCACTCCAAAACTGAGCGGAGAGGATTTTTATTTCATGCAGAAATTACGAAAAGCTGGAAATTTAATTATCCATTCCGATGCAGTCATTCACCCGGAAGCACGTTTTTCTGATCGTGTTTATTTTGGAACCGGTCCGGCCATGATCCGCGGCAGAGACGGCAAATGGGACAGTTACCCCATTTACAGCAGCGAAAGCTTTTTGAAAGTTGCAGATACTTTTAAGGTTTTTACCGATCTTTATACCTCAGATTTTGAAGTGCCTATGCAGCATTTCTTAGATCAAATGACCGATGGCAACTCATTTTGGGGTACCTTGCGCAACAATGCAGCGTCGGCTGAGGCATTTGTAAAAGCCTGTACCCAAAGGCTTGACGGTTTGAGAATACTTCAGTTTCTTAAATCCGACAACGAAAACTATCCGCAGAGCGATGAAGAAAAGCTGTGGCAGTTTTTAAACTCAGCGTTATTCTCTTCTGAAGATATTAGCGGTTTGCCTGATGTTAAAGACTTTTCGGAATGTACAGTTGATGAATTGAACGACATCCGGAATGTAATGTTTCAAAAAGAACGTAGTTTACAAAAAGAAATACAACTTGCATGAAAAAGAAACCCATGATCATCATACTCGGCCCTACAGCTTCCGGGAAAACAAGAATTGCTGCTTTGACAGCTCAGATAACCGGAGGCGAAATCATTTCGGCTGACTCGCGGCAGGTTTATCGCGGAATGAATCTTGGCACAGGAAAAGATATTGATGATTATACTGTTGACGGCATTCAGATTCCTTTTCATCTGATCGACATTGCCGATGCCGGAAGCCGTTATAACATTTTCGACTATCATCGCGATTTTGAAAAAGCCCGTTCACTGATTGTCAGGAAAAAGAAGCCTGTCATTGTTTGCGGTGGCAGTGGTATGTATCTCGAAACTGCTTTGGGATTATATTCGCTTCTTGAAAGCCCGGTTGATGAAGCCTTCCGCAAAGAAGCCGCAGAAATGAGCGATGCAGATCTGACTGCATTACTGAACTCGATTTCCAAACTTCACAATACCACCGACACCACCGATCGCGAAAGAACGATCAGGGCAATTGAAATTTCACGTGCCCAAAAAGGTTCTGATGATGAAGCTGCATTTCGTAAAAAGCTTGCCAATGCAAACAATAACCTGATTTTCGGAATTGAATTTCCCCGCGAAGAAACCCGCAGAAGAATTACCCTGAGACTAAGAGACAGAATTGAGAACGGTATGTTGAATGAAGTGGAAGAACTGTTAAACAATGGCATTGCTGCCGATGATCTTATTTATTACGGATTGGAATACAGGTACATTACACTGTTCATCACCGGAAAAATCACTCAGGATGAAATGTTCAGACAACTTGAAACCGCCATTCATCAGTTTGCCAAGCGGCAGATGACCTGGTTCAGAAGGATGGAAAAGAGAGGTCTGGAAATTAAATGGCTCAATGGTTTGAATGCCCCGGAAATGAATGCAGCATTAATTGTTAAGATGTTGAATTTGCTTGAAAAATAGATTGTTTGATGACAGGATAATTTTATTGCGAAATAATTATCCGTCATTGAACCATTGCTGTTTTATATTGTTTATGATTATTGTTTGAAAAGTTAAACAAAAATGATTAATAATCTATTAAAATGAAGAAGTACCTATTTTTACTTTTACTGCTTTTATTGGTTGCTCATATTACTGAAGCCCAGAATGGTACAATAAAAGGCAGGGTGTTTAATGAAAAAAATAATGAACCCCTTCCATTTACAAATATTGTAATCTTTGGAACCAATATCGGATCAACCTCTGATCTTGACGGTAATTTTATCTTCACAGGCATTACCCCTGGCTTTGTAAAGCTCGCAGCAAGTTCTGTTGGTTTTGAAACTG
Organism: Bacteroidota bacterium; assembly: GCA_009773515.1. GTDB lineage: Bacteria > Bacteroidota > Bacteroidia > Bacteroidales > Lentimicrobiaceae > Lentimicrobium. The sequence continues at coordinate 17,256 of WSXX01000010.1, forward strand.
TCGTCAGTGCAGAAGTTCAGGTGACCAACGCCAAAACAGTTTTTATCGACATTCCGATGCGCGAAACCACCATTCAGCTTGAGCAGGTTGTGGTTAAAGCTTCTCCTTTTCGTAAAACGGAGGAAAGTCCGGTTTCCATGCGGACACTTGGCATTGGCGATATAGAAAGGAATCCAGGGGGCAACCGCGACATCAGTAAGGTAATTCAGGCATTGCCCGGTGTTGCTTCCACCGTTTCATTCCGTAATGATATTATTGTTCGTGGAGGAGGACCCAGCGAAAACAGATTTTATCTCGATGGTATGGAGATCCCAAACCTCAACCATTTTGCTACCCAGGGTTCTTCAGGTGGGCCTGTCGGAATTATTAACGTGGATTTTATCAGGGAAGTTGATTTTTACTCCGGCGCATTCCCGGCCAACCGCGGTAATGCTATGAGCTCAATTCTTGAGATGAAACAGATTGATGGCAACAAAGAACGTCTTGTCATCAAAGGTTCGGTGGGCGCTTCTGATCTTTCGCTGGCTTTGAACGGCCCTTTGAGTGAGCGTACCACTTTTCTGTTTTCAGCACGAAGATCTTACCTGCAGTTTCTTTTCGGGGTAATCGGCCTTCCTTTTCTTCCGACATACAACGATTTTCAGTTTAAAGTGAAAACACGATTTGACCAGAAAAACGAACTTACCGTTCTCGGAATCGGCGCCATAGACCAGTTCAGCCTGAATACCGGAATTAAAGACCCGACAGAAGATCAGCGCTACATCCTCAATTACCTTCCGGTGAACAACCAGTGGAATTATGCGATAGGCGCGGTTTATAAGCACTTCAGAACCAATTCATTCGACACATGGGTTTTCAGCAGGAATATGCTTAACAATGAAGCTTTCAAACATGAAAACAACGATGAGAACCTGCCAAAAACCCTCGATTATGTTTCTCAGGAGATCGAAAATAAATTCAGATACGAAAACTCTTCAAGAATAAACGGATACAAACTTATTGCCGGCGCCGGTGGAGAATATGCGAAGTTCAATACAAATACATTTCAGCAGGTTTTTATTCCTTTAGCTGAAGATACGCTGAGATCAATAGATTACGGATCGGAGATCGATATGTTCAAGTATCATCTTTTTGCGCAGGTAAGCCGTAATTTCAGCAACGATCGGCTTATTTTAAGCATGGGTCTTCGCACTGATGGAAATAACTATTCATCAAACATGTCGAATCCCTTGAATCAGCTTTCGCCAAGGTTTTCGGCAGCATGGGCAATTACCGATAAGTTCTTCTTTAACTTCAACACCGGAAGGTATTTTCAGCAGCCAGCATACACTACCCTTGGCTATCGCAACAATGCAGGTGAACTGGTAAATAAAAACAACAATCTCAAGTATATCGCATCCAATCATCTGGTTGCAGGTTTTGAGTATCGCCGCCGCGATGCCTCAAAAATGACCATTGAAGGTTTTTACAAACATTACAACAATTATCCGGTTTCGGTAAATGATTCAATTTCTCTGGCCAACAAAGGCGGCGATTTCGGGGTTTTCGGAAACGAAGAAGTTACTTCAACCGGAACCGGAAGGGCTTATGGTTTTGAAGTGTACATGCGTGATAAAATCATGGATCAGATTGATGTAATCCTCTCTTATACCTTCGTCAGAAGTGAATTTAAGGATTTTAAAGATGAATTTATTCCTTCATCATGGGATAACCGCCACCTCTTGAACCTTACCATGAGCAAAGAGTTTAAACGCAACTGGAACCTTGGTGCCAAGTGGAGGTTTGTCGGTGGAAATCCATACACACCATGGGATTTGAACAGATCTTCACTGCGCGATGCATGGGATGCCCGCCGTCAGGGTTACCTCGATTACAATCAGTTCAATACACTCCGTACAGGTAGTTTTCATCAGTTGGACATGAGGATTGACAAACAATACTTCTTTGATAAATGGTCGTTGAATCTTTATGTTGATGTTCAGAACCTTTACAACTTCAAGCAAGCCGGAGCCCCAAATCTTACCACGGTTACTGATGAGTTTGGCAACGACCTGATCGATCCTGTATTTCCAGACCGCTATCAGATTAAAGAGGTTGTAAATGAGGCAGGTACAGTACTGCCAACCATCGGAATAATTGTAGAATTTTAATCACCAAAGAGATTCGCTGACATGAAAAAACATCAGAACACCTCAAAAACGCTGTTTCTTTTTTTTACTGCATTGCTGGTTTTTGTTTTCACCTCTAATGATCTTTCTGCACAGAAACGGAAGAAAGAAAAACAGATAGAACATCTTGTATTTCAGACCAATCCTAATGGAGAGGGAATTGAAATGAATATTGAGTTTTTCAAAGGACCGGGTCACAACCATCCATTAATGGCAATATGGGTTGAAGACATGGACGGAAATTACGTTCAAACGCTCTATGTGGCTCAATCCATTGCAAAAGGGTATTTTTCTTATGGCGACAAATCAACCGGCCGTTGGAAAGCAGGTGAAATCTCACGCCCTGCAGCTCTGCCTTACTGGGCGCACAAACGAAACGTAAAAAACGACATCGGCAACTATATGCCAAAGCCCGGTTTTGAAGTTGCTGATGCCTATACAGGAGCTACGCCTAAAGGTAATTTTAACCTGGAGACCAAAACCGACAAGATGATTTCGGGCAAATTCAGGGTGCTGATGGAAATCAATCAAACCTGGGATTGGAACAGCCACTGGACCAACAGCAAATTTCCTGATGACCCTGAGTACAGAACATCATCGCAGCCTGCATTGGTTTATGCAGCTGATGTTGACACAGATTCATCTCAAAAGGAATTTCTTATGAAAGTTATTGGTCGTAGTCATCATTCAGGTGCTGATGGTAATCTATACAGCGATCTTAATACAATCACTACAGCCCTTGAAATTGTATCTGAAATAAAGGTTGTTCTTAAATAAATTTTTTTGCAAGTCAGGGTTTGACTAATTGGAAGCACTCCTTTTGCAAAAACAAGGCAAAATCCAGTCCAAGCCCTGACTTTTAATTAATTATTTATTCATGCGCTTTATCGCCCAGCAGAGGCACAAACCTGAATCGGCCATGCTGCATGGTTTCAAGTGTGCCATCAGCAAGTTTTGTAACAGTGGTCATGGTCTGGGCATCCGATTCATTCACCGGAATCACCAGAATACCGCCTGGTTTTAGCTGAGCCGTTAGTTGTTCCGGTATAAACGGTGCGCCGGCAGTAACTATTATTTTATCGAAAGGGGCAAAGCTTGGCAAGCCTTTGTACCCATCCCCGAAAAAAACTTTTATCATAAAACCGGCTTCAGGAAGCATGATTTTCGATTTGGAATAAAGTGCTTTTTGGCGTTCAATTGAGAATACTTTAGCGCCCATCTGGTAAAGAATACTTGCCTGATATCCTGATCCGGTGCCGACTTCAAGTATTTTGTCGCCCCGCTTCACCTGCAAAAGCTGGGTTTGGAATGCAACGGTGTATGGTTGCGAAATGGTTTGTCCGGCTCCGATAGGAAAAGCCTTGTCTTCGTATGCAAATTCCAGAAAACCGGAGTCAAAGAACCAATGCCTTGGAACAATCTCCATGGCATTCAGCACATTTTCGTCAGTAATACCTTTTTGCCTCACAACTTCTACCAACTTCTTTCTTAAGCCTTTGTGACGAAATGTATCGGTATATATTTTTCCGGTCATGTAATTGAATCTGTTTTTATGAATTGTGGTCAAAATTAGTAATTTCGCAGTGTTTTACTAACCAACCATCAATTCAAATTTGCAATATGCTTAAAATCGGAGTACTCGGAGCAGGCCATTTAGGAAAAATACACCTGAAGTGTATCAAGCAAACAGCTAAATACCAGCTTGTTGGTTTTTATGATGCAGATGAAGAAAATGCTAAAAAAGTATCAGCAGATTTCGGAATACCTGCTTTTTCAGGAATAGATGAACTGATAGATGCAGTGGATGTGGTTGATATAGTAACACCAACGCTGTCGCATTTTGATTGTGCATCGCGGTCGATGAAGAAATTCAGGCATGTTTTTATTGAAAAACCAATAGTTACCACTCCGGCAGAAGCCCGTGAACTGATTGAACTTGCCGGTGAAGCTGGCGTTAAAGTTCAGGTGGGACACGTTGAGCGTTTTAATCCCGCTTTTATCGCTGCAGCGCCGTTTATCGACAACCCCATGTTTATCGAAACACACCGTTTGGCGCAGTTTAATCCGCGTGGTACCGATGTTCCGGTAATTCTCGATCTGATGATTCATGACCTTGACATCGTGCTGAGCATTGTAAAGTCAGGTATTCATAAAGTCAGTGCCAGTGGTGTTGCAGTGGTGAGCGATACCCCGGATATAGCAAATGCAAGAATAGAATTTGATAACGGCTGTGTTGCCAATTTAACAGCTAGTCGTATTTCAATGAAGAATATGCGTAAAAGCAGATTCTTTCAGCGCGATGCTTACATTGCTGTTGATTTTCTCGAAAAGACAGCTGAAATTATCAGAATGAAGGGCGTTGACCCCACAACAGCCGATCCAATGGCTATGATACTCGATCTCGGTCCGGGGAAACAGCCCAAACAAATCCTTTTCGACAAACCCGAAATAACAAATATCAATGCCATTCAAACCGAACTTGAAAGTTTTGCTGATGCAATCATAAATAATACCCCGCCTCCTGTTACCATCAATGATGGTTACGCTGCCCTCGACCTTGCTTACCGCATTATTGAGAAGATGAAAAATGCTTCAAATATTTTGTAAGAAGCTCAGGGTCAATAATTAAGTTTTTTTCAAAAAATCTTACATTTTCAGGCAATAATCGCGGGCTTTCTGCGTTCAATTCATATGTTAAGGTAATTTCGGATTAATCGGGTTTTATGAGAGGTTTTTTACGTTCGGCATTTCTGTTATTAAAGGTATTTTTAATCGTGGTATTATTATCTGGTTGTGATAATAATGACGATTCGATTCTGGTGCCATCCTATGTCACCATTGATCAGTTCAGCCTCACCACCGACTATGGGCAAGGAACAGCCTCACATAAAATTACCGATGCCTGGGTTTATCTGGATGAAACACTTATTGGTGCTTTCGAACTTCCGGCAAGGGTTCCGATTCTTTCTGAGGGTAACCAGAATATAACCATACGCCCGGGTATAAAAATCAATGGTATTTCAAACACGCGTGCAATTTACCCATATCTTCTTCCGGTTACCCGCGAAGTGCGACTAGTAAAAGACAGTGCCATTTCTCTGTCTCCGGTTAGTACCCGCTACAGAACAAATGTTACATTCCCATGGTTGGAAGGCTTTGAACTAACAGGCCTGACAATGGATACGACATCCAAAAGCACAGTACCATTGCAGCGCACCAGCGATCCATCCCTTATTTTCTCAATCCCCGGCGAATCAAATTCTTTTTCAGGTTTGATTCAACTGCCTTCTGATACTTCCATATTTGAAGTTGTAACCCGCGAAACTTATGATTTTCCGGCTCCCGGCTCTGAAGTTTTTCTAGAGATGAATTTCAAAACCGATAACTCAATTGTGGTCGGGGTTTTTTATAAAACAAATGGCATTCAGGTTCAACGACCTTTGCTGGTGCTAAACGAAAGTGCTGAATGGAATAAAATTTACGTAAACCTTACAGTTCCCAAATATGACACCCCCGGAGCAACCGATTTCAGAATATTTATCGGGGCTCAGACCGATGAGGGAAAAGATCAGGCCACCATATTGATTGATAACTTGAAACTGGTTCATTTTAATACGGCAAGATGAATAGAAAATTACAGGTAGCTCGTTACGTAATTGCCGACTTATTTTCAGCCATTCTGGCATGGGGCGTTTTTTTTATTTATCGGAAATACGCCGTAGATCCAAATGTATTTGAGTATCCCGATGTAATTTATAAAGATCCGAATCTTATTTACGGATTAATATTTATTCCAATATTCTGGCTATGCCTTTATATTATGATCGGGACCTACCGACGTATCTACCGTAAAGCCCGTCTTAAAGAACTTGGACAAACTCTTCAGATCACCATTTTAGGCGTCATTATACTTTTTTTCGCTCTTATTCTTGATGATACCATTGTATCATACCGGAATTATTACGAATCCGTTCTGGTTTTATTCGGACTTCACTTTATCCCTACTTACCTGCTGCGGCTGATACTCACATCAATAACAGCCTATAAAATTCATCACAAAACCATAGGTTTCAACACCATCATAGTTGGTAGCAATGGCAATGCCATTTCAATATATAATGAAATTGAAAATCAGGAAAAATCAAGTGGAAATAAGTTTGTAGGGTTCGTTAATGCTGCTCCTTATAAAGACTATAAGCTTGAGATGTTTCTGAAGCACCTGGGGCAGATAAATGATTTAAAACAGATAATAAAGGAGAACAAGGTGGAAGAGGTAATCATAGCAATAGAGCGTTCAGAGGTAAAGACCATTGAACAGATCATTACTGAGGTTGAAGACACCAATGTTGTGATAAAGGTAATTCCGGATATGCAGGATTATCTGTTGGGCACAATCAGGTCCACATCTATTTTTCATGCACCACTGCTTCAGATTTCACCCGATCTGATGCCGGCATGGCAGCAATCGTTGAAACGGATTATTGATGTGTTTGCATCTATCATTGCCATGATTATTCTTATACCAGCTTACATAGGGGTAGCTATTGGAATTAAAGCAACTTCGAAAGGTCCGGTTTTTTACAGGCAGCCACGCGTTGGAAAGCACGGAAAACCATTCAGTATGATTAAATTCCGCAGCATGTATATTGATGCTGAGCAGAATGGAGTGCCACAGTTGTCATCAAAAGAAGATCCCCGTATTACTCCGTTTGGCCGGTTTTTACGCAAAGTAAGGCTTGATGAAATTCCTCAGTTCTGGTCGGTGCTTTTGGGTGATATGTCGCTGGTAGGACCCAGACCCGAACGTCAGTATTTTATTGAACAGATTATTCAGCGTGCACCTCATTACAGACTTTTACAAAAGGTAAAACCCGGAATTACTTCCTGGGGACAGGTTAAGTACGGCTATGCTGAGAATGTTGATGAAATGGTTGAAAGACTGAAGTTTGATATACTTTATATCGAAAATATGTCGCTTGCCATGGATTTTAAGATACTTATCTACACTGTATTGATTGTGCTTCAGGGCAGAGGAAAGTAAGGAAGAGTTTATATTTTGCCTTGATGATCCGGATGATTTAATTCCCGCCACAATTTCAGGTGCAGCCCCGATATTAAGAACCGGGCACTAAAACTGCAAATCTCAGATCATTCCGTTTTCTATCATCTTCACAATGGCTTCAATATCCCGGTCTTTGCCTTCGGGATCATATTTTTCCTTGAGGTTATAGCCAAAAAGCCGGCTTAGATTTTGCCAGAAGAAAGCTGTGATACTTCCTCTCAACTCTTTAACTATGTGGTAGGTGGGTGTGCCGGTTTCGCGGTCAACAAGCTTAAGCAGGATTTTTCCCTGGGTAAAGTTCAATGCTTTCAGTTCGTCGCCAAATTCAGCTTTGAGTTCATCTTCTGCCCTTTTAAAAAGTTTTCGCTGCTCTTTCTCAGTAAGGCCTGCCATCAAAGCATCGTATTCATTCAGTTTAATCCCGGCCAAACGGGCATAAGGATAGACTTTCTTTACATTCCTCACCAGCTTTTCGAATCGTCGCTGATCAGCAGGACTTTTAAAAATAATATATCCCAGAATATTAACTTCGGGCAGGTACATCTGAGGAACAGTGTCACCATCAATAATTCTTGCTCTGACAACAATCAGATCAATGTTTTGAGTTCTGGCCTGAAAAAAGAAGCCAAACATTATGGAGGTTAGTATGATAAGGCGTTTCATGCCCTGCTGAAATTTTGATTTAAAGTATGCAAGCAAATTCAATGCCGAAATTCATAAACGAAAAACAGACAGAAATGTTGCAACAGGTCTTTAACACACATCAGATTAACCTTGTGTGAATCTGAACCTTACTTTACGCAACCCTGAGCCTTGAAATGTTTGCCCTGCTTAGTTTTTCTTCGGCATACTGTCGGGTAACTGTAAGGGTTTTGGTTGAATCGTTGCTTGGCATTTCAAACATGGCATCCATCAGAATGGCTTCCATCATTGAGCGTAATCCACGCGCGCCCAACTTAAATTCAATGGCTTTGTCAACAATGTATTCGAAGGTATCGGGCTGAAAGCTGAGGTTAATTCCATCCATTTCAAACAGCTTGACAAATTGCTTAACCAGAGAGTTTTTGGGTTCGGTAAGGATTTTGATAAGCACCTCGCGACTCAGCGGACTCAGGTAAGTAACTACAGGCAAACGGCCAACCAGCTCCGGAATAAGTCCAAAACTCTTCAAATCCTGAGGAGCTATATACTGAAGCAGATTACTTCTGTCAATTTCCTCCTGCTCTTTTCCGGCTGAATAACCGATTGCATTGGTTTGCATGCGTGATGCAATTTTTTTGTCAATGCCATCAAAAGCCCCGCCGGCAACAAACAACACATTCTGGGTGTTAATCTGTATCATCCTTTGTTCAGGATGTTTGCGGCCGCCTTGTGGCGGAACATTCACAATGGTACCTTCAAGCAATTTCAGCATTGCCTGTTGCACTCCTTCGCCTGAAACGTCGCGGGTTATGCTTGGGTTGTCGCTTTTACGGGCAATTTTGTCAATTTCATCGATAAAAACAATCCCTCTTTCAGCGGCAGCAACATCATAATCAGCAGACTGAAGCAAGCGGGTAAGAATGCTTTCAACATCTTCACCTACGTAACCGGCTTCGGTAAGCACAGTTGCATCGGCAATACAAAATGGGACGTGCAGCAGTTTGGCGATGGTCCGTGCAAGTAATGTTTTGCCGGTCCCGGTTTCTCCAATCAGAATTATATTCGATTTTTCTATCTCCACATCATCACGTGTGGCAGGCTGGTCGATTCTTTTGTAATGGTTGTAAACTGCTACAGAAAGTACTCTTTTGGCATCATCCTGACCAATTACATACTGATCGAGATATTGTTTAATTTCTGAGGGTTTATGTAATTTGACTTTTGAAAAGTCTTTCTTCTTCCCGGTTTTTGCCTCTTCGACCAGAATTTCCTGTGCCTGATCAACACAATAATCACAAATATGCGCATCTATGCCCGAAATGAGCATATTGGTTTCACTTCGCGCTCTTCCACAGAACGAACATCTTTCTTCCTTTTTGGGCATAATATTTACGATACTTAAATGTTAATCAATATAATAGCAAACTCAATACCTGCCTGCCTTATTTTTTGCAAAGTTAACTAAAACTAAGTCAGTTTGATTCAATTCTTCAACCTAATGCGCATAAAACAGAAAAATTCAGAGCCATTGATGTGTTAAATGGCTCTGAATATCAGTTAATGGCGAAAATGATTTCCGAAAGGCAAAATAAGAGAACAGCAGATGAGAAACTTTTACTTTTTGTTCCTTACAAGCACTTCGTCAATCATTCCGTATTCTTTGGCCTCGGTTGCTGTCATCCAGTAATCGCGGTCAGAATCTTTTTCGATCTTTTTGTAGGTTTGACCTGAATGCTCTGAAATAATATCGTAGAGTTCTTTTTTAAGCTTTACGATTTCGCGGGTTGTAATTTCGATGTCAGAAGCCTGACCCTGCGCACCACCCATAGGCTGATGAATAAGAATACGTGAATGTTTAAGTGCGGTGCGTTTACCGGGAGCACCGGCACATAACAGTACAGCACCCATCGAAGCAGCCATTCCTGTGCAGATGGTTGCCACATCGGGAGCAATATATTGCATGGTGTCGTAGATGCCTAGTCCGGCATACACTGAACCACCGGGTGTATTCAGGTATATCTGTATATCCTTTTTCGGATCAACCGACTCAAGGAAAAGAAGCTGAGCCTGAATGATGTTGGCAACATAATCGTCAACCGGAACGCCCAAAAATATAATACGATCCATCATAAGGCGCGAAAACACATCCATTGTGGCTATGTTTAGCTGGCGCTCTTCAATAATGGTTGGCGAAATGTATCCGGATACCTGTGAAGTGAATCGGTCGAGTGATAAACTGCTGATGCCATGATGACGTGTGGCATACTTTCTGAATTCGTTTTGCATAGTTGAGAAGTTTGATACTGTCAAATTTACAGGTTTATTTTTGTTTACCGCAGAATTTACGGAAATGTTTATTTATTATTCGTTGGTCTAAAATCGTGCCGTTTGGTAAAAACTCCATTCTGACGTTTATTTTTAATGGTTTTTACAACCTGTTTTACTTTTCGATGGCCTGGTAGATTGCTTCATGAATCCGGGTCCGGATATTCAGTTTTGTAATTTTATTATTTCCGGCATCGGGATAAATCCGGTTACTCAGAAATACAAAAATCAACCCGTTTTCAGGATCGGCCCAGGTGTATGTTCCTGTGAATCCGCTGTGTCCGAAACTTTTTGCAGAAGCCGATTCACAAGAGGGAGAAGCTTGCCCCTTAATCAGCGCTGGTTTGTCAAAACCTGCACCCCTGCGATTTTTCTCAATTACATATTGCACGCCGGTAAAGTCGCGAATCACGTCTGCATCTATCAAGGTGTCGCCACCATATACCCCTTCGTTCAGCAGCATCTGCATGATAATTGCTACGTCAAGGGCATCCGAAAATAACCCTGCATGACCTGCCACACCTCCAAGCAGGGCGGCTGTCTGGTCATGTACATCTCCGTGCACCAGTTGTTTCCGGAATATGGTATCGTTTTCGGTTGGTACAATACGGGTGATGCTGAATCGTTCGCGCGGGTGAAAACCCATTGTGCCTAGACCCAGTTTATTGTAGAAATTTCGTTGTACATAACTACTGAAAGGCTGTTGGGCAATTCCTTCAAAAGCTTGTGCAAGTAAGATAAACCCAAGATCGCTGTATTTGTACTCCGTTTTTGAAAGTAAAGGTGATTGAATGATCGAATCTATAATTACTTCCGGATATTCATCTTTCAAATAGATGCCATCAGCCACACGATGAGTATAATTGATGCTGTAGTGCTTGCCGAATAGTTTTGGATTGAGTTCCTTGTTTGTCATTGTAGCTTTCCAAAACGGGATATAAGGCTGAAATTTTGCCTGATGTGCAAGAATGTCTCTTATAATTACATGGTTTTTATTGGTGCGATGCAACGGCTCGTAATATTGGCTTAACCTGCGATCGGGATCCAGCATCTTATCGCCGGTCAGTTTCATTGCCGAAAGCGTTGTTGCCAGTATTTTTGTAAGTGATGCAAGGTCAAATAAATCATCATTGAGTAAAGCAGTTTGTGATTCATAGGTTTGACTGCCGAAAGCTTTCCGGTAAACAACCTTATTGTCTTTGATTACTACTACCTGAGCTCCGGGGTAAACCTTCTCACGGATTCCTTCAAGTACAATTTTATCTACTTCCTTGAGCTTTTCTGCAGATAAGCCAGCCATTTCGGGAGAGGTGAATGAAATTCGTGTACTTTTTTCTGTGGTAATCCCGGTTCCCGCAAGCCATGAAGGTCCGGCTGATACAGGTAGTCTTCCTGATACGGGAATGCCTCCGAAAATAGCCTGTGCAGTAAGTTCCTGCATGGTTTTATTGTCCTGATAGGAGACAAGAACCGAGGCCATTTGGTTGATTTGTGTGAACAAACTACTGCTGTACGGGCTAGTAAACAGGCAAAGTATAGTTTTTTTAGTTATTGAAATTGAATCTGCCACCCATGTACCCAGCCGGCTCATGCCAAAGTTTCGCTGAGGCAGGTCGCTGGTCTCTACAAACCCGGCAATTACAATGTTAAATGGTTCCAGCAATCGGATTACTGAATCCCGTTCTGCTTTCCCGGGTTCTTTGCTCAGGTTGAAATGTGTAATGGGTGCATAATCGTCAAGCCTTTGCTGAAAGGGCGTGATTTTAAGGTCGCCGATTATCAGGCTGGCTATTCGCAGCGTATCTAACGCCTCCAGCGGAATCAACCCTGAACGGTTATCAACAAGAGTTATGGCTGCTGCATTTGCTTTAAAAGTGGTCTCTTCCCCAAACTGTGAGTTGATATCCCGGTTCAGATTCTTAATTTGTACAGGCTTGTATTCCGATAGCCCGCTTTCATATTTCCATCTTAGAACCCTGCGGCATTTTGCATCTATTAACTCCTGGCTGATCAGGCCGCTGTCAATTGCTTTTCTGATGTTTGCCAAAGCCTTTCGCGGATCAACCGGAAGCAGCAGAATGTCATTTCCGGCTTCAAGCGCCATCACTTCAACCAGCACCGGATCAGCAAAGTCTTTTAATCCTTTCATCTCCATTCCGTCAGTAATCACCATTCCATCAAATCCAAGCTTTTCGCGGAGTAATCCTGTAATTATTGGTTTCGACAGCGATGATATGGATTTTGCTGCAGTGTCCATTACAGGAATCTTCAGGTGGGCAATCATCATTCCTTTAAGCCCCCTTTGAATCAGGTAATCAAACGGATACAATTCAGTTGAATCGATGTCTGCAATTGATTTATCAATGACCGGCAGGGTGTAATGCGAATCATTGCCTGTGTCACCATGCCCGGGAAAATGTTTGGCAACTGCAATTATTCCCTGATCCTGCATTCCTTTCATATACCAGAATGATTTTTCAGCTACCAGTTGCCTGTTTTCTCCAAACGAGCGTGCATTTATAACCGGATTCAAAGGATTGTTGTTGATGTCGGCAACCGGTGCAAAGTTTATGTGTACACCAATTCTTTTCATCTGACGCCCTACCTCGGTTCCCATATTGTAGATCAGGCTGTTATCGCTGATTGCACCCAGTGTCATTTGCTTGGGGAAACTAGCCATACTGTCAAGTCTCATTCCCAATCCCCATTCCCCGTCAATTGATACAAGCATTGGCGTGCGAACTGCTTTTTGAAGTCGGTTGGTCAGATTTGCCTGTCTTTCGGGGCCACCCTGAAAAAAGCATAATCCGCCTACGTTTAGTTCGCTGGCAAGAAGGATAAGCTCCTGATTGTATTTTTCATCTTTGTTTGAATGTGCTCTGATCATCAGTAACTGCGAAATTCTTTCGTCAGGTGTGAGACTGTAAAAAACAGAATCGACCCATGCTGTTGAAGAATCAACTATAATTGATTGTGAATGTAAAAATGGTGAAATGCAGAATAGACCTGCAAGGAGCAATATATAAAAACCTGATTTCTTCATTCTGTTATTTCTGATTTTGGCAAATTGATGCAACTGATATAAAGCAGTTCAAAGGCTTATAACGGCAAAAGTACACCTAATCGGTATAAGTGTTTTTCATTTTTTTTCAATTTATGGCTGAGCAATGATTAAAATGGGCTATTTTAGCGCCATTCTTTAAATTAATTTCAGAGCAGACAATAAACAGGAATGCTGAAACGCTTTAAAGAAACTACAAACCTGAAAGCATCAATGGTAAGAAAATTATTGTTACTGTTATTCTTGCTGCCGATGATTTTGCTGGCACAACAGCCATCAAAGCCTGGTACCAAAGAGCCATTGAGCCGTATTCTTTTTGTTTTTGATGCATCACAGAGCATGTATGCCCGCTGGCAAAGCGATATGCGCATTACCATTGCCAAAAAGCTGATGGTCAATTTACTCGACAGTTTATCGGGTTACAAGAATCTTGAAATTGCATTGAGGGTATATGGTCATCAAAAAAATTATCCACCTCCCGATTGTTATGATACCCGGCTTGAAGTGCCATTTGCTCCGGGAAATATCCCACTTATTAAAAACAAAATTCTGGACCTGACTCCCAGAGGTACCACACCAATTGCATATTCATTGCAGCAGGTAGTTCATGATTTTCCTCCCTGCGAGAATTGCAGAAATATAATTATTCTGATTACTGATGGTATTGAAGAGTGTGGCGGAGATCCTTGTGCTGCTTCCATTGAGTTACAAAAACATGGCATTGCAATGAAGCCATTTATTATAGGTATAGGAAGGGATTTTCAGGATGCATTCAAGTGTGTGGGAACTTTTTTTGATGCATCAAGTGAACTTGCTTTTCAGAAAGCCTTGAATACTGTAATACTGCAGGCGCTGAATTCAACCACCATGCAGATTAATCTGCTCGACATCAACAACAAACCAACCGAGACCAATGTAAACATGACGTTTTACGATCATGCTTCAGGCAAAATAAAGTACAACTTCATCCATACAATGAACAATAAAGGTGTGCCTGATACACTGGTGATTGACCCAATGATAACTTATGATCTGGTGGTGCATACCCTGCCTCCGGTTTATCTTGACAGCATTACCCTTATGCCAGGCAGTCATATGACAGCAACCCTGAGCGCTCCGCAGGGCTATCTTGATTTAAGGGTTGGATCAAATGACAGAATTGTAAAGAATCTCTTTGCTGTTGTTCGAAGGCATGGGAACAATAAAACGCTTAATGTTCAGAATTTTGGTGACAACAAAAAATATCTTTGCGGAAGTTATGATCTCGAGATTCTGACACTTCCAAGAATATATATGAGTGATGTAAAAATCAGTCAGGGAAAAACCACAACCATTGACATACCGCTGCCTGGCATAGTTGTAATCCGTAAAAGCGTCAACGGGTTCGGTAGTTTATATGTAGAGCGCGGAAAAACGCTTGAGTGGATTTATGATCTCAGGGAAAATATATTACAGGAAACTCTGGTTTTGCAACCAGGCAATTACCGTGTTATTTACCGCTCAAAAAATGCAGAGAGAGCCATGTACACCATCGAAAATACTTTTACAGTGCTACCCGGGGGAACAAGTAATGTGAATCTTTTTTCCTATTGACAGTCAATAGAATACCTGCTAAATCATAATTTTTTATCCATTGCGGCTTATGGTTTCAAGCCTGGAAAAATCAAGAATTTCTATTGAATTGCCTTCTGTAAGAATCAGTCCTTCATCTTTAAACGTTTTCATAATTCTGATGGCACTTTCTTTGGTCATCCCTGACATATCAGCAATATCCTGCCTTGTAAGTGAAGTAATAAACGGATTAGACTGATAAATTTTTTGCGAAAGGCAAATCAAAACTTCAGCCATACGGCCGGGCATATGTTTTTGAGTAAAGCTGGTAAGTTGTTCAAACAATCCTATAGCCTGCTCACTGACTTTTGTCATAAAACTTGAAGCAAATTCCTGATTGGTTTTAAGCAGATCCTGAATAATATCAACCTCTACCAGACAGGCAGTGCTTTCTTCACAGGCAACTGCGGTAAAATGATGGCGCTTGTCGCTGAAAGCTCCGGGCACAAAAATATAATCAACCGGACGAGCAAATCCAATTATAATTCTGCGGTCTCCTTCACCTTCCAGGTATAATTTTACCAGACCGGAAGTAACACATACAAAGTCATGGCAGGGTGAACCTTGTTTAAATATGATTTCGCCCTGATGATATTTTATACTAACCCTGCAGTCATTCACACGATTCAGTTCTGAATCGTTAAGCGTAGTAAATATATCGGATTTCATCCGGCACATCAGGCAGTTGGCATGAAGCAGATTCGCCATGTTTTCTATTTAGAGTAAGTAATCGGGTTGAAATGCAGGCTTTGAAAATCGCCTTCAAAACAATCAAAATTGAATGTAAGTCATTATTCGGGGTGATCTATGTCATTCAAAAACAGACTTAAGTCACTTTTGATGACGCAAATATATCACTAATCTTTTAGAAATACATAGACATATAAATAGTTTCTTTGATATGTCAAACTGAATATAAAATTATGAAAACAAACCACGTTAAAAAAGTACGCTTTATAATGGTACTATCTGCTTTATTTCTGCTGGTTTTAGCGGGCTGTGAATATGAAGTTGTAGAGCCGGACAGAGCCCCTGTAACAGAAGAAGTATTGTTTTCGGAAAAGATTATTCCGATTTTTAATACGAGCTGTAATTTCTCTGGTTGTCATTCAGCCGGGGCAGTACCTCCGGATCTGACACCTGGTGGGGCATATGCAAGTCTGATGGACTTGAATCAGATTGACACAGTTAATCCGGCCAACAGCATTTTGTATAAGAGCATGACAACCGGAAGTATGAAAAATTACTCAAATGCTGCTCAGGCAAAACTCATTCTTGCCTGGATTACACAGGGTGCAAAGAACAATTAAACAATCAATTACTGACAAGGGAAAATTTATGAAACCCATGAAAAATATACTCAGAATTTTTGCAACGGTCGTTATTGGTTTGTTGCTGGCTCAGAATGTAGCATTTGCACAGGAAGAAGAGGTAACTGAAAAACCTAAAGAACGCCCCGCACGTGCCGCTTTTGAAAGTGGTTTGCTGTTTGATGGCGCCACCACAACCCTGCAGCCTTCAAAAACGCTGGAGATGGTTATTCAGCATCGATTCGGATCTATTGAAAACGGGATCACCGATTTATATGGTATCTGGGCTCCGTCAAATATTCGTATGGGTTTAAATTACAGCATTCTGGATAACCTGATGGTGGGTATTGGTGCAACAAAATTTAACAAAATGCAGGATATTCAGCTGAAGTATAATGTACTTCAACAAACCAGATCAAACAAAATTCCTGTAACAATTTCTGTTTACGAAGTAATAGGTATTGATGGCAGTGCAGATTCAAAATTTGGGAAAAACTACAAATTTACCAACAGGTTGTCGTATTTTACCCAGATATTGATCTCCAGACGATTTAATGATAAGATATCATTACAGGTTGCGCCATCTTTTACACATTATAATTCAACCGATTCATTGGTTGATCATGACAGGTTCGCAATTTCTGTTGCTGGCCGGTTTAAATTCTCACCACAGAGTTCGTTGATAATCTCGGGAGATTTTCCATTGCAGATTCAGGGAATTTCAGAGTATCGCAAAGATGTGAATGATACACAGGATTTGCCTCCGGTTGCCAATATATGCGTAGGACTCGAAGTTGCCACCAGCACCCATGCATTTCACGTTTACCTTGGTTCATCGCAGGGAATTATCCCTCAGGAAAATATTCTGTACAATAAAAATGATTTTTTCAAAGGCAACATCATTCTCGGGTTAAACATAACCCGTTTGTGGAATTTTTAATCTATTTTTTAACCTAAAACATCAACAAAGATGAAAAACTCACTTAAACTCCTTTCAATTGCTTTTGCCACACTGGCATTTATTACCCTCAATCTTGCCATGACGCAGAAAGCCGCAGAACCATGGGTTATTCCTGCAAAATATAAAGCCATGAAAAGCACCATTAAAGCAGGTGATCCAACAATAAATACAATTGGAAAAGAATTGTATAACCAACATTGCAAATCATGCCATGGCACTAAAGGCCTTGGTGACGGACCAAAAGCAAAGAACCTGAAGACAAGTACCGGAGATTTCTCCTCAAAAGCATTCCAGGATCAGGCTGATGGCGAAATTTATTATCAGTCATTTGTCGGTCGTGATGAAATGCCCAATTTTGAGAAGAAAATTGCAGATGAAGGCGACCGATGGGCTGTAGTTTACTATATGCGCGCAATGAAGAAATAAGAGTCATAGCCAGAGCTGAAACCTGAAATTATTTTCAGCTTTGGTTTTTCTTATTATTAAGAAACAGCATATACTTAAAGTACTGTTTTGTTCTGCTCAAATTACTAAAGTTTGAAATACGATGAAAGATTGGTTCAGAAAAGGTGCAGCTAAAATATCCCTGTTATCGGGTATGCTATTGTTGCCGGTACTTTTTGCTGTTTTCTTTTCAAGTGTAGCAGCTGATAAGCCTCAAACTGCTATTGATGAAGAAAGTCAGCAATGTCTTGTCTGTCATAGCTCACATAGATATGAAATAACTGATACACTTACAGGTGAAACAGTTACAATGAAAATGCATAGTGAGTTGCAGATCGACCCGGTTGAATACAGGAGTGCCACCCACGGTGAATTTAAATGTACCGATTGTCATTCAGCCGATTACAATATTCACCCACATCCGGTAAGTACAAAATTTGAAGCCAATTACACCTGTATGGATTGTCATGGCGGAGATGAAACATATGCTTCTTTTCATTTTGAAACCATCGAAGAGGAGTATCTGAAAAGCATTCATGCAACCGAACTGGGCGAAGAATTCACTTGCTGGAGTTGCCACAATCCGCATACCTACAAGCTTTCTGATAAACTGCCCGGACAACTGGTAAACAGGGTAGCACGTAACAACGCAGCCTGCCTTACCTGTCATGGCGATATTAATAATTATGCTGTACTTATCGAAAAGGAATTGCCCGATCTGATTAAGAGTCACGATTGGTTACCCAATCAGAGTCTGCATTTCAGAAAAGTAAGATGCATTGATTGTCATAGCGCTAACAACGACAGCATAATGGTGGCCCATCTGGTGCTTCCTGCAGATCAGTCGGTACGTAATTGTGTGGAATGCCACTCAACCAATTCCATTCTGATGGCATCTCTTTATAAACATCAGGCAGTTGAAAAGCGAAGCAAACTTGGCTTTTATAATGGGGTAATTATGAACGAAGCCTATCTGATAGGGGCAAACCGCAATTATTACCTGAATGTGGCCAGCATTGTGATTTTTATAATGGTACTGATCGGGATTGCAATACACGCAACTTTAAGGTACATAAACAGGCACAGAAAACATGGCAACTAAAAAGATATATCTCTACCCGCTCTGGTTAAGAATATGGCATCATGTGAATGCAGTTCTGATGCTTGCACTGATACTTACTGGCGTCAGTATGCAATATTCCAATCCTGATTATCCCTTGATAAGGTTTGATATTGCAGTAAGTGTGCACAACATTTCAGGAATTCTTCTGACCCTTTCCTATTTTTACTTTTTCCTTGGAATTCTTTTCACTTCGATTGGCAGGCATTATGTAATGAAACAGGGCTTTATTAAAGCTTTCTATCAGCAAGCCAGGTATTATATGTTTGGAATTTTCAGAGGAGAGCCAAGTCCTTTTCCTGTAAATGCCGATCGAAAGTTTAATCCTATTCAGCAGATTACCTACAATGTAATACAGCACGCAATTACACCGGTAACCTTCATCACAGGATGGGCGCTTCTCTACCCTGAAACAATCATTTTAAACGTGTTCGGGTACAGCGGAATTCTTCTTACCAGCCTTTTACATGTTGCCGCAGGTTTTCTGATCTCAATTTTCCTTGTCATCCATTTATATTTCATTACTGTTGGTCATTCAGTATCCAGCAATATGAAAAGCATGATAACGGGTTATCATGAAATACATGATGATGTTAAAAATAACTCTGCTGATTCCGAAGGTGAGCAATCATCTGAAGACTCAGGTAAAACTAAATGAACCACACACACAATCACAAACAATCACAAAAATTAAAAAAATGAAACGACAAATTTCCTTACTTACTTTAGCGACAACTGCACTTTTTGTGCTGAGTTTTGTCATGATAAGCAGCTGTACGAAAACAGGACCTGAAGGACCTTCCGGAAAGGATGGAGAAGACGGACTTAACGCTGATGCGACCTGTGTTAAATGCCACGACTTTTCTGATGATCTTTTGACAAAGGTACATCAGTTTGCAAATTCAGCCCACGGAAGTGGTGCCAACGTTGACCGTAGTGGAGAAGGTTGTGCACAATGCCATACCAGTCAGGGTTTCAGGCTTATGGTTGACAGCGGTCAGATTGCTGCTGTTACTTCACCTGCAATTATCAATTGCCGTACCTGCCACAAAATTCATGAAACCTATTCACCTGCTGATTATGCATTGAGAGGCAGTGGAGCAGTGGCGATGGTAATGGGCGGCCCAGCCGCTGAATACAATTATGGCACTTCAAATACTTGTGCCAACTGTCATCAGGGACGTGCAGTTACCCCTTATCCTGTTGCCGGAGGTGACCCTGTTCAAGTAACAAATAAAAGGTATGGCCCGCATTATGGTCCTCAGGCTAATATGTTCATTGGAAAAGGTGCTTATGAAATTGCTGGCCCGATGCCTTATTCAAATTCGCCACATACCCAAGCAGTTACCAATGGTTGTGTAACCTGCCATATGGATGGAGCCCCGGTTGGTTTAAAAGCCGGTGGTCATCAGATGAGTATTACCTATAACGAGACATCAAAACTGCTTACCGGTTGCACCGTTTCCGGGTGTCATACAGATGCGGCTGTTGTTAAATCAATGTTTGATGCCAACAGGGCAGAAATTGCTGCACTTGAATTGGAGCTAGAGACTGAACTTAAAGCACGAGGCCTTTTGGCAGCTGATGGTTATGTTACTGTTCCAGCTACTCTTACTCAGGATCAATTGGGAATTATCCTGAATCTGAAACTGGTTCATTACGATCACAGTTATGGTGCACATAATTATCGCTATACCAAAGCTTTACTTGTAAATTCTTTGGATGCTTTAGCTAAAATGGGCGTTTAACCTAAAGCCAGATTTTCCTTTGAAGCCTGTCGTGCATGTGCATGACAGGCTTCACTATTTTATGCGCCAAATATTCAATAACATTTAATTCCAACTCAGGACTTCTGACAGCAATCTGCCAGCAAAAATATCATGACATAAACAAAAAAAAGTCCCTACAACCGGGGCTTTTTTAAGAATATGAAATTGGTTTTATCCGTTCATTGATACCAGAAACTCTTTTTATTCGGGTTAGGATTGGAATTTCAAATTTAATTCTACATTAAATAGCGGACTTTGATTTAGTTCCGAAGCAAGGCCATCTGGTTAAAATAAATATCACTTTCAGGAATGTCATTTATCAATTTTGCAAAGTATATGGAAAAAGATTTTTTTTGGCATGGTATTGGCCTTAAAGTAAACCAAACGGGTAATATTTCCCAAAGTGACATTTTTATTCAATCATCAAAAAATAAAAAAATGAAAAATTCAATGAAATTAATCCTGATGCTGGTTGCTGTTTTGACTTTCTCAACCACGATAATGGCCCAAAACAAAAGTGAGCCCTGGGTGATTCCTGCAAAATACAAAGCCATGAAAAGTACCATCAAAGCGAACGATCCTTCAGTAATGACCGTAGGTAAGGAACTCTACAACAAACATTGTAAATCCTGTCATGGAACAAAAGGTTATGGTGATGGGCCAAAATCTGCGAGTATGAAAACAGAAATTCGTCCATTAAATGATAAGGCCTTTCTTGCACAGACTGATGGAGAAATTTACTACCAATCTTTTGTAGGACGTGATGAAATGCCGAATTTTGAGAAGAAAATTCTGGATGAAGAAGACAGATGGGCTGTTGTGCAATTCATGCGTACTTTAAAGTAAAACTGTCCCAAAAATTCACTATCAGTTTTTTTTTAGAATGAAATCGAGAATCAGACATGCACCTGATAAAAAAAAGCCCCGGACAACCGGGGCTTTTTTTTGAATAAGAATACTATTTTATCCGTTCATCGAAACCAGAAACTCTTCGTTAGAGTTTGTGTATTTCATTCTGTCCTTCAGGAATTCCATTGATTCCAATGGATTCATATCGGCCAGATGGTTTCTTAGAACCCAAATGCGTTGAAGTGTTTCTTTGTCAAGAAGCAGGTCTTCGCGTCGGGTACTTGAGGCTACAATATCAATGGCAGGATAAATCCTTTTGTTTGAAAGTTTGCGGTCAAGCTGCAATTCCATGTTACCTGTTCCTTTGAACTCTTCAAAGATAACTTCATCCATTTTAGAACCGGTTTCAGTAAGTGCGGTTGCGATAATGGTTAAAGAACCTCCGTTTTCGATCTGCCTAGCTGCTCCAAAGAAACGTTTGGGCTTCTGTAACGCGTTGGCTTCCACACCACCTGATAGAACTTTTCCGGAAGCAGGAGAAACAGTGTTGTATGCTCTTGCCAGACGGGTGATAGAGTCGAGAAGAATTACAACATCGTGGCCACACTCAGTAAGGCGTTTGGCTTTTTCAAGTACGATATTGGCAATTTTTACATGCCTGTCAGCAGGTTCGTCAAAAGTTGAAGCAATTACTTCAGCTCTTACACTGCGTGCCATATCTGTAACTTCCTCAGGTCTTTCATCAATCAGAAGTACAATAAGGTAAGCTTCAGGATGATTGGCTGCGATGGCATTTGCGATTTCTTTCAGCAAAACTGTTTTACCGGTTTTTGGCTGAGCAACAATCAATCCACGCTGACCTTTACCAATAGGGGCAAAGAGATCAATAATCCTGGTTGACATACTTGCTCCCGGATGACCGGTGAGTTTAAATTTCTTTTCAGGAAATAATGGAGTAAGATAGTCGAAAGGAATGCGATCGCGCACCTCATCAGGGGTACGGCCATTGATCAGCTCTACTTTAATAAGCGGGAAATATTTTTCACCTTCTTTCGGAGGTCTGATGGTTCCTTTTACAGTATCGCCTGTTTTCAGCCCAAAAAGTTTGATCTGAGATTGTGATACATATACATCATCAGGAGAATTCAGATAATTGTAATCGGATGACCTCAGAAAACCATAACCATCGGCCATAATTTCAAGTACACCATCGGTTGAAATAAAACCATCGAATTCCCAGGAGTATTCTTCTCTCTTGCGCTCAGGATATCTTTGCTGTTGTCTGGGATTGTATTCACGACCGTATCTATCCAGGACAGGACGACTTGTCTGACCTGGTTCCACTTCAGTAATTCGTTCAACAGGTGGGGGAGGCGGAGGCAATACCGAAGGCATTACAGGTTTTTCGCGCAGTGGAATCTCAGGGTTTTCAACCGGAGCTTCAACTTGTGAAATTTCATTTTCAACTTCAGGCACTACTTCCCTGATAACTTCCCGTTCTTCAATAACGTCCTCAATTATTGGTTCATTGCTGAATCTGAGGGCCTCTTCGTCTATGTGATCAGATTTTGATTCTGACACAGGTACCGGTTTATTTTCAAACAGTTCACGTTTAGGTCTGCCGCGTTTCTTTTTTGAAGCGAGGTCTGACTTACCGGGTACTGGTGTTGGAATAGCTCTGCTTTCTCCCGGCTTGTTTTCAGCAGGTCTGTTGCCTGCCGGTTTGTCGGTTGCCTGCACTGGAGCCACAGGTTTGTTTTCAACCGGAGTTTTGGGTGTAACCTGCTCTTTGGGTTTGTCTTTGTTTGAAGATGCTACCGGACTGCCTTGAGCTGGTTTGCGGTCTCTGGGATTGTTAGGTCCCGGATTTTCACTTGGGATTCTCTGCCTTTTATGCTTGTTATCCCTGTTGTCTCTGGCTGCTTTCTCTTTGTCAAGCATTTCTTTGGTTGGGTTTAATGCTTGATAATCAAGAATCTGGTAGATAAGTTCCTGCTTGCCCAATGAGTCAAATTTAGGAACATTTAATTTTTTTGCTATCTCTTTTAGGTCTTCGAGAAGCTTGCTGTTAAGCTCAATAATATCGTACATAAAAAAATGATAAATTTTTAATGCTGCAATCCTGAAAGAAAGTGAGATTAAAAATGTGATGAATTGAAGGGCACTCCGGAACGATCCGAATTATCTGTCAAACCTGATAAGAAGTGAAAGAGAAGTGAGTGCTGGTTGAATTGTTTTTGAAGTTGCAAATATAACTCTATTTTTTCAAATACTGACATTTTTAAAATAATTCTTTTATGCTTAATTTCTGATGTTTATGATCGGATAATTCCAAAATAACCTGTAGGTTTGCATAAAATTCTTTAAATCCTCTTATTATGAAATATACTGCATTTACTGCAATGCATGAAGCTGCAGGCGCAAAAATGGTTGAATTTGCCGGATTTTTTATGCCGGTTCAATATGAAGGACTTAACGCTGAGCACGAAACAGTGCGCAAAGCTTTGGGTGTTTTCGATGTGTCACACATGGGCGAATTTTGGGTTAAAGGCCCCAAAGCACTTGAGTTTGTTCAATGGGTGACTTCGAATGATGCATCAAAACTCACCGATGGCAAGGTACAGTATAGCTGCTTCCCAAATGATAAGGGAGGTATTGTGGATGATCTTCTGGTTTACCGCATCAATGAAGAGACCTACCTTTTGGTTGTAAATGCTGCAAACATTGATAAAGACTGGGCATGGGTTAGCAGCCAGAATAAAATGGGCGCTACCCTTTACAATGCTTCTGATGAAATTTCGCAACTGGCTATACAAGGCCCGCTTGCGCTGAAAGCCATGCAGAAACTCACCGATACGCCAATTGAAGATATGGAGTATTACACTTTTAAGAAGGTGAATTTTGCAGGAATTAATGATGTTATTTTATCAACTACCGGATATACCGGTGCAGGTGGATGTGAGATTTATTTTGCCAATGAAGATGCACCTGTCATCTGGAAAGCAGTATTTGAAGCTGGTGCTGAATTCGGAATTAAACCCATCGGCCTCGGAGCCCGCGATACCTTAAGACTGGAAATGGGTTTCTGCCTTTACGGAAACGACATCAACGATACAACTTCACCCATTGAAGCAGGACTTGGATGGATCACCAAATTTACCGATGAAAAGGAGTTTATCAACAAAGCAGCACTTCTGAAACAGAAAACAGATGGTGTTTCTAAGAAACTCGTTGGTTTTGAAATGATCGATAAAGGCATTCCCCGTCAGCATTATCCGATTCTGGATGCCGATGGAAATGTTATCGGAGAAGTAACTTCGGGTACGCAGTCGCCATCGCTGAAACAGGCAATCGGTATGGGATATGTGCCCACCGCAATGGCAAAAGCCGATACTGAAATCTTTATCAGCATCCGCGATAAAGCAATCAAAGCTAAAATTGTGAAATTGCCTTTCTATAAAGGATAGAATCCCCGATATTTCAGGATAAATCGCAGATACGCAATGAACTGCGTATCTGCGATTTCTGTTTAATTAATCTGCAAACCCAATGGCTCAATCCCTCGAAGTTATTTTAAGTCCGGCTCTGTATCCTTACCGCTCAACAGGTGGAAAGCATATTTCTGTGGTGATTGATATCCTTCGCTTCACAACTTCGCTGGTGTCGGCATTTGAAAATGGGGTGGATGCAGTAATTCCTGTTTCCTCACTAAACGAAGCGGAGAACCTGAAAAAGCAGGGATACCCGGTTGCCGCTGAGCGTGAGGGTTTGCGACTGCCTTTTGCCGATTACGGTAATTCTGCAGCTGACTTCAGAACTCCTGTCATTAAAGGAAAAACGCTGGCTTATTCCACCACCAACGGAACAGTAGCTATGAATATGGCATCAGAAAATGGTCCGGTAGTTGCCGCAGCTTTCGCCAATCTTACTGTAGTGGCTGAATGGCTTAATATTCAGAATGAAAATGTGGTAATCTTATGCTCTGGCTGGAAGAACCTGTTCAGCTTTGAAGATACATTGTGTGCCGGAGCATTGACTTCATTGTTGATGCATTCGGGGAAATATCAGAAAACGGGCGATGAAGCTGACTTGTCCATTTCTATCTGGGAAACCAACAAAGTTAATCTGAAAGAATCGCTGATCAATACTTCGCATTACAAACGTTTGATTGGTCTGGGCGTTGATCCATTGCCCGAATACACAGTGCAGATCGGAACTTCCAGAGTAATTCCGGTTTTTGAAAATGGAGTAATTGAGAATAAGGGATAATTCCTGGGTTTTAAATCCGCTGTTTCATTTTTATTGAAGATTCAAATTAGTGACATTAAAAAATGACGGTATTTTGTGCCGGCATTTTTTAATGTCAGATTTCTTTTCTGCAAATCCGAAAAATCAAACTACATTTATACTACTCAGCCATATAGTTTCTAACATTTTATCAATCCGGGAATCCTAAGTAAATCTTAAGATTCTGAAAAGATAAAATTAAGGTTGTTGACCTAATTTTGTAAAATGAAAATCCTGATTGTTGAAGATGAGCCCGGTATAGCCAGTTTCCTAAAGCAAGGTCTGGAAGAAGAATCTTATATCGTACAAGTTGCATTTGATGGGTTTCAAGGGCTTGAAATGGCTTTAAGCAACAATTATGACCTGATCTTATTGGATTGGATGTTGCCAGGAATGAATGGATTGGAAGTTTGTTCAAGATATCGTGAAATAAACAAGCAGACTCCGGTTATTTTCCTTACAGCCAAGGATACGGTGAACGATACAATCTCAGGTTTGAAATCAGGAGCCAATGATTACATTAAAAAGCCTTTTCATTTCGAAGAACTTCTGGAACGTATAAGGGTTCAGCTGAGGCCGGTTTCAGGAGATCATGAGTTATTTGCACTTGGAGATATAGTATTGAATATATCAACGCATCAGGTACATCGCGGAAACAGAGAGATTCAGCTTACCCAGAAGGAATTTGCATTGCTCGAATATCTGCTCCGTCATAAAGGTGAAGTTTGTCGCCGTAGTCGGATTATTGAAAGTGTCTGGGATATTCATTTCGATTACAGTACATCGGTAATCGATGTTTTTATGAATTCCCTTCGAAAGAAGCTGGGGCTTACGAAAAATGAAGAATACATTCAAACCATCCGTGGGATCGGATATATTGCCAAAGAAATATGAAGCCATTTTCCTATCGCAACAGGATTGCATTTAATTATATAGTTGCTACAGCAACGTTGCTTGCACTGGTTTTCTTTTTGGTTTTTTTTGTTGTCAGGGTGGCTGTTTATTCTCATCTCGATAACCTGCTCGACAAAGTAGCAGAAAAACATGCAAAAGAAGTGCTGGTTCAGGATGGAAAGATCAAATTTATAAATAAAGATGAGTGGGAAGAACGGGAACACCGCGAAGTTGAAGTTAATCCGGTATTTATTGAGGTTCACGGAATTGATGGAAAACTGATGGACCGGTCTCCGAATCTGAAAGCTGACGAACTAGGCTTTGATGTTAATTCACCTGAAAATAAGCAATTTAATTCCCGACTGCATGAAAAGCACATCCGGCAGATAAAAGTTGCGGTTGTCAGAGATGGAGAAAAGGCTGGCTACATTTCAGCAGCGGTTCCTATTGAAGGTTATTTGCTGGTATTAAATACATTACGCAATATTTTGCTTATCAGTTTTCCATTCTCATTGCTACTGCTTTTTTTGGTTGCACGCTATCTGGCGGGTAAAAGTATACGACCAGTGCGTGTAATTATAGAAGCAACTCAAAAAATTCAGCAGGATAGTCTGAACGATCGCATTCCTGTATTCGGGAAAAAAGATGAATTGCATCAGCTTGCAAGTGCAATAAATGAATTGCTTGAAAGGATAGAAGGCAGTATGATTCGTGAGAAACAATTTACTTCAGATGCCGCACATCAGCTTAAAACACCCCTGGCTGCATTGAAAGGTACGTTTGAGGTATTGGTTCGGAAACCCCGTGACAACCATGAATATGTTGCCAGAATAAATGCTGGAATTGATGAGATTAACCGAATGTCTGAGATGGTTGACCAATTACTTTTGCTTGCTCGTGTTGACGGTAAACAATACTTGCCACAGCTTGCCGACACCTCGCTGGTGGAAATGATTGATTCGATAATTCAACGGTTTTCCCGAAAAATATCTGAACAAAATCTCTCTATAGTATTCAATCCCGAAAGTAATCTAAGCGCGGTTTCAGATCCATTTCTACTTGAACTCATTTTAGAAAACCTGATCTCAAATGCACTAAAATACTCGAATCCGGGAGATAAGGTTGAAATCAGGCTTACTCAAACCAATGGCAATACTTTAGTTGAGATATCAGACAATGGAAAGGGCATACGGAACGAAGATATGGAGCATATTTTTAGCCCTTTTTATCGCGCCGGAGCGATGGAACATACAAATGTAAAGGGTTATGGACTTGGACTTTCGATTGTAAAACGGGCATGTTCTCTTGCCGGCATTCAACTGGAATTGAAAAGTATTTATGGAAAAGGAACCCATGCAGTTGTCAGGATACCCAATTAAATTTAAAGTAAATCTAAAAAGCATGAAAACAAGAACGCTAATCTGGGCATGGCCCACAAGAGTATTTCACTGGATGTTGGCAATTGGTTTTGCATTTGCATATATACTGGGTGACTTTGATGATTACAGGCAATTCCACTTTGCCTTTGGTGCTATGGTTGGGGTATTGGCGTTAATGAGAATTATTTATGGTTTCATTGGCCCAGGTTATTCTCGTTTCAGTAATTTTCCAGTCGGGCTGAAAAACCAGATAGCATTTGCTAAATCAGTTTTTTCAAAACAGACGGATTACATCGGGCATAATCCAGTTGCTTCGCTGGTTTTGCTTGGAATTATGATTACAGGCGTTTTTACAGCCATATCAGGATATCTGCAATACCTGAATGAATCACAGGGTGAAATACTTTTCGTGGGAGGATATTTTGTTAAAGAAGCCCACGAAATTTTTGCAAATGTGTTTTTGGGACTTGTTATTTTTCATCTTGCAGGTGTGTTGGTCGATTTGTTCTTTCACGGGAAAGCCGGTGCTTTTTTCTCGATTTTTAACGGATTTAAAAGTGTTGAGGCTAAACCTGCATCAATTGGCACTTTTCTGCAATTCTTTGGTGTGATATGGATTTTTGCAGCAATATTTATTTTTTACCTTGCTTTCAATTTATCACCACTTGAAAAAAATGATCAAAACAGAGATGATGAGGTAAAAAGCGAACAAAATGATGATCATGATGATTGAAAAAATTGAAGATTTTACGATTATAAATTCTTTTCTCACCAAATCTAGTGACAAATAAAATGAAGAAGAATCTGATATTGACCATTCTCGTGCTGGTTTTGGTATCTGCGCAAGCACAAAACTGGCAAAATGATTTTCAGACTGCCAAGGATATTTCTGCAAGTGAAAACAAACCCATTATTTTGGTCTTTAGCGGATCAGACTGGTGCGCACCATGTATGAAACTGGAAAAGGAGATTTGGAGTACAGAAGAATTTATTTCCTATTCAGATGAGCATTATGTTATGCTGAAGGCCGATTTCCCTAAAAAAAGTAAAAACACGCTGAAAGCTGAGAAAGAGGAAGAAAATAAGCAGCTGGCAGCGGTTTATAATACAAGTGGATTTTTCCCATTGGTAGTAATTTTAGATAAAAACGGTAAGGTGTTGGGGTCTCTTGGTTATCAAAAAGTGAGTCCGAAGGAGTACATAGGTTTAATAAATACAAAGCTTAAATGACATGAAACGCATTGTTTTTCTTGTTTTTATTTCTGTATTCACTATTCCCTGTTTTGCGCAGATTCCCTTCAAGCGGGTTCAGAAATTAATGGGAAGCCGTTTTGAAGTAACTGTTGTGGCAACAGACTCCTTGCAGGCCAATTATTATATTGATCTGGCAATCAATGAAATTGTGAGGATTGAGCGACTTATTTCATCATGGGATGAGTTCTCACAAACCTCTGAAATAAATAGTAACGCAGGCATTAAGCCCATTAAGGTTGATAAAGAATTGTTTGAGTTAATTGAACGTTCAATTGGTATCTCAAAATTGACAGATGGTGCATTTGACATCAGCTACGCTTCAATGGACAAAATCTGGAAATTTGACGGCAGTATGACTGAAATGCCAGCACCTATGCAGGTAAGTGAAGCCAGATCAAAGATTGGATATCAAAACATTGAATTGGATAAAGATAGTTCGACCGTTTTTCTGAAACTCAAAGGTATGAAAATCGGGTTTGGAGCCATTGGTAAAGGTTATGCTGCAGATAAAGCAAAATTAATGCTTGTTGAAAAGGGTGCTGGAGCTGGCATTATTAATGCTTCGGGCGATATGAACACATGGGGAAAGCAGCCGGATGGCCAGAATTGGAAAGTCGCAATTACCAACCCATTGGACAAGAATAAGGCATTTGCCATACTACCAATAACAGATGGAGCCGTAGTTACTTCAGGTGATTATGAGAAGCTGGTGGTTTTTGATGGAATAAAATACAGTCACATAATTGACCCCAGGACAGGCTATCCTTCTAAAGGTTTAATCAGCGTTACAGTTTTCGCTCCTAAGGCTGAACTGGCTGATGCTTTAGCTACCGCAGTTTTTGTAATGGGCATTGAAGCCGGGCTAGGCTTAATCAACCAAATACCGCATGTTGAGTGCGTAATTGTGGATAGTAAGGGCAATTTGTTCCATTCAGATAACATTAAAATAGACCGGCAATGAGAATCATGTTCAAGGTATTAACACTTGCAATAATAATTGGTCTCGGATTTACTTCCTGCACTGTTGTGAAGGAGTATGAGAAAGTAAACCTCAATGATCCTGATATGGTGCTGTCTGACAGGAAATCAGATCGTTATACAACAACTTTTCAGGCATATCGGGAAGCTGCTTCAGGAGCCAATGGAGGTAAAACCGGTGGAGGTTGTGGTTGTAACTAATTGTTAAACAGGCTTAAAAGACGATATGATTGATTCGGGTAAATTACTTATATTGATGTGTTTGATGGCATTTTCTGCTGCAACAACACATGCACAGGATACAATACAAAAGTATAAGAAACGTGTGTTGGACTCTGTTGAAATTGATATTCTGTCAAGTCTTTACTTGCAGGATGGCAAAAATGCTGCAGTAACTGGAGGTAAAGGATCGGAACAGTTAATTGACGGAGCCGGGGCTATCACAATTTCAATACCCCTGAACGAAGATGATATTTTGACTATTGATGCATCGGTTTCGGCCTATACTTCCGCTTCATCCAGCAATATCAATCCCTTTGACGGTAAAAAACCGGCCGATCCATTCGTTGCCAGTTCAGGAGCATCAAGGCAGGATGTGTGGTCAGCTTACAGTGTTGCATACGCTCACAGCTCAGATGACAGAAATACAATATGGTCAGCAAAGGCTTCTTATGCAATGGAATATGATTATATCTCATTTGGATTAGGGGGAAGTTTTACGAAATTATTCAACGAAAAAAATACTGAATTAGGCATTAATGCCAATTTATATATAGATGCATGGGAATTGATATACCCTGTTGAACTCAGGAGCCTGAATTCGCAAAATCAAAAAGACGATGATGATGAAAAATTTGACATCAACAACTATACAATAACCGGGAATGCCAATTACAAGCCTTCTTTTGCTCCCATCTCTGGCAGAGGGCGCAACTCTTATTCCGCAGGTTTAACTTTATCTCAGATATTCTCGAAGAAACTTCACGGATTGCTGGCGATTGATGTGGTAAATCAACAGGGCTTACTTTCAACTCCTTTTCAAAGGGTCTATTTTGCCGATGTTGAAGATTCATTTATTGAGAACTTTCATCTTGCCGATGATATTGAAAGACTTCCTTCGTCAAGAGTGAAGCTTGCCAGTGGAGCAAGATTAAATTATTACATCAATGAATTTTTGGTAGTGAGAACTTTTTACAGATATTATTCTGATGATTGGGGAATAAAATCGCATACTGCATATATTGAACTTCCTGTTAAAATAAGTGACAAGTTTACGATAAACCCCTCTTACCGTTTTTATAACCAAAAAGCATCTGATTACTTTGCTCCGTATAATCAGCATCTATCTGCAGAAAAATATTACACTTCTGATTATGATTTATCATCATACAATGCTAACCTATTTAGTGTGGGAATCACTTACACAGATATTTTTCTGGAAAAGAAGATCTGGCGTTTTGGGCTGAAAAGCTTCGATGTGAAATATACATATTATGCAAGAGACAAAGGATTAATTGCAAATTTGTTGTCTGCTGGTGTTAATTTTGTGTTTGAATAGGTTTTTAACAAAGTTGAAAACTATTTTTATGGAAGAAAGTAAAAACAGGATCAGAGAAATAAAAAAGGTGACCTGGGTCGGCTTTTTCGTGAATCTGCTTCTTACCATCGGGAAAATTATAGCCGGTTGGCAAGGTAAAAGCGGAGCAATGCTGGCCGATGGAGTTCACTCTCTGTCTGATTTTGCTACCGACATTATCGTATTGGTTTTTATCAAAATTTCCGGCAAGGAAAAAGATTCTGATCACCAATACGGGCATGGCAAATACGAAACTTTTGCAACCATGCTCATCAGCTTTGCATTGATGATAGTTGGAGCAGGAATTTTCTGGTCAGGTTTCCAGAAAGTAATGAGCGCTATAAAGGGAGAAATTCTGGAACAACCAGGAACCATTGCTTTGTATGCGGCAATCATTTCAATCCTTACAAAAGAGATATTGTATTGGTACACTCTAAAAACCGGTAAAAGAATAGATAGTCAGGCTGTTGTTGCAAATGCCTGGCACCATCGTTCTGACGCTTTTTCGTCCATTGGGACAGCACTTGGAATTTCAGGGGCAATTTTTTTGGGCGAACAATGGCGAATTCTGGATCCGATTGCAGGAATTGTTGTTAGTCTTTTTATTGCCAAAGTTGCCTGGGATATCGCAAAACCCAGTATTAATGAACTGGTTGAAAGTTCGCTACCGGAAGAAACGGAAAATGAAATATCATTACTAATTAAAAATACCAGAGGAGTCAAAGATTTTCACAATCTGAAGACCAGAAAAATCGGCAATACATTTGCAATTGAAGTTCATATTAAAGTTGACAGGCATTTGAGTGTTGAGAGTTCGCATCATATTGCAACCAGAATTGAAGAGGAATTAAGGGCAACTTATGGGGCACAAACTCATACCGGAATTCATATTGAACCATATAATGACTTGCCAAAACCGAATGAACTAAAAGAATAAATGCTGACATTTAAATACCAAACCGGACTTCTGGATAGTAGTTAAGTTCAAAGTAAGAAAAAAATGTTGAACAGGAAAAACAGTTAAAATATGATTCACAAAATAATTGAATCCAGCCTTCAAAACAAGCTGATTGTGTTATTGGCAACAGCCACCATGGCTGGATTCGGGCTTTTTGCCTTGCTGAACATCCCAATAGGGGCGGTGCCCGATGTAACCAACAATCAGGTGCAGGTAATTACCACTTCACGAAACCTTTCTACGCTGGATGTTGAGCGTTTTATCACTTATCCGGTGGAGCTTGAAATGGCAAATTTGCCGGGCTTAGTCGAAATCAGATCTATTTCAAAGTTCGGACTTTCGGTAGTTACCATTGTTTTCGAAGACAACATCGGGACATATCTGCCCCGGCAATTGATTGCAGAGCGCATTCAATCGGCCACTGAAAGCATACCACAAGGCTTCGGAACACCTTTTATGGGGCCGATTTCAACTGGTTTGGGAGAGATTTATCAATACATTTTAGAAGTTGATCCAGCATATAAAGATCAATATTCAACAACTGACTTACGGACAATTCAGGACTGGCAGGTTAGAAGACAACTTTCGGGCATTCCCGGAGTGGTGGAAGTCAATACCTGGGGCGGTTACCTCAAACAATATGAGGTGGCATTGGATCCCAATCAACTTAAAGCGATGAACATCTCTATTGAGGAGATCTATTCGGCACTTGAGAAAAACAATAGTATTGTTGGCGGAGGTTATATTGAAAAAACCAACCAGAGTTATTTTATCCGCAGCGAAGGTCTGGTAGGTTCGGTTGAAGAATTAAGAAGCATTGTTGTTGCCAACCGATCGGGTTCAATTGTAAGGGTTGGAGATATAGCAACCGTGCAGATTGGAAGCGCTACGCGGTTTGGGGCCATTACAGCCAACGGAGAAGGCGAAAAAGTGCTTGGTCAGGTAATGATGCTTAAAGATGCCAACTCAAATCAGGTAATCAACGATGTAAAAAAGAGGGTTGAGGAAATTTCGGGAAGTCTGCCGGAAGGAGTTAGCATCAACGGATTTCTTGAGCGTAGTGCGCTGATTAAAAAAACCACCATGACCATTGCTGAGAACCTTATTCTGGGTTGTTTGATTGTGATTTTTGTGGTGGTATTGCTCCTTGGAAATTTACGTTCAGGGTTGGTTATTGCATCGGTTATTCCGCTGAGTCTTCTTTTTGCACTTTCGCTAATGTATGTTTTTGGTGTAGATGCCAATCTGATGAGTCTTGGTGCCATCGACTTTGGTATTATAATAGATGGTGCTGTAATTATTGTTGAGTTCATCGCATTTCAGATTACCAGAAACAGTTCAGAAATTATGAAACTGCATGGCGTAGAACGTCAGTCGATGATCGATAAAATTACCCTGAAAGGAACAAAAAAACTTACCCGTTCTGCAGTTTTCGGGCAGCTGATTATTATTATTGTATTTATTCCTATTCTGTCTTTGTCTGGAATTGAAGGGAAAATGTTCCGGCCGATGGCTCAGGTTTTTACTTTTGCATTGTTGGGTACAATGATTCTGGGATTTACATATGTACCGGTAGTTTCGTCAATGTTTCTCAGACCTGCTAAGTACAAAAATAATATATCCACCAGATTTCTTGCTTTGCTGAATAGAGCTTATGAGCCTTCAATAACCTGGGCACTAAGCCACAAGAAATTTGTGATTATCTCTGCAGTTTTATTGCTTGGTTACAGTGGATTTATTTTTTCACGCATGGGTGGTGAGTTTGTTCCAACACTTGATGAAGGTGATTTTGTAATTCAGCCGGTATTTAAAACCGGGACATCGCTGAGCAAAACCATTGAATTGACCACCCGAATTGAAAAGATTCTGAAAGAATTTCCTGAAGTTGATCAGATCGTCAGCCGCATCGGAGCAGCCGAAGTGCCGACAGATCCCATGTCAATGGAAGAAAGTGACATCATCATTACACTTAAGCCTCGAAAAGAATGGGTTACTGCTAAAAGCAAAGATGAGCTGGCTGATAAATTCAAAGAGGCATTGCTTGTGATACCGGGAATAGATTATGAGTTTACACAGCCCATAGAAATGAGGTTTAACGAATTGATTACCGGAACCAGAGCAGATGTGGCCATAAAGGTTTTTGGCGAAGACCTCGATTATCTGAACAAAACCGCGCTCCGTATCAAATCGCTGATTGAGCCGGTGGATGGGGCGTCGGATGTAATTGTTGAAAAAACTGCCGGTTTGCCCGAAATGAATATAAGCTACAACCGAACGAAACTGGCTATGTACGGGCTTAACATTGATGATGTAAATAAGGTGGTATCCATGGCTTTCGCCGGATTAAAAGCCGGAGAAATCTTTGAAGGAGAGAAGCGCTTTGATCTGGTTATCAGGTATGAAAAAGCTTTCCGGGATGACATTGAGCACCTGCGCAACACTTTTGTTCCATTGCCTGCTGGTGGTCAGGTGCCATTGAGTGAATTGGCTGATGTGACATTTTCAAGTGGACCGGCTAAAATTTCGCGCGATGATACCCGTCGCCGTGTTGTGGTTGGTGTAAATGTCCGGGGACGCGACCTCGAATCTGTTGTGAAGGATATTCAAAAACTGATCGATGTTAATATTGATCTTCCGGCAGGCTATTCGGTTGAGTATGGCGGACAGTTCGAAAATCTGCGCAGTGCACGCACCCGATTAATGATTGCCGTTCCCATTGCTTTATTGCTGATCTTTACTTTGTTGCATTTGGCTTTTGGCTCGTTGCGTGAGGCATTTATGGTTTACACAGCAATTCCTTTGTCGGCTGTGGGTGGAATCTGGTTGCTCTGGTTGCGCGATCTTCCATTCAGCATTTCGGCGGGTGTTGGTTTTATAGCCTTATTTGGAATTGCTGTTCTTAATGGAATTGTACTAATCGAACACTTTAAAGAATTGCGAAAGCAGGGCGTGGAAGATATTCGCGAACTGATTATCAGAGGCACCAGTGAAAGGCTTCGACCAGTGCTGCTGACTGCTGCAGCCGCAGCAATGGGTTTTCTGCCAATGGCTGTTTCAACTTCTGCAGGCGCCGAAGTGCAGCGTCCGCTTGCAACTGTGGTTGTTGGGGGATTGATTACTGCAACATTGTTAACCATGATTGTGCTCCCTGTTTTGTTTTGTTTGTTTGAAACACCCAGACGTCGCCGAAAAAATATCAGTCTGCCAAAGCCGGGTGTAATGTTGCTCATACTTCTATTTTTGATTCCTGCTCTATCGGCACATTCTCAGCAACTTACTCTTGATAATGCCATTGAAATTGCCGTTAAAAATAATGCTGGTGTGAAAGCCGCTTCTTTTGAACTTGAGAGTTCCCAATGGATGAAAAAAGCTGCGTTTAATCCTGAAAAGACTATGGTTTACTACAATGTTGACCAGAATAACATTGCTGAAAGCAACATGCCGCTGAAAGTTTGGGGATTGCAGCAATCTATTGAATTTCCGGGTGTTTACACTGCTCAGAGGAAGGAGGCCGGGTTTAATTCTGAAATCAGCGGGTATCTTCTGAGCAGAGAAATTAATTCAATAGTTAAAGAGGTTAAAAAAGCCTATTTTGAAATAGTCTATCTGAACCTTGTAAAGCAGGAGTATCAGATGCTTGACAGCAATTACACTGCAATAGCCGAAGCTGCACGCAGAAATTTTGAACTTGGAGGTACCGGTAAACTTGATTACTTGTCAGCAACTGCTAAGCAACAGGAAACTTCATTACAGCTTAATCAGACAGAAAATGAGATTTCAGCCACCAAAAGCAGGTTACAGGCTCTTTTACAAACAGATTCGGCTTATTTAATTGAGAGTGTTCAATATGAGCCCGTTGAGCTGTTATTGAATAATCAGTTGGTTTCAGATGTCAAACAGTTTTACGAATTTACAGCAAAAGCAGCCGAATCACGGGCGAAAATTGAACGTTATAAAGGTTATCCTGATCTGCATCTGGAGTATTTTTTAGGGTCGGATCAAGGTCCTGAACATAAATTGTACAATGGTTTTCAAATCGGACTTGGAGTCCCGCTCTGGTTTCCTGAAAAACGGGCGGCTGCGAAATCAATGTTTCTGCAATCAGAATCAATTCAACAACAGGGAATTAACCAGATGGTGCTGATAGAAAGTAAACGGGAGCAATTAATGCAGGAACTGGCAGGTAAGAAAATGCAGCTGGATTATTATACTGGCCAGGGTTTGGCATTAGCCGATGAAATCAGAAATGCTGCAAACTTATCCTTCGAATCGGGTGCTATAAATTCATTTCAATACCTGCAGGCAATTGAAAATGCCATCAGAATGAAGATGGATTATCTCCATTCTCTGCATGCACACAATCTTACTGTAATCGAAATTAATCACCTGGCATTTTAATGACTTTTAAAAATCAGATCATGAAAACATTGATAAAATCAATCGTACAAACCACGAACAATTTTACTGAATTGGCTGGTATCGGCTTTTTTGTTTCATTGGTAATTATAATCCTTGCTGCATCTTCCTGCAAATCGCCTGAAAAGGATACTGGAGAAGCCATTGACATAACTGCAGAGACTTCCCTGGTTCTGACTACCGATCAGTTTGAAGGCGCAGATATGCAGCTCGGTTCAATTACCGATACTGTTTTTCACCATTTTGTGACCGGTACTGGTTATGTGGATGTCCCTGAGCAGAATAAAATGGTAATCGGCAGCTATTATGGTGGAAAGGTTTCAGAGATATTTGTAGTTGCCGGGCAATCGGTGAGTAAAGGGGATCGGCTATTCAGTATTGACAATCCTGATTTCCTTGATATGCAGCAGGATTATCTGGAAACACTGAGTCAGGCCAAAAATCTTCAGTCGGTTTATGAACGACTGAAAAAACTGGCAGAAGGGAATGTCTCTTCACAAAAAGATTTCCTGCAGGCCGAAACAGAATATATGATGGTTTCTGCCAAATTGAAATCCTCAGAAGAAAAACTTAAGCTCATGCAGATTGATCCTGCAAAGCTTAATTCAGGTAACATAAGTTCAGGAATAATTGTAAGAGCACCTTTTGCATCTTCTGTTTCGGCTATTCTTGTCACTAAAGGACAATGGATGAATAATGATGCACAGGCTGTTGAATTGGTAAACGCCAGTGTGTTGCTCGCCAGGATAGAAGTTTTTGAAAAGGATATCTCCTATCTGAAAAAAGGGCAGGCCGTTCATATGCAGCTTCCTGACAGACCTGACCTCACGTTTGAAGGTGTTGTTGGCAATATCGCAAAACAGGTTGATAAGCAAAAACGTTTGGCTGGTGTAATTGTCAATATTACCGGTGGATATAAAGAAGTGCTCTTGCCCGGTATGTTTCTGTCGGCAAATGTTGCAGTTGAAGATTACAAGGTGCGCTGTTTGCCCGAAAACGCAATTATTGATGTTGATGGAAGGTTTTTTAGTCTGGTGCTTGATAAGGTGGCAGAGGATGGGTATCATTTCAGGAAAGCAGAGATTTTCCCGGGACGCACAATGCACGGATATACCGAATTAAAAAATACGGATGCTTTTGGTGCAGGAACAAAATTTCTTATCAAAGGCGCTTTCCAGTTGATTCAGGCTGAGGAATAGTAATTTAAAATCAGCATGAATCTGGATTTTAACCAGAGTTAATCTAAGGTCTGGGTTTTTTTTCTTAATTCTCAGGGATTTATTTTTCATTTTTCTCATGAAGAAAATACTCCTTAATATTGCGCCGGATTTGATCCATGGACTGGAAAATAACCGTTTATCCAACCAAACATTCAATTTTCTGTTGTTATGAAAAAACTAACTTTCCTTACACTTACCATGATGACTTTAAGTATAGCTTCCTGTAATCAGGAACCCTCGAAAACACCGCAACCGGAAGAATTCAAATTCCTGCTCGAACAATTTGCCGACCTGAAAATTATGCGTTATCAGGTGCCGGGGTTTGATTCATTGACGATTCAACAGAAAGAGCTGGTGTATTACCTGAGTCAGGCAGCCATTGCCGGACGTGATATTCTGTTCGATCAGAACTACAAATACAATCTGGCCATTCGCCGCACCCTCGAAAACATTGCAGAAAATTACCAGGGTGACCGTAATTCAGATGATTTCCTGAAGTTTATGGTTTACACCAAACGTGTTTGGTTCAGCAATGGCATTCATCATCACTATTCAAAAGACAAATTTTATCCGGAGGTTAGCCAGGCTTACTTTGAGTCGTTAATCAGGGAAACTACCGGAGGCAAATTCCCTTTGCGTGAAAACCAGGAAACAGACGCATTTATAGCAGAGATTATCCCGGTGATTTTTGATGAAAATATTGCGCCAAAGGCTGTAAGTCAGGAGGCCGGTAAAGACCTTTTGCTTAATTCTGCATGCAATTTTTATGATGGCGTTACCGAAAAAGAAGCTGAGGAATTTTACAAAACGCTTAAGAACAATGCGGTTAAAAACGGATCAGACACATTGGTCTCCTTCGGACTGAATAGCAAACTGGTAAAACGCGATGGCATTATCCGTGAAGAAGTTTATAAACTTGGCGGATTGTATTCTCAAGCCATTGAGCAAATAGTTTATTGGCTGAAAAAGGCTGCAACTGTTGCTGAAAATCCACATCAGCAAAAAGTAATTGAATCATTGGTGAAGTATTACGAAACCGGCGACCTTACCATCTGGGATGAATACAATGTGCTTTGGGTGAAAGATATGGATTCTCATATCGATTTTGTAAACGGATTTATTGAAATTTATGGCGACCCAATGGGGTTAAAAGCTACCTGGGAAAGTCTGGTGAATTTTAAAGATGTGGAGGCTACCAAACGTGCCGAAACCATCAGCCGGAATGCACAGTGGTTTGAGGACAATTCTCCGGTTGAATCACGATTTAAAAAATCAGAAGTGAAGGGTGTTTCTGCAAAAGTTATTACCGCAGCTCAGCTGGGAGGAGATTGTTATCCATCCACACCCATTGGTATCAATCTGCCAAATGCCGACTGGATCCGCAAAGAACATGGTTCAAAATCGGTTACCATTGAAAACATTACTTATGCTTACGATCAGGCTGCGTTGGGCAATGGCATGATTGAAGAGTTTGCCGGCTCAACTGAAGAGATTGATCTGGCCAAAAAATACGGAAGTCTGGCCAGTAACCTGCATACTGATCTGCATGAGTGTCTGGGTCATGGATCGGGACAACTTCTGCCCGGTACCCGTGGCGATGAACTGAAAAATTATGGTTCGCCGCTTGAAGAAGTCCGTGCCGATCTGTTTGCACTTTATTACATGGCGGATCCTAAAATGATAGAACTTGGTTTGTTCGACAATGAAGGTGTGTTTAAAGCGGAATACAACAGTTACATCCGCAACGGCCTCATTACCCAGCTTACCCGAATTGAGCCGGGCAAAACCATAGAGCAGGCACACATGCGCTGCCGTCAGTTGATTGCTGCATGGAGTTACGAATTGGGTAAAGATGGCAATGTAATAGAGAAAATAGTCAAGGATGGCAAAACCTATGTTAAGGTAAACGATCATAAAGCTTTGCAGCAGATATTCGGGCAAATGCTGGCAGAAGTGCAGCGCATCAAATCGGAAGGTGATTATGCCGCTGGTCGCGATCTGGTTGAAAAATATGCGGTTCAGGTTGATCAGGCTTTACATACTGAGGTTCTGGAACGTTTTAAAAAGCTGAATCTTGCACCTTATGGCGGTTTTATTAACCCGGTGTTTGTTCCT
This sequence comes from Bacteroidota bacterium, assembly GCA_009773515.1. GTDB lineage: Bacteria > Bacteroidota > Bacteroidia > Bacteroidales > Lentimicrobiaceae > Lentimicrobium. Next base: position 57,655 of record WSXX01000010.1, read on the forward strand.
GTAATGGAAAACGGAAAGATTGTGGATGTGAAGCTTGAATATCCTGATGATTATTCGGCGCAAATGATGGGATATTCGAAGAATCATTCGTTTTTGCCCACTTTTAATTAATTCTTTTAAGGGTTTTCTTTGTCTTTTTTGATTTTTATCTAATCTGACCTGACAAGTCTTCTTCCGACTTGTGAGGTCTTCTTGTTCTATTCAAAATGCTTCCGACTTGTCAGGTCTTCCTGCTTGAAAATTATCACAAACCAAATCATTAAATACAATTGTGGTATATTAACCTGCAATGTTTATTTTTGCCTGATTTTTTTCAATACCTTTTCCATGATAAAGCAACTTATACTCCTTTTTGCATTCTTGTTTTTGAGTTTTGCAAGCCTTATTGCTCAGACCGAAGTTGATGAACGGGCCATGATTTCATTCCGCAAAGGTTTGGGATTCAACGCACCTGACAGTACATTCGGTGTTAATCTCAGGCTGCGGATGCAAAATAGGGTGGCTTTTAATTTTAACGAAGAGTTAAGTATAGAAGATATTGAAGCGCGTGTGAGTCGCCTACGCCTCAGATTTGATGGATATATTCTAGGAGATAAACTAACTTATTACCTCCAATTGTCGTTTTCGCGGGGCGATCAGGACTGGGACAATACCCATATTCCGAATGTGGTGCGCGATGCAATGGTTTATTATCATTTCAATCCGAAGTTTTATCTTGGATTTGGTCAGGGTAAACTTCCGGGAAACCGCCAACGTATCATAAGCAGTGGACAACAGCAATTTTATGATCGTTCAAATGTAAATGCACAGTTTACCCTCGACCGCGATTTTGGTTTGTTTGCTTATTACAGCAACAAGCTTGCTGGTATTGACTACAATCTTAAAGGAGCCATTTCATCGGGAGATGGCCGCAATCAGTTGAAAACCGACCCCGGACTCATGTACACTGCCAGGCTGGAAGTACTTCCGTTGGGAAGGTTTAAAAAAGACGGCGATTTCTCAGAAGGTGATCTTGAGTTTGAGCCATCGCCAAAAGTTGCGCTCTCTGCCGGTTATTCTTACGATGAAAATGCCTGGCGTACCCGCGGAACCATAGGTACAACTTTGTACGAAGGCCGCGATTTTACCTCTTTCTTTGCAGATGCCGTGGTCAAATATAATGGATGGGCTCTGTATTCAGAATACATCAGCCGCGCATCTCAACAGTCGGCTTTCACCTATTCTTCTGATTCAACTCTCAAATCATATGCAGTTACCGGTTTTGGAGTGAACACTCAACTGAGTTATACCTTCAGAAATTACTGGGAAATTGCAGCCCGCTATTCAGTGGTAAATCCCGATAAGGAGATACAAAACGTAGCCATGCGAGACAGCTATTACCTTTTGGGGGTAAATAAATATGTACGAAAACACCTTACCAAGTTTCAGGGATTTGTGGGCTATCGTACTCAGGAATCCTATAATTCTGCCGTTTTCGGAAAGAATAACCTGTTGCTTGTATTTCAGGTTGAACTGGGGATTTAGGTTTGTGACTTTAATTTGTCACTTTTTTTATGCTGAAAACCCCGTTGCTAAAATCTATTTCTCCGGATAGTAGTTGTGTTGGATTCTTTAATGGATTTATAAGCAAAGGATTATATTTCAGGTGTTTCATTTTGTTTTCGGGAATTACATCGCCGGCAGCAAAAACAAATATGCCGGGTCTGACAATTTCATGAACTCCGCCTGCTTCACACACCACAGGTCCGGCAGGTAAAATTTTTTTCAGGTTATCGAAAGCTTTATAAATTGATTCACGCGTTGATTCAACAAAATAAACGGTTTCAGCCCCGGCCTGCTTCATTCTTGAACTATCTTTATTGTTAATGAGCGTTTCTTCAGTGATTCTGAATCCTTCGCCCTCACTGATAATTTTTTGTTCCTGGGTAGATTCATGAAAATGCGGAGATATTTTTACCGCTGTAACTCTCATTTTTTCAGATAGTTGCTTGATGATCCGGCAAGCAAATAAAGTTTTGCCAACATTTCGTCCGGCGCCCGCAATGAGCAGCAGATTGGGCATTTCTGAAATTAAAGGACTGATTTCAGAAAGTATATTAAGGTCTTCAGGTGTATTTATGTTTCTGAAATATCCGGAATCTGCAATCGCTAAATATTTTGTGTTTATTTTCTTTAGTAAAGAAAGAATCTGATAATCCCCTGCTGAAATCTGTTGATGAATGAAGGGTAAGATACTTCTTGAATAAAGCGCAACAAGAGGCTCCACTTTTCCATCAGGCAAGATGGGAACAACCGCATCAAAATTGCCGGAGTGTTCAAGTATTGAATTTAAAAGCTCAATGGAAAGGAGAGGAGTATCGCAGGGTACAAACAGATTGTTATTGGTTTCTGACATACTCAGACATGCTTCAATACCGGCTATCGGACCAATATCAAAATAATTGTCAGGAACCTTTAGTGCATCGAACCTGTTATATTCATCGTATTGTCCGCTGATGAAGATACGGTCAGTTAACTGATTGATTATGTTCATGCTGTGCTCAATCAGCAATAAACCGTTATATTCATGCAACGCTTTATTACTTCCCATGCGGCGGCTTTTGCCTCCTGCCAGAATTATTCCAGTCAGATCAGACGATTTTCTCATTTGCCCGCTGTTTAATTCATCTGGAAGACAGGAATATCTTTGAAAGAGGCCTTGTTGATGAATGCCAGGTTTTTCGGGTAAAAATTAATGACCGCAGGAACATCCACTGCAACCACCCATTGATTCTTCATCCTCAAATCCGGTGTCGCAGGACGATGATGTGCTGCAACTTCCGGTGCTGCAACCGCCGCTGACATTATACTTTACCTGGAATCCATCCTGGAACCATGCCTGCACACCGCCGGCGACATAACCAACATTCTCAAATCCCTGGTGGAACAACAGATTTGCAGCTTTAAACCCGCTGGCTTCATCATAACCACCTGTGATATAGGTGGGTGATTTGTCGAGCCACTGTATTTTTTCGAGCAACTGAAGCAAGGTAACCTGGGTGGTCTCAACTCCATCGTACGCGACAACGCTGAAACCCTCTTCATCAATGATGTCGATGAATATGGCACCATCCTGTATTTTCTGAAAAGCCTCTGAAGGCTGAAGTTTTAAAATTTCTGACATGTTAAATTATTGTTTGGGCTGCAAAATTACCTTTTTGTTTGCTTCAACCGACAATGATGAACGGATAGTTAAATGATAATAATCGTTGTTTTTAGCCACCAAAACTCCAAAACACCAAATAGCACTAAATATTTTTTTCTTTTGCCACCAAAACTCTAAAACACCAAATAGCACTAAATAATTTTGATTTTTTCTTTTGCCAACAAAACTCCAAAGCACCAAATAGCACTAAATATTTTTGATTTTTTCTTTAGCCACCAAAACTCCAAAGCACCAAATAGCACTAAATATTTTTGATAAATATTAAATGATCGATCTAATGGACAATCCTTTTTATTCCCAACCCAATATTCTCAACATTAAAATTTATCAAATAGCCAAGACGTTTATTGGTAAGTTTCAGATGACTGATTAGTTGTGAAGTCCATAAAGGATTCACTGTCTCAACTGCTTTAATTTCACAGATAACTTCACTTTCAACCAGAACATCCAATCTCAATCCTTCTTCAAAGACAAGATTATCATAGACAATCGGTATTTCAACCTGCCGTTGTGATTTCAAACCTCTTTTTGTCAATTCATGACAAAAGCATACTTCATAAACTTTCTCAAGTAAGCCTGGTCCTAAATTTTTATGCACAATGTATGCTGCATCCACAATTAATTTCCCTATTTCATCTAATTCCTTAGGAATAGGAGTGAAGTTTTTATTGCGGAATTTAGAATGTTGGTAATTAGTTGGCATCTTTTCTAGCTTTTAGTATTTCTTAAAAATTGTCTGTACCCAAATCTTGTATTCTTTGTTGTTTTTGGAATTTAGTGTTATCATTAACAAAGTTAAATATTCTTTTAAAAATTAATACCTAAATTTTGTGCTTTTTGGAGCTTTGGAGCTTTGGTGGCCTCTTTTAGCAACGTTTATCTGAGATTTGGTGGCGGGAAGATTTTCGGGAATTGCCTCACTTTCATCAATACAAACAGGCTTCATTTTTTTCTTTACCTTTGCCGCATCATGTGAACAATAGTTTTTACAGAATTGAAGCGGTATCACACCACCATGATTTCCCGTCCGGGTGGCGTTTGCAGCACGTCGTCAGTCATTTGCTCTGCTGCACTTTCCGTACAAAAAACATGTTTTTTTAAGACAACCGGTACTGCCGGTTTTACCAATGTATTTTATGAGTCTGCAAAGCGAGATTAACAAACGAAGAACATTTGCCATCATCAGCCACCCTGATGCCGGAAAAACCACACTTACAGAGAAGCTTCTGCTTATGGGCGGAGCTATTCAAACTGCCGGTGCGGTAAAAAGCAACAAAATCCGCAAAACTACAACCTCCGATTTTATGGAGATTGAGCGGCAAAGGGGAATTTCTGTTTCTACTTCAGTGATGGCTTTTGAATACAAAGATATTCGCGTGAATATCCTTGATACTCCCGGCCACAAGGATTTTGCAGAGGATACTTACCGCACACTCACAGCCGTTGACAGCGTAATTCTGGTTGTGGATTCAGTAAAAGGGGTTGAAGAGCAAACCCGCAAGCTCATGGAAGTTTGCCGTATGCGACATACACCGGTAATGATTTTCCTTAATAAAATGGATCGCGAAGGCCGTGATGCTTTCGATCTGATTGATGAGCTGGAGAAAGAACTGAATATTGCCGTAAGTCCTTATACCTGGCCTATCGGTTCCGGAAGCAAGTTTAAAGGAGTTTACAATATTTACAACAAGAGTGTCAGCCTTTTTCTTCCTGATAAGACCAATATTCCTGAGGATATTATTGAAACTGATAATCTTGATTCGCAGTCAATTATCGATTTTGCGGGCGCTGATCTGATTGCCAAAACCAAAGAAGAGGTTGGTTTTGTGGGTGATTTTTTCGAGAATTTCAATCTTAACCTTTACCGTGAAGGTTATATGGCGCCATTGTTTTTTGGCAGTGCACTGAATAATTTCGGGGTAAAAGAGTTGCTCGACACCTTTGTTGAAATAGCTCCTCCTCCCGGAAAAGTGGAAGCTTCGGGCAGGGTGGTAGAGCCCAATGAAGAGCAGCTTACCGGATTTATTTTTAAAATACATGCCAATCTCGATCCCAACCACCGCGATCGTATTGCATTTATGCGGATTTGCTCAGGCAAATTTGAGCGCAATAAATTTTACCACCACAGCCGTTTGGCTAAGAAAGTGCGTTTTTCATCACCCACCAGCTTTATGGCCAATGCCAAAAGTGTAATTGATGAAGCCTGGCCCGGCGATGTGGTTGGACTTTATGACAACGGAGATTTTACCATCGGCGATACCCTTACCGAAGGCGAAAGCCTGATGTTTAAAGGAATTCCGAGTTTTTCTCCTGAAATTCTCCGCGAAGTGATTAACATGGACCCTTTTCGCTCCAAACAACTCGATAAAGGAGTTCGTCAGCTTGCCGGGGAAGGTTTGGCACAGCTGTTTATTGTACCGGCAGGCAACAAAAAAATCATCGGCACTGTGGGTGAACTGCAATATGATGTTATAAAATTCAGGCTGGAACATGAGTATGGCGCCAAATGCAACTTTGCCAGCCTTTCATACACCAAAGCCTGCTGGGTAACCACAACCGACAAAAAAGAGATGGAGAAATTTATGCTTCGCAAATCGGGCTCTGTGGCATTCGATAAGGATGACAACCCGGTCTTTCTGGCCGAAGGGGATTGGATCATTAAGGTAATGAAAGACACTTATCCTTCACTCACATTTCACAATACCTCTGATTTTAAGCTGCATCTGAATTCAGGTGTTGAGAAAAATTAATTGATTCTAACCAGAATCTTATTCAATGGAATACGAATGTCCGTTGTGTCACAATTCAAAAGCTTTGCAGATTTTGGCCGGGCCAGACAGACGTGCATATCATCATTGCGGAAACTGTAGTCTGATATTTGCAAATCCTGAACACAGGTTTCCTCCCGAAAAGGAGAAACTCCGATACGAACAGCACGACAATGGCATTCATAATCCAGGGTATGTCGATTACCTGAACCAAATCATTGTGCCCGCGCTGGAGTACATTAATTCTGAAATGACAGGACTTGATTTTGGTTGCGGACCCGCTCCAACTCTACATCTGTTGCTGGCTCAGCAGAGCATTCACTGCGATGTGTATGATCCATATTTCTTTCCTGATCTTCAAATAAAAACATACGATTTTATATTTGCCACGGAAAGTTTCGAACATTTTAACACGCCGTCAAACGATATTGCCAGAATTTCGGGTTTGCTTAAAAAGGATGCTTTCCTTTTTGTGATGACCCAAAAATGGACTTCGCATGAAGCGTTTAAAGACTGGAGTTATGCAAGAGATGTAACTCATGTTTCATTCTATCACAACTATACATTTGATTTTATTGCTAAAAAATTCGGATTTGAATTGATTGAAAATGCTCATCCGAGAATTGTGGTTTTAAAGAAGAAGTGACCTTTCCTTTATAAAACCCGCAGTGAATAGTTACAGGATGCCTGGTTGAGAATGCAGATTATACTTTAACTTTGTTTTACAAATGCCGGAATAATCAGCTTTGCAGTTAATCCGATCATAAATAAGAAAGAAAATAATTATGAAACTGCCCGCACGCAAAAGGAAACTGGTTTTTACACGCGATCAGAAAAAAAAGGAAGAAGTGGCCAACACCATTTCGCATGCGGTTGGTATTCCGGTTGCAATTGCGGTTATTGCCCTTTTGGTGGTTTTTAGCGCCATTTACGGGAATGTCTGGCACATTGTGAGTTTCAGCATTTTCGGAACTTCTATGCTGCTCTTGTATATCGCTTCCACGGTTTTTCATGGCACTTCAAATCCCCGGCTGAAATATCTGCTGAATAAGTTTGACCATATGGCCATTTATGTGCTCATTGCAGGATCGTACACGCCGCTGGCTCTTACTGTTTTGCGCGGTCCGCTGGGCTGGACATTGTTTGGACTGATCTGGGCACTGGCAATAGGAGGGATCGTTTACAAACTCTGGTTTTATAAAACAAAATTCAGGAAATTATCGGCCTGGCTTTACGTTGCTATGGGATGGCTTGTAATTATTGTCATTAGTCCGGTTATTGAGAATATGCCAACTGTTTCTCTCTGGCTTTTAGCCTCAGGAGGTTTTACTTATACTATAGGAGCATTGTTTTATATCCGTAAAGACAAACGCTTATTTCACCTGATATTTCACCTTTTTGTGCTGGCAGGAAGTATCCTCCACTTTCTGGCTTTTTTGTTTATGCTGCCGTTTTAGTGCATTTTTAGCACCTCCCTGATTTTTTTGGATAAAAAAATAGATATGTAATGTCCTGATTTTGTCATGACATTACCCGTGGTTTGTCGTTTGTGACTCCCCAGGTGTGAATCATGCAATTTATTCTCATAAATGTATAACTTATATTTTGACTCAGGTTCAGACCTTTGTAGAGTTATTCACAACAACAATAAACTAAATTGAACAAAATGAAAAAGTTATTACTTGTAATGCTTGGCCTTGCATTTGCACTCAGTTTAAATGCACAAACAGCCGATAAAAAATGGAATATAGGTTTACATGGAGGTGCCATTCAATATAATGGTGATCTTGGAAATGATTTCTTTAAAACCGACCAGGCTTTTTATGGCTTTGGAGGACTTTCCTTAACCCGCTTTCTGGGCAACCGCCTGGATGTTTCTCTTTTTCTGACAAAAGGTGAAACAGGATACATGGCCGATGCTGGTCGTTTTCGCCATCAGCTTACAACCGGTACCATTAATTTCAGGTTAAACCTTATAGGTGCTGATTACTTTGTAAGACCTTACATATTTGCAGGAGGCGGAGTAATGATGTTTGCCAACACACTTGAGGATACAAAAAACAACGAGAAATTCGATTTTGCTGCACCTTCCTTTGGTGCAGGTTTAAATCTGCGCATGGGCAAAGCAGTAACGCTTAATTTGCAGGAAACTTTTATGTATTCTTCAAGTGATGAACGGGATGGAATCGTAAAAAATTCAAATGATTTCTTTTTGCTTCACTCCGTTGGATTAACTTTTAATTTCGGTCAAAAGAGTGATGCTGACGGCGATGGTATTGCCGATCGTCTTGATAAATGCCCCGACACTCCAGCCGGAGTAGTAGTTGATGAAAATGGTTGCCCGCTTGATGGTGACGGTGATGGTGTTGCGGATTATCTGGATAAATGTGACAACACACCTGCTAATATAGCGGTTGATCAATTTGGATGTCCGCTTGATGAGGATAAAGACGGTGTGCCGGATTATCTTGACAAATGCTCAAAAACTCAGATTGGTGTTAAAGTAGATGCAAACGGTTGCCCTCTTGATGCTGACAACGACGGCGTAGCCGATCATCTGGATAAATGCCCTAACACACCAGCCGGAATTCAGGTTGATGCATCAGGCTGTCCTCTTGATGAAGATAATGATGGTGTACCTGATTATATGGATAAATGTCCTCAGACACCTGCAAAAGCAACCGTTGATGAATTTGGTTGTACCCTGGATACTGATGGTGACGGAGTTCCTGATTACCTGGATAAATGTCCTACAGTTGCTGGTATAGCTGAAAATCAGGGTTGTCCTGAACTGACAAAGGAGGTGAAAACCTTATTCCAGAAAGCATTGCAGGGAATCAAATTTGATACTGGTAAATCTACAATCAAACCTGTATCATTCGCGATACTTGATGCAGTTGTAAAAGTAATGAATGAGAATCCTACCTATAAACTCATTATTGGTGGCCATACCGACAATGTTGGAGCCGAGGCTATGAATATGACACTTTCAAAAGACCGTGCTGAATCAGTTTCAGTTTACCTGATTGGTAAAGGCGTAAGCCCTGAACGGATTTCGGCATCAGGCTACGGACTAACAAGACCCGTTGACGACAACAGCACAGTTGCAGGCCGTACCCGCAACAGAAGGGTTGAGCTGAGCGTTGAGTTTATCGAAAAGGTTACTGTACCTGTAGAAAAATAATAAATCTGGTGTGTTTGAAAAGAGGTTGTTCTATAATGGGACAGCCTCTTTTGCTTTACAGCTTTTTTTTCAGTGGTTTGGAAAATCAATGAAATGTGTAACAATCAATCATAATTGTGTAATAATAAAAAGAGCGAAATTGATCAAATTTGCAGTATTAATTCATTTACAGTCAAAAACAAATAATGATGGATACCTCAAACATAAAGCAGAAAATGATTTCAAAATTTCAGAAATTAAGGACTCAGCCCGAACCATTTCCTGATAATGAACGGTTATATGCCGAAGGGAAAAATAAAGCCGGATTTGAAAAATTACAACTCAGAATGGGAAAGAGCCAGGAAGAAATGCACCGGATTATTGCTGCACTTAATACTTCGCTGTAGTCAAAATATATTTAACCCTTAAAATAAGCTTATGATGGATGGTTCAGGAATGCATGGCTGGGGAATAGGAATGGGTTGGGGCGTTGCGCTTATACTTGCCGTTCTGGTAATTATTGTCGGGATATATTATTATGTCAGAAAAAAATAATTCAGGAAATAGTTCATTTGTTTTTCACCCGTTTCTTCAACTGGCACATACATGAACCGGTCATCCGTTCTCTGATGTCGGTACACACAGGCAAGCCAAGCCTTTCCCAGTCGATTAGCCCGCCTGCAAGATTCCCTGCGTTAGAAAATCCTGCATCAATAAGTATCTGTGCCGCTTTCTTGCTGTTAATGCCAGCAGAATCTGCGCAAATATAAAAAACTTCGTGTGGTAAACCGGAAGCTTTCTCTGCCAGATCACTATAAGGAATCTGAAGCACACGGGGAACATCAATACATTTGAAACCCTGCAGGTATTCATCCCTGATATCCAATAGCACAGCATCACCGGATTGAAGCAGTTCAAATGCTTCATGCGAACTAAAGTGTCTGATTTGGTTTTCCATAAATTCCAACTTTCAATCTTAATTTCCTTCAAATTTATAGCTTGTTTTGTTGGCTATTTTAACAAGCGTAAGCATTACAGGGACTTCCACCAACACGCCAACCACAGTTACCAGGGTTGCGCCTGAATTCAATCCGAAAAGAACAATGGCAACTGCAACTGAAAGTTCGAAAAAGTTACTTGCGCCAATCAAAGCCGCAGGTGCAGCAATGCAATGCGGAAGTTTCCATTTTTCTGCCCAGAAATATGCTATGTAGAAGATCAGAAAAGTCTGTAAGATCAGCGGGACAGCGATGAGTGCAATGTTGAGCGGACTCTGAAGTATTTTATCTCCCTGAAATGAGAATATGATGATCAGCGTCAGTAACAAGCCGATAATGGTGGTACTGGTAAATTTTTTGATAAATATCTTGTCGAAATATTCCTGGCCTTTGTGCCTGATAATACTGCGCCGGGTTATCATGGCAAGAACTAAGGGTATAACGACAAAAAGGACGACAGAAAGTATCAGCGTGTTCCAGGGGATGGCAATGCCGCTTATTCCCAACAGGAGAGTAACAATGGGAATAAATGCAATCAGTATAATAAGGTCATTTACAGCTACCTGAACCAATGTATATGCCGGATCGCCTTTGGTTAGATGGCTCCAGACAAACACCATAGCAGTGCAGGGCGCAGCGCCCAGGAGAACAGCTCCGGCAAGATATTCCTTCGCTAAATCGGGCGGAATGATTGCCTTGAAAATCACATAAAAAAACAGCCAGGCAATGCCAAACATGGTAAATGGTTTGATCAGCCAGTTTACCGTAAGCGTGACAGTCAGGCCTTTGGGCATTTTTACCGCATTGGCAACGCTTGCAAAGTCAATTTTCAGCATCATGGGAAAAATCATGATCCAGATAAGAATTGCAATTGGAATTGAAACATTGGCGTATTCAAACTTTCCAAGAGTTTCTGGAATTACCGGCAATAATTTGCCCAGTGCAATGCCTGCAATGATGCATGCTGCGACCCAAATACTCAGGTAGCGATCAAAAAACGACATTCCTTGAATTTTGCTCATATTTTTTTACTTTAAATGTCTTTCACAAAATCTATTGATCAGAGGTCAGAGGTCAGAGGTCAGAAGTCAGAGATCAGAGGTCAGAGGTCAGAAGTCAGAGGTCAGAAGTCAGAGGTCAGTCCGAAATTCGCAGCTTATCTTATAATCATCCTATTAACCAATCAGCAATTGCAGTTGCAACCACAGCCTTGAAATTTGTCAGGTTTTTCAGCGTAAACAGTAATGCTGTATATGCCTGTTCCAGAAGTTTTGAAACTGTCAAGTTCTTCCTGATTAAGGTAGTTGAGCAGAATTTCATCGGGAATTGAGATAATTTTCTCTTTTTGTACTTTTATATTTTCCAGTCCGCAGTTTTCAATGATTTGAAGGTAGTCGTTTATCTGAATTGCTCCAGAAACACAACCGGCATACATTTCAGCTGCCTGTTTCAGGTTCAATGGCAAATCACCTCTGAGCACTACATCTGACACTGATATATGTCCGCCGGGTTTCAGCACCCTGAAAATTTCACTGAAAGCCTTCACCTTATCCGGAACAAGGTTAAGCACACAGTTGCTGACAATGACATCGGCTTTGTTGGCCGTTACCGGCATTTTTTCGATATCGCCATAGCGGAACTCCACATTGTTGAAACCGAGTTTTTCGGCGTTGTTCCTTGCTTTATCAATCATGGCTTCGGTGAAGTCAATCCCGATAACCTTTCCCGTTTCACCAACCAGTGAGCGGGCCACAAAGCAATCGTTACCCGCACCGGAGCCAAGATCAATTACTGTGTCACCGGGTTTTATCTGCGCAAACTCAGTCGGTATTCCGCATCCCAGGCCCAGATCGGCCTCGGGATTATAGCCTTCAAGTTTTTCGTAGTTCTCGCTGAAGATGGTATAATCCACATCTCCACAGCATCCGGTAGCCCCACAGCAGGAAGTTTCATTTTCCTGTCTGGATTGAAGGGCGATTTCAGCGTATTTTTCTTTAACGATGCTCTTCAATTCTTCGTTTTTCATATTCCCTGTTTTATTTGTTCTTTGTAAAACTTCCAGAATCCTTCTTTAATCTCATCACGCACCCTGATATATTCGCTTTGAATAAATTCATCAGTTCCAATGGCAAACGTAGGATCATCAAACCCAATATGTAAACGGTGTTTTACATTGCCAAAGAATGCCGGACAGGTTTCATTGGCTCCACCGCAAACAGTAATTACATAATCCCATTCTTCGCCCAGATAGATATCTACTGAGTCGGAGGTGTGATGACTGATGTCGATGCCAATTTCACTCATAACTTCAACAGCCTGTGGGTTGAGTCTGCCAGATGCTTCGGTTCCGGCTGAGTGCACAGCAAGGCTTGAGTCAAAAGATTGCAGAAAGCCGTGGGCCATTTGCGAGCGGCATGAATTGCCGGTACAAAGGATTAGAATTTTCATTGTAAGGTTTTTTGATTTTAGACTTTTGTTTCGCAGGTTATTTCAGCATTCCTGATCGGTTCAAAAAAGTTGCCGAACATTTCCATAAAGCGATTGATCTCAGTTCCGCAAAGGCAGTAATTGATTTTCAATCCATCAATTTCGCCGTGGATTAGTCCGATATTTCGCAGTTCTTTAAGGTGTTGCGAAACTGTAGAGCGGCTCAGTGGCAAGTGATCGGAGATGTCGCCTGAAATACTTGTTTTGGTGCTGGCCAGATACTGAAGTATTGCCAGCCGGGCCGGATGAGAAATTACACGTGCAAAACGTGCAAGTTCCTTTTGGGTTTCGTTGATTTCTTCTGATTTATTTATTGCTTATTTTAAATGTCGCAAAAGTACGACATAGATAATTGCAAAATACGAAACAGAAAAAATTTATCAATAATTTTTTGGATTATTAACTGCCGGAATCAGATACAGAAATCACAATCCTGAGGAACAGCTCAGGAATGTTTATCTCTGACCGGTTTTCAGGCGTGCGGCATTTTCAACACTGGGTGTAAATGAACCGCTGCTTGCTGCAGGAGTTGCTGAGGGTTTAGCAGAAGCAGGCGCCGGTGTATCGAGGGGAGCTCCAACGGGGATTTCACAGCGGTGCCCCGGTTGTCCGTGAGCAGGATTTAAACGCTGAGCAGTTTCCACTTTAGGAGTCGTTTCTATTTTCTTTACTTCGGGCTTTGTTTTGGCAGGAGAGGAGGGGAGTGGACTTCCAACCGGAATTTCGCAGATATGCCCCGGCTGGCCATGAGGTGGGTTCAGCACCACAGCTGTAGTGGTTTGTTCCTGAATTAATTCACCTGAGGTAACAGGAGCAATTAATGATGTATCCTCAACCAACTTATTTAGCTGAGGCTCCTCATTTTGCAGTTGGGTTTGAGTTTGATTGGTTTCATTTTGCTTTGGAGTGCAGGCCACCATGGCAAACATTAAGAGCGTGGAAAGGAAAAGTAGTTTTTTATTCATTTTCAGGTTGTTTGGAAAAGTGGTTAATGATTTTTAGCGCTTTGGAAATGCCTGGATTTAAAGATGAACAACAGTATGTTTAAGATGTTCATAATTATTATTCAATTGACCAGATACTTCGGGAACTGCTTGAATTTTTAATATCGTAAAAGTACAACAAAGACTTTAATTAAATAAACTTTAGTGTGATCTGTTTTTCGGAAATTTCACAGACTGATTTTCTTCTGTTGAGAAACTAACTGAACTATAAGGTTGGATATCAGTTTACTATTCCAATCACCTGGACTTATAACCTGATAAGGAGTGAACCCGAATGTTGAGGTAACCTTATCGAGATGCTCAGGGTTAACTGACAAAATTACTACAACAGCCTTTGAGTTTAATGTTTTTCGAAGGCTGGCAGCCCATCCTTTCCCGGTCGCTTCAAGTTTGCCGATTTCATCCAGAATTATTACATCCGTGGAGTCATAAATAAGTTTTTCTATCAATGTATTGCCTTTCTCAAAAGCTTTATCATTGATAAAAAATCTGCCAATCCTGCCATTTCCATAATCAAGGTTATCTTGCATCAAAATGCCAAGATTTTCTTCTTCTGAACTGAATAAATTATAGCCACTTGTTTCTTTATCATTTAGAATACGTTTAGAAACAAATCCACCAAATTTGGCAGATGCAATTTTCAACTCCCTGAAGAGCTCCAAAAGGCGGGAAGTCTTCCCGGTTTCGTGCGATCCGCTTATGATGATAACTTTTTGCTGCTGACGGTTCTGGATTTCCTTTACACGATATTCGGCATATTCAATCATTAATTTCAGGTAAATCACAGGACTTTTAAACAGTTTTTTGATTGGCGGAAGCTGGCCAATCACAGCGGGGAGTGTTTCAAAAGCCAATGTCAGTGCAGCGTGTACATTGCTGAAACGCGACTGTAAAAGCTGTCTTCTGATTCGGGGATGATAAAGTTCGGTGCCAAGCACTGTAAAACCGCTGATGACAACGGCAGCCCTGAAGTTAATCTGAATACCTGCAATAATGCCATCCATCCAATCCAGTCCATTGGTGTGCACGAGCGTAACCATCAATGACGAAACGATGGTTATCAGCCCAAAGAAAAGCCAGAATTTAGGGCGCATCATTTGCCGCATTGCTCTTTTATATCGGTTGGTCCATACAAATACCAAGACCAATGTTGAGGGCAACCACAGCCAGATCGGGCTGTAGCCGATAGCAACCATTGCTGTTATCATCGCAAAAAAGTTAAAGACCAACCAGGGCAGTGAATGTTTGAAGTCAACTTCTTTGTTCGGATTATTATAAAGCGCTGTATGACTTTGCATATTTACAGCCGGCATTTTATCAATCTTTCGCCCCCAAATCATGGCAATTGTAACCGTAATCAGACCAAAAACTATATATAGCAGCAGCAACAGAATCAAAGGCGCCAATGCCAGATTCACCTGCCAGTTAAATTGTTGTTCTATGTAAGATGTGAGTCCGGTGTAGATTTCAACGATTTTGAAACCATACATTAAAACAAGATTGAAAATCCTTTGCAGCAGTATCCACGACATAGCCAGCGAAGCTCCGATGGCAAAACCCAGAAAATTTCTGCCAAAAGATCTTGTCGCCATATCCAGAAAAAGCGCTTCCATGAAGATGGCAATCATCGGGCCGAATATTACAGCACTCGGCGACATGGTTTTCATCAGTGCACAAATAAGACCTGATCGCCAGAAAAGCCCTTTATCTTTCCATCTGTAACTTGCGGCTATAAGGATAATAAACCCGATGGCAGTGAGTATGTTCCCCTTGAAAGGCACACGCAGATTATGCAGAAAACTGCCGAATACGATTTCAATTGCAGCCCAACTAGCCCCCAGAACAGCAGCTTTGATCCAAACTTCGCCCAAAGGCTTTTTTGCTGCATCAATATTCATTTTTCGAATCTCTTGCTTCGTTATTGTGCATCAAATCATAAAATGGCACAAGGAACCCAGGGAGACTGGCGACAATATTATCTATTCCCTTTACGTCCAATAATGCATCTGAGTGCAGGCAAATATAGGATGTTTTGCAGGAAAGTTCGCTGCTGATGTTAACTGTAATCCTGAAGATTTATATTTCCGGAAATTACCCGAAAGCAGAGCGTTCTGTTTTTAATCAGGATTGAGCTGCGTTCTCCAGCCCAAACAGATCGTAAGGTTTCACCAAAAGGGTATCATTAAAAATAAATACCACTAGTACGATAAAAGCTATAAATGTAATTACAATCATTAACTGCATCCATGATGTCTTTTGAATGTCCTGTTTTGATTTTACATCACAAACCTCTCCAGGGCAGTATTGTGCTTTTTCTTTATAAAACCATGAATAGAATTTGCACCCGATACAAATACCGAATGCCGATTCAAAAAACAGGAAAATCAGGCAAATCATACAGATTAACCCTGTAATAGGACTAAATGAGTTAACAACAACCTGAAGTATAAACATGGTAACAGCCAGCACAATGCCAATGATCCATGCGAACTTTTTTTGTTGCGCTCCTACGTATTCAGGTGTTTGATTTCTGACAATCAATCGGCCAAGAATTAGTGTTGGCGCGTATTTAGGATTTATGAGAACCCTTATCAGGATATCCGTAAGAAAGATTACTATGGCATATTTCAGCAAAAGAAAATCGCCTTTAAGGATAACCACCATAATTGAGATAAACATCATGAGAAAAAGCAGACCAGCTGCAGCTCTGATTTCTCGTTCATTCAATACCGGAATACTATAACCTTCAACATTTTCGCCGAATTGAATCACTTTTGAGGTTTTTTTCATTTTGTTTTTTAGCGTTAATTTATTAGTCTGGTTTTTGGTAATTCTCCGGATTCAATTGCTGACAGGAAGTGGAAATTTTCTGTTAAAAACGGATTCGCAGATAAATCAGGTTGCTAAACATCAGATGTGCTGAATTAGTTCAAATTCATAAATGCTAATCAGAAATCAATGTCGTTTAGTTAAGGTTTCGAATTTTCAGATAAGTGAATCAAATATCCTTCGTTCCGATAGCTATCGGAACCGCTACCAATGACAGATTGTTCGTCTTATCCATCGACTCCGCTCAGGAGGACATCGTACAAGCCTGATAACGTGTGCATTAAAGATAATCAATGCTGGCCAAACACGAATGTCACACTGAGCGGTCGAAGTGTTTAAACACCTGCGCTAGCTGTCATCTCCGCATTATGCGCAATTTTATTGAGTTACAACTCAGGATGACTGTCAGTCTGAGTCCCGCACGTGCGGGAAAGACAATATTCCTTAACTAAACGACATTGAATCAGAAATTGTAGATTACTGAAAAAAGCAGCCTGAAATTATGCACATATTCAGCATCGGTTATAATTCCGAAATTATCGCGGTTTGGCTTTCCGTTTTCATCAGAAGTAGCGTAGGCAGCTCCGGTAAGTTCAACTTCTGTAGCAAAATTGAAGCTGCCCCTTAAAAAGATTATTCTGGGTGAAATCCTGTAAACAGATTTTATATTGCTTCCTCTTGAGGTAATCTCGGCTCCGTCAACTTTGTTTGAATAGTTCAGAATGCTTTTGGTTGAACCAAGATTTTGTGTGTATCCACCCCATAATCCAAACTGAAATTTATCTCCGTTGGTTTGAAACTCAGCCCACGCCGATAAAGTATTTAGGGTGGTATATTCGACAGTGTTCCGGGTAGTATCAGTAACCGTATGCACTGCAAAACCACCGAGTTGCAGGAGATCGTATAGATTTTGTCCATAAATTCCCTGCATTTTCAGGGTATAAGCCGGTGATTTATAACGCACAAAAAGCGAAGCCGAAATCCCGTTCACCTTTTCGTTTGTCACAAATTTCTGAGAACCTTTGGTTGTAACCAATAGAGGTTGTATTGATTTGTAATTCAATACCATACCGGCGATAATGTCGTTTTTTCTGTCTTTATCGGCATGTTCCCACGAAATCATGGCCGAAACATCGGGCAGTGAAGAATACCTTAATGCCGAAGAGCCTGATGGACTTGTAAAGTCGCGTTGCGCTGAAAGTGCTGCAGTTAAACTTATTTTTCCGGGCTTGTGTGTTAACCTGATCTGAGGATTCCGTGAGAATGGCTGCATCGGAACTCCGGTATTAAAAGAAACTACACCCGAAAAACAGGCAGGAATAAACAAAGGATGCCAATACTGTCCGGTTAATAGTTCAGTTTTTGGCCAGTTTAATTTTACATAGGCATGACGCAACCTGAACCCATTAACATCTGCAAAAGCGGCGTTTTCATTTCCAAAAAAATCAGCTTCTATTACACCGCTGGTTTTAGCTCCGAATGCATCGGGAGCAGTCGCTTTTGCTGTTATTCTCGATTGAATCGACAGGAAATTAAATGAGGACTTATCATTGATGTCTATGCCCTCCGCGTCGCGATTGACCTCCTTTGGGTACAAAACGAAATTACCCTCTCTTATGGTGTAAGTTTCGCGGGTATCTCTGAAGAAATCATTCTTTACCAGTCCTGAGAATTTAATTCCGAAGTTTTGCGACTCATTGTTTACCTGCGCCTGAGCCAGAAAAGGCAGGGCAATCATGATCAGGAGTAAGTATGTTTTTGTCTTCATAGGTAAATTGGTTTCATTGTGAGGTGACAGAAGAGGAATTGTTTAAAAAGAAAACAGGCAGCTTAGTGATTGCTGCCTGCCATTCAGTTTGGTAGAATTAGTCATTATGGTAATTCTCAACTTTGCTCTTGTTGTCGTTTTGTGATAAGAGTGAAACAACAACCAGCACAATTGTTGCCAGTGGTATTGAAATAATACCAGGGTTGTCAATCGGGAAGAGGGCTGTTGATGGTGGCAGCCCGTATTTCTCGTACATCGTTGGCGAGAAAAGTATAAGAGTTATCGATGAAATGATACCTGTAACAATAGACCATGCAATTCCTTTGGCTGTGGTTTTTTCCCAGAAGAGAAGGAAAAGGATGGCTGGAAGGTTAGCAGAAGCGGCAACCGCAAATGCAAGGCCAACCAAAAATGATACATTCATTCCTTTGAAAAGAATACCAAGAACAATGGCAAAAATTCCGACCCCAAAAGCAGCAAGTTTTCCTGCCTTGACTTTTTTGCGGTCATCCATTTTCATGTTGAGGTATTTATCCATAAAATCATGGGCAATGGCTCCTGATGAAGCAACTATTAGTCCGCTCACCGTGCCGAGCACAGTTGCAAATGCAATGGCCGAAATGATTGAGAAGAGTCCGATACCAAAATATTTGGCCAACAGAGGACCTGACATATTGCTGCTTTCCACATCTAGCACGCCGTTAACAGCTGCACCAAGTCCCATATACAAGGTAAGGATATAGAAAAATCCAATACTTGCTATGGCCAGAATGGTTGATTTGCGGGCGGCACGCTGACTTGCGACTGTGTAATAGCGAATTAAAATGTGCGGCAAAGCAGAGGTTCCCAGGAAAAGAGCAAGCATAAGCGACAGAAAATTAAGTCTGCTCCAGAATGTTGCGCCCGAATCTTTCGAGAGTTTCAATAAAAGGCCGGGTTTAATCATATCGGCACCAGGTGTATGTGTCTGATACCAGACAGTAGTGCGCGACTGAGGAATTTCTTTTTTGGTAAATCTTACAACTTCAGTATCTTCCAGGCTTGAGAGGAAAGTGAAAGGTCCGAGTGGCCCGGTTTTATCAACCTCAACTCCATCTACAATTATTTTTGAAAGGTGACCGACCTGAAAAAATTTACCTGCTGATTTGGGTTCCCCGTTATAAAGTTTTGTACCATCTTCAAGCAGTGAAACCGAAAGCATTTCTTCGAGTATTGTTGAATCACCGCTGAGTTTAAACCAGGTTGTAACCCCTTCTTTTTCAAGGCTGACAAATGTATATTTATCTTCGATGGTAGCTGTTTCTTTCAGCGTGTAAGTTGAGTCAGAAACTGCAACGATTTTATCATCCTGAAAAACAACCCCTGTTTTTACGAACTTATGATAATCGGCACCCGGGTTGAGGTTAAGTCCGTTGTTGATAATATAGATGGTGAGTATTACGGAGAATAATATCAGCAGTCCTCCTTTAATGAACTGAACATAGGTGGTGGAAGTCATTCCGGCTGTGGCAACAATAAATATTACTATAGAGCCAACGATCAGAACCCCGGCATAATGAGGTAGTCCGAGCAGAGGAACAACCAGGTCGCCGGCACCAACCATCTGAGGAATCAGGTAAAAAACTGAAACAACCAATGTGCTGATTGATGCAGTGAGCTTAATGGCTTTTGAATTGAATCGTGCGTCAAGGGCATCGGTAAAAGTGTATTTACCAAGTCGTTTTAATGGTTCTGCAACCAGAAATAGTGCAACAACCCATCCGGCAAGGTAGCCAATAGAATAAAGAAATCCATCGTAACCCGAGAAGGCAATCATTCCGCAAATTCCCAGAAATGAAGCAGCTGAAAGATAATCGCCGGCGAAAGCAATTCCATTAACACCCCAGTGAATATTGCCCCCTGCAGCGTAATAGCCTGAAGCCGATTTGGTTTTACGGGCAAAGAAGAAGGACAGACCAAGAACTGCTGCCACAAAAGTGACAAAAATTATTATAGCCCAGATAGATACGTCGTATGTCATTTCTGTTTCTCCTTTTCGTTAGCGGTTGCTTCATCTTCATACCTGGTGCAAATCCAGTTATAAATAAATCCCATAACAATGGCCAGAAAAATCAGCCCGAAACCATACACTATGGAAACATTCTGTCTGCCGATGATGTGCAATCCCATAACTTCGGGATACATAAGACCGATAAATACAAAACCACTGTAAACCAATGTGTAAACAAGAAATAATATTACTCCCAGTTTCGATTTTTTTGCCGCCGCATGATCGGCGTCCATTTTGACTGCAGGTCCGTGCATATCTTATTTTTTTAGTTGTTTGAAATGTTTCCTGCAAGTTAACTATAGCCTGCAAAAAGCAGTCAAAACTAAAGTATTTCACCTGAATCTTTTCTTCATTATTTGCTGTTTTGCGACATTGATTTAAATCAACTTTTTTATGTATTTTTGACCACACGACTTTTTAACTCCATCAGAATATGCGCATTGAGAAATCGGTAAAGTGCATTGATTGCCCGCTTAAATGCGATATTTATCTTACGGCCCGTGAGATGGGTATGGAAGAGTTTCTTGAGCCGGCCTATGTTTATTATAAAAAGTATGAAACAATATGCCGTCAGGGTTCAAAAATCAAAAATGCTACTATACTTATTCAGGGTAATGCAAAGATGTTTGTCAGCGGACATTGTTCAAGAAATATAATACTGAATATACTTATTCCTTCTAATTATATAGGACTCATTTCTGTGTATGGTTTGCCCGATTATCCTTACAGCGTTTCAGCCCTTGAAGATTGTCATACTTGTCAGATTGACAATGAGGCACTTGAGCAGATATATCTTAAAAATGAGCATTTTATGAAATTGCTGAACCATGCTTTTGGAAGCTCAGTTGCCAATATTATGGATAAGCTTATTTCGCTGAATCAGAAGCAGATACGCGGCCGGGTGGCAGAAAGCCTGCTGTATTTGTCACGTTTGTATGATTCAAACAGCTTCAAGCTAAGCATAACCCGCCGCGAACTGGGCGAACTATCGGCGATTTCAGAAGAGAACACGGTCAGGGCGCTTACTGAGCTCCGGAATGAAGAAATTATCAGTATCGATGGAAGAAATATTGTGCTAAAAGATACCGATACACTGGCCCGGATAAGCATGAATTGTTAGGTCAACAATGCATGTCTGACGGCTGCTTCGTCTGTTTATTCTCAGGAGGTTCTGAAATATAGCACCCGATTATCCTTTGTAAGCACTCATAAATGTTGCACTCAGCCGCTCATCGTATTCATTGATGCCGGCATGGATTTTCTTCAGGATAAACTGCTCCATTTCAGTAAGTTTCTTTACTTCAACCATGTTTTCAGGCTCTGTTCCTGCTGAAAGTTGCTGTTGCTGAATTTTAAGGCGCAGCGTCATCAGGAAATTATACTGAAACAAAACTTCGTCGAATGTTGCACGGCTGAAGACATTCAGTTTGTATAAAGCTCTCGCTCTTTCTACTGTTCCTTTCAGCCGGATATTGTTGTGTAAGGCATAAATTCTTACAAACATCACTACTATCGCAATGGAATTTTTAATGTCAAGCATTTCGCTTTTTTTGCCTGAAGCCTCCGACAATAAAGTTCCGAACTTGCTCCCTCCAGGCCTGAAACCTGCAATGTTTCTGGCAAGGAAGTAGAAAAATGCTGTTTTGCCTTTCAGGGTATCAAATACGAATTGCTCAAGTTCGTGAAACAGATGCTGGTCACCGTTTACATGTCTGAAGTCGAAGAAAACACTGATGTTCAGAATATTCTCAGGCTCTGCATTGTCGATCCAGCCTGCAAAGTAGTTTTTCCACGCACTCAATGGTTTGCACCATGCGGGATTTGATGCCATATAACCACCTTTGCATAACGTAAGCCCGGTCTGGTCGAGTTGCCGGCATATTCTTTCAGACAAAGACAAAAAGTACTGTTGAAGCTCAGTGTCAGGTACTTCGTCAGAATCTTCATATATTATTGCATTGTCCTGATCAGAGTTAAATGCCAGCTCACGACGCCCGGCACTTCCAAAAGAAAAGAATGAAAATGCGACGGGCGGTTTCCCTATCTCTTTTATGGCATTGGCAATAATCTGATTGGTGATTGCATCGTTAAATCCTGATAAAATTCCGGTGTAAGTAACCGCGCTGTCTGTTTGTCCCTGAAGATGACCGATAAGATCAGGAATACTTTTCCGGAAACGGGATAGTTCAGCGACTGAATTGCCGTTTTTAAGAATCTGAGCGGCAAATTCAGCAATATCAATGTAATTGCCGGCAAGTCGATCAAGAGAAACAATTCCCGCCGGATCACCGGAAAGGTTCAAAACCGGTAGTTGCGAAATATTGTTCCGGCGCATAAGGGTGTAAGCATCGGTTGTGCTGCTGCCGCTGCTGATTGTGATTACCGGGGATGTTGCGATGGACATAGCATGCATTGTAGTGTCGGTATGATTCAGATAAAACCTCTTTAGCAAATCGCCGCGGGTTATAATACCAGAGCACCTGAAATTCATCAGCAGAATGACACAATCTGCATCATTGTCTGCCATTAGTTTAATTACATCCGAAATGGATGCATCTATCGGGCAGGTAACCGGATGATGATAAAATGTTGATAAAGGAAGCGAGTTTACGCCAAAAACAGGCAGAATATGACCTTCACGCACATCTTCAAATTCACTGATGCCTGCTGATTCTCCTGCAATTTCAGCAATTCCGTTGCAATACCGCTGCTGTCCGTTGTCAAGTCCCATAAAAAGACTCAGCCTGACATCAATGAAGCGGTTGTCTTTTGTCAGCAATTTTACGCTGCCCGAATTTATGGTGCCGGTTTCAGGTAAGCGTGACAGAATTTGTTTCAATGCGGCACTGCCCCCGAGTATCTTGCTCAGCGATACACTTTTGAGCTCTTCGGGTTGGTCATAACCAAGCATTCGGGCAAGCTGATCATTGTATTTCATTATCCTGTTTTTCGAATCAAGGGTGAAACGAAAAATGCCCAGAGATTTGACTTCCGCAATCTGTTGTATCATTTCGCGGTTGATTTCAAGGTCAGTTCGTACGTTAAGATGCTCGCTTATGTCTCTGAAAGTAAGCAACAAACCTTCTTTTTCGGCAAAGTGTACAGGCAAAATGGTCATCACCGCTTCGGTGTGGCTGCCATCTTTTTTCAGAAGCTTTACATCCAACCGATGTTCTTCACCGGGGTGCTCAATTGTCTCTGCAATTCCATCTTCAAGTATCTCCGGCAGATTAAGTTCTGCCATTTCATCGCTGCTGTATTGCAGCCACGATTGTATAAATGTATTTGAATAGGAGATTTTTCCATTCAGCAAAAGAATGATTCCCTCTGTTGAGGATTCAATCAACGATCTGTATTTTTCACGCGATTCATGCAATTGAGCCTCTGCTTCACGGCGCCTGCTTTCAATGCCCAGACTTTGATAGGTTATAAAAAAGATGATCAGAGATATCAGCGCGAAAATACCCAGCAAAATGAAAATCATTTTATTGGTAAGCGATGAAATCTCTTTCTCAACATCATCAACATAAACACCGGTACCGATTATCCATTGCCAGGGTTCAAATAATTTAACGAAACTGAGCTTAGGGACAATATTTGTAGAATCATCCTTAAATTGCCATTTATAGCTGATAAATCCTTCGCCTTTTGTTTTTGCAAGTTCCCGCGCTTCAATAAAAAGTTTCTTGCCATCAGGATCGGCAAATTCGCTGAGACTTTGCCCTGTGAGATCGTGCACATAGGGATGCATGATCATGGCAGGTTCCATGTCAGTTATCCAGAAATAATCTTTTTTATCACCGCCATACCGCAAAGCTTCTATCTCAGCAATTGCCTTTTGCCGGGCTTCCTCAATGGGCAATAAACCTGCAGATTGATCTTTGTGATATTTCTGAAGAATACTCCAGGCTGTGTTGGTGAGCTCAAGCAACATGGATTGTTTCTGTTGCATGGCACTTTTCTTGAAAGCTGGAATTACAAAAGCAAAGACCGTTACCACAAACATGATTATGGCCAGCAATGCCGGAACAACTATCCTTCGGAAAAAGCCTGCCCTGAAAAGTGATCTCATAAGATAAATCTCCGGTTTGTATTTAAGGTTATTGCACTGATGGTCTGGTTTGCTGAATCGAGAATAGCAAATCCATTGACTTGCCCATTGTCAGCTAATGCAGGAATGGAAATGGCGCAGGCCTTGCTTTTGAGCTTTCGTTCACCAAATGAATAATAATTAAAACCTCCGAAAATCTGAGAAAGCAAACCCTCGCCCTGTTCATAATAAATACCGAGACCTTCAATGTGCATATGTCCGCTGATACTCAGTGTACAATCGTGCTGTTTTAAATATTCAATGTGCCTGTTCATTCTTTCCGGATCTTTCGAGAATCCATTAATCATTCCGGTGATATCAGGGAAAAGATGGTGCGCGAAAAGAACTTTCCGGTCTCCAAAGTCATGTGTTGCATATTCCGGGAGTGCATTCAGGTAAGCAAAATCATCTTCGCTGAGTTGCACC
The DNA here is from genome assembly GCA_009773515.1 of Bacteroidota bacterium. Taxonomy (GTDB): domain Bacteria; phylum Bacteroidota; class Bacteroidia; order Bacteroidales; family Lentimicrobiaceae; genus Lentimicrobium. The sequence continues at coordinate 82,443 of WSXX01000010.1, forward strand.
GGATAATCATCGGAATAATTCCATATTTTCCCGCCTGTTGTGGTCAATTTCTCGTCGTCAGGCAGATTAAACCATTTGGCAGATATCAGCGAATCAGGATTGTGGGATGGAATTCTGCGCAGATGAAACAAATCGTGGTTGCCGGGAGTGACAATGCTACAATTTTTTCTGATAAGCTTAATGCAGGCAGATAGATCGCGGGTTGCCTCGTATTTTCCCCTGAGAAATGGATATCCGGTAATGTCACCCAGGCAAAAAACCGCGTCGCACTTCTCAAGCTCTATCATTTTCAAAGCCTTGGTAAGGCTGTGAATGTCTTCATGTACGTCGGATATTATTGCAATACGGGGCATACGAAAAAAATAGAGTTAAACGCAGACACTGGTTTCTGCGAAATTAAAGGAATAAAGATACAAAGATAATTGGATTGGAATGTATTCTGTGAAATGGTAGTTAAGCTGCTTTTAAGAATTCGAAAAGCCCCGGACAGCTTTGAAGGAAAATATTTTTATGTCTTTTTGTTGCCTTTTTTGAAAAGTACTACCTGCACTTTTTCAGTTGTCATAAGACATCCGGTTGGAATCTTGTCAAACCATGGTCTGACCTGATCAATGAAGTGCTCAATTTTTGCTGCATCATCAACCATCTCAACCACAACAGGCAGTTTTTCGGTAATTTCCCAGAACTTTGCGGAATGAATTACACTGCTTGAGCCGTAACCCATGCTTCCTCTGATTACGGTTGCTCCGGCCAATCCATAGCGTTTGGCAGCAAAAACCAGGGTTTCACTGAGTAAAGTATGCCTGAATTTATCGGTGTTGCTGATGTAGATCCGCAAACGGAGGGCTTCTGAATTGTTTTCCATGGTTAAATGATTTTGGTTAGCGCGTGTCCGCCAAATGTGGCCAGAAGGCCCAGAAAAACACTTAAGCCTGCATAAAGGCTGAAGTACAGAAAACTTCCATCGCGAAGCAGCGCCATATTTTCGCTTGAAAAGGTAGAAAATGTGGTAAATCCGCCACAGAAACCAACTGCCAGAAACATACGCAACTCATTGTTCGAAAGGTTTCCTTTGTCAGACAATCCATAGATCAGCCCAATCAGAAAGCAACCGATGATATTAACCCAAAAGGTGCCGAAAGGAAAAGAAGAAATGACAGAATTTTGAATGCCCCGTGAAAGCAGGAATCGCGCAATTCCCCCAAGAAAACTTCCCGAACCGATAACCAAAAGGATTTTTAACATATTGCGCTTTGTTGATTTATTGCAAAAGTACGTTTAAAAATACATAGAATGCCTCATTTTGGTACAGAAGTTTGTTAGCTTAAGTAGTCTGCTTTTATCAGAATTATAATGGACTTCTTTGCAAGCTCAGATGGTTACATCATCTTCGTCTGTAACTTCTATGTGATTTGCTTTCAGCAATTTTGTAAAAACACCATCGCCTTTGGCCAATTTCCCCGAGAACTTCCCGTTGTAAATCATTCCTGATCCACAGGAAGGAGATCTGGATTTTAAGATTGCTTTTTTGCTGCCACATAGCATAGCAATCTGAAGAGCCTCTTCTGCGCCTTTTTGAAATGCCTGTGTCAAATCTATTCCACTTATGGTATAAACCTTTTCTCCTGTTTGCTCTGCATTTTCCCTGGGGGTTGGCAGACCTCCGAGTTGTTCCGGACACAGAGGTATTGCAAGTCCTTTTCTGACAAGATCTACAACATGTGTGCATGTAAAAGATTCACCGTTATACCTGCATTTAACACCAGCCAAACAAGCGCTTACTATAATCATGGTTCAATAAGTTATTTCTGAAATCATTCTGCAAATGTAGAACCTGATTATTTCACCGTAAAACAATTTAAAGCAGAACTTCACTAATAGAAGCTGAATGGCTTCAATTGTATGTTGAATTGATTATGCAGTGATTTGGTTTTTACATCATTTATTCAGCTGATTTTTAAATGCATTCTTATAAATTCAACAATCTCATTCATTGCCTGTGTTGCTTCAGGAAACATCGGAGCCAAGAGGGGGTAACAGTGAATCATTCCAACACCCGGTTTAAAAGTTACTTCAACACCTGCTTTTCTGGCTTTCTGGCTGAATTTTTCGCCATCTTCAAACAATTCATCATCAACGCCGGCATTTATAAAAATCGGCGGCAAGCCCTTTAAATCCCCGAAAAGTGGCGAAATGAGGGGCAAATCAGCATTATTATTCCCAATATAATGTTTGCTGAATACAAGCCATGAATCCAGCGGAGCTGGTGATGCCTTGTTTTTTGTTTTGTATGAATCACTTGAACAGGTGAGATCTGTCCATGGTGAAATGGCCACAGCTGCGGCCGGTAAGACTACTTTGCGTTCCTTCAATGCCAGAAGTGTTGCAAGGCATAATCCTCCACCTGCTGATTCGCCTGCAATTACAATGTTTTTGTGTAGAAAGCCCGACGAAAGCAGCCATTGATAAATTTTAACTGAATCATCCAATGCAGCCGGAAACGGATTTTCCGGTGCCAAACGGTATTCAAAAAGAAGTGTATTTACTCCTGCGAATTTCGCGAATTTTGATACAATAGCTCTGTGATCGCTGCATGAGCCTGAAACATATCCGCCTCCGTGAACATACAAAATTACTTTTTCAGGGTTTGCCCCGACAGGTTTTAACCATTCCGAATTAATTCCATCGATGGTCTGTTGGTCAATGGAAATGCCTTCAGCAATTTTGCCAAACCTGCCGGCTCCTTTTTCGCAGCGCTCCCTGAAACCTTCAATAGATGTGTTTGCATCAAATCGTTCTTTGCTTAGTCTGCCTTTGAAAAGATGTGAATTCCGAATCATGAAATTGAACATCCGGCTTTTAAAACTGGTCATTTGTGTTTAGTCTTTGTTTGAAGTGCAAATTTCAGAAATCAAAAATTCAAAACAATTTACCAATGTCTGTAAACCATTAAAGTTTTTCAGGGATTTTTATGGATGGGTAATCATTGCCTGATAACCTGAAAAGATTGGAAAAACTTATTCATGGCCTTGTTTTTCTCATTCTCAGGCAATGTTATTACACCAAAATTGTAAAGCGTTTCATCAATATAAAAGAGTCTGTAAACCATTATGGCTTTGCCTTCCAGATAATAGCAGCGAAACTCCTTGCCGGGATTTCCGTTGTAGTCGATGTCGGCGATAGAAATTATCGTTCCACCAACGGAACTAAGAGACTGGTTGATTGAGTTTGCATAAAGAGTATTTAATGCATAGGGGTCATTTTTATTAATAATTTTTTCCGGATATTTTGTCTCCGATGCAACATACACCAGATTATCATCTTTGTTTGTTGGTTCATAAGATTGAATTTCAAGAGAAACCTTCCCATGTTCTGTATCAACGATTTTTGTATCAACTTTAGGTGTATCAGGGAATTCAATAGATAAAGTTCTCTCATTATATGCAATGGCTATTTTATAATTGCCATTACTTATGTTTAAAAGACCAAAAGAGTTGAAAAATCCCTGAATAAAAATATTGTGATTATATCCTTCTCTTGCTATAGCTGTAAGCTGAAATAGTCTGTTTTCAATCAGGTAAACCTGGTTTTCAAAGAAAATATTGCTCGAATTATTTTTCCATTTGAATGATTTTCCGGGGAATCCTTCTTTTTCTATCAAAGTAGAAGTTAAAAGCGAAAAAGTATCATCGTCAAGTAAGCTGTACTGAGTTGAATTTATAAAACCTTCAACCACATCAAAAACTGAATCAGAATGAATAAAATCTGATGGATATGAAACCACGCTTATCGAATAGTAGCTGTTTTCCTGGGTAGCATCTTCATTTTCAGCTTCCCAATAATAAGTAATCAGCGGAGCTTCATTAAATGTACTGCTGTCAATCGAAGCTATTGGTGGCTGATTAAAATCAATTTTAAAATTGTGTTCTTCGAAACTAAATTCTTTCCAGGTGGTTTGACCAAATGAAATCATCGAACTCAGAATAATTGTGACAGCAGTCAGAAAAAAGGCTTTTTTCATGTTAATCGGGTGGGTTAAAGTTTGAAATGTGTTTGGGATTTAGGTTTTGAGGGTTGGCGGGTTTACTTTTATTCGAACATGAACATTGATTGCACCATGCAGGTTGTTGATGTTGTAAAGTGTTTTTCTTCTCTCGGGTTGAATTGTGAAATTAAGCATACCCATTTATGTTTAAGTCAAAAAGTTCATTTGTGTCAAGGTTGAATTTTATATTCCAAAAATAACTACCACCATCAAGCACCATAATTCTGTCTGTCAACCATAGGTCATTACAGTTCTTTCCCATAGCCCAAAAACAGTTAATAAGCAGAATTCGGTCGCCATTCTTGTCAATATAACCAAAATACTGCCTTTTATATTTGTGCAGATTTTTGTGAATAATTGGAGTCGAAGATTGATTTACTAACTCTTTATTCAATGTTTTTAAATTGTTGGATAATGCTGCTTCTGCCGTGTCAATTTCTCGTGTTGCTGGTGTAAAGCGTTGTTCCGGTAGTAGGTCAAAGTAGTTTGCAGGAAAAATTGCTGCCTCAAACTGTTTAGTCTTGTAGTAGTCTGCTTTTTTAAAGGTCGTGTCAGTCTGTCCGAAACCCTTGAACGTTGCCAAAAGTATAAATGTTAGAATTGTTAGTTTTCTTTTCATTTTTTAGTCTTTAAATCAAATTTTTAATTCCATCGAATTCGATGGAATTAAAATGAGGATTAGTCTTTGCCTTTTTAAAGGTGTCGAATTCGACACCTTTAAAATCTTGATTTACTCAGGTAATTTCAAGGTCAAAATGTTTTTGTCGTCCATCAAAATCATCAAATTCAAATTCTGGTATCAGGTAATGATATTTTTCAAAACGTTGTTCAGACTTAAGTTTTCTGATTACCTGAAGCAATCTGCTTTGGATTGTTTCTGTGTTGCGCATTATATTTCTCCTGTAAGTGGATTTTTGCAATTCGTAAAAGGTGTATTTCTCTTTTTCAACCCAAGCATTATCCGGAGTAGTGAAAATTGCAATTTGTTCTGTAAGTATTTCGAACAGAAGTTCAGTTTCTTTGCTTTCAAGGTCATTTATTTGTATCTGATGGTAAATTTGTTCAGGCAGTGCATAAGACCAGTTTTGATCCCAGTCGTCATTTCGTCTGAAGAAAAATAACCCGTGCTTGTTCAGATTGTGAATTACAATTTTCTGAAGAATCAGTGTATCTACAGGCACTTTGGAATCTTTCGAAAAGGCTTGTTTCACCTGTAAAACCAGATTCATGGTTCTTTCTGAATTTTCTTTCCTTAAAATATCTCTGGTGGTGTCACTGAAAAATATTCCGATTTTACGTGCTTTTTCAAACTCTGAATCAATGAGATCGAATTTCTGTTTGTGCTGAGAATAATAAGTTTGATTTAATATGTTTCTATCAACACCAGTGGTTTTGTAAAGCAAAAATGAAATTAAAAGATAGAATCCGATGGAAATAATTACCCAATATCGTGTTCTGAAAACAAGTCGGATCGTATTCCAATGAGCAAAAAACACATATGCAGGTATTATTATGAAAATAAACCAGTAGTCGTTTAATAAATCGAATTGTCCGTCGTAGCCATACAATCCATACATTATTATCGGCAGAAGAGAGCCATATCGCGCAACTAAAATAAAGGCCACTATTGATACCATCCATGCATTTGAAGCTGCGAAAGTCAATAAGTAGCGCCTCTTAACATTTGGATTTCGTCTGCCTGCCCAGTAAGCTATTGTGAATCCAAATCCCAGACTTGTGGAAAAAGCTGCAAAAAACAAATCATACAATCTGAATTCCTTGTCCGATAGAATCAGAGGGTCAGCAAAAAAAGTTAGCATTCTCATAGATTCCCGCGAATAATTGAGAAAATAACTTGCTAAGAAAGCAACCAGCACCCCGATAACTATACCTGTCAGGAATCGTTTTTTGCCTATTTTCTCAATCGATATTACAGGCTTTAAAAATCCTTTATTTAGCATTTACGGACTTTTTATTTAATGATGTTTTGAATTATTATTTCCGCAATTACCATATTTTAACCACTTTCAAAGTTTCACTCAAGCCAGTCCTTGTGCTGATACGGCAAAAATAGAATCCGGGCTTAACATCAATTGCCGAAAGTCTGATTTCATTATTCCCGCTGTTTACCTGCTTTTCCAGTATTTGCCTGCCACTGGCATCGGTGAGCAAAAGCTGAACAGGATAGATTATGTTTGTTCCTGCGAGCGGCCTGATGATAATTTTATCTTCAAAAGGATTGGGACCTGCTGAAAAGTAGCTGTAAGCGATTGGTTTTGCCTGATCATATGTTCCGGTAACACCGCCGGTTGTGGTGCGGATCATGACGCCATTTTCTCCGAAAACAATTCCTTCATCGTCATTGAAAAAACAGGCTGCATTTAAGCCGGAAGTTATTTTTGTTTCAAGAGGAAACCATGTATCTCCGCCATCGGTGGTTCTTTCTATATTGGCAAATGCACCAAGGCCCACAGCATAACCAATGGTTGGCGAGGTAAAATGCAGCGATTTATAATAGAGGAAATCAGGGTTGCCCGATGTTGACTGATTCCAGGTAAGTCCGTTGTCATCCGATTTAAATATTTCGACACCGGCGGTTATTAAAATGGTATTTTCATCCGGCAGGGCAATATCCTTAGCCGGGCCAAAATCGCCGATGGTAATGGTTTGCCAGGTGTTTCCGCCATCCGTTGAATGGAAAACCGTGGTGGTCGAATAATTTTCAGAACCGGCAATAAACACTTCATTTTCAGACCGATATTTGATTTTATAACATTCAGCCCCAAAAATATTGCCGGGAGTTACATCCTCCCATGTTAGCCCACCATCTGAAGTTCTGATAACAAGGTACTCCCCGCAGATTAGTCCGTTGTTTTCATCAAAGAACTTTACATCATAAGGTTTGAATTCATATCCGGTGCTGATTTCTGTCCAGCTCTCACCTCCGTCTGTGGTCTTCAGAAGGCTGACAGTATCATTAAAGTTTTCGGACACACAAAATCCGATATCAACAGTCATAAAATAAAAGTCAGAGTTGGGGTTCATGTTATTTACAAAAATGTAATTCCAGCTATTTCCACCATCAAAAGTTTTCATTAACCCATTACTGGCAACTCCGCCACTACTGACATCGGTATATACATAACCTACGTTTTCATTTGGGAACTGAGCATCAAAAATTTCTCCTGAAAATGTCCTGTTTTGCTCAGGCTGCCATGAAATTCCTCCATCATTGGTTTTGAATATCATTCCCTTATTGCCAACTGACAAAGCAGTGTTTTCGTCTGTGTAAATCATTGAATTGGCCGCGCCCCATGGCATCCAGGGTTGTGAGATTTCGTTCCAGCTTAATCCGCCATCATTTGTCAGCAGAACTTTTGTTTGATACACCCAGGTCTCACAGGCAATCATTCCCTGCTGCTCATTAAAAAACGCAAACTTACCGGTATAGGCTGAATAATTTGAAAAAACCTGAGTCCAGTTCAGGCCGGCATCAGTAGTTTTGAAAATATATCCTATATACTCAGGGGCGTTTCCCTCGATAAAAACGAAACCTGTTGTCGCATTGGTGAAATAACAGTCAATCAATTGACCTTGTGGTAACTGATCCGATAAAACTTCCCAGGTCCAGCTTATCCCGCCATCAATTGTTTTCAGGCAATGGGTTGTCCATGAAAAAATAAATCCTGTAAGGCTGTCGGCAAACACAATTTGGTTGAGATTGGCCTGCACACCACTTTCAATAGCTTGCCAGCTTTCACCGGCATCGGAGGTTTCAAATAGTTGTCCGGCATCACCAACCGCAAAACCATGGGTGTCGCTGAGAAATTCAATGTCGTTGATGCATTGCCAGTTGTAAATGGTGTTTCCCTGATATTTCAGATTCCAGGTTTGGCCACCATCCGTAGTTTTCAGGATGGTTTCACTTCCTCCGTTAATAAAACCGGTTGATTCATTGATAAAGTGAATTCCTTTACAGATGTATTGATTGTTCATTCCGGCCGGATTCAGTATCAGATCCCATGATTCTCCGGCATCATCCGACATCATTATTGTAGAGCCAGCGCAAGCCGCAATCAGCCGGTCGGTGCCCGGAATCCGGATAACCTGATTAATCGTATTTTCCTGTGGAGTAGGGGTAACTCTGGTCCAGGGGATTTGTGCCTGTAAGTCAAAAACTGTGATTAAAAGAATACCAATAAGTAATGTTCTCAGATAGTTCATGGCGAATTAATTTATAATACAACTGATACAAATTTATGAAAAATTATATCCGGAAAAAATATATTTGAAATATGCCTGAATCCCGCAAGGCAGGGTTTGACTGATTGAAATCAAGCCTTTGGCGAAAACAAGGTAAGATCAAGCCAAGCCCTGACTTATGGATTTAATTAGATGGATATGACAAAGTCAGTTATTTTCGTTAAATCATTCTTCTCATTGAACAATACTCCAAAAGTCATGTTTAATGTTTAACTCAAATAGTTAAACAAAAACAAAAATAAGAAACATGAAAAATTTATTTGTAATCATGATTGCGCTTGTAATTTCAGTAAGTGCTTTCAGTCAGAAAAATGATGTTGTTGACATTGCAATCAGTTCTGCCGATCATACAACGCTTGTAGCTGCCGTTAAAGCAGCCGATTTAGTAGCAACATTAAAGGGTACAGGTCCATTCACTGTTTTTGCGCCAACCAATGCTGCTTTTGCCAAACTTCCTGCAGGTACAGTTGAGAGTTTGCTTAAGCCGGAGAATAAAGCTCAACTTGCCAAAATCCTTACCTATCATGTAATCAGCGGTAATTTTGACGCAGCAGCAGTAGTTGCAGCCATTAAAAACGGTAAAGGTAAAGTTGAATTAACAACAGTAAGCGGGGGTATTTTAATTGCTTCAATGGATAATGGAAAAGTAAAACTGACCGATGAATCAGGTAATTCAGCATTTGTTACTGCAACTGACCTTAAAGGCAGCAATGGAGTTATCCATGTGATTGACGGAGTGGTTCTTCCTATTTAAATTCGCCTCATTTTATTGCAGAGATCCTTTGAGAAATCGAAGGGTCTTTTTTTTCTCTCCTCAGGGCATAATTATTAGCTCCGCCAAAGCAAAAAGAGAATAGATTCCTTCTTAATGAGTCATTGAAAATGTTTAATATAAATACAAAAACGTTGAACAAAAAATTATAGTAACTGTTTATATATTAAACTAAATAACTCAACATGAAGACATTTTTTGTTTTAATTGCCATTGGTATTGTTCTGATGGTTCTGTTTCAATCTTTCACCATTATGTCTTTAAACAAAACCGAAGAACAAAAATATTCCGTTGTCTTAAAAGAGAAGGATTTCGAAATCAGATTTTACCCTTCTGCAACGCTTGCTACAATTAATTCAAATGCAAAAACCTACAAAGATTTGTCGGGTCCGGGTTTTCGGAAACTTGCTGGTTATATTTTTGGTGGCAATGAGACGAATACAAATATTGCAATGACTTCGCCGGTCCACATGAACATCAATGATTCTGCTTCCACTATGAGTTTTGTAATGCCATCGGCCTACACCGCAGAAAATCTGCCAAAACCCAATAATTCTGAAGTGACTATTCAAAAAACTCAGGATGAATATGTTGCAGTAATCCGTTTTGGCGGATTTGCCTCAGACAAAGAACTGACATTTTATGCTGAAAAACTTCACAATATTCTGGCAGAAAAAGGTATAACTTCTTATGGAAATACCAGATTTTTGGGGTACAATCCACCATTTCAGCTCGTTAACCGGAAGAATGAAATTATTGTTTCGGTCAATTGGAACGAGTAAATTAGCCAGAAATTTAAAGAACCTTTAAATAGGATTTAATTGGCTTTGATTTGTACTCAAAATTCAATCTCGTTGAGTTAAGATCAGCGTTTAAACACTTCGACTCAGTGTGACATTCGTATTATAGAAGTATTGATTCTTTTTAATGCACTCACATTCAATAACATTCAATGTCATCCTGAGCGGAGTCCAAGGACTTTTTTGATTTTCATTACATGAACATACTGCTCAGAGACTTTACACAATCCTGGAAAATAACTAAAAAATTATGAAACAAAACCTTCCCCTGCGATCGATAGGCAAATCTGATCTGATGATAACACCCATTGGTTTGGGCTGCTGGCAGTTCAGCAAACAAAATAATATGGCCGGAAAATTCTGGCCAAAGATGGAAGATGATCTTATTGAAGAAATGGTAAAGATATCTCTGGAAGGTGGCATCAACTGGTTTGATACTGCCGAGGTATATGGCAACGGAGCTTCTGAAAAAGCTTTGGCAGCATCGCTTAAGGATCTCGGCAAAAATCAGGGCGAAATTATCGTGGCAACCAAATGGTGGCCCATGTTCAGAACTGCTTCAAATATCCTGAAAACAATTGATCAGCGCCTTGATGCTCTTGCACCATATCCCATTGATCTTTATCAGGTTCACCAGCCGTGGGGCTTTTCAAACGAAAAAGCCGAAATGGAAGCCATGGCAAAGTTGGTAAAAGAGCAAAAAATACGTTATGTCGGGGTAAGTAATTTTTCAGCTTCAAAAATGAGGTCTGCATGGGAGGCTTTACAGAAGCACGGTATTCATCTGGTTTCCAATCAGGTGAGATATAGCCTGCTCGATCGTAAAATTGAATCCAACGGAATACTGGAAACCGCCAAAGAGCTTGGAATTACAATTATTGCATACTCTCCGCTGGCGCAGGGACTGGTTACCGGGAAGTTTCACGATAACCCGGATTTATTGAAAAACATCGGAATGCGTAAATATTCTTCGTCGTTCAAACCATCTGGACTTGAAAAGAGCAGGCCTGTTGTAAAATATGTTCAGGAGCTCGCCATTAAATATGGTGTTACTCCATCTCAGATTGCCCTCAACTGGCTGATCAATTCGCATGGAGAAACTGTAGTTGCCATCCCCGGCGCTACCAAAGAATCTCATGCAAGAGAAAATGCAGGAACCATGACCTTCACATTGACTGCTGAAGACCTGAATTTGCTTGATAAGAAGAGTGCTATGTTCAGATAAAATAAAATCAAAAACATGAATGAAGTCAAAGTTGGCAGTACCATCCCTGCATTTACCCTGCCCGATCAGAACGGAAATTTATTTGATATAAATACCGTTATCGGAAAAAAGAACCTTGTGATTTATTTTTATCCGAAAGATGACACTCCCGGCTGCACTGCGCAGGCCTGTGCTTTCCGCGATCAGTTTGAAGTTTTCAGTGATGCAGACGCGGTTATTGTTGGCATCAGCAGTCAATCGGTTAAAAGCCACAAGGAGTTTGCTGAAAAGCACAGGCTCAGTTTCACGTTGCTCAGCGATGAAGGCAATAAAATAAGGAAGCTTTTTGGGGTGCCAACAAATTTATTCGGATTGTTACCGGGGCGCGTAACCTATGTTACAGATAAATCGGGTAAAGTGATTTATACTTTCAATTCTCAACTCCAAACCGAAAAACATGTGGATGAAGCATTGAGGATATTAAAGGAAGTGAAAAGTGAAGAGTGAAAAGTGCCCTTCTCCAAGAGCTCAGGGGCCAAAAAATGAAAAGTTTGCTCTGTGAATAAAGCTGCACTTTGCTGAGTTGAGAACCTGTCCGCCTCATTCGGGTAAACCTTCCAGGTTACTCCGCCTCGGGTGGGAAAACCAGGAAGCTTACTCCGAAACGCCTGAATCGCAATCTTATCGCCTGGTGTCAGAACATCAGCAAAGAAGAGCTCAGATTTTCAGTATCTGCGGAAACGACCTTCTAAAATTGACCACTGGGAGTGATTGATAAAGAATCTGAATCACGGCCGATAATAGCATTATGGTCAAATTTTAGGCAGTCGCTGAGCAGATACGAGGCCTAACGGCTTGAGTGACAGAAAATCAATAACTGCGACTCAAGCAGTGGCCGAAGAAGGTAAAAACACCATATACCCGGGAAAGAGAGTATATTTGTCTTACAGATTATTTCATTTAACTTAAATTCAAGTAATTATGAAAACTACTCATATCTGGAAGTTGATATTTTCCATCTTATTGCCACTTTTAATTGGCGCGATTGCAGGTATGTTCACTGCCCAGGCAGTACCTGATTGGTATAACCAACTCAACCAGCCATCGTTCAATCCTCCCGGCTGGATTTTTGGGCCTGTATGGACAATACTCTATATTGTTATGGGTTTTTCATTATTCCTGATCTGGAAACTCGAAGCCGGGAAACAACGGAACCAGGCAATTGCGATTTTTTTTGTGCAATTGCTTTTGAACTTTGGCTGGAGTTTTTTCTTTTTCTATTTCCAGATGATCGGCGTTGCATTGGTTGAAATTATTGTATTATGGTTAACAATCGTTTTAATGCTTACCCGGTTTTATAAACTAAAGCCACTGGCAGCTTATCTTAATATTCCTTATTTGTTGTGGGTAACTTTTGCCACGGTGCTGAATGCGGCGTATTTTTTTCTGAACAGGAGTTGAGGTAGAAATTAAAATCTGATCTGATCGCATCAATTCTTTTAAGACGCAGGTGCTGTTATTTTCCAGACTTTTTTTCCAAAATTTGCAATATTTTTAAATCCTGAAGAATTCCGAAAAACATTTGCTTTCATTTAGTCAAACCCTGAATTACGGATTTTAAGTATATTTTATAATTCTGTTGTTTAGTATAAGTGAATCCAAAAAATAATCCGAAATGAGTAACCTTGTCGCCGTCAGAAAATACATTGAGGAGATATTTAAAACCAGCCGGTTTGCAGTTCTTGCGACTGAAGGGGATGGTCAGCCACACGCAAGTTTTATTGCAATTACACCAATGGATAGCTACCGTGCCCTTATTTTTGCCACTTACCGCAATACCCGGAAATACTCAAACCTTACGCGCAATGGCAAAGTAGCACTGCTGGTTGAAAGTGGGAAATATCTGAACCAGACTCAACAGGATAGTTTTGTACTCACGGCATTCGGGCATGTTGAAGAAATAGGCATTGCAGATCGTGAGTTTGTTTTTAACAAACATCTTGAATGGCATCCTGATTTATTGGCTTTTATGCAAACCGAAGATTGCACCCTGGTCAGGATAAAAGTTGACACCTATCAGATAGTTCGCGGTATTGATGATGTGGAATGGTGGACAATAGCCGATCTGGATGAGGCGGAAGAAGGAGACAGGGGTAATTGAATACAAATGCCTGTTAGAAGGTACTTCTTGATGAGAAGGTGCCCAAAGGGCAACTTGCCCCGTCGCACTTTTGTGACGAGGGTTGAGGTGATGCCGCAACAGAAGATCAAAAACCTTCCAGATTGAAAGAAAACCCGGAAGGTTACTCCGCTTCGGGCGGGAAAACCCGGAAGTTTACTCCGAAACGCCGGAAGCGCAAACTAATCGTCTGGCGGCAGAACAACCGCAAAGAAGAGCTCAGGTTCTCCGTATCTGCGGGAGCGACTTTCTAAAATAGACCTGTGAGGGTTGTTTTAAACTTTCCTTTTCAGCTATGCATTAAAGTGGTGAACCAGCTTGGTTATACCAAAAAACATTTTCAGGTTTCCACTTATCTTTGGGCTGATCTTCGCCTGTAGGGTAGCCAATCGGTATGACATTTAAAGGCACATGTTTCTCAGGAAGGCTCAAGGTTTCAATAACTACCTTAGTTCTGTCGTCGTAAGGGAAGGCAGCCGTCCACACAGCGCCTAAACCAATGCTCTCGGCTGCAAGAAGTATATTTTGCGTGGCTGCTGAACAGTCCTGCACCCAATAAGCCTGTTCTTTCAGGTTGCCGGCCTTCTCCATATCACCACACACCACAATGGCCGCCTGCGCCTGAAGCAGCATCTTGGCATAAGGCAACTGCTTGCCAAGTGCATCGAGGGTTTCGCGTTTGGTAACCACATAAAAGACCCAGGGCTGCCTGTTGACTGCTGTTGGGGCTGCCATGCCTGCACGCAGCAAAATCTCAATCTGTTCCTTCGAAACGGCCTGATCGGTAAAATGCCGCACACTCTTGCGGTTGTGAATCACCTTCAGGGTTTGGTTTACGTATTTTTTTCGGTTGGCCGGAACATATGGCAGACCATCTATTTCATGCAATGATTCGCCTGCTTCAGCCACAAAATCTCCGCTTTCGTAGTATTTTCCGTCTGCATAAATCAGTGGGTTCAACAAGGCCATATCCACCTTGCCATCGGCGTCAAGGATGGACTCATCAGCTTTTACATCAATAATTTTTCCGATAAACTGACGGTGCGAACCAAGCTCATGAATGGCCGTAAGCTCGCACTCGATTACAATGGGGAATTCTTTCACATAGGGAGCGTTTACAAATTCTGCTCTTACCGGCGTAAGTCCTGTTTCCTTGAATTTATCAACATCCCTGCCCGAAAACCGGCCTGCATAATCCACATACCTGACCATGTCGGCCGATGGGATGTTAACTGTAAAAGCCTTCGATTCGGTTACATTGCCATAGGAGTATGTGGCTGGCCGCATAGAAACAGCAATACTCAGGGGGTCGGAGTTGCTGATGCCAATCCAGGCAGCGGTCATAATGTTGGGTTTTCCGTCTTTATCATAGGTGCCAATCACCGCAGCGGGTTTTGGGTGCAGTTCAGCCCTCACACCCAACGATCTCTTTTTAAATGGAACATAGGCAGAGTCGGAAGCCGAGGGTTGTGCACCTTCGGATGCAATTGATGTGCTTTTTTTGCGCATGGTGGATGGGTCATTTTTAGCTGCCAGAAGTATAGCCAGCACCAATACTGCTGTGGCAAGAACAATATTCAGAAATTTACTTTTTTGCATGGTCAATGGGCTTTGATTCAGTAGGTTTTACTGTGTTAAAGGGTATGGTATCCATAAAGCAACCTGTAGGGCAGACTGAGCACCACGGCTGGTAGAAGAAGAGTGACAAAACAACCACCGCCGCACCAAACAGTATCATTCCGATCCCGATAATGTTAAATGAGAAAAACATGAAAGGTTCCATATAGGCCAATTCGGGTGTAAATCCCAGAAGCAAGGCTCCTGCAATCAATGTCAGGTATATCTCTCTTATGCTTATCCTGCCGAAGCGATCTGGTAATTTTCTTTTTTTAAAAGGGGTGATTTTATTTGTCAGCTCCTGCAAAGCGCCCATCGGACAAAGGTAGTTACAATAAAATCTGCGTTTCCCGGCAAGCGATAGGGCAATTGCCAGAACAAAAACAACAATGCTTTGCCAATGCGCTCTCCATACAAAGCCTTCCAACAGCCATCCATACAGCAGGCGGGCTGAGAGCAGATTGTTGAGAATCACCCCCATGATCAGCAATACGAACAGAAGATAAACCGTCCTGAACCTGGCCCTGCCTTTCCTGTAGGCCATCACGACTGAAAACAGGATTACAAGTAGAAAAAACACGTCTTTGATTGATGACCACAGCTTTGTTTCATTAACAACCGCCGCATCAGTATTCATCACATGGGAAGCAGTGTGCGTAACGCCGGCTATCACAGCATTGCTTGTGTGCGTCGCCCCCGAAACAACATCCACCTGCAACTGCAGGGCATCCTCAAGGCTTACGCCTTGCCACCTGCCAATAAACTTATTGCTGAAAATGGCTTCAATATAGTCGCCTGTTTCATTGTTTGGTAAAACAACAATCTTTGAGATGTTCAGGTTTTCATCCACACCAATGAGAAGGGGTACGATACCGGCATATCCTGACTGCTGCGAATAATTGGAAGAGAGAAATACAGTGCCGGTTCTTTGTCCGCTTGCAACAAATACTTCATACACACCGTTTCTGTTTATTGCAAAACGAGTCGCTTCAGGGTAAACCTCCTGAATTTCGGACAAACCCACATTGACAACAACGGCATCTTTGTAAAACAGAAAATTCCTTCCTCCGCTAATGGCAACAGCGGCCAGCAGCACAAAAAGCAGGTAATAGTGATAGAGCGCTAGATTTAGCTGTTTTATACGCATAGTGGCTTACCCCCCTTTAATCGCATTATTTATGTTGGTTGCAAAAGTAATCATTTGTAGTTATAGCCTTTCATCAGCAATGAGGTAGAAGTACCATATTGCTGACGGAATATTTTGAATTGCAAATTCAATGGTGTTCAAAGCGGAATTGCAACCGAGGCCTCCAAAGCGGACGAGCTCAGCGAAGCTAAATTCCGCTTAGCCGGGCGGTCGTTGAGCAGATACGAGGCCTAACGGCCTGAGTGACAGAAAATAAATTTACGCGACTCAAGTCATGGCCGAAGGAGGTAGAAGCACCATTTAGCAGCTACTGTTTTGAAAAAATACCCGTTTGATTGTCTTTAGATGATAGAATTCTGTATGTGTAAATTCCATTTTTAAGGGTAGAAATATCAAATGCTTGCTCAAATATGCCGGCATCAATCCGGGTTTCAGGCATCAGCATAAGTACTTGTCGCCCGGTCAGATCAACAACATCTATCTGGCAAGCCTGCGCCGACTGGTTGTTAAACCGAACAACAATCTGATCCGATGCCGGATTTGGGTAAACATTTGGTGGGGAAGTTTTTTCAGGTTCTTCAATTCCTACTACATGGTAACTTTTCAAACTGGGCGATTGTAAAAATATACCGGAATCATAAATTCTGTCATAACAATCACCAATTGCTATTTTCAGATGGTAGGTTTGATTGGGTACAACAAACACATTCACCGGAATTACGGTAGTGAATGCATCGTAAACCACATATTGACCACCGGTATTGTCAATCAGATACTCACAATTAATACAAGGGCCGTTGTTTGATGCTCCGTTATTTACAGTTGCGATGGAAATATAGGTATCCGTTTCCGGGATAAGCGCAATATTGGTTTGGTCGTAATCAGGACCAGCAGGGTTCGGACCAGTGATAAAAAAACCAAAAACATCATTAAACGGTGAACCTACATACTCGTGATATTCTTCTGATCCAAATACAAAGTTGAATGCAAGAAAATTGTTGTCAGGTATCAGATCAAACTCAAGCACAGCTGCATCACCAATTGTCTCGCCCGCTAGTTGATAAAGGTCGGGATCGGATCCTCCACCGGTTGATGTTGATGCAGTGTAGTTCGCATTAGAAGCTGCACTCATGACATTTCCGCTCGAAAGTATAATGCCATTCTGCATGCCGATAACATTCATTGAATCACATGTAAAATTGCCCAGTGAAATGCCTGCGCCTGTGTAGGTTACATTGCTCACAGTAACTCCGTATTCAATAAAATCTGCAACCAGGGTATCGGGGTTGTTTGAAATGGTAATCTTAAGGTTATTGTCGATATTGCCGTTTTTGCTTATTGTCTGAGTATAACCATTAAAGGTAAAAACAACGAGAAGCACTGTCACTAAGGTTTTGAGGATATCTTTCATGATTTTATATTTATATTGAGCAAAGATATAATTTTGCTTATCCAAATTTTGTAGTGCTGAAAAAGTTTTGCTTTTTAAACTGATCTGGGTGCGTAATGTTAAGCTTAGGGACTCGTCAATTTTTTAACATTTTCGCCATTCTGACTCCTTTTTGTGATTGTATTCTGATAATGTAAACACCGGGAACCAGATTTCTGACATCAATTTGCGGGTCAAAACCTGTGAAAGTTTGATGCTTAACCACAATACCCTGAATATTTGTAATTTCAACAGAACATTTGTTTTCACCTGGTACTAATTCAATTGTCAGGAAATCATTTACAGGGTTTGGAAATATTTTCAAGTGATTTCTATTGATATCATATGAAGGAACCGCACTCGGGATACCGTTTTCGTTAAAAACACTTAAACCACCTGTAATTGTACAAATCCACTTCGAACCATAACTGTCAATATTCATCGATGCGACATAATCATGACTCAGGCCTGAATTTAAGCTGTTGAATGTAGTCCAGTTTACTCCATCAAACTTTGCAATTCCCGCTCTCCATGTTGCTACCCATTTTGTGCCCATTTCATCAATAACAACTGAAGTGATAATATCATCAGGGATGCCTGAATTAAGCTGCGTATACAAAACCCAATTAGTGCCATCAAAAGATACCAATCCGCCATTGTTGGTCGCAATCCATTTATCATTATTTTCATCAATCGCTACATTGGTAACATAACTTTGAGGTAAGCCTGAATTTAAATGATTGTAATTAACCCAGGTAGTACCATCGAAGATTGATAGTCCGTCAGAGGTTCCAATCCACTTGGTTCCATTCTCATCTATTGTAATTGAAAATACAGTATTGGAAGGCAAACCTGAATTCTGGGAATTATAGATTGTCCAGTCAAGTCCATCAAATACAGCTATTCCACCACCTGCGGTCGCTATCCACTTGGTGTCATTTTCATCAATTGTGATGTTGTATATTCTATAATCGGGCATGCCTGAATTCAAGGAATTATAGGTAGTCCAGTTTAAATCATCAAACCTGATAAGACCTGATTCACTGGTTCCAATCCACTTGACATTATCTCCATCTGTGGTAATGGCAACAAGATCATCAGTAGGAATTCCCGAATTTGAGGTATTAAAAACCTCCCATGTTTCATCATCGTATTTGGTTAAACCTGTATTTGATGTCACAATCCATTTTGTGCCATTACCATCAATATTTATCATAAATACAGTATTCTCAGGCAATCCTGAACTCGCTATTTCATAAGGTGTCCATAAAGAATTGTCAAAATGAATCAGACCTTCTGATGTTCCAATCCATTTTTGTCCGTTCTCATCAATAAGTGTTGTACGGATATAGTTTGAAGGAAGGAGTGTATTTGAAGTATCATAAACTATCCAGGCTGAACCATCAAATAGTGTAATTCCATTGGAAGGTGTGCCAATCCATTTATTGCCACTTTCATCAATATCAAGTGAAGTGATATAATCATCAGGCAATTGAGAATTAAGCTCATTGTAAATTATCCAGTTACTGCCATCGAATTCAACCAGGCCTTGTCCGGCAGTCCCAATCCATTTCGTATCGTTCTCATCAATTGCTATTTTGTTAATATTATTATAAGGTAATCCTGAATTACTGGTAGTATATGTAGTCCAGTTAGCTCCATCAAAATTTGACAAACCACCATTTTGAGTTGCAATCCATAAACTTCCACCGGAATCAATGACCAATGACTTAACACTGTTATTAGGTAAGCCCGAATTGGCACTGTTGTAAGTTGTCCAGTTAAGTCCGTCGAATTTCACCAACCCGGCATTTTGTGTGCCTATCCACTTATTCCCTTCATGATCAATAACTACTTTTGAGAGACTATTGGCAGGCAATCCTGAATTATCGGTTTTGAACACTTCCCAGTTTGTACCGTCAAATCGTGTCAAACCACCCGATATGTTATCTATACCCATTCCAGTGGTAATCCAAAGATTTCCACCGGCGTCCAAAGCCAATGAGGTTATACCGAAATATGGAATTTCCGAATTTAAGGTATTGTAAAAAGTAAGACCACCCGTATTAAGATCAACTTTAACCAATCCACCATGCGAACCAATCCAAAGAATGTTGTCATTTTTAGCCAAAGCCGTGACATGAGTATTATCCAGATAATGCTTCCATTCAGAAATCTGAGCTTTTGTTTTTCCGATCAAGACACTGCATAGCAGAAGTATTAAAATTTTCTTCATAAGGTGTGAATATCTGAATGTTTGTAATGAATTATGGATTGAAATTAATTAAGAATTTTTAAACTAAACCTTTACTCTTCAAAGCTATCTGTTTGTTAGGCTATACAAAGATATGTTTTTATAATTTTTGAATTGACTTATTGTTTGAAATAAAAAAAGCAAACCCGGTAAAGGCGTGGCCTTAAACCGGGGTTACTTTAATGGTAAATTGAAAACACTAACATTTTGTGTCTGGGAAGTTCAGCTTCCCTGTTTTCCGGGTCTTCTTATTCAGCAAGCTTTAAAGCTTTCGGGTACAGAATATTGTTTTCAAGATGCACATGTATATGAAGGTCGTCTTCAAACTGTTCCAGGAGTTTTAATGCAACCCGGTAAGTGTTGCAAGCATCCGCGGGGATCAGATAGTTTTGTGTCAATACGTTTATCTTATCCATGGCCCCACCTGCAAACTCATGTTCATCCTGCATACGCGTAATTTCGGAAACAATGGTTGATTTTACTTCCGCAGAAGGATTCTTTTCAGCCTTTTTGATTGCAGGAAAAAGAACCTCTTCCTCATTTCTTAAATGCTGGACCAACTCTTCATTGATTTTGGTAAATAAGGATTCTACTTCGATTAGTTCAGGATGATGGCCGCCATGAACCTCAGCTATCTTCTTCGTATAAAAAACCAACTCGGGCAGGTTTTTCAACACAAATTTGTGGTGTGTGTTTACGATGTAATCGCTCAGAAAACCCAGCTCCATTTCCTTGAAATTCATGGCGCCAGCTAAAGGTGTTTGTGACAGTGCGTTAAGTTGCTGGATTAAACGAGATTCATCTGCGTTTTTCTCTTTGCAGGCTTCGGCAATACTTTTGTTGCCACCACAGCAAAAGTCTATGCCGGCTTCTTTAAATATTGATGCTGCCCTGAAATCGTTGGCTACTATTTCGCCAACTGTTGGTGCTATATTTGTTTGATTCGTCATGTTTTATCGTTTTAATTTACGACAAAGATAAACATAATATCAATTAGAAGACAAAAAGGTCTTTTATTATTTATAAATATTTTGATGTACCTTTGTGGGTTTGAGATTTTAGCGATGTAACATGTTTAACAAGGAAACAGAATATGCAATCAGGGGATTGGTTTACATTCAGTTACAGAATTCTGAAGGCAAACGGCCGGGAATGGCTGAGATTGCAGAGCAGATTAATGCCCCACATTTTTATACAGCCAAAATATTACAACGTTTGGTAAGGCAAGGTTTTATCGAATCCCAGAAAGGGAAAGGAGGCGGGTTTTATTTTGATCCTCAAAAGCCCGATTTATCACTGAAACAACTTATAAGTGCAACCCAAGGGGAAGATTTATTTTCCGGGTGTGGATTTGGCCTGAAACAATGCGATGAAAACAATCCCTGTCCGCTTCACGATAAGTATGCACTGATCCGGGATGCATTGAACAAATTGGTTACGGAAGAAAATATTCAAACTTTAGCCCAAAAATCAATAAGAGGGGGGGAGATGTTTTTGCCGAGGCTGAGGTAAGTGATTTTCAGGAGGATTTATATCGTAATCTAATTGGTCTAGAAATATAATAGCTAGTGATACAAAAACAGTTTGTAATAAATCGAACTCACGACAATTAAAACCTTAACTTTTCTGTCATTAATCCAATACGGAACAAATCCAGCCTGTTTCCAAAATAGATGTTATAATAATCTGAACCATGGTAATACTGAACAAACAGCCCAATATCCTCCAGAAACACCGGATGATAATAAAAGGTAAGTCTGAGATTAAGCCTGTCCAAAGGATAGCCTTCCCGAGTGTCCGGCTTTCCAAACATCAAGGTTGCTTCACCTTTTAGAGAAATATCAGCGTTTTTTCTGGGATAAACCCGACTTTTTGCCGGAAGTTTGAATATGGAAAGTGCGGAATGCCACCGGTATTTGTGGTACAATTCATTGAGTCCATCTGCATTCCAGGCTTGTGGATGGAACTCAAATGAAGACTTAAAAAACTGAACCGCATTAAATCGGGCATTTTTATTTGTAGCAATAAAGCCAAATTCAAGGAAGTTTGTAGAAAAATTGCCTGATTCCAGGTTTATCCTGCCATCATCATCAAAGAAACTGCCTATCTGTCCGTTGGAATGGTGCGCAAAGCGCCCGAATAAACTAAGCTGATTGGCATATTCCTTTCCTTTTAAAAGATAATAGATGGTGATCTGAGGTAAATAGCTTGGTGTTCGAACCGGGTAAGACTCCTCCTGATACATTCGCAGAATGATCTGTGGAGTCAATACGCCAATCAGCTTTGAATTTCTAGTTTGACGTATATAAAAATTGGAAATTATGTTCGCTTCAAACCAAAGAGGCTCAATATTGCCAATATCTGCCGGAAAAGTTACATAGCTGTTACCCTGGTTTACCTGCGATATTTCTGAAAGCCCTAACCTGGGAACAGAGTCGCTGACCTGTGCCGGAACCGAAAGGCTCAGAAACGAAATACTCGCTATAAAAACCAACAGCATTTTCATCTTGTGAATTACATGTAGATAATTTTAACTACTATCTTCTTGTCGCTCAACAAATCAAATGATGCTTTTTGAAAGGACGGCCTGTTTGAAAATCCAATAGATTGATAATTTGAAAAACCAATTCCTTCTTTTGGCATAATAAGACCTCTTTTGATTTTTCCATCCTTGTTTTCATCGTGAAGAATATTGACCGCGTATTTCCCAGCCGGAATATTCTCGAATGTTACGGTTGAACTGCCATTCACTATTTTTCCGGTCAATTTTTTAAGGTATTTTTTGTAATGTTCATCAGGGAAAGCAGCCTCCCTGTCGTACAAGGCAAAAACTACCACACCGGTTGAATTGCGTAATTCATTTACGTTAATTGTTAAATTGAATGTTTCCTGCTTTTGATTGTTAAATGAAGAAAGGAGAAAACTGAGTGCAATGAGTTGAAGAATTCTTAAGGTTTTGTTCATGGTTTTGAAATTTTAAAAGGTTTTTTACTATTTAAAGAAGTCGGAAGTCAGATGTCGGAAGTCAGAAGTCAGAAGTCGGAAGTCGGAAGTCAGAAGTCAGATGTCAGAAGTCAGAAGTCAGAGGCCAGAAGTCGGAAGTCAGAAGTCAGAAATCAGAAGTCAGAAGTCTGGTAAATCATAATTCTTAATCTACTATCAAACCCGCCTTCCTGATTTTTCGATTTGCTTTTCTATTCGCCAGTTTTTCCTTTATGATGTCAACTATGTAATACATCATCGGGACCAGATAAACCGTTAAAATCATAGATGAGAGCAATCCTCCGATGATCACCCATGCCAGACCATTTTTCCATTCGCTGGCGGTGCCTCTTGCCAAAGCAATGGGCAACATTCCGATTGCCATTGAAAGCGTAGTCATTAAAATAGGCCGCATTCTCTCCTTGCCGGCGATAATAAGCGCTTCTTTAAAGTGCTTACCCTGGGCTTTTAACTGGTTGGTAAAATCCACAATCAGGATGGCATTTTTTGTTACCAGACCCATTAGCATGATAAGGCCTAATTGTGCAAACAATGTTAAATGGTTTAATGATAAGTTCAAGGCCAGGAAGGCCCCAATGGCAGCCATCGGTATGGCAAACAAAGCCACAAACGGATAAATATAGCTATCATAAAGGGCGATCATGATCAGGTAAATCAATAAAAATGAGATTAGCAAAACCGAGCCCAATGCCCCGAAACTTTCGTTTTGAGTTTTGATATCTGCCCCCCAGGTTAGTTTTACCCCTTCAGGAAGTGGTTTTGTTTTCAGAAAACTTATTGCATCATCAGCTAAAGTTCCTGAGGGTCTTCCAAACGATTCTGATGTAATGGTAACCGATGGTTGCCTGTCTAATCGTTCGAGCAACGAAGGCGAATTGTCTTGTCTGACTTCAGCAAATTGTGATACTTCTACAGGAATATTCATCGGGTTTACGATGGAAAGGCGTTGTACATCTTCATAATTTTCCCGGTCAAAATCATCTAATCTTATCCGAACCGGATATTCTGTTCCATTTTCGGTTAAAGTGGCATCATCGTTTCCGGTGAAGGCAGTTCTTAGATTTAATCCAACATAAGCAGTATTTAATCCTAACCGCTGCATCTTGTCTTTGTCGGGTATAACCTTGTATTCAGGGCTTCCTTCTTTTACTGATAACTGAACATTATCGGCGCCCGGTATTTTCTCAATAGCAGCTTTTAGTTCATTGCCTGTTTCCATTACCAGATTGAGGTCGTTTCCACTCAGGGTAATTTTGATGGGGGCCTGTTTGGGTAGCAAGCCTAAAACGGCCATAGAAAAGTTAACGCCTGAGAATTCTTTATTCAATTCTTCGCGAAGCGATTTCATAAAAGCCTCTGTTTTTATGCTCCTTTCCTTTTCAGGCTTTAATTGAATGGTAAATTCCGATAAATTAGCAGAGCCAACACCTAAACTTCCAATACCTGTGCTTGGCCCGGCAATATTGCTGAAAAGTGTTGACACTTCAGGTTGCTGCAGAATGAAGTTTTCTACTTCCCGGGTTCTGATGTTGTTCTCCTGAACGGTGGTTGTTTTGTCATATTCAAGGTTCAGACGAAACTTTCCCTGATCGCCTGTTGACATCATTTCCTTGCCTATGATGTCTTGTTTCATCATTACCCCCGTCATTACCAATAGAAAAACTACTATTCCTGTAAAGATAAGTTTGTGGCTAAGGACCCATTCCAATTGATGGCCATACCAATCAGTGAAAGTTGTTAATTGCCTTTCGAACCAAAGTAGGAAACGGTTTATAATGTTGGTAGGTTGTAAATCTTCCTTTTTCCCAATCCTCGAAGCCAGCCAGGGTACCAGGGTAAAGCCCACCAATAAGCTGGTAAGGGTTGAAGTTATTACCACTATCGAAAACTGTTTCAGCATATCGGCCACAAACACCTGCAAAAACAAAATGGGTAAAAACACGACCACGTCAACCAGGGTAATTGAAATGGCCGAAAAACCAATCTCCATTCGTCCTTCCAATGCCGCTTCTACTTTGTCCTTGCCCATATCGATGTGGCGCTGAATGTTTTCAAGAATCACAATGGCATCATCCACCAGTATTCCGATAATTAAAGACATGGCCAGTAAGGTCATCAGATTTAAGGTGAAGCCCATTAGCCACATCACCGCAAAGGCTGTAATTAATGAGGTAGGAATTGCAATTAATACAATCAAAGAATTCCGGTAGCTGCGCAAAAACAGGAACATAATCAGCGAAACCAGGATTACCGCCAGAATAAGGTCGAAAACCACTGAATTTACCGCCGCAATCGTCATATCGGTTGAATCATCTGCAACTATAAATTTTACCCCATATTTTGTATTGGCGCTTTCAATTTGGGTGAGTTTTTCGTGCACCAATTTTGAAACTTCCACGGCATTGGCATCGCCTTGTTTCTTCAACAAAAGCCCAATCCCATTTTCCCCGTTATATCGGCTAACGGAACTTATTTCCTTAACACCGTCGATAACATTTGCCACATCTCTTACATAAACCGGACTGCCCGGCACTGGCATAGTTACCTGAACATTCATAATGTCATTTACACTTGCAAATTTCCCGGTTAACCTTACTGAATTGCTCTCTTTATCGGTTTGTGCTTTGCCTGCAGGCAAATCAATTCCTGAACGATTAATGGCTTCCACAACCTGGTAAAGCGATATTTTATACAATTTTAATTTGTCCTGATCTGCTTTCACCTGAATTTCACGTTCTTCGCCACCCAGCATTGTAATTTCTGCCACACCCTTCAATTGCTGAATTTGAGGGAGGTAATCATCTTTCATTTTCTGATAAAACTCAGTAGCCGGCAGGTTACTTGTTGCACTGATGGAAATGATTGGTAAATCGTTTGGAGAAACCTTGCTCATTACCGGACTTAAAATATCGGCAGGCAGGTCTTTGCGGATATTATCAATATAGCGCTGGGCATCCTGCATGGCAATGTTCAGATCCGTGCCGTATTTCAGGTTGGCGATAATTACAGAGGCGTTAGGCATCGACTTGGTTTCCAGGTAGTCAACGCCTTCTAGGTTCGACAATGCATCTTCTATTTTTCTGGATACAGAGGTTTCCACTTCATTCGGCTCGGCGCCCGGGTACATTGTTTTTATTACGATTACCGGCTGGTTAAAGTCGGGCAACAGCTCATAACCCAGGTTATTAAAGCCAATTACCCCCAACAGGGTAAATACGCTGAAAAGCACGATGATCAGCGAAGGGCGGTTGATTGATATTTTTGTAATATTCATGTCATTTAATTTAAAATTACGAATTACGAATTACGGTTTTTTGCTGAGATTTGTATTTTACCGAGAATTTTACAAATTTCTTCGGCATCATTAAACATGCTTTCAAATTCGTTTTTTGTGATATAATCTGTGGCATGTAAAAGTTTAAGCCAATAGATACTTTCTCTTGCTTCTTTGTATGCAATTCCCAGTTTATTCAAAAGTCCTTGTCAGAAACACCACCAATTGCTTCTTCTATATTCGCACCAATAGAAGTTCCGCTTCTTAGCAGTTGCTTTGATAAAATATATTCTTTCTTTTCTGCTATCAGGAATTTGTAGAAGTTTACAATTCTTATGGCAAAAGCAAATGACTTCTCTTGTACTATATTATTTGTTTTCATTTTCGTAATTTTTAATTTTTAATTCGTAATTGAAACGACATTTGCGCCATCAAACAAGTTGATAAACCCGTTGGTAACAATTATATCACCGCTAACCAGGCCGCTTGAAACTATAACTTTGTTCTGAATCCTTTTTGAAACAGTGATGTTTTGAAGAATTGCTTTCCCATTTTTTACCAAATAAACCTGTGGCTGAATATTGGATCCAACAATTGCAGATGCAGGGACAATGATATGTTTTTCATCATCAGTACTTTCCCGCCCAACTTTCCCAAACATTCCTGACTTGATTTTCAGATCAGCTGTATTGCTGACCGTAAACTGAACCGGATAACTATTACCCATATTGGATTTACTGCCAATCATGGTCACTTTACCTGCCAGGGTAGTTTCAGGATATACATCTGCTGAAAGAGTGTACAATGCATTCATTTTATATTGATTCAATTCATTTTCGGGCACATTGGCCGTAAATTTCAGCAGCGAAATATCTGTTATTTGCAACAAGGGAATGCCGGGAGCTGCAAAAGCGCCTTCTTCGGTCATCTTAGCGGTAACAATTCCATTGAAAGGAGCTTTAATGGTAGTTTTATTGATTTGTTCAAGTAAAGTTGCCTTTTGCACTTGGGCCGATCTCAAAGCCAGGTCAGTCTTTTCTAACTGGATGCCTTGAATAGCATCTGCTTCGGCAAGAATCATATAGCGCTCAACATCGGCTTTATACCCTTCAACCTGAATTTCAACAGTTTGTAGCTGAAGTTTCAATAAGGAGTTGTCCAGCTGAATTACAGCCTGCCCTTTTTTGACTGTGCTTCCTAAATCAACCAAAACTGAGTTAATCTTGCCCTGTATATCCGCACTGATCCTGGTTTCCTTATTGGGCTCAAAAGTTCCGGGGTAGGAGATGTCATTGTTAATGCTTTCAAACTTCAGGGTGATGGCCTGTACATTAATGGCCTCCTCTTTGTTGTAGTGATAAACTCTGTTTTTCGTGGTTTCCTTGTTGCTTTTGAGCGTGAAAATCACGATGGCAATTATTGCCAATGCCAGGATTAAATAGATTATCTTTTTCATTGTCATTATTTTTAATTCGTTGATTTTATTTGTTAGCTGAAAGCAAATTCCCTGTCACACGTTTATATTCAAGTTCCGCCCTCCGAAGATTTATTAACGCCACGATGTAGTTTTGCTGGGCCTCGCGGAGGGCATTGTCGGCCAAAAGCAGATCCGTTATATTTGCCATTCCATGCTGGTTTTGTAACACAGTATTGCTATATATCTTTTTGGCAAGATTTACCTGAGTGCTAACCGTAGCAATTGTTGTGTTAGCTATGTTATATTCCATTTCAGCATTCACCCGGTCAAGATTGGCTTTTTCAGTTACTATTTCCTTTTGGATGATTGTCTTGTTAACTTCAATCTTTTTCCCCTTGATCTTATGCCGTGTTATCATTCCATTAAACAGCGGAACTGAAAGTTGCACACCAACATATCCTATCGGATGGAAATTAAAAAAGCTGTTGGATCCGGTGGTGCCAAAGCCGTTGCTGCCATAAACGCCATAAGCGTTCAGCGAAGGCAACCTTAAATTCTTAAGGCCACTTAACTCCGACAAGCTGAATTCCATTTTCTTTTCAATCAGCAATATATCCGTAGTTGTCTTAGGCCTGAAATCAGTTTCAGCGATTGAAGTTTCATGTATTAAAACTTCGATGGAATCGGAAATTGGCTTTCCCAAAAGAAATTTAAGGGCATTTAACACCTGCTCATATTTGGAAGAAATTGAGCTTCTTTGAGTGGTTAACTGTTCCAGTTGCAATTTAAGCCTGTCAACATCAGTGCCTTTGGCTAACTGCTGTTGGTAAAGTAAAGTTGTTGTTTGTACCAGTTTATTGGTATTTATGATATTGCTATCCATAAAAGCCAGCTGATTCAGAAGCACCTGGGCATTGTAATAAACGTTGGAAACCTCCATCACCACATCCTCATCCGTTTTATGCTTTTGTATTTCAGACATTTCAGTGGCGATACGCGTACTTTTAATCGCACTCAGCGCGATGGGATTAAAGAGTGGCATGGCGAACTGCAGATTGGCGCTTAGGTTCTGAGGTACTCCAAACTGAATTTCCTTGTACGTGCCTTCCGGACCTCCAAAAGCAGCCTGAGGCATGATCTGGTAGGGCTGATCAGTGTAATACCGGTAGTCAACTACCCCATTAAGTTTGGGCATCAGAGTGCTTTTTGCTTCGCGATTCTTTTCGATGGCAATCAAACCATCCTGCTGGGCTAATCTGATGTTACGGTTGTAAATCAATGCGGTATCAATGCATTGATTTAGTGAGAGTGTTTGTGTTTGCGCAGAAATATACATCAGCAACAGAAAACCAATTAAAAGGCCTCTGTAAAATCTTATTTCGTTCCGCTTCTGCCAGTATCTGATCATTTGTTTGATTTTTTAAATTGTTTTTTATTCTGATTAATCCTCACTGCTGCTGCTCTTTAAGTGTTCAATATTTTTGAGGAAAGACTCAGTAACCCATTTTTCGTTCATGTGCTGTCGAAAACTCACCAGGATTCTATTTACCAGATATCTGGATTTTAACTCAGCTTGAAATATATTTTCGTTTTTTCCTTTGTTTATTATTTGTAACAGAAAGCTTTCCACGCTCTTTTTTGTCCTTTTTATGGTAACCAATATTTCAGAATTCCTTTCTTCCAAATGTTTGTCAAATATCACTGACAGGAAGATTGGTTTTTGCTCGAATAATCTATACAGATCTTTAAAAAGGGTTTGAAGTGCTTCATCAGGCGTCAGACTGATATTTGCCATATTATCAATCAGTTGTAATATTGAAGTTTCTAAACTGATTACCAGAGTAAGCAGAATATCATTGTCTCTGCTGAAGTGCATTGAGAGTTCCTCATGGGTTAGCCCCAGTCTCATTTCTAATTCTTCAATCGATAATGAATTTATCTCTGATTGAAGTATGAGTCTTCCTGCAGCTTCGATTAAATCTTCTTTATTTTTGTTCATAGCTCTATGTGTTAGTAAATATTCACAAACTAAATTGAACAAATTTTTTTGTGAATACTATTTTTTGTTTTTTGAAATCATGACAAAGGCAAGGGCGGTAAAACCAATTGTAACAACAATTCTAAACAGCATCGCTCCAACGGTCTTTATCTCATAGATACCACCAGAGTTAATGTGAATAAGTAGTCCAATAAATGCAGCTATCAGAACTATTGCTGATAAACCTATTGGTTTTATGGTCCATTTTTTATTTTTAATAAAACCATAAGCAGCAACAAGATAAAGGATACTGCTCAGGAAATTAGCCCAAACCACAAGCAAAACATAATTTCCCTCTTTTGCCCTTATGCCAAACAAATCGAAAATTACCGAACTACTCAGAAATAAGGTTAGCAAACCAAAAGCAGCCAAAATAGCGGCTATCGTTATCAGAAGTGCTCTTTTCATACCTGTTTGTTTTTAATAATTGTAAGTAAGGATTGCACCATTTTATTGCCGCTCCCTTCAAGATCAAATCCAAAATTTGCAATCCGCCATTTGAACATCTGGAGTTTGAATGTGCCCATGATAATATGCACCAGTTCTTCAGTTGCAATGGCATTTGTAAATATGCCTTTTTGCTGACCCTCCATTATTAAGGGTAATAAGTGTTTAATCTTAACATTGATCAGATTAAGAATATTCTGATTGATTAGCTTACTTTCTTCCATCAGTCCATCTGAAAAAACAGCTACAACAAAATGAGGATTTTCGTTAAAAAACCTGAATTGTTCCCGGAAAAGTGATTTAAATTGCTCTTCAGGATCTGCCTGCTTATTCAAATTCGACAATCTTTTATCAATATCTTCAGCCAGGTATTTCAGCAAGGCGATAATAATTTCCTCCTTGCTTGCAAAATGCCTGTAAATGGCACTTTCGGAGAACTGCATTTCTTTTGCCAGATTTTTGATGGTCAACCCACTAACGCCTGAAGATGTTAGTATTTTACCGGCTGCTTCAATAATCTCTAATTGACGAGATGTAATATCCATTGTATTTGGGTCTTATTTATGTAATTAGTGAGTAGCCCTGTCACTATAAAACTTTGGTTGAACTAACCGGACGTGGTGCCTTAACAACAAGAATCCTCGCTACGTTCCCGGAATCATTGCTAATGTAGTGAACAATATCGGCAGGGCTCTCGATGAGCGAATCAACTGCGCACACTTCACTTTCATCACCTATATGAATGGTTGGTGTTCCTTCGACAACAAAGAAAAATACATCCACCGGAGTTTTGTGCGGTTTCAGGCTTTCACCGGGCTTTAGAGCCATCAGCATTGCCTGAGCCGATTCCTTGTTATAGATTTGCCTCACATCAATTTTGTGTGGTGTTTCTTTAATTTCCTGCTCGTGGTATCTGGTAATTTTCATGTTTTTTTCTTTTAAGAAGAGATTAATTAAGTTTGTGAATATTCGCTCACAAAGATACGCTAATTATAATATGGTTGTCAAGTTTATTTTAATAAAAATTTTGTATATTTTGCTAATGAATTAATAATGTAGTGGTTACATTTATAATTACTATTTTGAGTGTTGTAATTCAAAAAAACAAACCCGGAGAAGGTTTGACCTTAAACCGGGCATGTTATAAATCGGATGCGTCAAAAAACACGAAAGTGATCGTCCCCCTTTTTCGAAAGGGGGAGAAGAGGGGGATAACAAAATGTGTAATATTTGAAGAAATTATTTTTATCTTTTAACTTAGCCTATCAAGCTAAATTTCTGTGTTTAGGAACTCAGTTTCCCGGATAAAATCAGAACATACTCCCGAAAATCAATCCTGCTATGGTCGATAAAATTACCACAAGTACCACATAAACCATGGTTTTCTGGGTTCCCATCACACCGCGGATGACCAGCATATTGGGCAATGAAAGTGATGGGCCGGCCAATAGCAGCGCCAATGCCGGACCTTTACCCATTCCTGAAGCTATCAATCCCTGAAGAATAGGAACTTCGGTGAGGGTGGCAAAGTACATAAATGCGCCTACAATCGAAGCAAAGAAGTTTGCGCCAATTGAATTTCCTCCGACAAGCCAGGCTATCCAGTGATTCGGAATTACTCCGGCAATCGCGGTATTGTCGTGTGTGGAACCCAGCAGAAAACCGGCAACCACTACTCCAATGGCAAGCAAGGGTACAATTTGTTTGGTGAATCCCCAGGTGGAAATAATCCATTCCTTGTTTTCACCATCTTCTGATTTGTCCATAAGGGCAATAATACTGATGGCTGAAATTCCCACAACCATCGTTATTGAAGGATTGGCAAAAAGAAATGCACTGAGGGCTGTGATAACAGCACCAAGCATCACCTTCCAGCTTTTCAGCTTCAGCACATAAATCATAGAATAAACCAGCACAAGACTAAAAGCACCGGTGATGTGCCATTTGTAAGCCCACAGATAATACCAGACACTTGTTGTATCGCCATCTGCTGGTTTTCCCCAGTTGGCAAATACCAATATCAGCACCAGCGTAAAAAAGTGAAGCGAAGTCTGCCACATCGGGCGGGTTTCAGGAACATCAGGGAAATTCAGTTGTTCTTCGCGTTTTGCTTTTTCCTCTTTTCGATAAATAAGCGCCATAGCTGAGCCGATAATCACACTGAACGAAACTGCTCCGATGATACGAGCCACGCCCATTTCAAAGCCAAGAATACGGGCTGTGAGAATAATGGCCAATATGTTAATGGCCGGGCCGGAGTAAAGAAAAGCTACAGCAGGACCTAAACCGGCGCCACGTTTGTGAATACTTGAAAAAAGCGGAAGTATGGTGCAAGAACAAACAGCCAGGATGGTTCCTGAAACTGCAGCAACTGTATAAGCCACCCATTTTTTAGCTTTGGCGCCAAAGTATTTAATCACCGAGCCCTGACTTACAAATACCGAAATTACTCCGGCAATAAGAAACGCAGGCAAGAGGCATAGAATTACATGCTCACGGGCATACCATTTACCCAGATCGAGGGTAGCATCAATGGCGGTGTTAAAAACGGCGCTTTCGATCGGCAGAAAATAGATGCCAAGAAAGATAACCACCATCCACAAGAGGATTTTTAATTCGGCTCTG
Source organism: Bacteroidota bacterium (assembly GCA_009773515.1). Taxonomy (GTDB): domain Bacteria; phylum Bacteroidota; class Bacteroidia; order Bacteroidales; family Lentimicrobiaceae; genus Lentimicrobium. Next base: position 114,957 of record WSXX01000010.1, read on the forward strand.
GTTTCCATATTAAATGATCATTTTTGGCCGGAGCAGAATTTCTGGCAGGCGGCTGATAATTCTAAAAAAAGAAAATAATGACGAAATATATTCCGACTCCGATAAACAAAACGGCCACCACCCTGCGAAACCAGAGTTCAAAGGTTTTTATTCTGTTGTAAGCCTGTGCCACATTGCCAACTGCATAAGCCAGCAACCATGCAAAAATGATTACAGGTAAGCCAGTGGCGATGGCATAAATCAGCGGAAGCAGCAATCCGGAAGGACTTGCAAGAGTCAGTGGCATGAGCATACCGAAATACAGCACACCTGAATACGGACAAAAAGCCAGCGCAAAAAGAACGCCGATAAGAAACATACTCCAGTAGCTGCTCATAGCCTTCTTTTCCATTTGCTCACCGATTTTCAGGCCAGGGATGTTCAACCTGATGACATCCAGCATAAACAGTCCGATAAGTATCAGGGCAGGCCCCAATAACTTCTCACCCCAGCTTTGAACAAAACGGGCTATGGATAGCTGACTGGCACCAAAATAAATAATTGCACCCAACACGGTGTAAGAGAATGTTCTTCCCAATGTATAAACCAAACCGTTGAGGAATACCTTGTTACGGTTTTCGAGGTTTCGACTTATAAATCCGATGGCCGAGATGTTGGTTGCAAGCGGGCATGGACTAATGGCAGTCATAAGTCCCAGCAACAATGCGGTTACCACTCCGTATTCTGAGTTTTCGAGCCAGGTTTGTAGAAACTCCATGGTTTTAGTTGATTAGCGGGTCTATAGCCTTTTTTACTTCCTGATGGAGCTTCACCGGTGTAGCCCGTGCATAAAGAAACCCTTCGTTGGTAATGTCTTTCAGTTCATCGCCTTTTACAACTATCAATGATTGAGATGCTATCTGAAAATGGTCAGCAATACTGGCGCCGGATGCTTCTTCAAGGCTCAGAGAAACGAAAGCAATTTTACCATCCTTTATCTGTTGCGGATAGTATTTTTCCAGTGCCGCTTTAGTCTCTGATTCAACAGCTTCGCAGGTAGCACAGCGTCTTTCGTTGTGAAAATAATAAACTGTGATTTCGCTTTCGGGCAATTCAACAGCTTCAGCAGTTTCCGCAGTTTTCTGTGGGTTGCAGGCCATCATAAATATCCCAACAAGGGCAAATGCAAAGAATAGAATGTGCTTTCTCATTGTGTAAGTTATTTGGTTAGGAAAGTTTCAATTTCAGTTTCCGATGGCAGGCGGCCTTTAACCACCACTTCACCATTGATTACCAGTGCAGGAGTCTTGATTATATTGTAGGTCATAATTTCCATAATGTCCTCAACCTTTGTGATGGTCGCATCCATATTAAGTTTTTCGACAACATCCCGTACGCGTTTTTCCAGGATTTTGCAATTGGGGCAGCCAGGGCCCAGCACTTTAATTTCCATTTTATTTGATTTGAGTTGTTTAGAATTGTGTGATCTGATCAATCTTCAAAAAATTTTCCGAACAAGGCTTTGGCTAAAGCCCAGTTTTCGCGGTTGATACAGTATTTGATGTATGGCGGATTGATTTCACCCTGTATCAGTTCTGCTTTTTTCAGCTCATTCAGATGTTCTGAAAGGGTTGAGCGGGCTATATCAAGATTTTCGTGCAAATCGCCGCTGTAACAGCAGGTTTTGGTGTTATTTGCAATATAGTCAAGGATATAAACCCGCACAGGGTGAGACAATGCCTTGGCAATACGTGCAATCTTATATTGTTCGTCTGTGTAAATTTTCACTTTTGTCATAATCATTTCGCATTTCGTCGAACGACGAAACAAAAGTATATCAACTTTTTGAGAAAAAGTAACTTTTGGTGAAAAAAATGTGGAATAATTCTATGCGGTTGAGCAACACTTCTAATGCAGCTTCTTTTTTACCGATGTCAGTATTTAAGGATAGTGGTCAATGTTGGTTTTATTACACCAATAAATTATCATAAATTTCCGCAATCAACAACAATATTCTTCAATAAAAAAAGAGGCAAAATTTTAGTTTGCCTCTCTTTCATTTTATTTCATGAAACCGACATCCGGTTTCCAATACTATTTAATCATCGTTTAAAGCGGCAGTAATGTTACATCCGTAATTACGGTTGTCTGTCCTTTAACAACTACCACATTGGGTACTATTACATCCAGAATCGGAAGGGGATCTAACCTTGAGCTGAACTTTACAGTATAAGTGCCTTCTGAAACACCTGGAAACAGAAAGTAACCATTGGCATTTGGAATGGCCATCAGGGTATCACTGTTGTTATAAACTGTTACAATGGGTGCTGCATCTTCCGGAAATACGTTACCTGTGATTGCACCTCCCGATGCTTCGGTATACATGCGTATAACTGGTTTGAGCATATATTTGCCGTTTCCGGTCATATGAACAGAACGTGAGGCATCAAAGTCGAGCCAGAATTTATAAAAATATCCGGCCTCAAGCTGACTGTGCAGGTTGAGTTTTATTCCTGAAGTTTGTCCCGATGGAGTAGTTAGCGGATATGAAACGCCATCAACAACCACTGAATTTTCGCTGCCCAGTACAAGTCTCATTTGTGAAAGATTGCCCGGGGCAATTACAACGGTTCCCAGCAATACGTCAAGTCCATTGCTGAACTCAAGCAGGTTATATACACCAGGATTTTCAAGGGGTATAGAAACCCAACCTTCAGTATCGGTGTGTATCAAAACTTCACGGATGTCAACATTAACTGCATCATAAACAGATGGGGCATCGGTAAGCATCATTTGAACTGTAGCTTTGCCTTCTGTAGTGTTTTTGTCTTCTTTATCGCATGCGCTGAGGATAAAACCTGACAATGTAACAATTGCAAACAGAATTAGAATTTGTGCTCTTTTCATAGTAGTTTATTTTAGTATTTGTCAACTAAGCTTTGCAATTACCGTTCCAATAGAATTATATATTGCTTCCACCCAATATTGATGGTATGCAAAATGAGAGCGTGATTTCTCAATTCGCACGGAATGGCAAGGCTTTGTGATGATGGTAACTATCTGTAATTATGAAAGATGTGAAAATTTATTTCTTTTCTTCAGAATGAATCCCTTTCATAATTTCTTTATATACTAAATATCAGATATGTGAATTATGTAATTTTAAGTCATGATGGTTGATAAATGTGTGTTTTAAGATTGATACGCAAAAAAAGCTGAGAGTTGAGCAGAATCGGATCAGAATGGGGCAGGATTTCCACAGTTGAAGCCGTGGAATCCATTTTGGACACTTGATTGATGTTAAGGACCTACTAGTGACCAATGCTAGCAGATGAATTCTTTCCTGCTTCAGCTGGAGGTAAAAAAAAACTCAAATGCACTTTGGGCTTTAGCCAAACCCGTCAGAAGGTCGGTTCTGAAAACGGAAGAATACATTGAATTGCAAATTCAATGGTGTTCCAGGCGGAATTGCAACCGAGGCCGCCAAAGCGGACGAGCTCAGCGAAGCAAAAATTCCGCTTAGCCGGGATGTTGCCTTGATATGGTTGACGCCTCACCAGCTGAGCGGCATTTGTAATGCCGCTCCAAACTGAACTGTAAGTAATTCCATACCACTCACCAGCTGAATTCCCTCCAGCTTCAGCTGGAGGAATGACACAAAACTCAACCCCACACCGGGCTTTAGCCCAAACCTTATGAAATTGGGCTAAAGCCCCATAAACCCATCATCCTTTTCTTGCCACAGGCTAAAGCCGTGTGGCAATTCATTGATTTTCTAATAGCATTTTCTTTCATCACCAATGCCGCTCGCGCGCGTCCCAATGAGTTCCCTCCAGCTTTAGCTGGAGGAACGACAAAAAACTCAACCCCACACCGGGCTTTAGCCCAAACCTTACGAAATTGGGCTAAAGCCCCATACATCTATCACCCTTTTCTTGCCACAGGCTAAAGCCGTGTGGCAATTCATATGATTTTCATATGACATTTTCTTTTATCACCCATACTGCTAGCGCGCGTCCCCTGACGCGTGCTTCTGAATTCCCTCCAGCTATAGCTGGAGGAACAACAACAAACCTCAACCCCACACCGGGCTTTAGCCCAAACCTTACGAAATTGGGCTAAAGCCCCATACATCCATCATCCTTTTCTTGCCACAGGCTAAAGCCGTGTGGCAATTCATATGATTTTCTAATAGCATTTTCTTTTATCATCTGCTAGCGGCTTAATGCTAGCAGATGAGTTCCCTCCAGCTTTAGCTGGAGGAATGACAACAATAACTCAAAACCACACCGGGCTTTAGCCCAACTTTTATTCGACGAATTCCAACTTCATCTGGAGGACGTGGAAGAGTCATCCGTAAACTTCTGAAAACCATATATTCTAATAAACTCTTCATACTCTTCCTCAAAAGTCTTATGTCTGTGATGCTCTTCCTGATTTTTGATATAATTCCTAACCTTGTCAATAGCTGACTCAGACACAGAAACTGCAAAATACTCATCCTGCCATTCAAATTTCTGCTTTGTAAGACCGTGCTTATTTATCCAGAAAGATGATTCTCCTTTTATTAGTTGCACCACTTTTTGAATGGTTTGGTCAACGCCGAGCGATATCAGACAGTGACAATGGTTCTTGTGACCATTGACAAAATCGATGTAAATATTCTTAGTTTCGGAATTTTCTTTGATATGCTGCCAAACCACCTTTCTCAATTCAGGAGAATCAAGATGTGCTACCCAGTTTTTAGTGCTCCAGACAAAATGAATATATACTTTAACAGAAGGCATAATTTTATGGTTAGATTAGTTGATTAAGTAATAAAGAAATAGTGGTATGCCAAGCAAATATAATAACTTTTCTTGTAGCATTTTCTTTTATCATCTGCTAGCGGCTTAATGCTAGCAGATGAATTCCCTCCAGCTTTAGCTGGAGGAACGACAAAAAACTCAATACCACACCGGGCTTTAGCCCAAACCTTACGAAATTGGGCTAAAGCCCCATACATCCATCACCCTTTTCTTGCCACAGGCTAAAGCCGTGTGGCAATTCATTGATTTTCTAATAGCATTTTCTTTTATTACCAATGCCGCTCGCGTGCGTCCCAATTAATTCCGGAAAACATCATTCTGCTGTTTCTCAGAAAACCTTAAACAACACCAATGCATAAATGCCGAAACGCACATATCTGAACAATGCCCATAGCAGATATTGACGGAAATCGTATTTTATTAAACCACAAGCCATACTTACAAGGGAATGTGGGATTGGAAGCATTGCCCCGACAAATACAAAAAATCCTCCCCATTTTTTCAGATTTGTTATGTGCCCGGCAATCTTTACCTCCAGATGATATCTTACAGGAGGAATCTGGAACAAAAGTTTGCCGATCAGGTAGGCAAATATTCCTCCTATGTAAGACAAACTTGCAAGGAATAGTAAGAATATTAACGGTTCTGCTGATTTTGCGCTCCAGGCAATAAAGATTTCAGGCGGGATAAGCCCCAGAAAGGTTTCTGATATAACAAAAACAGCAAGAATAGCCAGTGGCGTAAATGTAGCGACAAGCTTATCAAGTATTGCATTAAAATCGAGAAAAAAGTGCTCTAAACCCCACAGTAGCAATCCAATAATTAAAATCGTAAGCCCGGCCTTGATACTTGTATCTTTCAGGAAGTCGTAGAACTTAGTTATTCTGTAATAACGGTTCATGACCTGCATTTTCTGGTATCTTGTCATTGTCTGAAATTCCTCCGTTTCAGGGTAATTTCGTTGATTTTCATAAAATTTAAATCCTTTTGATCTTTTAAAAAAGTGTAAAGCAATTGTCCCTAAGGAAAGGTTAAAATTCCCTACTATTCTTAAATCCGGATGAGTTGTTAAGTCAAGCCCTGACTTTCGTCAGTTTATTGATATTTATGCGGATTTAAAATAATGAGTTAACCTTTAACCTTTGAGACTTCTCAATGTTTATGCCAGTTAAAATTGTTTTGGATTACAAGGTTGCGTTATTTTTATGGGTTTGTCTTATATATTATTCACAAAGGTCATTATCAAGCACATGCAAGTGTATTTAACGCATGTTAAATAATCATTAATATTTCATGAATGCTTTACAAACTGACGATATTGCAGCAAATGGTTTTTTGATAAGATTTAATAAATCATTTTTCTCATGACAGAAAAGATTTTATCTAAGACTATCACCCATTCTCTGCATCCGAAATTTCAGCCGGGCTCTTTTTCCCGATGATATCGGCATCGTTGGCCAGTTCGTCGATGCTGGTTTCACTCCATATTTCGGTATTGAGCAAATGAGCAACCCTGCTTATAATGTGAGACGCTACCGGAGCTGTGAGGAATATAAAAACCACAATCATCAGGCTGATGGCTGAAGTGTAGAAATCAGCAAAAAAGAATACAGCAGCGATCAGAAACAACAAAATGCCAAAAGCCGGGGCTTTTGTGGCTGCGTGCATACGGGTATAAACATCAGGAAATCTGATTACACCAACTGCCGCAAGCAATGAGAAAAATGCTCCGGCAAGTACAAAAAATGAAACGATAAGGTTGTTAATCATAGTATTTCTTTTTCAGATATGTTGCATAGGCAACCGTTCCAATAAAAATAACAAGTGCCACAATGGCTGCAATATCAAGGTATCGAACCTGTTGTGTGTAGATGGCAAATACAATTGTAAAGCCAATGGTTAATGAAGCAATCAGATCAAGCGCCACAATGCGGTCGGGCAAGGTTGGCCCTTTTGCCAGCCGGTAAAGTGCCAGCAACATAGCCACCGCAAGCATGGTTAGCGCAGCAAATGCAACCCAATCGGGTAAAACAGAGTGGTCAGTCATCATTCAAAAACCTCCAGAATCTTTTTTTCAATACCTTCTTTTATCTCCGATTCAAAAGAATCGCGATCCTTAACGTACATGCCGTGCACATAGATGCTTTTCCTGTCGTCACTGATGTCCATGCAAATACTGCCGGGCGTCATTGTGATAAGGTTAAACAGTGCAAGTATGCGGTTGTCGCTGTTTGCGCGGATGTTGATTTTTACAATGCCCGGGCTGATTCTCATCTTCGGGCTTAGAATATCTCTGGCCAGATAGAAATTCGCTTTCACCATTTCTTTTAAATAGAAAAGGATGAAAATGAAGAAATGAGGAATCTTGAAAAGTATCTTTTTCATAATTATCGGTTATTGTTTTTTACGAACCCAATACAGCCTGAATGTAAATTTTCGGGTCGAGCAATTGTCCGGCTGCATTCATGGCAATTTCCAGGATTGGTTTTACCGCAAAGCCCATGGTTAGTGTGATAAGTCCGAGAAAAACCACAGGAATTACCATTGAAACCGGCAGATTTTCATTTTCGCCTTCATACGGTGGTAATCCTTCGGGGCGTGGTTTCCAGAAGGCTTCGTTCCAGATTTTTACCATCGAAAAAAGGGTAAACAAACCCACAGCGAGCGCAACAAATGAGATAACGTACTCACCGGCATTAAATCCGGCTGAAATGAGAATCAGCTTCCCGAAAAATCCCGAAAGGGGAGGGATGCCTGCAAGTCCGAAGGCTGGAATGATAAACAGAATCGACAGCCAGGGCCTTATTTTGTAAAGTCCGCCGATTTGCTTCAGATCGTAACTTCCGGTTACCCGGTTGATAAGGCCAGCCACCAGAAAGGTGTTGGTTTTGGCGATGATGTTGTGCGCCATAAAAAAGATAGCACCTGCAATTCCGGCCACGGTAAAAATTCCGAGCCCCATAATCATATACCCGATCTGGCTGATGATATGAAATGAAAGGATTTTCCGGATGTCGTATTGAGAAGCGGCAGTCAATACCCCGATTACCATTGTTAATCCGCCAATCCACAAAAACAGCGGATGCCAGAAAAGTTTATCCTGAACAAAGAACAGGGTGTAAAATCTGATCATTGAATACACACCTACTTTGGTGAGCAGCCCGGCGAATAATGCCGTAATTGCCACCGGTGGTGTGTGATAAGATGCCGGCAACCAGAAAAAGAACGGAAATACTGCTGCTTTGATCGAAAACGCCACAAAGAACAAAACAGCCGATGTATTCATAAGAACATTGTTATCGGCAAGAGAGAGTTTCATCGCAAGGTCGGCCATGTTCAGGGTTCCGGTTTTTCCGTAAAGCAAACCGATTCCGGCCAGGAAGAAAAGCGAAGAAACAAGATTGATACTTACGTACTTTATGGCTCCGTTAAGCTGCTTTTTTTCTCCGCCAAGGGTAATCAGTACAAACGATGCGGTAAGCATTACTTCGAACCAGACATAAAGATTGAAAATATCGCCGGTTACAAATGCCCCGTTTACACCCATCAGCAAACCCTGCACCATAGGAAAGAAGAAAAACGATTGCCGTTGCCGGTCAATAGCATCGATAGAATAAATGCTCACGCTTACCGCGATAATGCCGGCTAGCACCAGCATGATAGAGCTGAATGCATCAATTACCAGCGTGATGCCGAAAGGAGCTTCCCAGTTTCCGGTGTGAAGCACCAGAATGCCTTGCGTTTTTACCTGAACTGCCAGAAAAATTGCCAGCGCAAGTTGCAGCAATGCGCCGGTGAGCCCGATCCAAGGCTGCCATTCCCTTCGCTGAAAATTGAAGAGCAGAAAAATAATGGTAAGCAGGGGAATAAGTATGGGTAGTGCCGGCAAAATCATTTGTTTTCTCCTTCCTTAAGTTCATCCAGATCTTCGGTTCCTGTTGCCTGATAAAACCTGTACATTAATGCCAGAAAAAATGCAGTAATCCCAAAACCGATGACAATTGCGGTAAGTATTAAAGCCTGCGGCAGCGGATCGGTGGGATTGGCAGACACAGCAGTTAAACCATCGCTGGCAAACTGCGGTTTTCCTTTGTGCAAACCTCCTGCTACAAAAATCAGCAGATTGGTGGCATGGCTGAAGAACATTATTCCGAGAATAAGTTTAACGATGCTTCGGCGCAGCAGAAGATAAACCCCTGCAGCATAAAGCAACCCTATGACTATAGCGAGTAGTACTTCCATATTTATTCCTCCATTACATTAAAAAGAATAGTTACTGATATGCCCCACACAGTGAAATAAACTCCTAAATCGAAAAGCATCGGGGTGCCAAGTTTCAGTTTACCCAGCAAAGGAATGCTCAGCGAAATCCACTCACCGGTAAAAAACGGATTGCCTGCAAACAACGAAGGCAGTGTGCTTATAAATGCAATTGAAAGTCCGGCAACAATAAGCATTAGCGGGCTGACACGGAGTTTTTTTTCAGCTTCAGCGGTATCAAAAGCCATGGCGTAGAAAATAAATCCGGCAGCAGCCATCAGTCCACCAATAAAACCTCCGCCGGGCTCATTGTGGCCCCGGTAAAAAACCAGCAGCGAAAGTATAAGCGTAACCGGCAGTAAGCGCGTAGCGGCAAGTTGAGTTATGTAAGATTTCATGTTGCGCTTCCTTTCTTTGTCTTAAGTTTCAGCAAAGCCACCACGCCAATTGCTGCGATAACCAGTACCGTAATTTCGCCAAGTGTATCCAGTGCCCTGAAATCCACCAGAATAACATTTACAATGTTGCTGCCATGAGCCAGAGGCAGTGCATTTTCAACATAGAAATCCGAAATCTTCGGATTCAGGTTTAATTGTCCGGCTTTCAGCACAAGACCTGTCATAAAACTCCCAACGAGCAATGCAATAGCTCCATCGCGCAGGCGGGAAGCTTTCGACGAAAATTCGGTAAACTTAGGCAGATGATAAATAACAACCATAAAGAGCACAAGTACAAGGGTTTCGGCCAGCATAAGGGTTATGGCAACGTCAATTGCACCATAAACAATAAATAACAGGCCAATTCCATAACCAACCGAACCCAGCGAAAGTATGGCCGCAAGCCGCGATCTGACAAAAACTGCAACCATGGCAGAACTCACTATCAGAAGCAGAATGACAAACTCATAAATTGCAGGTTGTGAAAAGCTGACATTTTCAATTTCAGGCCAGGTGAAGATCAATTGATACCAGGCCAGCACTGAGGTCATGATGAAAATGGCCATCAGATAAAATCGCTGGTAGCCGCTTTGAATAAAGGATGTTTTTCGTTTGGTGAGAAACAAAAATCCGTTAAGAATTTTGTTGAATGCATCGGCAAACCTGAAGGTAATTACTTCGTTGTTGAAATGTGTAAGTATGTGATTTACTTTACGATAAAGCAGAAATAGAATTACACCGGCAGCCACAGTAATGAAACTTACAAGCAGCACTTCGTTGAAACCGTGCCAGAGCGATAGTTTTATACTGTCAATGGAAGGCCGTATGGATTTAATTGCCGGACTAAGCAGAAAGTCGGCTACCCTTGCGGGGAACAAACCAAAAATCAAGCTGATTCCAGCCAGCAGTGAAGGACCAACCCTGAGGGCAAAGGCGGGGCGTGTGGGTCTTTCTCCGGGATATTTTAAAGGACCGAGAAACAGGTTGAAGATCAGCGCGAGTGAAATAGCAACCATTATAACATTGGTCAACACTCCGGCAATAAGCAGAAGATTGCCGATGTCGGGCAGCGCAAATTTGGCTTCATAAATAAGTTCCTTGCCGATAAATCCTATCATCGGCGGAAGCCCGGCCATACTGAGCAGCGAGATTATTGCTGCCAGCGCTGCAACCGGCATTACTTTGTTGAGTCCTCCGATCTTTCGTAAATCACGCGATCCCACCGATTTATCAATCAACCCGGCTATCATAAACAAGGCACCTTTGTAAAGTGCATGCACCAAAAGAAAGATTATTGCTGCCTTGATTGAAATGTCTGTATCAATTCCCAGCATAAGCACCAGCGTTCCAAGGGCACTTATTGTGGTGTAGGCAAGAACTTTTTTGAAATCGGTTTGCGAGTAAGCAAAATATCCTCCCAGAATCATTGTTACGGCTCCGGTTATGGTGAGGATGTATTTCCACTCCGGAGTGCCACCCATCACCGGACTTAGTCGCATCAGCAGATAAATACCCGCTTTTACCATTGTTGCCGAATGCAGATAAGCACTCACAGGCGATGGAGCCTGCATGGCCCCCGGCAGCCAGAAATGAAACGGAAACTGAGCCGATTTGGTAAAGGCTCCGGCCAGAATCAACAACAGAACAGGCAGATAGTGCGGATGATTGCGGATTAAGTCGCCTGATTTTAATAATTGATTGATTTCCAATGTGCCTGCAATCTGACCCAGCATAATAAAACCGGCCATCATAGCCAATCCGCCTGCAACGGTAATCAATAATGCCTGAAGGGCAGCATTCCGGGCTTCCGGCTTTTCATGATTAAAACCAACCAGCAGGAAAGAACTTACACTGGTCAGTTCCCAGAAGATAAACAAGGTAAACAGATTGCCTGAGAGTACCAGCGCAAGCATGGCAAATTCAAACAGCAAAATCAGGAAAAAGAAGCGATGCTTCATGGCATAGGGCTTCATGTAGTTGCCCGAGAAAACCAGAACCAATGCGCCCATACCGGTAACCAGCAACGCAAAAAACAGCGAAAGCCCGTCAAGGTAGAGCGAAAAGTTAAGATAAAGTTCCGGCAGCCATTCAATGGTGTAATTCAAAGAGTTGCCATCAGCAATGAATCCTGCAAAACCAAGCAGATAAGCAAATCCGCCGGCAGAAACCATGCCTAACAACCATGGCGCAATTTTGCCCCCTTTACGGATCAGATAAGGAGAAAGAAATGCAGTAATCAGCAAAATAATAAGATAGATCAGGATACCGGTCATTTGTTGCTTAATTCAGTTGGTGATGCTTAAATGCTAATGGGTGACGAAATTACGGATTTTTTTGTTTACCACTAACTCCTGACAGGGTTTTCCTACCTGTCAAGAGGTAAGCGAGTATCTGACTGCTTCTCCATTTTTATAGGGTTCGTAACCCTGTCAGGGGTTGCCAGTCCACGACCACTGACCCCTGACAGGGTTGTGCTCCGTATTTAGAGGTATGCGTGCATCTGTCTGCCTCCCTGTTTTGATAGGGTTCGTAACCCTGTCAGGGGTTGCCACATTTCTACTCTTCCAACGTACTTAAATCGCCCGTATCAAGTCCGAGTGCTCTGGCTTTCAACACGCGGCGCATGATTTTTCCACTTCGGGTTTTAGGCAAAGCATCGCTGAAAACCACAAAAGCAGGTCGGGCAATAGGGCCTATCTCTTTTTCAACGTGTGTTTTCAGCTCTTCGGCCAGTTTATCATTGGCTTCCATTCCCTGCCGGAGGACCACAGTTGTATGAATGATATTTCCGCGCAATTCATCAGGTAGCGCAATGGCTGCAGCTTCGGTTACTGCCGGATGGCTCACCAGAGCACTTTCGATTTCGGCGGAGCCAAGACGGTATCCGCTAACTTTTATCACATCATCAATCCGACCGATAATCCAGTAATAACCATCTTCATCCTTACGGGCTGAATCGCCGGCCAGATACCACTTCTGTTTGCTGTACTTTTCCCAGTATTTTTCCACATAACGATCCGGATCACCCAAAATGGTGCGCGCCATGCCAGGCCAGGGATTCTTAATAATCAGGTTGCCTTCTTCCCCCGATTTTACTTCTTTTCCTGAATCATCCACAATGGCCATTTCGTTCCCGAAAAACGGTTTGGTTGCCGATCCGGGTTTCAGCGGTATCACCGGAAGTGGTGTTATCATATGCCCTCCGGTTTCAGTTTGCCACCAGGTGTCCATGATGGGGCAGCGACCTTTGCCGATTACCTCATGATACCATTTCCATGCTTCAGGGTTTATAGGTTCTCCCACAGAACCCAGCAGCCGCAGCGAACTCAGGTTATGTCTGTCGGCCCAGGACGAGCCGAAACGCATCAATCCGCGGATGGCGGTAGGAGAGGTGTACAGAATGTTGATGCCGTATTTTTCAATCATCTGCCACCACCGATTTGGGTAAGGATGGTTCGGCGCACCTTCATACATCATAATGGTGGCGCCATTTATTAGCGGCCCGTAAACCATATAGCTATGTCCGGTAACCCAGCCCGGATCGGCAGCACACCAGAAACGGTCTTCGGGTTTAATGTCAAATACATACCTGAACGTTGAAGCGGTATATACTGCATATCCGCCATGCGTGTGAACCAACCCTTTTGGTTTTCCGGTTGTGCCGGAAGTGTAAAGTATAAACAGAGGATCTTCGGCATCGGTTTCCACGGTAGCACAATCGGAGCAAGCAAGCGGCATCGACATCAGATCGTGATACCAGAAATCACGGTCATTTTCCATGTAACACTCTTCGCCGGTGCGTTTAACGGTAATGCACACTTCAATCGTCGGAGAGCGTTTCATTGCTTCGTTGGCAATACTTTTCAGTCCAACTGCTTTTCCGCGTCTGAAACCTCCATCGGCAGTAACCAGAATGCGACTGTTGGCGTCTTCGATGCGTTCTGCCAGCGCTTCCACACTAAATCCACCATAAACCACACTGTGAATGGCGCCGATTTTGGCACAAGCCAGCATTGCAATCACCGTTTCCGGGATTTGCGGCATATAGATGGTAACAACCTCTCCTTGTTTGGCACCCATTGATCTGAGAATATTGGCAAACCGCGAAACCTCCCTGTGAAGCGCGTGATAGGAAAAAGTACGCAAATCGCCGGGTTCACCTTCCCAGATAATGGCCAGTTTATTGCGTGTGGCATTTTTCTGATGACGATCAAGCGCATTGTGCACAATGTTGATCCTGCCACCCTGAAACCATTCATAAAACGGGTGGTTTGAAGCGTCAAGTACTTTGTCCCACTTCTTATACCATTCCAGGCGTTTGGCCTCTTTTGCCCAGAAATCCTCACGGTTTGTTATGGATTCTGCATAAAGGGTTTCATAATCCTTTACAATCGCTCTTTTTTTTACCTCCTTCGATGGGTGATAAATCTTTTTAAGGGTGTTGTTGGGTTTTTCCATAAGTGCTGATTTTTGTACTTAACAATCATGGTGAGTGTATTGTTGCACTTAAAGGTATGATTGCATCACAGCCAGTCCAAAACCTACATCAGCAATCTAATCCCCATCATCAGACTTCTTCCGTAAAGCGGACCGTAAACATTGGCTGCATCAAAGTCATCAGAAAACGGAGATTGCCAGTTGATGATCGGGTTCCTGTTTTGCCGCCAGTCAAGGATATTGTTTACACCCGCATAAACCCTTACACTCTGGTTGAGGTTGTAATTTACCAGCAGATTAACCAGACTGTAAGGCTTTGACAACTGATCATCGTTCACCACCTCAGGGTCAAAAGTTGGCAACATCATCTCACCGGTAAATGTTCCCGTCAAATCTACGGTAGTTTTGAGTTTTTTTGCATCCCAGCTAAGCAGCCAGTTACCTGTAAATGCCGGACTAAGTGGCTGCATTTCTTTTGTTGATTCTTCTGCTTCGTTTTGGCTTACGGCGAACACATCCTGCCAGGTAAATCCGGCTGACCAGGTGAAAAATCCGTTGATTCTGCCATTTGCAGATATGGCTACTCCCCGGCTTACCGCATAATCGCCATCAGGCAGGTTCCGGTAAATGATTTTCTGAGGATCAGTGTCGTAATCAGCCAGTATTTTATTGCTGAACCGGGTATAAAACAAATCAGCATCCATCACAATCCAGCGCCCGACCTGACGATTGATGGTCTGATTCAGGCTGAGTGAAATATTCCACGATTGCTCAGGTTTCAGGTCTTCGGTTATCTCTACTTCGCGAAATCCCGATAAGGCGGCGTGGTCTTCGGTAAAGATATTCACTGTACGAAAGCCGGTTCCGCTGTTTATCCTGAAAATGGTATTTTTGGCAATATCGTACTTTGCACTTAAACGCGGCGAAAATACCAGCCCATGCCTTTTGTGGTGATCAAGGCGAGCTCCCGCAAGCAGATTTGTTCTGCTGTTTATTCTGAAATCATCCTGCACAAAAATGCCCGGAATAAACTGACGGTCACTGCCGGTGGCAGTTACAGGAGTATTGTCATCATAAATCTGATAACGCGCTGTAAATCCCGAAGTAATGTTATGTCTTTCTCCTGCTGTGGTCTGCCAGATGAGATTGGCAAAGCTGATGTGCTGTTCACCTTTGTAAAATGTGGTGCCATACCAGCTGTCGTGCCAGTGGCCGCTTTGTGAAATATCGAGCCGCAGGTCAGCACTTCCAGGAAGGCTGTAAGACCCCATCACTTCATAACGGTTTGTAAAGATGGTTTCGCCGTAAAGACTGTCGCTTCCTCTTACTTTGCTGTTTGGTTTATAGTTGTAAGCGCCCAGAAATTCACGTGTTCCTCCTGCGCGGTTTTCGTGGTAGAATTTGGCAGCAAATGAAGCTGTTTTTCCGGCAGGCCGTTGGAAACTCCATTTGTTGAAGAGCGATACAGATGGTTTGATGGTTACTTTATCGGCAAAGTTATCTTCGTTTAAATCCATAAAACGTTCCATGGTGTTTATGCTTCCGCTGAAAAGTGCATCGAACTTCCGTCCACGAAAAGGGGAGAATCCAATATCGGCACTTCGCTCACCAAGATGGCTCCAGTTTGTATTGAAAAGGAAGCGGGGTGCTGATTCCGCAGTTTTGGTGATGATGTTGATGATGCCACCTATGGCTTCTGATCCGTAAAGGGTTGAAGAAGCTCCTTTAATCACTTCAACCCGATCAATCAATGCATTCGGAATGCCATTCAGTCCGTAAACCGATGCCAGCGCTCCCATAATCGGCATTCCGTCAATCAGCACTGCTGTGTTGGAACCTTCGAGCCCGTTGATGCGGATTTCGTTGGTGCCGCATACCCCGCAGGCAGTCACTTGTTGCACTCCGTTGATCATTCCAATGGATTGCATCAGGTTGTTTGATGGCGTTTTTTGCAGGAAACCGGCATTAAGCACCTCAATTCGTACAGGAGAATCGCGCAGCGACTGCTCTTTAAGGCTTCCGCTGATTACCACCTGCTCCAGCGCAACAGAAATGGTTTCAAGGGTAATGTCAAACTCTTTGCTTTCGCGTGGAGCAATGGTGAATTGCATTTCTTTGGTTTTGTGTCCAACATGCTGAATTACAAGTGTATGATCTCCCGGAGGAATGTTGGTAATCATGTAATGGCCGGTGATATCAGTGGCTGTGCCGATGCGTGTATCCTTAATAACGAGGTTTACAAACGGAATGTGCTCACCGGTTTCATCAACTACATGTCCGAAAAGGTTGGCATCAGATTGCGCAAAAATTGTTGTCCACTGCAAAAGCAGCAGCACAAAAATGAGTATTTTGAGTTTCATTGGGGAAGAAGAATTTTTAAACTACTGTTAATATAATGACCTGGTATTATGGCTTGCCGTGCATAAAATCCTTTCGGATATACGTTTCTAAAACTCAAACGCTGAAGTTTGCATTATGAAAAACGCAAGTGTCCTTAATTGGCTTTCAGCCAGAAATTACGGCAAGCTTTTACTATGAATTCCGGCTTTTAAAAAATAGGGGGAGGGCGTAAACGGTGAACGGGATTTTCAATCAGTATAATATGATTGACTTCCTTTTTAACCTTTAATGGTCTGATATAAACGGCTGCCATAAATATCATTATGGCAACCACAATCAGTGTTTGCAAAGCCGTAATCTGATCAAAATAAAAATATTCTTTATCGGTATGCGAATGTTGCTGAACAGGAGTTTGGTTGCTGCTGAATGGGTGGGCGTGTTCAATGATTATTCCCGATGGTAAACGATGACTGTGGCGGTTCACCAGACTATTGGTAAACAGCCACATAACTGAAAGAAGCAATACAAGAACTGCAGCTTCTTTCAGCAAGTTGAATATGGGTTGTATAATGGTTTTTCCCTTTATCATCGCATCTTAAACAAAGAAACCTGATTTAGGTTCGGATAATTTATTTTGATGGGCACAATTACAAATGAATTGATGTCTCCCTAAAACGAATGTCACACTGAGCCTGCCTGCCGCGCAGTCAGGCAGGCGAAGTCGAAGTGTATTAAACGCTTATTCTTCTTTTTTCATATTCTTCTTCACAATCAAAAAGCATTGTTGAAGATTAATCGTATAGTCCTTCGACTTCGCTAGCAATGACAGATTGTTGGGCTTATCCTTCGACTCCGCTCAGGATGACTTCGTATTCAATTGATAATGAATTTATTAAAGTTGAACAACGCTGTTAAATCACCAATGTCACACTGAGCGGAGTCGAAGTGCCTTAACCCTCTTTTCTAACTTAACCCTTTCCCCTTCCTGAAAAGCGGATCAGCACCGATTGTTCCCGTAAGGAAATCAATATATGCTTCAGAACTTACAAACTCCAGTTCTTTCTCCACATTATTCATCCGCTCCTTAAGGTTCAGGTTTTCGATGTATTCAGCATTCAGATCCTGAGATATAAATTGCCTCAGATAACTCAGGCCGTTTTCATAGTAAGCAATATCAATGCTTTGTTTTCGCAACAGCCTTTCGTTGTACCAATCCGAAGCCAGCACATATTCCCGCGAAAATTGTTGCCTGATTTCAGGATGATCAACGGTTTTTCCTTCGAATGTGCCGTAAGCCATAATGTGAAGCAGTGCTTTCAGCGGTGGAATTGCTGCTTCTGCACTGTTGTCAACAAAATACTGAAGTGCAACCCTTTGCTGGGCTTCCACAATGTTGTTGATTCCGTCAGCAAATGCTGCCATATCCTGTTTTTCGGGGCGAAGCATTTTGTCGGTAAAAACAGCCTGCGGTTCATCAAAAATACTTTTCAGGTAACTGAAAGTGAAATTTTCGGTGATGCGGTAACCCAGACGCGATGCAAGCACTGGTTTACCATTAAATTCAAAATCTTCGAGTTTTTCAAGCGAACCTTCAGCAATCAGCTTTTTCGGATCGCGGTCACTTACATTTATGCGACTCCATAATTCAGGAATCAACAATGAAATATCGTGATCGAAACGAGATTCAGTGCCAATGTGACCGGCTGCTGATGTAAATGCATGGTAATCAGCTAAAATGTAACTCAGCAAAGCATTGTTGAGGTCAGTTACCGGGTTCAGCATATTGAAAGGACCTTTGGTAAGCGCACCTTCCGATCCTGCTCCGGTTGTAGATGGCGATTTTCCGGTAAGGCTGCAAACGAAGTCCATAAATAACTCTGGAAGCTCCTGATAATGAATCGGCCCGTAAACACTTAAACCCCTGATTCCGTTTTCCGGTTCAGGCGGATTGTTGCGGCGGCCAGGTAACACAGCATTTATTGGATGATAAACTGCCTCAGTAAGTGGAATTCGTCCTGAGAGCCTGTTGCCGATTTCAGCAAGATGGTCGTCAATCGGATTCACCAGATCGGGTCTGATTTGAAGGTAACGCGGGTTTTTTGATGGTGCACCATTTACAATCCTTGGGTGTGCAGGGCTGATAAAATAGTGACCCGAACTGTCGTTGCTTCCTTCGGTGATGAGCTTACGAATGGGTTTGGTGTAGAGATCGAAACTGATTGCATTTTCGGTGAGCCGTTTTCCATCTTCAGCAGAAAGTGGCTCATAATTCGAGCAGAAATTATTGCGCTGCGAAAGGTCTGCTTCCGTTTCTTTGTCATATCCGCGATGAATGGCCTCATCAGGACGCTGAAAGAATTTCTCTTCGCAGTTCTCTGTAATTTTTACACTTCGGTTGCTGTAATCCGGGTTCAAATACTTCAGATGCTTCACCGGCAAAGTGATGGAAGCCGTAATGTCATCTTCCATCTGAATTTTGGCCGCGGCTATAAAATCAGAGCGCAGTTTGTTCAGATACCAGGAGTTGTCGGCAGCATATCCAACCCTCAGATAACTGGCGCTGAGCTTGCGGTTGTTGAACAAAAGTTCGTGTCCCTTACGTCCGTTAATCATGTCGGCTGAGAAATAATCTTTCCAGTCGTCGCTTGTGCGCTCAGGGCGATAGAAACGTTTTACATAAAATACCAGCGCCTTTACATGTGCCGGAATTGACTTCACAAATGCATTGTATTCATCGGTGTATTGCGACGAAGGGTTCAATAATTTGATTGCCGAACCAAGTGTACGGTCAGGCGACAGTAATGAACGCGAAACTCCGCTGTGCTCTTCAGGATTTTTCCAGCGGCCTGAGAAATTATGACTTATAATTTCATCGGCAGCTTTCATGTCTTTGTCGTAGTCATCAACAAAGAACGACCCATAAATAATGGCATTAAGCAGCGACTTGGAAATTTCTGATTTTCCTCCGCCCGAAACCGTACTGGGTTTGTGACAGAAAGTGCCGCGTGCATGTGTGCTCACCAATCGCCACGAAGGTGCCGACGGGTGTTTTTCCATGTGCAGTTTATGTCCGGAAGGATAGATATAAAAATGCCCTGGCCTTAGCGGGATGGTTTGCCGGTTGTCATAATGATTCCATTGCACAGTGCCCTTGTAAAGATCAATTTCTGTATCTTCGGGGATGTAGATTATGTTTTCGAACTTTTTGTCAATGCCGTAACCTTCCGGCTGTAAGTTCATCAGCGCACCAAACTTTTCAACTACTTCGCTGAAAAAATAATCTTTCTTCAGGCGGTTTTTCATAAACAACGCGCCATTGAAGTTCGCACCGATATTTTTTCTGCGGTAAGCAACTGCTCCACCCGAATGTTCTTCTTCAACCAGCCCAAAAAGGTTGGCACTGTAACTTATCTGGGTTTTTATCTCTTTTTTTGAATATCCGAAATAGTTGTCAGCAATAAGTGTGATAACCACGCCACGTTCATCGCGGCAGGTAACTTTAAATGCATTGCCTCCGTTGTAGAGTTCGTTTTCATTTTTCCAGCAGACACCATCGCGACGCTGGCGGTCAGTAGCCTGATCAAAATGTGGAAGTCCCAACTCTTTTTTGGTCATTTTTGTAAGCTGAGGAGCCAGAACAATACATCCGGTATGACCTGTCCAGTGTTCAGGATCAAGTGCGGCATCTCCCGCCGGGTTTGAAGGATTTCCGGCATTTCCGAAAATTGATTCTACAAAGTCGATGTTTGCAACAAGGCTTCCGGGTGCAAAAAAGCGCACTTCCATGGTTTTGCGTTTAATAACGCCTTTCACTTCAGGACAAACAACCGGACGTAACAAAAGCGAAACAAAGACTTCTGCCTGTTTTTCCTGACCTGAGGTAAACGGAAGCCGGTTGAGTTCAGCGGGTGGATTAAAAGCGGATTCCAGAAACCGTGCCCAGGCTGCTTTCGGAACTTCAATTTTATCCACAGGCACCGGAAGTCCGCCATCAACAATATGAAAAGAACCTTCGGTTGTGCGGCGGTCGTTTTTGGGATTGTGCAGAACGCCCTGACTTATGCGGTAGGAATCCAGCAGATCATTGGTGTAATGATTCTGATGCGGCGGAAGACTGAGTACCCTTGAAACACCGGGTTTGTCACTTACCAGCGTATTGTTGGGAAGATGAGGTATATGAGTTAGCTTCAGATCTTCAAGATAGCTGTTGATAAAACCCTGTATGCGACGGTCAACCGGTGCATAAACATTCGAAATCAATCGGGTTCGGCTTCGGTAAATGGTGACAAGGTTTGAAGTAAGTTCAAGGAATTCCGGATCGGCAAGTTGGCTATCGCCATTTGAATTATGGCAATCATCGAATACCGGTTGTCCCATGGTTGCCAGCTTCAGATTTATATACCTTATCAGGTCGCGGGTTGTCTGTAGTGTGGAGACTTCATCAATATTGGATGTGGAATTATGATGTGTCATTTTCTTAGTTTATTTAGTTTCTTTTTAGGTCAATGCAAAATTACTCATTAATTAAATTACTGATTCACAAAGTTTTACTGCAAACGATTGCGGAGGATAAGTTTTTTTTGCATTGAGTGGTTAAGCTCTTATTATCAGCAGATAAACCATGATTCGCTGGTAGTCTGGGATTAACTTTATTTTACGCGATTTTGCAAAATACTGTGCTCATTTAGTTAAACCCTGACCTATGGATTGATTGTGCTTCTATTCTTAATTTGCCGGTTATTGCTGATTATTCTTATTTTTACAACTCAGTTTTTGTCTTAGTCTTTTTTGTTTTGGATTAGCCATATGTGGACAACATTAAGCATTGATTATCTGATTCTTACTGGCGCTATTTTGTTGCTGCTCAGCATTCTGGCAAGTAAAACCAGCGGCAGGTTAGGTGTTCCTTCATTGCTTTTGTTTATGGCAATTGGAATGCTTGCCGGTGCAGATGGTCCTGGGGGAATTGACTTTTCGAATACCGGAATGGCTCAGTTTATGGGTGTTTTTGCACTTATAATGATTCTTTTTTCCGGAGGTCTTGATACGCGTTGGGAGAGTGTAAAGCCGGTTTTATGGAAAGGGGTGCTGCTTTCAACACTTGGCGTGATGATTACAGCCGGGGTTGTTGGATTGTTTGTCTGGCAATTTACCGGATTTACACTTGTTGAGGGTCTCCTGCTTGGAGCCATTATCTCCTCAACCGATGCAGCAGCGGTGTTTTCTATTCTTCGCTCAAAAAATATTGGATTAAAAGGCAGGCTGCGCCCATTGCTCGAACTTGAATCGGGTAGCAACGACCCCATGGCTTTTTTCCTTACCATTACGCTGGTTCAGGTTGCAATGCTCCCGGATACCAGCTTGTGGGACGGAATTTTATCCTTCCTGCTGCAAATGAGTGTCGGGGCATTGGCAGGTTATCTGATGGGCAAAGCAATGAACTGGATTCTCAACCACATAAAACTTGATTATGACGGGCTTTACCCGGTGCTGCTTTTGGGATTGGTCTTGTTTACCTATGCTTTGACATCTTTTCTGAAAGGAAATGGTTTCCTTGCCGTTTATATTGCTGCTGTAATATTAGGTAACAAGAATTTCATTCATAAACGCAGCATTCTTAAATTTTTTGATGGTCAGGCCTGGCTGATGCAGATTGTGATGTTTCTTGCATTGGGTCTCTTGGTTTATCCGTCGCGGATTATACCGGTAATTGGCATCGGATTGCTGGTTTCCGTTGTGCTGATATTCGTAGCCCGGCCTTTGGGTGTCTTCATCAGCCTCCACTTTTTTAAAATGCAGACACGTGAAAAAGTTCTGATCTCATGGGTTGGTTTACGCGGAGCTGTACCAATTATCTTTGCAACCTATCCTTTAATGGCTGGTCTGGTGAAAGCCGATATTATCTTCAATATTGTATTTTTTGTCGTTCTGACTTCTGTTGCCCTGCAGGGAACTACACTTTCTGTGGTTGCAAAATGGCTTTCACTTTATCGCGAAGTTAGTCCGAAAAGAAGATATCCGCTCGAACTTGAGCTTACCGATGGTTTTCATAATGAGTTGGTTGAGGTCTCTGTGCCTTCCGAATGTTCTGCTGTCGGTAAGTCATTGGTTGAACTCAACTTCCCGAAAAATACGCTGATCGTGATGATTGAACGGGATAAAAAATATATAACCCCCAATGGTGCGACCATTCTTGAACCAGGTGATAACCTGCTGGTTATGACCGATAGCCCGAAAGATCTGGCAAGCATTAATTCCTGCCTGGGAATTAATAGAATATAGAGAGACAGACGGAGAGAATTCAAAGACAAGGAGATCTGGAGACAGGGTGACAAGGGGAATGAAAAGTGAAAAATGAAAAATGAAGAGGAAGAGGGACGGATTTGAGGCAGGGAGACGGGGAGACTTTAAAGACAGGGAGACAAGGAGACGGGGAGACAAGGAGATTTTAAAATGAGTAACAAAAATGACCTGACAAGTTTTCTTCTTCTAACTTGTCAGGTCTTCTTGTTTATAAATATCGAAGAAAGCGACTTCTTGATTACATATGGCAAAGAGATCACATGATTTCCTGCCAAAGCAGTCTTCCTTAGAATCTTTCTAAATTTCCAAACCTCCTTGCAGAATGTAATTTATGTCATAGTTTTGCCGACGATATGAATTTCAATTCTAAACGATTAAGTAAACCAACCCAAACCATGAAAAGATTACTGATTCTTTGCGGATTTGCCCTGATGTCGGGCTTTTTATTAAGCAGTTGTTCGAAAGATGAAGACGAACCTGTTCCTCCAACTGTAGCTTTCAACCAACAAAGCGGGTTTATTACCGGTGATGTTACAGCTGCTTACGGTGATACTTTGAATTTCGGAATCATCCTTCAGGCCAACGGAACTGATAATATTGTTAAGTTTGAAATAAAAGCCAACGGACTAACACTGCTTGATTCAACCATCAACACACAAAGTTTTACCTATAACTTTTACACAATTAAAGGCATATCCGATCAGGAAATCTGGGCTTTTACAGCGACCGATATTGCCGGAAATAAAAAAGAAGAAACGATTACCATTACCGGTGCTTTTGGTCAGATTAATTCATACACCACTATTCTTGTAGGTGCTCAGGATAATGTGGCAACAGAAAGTTTTCTTTCGTTCAGCAATAACGAAGCAACCAAATATTTTCAGGCACAGGCTTTCCAGAATCAGGATAAAATTGATATTTTCTGTTTCTTTGAAAACACAGCTACCCATCAGAATATGATGTCGTTGGGTTCTCCCGGATCAAACATTAACGGCGTTTTTACCGGAGCTTCTTCTCCCGATAATTATACCACCAAAAACCTGACCCGTTTTTACAAAACCACTATTACAGCCGCTCAGTTTGATGCAATTCAGAATGATGCTGTACTGCTTGATGCTTATAATGCTGACGAAGCACGCAAAAAAGCCAGTGTGCTTGCTGCCGGTGAAGTTTATGCCATCAAAATTCAGTCTGGTTTAACCGGTCTCATTAAAGTTATTGCTGTAAGCGGCGAAGAAGCCGGTACGCTTGAAATAGCTGTTAAAATCCAGAAACAATAAATGAGGAGATTCACTTCTTTGGAATTGACAAAACTGCAGGGCTTGTTCAAAGCCTTGCAGTTTTGTATCTTAATGGCTGCACCTCTTATGTTTCTGGCCTGCAGCCAGGAAGAGGAAATCAGCCGGGCGTCAGTTATCCTGAAAACCGGAGTTGCATACACCGCATCAGGTGCTGAGGTTTCTCCCGGTGGAAAAATCAATATTGGCGTCCTGGCTTCGGGAGCCGGAGCTGCACTGACATACATCCGCATTGAACGGATTGCAGGACAGGATACAGTTGTTCAGCTCGACAGGGGCATTTATGCTGGAAAAGAAGGCTATGATGCCGATTTTTCATTCCCGAAAGGATTGGCTGATAAAGAAATCTGGCGTGTGCTGGTTATGAATGCTGACCGCGATACCGCTTCGGCTTCTCTAATCGTACAAAAAGGTGAAGGTGTTGATTACGGTGAAATTAATCATTTCGGCCCATTGACTGTCGGATTGCAGAATTTTCCATCCGCCAATTCATACCTCGATCTGGAGGCTGGTGTTGTTTATAATTCTGCTACGGTATCAGGAAATGAAGAAAAAATTGATCTGCTCCCGTATTTTTATTTCACATCAGGGCTTCCGTCGCCAACACTTACCTGTCCCGGATATACTTCTGCAGTTGGTTATTATCCGCTGATCAGCAATTGGCCGGTGAAAAATACAACTTTGTTTGATTACAACACTTCCGACAATATGCTGGTTTCCCCGGCTCAGTTTGATGCTGCAATGAACGACAGCCTGCTGGTTACTGCCTATAATCCCTCAAAAGTCAGTGGAAACTGTAAATACGCCTACGAAGGAAGGATTATTCCTTTTAAAACCCAGTCAGGTAAATATGGAATGATCAAAATTGTCGCAGCTGATGAATCTGAAGAAGGCACGATTTTACTGGAAATAAAAATTCAGCAATAATGTTTAAATGTCGTTTAGTTATGAAAAATTGTCTTCGTCTGCACTCAGACTAACAGTCATCCTGAGCGGAGTCGAAGGATTTTTTTTCATTTAATATGCCAATCCGAAACATTAACCAAACGACATTTAATAATATTTTGTAAAATGACAATAATCAAATTCAAAGGCTTGCTCCTGACCATTACAATGCTGATTTTGTCAGTTCTCAACCTGAGTGCACAATCCTGTATTGAAGGAATGGTTTTAGATGCTTCAAACGGCAAACCTCTGCCGGGTGCCAGCATTGCAGCAGGTTCAAAAACCGGAACCATTGCAGGAAGAGATGGAAGTTTCAGTCTTTGCGGACTTCAGGGTGATTCGGTTAATATTACTGTGAGCTATGTTGGTTATCAGACGGTTTACAAAACGTTTTCAACCACCGCAACTAAAATAAAGATAAATCTTCGTGCTGAAGTTTCTGAAATTGAAGCTTTTGTAGTTACCGCTACCCGAACCGATTCACGCATTATTAACACACCTGTAAGAATTAATCAGTTGGGACCTGAGCTGATTGAGAGTCTGCCGGCACAAAGCGTTGATGAAGTGTTAAAAATGGCGCCCGGAATCAATTTCAGCCGGTCATTCGGTATATTGAGCACCAAAGCCACAGTAACCATGCGTGGAATGAGCGGCAAAGAACAAGGCAGAGTTTTGATTCTTGTGGATGGCATTCCAATGAATAAAAGTGATGGCGGTGGTTTCGACTGGAATTTGGTTGATATGGGCATGGTTCAGAAGATTGAAGTCACAAAGGGCGCCGGATCAGCCATTTATGGTGGAAATGCAATGGGTGGTATTGTCAATATCATCACTCAAAAACCAACAGAAAAATTCTTTGTCAAAGCCGGAATGGAATACGGATCATTCAATACAGCAGGTGGCAAACTGAGCTTTGGCGGAAGTATAAATGTTAAAAAACCAGGAGACAGCTGGACATGGATGGCCAATACTTTCTACAGGCAGAGCGATGGTTATATCACCCAGTCTGATGCGGATGTAAATGCAAATCCTTACATCGTCAAATCTAATCTGCTTGAGGCTGGTGCTGGTTTTCGCAGCACGTATTCATTTAACGGGAAACACAGCATCGGCGTCTCAATCAATTTTTACGATGATAATCGGGGCACCGGAGAAAAAGTGTTTCAACCGGAAGGCAATACCACCGAACATGATTCTTATGGAGCAACCTTGAATTATAAAGGTCACCTTGGTCAGTTCAGCTTGCTTTCTTCTGCCTATTTTTTAAATGAGGATTACAAAAAAGTCAATGAGTACCTTAAAGATGATTATACATGGTATGAAGTTTTAAGCACAAGGCGTGATTTTGGATGGTTGACTTCCATTACCAGGCCGATCGGTACTTCCCATAAACTCACTGCCGGCTTCGATTTGAAAAATGGCAGCGTTGATGCCTGGGATAAATATTATACTTCCACCGATATTGTTTATAATGCGGGAAAGATGAATACCTGGTCATTGTTTCTTCAGGATGAAATCGGCCTTTTACAGGATAAAATCAGAATTCTGGCCGGTTTGCGCTACGATATTGCAAGGTTTTATGATGGATCGTTCTATACTGAAGCGCCTACACAGGAAACTGCTTTTATGCACATCTACCAGAACAAGGCAATGTCTGATCATGTCAGGAGTGCGCTTAGTCCACGTCTTTCAGCGCATTACCGGTGGAGCGAAAATAACCGCATTTATGCCGGATACTCCAGAGGATTCAGGCCAGCGGTTCTCGATGATATGTGCCGGTCGGGCAGGATTAAGGGTGGTTTTAAAGTTGCCAGTCCTGATTTAAGACCGGAGTACCTCAATAATTTTGAAGCTGGCTTCGATCTGAATCCTTTCAATGCCGGAATCCTTCAGAACTTTTCACTTGAAGCCTCCGCCTTTTATTCACGCGGCAGCGATTTTCAATACTATGTCACCAATGGACAAACCATTGATATGGGATTTGGCGATCGTCCGATCCTGATCAGGGCAAACATCAGTGAAGTAGAGATTTATGGTGCTGAGCTTTCTTTTAACTACCAGATTAATTCTTCACTTTCGGTTTATGGTGGTTATGCTTTCGCAGATGCATTGATTCTTGATTACACCAAAATTGCTTTGAATGATACCATTGATCTTTCAGGAAAAACGATGACCGATGTTCCCCGCAACATTATAACCGCCGGCGTTACGTTGCTCAATCGCTATGTTAATACCGGACTTAGTTTCCGCTATACAGGATCAATGTATATCAACGATCAGAACACTGTGGATGAGCTGCTTAACGCAGCCCAATATCCGGCTCATACCAGCGTTGACCTGAAATTCTGGAAACCATTAAGCCGGCATTTTCGACTGTCGCTTAATATTCAGAATATTTTTGATGTAAAAATTTATGACAGTAAATACAATGTCGGACCCGGCCGTTTTATTACGGCAGGTGTCAGTTTCGGAATTTAAAGAGGCTAAGACATTGATTATAAATGTTCAAGGCACTTCGACTCCGCTCAGTGTGACATTCGTTTTTGGTTAGCAGTGTTTCTTTTTAATGCACGCGTTATCATATCTATACGATGTCCTCCTGAGCGGTTCCGATAGCTATCGGAACGAAGGACAAAACGAAGAAGTATCTGTCAATTGAAAAAAAAACAACCTTTCTTAATTATTTAACTACAGACCAACCAAAATGAAAAAAACAATTGCGATCGCTGCATGCCTGATGCTCAGTTTTACGGGAATGACTCAAACCAATGATTTTTACGATGATGCCGCTCTGAATGATTTGAAAATCAATCAAATCATGATAGCCGGAGAGGTTGCAAATCCAGGAATTATCGATCTGACAAAACTACCTGTCAGGGATGTAATCGTTAAAGAAACCGGTCTTTCCGGAGATAACGGAAGTTTCACAGGAGCTTACCTGTATCAGGGTTATTCGCTTTATGATATTCTGAATCTTGCCGTGCTTAAAAAGAAGAATGAAGCTGAATTTCCACCGATTATCGACCTTTTTGTTGAGGTTGAAAATGCCAATGGCGAAAAAGTAGTTTTAAGTTGGGGCGAAGTCTATTATCCCATTCATAGGCACGAAATTCTTATAGCAAACGGCGTTCGTCGCATAGTTCCATCCAAGACCAAAGAATTGTGGCCTTTGCCGACAGAGTCAAAACTTGTGGTTGCTTCCGATCTTTACACCGAACGCAACATCAGCAATCCGGTAAAGATAACCGTTCGTTCTTCAAAGCTCAATTTTGTAATTGACAGGAACATCCCGGATATGTATGCAAAAGATCTGAAGTTCCATACCGGCGATAAGTTGCTGGAAACGCTGGCTGAAGGTGAGTTGAAAGGGAATATAATCTCATACGGCTCTGTATTTTATGGAAGGGGAACCGGAATTCATGGAACTACTCCGTTTAAAGGTGTGATGCTTAAAGATTACACAAATGCATATTATCCGATGACAAAGGAGAATCTGAAAACCGGGTTATTTGTGGTCTCCGCTCCCGATGGCTATCGGGCAGTGTTTACTTACAGCGAGATATTTAATCGCAATGATCAGGCTGAGGTGCTGATTGTTCCCATGTATGGACAGGCTACTCAGGGGGCTTTTCTTCTGTATCCTGCTGCCGATTACTTTTCTGACAGATCTATCAGGTGCCTGAACGAAATAAGAATGATGCAATCCGCTGATTTATAGAAGGTCTTTGTAACTGATTGAACCGGACAATCCAATGGGTTGCTCCGGTTTTTTATTTTTATGATGTTTCAGATGCCGGAATCAGGCTTGCTGATTAATCTTTTGTAAGTATAAATACCCATAATAATCAGCGTCATTTTATTGTAAAAGTGGTATTTAAACGACTTGAACTGCATCTATTCTAAGACTAATTTTGTAAAATAATATTACACCCGGGAAAGACGAACAGAATCATCTTTAAGTCTTCTTTAAAGTAAATGTAATATTAATTGTAACTAACTGAGGTTCAACTCAAATAAAACCATAAAGTCATGAAAAATATCATCCTATTGCTTCTTCTTTCCATTTTTGTCAGTACTGCATTTGCTCAGGTACGACCTGCTCAAACCACAAAAGCTCCCGGGGTTATGATCGGACTGGATAGTACCCTGGTTAAAATGGAATATGCCCGCTGGAACAATGATAATCCTGAAGAGCAATGGGAGAAATTCTCTACACCTGACCGTATTATTTATTATTGCAAAACATCAGGCAATGTGAACAAGAGTAACGTTGCACATGTTTATGATTTTGATGAAAACGGAGTAAATGTTAAGTACACCACCATCGCCACACAGGAAAAGTTTAAATACGCCTGCGATTATTTGAATACCATTGCATTGCGAAACAAGTATATTTATGAATTTCAGGGTGTTAATGAAAATAATCAAGGGGTTTGGGTTTCAAGTAAAGCAATCACAAACTATTCAGGTTGTAACTGCGGAAACCTTAAAGTTACGGTAACAGGAAATCTGAACGGAGAAACACTCTCAGATTTTGTTGAATATTGTCCTGTAAAACCAGGCAAATCAGGTGAACTTATTGCGATTGAATATATGGCTTTGAATTAGTAAATGGTTGGGGGATCGTTTACGAAAAAAGGGGGGCAATTTGTCCCCCTGATTTTTTTATGCATTGGTCCGATCAATCATATGTACTTTTCAGGCTTAAGAAATATAAAGTAATTGGGAGAGGGCTTGGATATCTGGAAGTTCTTATATTTGGGGTGAAAATCCGAGTTGTAATATCATGCTCAATGGTTGTTGGCAAGTCAGATATATAAGGACTGTTGAGTATTTCTGCTCGTTGGCAACAAGCCGAAAAAAAACTTAACTGATATACTTAATTCAGATTACCAAAACAATAAAGGGTAGACTTTGAATTTGACATTATGGAGAAACTTATAAATATATTGTATTTTAATATTTGTTTGCTGGCTTATTATTTTGGAAGGTTTATAACAGTATATATAGATCCATTTTGTTGGGCCTCAAATATAAAATTTTTAAAATTGGGATTTAAAATATGGAAGCAACAAATGGAGAAAAACTATCCATTATTTTTATACCAAATGAAGTATAATCAGAACCTGAAATTTATTTCATATCAATGGTTTATGTTATTTCTTGGTATGATTATTTTTTTAATTGTTGGTCTAATACAAAATTTAGCTGATAAGGCTTATATATTTGGAATTGTAATCTGTTTGATTATTTATGTAGGAACTTATTTTGTTGTTTTAGACAAGGATAAATACTATAAATATCAAATGGAACTCATAAAAGACAAAAAACATAATCACTCGGCTACTATATTAACAATATGGATTTTGCTTACAATCGTTTTATATTTACTTTTTTTTAGAAAATACTTTCCAATAATATAAGCACTATTGAGAGTTGATTGTTTTGGGTTGTGTGTTTAAAATGTCTTTTGGAGTTATTAACAGACTGAAAAAATAAATGAACTTGATGCTTAGAAAACAGTAATTTAAAACTAAAGAAATAAATGTCGACTATAAAAAAGCTTAACGGCCAGCTTCCAATAAACAGGACTCTGAGCGGTCTGCAAGACCGATAGCGATCGGAACCAGCTATGAGTTCCCGAAGCTTCGGGATTGAACTATATTTCGACAAGCTCAATACAACGCATCCCGAAGGTGCCTATCTACTTAAAGCCGTTTTTTATTGGATT
>WSXX01000032.1 GCA_009773515.1 Bacteroidota bacterium
CTTCGCACTCCCCACCGTCTTATCTTTATAAACCAACCTCAACAGATACATTCCCGGAACCCACCGTTCTGCATCGAACTGCACCACCATTTGCCCTTGAGTAAGTTTTTGTTCGGTAATAAACCTTCCACTTAAATCAAAAACCTGCAAAACACTCTGATGCTGGTAGTTGCTTTGGTAAAGAGCGGTATTTAAGCCTTTGTTGTTGTTACGAATGGCAATAAACTCCGGCAGCCGCACCTGAAATACATCGCTTACCGGATTGGGGTAAACCTCCATTACCGCTACATCTGGCAGGGTAGCGAGGTGTTCTACGCTTACCACAATATCACACTCTTCCATGCCAATGGTATCGTGCGGGGCTACACCACCCGGGCAAGCGTAATCATACACCCGCGGGGTGGGGTCATAAACATCATCTTCAAGCGTAGGGGTAAGCTTGAAAAGAAAGGTATTTCCTGGCGGTCCATAGGGGTTTACAGCATCGGCACTGCCGGTTGCAAGAATTTTATTGTCGTGAGTCGTAGATACCCTGTAAGTAGCACCCCAATAATCTTCAAGTAATATACGGTGATAATTCACATTCCCCAAGGTGTCAATAATGGACACATCTGATGGGTATCTAAACCAATTATTTTCATATATTTCAAAAGCTCCAGTAATCGCGATGGTACTATCTACCATCCAGCTTAGATAACCATTAATGCTATAGGACTCATCCTGAATATAGTATTCCAGATTTGAACCATTAACCTTTTGTTTTCGAAGTGACTTTTTTTCAAAGTTGAATGGGTATGTCTGAGTTGTTTTGGTACTCCCTGCCGAATAAAGGTTCCCTTTCTTGTCCTTAATAGTCTCATAATCAACCCCTCTTAAAGAGTCATTGTCAAAATGCACTGCTTGCCAGCTTATTACCTCCCCATTTGGTGCTATGTGCAGTTTTACAGGTTTTAAAATTACATTAGCCGATTGCCCGTTATCGTAATAGCCAAAGCCGGTTACAATAGCAGAACCATCATCAAGGGCAAGAATATCACATGGAACATTATCAACAATAGTATCGCAGTCATAGGTAAAAAGCCATTGTATCTGCCCATTAAAATCCATTTTTACCACACCGATTGCGTGGGTGAGGACATTCCAGTTAAAGAACAGGCCTATAAAGCCATCATTCGTCTGAACTACATCTGTTCCGGAATTAGCAGTACTTAACAAGCTAATGATAGTACACCAATCTAACTGCCCACATTTGTTCAGCTTAAAAAAAACCGGATCATTATAAAAACCAAAGGGATCTTGTTCAAAAAATCGTGTTGACATCGCGACAACTACCCCGGAGTCGCTTGTAGGTTCCATGTTGTCTGTCAAGGATAGATACTGCTCAGGTCGTCCAATTAACCTTTCCCACAGTACATTGCCATTGATGTCGGTTTTAATCAACCAACCGGATCTTCTGATGCCATTTCCAAGATTTTCTGAAAGTAGAATAATCCCATTGTCATAGGTTTCATAAGCCACTTTGCCTGTTGAATATTCTCCCGGGGCAATAAAAATTTTGGGCCAGGTCTGTGAAATTACAAAATGAGGGAATAAAATAATCAAAGCAAAAAACAGCAATATCTTGAGTTTCATGGTAGTGAGTATAAAAGCAACTCTGCAGGCGGCTTTTAGCCTGCAGAATTGCTTGTTTAAGAAAAATTATTGGATGATCAATTTTGTGGTGAGGGTTTTCTTACCACCACTCACTTTCACGGTATAAACACCTGATGGTAAACCACCTGTACGTAAAAGATACTGGTTTTTTCCGGCTTTCAGGTTTTCAGATCTGATCACACGACCATCATGGCTTAACAGTTCTACCATGCCGCTTTCTTCAAAAGCATAGCTTACAATTGTGTAATCGGATGCAGGATTGGGAAATACATGGATTGTTGTTTTATCATCTTTGGCTTTTTTAGGTTTATCAAATTCTGCTGCCAATGATTTTAATGTTGTATCTGGTGCCGGAACAACAGCTTCATAACTCATTAAACGGTAAGCTGTAAGCAGGTTACGGGCTGAGATACCGGCAGGATTGTCGTTTACGGCGAGAGTCTGAAGAGTGATCAATGCCGTAGTGTCATTCTGCAGAAAATAGGATGTGTCTGTTGCAAGCTGTTTAATAATTTCAGCAACCTGAACATATCCGTTTTGGTAGCTCCGGTGATTTTCGGGAATCGTTGTTAAATCAACATTCTGAATTGCAGTCAGGCCATATCCTGTATTGCCTTCATCAAACCATGTCCAGGCAGATTTGTAGGCGGAAAGTGCGTCAGGAATCTGATTCATCAGCCATCGTAAACTGTCGTTTTTGTTATCATTCTGATAAGCCTGCAATAACAGATTTCTGGATAGAGCTTTCTCTGCCGAAAGATCAGAAATGCTTATTTCAAGTGCCTGTCTGGCACTGATCTGATTTCTACCGGCATTGATTTCAGCCCATATACTTTCTGGCAAGGATTCGCTACGCAGCTCAAGTGCCTCAATTACCTTGTTTGATTTAGCAGAATGAGGGTTGGCAACCATTACATCCCTGATAAGGGCGCTGTTCAGTACATCTTCCTTTTCTGCTGCTTTTACAAGAGCTGTGTCACTCAGGTAAGGAGAAGCACCCAATAATTCATCGTGCAACCATAAAGCTTCGAAAGGAGCGCTTGAATTAATGTTGTTTACTTTTAATGGTGTGTCACCATCATCGGTAAGTAACACAAGCTCTGATTTTGTTTCAGCAATAGCATCATCCATCAATAACGCGCCGGAAATCAGTTCTTCTTTTGAATCTGCATGATTTGGAATTGGAGGACATGCTAAAGTTCGGTCGAATGGATTGTTTCCATTAAGTGTAAGTATCACCGTTTTTCCAAAGATTCTGACTTTATTATCTGGTGGGCGAATAACAAAGTTAGGTATATTGTTTGGATGATGGAAATACTCAATAGGCCGACAGAGTTCATTATCTATATTAAAAAATCCATTAGGAGGGTAATTAGAAAATATGTTCCCTGCCGGAGCTTTGGGATCATTAGCCTGGCTTCCCTGGTACTGTTTAATTCCCTGGTTAAAGATCCAGGTGTTTTCGCCGGGAAGAATTCTTACGTCATTTTTATTGTTCTGGAATACATTACATTTTATACACAACCCTTCTGAATCACCATTTCGGTTCTCACCTTCAATAATTATTCCTTCATTCATATGGATAATACCATTGTTGTAGATGAGATTTTCATGTGGGCCTGAATTTTTGATGTACATACCAACTTCACTTTTGGCATTGTTGCCGGTGAAGCAAATAATGGTATCGTACTGGATCGTGTATCCGGTGCAATATTCAAGGTAAATACCAACCCTATTGTATGTTGGAAAAACATTTTGCATTGGTTGAGCAAACATGTTATTTGTGATTGACATGTTATTAACCCCGCTGGCGAAGATACCTTTAATACACTTTTTGAAAACGGTGTTCCTGACAGTGTAATTCCTGTTGGAAAGAGATGAAATAGCATAAATACCATGTTCCATGTTCTCAAATAAAGATCGCTGATACTTATGGTTACTGATGATTCCATCAACCAGAAAGTTAGAATTGTACGATCGGATCCCTGCATTATTTTTTATACCGGTTTCAAGTGTGAAGGTACACTTTAAGAAGTCTATTCCAATAACACCAATGAGATTAGCATGGCAATCGATACCGGTAAATATTTCGGGGAATACTCCGTTTGCCGAAAATGTGCAGTTACTGAATGAACTAACATTATCATTTACATATGGTGAAAAACTCACTCCGATGTAATTGTTGGTAAATGAAGAGTTTACTGCCTGAATTATACCACCGCCATTGCCTGAGGGTACACCTGGAGTGCCAGGATTGTCAGTAGGATACATCGGTTTATCAAGTAAAACGCCAGTACGAGCAAATTCAATTTTACTGTTGTTCATAACAAGATGTCCCTGGTTGGTTGCAGGAATTTGAGAAACTGAAGGATTTCCCCAGACTTCGACCCCTGCCCAAAGTTCAGAATTGCAGGCTGTTGTTAGGTTACTGTTGTTTGTCATTTCTAGTTTACCGCCTCTGGCTACTTTAACTTTTGCAGTTCTGAAAAATTTCAATTCAGTGTTTGATAGCGTAAGTGTTGCTCCTGGTGCGATGTAAAGGTCGTCAAAAAAATTGTAATTGGTATTGGACCAGGTTGTATTTGTTGTAATTGTGTTTATGGGAGGTGTACCAAGTACAAACAATGCATTCGTCATGTTTATTGATATTCCGCCGCTTCCAATTATAAAGCCATTCTGCAAGTCAAGGTTGGCTATGTCATCAATAAAAACATTTCCGCCTTGTTTTATTGTTAAAATACCGCCTGGCTCAACAATCAGTTTTGCCTGACCTATTAATACCAGATTTGCACAACTTTCAACGATAAGCTCACTTCCGGCCTTTATGGTTAGTGTTGCATGATCTTCGAACGTAGTTACACTGCTGCTTAAAATATGGATTTTGCTTTTCTCTGATACATCCATCATACTTCGGCCAGAAAATGTCATCAGGCTGTTTTCCTTGCATAAGAACTCTGTAACAGGTGAATATTGATTTGCAATCAAATCTTTGTCAACCTGGCAGGGGGTTAAATTCTGCTTTAGCTCAACGACACTTCCGTTGCTTACATACAAACGGTCTGTCAAGGCAATTTTTCCCGTCCATACTACATCGTTTTCAACAGTGTTCCTGTTCCAGTCAATCGAAACTTTGTAATCACCATTTGCGAGTGGTACCATAAATATACTCAGTCCACTGAGATAAATTGTGTTGTTATCCGTTATAGTCTCTTTATTAATATTGATTCCTGAAACTTCATTGTAGTAAGTGGTTGTTGGTACAGGTGCTGGATTTGTGGAGAGGTTAAAAAAGCACTCACCACGAAATGGGTCGCGCTCATCCATAAGGTAAGGTAATGAATCATTGTCAATCCATTGTCCGTTTGCATAATGGTTTTTTGAAAATGCACCAAACGCATCATTCAAAGTAAGTGGATTGTTGCCGGTATTTTTAAAATGAGCCATTATATCATTTGTCCCCATAAATGGGTTTGGATCATTTTTTCTGGCGCGTTGCAAAGTATCCATTACACAATCAAAAACCTTATAAGCAGGATTCGGTGTGGAATAGTTAAAATTTCCTTCTGCCGAGATGGGTTTCAGGTGGTCAGATTGGCCACTTGGTCTGATCACGGTGCCTTCTCCTGTGAGTATGTCTTTTCCAACCTGGTAGTATGCATAAATACCTGGCTTACCTTGTGGTCGGCAGTCATGGAAGTTGGAATATGTTAGAAAATCAAGTTTGCCGTTTGTCCCGATTTTGTGGTTTTCGAGCCAGATATACTGGTTCTTGGCACCAGCATCAACATAAGGAA
The DNA here is from genome assembly GCA_009773515.1 of Bacteroidota bacterium. Classification (GTDB taxonomy): domain Bacteria; phylum Bacteroidota; class Bacteroidia; order Bacteroidales; family Lentimicrobiaceae; genus Lentimicrobium. The sequence continues at coordinate 5,448 of WSXX01000032.1, forward strand.
GTTTTATTCTAACTGCATCACCGGTAGTTACAAAATCTCTGAGTATGAAAGTTTTGTTTCCATCTGAAACAGAAATATCTGATACCTGGTTGCTTGCAGCAATGTAAGAATCAGTAGTATTGTATATGGGGCTTTTCCAGTGAAGCCACCACCTGTCGAAAGCATTAGCCGAAACAAGTCCTGTGCTGCTTTGTCCCATCAAACCATATCCTCCCATCATTTGAAGGAAAACCCTGCCTGAATTGTGATCCCAACCGTTCCCACCTCCGTAATGCATATTGTTGTCTGGTCCAATCAAGGCATGTCCCATTTCATGATACATTACACTTGCCAATTCTAAAACCCAGGATTCAGTATCGCCCGAGCAAAAAAGTAAACCTGCTCTGACTGGATAGGAATTATGATCATTAAATAAAATTGGGTTGGAATTAAAAAACATTGAACCAGTCCCTGCTGCATAATTTCCATAATTCGGTTTTGAGTTTCTGATAATTGCACTCCCAAAATGAATTTCTTGATCTCCAACAGGCAATTTGTAATCAGCAATTGAATTGTGTCCATAAACAGTCTCCAGCCCATCATTATCATTAATATATTCAATTGTGCGATCAATAAGGTCACCTTGATCGAATGTACCATTTGAGCCTTGTACACCAGCAATTACATAAGACTGTGGAATATTAACAACAATAAAATCACCAATTAAATGTAAATTTCCAAATGATGATTCGTAATACTTCTTTGTAAACATGCCATGAATATTACTCTCGTCTTCTTCCTCTATGTCAAACATTTCTTCCAGCCATGTTGGAATAGTTCCAGGCACGTTAATTCCAGCTTGCAAAATACCCACTTGTGGCCAGCCTATTGGATAGTAGGTGTGTGCCGGAGATGGATCCTGATCTGGGGTTACATCATAAATAATGTTGATCAGAATATTCAGCATACGGAGATCAAGATTAGGGTTGAGATAGGCTCCATCCCAAGTGTTTAGAGTTCCCGACGGCATAAGCATAGGACTCTTTTCGATATAAGGATTCATTTCCCTTATATCCCATGTTGATTGCGAAAAAACGGTAAACCTGACTAATAGTAGCAGGATAATAAATAAAATCTTTTTCATTTTTTTATGTTATTTAGTTGATAATAATGATTGCGAATACATGTGGATTTTTATGCATGACAAACTAATATCTGGCTGCCGATCCGGTTTATTGCCAATGGAATAAACATTATGCATTCATTCAGCTGAGATTAATATAAATTATGGAGGCACAACCCTGCATTGGGGTAGCCATAAATATGGCAATAAATAACCAAAGCGGGTTGTGCTGCTATTATTAAAAGCTTGTAAAAGTTTACAGGAGCGTGAAAGGAATCTATAACCAGTAGAAACATAATAATCAAGGTGAATATTCCTGACATCATTACGACTGGCTTTCTTACAATAGCTTCGGTGTTCAACCTCTCTCTCTCTCTCTCTCTCTCTCTCTCTCTCTACGTAAATGCGTGTTTCCGTAACCATAATCTATTATTTTGGTATAATTTTATTGTATCAGCAGGATAAGCGGCATTTGATTTTGCTAAATAAGCAATTTATTTTGTATTGTACATTAAATTGTGAATTATTTTGTGAATTTAGAATTGATATAAATAACATGTTTATTTGCTTGTTTTATGCGTTTTAGTGTTAGGCTGGCAATTCTGCTTACTCCATTTTTTAGAATTGCTGATGACTATTTTAAGTATGTGGTTTCGGCTGGATTGGATATGGCCATCAAAAAAAGTTTTCAACTTTACAATGTCTATAACTTTTAGCATTTGCCTGTAGGAATCGGGGCAAAAAAGTATTATCATTACACTTGAAAACCCTGAACTGACTATGATTTTCTGAAATCTGCAAATCAGGCATTTCGCACTGCAAAATTGTCTAATTTTGCAGCTGATTGTTGCAAGAGCATAATCAAAATGAACATGGACGATTTTTTTGAACATAACGAAGACGAAGATTCCATCACCTACCTTATTGAGCGGTTCGACAACATGCTTATTGAGGAAGGCCACTACTTTTTTGATGTAGAGGAATACGAAGATCTTGTTGATTATTACCTTACTACCGGTGAGCTTGAAAAATGCAACACTGTAATAGGTTATGCCCTTGAACAGTACCCTGATCATTCAGGTTTTGTAATTCGTCAGGCTCAGGTTCTTGTTTCGTCGAACAAAGCCGAAAAAGCCCTGAAAATTCTTGCCAAAGTTGAAGAAATTGAACCCAACAACAGTGAGATTTACATCACCAAAGGCGCCATCTACAGCCAGATGAAACGCTACGACGATGCCATCCGCGAATACAATAAAGCCATTAATGACGATGAAGACCTGGGTAATATCTATTCAAGCATTGCTTATGAGTACGAAAACCTTGGCGATTACGACAATGCTATAAAATACCTGCAAAAGGTTCTGGAAATTGAGCCTGAAAATGAATCCATCATTTTCGAACTTGCATTTTGTTATGAGATTACCAATCAGCTGGAAATCAGCATAGAATACTTTACAATCTTTACCGACAAACATCCATACTCAAAGTTCGGGTGGTTTAACCTGGGTGTTGCACTGAATTCAGTTGAGCTTTTCGAAAAAGCCATTGAAGCTTTTGAGTTTGCCATTGCCATTGATCCTTCGTTTTCATCGGCATACTTTAACAAGGCCAATTCCCTTGCGGGGATGCTGCACTTTCGTCATGCCATTAATGCTTACCGCGAAACTTTCGAATATGAAGAACCCGAAGCACTTACATATTACTACATAGGTGAGTGTTACGAAAAACTTGAAGAATACGATCAGGCACTCGACAATTTCCGCAAGGCAGTGACCATGGATGAAAACCTGGCTGATGCCTGGATTGGAATGGGTGTTTGTTACGAAGAAAAAGGCAATATCAAAGCTGCACTGCGGTTTATCCGTCGCGGTCTGGAAATTGATCCTGAAAATCCTGATTATCTTGCTACATTGGCTTTGTGTCAGCAGCATGGTGGTTTTGCCTCTGAAGCTGCAGTAACTTATGCAAAAGCAGTAGGATATAACTCTCTGGATGCCGGCATATGGCTCGATTTTTCAGGTTTGTTTGCCGAATCAGATAATTTTATTCAGGCACTTGAAGTCATTGATTCAGGATTGGTGAGTCTGCCATCAGAAGCCTCATTACATTACAGAAAAGCTGCTTATCTTTTTACGCTTGCAAAAACTCAGGAAGCATCTGAAGTGCTGATAAAAGCCCTTTCGCTTGATAAAGAGGGCCTTGACGCCATGTTTGAATTTTCTCCGGTGCTTAAGCGCCATCCCCTGATTATCGACATTGTTGCCAATTTCGAAAATAGCTAACCAAATCAATAATTTTTCCACTCTGCTTTTATGAAAGAATATTTCAGCCTGTTCCTTAAAGGTGTTGCCATGGGAACTGCAAACATTATTCCTGGCGTTTCCGGAGGTACCATCGCGCTGATTACCGGAATTTTTGAACGACTCATCAACTCCATCAAATCGTTTAATCTTATTGCTTTGAAGCTAATTCTGAAAGGCGATTTTAAAGGCTTTGCAAAACATACCGATCTGTATTTTCTTATTGTTTTGTTTGCCGGCGTTGGGTTTGCCATTATCAGTCTGGCCCGTATTTTCGATTTTCTTTTCAACGAATACCCTGTTTACATATGGTCATACTTTTTCGGTCTGATTCTGGCGTCGGTTTATTTTGTGGGAAAAACAGTCTCCAAATGGACAACAGGCACAGTTATCGCTTTTCTGATTGGCAGTAGTATTGCCATTGCGCTCACATTTATGAATCCCGCAGCAGAAAACGATGATTTTTTCTATCTGATAATTTGCGGTGTTGCTGCCGTTTGCAGTATGATACTTCCCGGTATTTCAGGCTCGTTTGTGCTGATTCTGTTGGGCAATTACCAGTTGGTTGCCATCGACGCCATCAACAACCTTCGTTTTGAGGTTCTTTTGCCCATGCTGATTGGTGCTGTGTTCGGATTACTAGGTTTTTCATACTTGCTCTCATGGATTTTCAAGAAGTTCAGAGATCTGACCATTGCCTTACTCACAGGATTTATTCTTGGATCGTTGGGCATCATCTGGCCCTGGAAAAATGTTGTGCATTTAATGGATGAAGCCGGTGTTTTGATCTTAAAAAATGGGGAGCCCATTGTTGAAAGGTATATGATGGCAGCTCCTGTAATCAACACTGAGTTTTTTATTGCTATTTTCATTATGCTTGTCGGTATTGCAAGTATCTGGATTATCGAAAAGCAAGCAGTTACAGAAAAAAAATAGTCAGCAATGCAGCGGTACGGCCTTATCGGGAAAAAGCTCGGACATTCCTTTTCAAAAGCGTATTTCACTGAAAAGTTTGCTCTTTTGGGAATACCGGCCGTATATGATCTTTTTGAGATTCCTGATATCCCTGAAATCAGAGAGATATTGAATGATAAGGGTATCCGTGGTCTGAATGTTACCATCCCATACAAGCAAGCGGTAATTTCTTATCTTGATTCACTTTCGGAGGAAGCCAGAATCATAGGAGCTGTAAATACCATTTCGTTTGGAATAACAAACGGACTGCGCCACCCTATAGGCTGGAACACCGATGCACCTGCATTTATGCATGAACTGATCAGTTTTGCCGGAGACTTTAAAGGCAGTGCTTTGTTGTTTGGAAGTGGTGGTGCATCTGCTGCGGCCGCCTATGTGCTGAAAAAGCTGGGTTGGAATTTTATCACGATAAGTCGAAATCCTTCAGGCACTAATCAGTTGAGTTATCAGGATGTTGATGATGCGCTGATTGAGAGTCACAAACTTATTATCAATGCCACACCTTTGGGAATGTATCCTGATGTTTCGGGAATTCCTGAAATTCCATGGGAAGCAGTGGGGGAGAAGCACCTGCTTTTTGATATGGTTTATAATCCTGAGGTTACCCGTTTTCTGCAATCAGGCATGGAAAGAGGAGCAAAAGTGAGAAACGGACTTGGAATGCTCACAAAACAGGCTGAGCTTGCCTGGGAAATCTGGCAGCAGAATGTAAATCAGGTAAAGTAATAACCTACACCTTTGATGGTTTTAATACTTTCCATTCCTATTTTTTCTCTGATTTTTCTGATGTGAACATCAATGGTGCGTTCACCAACAATAACATCATTGCCCCACACTCCGGCAAATATTTCATCGCGGGTAAAAACTTTGTTCGGACGTGAAGTCAACAGCAACAGAAGTTCAAACTCTTTTTTCGAAAGTTCGGTTTCTATTCCTCTTTTGATAACTACATACTTTTCTTTATCAATGATCAGGTCACCAAAAGTAATACGGCTTCCATCCTCGCTGGTTTGAGGGATTCTTCTGAGTAATGCTTTCACACGGCTGATAAATACCCGGGGTCTTACCGGTTTGCGGATGTAATCATCAGCTCCTGAATCGAAACCTTCAACCTGCGACATGTCTTCGCCACGGGCAGTAAGAAACGCCACTACTGTTTCCTTCAGATCGGGATGGTTTCTGATCTGCCGGCAGGCTTCGTAGCCGTCCATTCCGGGCATCATCACATCCAGAATAATCAGGTCAGGCCTGAACTGAACGGAAATATCCATAGCTTCCAGTCCGTTGCGGGCGCATTTGACATCAAAGCCCTCTTTCCTGAGATTATAACTCAGAAATTCAAGAATATCGGCTTCGTCATCTACCAGAAGAATACGGCCTTCAGTTTTATCCATTTTAACTTTATTGAAACTGCAAATTTAGATGCAGCATTTAAAGTTAATGTAAAGTATATGTTAAGTTACTGTAACCAATTGATATTCATGGCCGATATAACTGCAGTCTGATTTTTTATAAAGCTGTCCGGGTTTTCATTGTTGACAGGCAATTCTGTAAAACTTTTTCCCATTCAATTTAACTTTCAACCTATAATTTAAGTACTTTTGATTAAAATCCCTGAGGCCGCTCTGCCGGCTTATCAGCCAACAACTTAAATTTGTGAGCAGCATCAATACCAAGACCGGCATTTTAAATCCTCCCGGCAAACGGATTAAATTAGTTACAGAAAACAATGGAGGTTTTGCAGTTCTTATTTCCCGCGAAGGATTGTCGGGTCGGGCAATTTTTATTCTTTCTGTAATTATTTTCTGGCTGCTGATGATCATGGCGTGGGCATTTATGCTGGCTCAGTATGCTTTTGCCTGGAGTTTGCTTTCGCTTCCTTTCTGGGCGCTGGGCATGGTAACGCTGATTGCTTTCCTTAAAATGATTCGCTTACATCAATCGGTTGAAATTAAGGGCGGTCAGCTGCTTATTCAAAAAACATACAATGGTGTGACTTCTTACGCCGAAATTAATGTTAAGGACATATCTTCTGTTTCGCTGGTTGAGGGCACTTATAAGACCCTGGCAGGAATCACCCGTAAAGGTGTTTATCCTGCTTTTATAAGCAAAGGCGAGGCTTTTGGTATTGGCGAATTGTGCAGCAGAGAGGAAAAACAATGGCTTGTAAATACTTTGAAATCGGTTCTTGAATAAAACATAAAGCAACGGATAATGAAAAATCATATCAAATCCATAGACCACGAAGGAATCAGGAAAATACTTCTTACCCACGACAAACGGGTAATTTTTGAAAAAACCAATATTGTACCTGACGAAAAAAATTTACGTGAAGAGCTGGAGCAAAGTCTGGGGCTGGACAATGTTTCACAGAAATCGGTGTTGGGTTTAGACATCTACCAATATAGTTCTTACGGCGAGTTTGAGCAGATGCTGATTCCATTTCTTTTCAAAACAATGCTCAGCTCAACCATTGACTTGTGCATTGATAACCATCCGTTTATCTTTCAGAATTATTCGAAAGAACGGATTGAGAAGAATTTTATCAGCACCGGTGATGGTGGATTTCTCATTTTTGACACGCCGCTGCATTCTTTGCTTTTTGCAAGCAATTATGCCATAGTGCTAAGGATATACAACGCATTTCATTTCTTTCCACGTCTTCGCAAAATAATCGGTGGCATCAGCACCCGATATGCAATTACGTATGACAAGGTTTACTCATATGATGATAACTTTTATGGCAGAGCCATCATCAACAATGCGAGAATATTATCGCGCGATAATCTGAACCGCTGCCTGATTGACGAACATGTACATCGCTGGTTTACGGTAAATATTGATGGCATGGAAAATCTTCAGGTAATTACCATCGATGATGTTTCACATATTCATGAATTCAGCAATTACAGTTCGCTGCCTCTGGCTACCTCAAGTGATAAGATTTTCGGGCGTGAATCAAGCAGACGAGAAGGAATCATTAATTCAGACATCCTGAAAATCGGTAAAATAAAGGCGAAAGAAACCGATATTAACATTTATAACCTTCACTTGCAGGTAAGTCTGAGCCTGGTTAACAACGATGACGATTCACAAAAAAAGATTGTAACCGTAAGCCTCGGAAACCTGAATACTTCAGGAATCTGATCATTTTTCAGGCTAATTTCTTTTGGACGCTGACTGTTAACCTTATAATCATAAAACCCATTTGTTATGTGTGCTTTAAAGATTCTGCCGGTAGCTAAAATCAGGGAAGCCGATGCTTATACCATTGATCATGAGCCAATAAGTTCCATTGATCTGATGGAAAGAGCTGCAACAGCATGTTTCCGTTGGATAAAGGGAATGGCCGGGTCTTTTCAGAATGTTAAAGTCATATGCGGAACAGGCAACAATGGCGGAGATGGTTTGGCCATATCCCGAATGTTGCATCACAGCGGTTTTGAAGTTGAGGTATTTGTAATCAGGTTCAGCCAGGATTCAACCGATGATTTTGAAGTGAATTTTAACCGCCTCGCAGATTTGCCGGGGCTTATTATTACTGATATTTACGAACAGGATACTGAAATCGGAATCGAAGAAAGCGACCTTGTAATTGATGCCATGCTTGGCTCCGGAATCAGTCGCCCTTTGTCAGGATTACTTGCCCGGGTTGTGGATCAGGTAAATAAAAGCGGTGCTATGGTTTTATCCATTGATATGCCAACAGGACTTTTTACTGATTCTCCTGTTGATCCGCGAAATTCTGTAATCGTAAAAGCTGATTATACCTTGTCGTTTCAACTTCCTAAAAAGGCGTTTCTTATCCCTGAAAATGAAGTTTATGTTGGCGAATGGGTATTGCTTGACATTGGACTGCATCCTGAATTTATTGATAAGGTTGATTGTAAAGATTTATTTATCGAAAAGGAGGATTGCATAAACCTTCACCGAAAACGTGCAAAATTTGCACATAAGGGCCATTTTGGTCACGCACTTTTAATTGCAGGTAGCACCGGTTATTTTGGAGCTGCGGTTATGGCTTCAAGAGCCTGTTTGCGGTCCGGGGCAGGTTTACTCACTACGCATGTGCCGGGCGATGGATTTCTGGTAATGCAGACTTCTGTGGTTGAAGCTATGATAAGTATTGATCCTGAGGATGTTTGCTATAGTTCTCTGCCTTTACTGGATACATACAATGCCATTGGAGTTGGCCCAGGACTGGGCATGGCTTCTGAAACTCAGGCTGCACTTAAGCTGCTTATTCAGCAGACTTCAGTTCCAATGGTTTTGGATGCAGATGCACTGAATATTATCTCTGAAAATAAAACATGGTTGTCTTTTTTGCCTGCCGGAAGTATTCTAACCCCACATCCAAAAGAGTTTGAAAGGCTCACCGGCCCGACAGCAAATCATTTTGACAGGCTTGAGATGCTGCGTGCATTTGCAATCAGATTCAAACTTTATGTAATTCTTAAAGGGGCATATTCCGCATTGGCTACACCTGACGGAACTCTCTATTTCAACTCAACCGGTAATCCGGGAATGGCAACCGGTGGAAGCGGCGATGTGCTTACCGGGATCATTTTAGGGCTTTTATCATCGGGTTATCCAGCCCGAGATGCATGCATACTTGGTATGTGGCTTCATGGCAAAGCCGGCGACATAGCAGCAGAAAAACACGGCTACGAAGCAATGCTGGCCAGTGATTTGGTTGATAATCTTGGGAAGGCGTTCAGGAAGTTGTATTGAGGGAGAATTTCTAATTTCTAATTTCTAGATTCAGATTTCGGATTGACATAACAAGTCTTTCCGCCCGAGCGGATCGGCTAGCTTTTGTGCATTGGTTACTTATGGTTTTATGTTCCATTCTATTGGTTTCAACCTGTCAGCTATAGTCGTTAATGTTTTCAATATTTCTGTTTCGGGAGGAACTATACCAAAAATTATTTCGCTGAAGTTGTCTGTGTAAACGCTTTTGATCTTACTCCAGGTGTCTGCCGTTTCTGAAAATATTATTGCTTTCGAAGGGTGATTAGCTAACCAATCATTGTTGTTTTTGAAACTTTCAATGTCGTCATTGGCTACTTGTAAAAGCATTGTATCAAATTCGTCTGACTGAAAGAAAGATTTGAGTTTATTGTCTTTCAGCATTAAATTAATATCGTAAGTATGACGGATTTTATTTCTCAAATCGGTAATTGGTTCTTTTGTATGAGAAAAACGAACCAAACTCATTATCTTTTCGCATAAAGTTCTTTTCGGATTCAATGCTAACACTTCTAATGGATTCAATCCGTATTCGTCAATAAGCATTTGTTGGTTATTATGCATCATCATCTCGTAAATGAAAGAACTGATTTTGGTTGTTGTGTAAGGTTCAAAATGCCCTAGCCAGGTAGATTCTAGAATGATTATATCCCGAACCTGACCAAAATGACCTGTAAAAAGTCGTGGATAGTTGTGCGCCGTTTTGCGTATCATTCCAACCTTATTGGTAATGCCATCAATTTCTATTTCAGGAAGCACGTTTGAAACACAAGTGGAAATCTTTTTGATTTTGGTTTTAAGTTGATTGCCTGTTTCGTTTTCTTTCCCTAAAACTACTAAATCGATGTCTTCTGAAAAGCGATGTATTAGTCCAAAGCATTTTGACAATGCCGTTCCACCTTTGAAAACGGTCTCCTTGCCAATTTCGTTATTAAAAATGGTGTATAATGCGAATGTTACCCAATAATCTTTTTCGATGTAAATTTCTCTTATGCCTTTTTGTTGCGAAGTAGCAATAACAGCATTTTGAAAAAGTTCCTTATTTTCGTGTAATCTCATTTAATATTCCAGTTTTCTGTGGTTGGTAATTGTGTTTTTTCAAACCCGTATTCGTATTTCGAAAGCGGATTTAAACTCTTCTTTAATACTGTTAAGTCGCTTAATGTTATTATGTTTTCCAATAAAGCACCTAAAAAACCTCTCACTCTTGGTGGGTAAGCTAAACTGCATTTTATTATAAGCCTTGTTTCTGTCGGATTCAGGTCTTTCAATCTTTTTGAAAGAATTTTAATTGCAGAACTTTTATCCAGATCAGGAATTTGTTTGAAATCTTTTAATGCGTCTAACAATTCCAATAAATAAAAATTATTGTCCATGACGTCCACATAGCTTTTTACAGGTGTTGCTTTTAAATTGCCGCGTGAAACTGTAATTCGTTTATTTCTGCATGCAATTTTTATAGTCTTTGGAATTTGTGTCGTCAAACCTAAACGGTTATATAGGGTGGTACCCGTTATGTAGGCAACGCGCTTCCCTTTTTCAAACAGATAGGGTTTTAGAAGTTCATCTTCATTGGGTTTCAGTTCACCAAAAACGGTTTTCCTGGGCTTATAAAACACGCCTGTTGAAACCCTTTTGATTAGGCCTTTGGCAATGAGCCGTTCAATGGCTTTGGCAGCCGCAACAAATTCTTGCGGTTCAACCTCCAACTGCTCGTATTTAAACGTTGTACCTTCAGCTAACTTGCTGATTATTTTCTGTATGTTTTGTGTTACTCTCATTGTTCCGCAAAAGTAGGAAATTTTATTAAAATGTCAAGTAAACGGAACAGAATACTTGACATTTCAGGTATATTATTTTTTGGATAACCAAACCTTGACATTCATATGTAAATATTATTGTTCATCGGAGGTTGCGAGAGTATTCTTCGATTCTCAGATATGGTGGCCTACTTTCCCTGAATAACCTATGTCATAATTCAACACAAAAAACCCGCCATTCCGGCGTTGCTCCGGAAGGCGGGCTTAAACTTTACAGGTTATCAGAGTATATCGATGTTGTTTTTAGCAGTGATCTTTTCGCAGTAATGACATTGAAGTTTAAGGTCTTCTTTGTTGATGACGAGAAACCTGGTTGGAACATTCTGACTGTTGGTGATACAATTCGGATTTACACATTTCACCAGTTTGTGAATTTCGTCGGGAATTACAACCTGACGTTTTTCAGTTACTTTGTAATCCTTAATAATAATAAGCGTTGCGGTAGGAGCTACCAGTGCAATTTTATCAATTTGTTCTCTTTTGAAAAATTTGCCACTCACTTTAATAATCCCCTTTTTGCCGTATTTGCGGCTTTCAAGGTTGAAGCCAACGGTAACCTGAGTGCCAATGGCTTCGAGGTTAAGAATCCGCACAACCCTGAAAACAACACCGGCGGGAATATGGTCGATTACCGTTCCGTTTTCAATGGCTGAAACAACCAGCTCTTTTCTTATATTTTCGTTTTCCATTTTTTTTCTGCTCTTTTATTGATGATGAATTATTTCACTCCCAGAATGGTGGCAAGCAATGCCTGACGCACATAAACACCGTTCAATGCCTGTTGAAAATAGTAAGCCTGCGGGGTTGAATCAACGTCTTCGGTAATTTCATTTACCCTTGGCAGGGGATGAAGTACGCGCATATTTTCCTTGCAGCCTTCAAGCATACTGGCGGTGAGGATGTAAGCGTTTTTAACCTTTTCATATTCGATCGGATCAGAAAATCTTTCTTTTTGAATGCGGGTCATGTAAATGATATCAGCAACTTTCATCACATCAGCCAGCTCGGTGTATTGATGGTACTCAAGGTTATTGTTCTTGATGTGCATTTTTACATAACTCGGCAGCTTCAGTTCAAATGGCGATACCAGATGAAACGTTGTGTTGAAGTTGCACATGGCCATAACGTTCGAGTGCACAGTTCGCCCGTATTTGAGGTCACCTACGAAAGCTACGTTCAGCCCGTCGAGTTTTCCCTGTGTTTTTCTGATTGAATATAAATCGAGCAAACATTGTGTCGGGTGTTGATTTCCGCCATCGCCGGCATTTATGATCGGAACTCCTGAAACCTCACTTGCAAAACGTGCACTTCCTTCGCGGGGATGTCGCATTACAATAATATCGCTGTAGTTTGCAACGGTAAGGATGGTATCTTTAAGTGATTCGCCTTTCGATACACTGGAATTTGATGCATCTGAAAATCCTATAACCTTAGCGCCCAAACGCGATGCTGCGCTCTCAAAACTCAACCGTGTACGTGTTGAAGGTTCAAAAAATAAAGTGGCAACCACAAAATCTTCAAGGATTTTTTGTGTTGGTCGTTTCTCAAATTCTTCCGCAAGGTCAAGAATTCTGATTACTTCTGCCTTGCTGTAATCGGTGATGGATACTAAGCTCCGGTTTTTCATGTTTTCGTGTCGGATTTTGGTTTACGTTTTACAAAAATAATTAACCCTCAATTTTAAAGGCCGTTTTGTTAATAACTGGTAAAAAAAAAGCCCCGATAAACGGGGCTCAAAATTATTTAACCAGATTATGCTTTTTAACAAATTCATTGAGGATGCCGGTAAGATTGGGTGATCCGATCTCCTGAAGATCGTATCCAACCTTAACAGTGGGTTTGTTAATCTTAACGATCCTGCTCAGATCGATAGGAGTAGCAATAACCACAGCATCGCAAGGTGTATTCTCAATTGATTTCTCAAGGTCGCGTACCTGCTCATCACCATATCCCATTGCTGGCAACAGTGTGCCGATGTTAGGATAAATGCGGAAAGTTTCGCTGAGTTTACCAACAGTGTATGGACGTGGATCAACCAGTTCGGCAGCACCAAACTTCAGGGCTGCAACTACACCGGCGCCAATTTTCATTTCACCATGGGTAAGAGTTGGACCGTCTTCAACTACCAATACGCGTTTGCCGCGGATCAGCTCAGGTTTATCAACGGTGAGTGGCGATGCTCCATCAACAATAATTGCTGTCGGATTGATTTTTGCCAGATTGGCACGTACAGCATTGATGTTCTCAAGGCTGGCTGAGTCAATCTTATTGATAACGATAACGTCTGACATGCGGGCAACAACTTCACCAGGATAATAACTTACTTCAGCACCCGGACGGAGAGGATCGGCAACACCAATCATAAGATCGGGTTTGAAAAACGGGAAGTCATTGTTTCCGCCATCCCACAGAATGACATCACATCCATCAGGATCAACTTCAGCAGCGCGAAGAATGGCTTCATAATCAACACCTGCATAAATAACGTTACCATGTACAACGTGTGGTTCGTATTCTTCCATTTCTTCAATGGTGCATTCGTGTTTTTTCAAATCCTGAACAGTGGCAAAGCGCTGAACTTTCTGAGCATTCAAATCACCGTAAGGCATTGGATGGCGAACAGCAACAACTTTCAGTCCTTTTTCCATCAGAATCTCAATGATGCGGCGGCTGGTCTGGCTTTTGCCACAACCGGTGCGGGTAGCTCCAACGGCAATAACCGGCTTGGTGCTGGCAACCATGGTGTCTCTGGGACCGAGTAACATAAAATTAGCGCCTGCAGTATTTACAATGGCGCTAACGTTCATAACCCGTGCATAAGGGACATCGCTGTACGAAAATACGCAATCGTCAACCTTCAGCTCTTTGATTAGCTTTGGAAGATCTTCTTCGGCAAAAATGGGAATGCCTTCTGGATAAAGGTCTTCTCCGGCTAATTCTTTCGGGTACTTACGACCATCGATATCAGGAATTTGTGCTGCTGTGAAAGCGACTACATTGTAGCTGGCGTTTCCGCGGAAGTAAGTGTTAAAATTGTGGAAGTCCCTTCCGGCGGCTCCGATGATAATTACATTTTTTTTCATTGGTAATGGTTTTTGTATTGTTAATTGAGTGAAACCTTGCTTGTTTAGCGTATTTCAGCTCTTTTACGGGCCCGGGCAGACTGGCGTCTGCTTTAAGAACCTTTACCGGCAACCTGCCGCAAAAAAACCGTTGCAAATATAATGGTTTAAGATTACCGGCAATATTAACAGAGATTTTTTTTTATCACAAACCTGTTGATAACCTTATAGTTATCCATTAAAACTTTTGCATTTTATTGATATACAGTAAATTATACTGCAATCTTTATTGAATAAAAATAACTTACTTTTGCACCTCCTAAATTATTCAAGCTTATTATGATTGTTCAGATTATCTCTTCCAAAGCCATTGAAGCCGTTCAGAATCTGTTCGGTGTTTCGGTTCCTGCTTCGCAACTGGCAGTTCAACGCACCATTCCATCTTTCCGAAATCAGGGCGATTTTTCGCTGGTGGTGTTTCCTTTGCTGAAAGTATCGCGTAAATCACCCGAAGAAACCGCGCGTTTGCTCGGCGAGGAGTTGCTCCGTTTGATGCCCGAAGCCGAAAGTTTTGGCGTGGTGAAAGGCTATCTGAATGTTCGAATTGTAAAAGGTTTCTGGGAAGGATTTGTTAAAGACAATCATTCGACTCATTTCTTTGGTGTTGATAATCAACCATCCGGGAAACCAGTGGTGGTAGAATACAGTTCACCAAACACCAATAAACCGCTGCACCTTGGGCACGTCAGAAACAACCTTTTGGGTTATTCAGTTTCTCAGATTCTTAAAGCCAGCGGAAAAAACGTTGCCAAAGTAAACCTCGTAAACGACCGGGGAATCCATATCTGCAAATCAATGCTGGCCTGGAAACTTTCAGGTTTAAATGAAACACCGCAGTCGTCAGGTAAAAAAGGCGATAAGCTGGTGGGAGATTATTATGTGCTTTTTGATAAAATGTGCAAAACGGAATTGAAAGAACTGATTGATTCCGGCAAAACAGAAGATGAGGCAACTGCAGCCTCAAAACTGATGGCGCAGGCCCGCGAAATGTTGCTGAAATGGGAAGCCCGCGACCCTGAAACCCTTCAGCTCTGGAGTATGATGAATGAATGGGTTTATGCCGGTTTTGATGTTACCTACAAGCGACTAGGTGTCGATTTCGATAAGATTTATCATGAATCGCAGACTTATCTGTTTGGAAAAGAAATTGTTGAAGAAGGATTAAAATCGGGAATTTTATTCCGCAAAGACGACAGCTCTGTTTGGATTGACCTTACGGCTGAAGGCCTCGACGAAAAACTGCTTCTTCGTAGTGATGGCACTTCAGTTTACATGACCCAGGATCTGGGAACCGCTCAGTTGAGAGCCAATGATTTTGATCCTGAAAGTTTAATATATGTGGTTGGAAATGAGCAGAATTATCACTTCGAGGTGCTTAAACTTATCCTTCAGAAACTTGGCCGACCATGGGCAGATCACATTTACCACCTTTCTTACGGAATGGTGGAATTGCCCGAAGGTAAAATGAAATCACGCGAAGGAACAGTTGTGGATGCCGATGACCTGATGGACGAAATGATTGCCACAGCCCGCGCTATGACCGAAGAGCTCGGCAAAATCGAAGATTTTGACTCTGATGAAGCACAGGAACTCTATCGCATTGTGGGACTTGGAGCGCTGAAGTATTTTATTCTGAAAGTAGATCCCCGGAAAAATATGCTGTTCAATCCTGCCGACAGCATAGATTTCAATGGCAATACCGGACCTTTTATTCAATACACTTATGCCCGGATTAAATCGGTGCTTCGCAAAGCGGAAGCTGAGGACATCAGGTTTGAGCACTTTGAGGTGAATGAATTGCATTCAAAAGAGTCTGATCTGATTATTTCGCTTTATGAGTTCCCTTCCACAGTAAAACAAGCCGCTGCAGATTACAGTCCCGCAATTATGGCATCATATCTCTATGATCTGGCCCGCGATTACAACACCTTCTACCACGAACTTTCAATTCTGAAAGAAGAAAATGAATCTAAAAAAGCGTTGCGTCTTGCAATTTCTTCACTCACCGCAACAGTTATTAAAAACGGAATGCAACTGCTGGGAATAGAAGTGCCTGAAAGGATGTAATTTCGGATTTCAGATTTCGGATTTCGGATTTCGGAGGTAAGAAGTCGGATTTCAGATTTCGGATTTCGGATGTAGGCGACCTAACAAGTTTTCTTTCAACTTGTTAGGTCTTCTTTTATTATCTTTTGATTTACCTTCAGTGAGATTCGCTTCGGTTTGGTTTGGATTTTTGATTGGCGACCTAACAAGTTTTTCCGCCCGAGGCGGACAGGCTTTTCAACTTGTTGGGTGTTCTTTTTCCTTTGATTTTAGATTTTGGGCTGAAAGCAATCGGAATAAGATGTCAGATGTCGGAAGAAGGATGCTTGAAATTAGAAATTGCTTGTCTCGGGAACGCGAAGCGATAACGAGAGAAATTAGAAATTAGAAATTAGAAATTGAAAATCCCTGCCATACCACAAAAAAAATGGCTGCTTCAGGGACGAAAACAGCCATTTATAATCAGGGATTGGGGAAGGAAGGTTATCCATGAATGACAAGTTTTAATGCCAATCAGGAACTACTTTCCCATAAGACAATCGAAAACGGTTTTACCCCTATTCACAGATAAAAAAAAACTGCCCCGGTTTGCGGAGCAGTTTTTTTTGCGATTTAAGAATCAGTTATCTGATGCTTACTTTGCGTGTTACACTACCTTTTTCGGTGGTAATGTTAAGCAGATAAAGGCCTGAAGGAATGCTGCCGGTTTCCATGCGGAATTCATTGGCATTAACATTAGACTCATAAATGGTCTGACCGGCAAGATTAACCAGCCTGATGTTTTCCATTTTGCTGTCGCCTGTAATGTTCAGAACATCGGTAGCAGGATTTGGGTAAATGCTGAATTTGGCAGTTTCAGGTTTGTCGGTTGCAGAAACAAAAGTAATTTCTACATTGTCGATCATAAATACAAACCTGTCGTTAGAAACGCACTGAATGGCAACATAAACTTCCTGTCCTTCATAAGCTGAGAGATCATAGCTTACAAATGTCCAAGCATCGGCCGGAGCATTAATAGGACCAGCAATGGTTGTAAAGCTTGCAGGATTCATATCAGTTGTTGAAACACGGATATTGTAAGTTTCAAGACCGTATTGAGCGGTATATGATTTTACATAGAAACCAAGAACAGGATTTTCACCAAGTGCTACCAGCGGTGAAATCATGTAATCGTTGTTTACAGCAGGTGGAACAGAAGCAAAACATGCACCAAAACGTTCTCCGGCATATGGAGTCATTCCAGTTACAGGAGGCGTAGTTAATGCCGGGTTAAAGGCTATGTATGACATAGGTTCCTCTGAGTGAGGGAAGGTAATGCCATCAAATCCATAGGTTCCGCCACCATCAACATCAAGTCCGGTCCATTCGCCAAAAGTAAGGCTGAAGTCTTCCAGATCTTCGAAATCGAGGATAATGCCGGTTGTGCTACCACCCTGAATAACTGCTACAGCTGCATTTGAGTTTCCTGATTCACCTTCGGTATAAAGCGCTCTTACATGATACTCATAGGTTCCTTCTTCAAGTCCCAGATCATTATAAAATAGCTCAGCAACAGTCGCAGCGTTGATTTTTACGCCATCGCGATAAACGTTATATCCGAGTATTTCGCGTGAAGCATGATTGCGTGCAGGAATTGGAAGCTGGTTACTGATAACTGAATGATGCTGACGAGCAATATTCTTTGCATCAGGATTAACAACAGGAGCGATGTTTGCAGGAGCTGCACTCAATTCTCGGATGCTGCCATCGGTGTATTGAACAATGGCACGAATAAGGTAAGCCTCATTCCAGGCTTCCCATGTACCGGCATGATCATAATCCCATGAACGGCCATTGTTCAGAGCTTCGTCATAACCAACAAAGGTGGTTTCGTCTATAGAGCCAAATCCAACAACGAAATCTCCCGTTACCATAAGATTGGCTGCAGTAACATCTACTTCAAGCCAAACATTATCCTCAGCAATTGCAGGTACTTCGTGTAACAGAACAGTTGAAGGGGCACTTCCTGTCCATCCGTAAACTTCTGCATTAAAAGCACCATCGCCACCTTCAATAGTGGTATAGTATTTTAATGTTAATATCTGACATGGGCCCTGCGGAGTCATATGTGTTGCCATGGCATAGCCATTGTAACTGTATGCGCCAGTAGGAAGTTCATTATCATAAATCAACTCCTCAATGGTGCCTGTTCCGCCGCCTGGTGCTTCCCATGTAAGGTGAACATCGGTTCCGGTAACCTGAGCCTGCAGGTTGGTAGGAGGATCGAGAGTTCCTGAATATTCAACCACAAGCTGAACTGGAACATTTACTGTGGCAGTTGCACTGTTGTTGGTAATTACGAGGGTAGCATTGTATGTCATGGCAGCAAGGCCGGTAGCATCCATCTGAACGGAAAGTTCTGTTGCACTACCGGCAGTGGTTGTGCCTGATGTTTCGTTAACGGTAAGCCATGTTGCAGTTCCCGGATCAACGGCTATGCTCCAGGTAAGATCTTCGTCGCCTGCATTTGTAATTGTAAGAGGGCTGTTACCGATTTCATCTGTCTGAACAGTTACACTGATCTGTGTTGGGTTAACAGCAATCTGTGGACCTGCGGCAGTGGCAGAAAGATCGCCAACCATGCGGAACATTCCGCTGTTGTATTGGTTTTCGTTAAAACCACCTGCATAACCTACTGAACTGCTGTAGAAGTCAGATGCCAGCATTTGCTTGGTACCTGTTCCACCGAATAGTGTCCAGGTAGAACCACCATCTAGGCTGTATGAAAGGCCTGTAGCACCAGTAGCTGCTCCGGTTGAAACATAAGTATTTTCAGTGCCGGGTACATAAGTGATGTCGTTGGTAAGGAATGGGCCAGCCGGAGTAAGGTTTTCCCAGGTCTGACCGCCATTGTTGGTACGGCGCACCTGAACAGGAGCAGTAGTTTGAGCTACTATACCATTCATTGGATCTTTGAAGGCAACAACATTGATACCACCATTGGCAGCAGCAGTAATGTTGGCGTTTGAAACTCTCCAGGTAAATCCTTTGTCATCCGACATAAACAAACGGCCTTTGTTGGTTCCGAACATAACTGAGTTGCCGGTAACTTCAATACATGAAGTCCATCCGCCTTCGCCTGAAAGCGGAGTTCCGTTGGTTATATTTGAAGCTGGCACCCTTTGCCAGGTTGTTCCACCGTTTACAGTGGTGTAGATTTCAAAATATCCGTCTCTTACATCACCGTGGCACATACCTTCCTGTTCTGTCCAGAAATGTACGTTGTTGGCAAATGCTGCTGAGCCTTGAAGAGCGCCTGGCAGCTGAACCCATGTGGTACCACCGTTGGTGGTTTTGTATATGCCGCAGGTGTTGTTCTGAGCACCTGTTCCATTGTAAACAGCAACATAAGCTATGTTTTCGTTAATGGCACTGATGTTTCCAAGTCCGTAAGTGGTTCCGCCAAGTACTTGTCCTGTTGTCCAGGTTGTTCCACCATTGGTGGTTTTGGTGAATTCATTAATGGTTGAAGCTGTTCCATCTCCATCGTATGCAGTTGCCCATGCAATATTTTCGCTTACAGCGTGTACATATTGTATTCCGCGTGAAGGTGAAACAAAACCACTGTTCTGGATAATCCAGCTTACAGCATTGTCACCAGGCTGAGCACCAACAATGGCGCGGTTATCGTCATTAAAGTTATTTCCTCCGGGGTTCAGCGAACCTATGGCGAAATATCCGTTGTAAGAACCTGACCATCCCCAGTTGAAATGGAATTTATTGTCGCTCATGCGATAGCCGTCGCAAATCCATGCATGTCCGCCACTTGCTGTGCTTGATCCTGCGTAATAGATAGGACGTGCAGCATCCAGTTCGGTGCGGAGAAGGGTGTACCAGTCGGCCATTACCGGATAATCGGTTTTGGACTTTAATTCGGTGGTTGGAGCAAAGTTGAAGTAATTTACCAATGCAAAAGGAACATCTTCGCTGAATGCACCTGAACCTGAAGCACCATACTGCATATTTACAGATACGCCTGCATGATACATAAGTGTTGCTACAGAAGCATTTGCTGTGGTAACATTGTTTGGCATTGCAGCATAATTGTAGGTGGCTGCTCCAAAGTTTGCGGTCTGCATACCATAGGTGGGATTCATATAGCTGTGGCTGCCTACACCTGTAGTTGGCCAGTTGTGATATTTCATCAGCACAGCCATTGTGGTTGCAACACAGCCTGTCCATGCTCTTCCGCATGAGCCAAAACCTGCGCCCGGTTCAACGGGGCAAAGTGCATTGTAATAACAACCCTGATCCCAGGTGGTGGTAACCAATGGATTTACATCCATGATTTCCCGTTCCAGGTTTTTATTCAGGATGTTATCCCACATCGGGCGGGTAGCTGAATTGTCCATTCGGCTTGTTGAAACTTCAGCAATCTGACGGCTGTAGTTGTCAAACCAATCTTTTGCTGCCGGATTGTAGGTGTCGGCATCAATGGTTCCGCTGTGTGAATACCCCAACACTGGGATTGAAGCATCGTCAGCTGCTACCATAACAAATCCGCCTGAAGCAAATTTGAATGTGTAAAATGTTGTGATGCCTTCGCTGGCGGTTTCAAAACTGCCACTTACCGTAAAATCAGTAATTGCAGCTGGCGCATAATGAGCATAATAGTTCACCGCTACCTGTTCAGCTGTTTTCTTATCAACCGGATTAGCCATAACAACTACAGTCAACAGAGACAGCACAAGGGTAAAGATTCTTTTCATTTGAATGAAAAATTTAGTGAATAAATATTGGGTTGTTGAATAAATTCAATTTAATGTTTGTTTAATTGCCCCTAAATGGATTTTGACAATTATCAACCTGACAAAATTAGAACTTAATCGTTACGAAAATCAATTTTGAGAGATTATATTGAACCAATGTTGATATTTTTTTAGTATTCAATTACCTGTCTGCAGGCCTTTTCGAATGACTGAAATAATGAGTGCATATAGCAGATGAACTCCAGCAGTTTGAAAAGCAGAGTTTTAAATGTAATCGGTCAGTATTGTTTTGGCAAAGTTACTGAACCGCTGTTGGATAAGATTATCATCCATGAATCAATCTTACCAGATCGGTTGGTTCATTAATAACAAGGTCAGGTTTTTCATTCTCAATCTCATCAAAACTTCCAAAGCCATACAATACCCCGGCCGCAGAAATGCCGGCTTGTCTTGCGCCTCTCAAATCATGATAACGATCACCGATCATAAGTATGTTATTGCTCAGTGTTATTCCGAGTCGTTCAGCATTGTATGTAATCAGCAAACTTTTTTCACTTCTTTCACCGTTGAGTTCGCAACCTGAAACCATTGAAAAGTAACTGTTCAGCGGTGAGTTTCTAATGATTTCTACCGCATAAATTTCAGCTTTTGAAGTAACAATGCTCATGCGGTAACCAAGATCGGACAATTCTTTTAATGCTTCGGGAATGCCTTTATAAATGGTGTACTGGTGCATGCCTTCGTTTCCGTAAAACTCACGGTAATAAATGGTGGCAAGTTCAGATTGCTCAGCATTGAGTCCGAAAACCAGTTTAAATGACTCACGAAGCGGCGGGCCGATAAAAGGAGTTAGGTCAGATGGAATTTTTTCAGGAGAAAGGCCGAGCTTTTGCACAGCGTAAAGCGCAGAATTGAAAATTCCAGGTTTTGAGTTGGTAAGGGTGCCATCGAGGTCAAAAAACAAATCAGTGTATTTCATAAAGAAGTAAATAAGTCTGCAAAAATAGTTAAAAGCAGCAGGTTCATGTTCTTCAATTCCGGCTTCATATTTAATGTTCAGAATCTGAGTCTCACTTGCGGCAAACATAAAATGACAGTGAAGTATTCCTGATTATGAATTGATAATTGTTTCTGCTTACACCTGCAAGGAATTTAAAATGCTTTATCGTATTTTTGCAGACTGAAAAATCAGTGTTTCCCGCTTATGAACATGAAATCAAGTCTGTCACACCCTGTATTTGAAGCAGTTGCCAAAGCTGCCGGAAATATTGGTGTGCCCGTTTATGTGATAGGTGGTTTTGTACGTGATCTTTTCCTGAAAAGACCCTCAAAAGACATTGACTTTGTAACTGTTGGTGATGGGATAAAACTTGCAGAAGCGGTTTCGGCTGTGTTGAAAGGACGCCATCAGGTGAGCGTTTACAGGAACTTTGGCACTGCAATGCTCCATTACGATGATTTTCAGATTGAATTTGTAGGAGCAAGAAAAGAATCTTATCATCCTGATTCACGAAAACCCGATGTGTTGACAGGTACGCTCGAAGATGACCAGAATCGCCGCGACTTTACCATAAATGCTATGGCGATCAGTCTGAACGAAAGTGATTACGGTAATCTGATCGATCCTTTCGGAGGAATGGATGATTTAAGTGCAGGAATTATCCGCACGCCATTAAGTCCCGACATTACCTTTTCAGATGATCCGCTGAGGATGATGCGGGCAATAAGATTTGCTTCACAACTTTCATTTGCAATTCACCGGGATACTTTCGAGGCCATCAAGCGCAATGCAGAACGCATATCGATCATATCCGGCGAAAGAATCAGTGAAGAACTCAATAAAATCATTCTTTCTGAAAAGCCTTCTGTCGGTTTTATTTTATTGGATAAATGCGGACTTCTGAACCTTATTTTTCCGCAGTTTGTTGCACTCAAAGGTGCCGAAACAGTTGAAGGAATCGGGCATAAAGATAATTTCTATCACACGCTGGCAGTACTCGACCGCATTGCATTAAATACCGATGACCTTTGGCTCAGATGGGCTGCAGTGCTGCACGACATCGGCAAACCACCCACAAAAAAGTTTGTTAAAGAGTTGGGTTGGACATTTCATGGGCATGAGGTAAAAGGCGCCCGTATGGTAGCTCAGATATTCAGACAGCTGAGATTGCCGCTTAACGAAAAAATGAAATATGTGCAGAAACTGGTGTTGCTGCACCTCAGACCCATTGCACTCTCTGACGAGGAAGTATCGGATTCGGCAATTCGTCGCCTGCTTTTTGATGCCGGTGACGATATTGATGACCTGATGACGCTTTGTGAAGCAGACATCACTTCAAAAAATAAAGAGAAAGTGCAACGTTTCCTTAATAACTTTGCACAGGTTCGCGAAAAACTGATTGAGATTGAAGAAAAAGACCGTGTAAGAAACTGGCAGCCACCTGTAAGTGGAGAAGTAATTATGGAAACATTCGGATTAAATCCGGGAAAAGAAGTGGGTTTTATAAAGAATGCCATCCGTGAAGCAATACTTGACGGCGTGATTGAAAACAATTTCGAAAAAGTATTTGTTTTTATGATCGAAGAAGGAAAAAGAATGGGACTGGAACCTGTGAAAAAACCATAACACCAATTTGCATTTTTCAAAAGGTTGTCGTATTTTTATGCTGAGTAAACCAAACAAAAACACAAACGCAAATAAATAGCAGCATGCACGCATATCGATTCAGAATGTTACATGAGGATCAGGAAGAATTCCTGAGGGATTTTGATATTCTATCTTCTCATACATTTGCTGATTTTCATAATCTTATCCGACAATCGGTTGAACTTCCGGGCAATGAGCTTGCCTCATTTTTTGTTTGCGACCGCAACTGGCGTAAGAAAAAGGAAGTTACACTGATCAATATGAAGGATGACTCTCAGGAACCGGAAGATGATGACGATGATCGCCGGAGTCCACGACAGACCAGAATTCCGGTTTGCGAAATGGATAAAGTCAAAGTGAAGGATATCATTGATGATCCTCACCAGCGCCTTCTTTATGAATATGATTTTCTGAACCCTAAAGTCTTTTTTGTTGAGCTGATGCGCATTCTGGAAGCCGATAGTAAAACTTCATATCCACTTTGTGTTAAAAGTACCGGAACATTTATTACTGCTGTACCGCCACTTGCTGTATCAGATATTAACGGAGAAGAAGATGAAGTTGCTCTACTCAGCGAATTTGACGACATCCTGAACAATGAAGATGACGATATGGATGTTCCGATCTTCGACGCTGACACCAAATTCTGATTATGCCTCCGGCACCTCTTCTTATTGTTATTGCCGGCCCGACTGCGGTGGGGAAAACTTCTGTGGCCATTGACGTTGCACTTCATTTTGATTGTGATATTGTTTCAGCAGATTCGCGCCAGTTTTTTAATGAACTAAAAATAGGAACTGCAGCTCCATCTGCAGAACAATTGGGCTTGGTGAAACATCATCTGGTGGGGCAACTTTCGTTGACTGAAGGTTATGACGTATCGAAATATGAAGCGGAAGTTCTTAATCTGCTTCCTTCATTATTTTTACAAAAACCTTACGCTGTGCTTACCGGAGGATCAGGACTTTACATTCAGGCAGTTTGCGAAGGTTTTGATGATTTACCCGACAGCGATCCTCAGATTAGAAAAGATTTACGAGAAAAGTATGAAAATGAAGGAATTGCATCGCTTCGTTCAATGCTGAAAATACTTGATCCCGGTTACTTTGCCACGGTTGACCCTGCAAATCCAAACAGATTACTTCGTGCACTTGAAGTTTGTCTCACCACCGGAAAACCATTCTCATCGTTCAGAAAGAAAAAAGCCGTTAGCCGAAATTTCAATATTCTGAAAATCGGTCTTGATCTTCCCCGTGCTGAATTACATAACCGTATAAATACAAGAGTTGATCAGATGATGGCAGATGGACTGGAAACTGAAGCCCGCAATTTTTATCCGCAACGCCATCTGAATGCCTTGAATACCGTTGGATATAAAGAGCTTTTCGAATATTTTGACGGCAATTGCAGCCTCAGCGAAGCCATCGAAAAGATTAAAACCAACACCCGCCGATACGCGCGCCGGCAGCTTACCTGGTTTCACAAAGACAAAGAGATGATCTGGCGCAATCCTGTTTCGCAGGAAGTGATAGCAGTGATTGATAATTTTCTTGAAGATCGGAAATAAGATTCAATGTCGTTTAGTTAAGGCTTCGAATTTTTAGAAAAGTGAATCAAATTTCCTTCGACTCCGCTACCAATGACAGATTGTTCGTCCGATCCTTCGACTCCGCTCAGGAGGACATCGTATAGAATTGATAATTAGTGCATTAAGATGATACAGTAAACACTATAAACGAATGTCACACTGAGCGGAGTCGAAGTGTCTGAACGCTTGATATACTGTCATTTATGCATTATGCTCAAATTTATTGAGTACAAACTCAGGATGACTGTCAGTCTGAGCGGAGTCGAAGACGATATTCCTTAACTAAACGACATTAAAATAAGATTATTAAAGAGTTCAACACTTTCTGGTAATTTTTTGCACTTCCCTTAAAATTCTTTACCGGCATATATCCGCCATTTTTCTTAATTTTACACTTTTAATGCATGAAAAGATGTGGCTCCGTTTCTTGTTTTTGATATTGTTTTCAGTATTTTCGGGTTATTTTTC
Organism: Bacteroidota bacterium; assembly: GCA_009773515.1. Lineage (GTDB taxonomy): Bacteria > Bacteroidota > Bacteroidia > Bacteroidales > Lentimicrobiaceae > Lentimicrobium. The sequence continues at coordinate 31,013 of WSXX01000032.1, forward strand.
TGATCTTAATGCGCAAGGTTTCGCACAACATCCCTTGTCAGAACAGTGTGCCGAAAGTGAGGAATTGCAGTTTTTCGAACTGTTGACGGAATATCGCCGGATTCATGGCCTTCCGCCTGTCCCTATCAGCAAATCGCTTTCGTATGTTGCACGTGTTCATGCCATGGATCTCGCATTCAACCGCCCTGACTTTGGAGGCTGCAATCCGCACAGCTGGTCAGCAAAGGGCAGTTGGAAAGCATGTTGCTATGCACGCGACGACAATCGCACCGCCTGTATGATCGATAAGCCCAAAGAGCTTACTGCATATAAAGCAAAAGCCTGGGAGATTGTGTATGATGGTGGCGAAGCTGCGAAAGCATTAGATGCATTCGATCTCTGGAAAGACATAGGAATTTTTCGTGATTATCTTTTAAACACCGGAAAATGGGAAAAACCATGGAAAGCAATAGGCATAGGGTTTTATGGAAATTATGCCACCGTTTGGTTTGGTGAAGGCGATGATCCGGAAAAAATGTATTTTAGCTGTGGCGCTGATTCAATTGAGTTGAACAAATCTCAGGAGATTATTGGCTCAGAGGCATCTTTATCAATACCTTCAGATTCTCAGAAACCTTTATTTCGTATAATTACCGGCAGCCTTAATAGTCTTGAAAAAGCAAACCTCGAAGTTGTAAGAATGCGTAGCCTGGGATATTCAAATGCAAAAATTATTCCTTCCGGAAGTAATTTCAGGATATCGGTCTCCGAATTTACAACTGAAGCTGAAGCACAAAAAGCGCTTGCAGGTTTCAAAGAAAAATTCCCGTCAGCCTGGATTTTAAAGCCGGAATAGTCATCCCTTTCCATATAACTTAATACGCTCAGTCTCTGTTATTAACAATTGCAGATCGGCACAGAAGTTTATTCCTCAGATTTCAATAAAGATTTCAACAACAGCATTAAGATTTCAACAGGCCTGAATAATTCGCCGTGTTTCAGCTATCTTTGCGCCTTATGGAAGAAATAGAATACACCCAAAGTAATCCAGGCCAATATTCTGACGATAGCGTAGTAACCCTCGACTGGAAAGAGCACATCAGACTAAGGCCCGGAATGTACATCGGTAAACTTGGAGATGGTTCATCGCAGGACGATGGAATTTATGTTTTGATCAAAGAAGTCATCGACAACTCAATTGATGAGTTTGTGATGGGTAATGGCCGAACCATTGAGGTGACCATTAAAGATCAGCGTGTTACCATTCGTGACTATGGAAGAGGTATGCCTCTTGGAAAGGTGATTGACTGTGTTTCGAAGATCAATACCGGCGCAAAATACGATTCCAAGGTTTTTAAGAAAGCGGTGGGGTTAAACGGCGTTGGTTCAAAAGCGGTGAATGCACTTTCAAGCCAGTTTACCGCGCAAAGTATCCGGGAGGGCAAAACCAAAATTGTAGATTTTGTCAGAGGCGAAATTGCAAACGATCATAAAGAAGAACCGAGCAACCTGAGAAGCGGTACCCTGATAAGTTTTATACCCGATGAAGATGTTTTTGGTCATTTCCACTTCATTTCTGAGTATATTGAGCAAATGCTCTGGAATTATGTATTCCTGAACAACGGACTTACCATCTGGTTTAACGGCACACGTATGCAGGCCAAAAACGGTTTACTCGATCTGCTTGAACGCAACAACAACGGCAATCCGATTACCTATCCCATTATCCATATCAAAGACGAAGACTTTGAGTGTGCATTTACCCACAGCGCAAGGCAATACGGCGAAGAGTATTATTCGTTTGTCAATGGTCAGCATACCACTCAGGGTGGAAGTCATCAGTCTGCTTTTCGCGAAGCACTGGTAAAAACCATCAGGGATTTTTACAAAAAAGATTTTGATCCGGGCGACATCAAACAATCACTTATCGCAGCGGTCAGCATTAAAGTTTCTGAACCATTATTTGAATCCCAGACCAAAACCAAACTCGGCTCACAACTGATGGAGCCCAATGGTCAAAGCATTCGCAATTACATTGGCGATATCCTGAAAAAACAGCTCGACAACTTCCTGCATATGAACAGCGATGTTGCTGAAGCACTGCTGCGTAAAATTATGCAGAGCGAAAAGGAGCGTAAAGAATTTGCCAACATCAAAAAACTGGCCAAGGAAAGCGTTAAAAAAGTCAGCCTTCACAATAAAAAACTGCGTGATTGCCGCCTGCATTACAACAGCAACGACAGCCGCCGCCTCGAAACTACACTTTTTATCACCGAAGGAGATTCGGCCAGCGGATCCATCACCAAATCGCGTGATGTGAATACTCAGGCTGTTTTCAGCCTCAAAGGAAAACCGCTCAATTCTTACGGTCTTTCTAAAAGGGTTGTTTATGAGAATGATGAGTTTAATCTGCTGCAATCTGCGCTTAATATTGAAGAAGGCGTTGAAAACCTGCGCTACAACAATATTGTGGTTGCTACTGATGCCGATGTGGATGGAATGCACATCCGTTTGTTGCTGCTTACTTTCTTTCTGCAGTTCTATCCTGATGTTGTAAAATCTGGTCATCTCTACATTCTTCAAACGCCGCTTTTCAGGGTGCGAAATAAAAAGAAGACCATTTATTGTTACTCTGATGAAGAACGCATCAGTGCCATTGAAGAGCTGAATCCAAATCCTGAAATCACACGATTTAAAGGACTGGGAGAGATTTCGCCGGATGAATTCAGGCACTTTATCGGAGCTTCAATGCGACTTGATCCTGTAATTTTACGCAAGTCTTCCGAAATACCTGATATCCTGAGCTTCTACATGGGGCGCAATACTCCTGACCGTCAGCAGTTTATTGTTGATAATCTGAAACTTGAAGAAGATCTGGTGGTGGAAGAACTGGTGTAAGGGTAATATTTCACAGCACAATTTTCGTATTGCCTGGAACTCGCTGAAGGAAAATCGGAGCGGATTAAACGTATCTTTATTCCCTTAAACCTGAAAAATGCCTACCCACATTCAGAAACTTATCAGCGAAGGGGAACACCAGCAACTTGACTTCAAGTTTGGGGTAACTGACTCGAAAAAAATAGCCCGTTCGCTGGCCGCTTTTGCCAATACCGATGGTGGAAGGTTGTTATTGGGTGTTAAAGATAATGGTGCAATTGCCGGAGTAAGATCTGACGAAGAATATTACATGATTGAAGCAGGAGCCAGGCTTTATTGCAAGCCTGAGGTAAGTTTTGATATGAAAGAGTGGGAAGAAGGTGGCAAAACCGTCATGGAGATCATTGTCCCGAAAAGTCAGCAAGCCCCGCATTCAGCACCCGATAAAGAAGGTGAATACAGGGTTTATGTAAGAGTTGGTGATCAGAACTTTCCGGCAAACGGAGTACACAGAAAAGTGTGGAAAAAGCAGAAAGATCCCAAAGGCGTTTACATTGAATATACCGTTGCTGAACGAACTTTACTTGCATATCTTGAAGTTCATCAGAAGATTACGCTTTCTGCCTTCAGGAAAATATCGGGATTTTCATTGCCAAAGTGCGAACATATTCTGGCTGATTTTATTATTCTTGATATCATCAGGATCAATTACTCTGAGACCGGATCATTTTATACGCTGAATCCTGAGTTCAGGTTTGAGTGATAAGATCAGATTGTTCGTCCGATCCTTTCCCGCACGTGCGGGACTCAGGATGACATCGTATAGAATTGATAATTAGTTCATTAAGATGATGCAGTGTGCACTATAAACGAATGTCACACTGAGCGGAGTCGAAGTGTTTAAACGCTTGATTTAATTGTCATTTCTGCATTACGCTCAAATTTATTTGAGTCTCAACTAAGGATGACTGTCAGTCTGAGTGGTTCCGATATCGGAACGAAGACATTTTTTTTTAACTAAGCTACACTAAAACCCGTAACTTTAATCCATCACACTTTAGAATAGAATAAAATGAAACGAATCGGCCTGCTCTCTGATACCCACGGACATATCCCCAAAAAAGCCTATGAATTCTTTGCTGATTGCAACGAAATATGGCATGCCGGTGATATTGGCAATATTGAAACAGCTAAAGAACTGGCGGGAATCAAAACATTAAAAGCCGTTTACGGGAACATTGATGGTCAGGAAGTCCGTTCTTTCTACCCGCTTTATCAGGAATTTACCTGCGAAGGTGTGAAAGTGCTGATGATTCACATCGGCGGATATCCGGGAAGATATACCCCCGAAGCGCGTAAACTGATTGAAGAAATAAAACCAAAATTATTTATTACCGGACATTCTCACATATTGAAAGTAATCAACGATCCGAAAAACAACCTGCTGCACATAAATCCCGGGGCAGCCGGAAAATACGGCATGCATCAGATTGCAACACTGATAAGGTTTGTAATTGACGGTGAAGATATCAGAGACCTGGAAATTCAGGAATTACCGAAGTCGGAAAAAATCATCTGAGAAGAAACTTACCTGAGTCTGTCGGCGGCCCGCACCATTTTTTCATCTTTTATAATGCTTCTGTTTGCCAGAATCAGCATAAGTAATGAAACAAGCGTAAAGTAGATGCCTCCATCCCTTGAATAATCAGCTGCAGCATTCAGGGTTCTGCCTACAAGCGGAGAGAAGACGAAGAAAATCAGCGCTACCAGAATCACATTCATCAGAATGCCCAGTTTTACAATTTTCGATTGATGACGACGGTTTTTATAAAGGAAGATCGCTATTATTGCAGTAATTACAATCATACCATTGAAAATTCCAAGTGGAAGAACAAGCAGTTCATTGATGTCTGAAGTTGCATCCGGAACCGGAGTGTATAATTTCAGCAGATAGAACTTGTAATAGGAAAATTCAGAAAAAAAACTTGCCAGCGGAAAGAAATATATTGCAATCAGGGCAGCAACCGCACCTAACAGGTATAGGCTTTGAACTCGTTGTATCATGGTGTTTGTAATTTTGTGCAAATATAAAAACAACAGCAATGCGATTTCAATAAATTAATCAGGTTCTGTAAAAAGACCTACCTTTGCTCGCTCTCAATCAAAAACAGCAACACCAACAAGCCTGTATGAAGCTGATTCACTTCATTAAGATCATCATACTTCTTACTTCCATCCTTTTTATTTTCAGCCTTTGGCAGCGTCAACCTGATATTGATGATGCCTGGATTGGGGAACATGCTTACTGGATGGCCGATAAAGGATACGTTAAATCGGAGCTGATGCATGGAATTACCAATCAGCACATCAGGCACATAGTTCACCATAAGTTGTTTACACTTGCCGGAGCTTTGTTTATCAGCATCTTTGGCTTTTCGCTTTTCACTTTAAAGAGTGTCAGCCTCTTTAGTCTGATTGTTTTCCTGATCATTTTTTATCGGTATCTGAAGAAAAGAGTCAACGATCAGACCTTATGGATAGGCATGTTGCTGATTTCGGTGAATGCCTTTATTTTTCAGTATTCGTTTGTTTTTCGTCCCGAAATAATGGTGATGACATTGGGATTTGTCTCATTTATTTTCCTGGAAAGGGGGGTAAATGAAACCTTCAAACTCAAATGGGTGCTGTTGGGTGGTTTGTTCGCCGGATTGGCTGCTGCTACTCATCTGAATGGACTTATTTTTATTGCTTCAGGCGGATTACTGCTGTTCTTCAAGCGAAAGCCCAAATTAGCGGTTCTGTTTGGGCTTGCAGCAATACCAGGCTTTGCAGTTTACTTTTATGATTTTTCGAGGGAATTTGGATTTGATTACTGGCTTTACCAGATAAAAGATGCCCCGGCACTTCATACCATCAGAGATTTGCCGGAATCACTTTCGCTGCTCGAAAGGCCTTTCAGAGAACAAAGAAGGTTTTTTCACAGCCCGAAAGAGATTAGCTTTTCAGTTTTATTTATTTTTCTGATGATTGCCGGAAGAAAAGAAATACGGAAAAACAGTTTGCCGCTGATGTACCTTTTGTTCCTGGTGATTTCACTTGCCGCTGTTTCGGTGCATTCAACCAGTAAGTACCTTATGCTCTATATGCCTGTAATGGTGGTATTAATGAGCAGGGCATTTTCATTCGTGGCTATTGAAAGTACAAGTGATAACAACTTTTTCCGGCTGAAAACTTCAAGCCTGGCAAAGTGGGCTGTGGGTCTGACTATGCTTTATATCGGCATTCAAATGTACTGGAATGTAAATACTTCCATCAATAAATACGACACCAATGCAAACCGGAGATTCTCAGAAACTTACTTCGGAAAAGACACAGAAGAACTGAATATTCTGGCGCCTATGAATTTTATATTCAATGAGATAGATCACTTCAACCGCATACAGAGCGATCTTGGATATATTGATATTCAAAAAACCGGATTGCCCCTTCACGGAAGTTTTATGCTCAGGTATGCCGATAGCTCAGCGCTTGATTATCTGATTATTACAAAAGAATACCGGAGCAGGTTCGGGATGGATACCCTCACCGAATCACAACGAAATCTGGAGGGTTTCATCACCATCGAAAAGAATAATGAATTTGAAATACTGAAGAATGACAGGTAACCAGAATAAATATATCGCCAACGGGTTTAAAAACCTGATCTGGGATTTTAACGGAACACTGCTTAACGACCTCAGCCTTTGTGTTGATTCCATTAATCAATTGCTTGGCAGAAGGCAATTAGAACATTTAAGCACACAGAACTACCTCGATATATTTACATTTCCGGTGCAGGATTATTACAAAACTGCTGGATTTGATTTCGAAAAGGAACCCTATGAAACCGTTGCCATGGAATTTATGGAGTTGTACCTTAACGGAGTGAATAAGAGCCCATTACATAATATGGTTATCGCTTTGTTATCATCAGCCCGTGACCTTGGTTTCCGGCAGATTATTCTATCGGCCATGGAAATAACCGAACTGAAGAAGCTTGCGAAAAACCTGGAAATCGAGGGGTATTTTGAAAATATTTTTGGTATCGATAACCATCTTGCTGCGGGAAAATCCTATCTGGCCAAACATGCTATGGAAACTTCGGGATTTAAACCTGAAGAAACCTGTCTTATCGGCGACACACTTCACGATGCTGAAGTAGCCGATCATATTGGAATTCAGTGCATTCTGGTTGCAAGTGGACATCAGTCAGCTGATCGACTCCGTAAATCCGGACATACGGTAGTTGGAAATCATGCTGAACTTCGCAGTTTATTGAAACTGAATTGACCAAATACAGATTCATACCCGATAATATCCTGTAATTAGTAAATTTGCAACATAAGCCTGCAAATGGACAAACCTGACCCTCTTATACTATTTATCCCGCGTTGGTATCCTTCAGAAGAAGATCCTATGCTGGGATTGTTTGTAAAAAAACATGCCGTTGCTGCCATCAATGCTGGTTACAAAGTGGTTGTGGCTTATGCTGTTCCGCTCAGGAGTTCGCATACCGACCAAAACTTTGATTTAAGGCTTATTGAGTCAGATAAACTTCTAGAGGTAATTGTCGGTTACAACAATACAGGTGGGATTTCCGGTATTTTCCGGCAATTTATGGCATGGCGGAAAGCAGTTCAAAAAGCCGTTGAAGTTGCCGGAAAACCGGATCTGATTCATGCACACATACTTACCCGAACGGGAATCATTGCACTGATTTGCTCCTGGTTTTACAAAATTCCGTTTGTTGTAACCGAACATTGGTCAAGATATTACCCGCAGAATCTGCAATTCAAGGGTTTGGTCAAACGTTCACTTACTCAGCTGGTACTCAGAAGAGCCCGAAAAACCACCGTTGTTTCAAATCGCCTTGTTGATGCAATGAAAAACTGCGGACTGAAATTCAATCCCGGCATCTTGCCAAATGTAGTGGATACTGATTTGTTTGTTCCCGGCAATAAAATGGATTCTGTGAAAAAGCGAATTGTAAGCATCACCTGTTTCGACGAAAAAGCGAAAAATCTTTTTCTCTTACTTGATGCTTTCAAACTAATTAAGGAAGAGACAGGAGCAACAGAATTAGTTTTGATCGGTGATGGAGTTGATCTTGGGAAAACTATGGAATATGCTGCATCTTTGGGTTTTCAACCCAATGATGTATTGTTCAAAGGAATGCTCGAAAATCTTGAACTTGTTGATGAGCTTCAACAAGCCGATTGTCTGGCATTGAGCAGTAATTACGAAACTTTCGGAATTGTGGTTTTCGAAGCACTTGCCTGTGGCGTTCCGGTGGTTGTTACCGATGTGGCCGACCTCGCAATTCATATTGAACCTGTAATGGGCAGGGTGGTGCCTGTCGGCGATACCACTGCTTTTAAAAAAGCATTGCTTGATGTTTTGAATCATCCCGAAAGCTTTGACCCTGAAATAATGCGAACTTTTGTATTGAAGAATTACAGCCCCGAAGCAATTTCGCAACAGATGAGGAATTTATATCAACCCCTGATTAATCGTACCTCATGAAAAGCGAAAACGACGGAAATACGATCAGGTTTGCTGTGATGGTCCGAAGTGAAGGACTGCAAAAATGGCAGCGAGACTGCTACAATTCGCTTATTAACAGCGGACTGGCGGTTAATGTACTCTGGATTTCTGAAGATGAAGAAGTTTCCGTACAAAGCTGGACTTTAAGGGTTTCTGCCTATCCATGGAGGAAACTGATTTTCAGAAAATACTACAAACATTTTTTCAGGCCGGAATCGTTTAACCGGATTCCTTTTGAGGAAGTACGGGGCGAAATTCCTGTAATTCATTGCAAAACAATACGCAAAGGCAAGTACAGCGAGTACTTTGAAGAGAGCGATCTGAATAAGATCAACGCATACGAACCTGATTTTATCCTTAAATTCGGGTTTGGAATTATTAGAGGAGAGATTCTGACCTGCACTCCCTATGGCGTGTGGTCGTTTCATCATGGCGATGAACAGAAATACCGGGGCGTACCTCCGGCTTTTCATGAAATTATGCGCAACGATCCGGTTACAGCTTCCATACTTCAGCGCCTTACCGAAACGCTTGACGGTGGCGTAATTCTCCGCAAAGGTTTTTTTAAGACGATAAACCATTCATGGTCAGCCAATCTTGATCAGGCTTTGAAACTTTCGTTAAACTGGCCATTGGATGTTTGCCGGGAAATTATTTCACAGAAATCATTCCCTGCCGCTACAGAAGGCGTAAAAACGCTGGCACCGGTGCACAAAGAGCCTGAAAATCTGAGTATGGTGTTGTTTCTGGTGAAAGTATTTGTCAATAAAGTGAAGTTTCATTTTTCTGAAATATTTCTTTCTGAAAACTGGGAAACGGGTCTGATTGAAGCCCGCCCTGAACAAATTGCCGGACCCGATGCTTTTGTAATTTCTCCTCTGAAAGTAACATGGCTCAGGGCAGGACTCAGAAACAGATACTGGGCCGATAGTTTCGCCATTGAGCATAAGAATAAACTGCTGCTTCTTTTTGAGAATTACGATTACCGGAAACAAAAAGCAGATATTTCTGCCACCTGGTTTGATGAAAATAACAAGACATTCGGAGAAATCAAATCAGCGCTGAACGAAGAATGGCATCTTTCGTATCCATTTATTCAAATGATCGGGGATGATATTTATTGCATTCCCGAATCGCTGCGGCATGGCTCTGTGGAGTTGTATAGGCTTGATACCGGAACGCTGAAGCTGCATCACAGCAGAACGCTGATTCCCGGATTACAGGCAGCAGATGGTACGCTGGTGAATCATCAGAATCATTGGTACTTTTTCTTTACACCTGCACATGCCACAAACACAGAGTTGCACATCTGGCATTCAGAAACGCTTGACGGTACTTTTATCCCACACACCCTGACACCGGTAAAATCAAATGCAGGCAATGCACGACCGGCAGGCCCGTTTTTTACCTGCAATGGCAAATTATACCGTCCCGCTCAGGATAGTTCGCGCACTTATGGGGGCAGAATAATCATCAACGAAATCAAATTGCTCACCGAAGATGATTTTCTTGAAGAAACAGTCTGTGTATTAATGCCTCCTGCTGGTTATTCAGGGATTCACAACATTTCCTTTGCCGGCAAACATATGTTTTTCGACAGCAAAAAGTACCGGTTTTCTCCGGCAGCATTCCGGCATCAGATCATGCGCCGGTTAAAATTGTAAAGGCTTAATATTCTGATAAATGTTCTCAAGAATCCTCACCACCACAGCTTCGCGATTGATTATTGCCCTCACCAATCTGGGCATTGTCACAGTTGCAGCACGTGCACTGGGTGCTGAAGGAATGGGAACGATTTCACTTTTTATATTGGGAATCAGCATTATACAGATATTTTCTGCGTTGGTAGGTGGAAGTGTACTGGTTTATATGGCTTCGAGATTTCCTGTGGTGCAGTTAATAGCTCCGGCATGGGCATGGACATTGATAATTTCGGTATCAGGAAGTTTTCTATTGACATGGTTTCAACTGGCCCCTCCTGAATATGCTTTCGATCTTTTTGCAATATCAATGCTGCAATCGCTTTTCGCCATCAATCAGAATATACAGATCGGAAAAGAAAAAATACTGCAATACAATCTGGCCGCTTTGGCACAGTCAATAATATTGCTGATTTCACTGATTTTCCTGATTCATATTGCCGGAAATGTGCATATCCGAAGCTATATCACAGCAATGTATATCTCTTTTTCGCTGGCTTTCCTGATTAGTTTTTCGGGAATTATCAGATATTTTACCATGGCCCGGCTTTTTAATCCTGAGGTTATCCGCGAAACTTTCAGGTTTGGAAGTTATGTGCAGGTAGCCGGTATTCTGCAGCTTTTTAATTACAGATTGAGTTATTATATCATCGAAAAGTTTTTTGACCGTGCCACGCTGGGGGTTTTCTCTATCGGCATACAGATTTCGGAGAGTGTGTGGATTATCTCAAAAAGCATTGCACTTGTTCAATACTCAAAGGTTTCAAATTCAGGAGATAACGATTACAATGTGCGCATAACACTGGAGTTTATAAGGTTTACCTTTATTTTAACCATGATGATGTTGTGCGTTTTACTTCTTTTGCCGGACGATTTGTTTGTGATGATCTTCAGGAATGATTTCAGGAATGTGGGTGAAGTAATTCTCAGCATTTCTTTTGGTATTCTTGCGGTTTCCATTTCGCTGATGTTCAGTCACTATTTTTCAGGAAGCGGAAAACCGTGGCACAACACAATTTCGTCAGGTATTGGCCTGGCTTTCACAGTGATTCTGGGATTTATACTTATTCCATCAATGGGTATAATTGGTGCAGGAATTACCTCTTCTGCATCTTATATGGCTGGAATGCTGTATCAGTTTTTTGTTTTCAGGAAAATGACATCAAGCCCCATAACCGCTTTTGTGCCGGGAGTCAGAGATGTCAGAAAATTTCTTGAATTGCTTAAAGATTTGAAAAACAGATGATTGTATATTTGATTTATCGCAACAATCGAATCCTGTAATTATCCTCAATGTATTTAAAGTACCAGTAAAGCTGACGATTTACATCCATACCGTAATCCAATGCAGAATTGTAATGTATGTATGACCCGATTACTCTGCTGTATCTGCCACGATTTAAATAATCATTCCAGTTGCTGACTCCGATTGAATTAAAGGTGCGGTAGTATTCATTGCTTCGGTCCAGAGCTGGTGAATAATTTAACAGAAACCACCGTTCGAATTCCGGATCAATGATAATAATCTGATATTCAGTACTGTCGATACTGACCGAACTGAGCTCTGATTGAGACTGAGAAATTTCCCTTTGCTGTGTACAGGCCCATCCGGCAAATACCAGCATTCCAAAGATGAGCAGTTTTTTCATTTTATGTGATGTTTAAGATTCATTGACCGTAGCCGGAAGATCACAATGAGCTGTATGTGATTTTTTTCGAAGTTACAATGAACCGTCCATAAAAGTACTAAAGAAACGGATATAATGTATCAATCCATATATCTTCAGTTATAAAAAATGCCCCGAATGACTCCCACTGTTTCAGAATGCGGGAATCCTTCATTTGCTCTGCAGTTTTACCTGTTGCTTTGGCATTCTTAACAATTTCAATGGTTTCGTTGAGAGCGCTGAGATGTTCTCTCATCTGATTTTTGCTGAAAGCCGGTCCATGTCCTCCGATAAAAGTAATATCATCTGGATAATTCTCAAGAATCCAGGCAACATTCTTTATATAAACCAAAGGATTTCCACCATTTGATACATCCACATAAGGGAAATAGCCGGCAAAGAGCAGATCGCCGACATGTATCACCTTTGCTTCAGGAAAATAAACCAGCAGATCGCCGGTGGTGTGTCCGCCAGGCAGATGTAAGATTTCAATGGACTCTCCGTTGAAATCAAGTGTCATTTTTCCTTCCAGGGTTATGTCGGGACTTGCATATACGGGCGGAGCAGGAATTGTTGTTTCTCCGCGTACCTGATCCTTGCTCAGATATTCTTTCACGCTGGGATGGGCAATAATCTGCGCACCCTGCCCAATAATTGCGTTTTCTCCGGTATGATCGCCATGTAAATGAGTATTGATAAGGTATCTGATGGGCTTGTCAGATAGTTTTTCTATGGCAGCTTTAAGTTTTTCTCCGGTTTGTGCGTATGCAGCATCAACCACAAGCACTCCATCGTCACCGGTTTGAACCAAAACGGAAACCCGGTTATCAACAAAAAGCCGGTAAACGCCGGGACCTGCCTCGGAGCTTGTTATTTCGGCTGTTGACCAGTCGCGTTGAGCGAAAATAGTTAATGGAATAAGGAATAACGGCAAAAAAAAGGTTTTCATTTTTCTGGTTTTAGATTTGTAAACATTGTTGTCAGTGGAAAGATTCGGTTTTTATTAGAAATGATTGATATTGACTCTCTTTGACAAAAGTTGCAGAACAATACTTTACTTTACAAAATTTGCCACCAAAACACGATCCCGATAGCTATCGGGACAACAAAATTCACCAATTTTATTCATTCATTTTGTGGAATTTGGAGTTTTGGAGATTTGGTGGCAAGGAAATTTTCGATTTACACCGGATAATAGTGATTTTTAAGTAATTATCCGGTAAGCCATCGGAATATAAATTTCAGGTTTTATTCTACTGAAATCTCAGCCATATTCTTTTTTATCAGCGATTTATCCTGAATAAGATGTCTTAACCGTTCAAGAATAAAATCCTTATATTTAAGTTGCAGAAAATGTTTTTCATCTTCAAGCATATGGTATTCCACAAAAGGAGAATTAATGAGATTTCGTCGGGCAAAGTTAACATTTTCGGGAAAGATAAGTCTGTCGTCGGTGCCCTGAAACATAATAACCGGAGCAGTAATTTTTGACCACAAAGGAGTCATTTCCTGCAAAGATTCTAAGTGTGAGAGTTTTTCGTCATTGGCAACCATGATCATAGGTGGCAAAAACCATCTGAAAAAGCGATATTTTATAATATGGCTGATGTCGTAAGTGGTTTCTTCACCCGGCGCCAGAGAGGCTGAAACCAGAACAACGCCATCAACTTTATCGGGTTTAAGCATGGCCATTTTTGCTGCGACAGTTCCTCCGTAAGATGAACCAATGATGTAAAGGGGTGAAGGATAGCCTTCCTGTTCCAGTATTCTCCACATTTTTTTTGCCTGACGCCGAACAGAAATTTCAGAAGCACCGGCATCAGAAATTCCATACCCTGGACGGTCAGCAGTTATAATGTTGGCCCATTGCGCCAATATGGTGTCTTCGTAGTATATGTTGTAAACGCTCATGTTGCTGGGTGAACTATGCAGAAAAAACAGGGTAGGGAGGGTGTCGTTGCGGTGAATACGCATGTATCCCAGATCTTTTCCTTCATCATTTAAAATACTTACTCTGGCATTGGGAAAACGCTTTTTTAATGACTGAGCAGTTTCACGCGACTCAACACAGGCATTGAACCCACTTATGATGAAGACTGAGGCAATTAATGTAATAAAGATTTTTTTTTTCATAGAATTGGCAGTGTTTCAGTATTTACTTAACAAATAACAGGTAGGTAAGGTTTTATATAATGAACTATTAATAATCATTATAAGCTTAAATATCAAACGAATGATTGAGATGAAAATTGCTGAGATTGTTGTTTTGCATAGGATATTGATATTTCAGCCCATTTTTCTTAGGGGCAGTTTGTAATATTAGGTGAGACTGCGGTTTAAAGTATTGAAAAAAACGATACCCATGGAAATTTTGAAGTTAGAAAGTATTAAGTTTGTGGAGTTATTAACTAGTTGGCGTGCATTGTATTCATGCAAATGGACACATTTGATATAAAGATTAATGGTTTCGCTGATAATTTCAATTAAGATTTTAAAATATTTTCACTGAATTAACGTTTGATTAGGAAAAACAAGATTATGAGAAAACTAATTTCTATTTCAGTAATTCTATTACTTTTAAGTGTTACTGCATTCGGGCAAGACAACAGGGTTTCGGTAAGTGCGGGTTTTCCAATCAACCTGACTAATCATTGGCTTGTTGAGAAATGGGAAAAATCGATAAATTTTGACCTGAATTTTGACCATTCAAAAGATTATTTGTTAATTGGTGGGGGATTAAGATATTCAAAATCTGATATTTCATGGTTCAGATATTATGACTCCGAAGATAATACGATTTCAAGTTTAACACCTTATCTTAAAGTTGGAGTTAATCTTGACAAAAAAGTTGCTTCTTTGATACCTCACTTAGATTTGGGATATACTGCATTGATGACGGATGTTGAGATTTATAATGGAGGCAAAGGAGGGTTTTATTCTGCAATTGGATTAGATTGTAATTTCAATATTACCAATAATATTCAACTTGGACTGGGAGCAAATTACAGTATGACTTTTTTAAAGTTAGATTTTGACTACGAGGGAGCAATTCAACATGATTTTATCCCGACAGAAGATGATTTTATGAAATCATTATCGATGAATTTAAATTTGACATATAGATTTTAAAAACAACGACACGCACACACACATGGTATAGTGCATGCGGGTTTCAGAGGTTTTATTTCGTTTGTGGATCGTAAAAAATGTTGGTGTAAACTGATAGGAAATCGCTTCGTAATCCCGCACGACACCATACCATCAAAACGTTGAACCACTCCCTTTCCCAGCCTCTGCACTTACCGGCAGTTTTTAATACCAACATGCGCTCAACTGCGAACCTTTTATTATTTGTTGACAGGCTTGAGTAAAATTGATGTGGATGGAAATTTTGAAGTTAAAAAGTACTAAGTTTGTGGAGGTATGTACGAGTGGGCTTTCATTTAAAAAAGTGCAAATTATTTCTATATGACATTCGGATCTGATAAACTCGTCAACATGGCCGGAATTTTCCTAATCATGGTCTTTGGATTGTTTTTTTCATACGCAGGTGATAATCTAAAACGGACTAGACTTGCACTTGAAACGTTCTTTGAAGCAGAACTCTCTGATTGCCAAATTACAAGTTTGATTGAGTGTCAATACTCCGGTGAAGGAAGTTACCAGTTATTTACAACAGATTGTCACAATGAATACTATCCTATACTTTTGGACAAGAAATCTGAGTATGAAGATTACGAGCGTTTTACAGAAGGTTTGATTGTTAATAAGAAAGCCAACTCTGTCAACCTGACTCTTACAGGATCAAATTTTAAACTCGAACTGAAAATACGGCATCCATCTGACGAAGATGATAGATTTGAAAACATGAAATATGTTTCAATATTCTTTGGAATTGTACTTTTAATCATGGCTTTTATTCCAAATAGTTACTTTGAACGCCACAGTAATTAGAAACGAAAATAGTTTGATCCATTTTTCCACCGGCTCAATAAATCCCATCCATTCCCAGCCTCTGCACTTACCAGCAGTTTTTAATACCAACATGCGCTCAACTGAGAACCTTTTATTATTTGTTGACAGGCATGAGTAAAATTGATGTTGATGGAAATTTTTGAAGTTAAAAAGTACTAAGTTTGTGGAGTTATTAACTAGTTGGCGGTCATTCTAAAACGACAGACGAACGAGAAAGTAACAACAAAAATTGAATAACCAACCCATAAATATATTACCTTTGTAGAGTGGAAAAAATTGGCTTCATAGAGATAAGAATAACAGGTTCAAAAGGAAATCTTGACCTATCGCCCGACAATTACGACATTCGGGAGATTATCTCTATTCTCGAAAATGCCGAAAATTTACTTTATCCCGGTGACAAAAGAGACAGACCTAACATTAGTTACAAAATTGAAGAAGGTTCTGTTAAACATATTCTTAAAACCTCAATTCAATATATCATTGGTTTTAACGCAATCATTGGACAAGTTAACCAAGTTCAAAACATTGACTTTCTTGACTTAGGGACAGCAAAAGCCTTTGAGAACATTCAAGACATTGCGACAAAACGTAATTATGTTTTCAGCATCAAAACATCACTTGACAATACAAACGAAGTAAGAGTTGATAAAACAACAAGGTATTACAGAACAGAAGCAATTTGGGCTGACGCTGAATTTTACTTTTATGGCAAAGTGACTAATGCGGGTGGTAAAGACAAAGCCAATATTCACGTTTTCGCAGAAGAACTTGGAACAGTTAGAATACAGACACCTATTAGCTTTCTCGAGCAATATGACGAAAACCTACTTTACAAGACATTTGGAATTAGAGCGACAGGAAAACAACATTCTGAGACAGGAGAAATTGACACATCTACATTGAAATTTATTGAATTGGTTGACTACCAGCCCAAATATGACGAGCAATATTTAAAAGCACTTCGTGACAAAGCAAAAAAATCTTGGCTTGGCAGCATAGACCCAGACAAATGGTTAAATGAAATAAGGGGTGGATTTGATGCATAAAGCTGTTTTACTTGACACAAGTTTCTTTATTCGCTTTCTAAATGAAAGTGACCCTTTATTTAAAAATGCGGACGGATATTTTCGATACTTTTTACAGAAAGAAATTACAATGATGATTTCTACAATCAGCATTGCGGAATATTGTGTCGGTGGTGATGTTCACGAACTTCCTCTGAGAAATCTACAAATAGTTCCGTTCAATTTAGACCATTCAAAACGAACAGGAGAATTTGCAAAAGTTGCGTTTAACGCAAAGAGAAGCGGTAAAATAGATGTTGCTAACAGAAATATCATTCCTAACGACACAAAACTATTTGCTCAAGCTGACTGCGAAAAAGCCATTGAATTTTACCTTTCGTCAGACAGCGAGAGTTTAAAAATATACAACTTACTTAGACAAGAAACAGCACCGAAATTTCAGTTTATTGACTTGAACATACCATATAATGAAACATTCGGACTTCTTGACCTTTGACAAAGAAAGAAGAACGACCGATAACAGGCGTTTGGCTCAATGGCGGGTGGCGTGGTTAATTGAACATTCTACCTAGCATCAATCCCGAAAGCTTTCTGGATGGTGTATTGACAGTTTTGTGCTCCGAATTCCGCCCTGCGTCAAGCCCCAAACCTTTGAACCACATTTCGACAGGCTCAATACAGCGCATTTCGACAAGCTCAATACAGCGCATCCTTTCCCAGCCTCTGCACTTACCGGTAGTTTTAAATACCAACATGTGCTCAACTGCGAACCTTTTATTATTTGTTGACAGGCTTGAGTAAAATTGATGTGGATGGAAATTTTGAATGATTAAAAAGTACTAAGTTTGTGGAGTTATTAACGAGTTAGCTTTCATTGGTAGAAAATGCACGCGAGTTCAAGCTTACTCCTAAATATTAGTGTAATAAAAAAATAGCATGAAAAAAGAAAATATAATTTGGTTTTTACTTTTAGTTGTAATTGGATTTACAATGCTTTTCACAACTAATTGTAAAAAGGACGATGACAAACCAGATAACCCGACTATTGGTAAAACCACTGCTATCTTTAATCCCGTATTGGATTACGGTACAGTAACTGATAAGGACGGAAATACGTATAAAACCATAGTTATTGGCACACAAACATGGATGGCCGAAAACTTGCGCACGACCAAATACCGGAATGGAGATTCTATACCCAAAATAACGGATAGCATTGTATGGAGTAATTTAAAAACCGGTGCTTACTGTAATTGTAATAATAGTAATTCTGTTCAAATGATTGCCACTTACGGCAGGTTGTATAAT
>WSXX01000011.1 GCA_009773515.1 Bacteroidota bacterium
AGCTGACTATCCCGCTAACCAACAGCACAAACTCCTGCCCGGGCAAAATTAATTGATCCCCTGAAGGTGGCAAAGATGCAGTTCACCGGAGGCTTACATTGAATTAGTCAGTTTATCTTTATCTGCGCTGACAAAAGGCACAACTGGCCAGCCGGATATGGGAATCAATACAAATAACCTGAGAAAAAATAAGCTTGAAAGGCTTCTGGTTTCTGGCAGCGGACTTTAAAAACTGAGCATCAGAAAACAGTACATTTTTTCCGGATAATTCACGGCAGCATTTCCGTTCGTGCTTATTCAGACAAATCAGGCGTTCAGATTTTGTGTACCTTTGATAGGCTCGAGAACAAAAAGAATATAAGGTGATTTTTATTGAAAACCTTGAATATTATCAATAGAAACACCAAGGTCAAGAGCAATTGTTCAGGTTGCGGAAGCAGTTTAATTTCTCCGCAATTGCTTTGGATTTAATTGATTATCAAAAGAAAATGTTGCTTAAATTCATCAACTATGACCCTGTCGTTTAAAAATCTGTTCTTTGGTGTAGGAACTTTGTTTCTGTTTTTTGCTTTTCTGATTCTGGCAAAAACCATTCTTATCCCCCTGGCTTTTGCATTGCTTATATCTTTTATACTGTATCCATTGGTTACCCGGTACGAGTCGTGGGGCATGAGTCCATTGTTTGCAGCTTTTCTTTCAATTTTTACCATGATTATTGTAATTGCGGGAGGTCTTTTTCTTTTCTCAACTCAGATTATTGACCTCTCCCGTGACTTTTCTGATATAAAGGAGAAAATTCTTATTGTTTTTGCCGATGTCACACTATATGCCAACAAAAACCTGAACTTTCTGCCAACCATCGAAAAGGGCGAGTTACTTGGAAGGATTAAGAACTGGTTAAGCGAATCATCCGGCTCTCTGGTGCAACAAACATTCAGCAGCACAGCATCATTTGTTACCGGATTATTTCTAACCTTCATCTATACTTTTCTTATTCTGATTTACAGAGGTGGGATAATCAATGCATTTTCACAATTCTTTCCATACAACAAGAGAACACAAGCCAATAAAATGTACAGTTCGGTGCAGAAGGTCGGGCAGCAGTATTTGTCAGGCATGCTCATTATTATTGTAATTCTGGGAACGATCAACAGCATTGGCCTTTTGATTATTGGCATTGACCATCCGTTTCTATTTGGATTTCTGGCTGCTGTTCTGGCAATTATTCCTTATATAGGCACTACACTTGGGGCTGCAATTCCGGTGGTTTATGCACTTGTGTCTTATGATTCTGCCTGGACAGCGTTGGCAGTTATGATACTGTTCTGGGCCGTGCAGGTGGTTGAAAGTAATTTCCTGACTCCAAAAATAGTAGGTGGAAACCTTAAAGTTAATGCCTTGACTGCCATACTGAGTATCATTATCGGTGCTTCGGTATGGGGAGTTGCAGGAATGATTCTGTTTTTGCCTTTCGCCGCGATGTTGAGGGTTTTTTGTGAAGAATATGATGAACTTAAAGCCATAGCTCTTTTGATCGGCGAGCAAAATAACAGCGCTGAAGATCAGGAACGGGTCAAATTTCTTGCACGATGGTGGGAAAGAATAAAGTCTTGGTTCTCCTGATGATTTTTTGATATCATCAACCGGAATTCGCTTTCTGAAAAATCAGTTTGAATCTCTGCTTCTTAATGCCTGTATGTCAATTCCATCCATCATTAACAACTCTTCAGGCAATTGACCATCATCATTGATTATTACGGTGTAACCTTCGCGTATTAACCTGTTAACTATTTGTGCATCAGGCAATTGCTTATAAACAGTCATGTCTGTATAAAACATGGCTTCCACCGGGTTTGCATAGTTGAAAAGAACTACTTTTTGTGTTAAATCCTTATTCATTGCCTTCAAATCTGCAACCCATTCCGGGTTTCGGCTGGTCTTGCTGAATGGTTTTATTCTTTCAATGGAGTACCTCACCGGCAATGCAATCAGCAGCATCAGCACAACATTTATCAGCCACTTCCATTTTACCTGCCTTTTGTAATCGAATATAGTCATGTAGAAGTCAGCCGTTATCAGAAACAAAGCCGGCGACGTAAACAGCAGATAGGCCTGCATTTTTGTGCTTGCGAATGAAAAAAATATAAATGGAATCAAAAACCAGGTTGTTATTCCGAGTCGCTTCAGGTTTCGCGGATCTTTAGCTGTTCTGTATAAAAACCAAAGCAGCGGGAGATAAATCAGTTCACCGTAAATTATCCGGATTTTATCCGCAAAGTAAAAAACTGAGCCCTGATGTTCCTCAATTGCTTCATGCAGATGCCTGATGTTGTAATTTGATTCCCAGGCAGCTTCGGCTGGAAAGCTCGTAAAAATGTATATCTGCCAGGGCAGAAAAGTTGCAAGACCCGATATTAATACAACTAAGAACTGAAGCGCAATGGTCTTGTAATTTGCTTTGCCTGAATCCAATACAATCAACAACCATATCGGCAGCACAATAAGTGCAGGTAGCCATTTCGAAAGAATTGCTGCACCCATGGCTAATCCAACCATGATATTAAAGATGCTTTTGCCCGATTTTACATATTGGATGCTTAAGAAAATGGCCAGTTGTATAAAAAATAGAAAAGCAATATCAATGTGATCCGTCGCGACTCTGCCAGCTGTAAGCTCAATAATCAACCCATGAATTGCAAAAAAGAATGCAGCCAGAAATGCAGTGCGATGATCGAAGAAATGTTTTCCAATGGCATAAGTCAGCGCAATGCCAGCGGTTGACATAATTATAGAAGGCAGTCTGAGTGCGATTTCATTGGTTCCAAACATCCATAAAGATGAAGCCATTAACCAAAGTGGCAGCGGTTGTTTATGCAGCCATATGTGGTTTTGTGTCCAGTCTCTGAAATCAAAAGGAAGCAGTGGATTAGCGTAAAGGACAGGTTTCAGCGGATTATCAATCAGGTTTTTGGCAACCAGCGCATGGTAGCGTTCGTCCCAATAATGCAGAAACATATCTGATGATGTGTAAATCCTGAGAATCAGCCCGCTGATCATAAGAAGCAGCAAAGCTACCCGATAGTTTCCCAGCCTGAACTGATGCCACGAAAACAGAAATCCTGCAGATGCAACAATTACAGTTATTATTCCCTGACTAAGATTATCCATTTGATTTTATAAAAATATAAGTCAAATTTAGTGAATTTCAGAGCCCCCGCCCTGCCAGAAACTTATCCCACTTTTCCAGCACAAGTTGCATATCGGCAGGTAGTTCAGAATCAAAAAACAATTCTTCACCAGTAATGGGATGATTAAAACCCAGCGATTTGGCGTGAAGCGCCTGACGGGGTATGATTTCAAAACAATTTTCTACAAATTTGCGGTAGCTGCCTGAGGTTGTGCCTTTAAGAATGGCGCTGCCACCATAACGTTCATCGCTGAAAAGCGGATGACCCAGGTATTTCATATGAGCGCGTATCTGATGGGTGCGACCGGTTTCCAAGCGGCATTCAATCAGGCTTACATAATCAAAACTTCGCAGAATTTTGTAATGTGTAACCGCATGTTTTCCATGACTTCCATCAGGAAAAACAGCCATAACCAATCGGTTGTTGAGGTTTCGTCCAACATGCCCGGTTATGGTTCCTTCGGGTTCTTTGGGTGTGCCCCAAACAATAGCCTGATAAGTCCGGCGGATGGTGTGATCGAAGAAATTGCGTGCAATGCGTGTCTGGGCTTCTTCGGTTTTGGTAACCATAATTATACCCGATGTATCTTTGTCGATGCGGTGCACCAGAAATGGCATGGCATCGGGTTTTGCGCCCGGCTGATTGCGTAAATGCCATACCAAAGCATTCAACATGGTGCCGTAATAATTTGCAAATCCCGGGTGAACCACCATTCCGGCCTCTTTGTTGATGACCAGCAGATGATCGTCTTCATAGACAATATTCAGCGGAATATTTTCAGGGAGTACTTCAGTATCGCGCGGAGGATGTGTCATTACCACCGAAATCACATCCTGAGGCTTAACCCGGTAATTTTGTTTGACAGGCTCACCATTTACCAGAATATTGCCGGCTTTTGCAGCCTGCTGAATTTTGTTTCGGGAGGCATTTTCAATACGGCTCATCAGGAATTTATCAATCCTGAGCAAGCCCTGTCGCCGGTCGGCAATGATACGGTGGTGCTCGAAAAGTTCGTTTTCTACGCTTTCGTCTTCAACAAACTCCGGCGAATCGTGCTCTTCCAGAAAATCTTCGGTATCCGGCATTATCAGAAAAATTACCGGTTAATAATCAACTTGCTGCGGCCAATGGGGGTTCCGGCGGAGTTGTTTACCTGTACAATGTAAAAACCAGAGGGAAGCATACTTAAATTGTTTTCTCGTGAGTATGGCAGCGTGAGTATGGTTTTGCCATCGGTGCCCGTGATGCTGGTTGTATATCCACCCGACGACTGATTTTCAGGAAGATCAATCACAATTATACCATCGGGTGACGGATTGGGGTAAATATTCAGTTTACCGGAAGCAGCGTTTTCAGGAACTCCAACAACTTTTAATTTTCCCAAAACAGGGCGCATCATTATTGTTCCTGTTTTTATGCTTTGATTCCATGCGCCAAAAGTCCGGAAAAAGGTATTGGCTGAGGAATTTTTGTTAAGGTCGTAACCAATGTTCAGGTTATCGGCTGTAATTTGCTCCCAGCCCACATAAAAGATCAGGTTTGGAAAACGCCCCGGCTCAATTCGTATGATGCTGTCAAGTTCGTAGGTAAAGAATTGGTTAAGACTGTCTTCATAGGCTGGTTCATAGCCAAACCGCGAATAAATAAGTTCGCCTGGTTCTCCAAAATAATCATTCCACACATTCAGATAAAAACTCTTCACATTTCCGCTGTTCAGGGTTTGATTGAAATACATCTGTACAGCAAGCAGCGAGTCCGCCCTGTTTAGTTTAAATTTGTATGCAAGCTGTGCTCCTATATTTTGAAGACCAAATCCGGCTTCTGCAGTTCCATCGTCATACGACAGATAATTTGCAAAAACCTGGGTGTGCCTTATGGTGTCGTTTTCTTTGCGAAGAATGCTTGCTTCGGTATTAATTATATGGGTTGTGGTAAAAAATGTCTTTTGCTGTGTACCAATGGGAAATACAAAACCAACCGGTGGATTGGCAAAAGGCTGATGGGTAGAATATCCTGAAGTGATGTAGGGAAGAATGGAGAAAATTCCACCTGAATAAGTATGAATGGGTGACTGCTGATATTCTTTTGTTACGTAATAAGAATATGAAGCATTGTAGTTGATGTTGTCCAGATTTGTAATGAGTATATCAAGATCGGTTTGCATTTCGTTTACGAAATTCGATCTGTACTGATTGTAAGGCATAGACGTATAATTCTTCAGCATTTGCGGGGCTTTTCCTGCAAAAGCCACATCGCGGTGAAGTGTATCATCTATTCCCCGGCCAGTGTTCAGATAAACATAGTCAATATTCCATTGATCGCCATTGCTTTGCCAGTCAGGTAAAATGCTGCTGGCAAGGCTTGCATAATTCCTGAATCTGAAACGGAATTCTGAAGTATAAAACATGGCGCTGTCCTGAATAGGAACCACAACCTGCCTGAACCAGGTACTGTCTTCAGCGTAAAAACTTTCGAGAGGTTGACCCGGTGAACTCCACATTCTGCGCCATCCCTCAACAATAAGTGTATCAACAATGGTGGTGTCGATTCCATTAATGAGAGTATCTATTGAAATATAATAGGTTTCAGATTCACCGGGAGCCAGAAACTCAAGCACAAGTGAATCGGTTTTAAATGGTGCATTGCCGTTGCCTTGTGGCTGATAATAAAAACTGAAACAGATTGAGTCGGCACGGGTTATGATGCGGCGCACCGGAGTAAAAATTGAATCGAGACGAATGGGTTGTGAGGTGAGGAAATCAGCCATGTAAGGAAAAGGACTGGCATTGCTGTAAAGCCTGCCAAGATTATCAATGGCATCAAATGTTGCAACCCCAACAGTAGGCGGGTTTACAGGATAATCATCGTTAATAAAAACATCTGAATCGGCCCAGCGTGCAGGATCAGGAAAAACGTGGCTATCGCTGAAATCATCGAAGAACGGCAGCATAAGCGGAGAAACCGCATCGCGTTGGGCCGGTGTTGTTTCAGCCTTTTTCTTTACCTGTACATTTACCTGCAAGCCGGTGATGACTTCCTGAGGAAATGCGGTCGCCGGTATAATAATCAGTAGTAATATACTTAAAATCAGTCGATTCATCTCAATGGGTGTTTCTTTTCTGTAATTACAAGCGCAATTTGCTAAAAATTATTGTTCAGCATATCCATCTGCATGTTGAGGGTGTCGTTGGCAAATGTTTGCAAGTGAGTCTCGAAGTCGAATTCAGAAGGATCTTTAAAAACAAGTGAAACAGGCTGACCGGCATTCAGCAGTCTTCCCGGTGAGTAAGAGGGAGACTGACTGTAAACACGGGCCGTTTCAGGGTCAGCATCGTCATCATAAATCTCGCTGCCAATGGTAAGCAGGTTATTGTTGAGCAGGTCGAGGGCTTCCTGTCGGGTTTTCCCGATAAGGAAAGGCAACTGAAAACGACCACCGCCAAACGATTGCCCTACTCTGAGATCGATAACCGAGCCTTTAAGAATTTCAAATCCGGGTTCAATAACCTGACTTTTATGATATTGCCCCAACACTGCATTGGCTGCAATATCAGGCACATAGGTGACTTTTCCAAGTTTCAGTCCGTAGGTTTCCAGGGTCGCGCCTGCCTGCCTGAGGCTAAGGTCAACCAGATCGGGCATATCAACTTTTTCGGGCATTACAGCAACAGTGGTGAGGTAAACTTTGCGGTGTCGCTTCACTTTTGATCCCGCCACCGGATCCTGTATTAACACCGAGCCACTTGGCATTTTAGCGTCAAAAACGGAATCAACAATAATTACCTCCAGATCTGAAATGGTTTCTAATTGTTCAATCTGATCAGGTGTAAGCCCAATCAAGGAAGGAACAATCATAGACTCACCATGATGCGTGTACCATTTCAGTGCCCACAAAATCAGGGTTATCACAAGAATGGTCAATGCGACTGAAAGTAAAAAATTCCTTACAAAAACGCGGGTTCTGATAAATTCCAGGAAGTTCATGCCTTATTACTTGCTATTTCGTTGCTGCGGGGTACTGTAACAACCTGCGACAACCTACACGAATTATAGATAAACTTGCGGGAGCCCCATTTATTGCACAGCCTTGCAAAGATATAAATATTTATCCCGCGGATGTTGTTTTAGCTAAATTGCAGCAAAGGATTGTATTGCTGACAAAGATAATTAATCTGGTGAACCAGAGATTAACGGATGGTTTTTGGTAATTCAGCCGGCTATTCTGATTTTCTGATAACATTCAACAGGCCTATGTATTCACCATTACAGTCAATAAGCTTTGTAATTACAGCATCTACCAGTAATTCCGAGCCATCGGGGGTGGTTTGAAACATCTTCCCGCGCATTATTCCATTCGTAAACAATTGATTTTCATGATGCTCTTTTTCGCTTTTTTTAGCCCATTCCGAAATAATAAGGACATCGGCCTGTTGTGAAATGGCTTCTTTTTCAGCAATACCGTAAAGTGCTTCGGCAGAACAGTTCCAATAAGTGATGATGTTGTTGTGATCGGTAGTATATACTGCATCACTTATATGATAGAGCAGTGCAGCATGAAATGAGTTCAGGTTGTCGGATGTGCGATGTTTGATCATGTCGCCGAGCAGCCGTTCCTGACTGAAAATATTCATCATAAAAAGCTGCAGCGAATTAAAATCTTTGTCGTTGTTTTTTGCCATTTTCAGCATTTCCGGATCTCTGAGTTTAAAAGCCAGAGTTATCATTTTCAGCGGCAAAATGTAATAATGGCGAAGGTACACCGTCAGAAATGTCATGAAAACAGCGGAGAAGATTATAAGAATAAGAATCAAGCGGGACTGGTACTTTTCAATTTCTTCCCGGGGTTTCGAATATGATTCAATGTTGAACGAGGCAACAGGAAGATTTTGCCTTCCATAAACCGGTATGCTGGTGCGGATATTCCATTTGTGCGACAGATCGCTTTGGTCTGTATTTTTTACTGAAACAGGTTCCTGACTAATGCTCAAGGCTCCTCCGGTAATTGCCGATACATGGGCCAATTGAGATTCTTCAATTATTTCGCCGGCAAATAGCCAGCCATATTGATAACTGTGCGCTTCCTCGCACCAGGGTATTTTTATACACGAGATTCGTACAAGATTGTCGTTGATCCATCCATAAAACCTTGTGATTTTGCCATCGCTCATCAGTTTTTTCATTTCTGATGCCGAAGTAGGTAAAAGGGTTACAAAATTTATCTTGTTGTGCGGAAAAACAGCAAGCGGAAACAGCGCAGAATCAGCAACTGCCATGTAATCAAAACCAGGTATGTCGTGCGGATTCAATTGTAAGTTGTTGCTGAGGATGTTACAAGGAAAGAAAACCGGATTGGCAGTTGAAACTTTCAGTTGCTTTTCGCTCATTCGCGATTGCATTTCAAATGAATTTCTGATGATTGAGGACAATTGCTCACTATATAAATTTTTTACACCTTTAAGTGTATAATAATTATGCAATATCACAGCTGCCAGCGAAAAAATAAAAATTATCCCTGACAGGACAATCAACAAGGAAAATCTGCTGCGGATGAATCTCATAATTTCATTTAAAGAATGACAGTTTACAGAAAGTTTCTCTTTTCAGATTAGTTTTATATCTGTTAATAAAAAAATCAGGTGATTGTAATCATTATTTAACAAAAAAGAATTATGAAGTAAATATTTTTACTGTATACCACTATAGGAATACAGTTGATCCTGACTCAAAATCTGTATATTCCTTTATTATTGTTCAACAAGATTGAACGTTTGAATGATTTGCCTGTTTAACAATCGCCGGATTACTTTTATATCTATTTTCGCAAGCCTCAATTAAGCCTCTTGATAACGTGAAAAATACTTTTGTTAAATTACTGGCTGTTGCGTTGTGTATTCTGCTGCCGCATTTATCGTTCAGCCAGCTTAGCCTGGGCGGGGTACCTCCCGGAATTTCTTCCAGATCAACCTTAGAGGCGGTTCCCTTAATTTACTTTGATAAGCCTGACCTGAGTCAATTGCTGCGCGAAGATGCTGAGAACGAAACCATGGGCTTGCCTGAGCGGATGGGTGTGAGCTTTGCAGCAGGTTATAATGCCGGCAATTCAGGCAACTGGGAAATCATATCAGGAAGAAGAATCTGGAAACTTCAGATTGACGTGCCCGATGCTGTTGGCATTGGACTATATTTCAGTGATTTTAGTCTGCATGAAGATGCATTAATGTATATTTATTCTGCTGATTATTCGCATGTTATTGGTGGTTTTTCATCACAGAACAATCACCCTTCAGGTCTTTTCGCCACCGAAATTGTGAAAGGTAGCCGCATTATCATAGAGTATTCCGAGCCGGTATTTTATAACGATAAACCTGATTTTACAATTTCTGAGGTTTTGTATGTTTACCGTTCCATGCTATTTCCGGGTGATAATTCTTCGCGTGAAGTGTTATCGGGAGCCTGCCAGGTAAATACCTCCTGTGCTGAGGGCAACAACTGGCGCGACCACATTAAAAGTGTTGTGCGGATAAGAATTAAAAACGGATTTTCAGCTTATTGGTGCACCGGCACTCTCGTTAATAATACGGCTATTGATTTTGAACCATTTGTTCTCACGGCTGATCACTGCGCCCGCGATGGCTCGGGTGATTATGCCAATGCCGATGATTTGCTTCAGTGGGTATTCTCTTTTCAATACGAATTGCCTGACTGCGACGGAGGCACAGCCCCGCTGAACAAAACCCTCACAGGTGCAGTAAAGATTTCAAGCAGCACGCCGACACTCAACAATGGCAGCGATTTCTATCTGGTTTTGCTTAATGATGACATTCCTCCTTCATACGAAGCTTTTTATGCAGGGTGGGATATTTCAGAAACTACAAGTCCATCTGGTGTTAGCATTCACCATCCTTCAGGGGATTATAAAAAGATATCTACCTATAACTCACCGCTAATAAATGATCAATGGGGCAGTAATCCAGGCACACATTACAGGGTAGTATGGACTGAAACGGCAAACGGTCATGGCACAACTGAAGGTGGTTCTTCAGGTTCGCCGATTTTCAGCAATAAAGGCAGGATTATCGGGCAGCTTACCGGTGGTGAGTCGGGGTGCTATAATCTTACCGGCCCGGATTTCTATGGTAAAATGGCGTATTCATGGCTATCCAACGGCACACATGACTCCCTCAGATTGCAGCCCTGGCTCGACCCGATTAACTCGGGCCAGCAATTTATCAATGGCAATTACAATGACAAACAGGTTCTCGCCCGTTTTTTGGCTGATACCAATGTGGTTGGCATAGGAAACAGTCTGATTTTCAGTGATATTTCAACGGGCAATCCGATTTCCTGGAAGTGGACTTTTGAAAGTGGTGATCCCGCAACGTCCACCCAGCGAGATCCAGGCTCAATCCGGTATGATCGGCTAGGAAAGTTCTCAGTTACGCTGGTTGTTACCAATGAATTTGGAACCGATAGCCTCACCCGTGAAGACTTTATTACCGTTGTTCCCGGAGTTTTTCCAAATCCTGCCAATGATTATTTTTATATTCTGACAGGGACCGAAACCTCTGAAAAATGCAATGTAAGCGTTATTGATGCACAGGGTAGAACTGTTTTTGTTGAAAATTTTAGCCAGAGTAGCGGAGGATTTTATAAAGTATCTTGCGAGAACTGGCCTTCAGGTGTTTACGTTGTGATGGTGGATTGTAATGAACTGAGCTACAGAGAGAAACTTATAAAGGTTAAGCCCTGAGATTCAAAGATTCAAAGATTCAAAGATTCAAAGATTCAAAGATTCAAAGATTTGCTAATTTGAAGATGAGACAATCTGAAGATTAGAAAATGGGGCAATTTAAATCTGGGTTATGCTACTTCGATTGATTCCTCTGAATTAATATTAATCTGCCTTGCAGTGCAGCAGCCAGTAGCATCTCCCTCCATCCGGCGAAGCAACTCCTTTATATTAAGCGAAGTAGATACAGGATTATCCATCCAGTGGTGACATCCGCAGTGATCGAGCACCACGCATTGTGCCGGAATGTTATGGTGTTTCAGCTCAAATCCACCGGCAAGCAGGGTTGCCGGACATGCCACGCCAACTACTCCGGTTTTGATCTTTCCCGGCGACGGAGCCCACACAGATAAATCAGAGGAGTGCTTAAGTATCATTACCTCAAAGCCATTTGATTTACCCAGCTTTGTCAAATGATTTACCTGACATTTTTCCGCACATAATGTGCAATGTTCGCCGCAAGAGGTCTTTACCGCCTTGCAATTTACTGCATCACCTTTCATACAGCCAGGAACAAGCAAAACCTTTTCTTCAGAATCACTGAAAGCCCGGCAGTTTGCGTCATTGATAAGATAAGCACCCAACATGCCAAGATGATATTCCGTACTGTTTCGGTTTACCGATATTCCGTCTTCTCTTTTAGCGTATTTCCGGCGTACATTTTTGTGAAATTGCTCAGTTTCACGGGTGTACTTGCCAAGCGCTTCCTGACTGATTACACTGAACTGGCTGGCAACATTTCGCATCAGGCAGATGCAGATAAATGCAAATCCATCACCGGTATCTTTCAAAAAGTGCATCCATTTTGTGAGTTGTCTGGCTTCGCGATGAAATTCGCCGGTGGCTTCCATCCAGCTGATCAGCTTTTCAAACCCTTGGATTCCAGGCAAAAGGAAGCTGTTTTCATGTTCCGGATTTTCCATCATTTGCAATCCGAGAATGCCTCGGGCTTCGTCTGCTGATTTTCCGGTCTGACCCGGAACTTTACGAAGTACTGACAGTTGTTTCATGATATCCATCAGGGCTTCAGACGATTCTTGAGCATAGCCGCCATATCGGTTCCAGTAAACACCGGTCATCAAAGCTTCTAAAAGCAGTTCTTCCCTGCTGTAGCTGGCAATCTCAGCGTCTTCATGATAAAATCTGATGAGTGCGTCGGTGAGTGAACCAAGGTTTTCTTCAAGCAGATTAAGGGCTTTGACTGAAAATATTCTGATGTCGTGATAATAAGTATCAGTGTTGTTTTCTCCTGCGAAAAGCGAGTAAGGTTTGGTGACGGGGCTTGCCATTTTGATGTGAATTACCGGGCAAAAATATTGGCTGTAATTCCAAACCGAAAATGTTATTCGACGAAGCGTTTTTATTTATGTGTGAGTTGCAGTTTTTTACCGGTAAACCGGGTTTGCAATTTGATGATAGAAAGGGGAACAAAGTGGGTCGGGGGACGAAGAGGAACATTTAGAGACCAAAGGAACGGAGGACGGATTCAAGACAAGGAGACACGGAGAATGGGAGACAAGGTGATTAAAGAGGGACGAACTTCGGTCTCTATAAGATAATAGCTAATAAGTTTCGGGCATATCATCAAGCGCCACCCTATCCTCAAAAAAAAAACAGCCACATCCCAATAGAGATATGGCTGCTTCGAAATCAATTATTTAAGTTTATTCAATGATCAGCTTTTCGGTGAAGTTTTGCTCCGGGGAACTGATGCGCAGTATATAAATTCCTTTTTGCAGATGGCTGGTTGAAAGTACCCATGCCTGTCCGTTTTCGAGGTTCCGCTCCAGAACAGTGATTCCGGAAGCATTTACAATACTTACCCTTGCATTGAGAAGTTCATTGTTTGATTGTATGTTCAGTACATCCCTTCCCGGGTTAGGGAATAATCTGATGCTTCTCTGATTGGTTTCTACTTTGAAAGTATTTACCAGATCGGTAAGGAAAATGTTGTCGATATATAGTCCGTTTCCGCGACGATGAACCGATTCAAAGGCAATTCTGATATTTTCAGCACCAGCCCATTGACTCAGATCGATGAGATTACATGGAGGATTGCCCGGAGCACCGCACCAATCTGATGGCAATGCAGGTACAAATAGTCCGGTATCAACTAAAGCATGGGTTACAAAATTACCGCTGCCTTCTTCACCGAGAGCAAGAACCCTTTGCCACGTAGTTCCGCAATCAGGCGAAACAAGCACTATCAGCGAATCAGTAATCTGAGCATAACGTTTGGCGTAAGCATGATCAAACCCAAGTACAACAGTCTCAAAACCAGTAAGGTTGAATGGTGGAGATACCAGTCGGTCACGTGGACCCGGCGCAACTGCATAATCAAAGAAGTTCATTCTCAGTGCAGTGCTTCCTCCTGTATTTCCCTGAACCTGCGCCAGTTCCCAGGTGTTTTTGTTGTCAGGATTTTCAATTGTCCATGCATTCGCCTGCAGCGATTGTGATTCAAAATTTTCACCGAAAGGAATTACCATTCCACCGATTTGAATATAATCAGCCTCCGTAATGCTTGATTGTCCGTTTACATTTGAAACAGAGAGGGTTACGCTGTAATTTCCGGCTGCATTAAAAACAACCTCCGGGTTTTGCGATGTGGCCGAAGTTCCGCTGATAAATGTAACATCGGAAGGATCGAAACTCCACTCCCATGAAATCGGGCAATATTCTGAATTGTCGGTAAATCTTACTACCGGATTGTCCTCGGTGCAGAATATCCTGTTGTTTGAACTAAAAGCAGCCAATGGCATCAGGTCTTCACTTACAGTGATGTAACCAAGTTTTAGTTCAGAGTCGGTGCCGGCAGGATTACTTACCGTAAGACTTACATTATAAACTCCAGGGGTGTTCCAGGTAATTCCTGTTGGGTTTCTCTCGGTTGATGAGTTTACAGATGCCCCGGGAAACGACCACGACCAATCAAAGGGTACGCCCACTGATAAATCGGTGAAATTTATCGGACAACCAACGGGAACTGTGGTTTCAGAAGCCGTGAAATTTGCTGTTGGAGTTGAATAATTCACAGGTGATTCCCACAATCCGCGGCCATAGGTACCTGCTCTGATAACATCGCCATTGGGACCGGTTGGATCGTAATAAATCTCAAGCTCAGTTACTCTTCCTGCAGCCGGAAACCCGTTGGAGAACATAATCCAGTCAGCCATATAAGCATCGCGGTAGAATATACCTATATCAGTTCCCAGATAAAGACCTTCCGCGCTGTTGCGGTAATAAACGATGGAGTTCATCTGTACATCAGGAAGCGATCCTGTGATTTCAGTCCAGTTAAATCCCTTGTCAATCGATTTGAACACTCTGTTTTGCTGAACGATATATACGATATTCTCATCAACGGGGCTGGCTTCTATCGAAGAAATTGAATTTGACGTAGGAAGGTGTGGTGTCAGTGAAGTCCATTGTACACTGCCAGCTTTGGCATTGTCGCTGCGAAACATCAGATTTCCGCTTGCAGCATAAAGTATATCGGTGTTGGCTCTCGATTGATCAAGCACACTCAG
Source organism: Bacteroidota bacterium (assembly GCA_009773515.1). Classification (GTDB taxonomy): domain Bacteria; phylum Bacteroidota; class Bacteroidia; order Bacteroidales; family Lentimicrobiaceae; genus Lentimicrobium. Next base: position 14,508 of record WSXX01000011.1, read on the forward strand.
ATTGCTGGTATTGATGGTGGAAATTTTGGTCCAGCTCACACTGTTTGTATTTCCGGCTTTGATGTTGGTACTTCTCCATACATTTTTGTAGCCGATAAACATTGTATTGCCATCAAAATGATCAATTATGAAAGGTGTAACCCATGCACCGCTTTCGGTGATTCCATTTGAACCCTGACCGGCAATCTGACCCTGCGAATTGTTGTTGAAAATCCGGTTGATGTCGCCGTAATAAACAGTTGAGTAACTATAGCGGTCATCGTTGGGGTCGAATGCACATTCCATGCCATCACCACCTCCAACAGCAACCCATGAAGTGCCGGTATAGGTTGAAGTTCCGTTGTCCTGATAACCGTTAATGACATAATTCTTGTTGGTTGCACTCTGCCCGATTTTATATGCCTGACTGATGACCAAACCGTTTGAAATTTCAGTCCAGCTCTGACCAGCATTTGCTGTCCAGTAAACACCGCCATCGTTTCCGGCATATAACCTGTTGTTCAGTGGGTTATACTCCAGAATGTGGAGATCGGCATGTACTGAAGTTACACCACAATCGCCATACCAGTGGGCAGTGATAAACCAGTTTGAGCCTCCGTTGGTGGATTTGAAGATATTAACACCACCGCCAAAAATTACATCTGCATTGTTTGGGTCAACCGCCATATCAAGATCGTACCAGGCCTGTCCACCAGAGCCGCCGTTACAACCCCAGCTCATAATGTTGGGCGAGGTTGAACGAAGTGTGAATGATAAACCACTATCGGTTGAACGGTAAACACCTTTGTATGAATCGTTGTTTGTAACCAGAAAATAAACAATTTCAGGATTGGCAAGAGATACGCCAATCACACCGCGTGCTCCACCTGTTAGTCCGCTGTTGATGATTGAAAACGAGTTTCCGTTGTTTGTTGAACGATAAAAATCGCCTCCAACAGCAGCGTACATAATATCAGGGTTACCTGGCTTGAATACAAGTTCTTTAAAGTTGCCCTGCGCATTTCTTACCCATGATTGTCCCGCATCTGTTGATTTGTAGATTCCGCCCGATGTAGCAGCAATTAAAATTTCGTTATCATCCGGATGCATCAGCAGTCTGCCTACCGTAACATTTCCCATGCCTGCATTGGATTCTGCAAATGTAAGACCACCATCCAGACTTTTCCATACACCAAGACCGGGCGCATCACCGGCATCTCTGTCGCCGGTTCCAATGTAAATTACATCAGGGTTTACGTGATCAACCGCAATGGATGATACACCAAGGGTTGGGAGAATATCAGTGTAGGTTGACCATGATTGTCCGCCATCGTTGGTTATCCATAAACCGCCGGATGGGGCTCCGATATAGAATTTATTGGCATCGGTCGGGTGAAAAGCAATGGCATTTACCCTGCCTAGTCCGCGGTAACCATTATAACCTGAAGGAACATCAAATGGTCCGAGGGGAGTCCAGTTTCCGGCTGAATTGCGGTTGCTGTTTCTGCTGATATAATTGTTGTATTCATTGATATCGCGGTCGGGAGCAGGTTTTCTACCATCGGGACTGACGCGTTGTTCCATCCAGTATTCCCAGCGTTTGTATGGTTTATAACCGCTTCCTTTGGTAATTTCACGACCTTCCCAATATGCATTGAAAGCTTGCTGTGTTTCAAAAAAATTGGCATCCGGATCTTGCATCATTTCAATCCAGTATGGATATTCAGCAGCATCGGCTTTAAGGGTTTGAGTGTAAGCGTCTGTAGAAGCAAACAATCCTGCAAGAATTGCCAGCAAAATCAGACCCGATTTTAGAGTTGTTTTCATTGAGCGTGTGTTTGAAAAATATGAGAAAAGCAAAAATAGGTGTTTTCAATGTTTTAATTACAGTTGGATGTTAAAAAATATTAGAAACTTAGGAGGGGTGTGTGCGGATCTCTCCTTATCTGCCCATTGGGCAGCTTCACCTGCCGGCTATGGCTTCGGCTTGGTTCATTTTTTTGTGGGGCTCCTGGGACACGGGTGACTCTGTCGCCACTGTCGCCAGATTCCCAGTAGGCAAGCTATTCTTTCTTCCTATTTCTCTCTACTAATCTTGCTTTGGTCATTCTTTCTCTTAAACCACCTTCTTTTATAAAGGCAACTTCCAATTGCCTGATCTGCTGTTTCAGCAGATAGGTGCAGATTTTAATCAAAGTTATCATGGCATTGGCACAAATCTCAGGGCTTTCGTGCTCAATTGCCTTTTTAAAAGTTTCGTAAGTGGGAATGGGTGCACTCCTGTTGAGTTCGCGAAGGCGGGCAACCAACCGATGTTCTTTTTCCCAGATGGGCAGTTTGTTGGTGCGTAAAAAATCTTCGTAATCTATTTGAAGCTCTTCCAGACTGGCCCGGGCTACATTGGTAAGTTTAATTTCTGTTTCTTTTGAAGTGGCAGATGCCATGCTTCCCTCTGCAATGTTTTGTTTGCCGCTGCGGGCTGCCTGCACCATTTGCCCAACCGTACGATCGTATTTATGAAAAAAGCGATTGGTAAAATATACCGTGCCATCATAGATGATTTCAGCTTTCTGGTAACTGAACAGATTTCGGTAACCACCGTGTGTGGGAATAAAGCCTTCGGTGTTTTTGTTTTCGTCGCTCATTTGGTTGTTGGGGTGGGACACGGTGGACACACATATTTAGTTGTTAATTTTTGATTCAACAGCCTCGACAAGCTCAGATACCGCACCACCACGCACCTTACCTTAAAGTTGCCTAAAAAGAAACTGCTTACGGCCTGGTATCTTCCCCCAATGGATCTTCCAGAATTTGTTTTCGGAGGAGTTTTAATGCCAGCAGTGTGAGGTAATATGACAGGGCAATCATGGCAGGCCATGAGAGAAGCCAGAGTATTTTATCGAGATACATAATGTTTTGTTTTTAAGGGTTTCAGCTTAGTAGATATGTGAATCTTTATCTTCGAGATCGGCCTTGTTGATGGGCTTGTTGTTGATGGCTCGCCACACAAAAAAGATGTAAGTGATCACAACCGGCACAAACAATGAAACATAGCTCATGGCGGTCAGGGTGTAATGGCTCGAAGAACTGTTTTCGATGGTCAGCGATTGCTGCATATTGTACAACGATGGGTAAAAAGCCGTGTTGTTAAGCCCTGCAATAAGAAACAATGCAAGCACCGCAAGAAAAGTTCCGGCGCCCGAAAGCCATATTCCCTGATTGCTGCGGCAGAAAACAAATCGGGCAATTCCGGCAAGTACAAGCACCACGCCGGCCAGGAAAATCACCAGAACCACCGGCATCTGAATCAGATTGTGGAAATATTTATAAGGCTCCATAAATACTTCACCGGTTTCGGGATTATAGGCAAAACCTTGTTTCAGCAGCAGATGAATGACAAAATACAGGAAAAACACAAGAAACGGAATGGCATTGTACCACATCTGTTTGCGGGAGCGCGCCAGAATATTTTCATCATCCACGCTGTTGACGATAAATAAAATGCCAAGTACCCTTGCCAGGAAAAACACCGACAATCCCAATGCAACGTTGTGAAAATTAAGCACCGCTTCAAGTCCGTGTGCAGGTGTCATCCACCGCGAAATGGCTGAATCGTAGATTTTGGTGATGTTCAGCATATTCACCGAAAAATTGGCTCCGTTGAAAAAAGTACCAACAGCGGTTCCTATCAGAATGGTACCTACCGCACCATTGATAAAAAGAAAGGTTTCGTAAGTTCTTTTCCCAAGGAAATTGTTGGCTTTGCTCCGGTATTCATATGAAATGGCCTGAATGATAAACGCGAACAGAATCGCCATCCACACCCAGTAAGCCCCGCCAAAACTGGTGGAGTAGAACAGGGGAAATGAAGCAAAGAAAGCACCGCCAAAGGTTACAAGGGTGGTGAAAGTGATTTCCCATTTACGCCCGAGGGTATTGATGATCATTGAGCGTTCCGTATCGGTTTTACCCAATGTATAAATCAGGGTTTGTCCGCCCTGAACAAACATCATAAAAACGAGGAGACTGCCGAGTACTGAGATGATTATCCACCAGTACTGCTGAAGTGTGAGAATTGAAAAGGTTTCAAACATCTTAATTTCCTCCTTGTTTAGGTCCGCTTTTGATAGTTTTAAACATAATGCTAAGTTCGGCGATAAGCAGGGCCGTAAAGATGACCGCGAATAAAATAAAGGTAGTGATCACCGCATTTGCATCGAGCCTCGACACAGCCGCCATGGTTGGCATCAGATCCTGAATAACCCAGGGTTGACGACCCATTTCGGCAGTTACCCAACCCGATTGCGACGCCAGATAAGCCAGCGGAATATTCATAATTCCTATAATGAGCCAGAATTTTGATCGGCTCAGTATATTCTTGTAAACCAGCAACAGCACTATCGCAAAGAAGACCAGAAACCACATGCCCAGCGCTACCATCAGGTGGAAACTGTAAAAAGTGAGGGGCACATTGGGTACAAGGCGGCTTGGATCATCAACAAAATAACCGTAACCGAAGTAGCGGAAGTTTTCCTCAAGAATAACCTGCGCCTCAGCAAGCTTTGTTTCATTGCCGGCTTCTTTTGCGGCTTTGTACTCCGCCAGCGCATCAATGGCAAGTTTGCCACGGGCAATTTTTTCGGCTGCCGACATAATTCCGTGCTCTTCATTGCCTTCCATCAGGTCTTTAATGCCGGGAATAAAGGCGTTGACATCCTGAAATGCCATATAGGAGAGGAAGTTGGGAATTTCAAGTTTAAAAACGAAATCCTTGGCATTTACATTGTCGGGATCATCGGGTGATGATGAAACAATACCAATCGCGATAAGCGGCGCGCCACGTTGTCCGACATACAAACCTTCAAAAGCAGCAAACTTCATGGGTTGATGACGGGCTACCACTTTGGCGCTGTAATCGCCGGTGGCAATGGTGAAAACAGAAGTGATCAATCCGAAAACGGCAGCCACAACAATGCTTCTTTTGGCAAAAACCAGATGCCGTTTTTTGAGCAGAAACCATGAACTGATGCCGATCACCACAATTGCCGCCAGCAGATATGACGAAGCAATGCTATGTGTGAATTTACTGACTGCCATTGGCGAGAAAAGAATATCCCAGAAATGGACCATTTCGTTCCGGGCGGTGTCGGGGTTGAATTTCATGCCCACCGGCAACTGCATCCAGGCATTTGCCACCAGAATCCAGAGTGCCGAAAGACTTGCACCAAAAGCCACCAGCCAGGTTGAAATCAGGTGAAACCGTTTGCTTACCTTGTTCCAACCAAAGAACATAACTGCGATAAAGGTAGATTCCAGAAAGAAGGCCATAATGCCTTCAATGGCGAGGGGTGCACCAAAAATATCGCCGACAAACCATGAATAGTTCGACCAGTTGGTGCCAAATTCAAACTCAAGGATAATTCCGGTGGCAACACCAATGGCGAAGTTGATGCCGAAAATGGTCATCCAGAATTTGGTGATGCGCTTCCATTCCGGATCTCCGGTTTTAACATAAATGGATTCCATAATGGCCACTATAAACCCCAGGCCAAGTGTAAGCGGGACAAACATCCAATGATACATGGCCGTCAGTGCAAACTGTGCCCGCGACCAATCGATCAATGAATAGTCAAAAGTTTCTGTCATGGTATGATTATTTTGGATTAATTAATTGTTCAAGCACATAATTACTTCTTTCTTCATCGGTTTCGAAATTGGTTTTCAAGAAATTCGGAAAGAAGAAAATCTTAAGAATGACGAACATCACAAACAGTTTTATAAGGATAATCAGCCATAAAGTACGGCCAAGTTTCATGCTCCGGAATCCCTCGTAATAAAAATTGAAAACCCTGAAAAATATATTTTTCTTCATTTTTAGCACCTCTTTTTGGTCACCCCCAAAGTTATTTATAAACATTGCCGGAATAGTGCATTTTTCTAATTTAGAAATTGTATAAATAACCTTGATGTTTGAATACGTCTTCTGATAGGTGGAACAGCAAGGGGACACAAATCTCGTGACGCGTGCCAAATAGCTCATCCATAACCAATGATGCCAGCGCGCGTCCCCTGACGCGTGCAACAACAACGCTCGTTCATAACCCATGACGTTTGCGCGCAATCCAACATCCGGCAGTAAAAATGAAGATCTGACAAGACTGAAAGCCTGTCCGCCTTGGGCGGAAAGACTTGTCAGGTCAAATCCGAGATAAAATAGAAATTAGAAATCAATGTCGTTTAGTTAAGACCTCGGATGAATATAAAATGAAAAAGTATCCTTCGACTCCGCTACCAATGACAGATTGTTCGTCTGATCCTTCGACTCCGCTCAGGAGGACATCGTATAGGATTGAAAATTAGTACATTAATATGATGCAGTGTACACTATTAACGAATGTCACACTGAGCGGAGTCGAAGTGTTTAAATGCTTGATTTAACTGTCTTCTCCGCATTATGCTCAAATCTTTTTTGAGTGCAAACTCAGGATGACTGTTAGTCTGAGTCACGCACGAGCGGTGAAGACAATTTTTCTTAACTAAACGACATTGAATCACAAATCCGAATTCCAAAATCCAAAATCCGAACCGAAGCAAAGCGGCGCTCACCAAAGGTAAATCCGAAATCCGCAAACCAAAATCAAAATTCCGAAATCCGAAATCCGAAATTCACTGTCATTTTATAACTATTTTTGCAAATCAATCTCTGAAATCACATAGAACATTGCTTACAACAAACCTTTGAACTTTTAAAATTACTCGATGTCAGCTCGTCTCCTTCTTATTATTAGCCTTGTTATTTTGCAATTTTCCGGCCTGGCGCAAAAAGTAACCGTTGCCGACCGCACCACGGGACAGCCGCTGGTAAATGTTGCCATCATTTCTGAAAACCCGGCAGTTTCGGGAACAACCAATATACGTGGTCAGGCCGATCTTACAGCTTTTAAAGAATCCGGAAGTATTGTTTTCAGGCACATTGGATATCAAACCCGCACACTTTCGTTTTCCGAAGTGGAACAACTGAGATTTTTTATCGACCTCAGTCCTACCCGCATCACGCTCGACGAGGTTGTTATCTCGGCCAACCGCTGGGAGCAGAATGAGCGCGAAATTCCTCAACGGGTTGAAAAGCTCAATATGCAGCAGATTGCATTTGCCAATCCTCAGACAGCAGCCGATCTTTTGAGTATTGGCGGTTATGCCTATATTCAGAAGAGTCAGCTGGCAGGTGGTTCCCCGATCTTACGTGGTTTTGCAACCAATCGTGTTATGCTGGTGATTGACGGTGTGCGGATGAACAACGGAATATTCAGAACCGGTAACCTGCAAAACGTTATTTCAATCGATGCCGCATCGGTTGAGAACAATGAAATTCTATTCGGCCCGGGCGCTGTAATGTATGGCAGCGATGCCATTGGCGGTGTAATGGATTTTCATACCCTGAAGCCAAAATTTTCCAGTGACGGAAAACCCTTTGTCAGCGGAAATACATTCGCGCGCTTCTCTTCAGCCAACATTGAGAAAACCGGGCACCTCGATTTCAACATCGGGCTGAAAAAATGGGCTTTTGTTACAAGTGCTTCCTGGTCTGATTTTGATGACCTGAAAGCCGGATCAAACGGAAATTCTGCTTTTCTCCGTCCAAAATATCAGAAAACAGTTGATGGAACAGATGTTGAAGTTGAAAACGAAGACCCTCAGAATCAGGTTTATTCAGGCTACAGCCAGCTCAATCTGATGCAAAAAATGGCGTTCAAACCTTCAGATAAGATGGAGTTGGATTACAACTTCTACTTTTCCGAAACATCAGACGCTCCCCGCTACGACAGACTTTACCTTACAGGAAGTAATGGCAGTCTGGCAAATGCTGAATGGTATTATGGCCCGCAAAAGTGGGTTATGAACCGGCTTGGCGTAAAGTTAAAAAGTGACGATGGATTTTACGATCAGTTTCGCATAGTTGCAGCGCATCAGTTTTATCAGGAAAGCCGCCACGACAGGAAGATGAACAACAAGAAGCTGCGCAATCAGTTTGAAGAGGTTAACGCGATATCACTGAACCTTGATCTGGATAAGAAAATAAGCGATAAGGTCACCCTGTTTTACGGTGGTGAAGCTGTGTATAACAAAGTAGGGTCAGAAGCCAACCGTATTGATATTGAAAGTGGAGAAACTACACCTGTAAATACCCGGTATCCAGATGGTTCCACCTGGCAATCCTACGCCTTATACTCCTCTGCGCGCATTCACCTCACCCCCAAAGTGATACTCAACAGCGGTTTACGATTTAGTTATGTGGCCATTGAGGCGGTATTTGACACAAGCATGTTCCCTTTTCCGTTTACAACTGCTTCTGTTGCCAATGGTGCCCTCAACGGAAGTGTGGGCTTGACGTGGAGCCCTCAGCAAAACTGGAAACTTTACACCAACCTCTCAACCGGCTTCAGATCGCCGAATATTGATGATATAGGGAAGGTATTTGATTCAGAACCCGGCTCAGTGGTTGTGCCTAATGCAGATTTAAAACCTGAATATGCATGGAATGCAGAAGGTGGCGCAGCAGTTACCTTTAGCGATTTTGCAAAAGCAGACGTAAGCATCTATTACACCCTGCTCAACAACGCACTGGCCCGCCGCGATTTCAGCTACAACGGACAGGACAGCCTTGAGTACGATGGCGTGTTGAGCAGCGTGCAGGCCATTCAAAACATTACCAAAGCCAGGGTTTATGGCATTCAGGGGGCTTTGCAATTTAGTTTTGGAAAAGGATTTGGCTTACGTACCATACTCAACTGGCAAAGCGGAGAAGAACAGAGCGAAGACAGCCTGAAGTATTACCCGCTTCGTCATGCAGTGCCATTTTTCGGAAGTACACATTTTACCTACGAAAGGCAGAAACTGCGCTTCGATCTGTATGCTGAATACAATGCCGGCATGGCTTTCGAGGATTTACCCCTTTCCGAAAGGGTGGATGCAACGCCTTATGCAAAGGACAATAACGGAGATCCTTTTGTCCCTGCATGGACAACACTCAATTTTAAAGCTGCATGGTACATCAACCGCACCTTTACATTGAATGGAGGCATAGAAAACATAACCGATCAGCTCTACCGTCCATTTGGCTCAGGAATAAGTGCTCCCGGCCGTAATTTTATACTTTCTCTGAAAGCATCTTTCTGAGTTTACAATCTGAATCTCAGCAACAAAGAACGTTTTTATGACTCCGTATTGTTAGGGATTTTTATACCTAATGATACGGATTCTTACATGCTTGAAATATAGAATGCATAGATATAAGGAAGAAATCCGCTAACCCGGGAAGTTGGTTGTTTAGATTTACAATAAATTGATTCTATGATTATTATCACATCTTACAAAAGAAACAATATCCATAAAATCACACGAAATATCAATTACACTGAATTAAAAACTACAGATTTCTAAAAATATACACCTTAACAGAAGGCCTGAAATGATGTTAATTTAGCATCAGGATAAAAACCTTCTCACATGATAAAACATCCGCAAAAACAGGCTACATTTTATGCATTTATTCTGGTTCTGATGTTAAATTTTCAGGGGTTTTCTCAGAAAATAAATGCCGGTTACGAAAGATTTAGTGTAAGTACCAACAAGTACATCCATTCAGGAATGGCCATGTCTCCCGATCAGTCAAAAATGGCAATTTCCTGTATTCAGGGTTTTCCCCTTTACATTTACGATTACGAAAAGAGAGAAATAATCAAACAATTTGACGTTGGCAACTGGTATGCAGGCAGCCGGGTATCGTGGTCGGCAAAAGGAAAATATCTGCTGTTGCAGCAATTATTTTATCATGATTTTGCCAAAAACAAAGACCGTGAAGTCAACTTTGAGATCATTGACGCAAATTCGGGCAGCAGAGTGGTTCGGTTTGAAAAGTACCATGATGTGAAAGTTTCGCCCGATGAAGAAAAAGCCTATGCGCTTACCGGAAATACACTCGAAATATGGGACCTCGGCACAGGAAAGGTGATAAAAAACAAAACATTTGAGTTGGCCACAAACAGCATCAGCATAAGTCCCGATGGCAATTATCTGGCAATATCCGAAAGGGCCAGCGAGAACATCCTGAAAAAGGACCCTCAGTTCAAAAAGAACAAAAAAGGGATGAAATTTGTGATGAAATACAAACAATTAATCTCCATCTACAAGCTCGCCGACTTAAGTTATGTCACCTCGGTAAATGAATATTACGATAACGTTTACAGATTAGACTGGACACAGGACGGCAGATATATTTTTTGTCTGAATATTCCCCATGCCAAAGCAGCAACAGCAACCGGCGGCCGGCAAAATTTTATCAGTGTGGTGGATGCTTCCAGGTTTGAAGCTACAAGAATTATTTTCCCTTCCAATTCTACTTACGAACCGGATTTCAGGCTCAGCCACAATGCAAAACTGATGGCAATAGTGAGCTGGGGTAAATTTCCCGAAATCAGGATTCATGATTTTGAAACCGGAAATGTAGTTCACCGCCTCGAAATGGGCACCCGATTGCTCGAGGGCATCAGCAAACTTGAAATGCCTTCTGACGGCAGAATATTCCTTGAATTTATGCCAGACGATCAGTCTGTACTCACCACTTACGGCAATCAGCTTCTGATGTGGAACTTTCCTGAAGAATAGATAATAAATCCCGCACCCATGAAAAAGAGTCTTTTAATCCTGATTTTCACTGTGTTGGCCACTGCGGCTTACTCACAAAAAAAACAATTGGTTGAGTACAAAGAGGACATCATTAAAATGGCCATAGCTGAACTCGACATTGCAAGCCGTGGTCCGGATGGAGCTATTTACAAAGAAGCAGCCGGAATAAGCGGTCAATATGTATTCGACATCACCATCCGCGAAAAAGGAAAAACCGCCACTGTTTTTGTAGTGAATGACGGAATAAACCCCATCAACATGCAAAACAGGCTGAAGGACATTGTAAAACAATTCCGATACAGTTTTAAGGTCCCCAAAGGCAAGAGTTACAAGTTTGAATATACCTTCAATTTTTAAAACAACCCACAAACCAGTAAGCACATGAAAAAGCAACTTTTCTTTTCCTTCGCATTCATCATGAGTGCATTTTTCACCTATGCACAGGACGATATGCCTGTTGTTTGGGAATCGCGTATGGATCATAAAATTGAGCACACCGGAACCGGAACCGAAGAACGCGGCTACAGCTATGCAGCTTCAGACAAGGAAATCACAGTTTTCGACAATGTAACCGGCAAGGTAAAATGGAGTAAAAAATTCAAAGAGATGGCTCCAAAACTCTCGAAAATTGATGAACTTATTCCTTTCTGGGAATCTGACATTATTTTCCTTTTCGACAGAAAACTAGGAAAAGACGTTATCGCAGTGGTTGAAATGGAAAACGGAAATTTCCTCTGGTCAACCGATAAATATCAGGATGTAGATGAAGAAAATGTGATTTACATCCCTGAAGAAGAAAGTTTTGCCATTTCATTAAAGAAAGAACTGGTGTTCATAAAAGCGAAAACCGGTGAAGAACGTTGGTCAACTGCCAAATTCAAAGGTGTGGTAGGAAAATATGTAGTTACCGGCGACGGAAACCTGATTATGATAAATTTTGTCCCCAGCTCTTTGGGCGCACTTTTTACTGGCTTTAAGAATCAGATTGTCAGAATCAATGTAAAAAACGGAGATATTATCTGGGAAAATACCTACATCGGTAGGGCCGAAAGAAAAGTAATTTCAGGTGAATTTATGTATGATCTGTTTGTTGACAACGACAAGGTTGTACTGAGGATGAACGGATATCAGGTTTACGATATGAAAACCGGCGCCAGTATATGGTCGGCAGCTTTCGATTATTCACCCGATGGTGTTGCAAGCCGCCCGGCCGGAGCAAAGAAATTCGGCATCTATGGAGCAGTTGCCGATCCGATTAGGGTTGGAAATGATTTGTATATTCTTGACATGTCGAACAAGCGCAATCAGTACATCAAAAAATACGATGTCAATTCAGGAAAACTGATCTGGACTTCTCCCGAGATTAAAGATGCAAGGGCAATCCCGAATATGTACATCATGGGTGATAAAGTTGTGCTTCAGATCGGAGGTAATGTTGAAGCTCAGGCCTATATTTACCGCCGCACCCGCAATGCAGATGGATCTTATACCACTTATGAAGAATGGAAAATCTGGTATCCGAACGTAAAACCAAACGGAGTGCAAACGTTCAATACTGCTGACGGCAAACTTGTGTGGGATTCAGAAAGGTTCAGAAAAGGAATAACCAATATGATTGATGCCGGTGAGAATCTTATTGTTTCGAGCGGAAAATCGCTTTACAAAATGGATGTTAATACCGGAAAAGAATTATATGAAGTGCCGGTAGCCAAAGGTGGAGTCGGAAATGCTGAGATGATTTTTCCTTTTAAGGATATGGTAGCTGTGGTTGGTGAAAAAGGTGTTTCTACTTTTAAAATTGACAACGGAGATCTAGTGGCAAACGGAAAATACAAAACATCAATGCTCGAAGACCGCTTCGACAATATTATAATTATGAAAACCGCCGGAGCAGATATTGCTTCATTTGATCTGAATACCTGCAAATTCCTCGAATTTAAAGCCCGTAAAGGTGCTACAACATCGCTCACAACCGATGGCAGTTACGTTTATGTTTATGAAAACAAAACCGTGACTAAAGTCAAAACAGAAAAATAAATAGTAACTGGTTAACGAAAAGGTGGAAGGCTGCGGCTTTCCACCTTTTTTGCTTTAAAGGCATGAAAGTAGTTAAAGTGCGAAGATGAATCGTGACAATACTTTTTCCCCGGAGCCACTTTATTCTTTATTTCAAAATGTTGATATTATGAAAGATAAGCTTACAGATAATTTGTATCTTTGCTAAACAATGAGAAACATGAAACTTCGAAACAAAAACCTCAGTATTCTTCCTCCCGGGAATTAATAAAACCTGAACCTTTTTTAATGGCCGGGTTTTGCCCGGCTTTTTTATTTTCACAAAATCAACAGAAATGAAAGACATCATCATCAGTTCGCTGGACATGGCGCGGTTGCGTTCACAGATTGACAAAGCGCGAAGCGGAGGCATCAATGCACCGATTAATCTCAATCCACTTATCAAAGAGTTGGATCGCGCCAAAGTATTACCACCCGAAAAAATGCCACCCGATGTAGTAACGATGAATTCAATTGTTAAACTCGACTACCTGAACAGCAGCAAAACAATGCAGATAGAAATTGTTTACCCTCGTCAGGCAGACACCACAAAACGCAAAATTTCGATTTTTGCCCCAGTGGCAACTGCATTGCTGGGTTATAGAAAAGGAGATATTGTTAAACTGGAAGTTCCGGGCGGATTGGCTGAGCTCCGGATCGCCGATATTGTTTATCAACCGGAAGCTGCGGGGGATTTGGATCTTTAACAATATTAAATATCCTTCGACTCCCCTTCGACAGGCTCAGGACAGGCTGCTACCAATGACAGATTGTTCGTTTAGTCCTTCGACTCCGCTCAGGATGACATCGTATAGAGTTGATAAAGAGTGCATTAAAAAGAATCATTGCTGACCTAACACGAATGTCACACTGAGCGGAGTCGAAGTGTTTCAGACGTAAATGAAATGTAGGTTTAAGTCTGAATGCCGACTTTCATGGTGGTGGAATCGGAAACAATAGCACTTAATCAAACGCCATCCTGAAAAGCTTACATCAGGCTTTCAGCCAGTTTTTTCACCGCCAGCGCTCTGTGGCTGATGGTATTTTTTAATTCAAGGGACATTTCCGCAAAGGTCTGATCATATCCGTCGGGTACAAAAACGGGATCATAACCAAAACCGGAAATGCCCCTTTTTTCATGAATAATTATCCCGTTGATTATTCCTTCAAACAAAGTTTCTGTGCCATTCATAGCCAGCGCAATCACCGTTTTGAAACGTGCTTTGCGGTTCGATTTTCCTTTAAGCTCCAAAAGCAACTTTTCAACGTTGTCGCTATAGCTGCATCCTTCACCGGCATAGCGGGCAGAATAAACTCCGGGGCGGCCGTCAAGTGCGTCAACTTCAAGTCCGGTATCGTCAGCAAAACAATCCTGATTGTAATTATTTACTATAAAACGGGCTTTCATCAAAGCATTACCTTCAATGGTGGGGCTGGTTTCAGGTATATCGTCAAAACACCCTATTTCGCTCAGCGACACAAGCCTGTATTTTCCTTCCAGAATGGCTTTTACTTCCTCAAGTTTGTGGGCATTGTTGGTGGCAAATACCAGTGATTTCATTTCAGGTAATTATTAAATGGATGAGATTATGAATTGTGATAAGGCTCGTTTCGCAGAATGGTAAATGCCCGGTAAATCTGCTCAGCAAAAAACACACGAACCATCTGATGCGAAAATGTCATTGGCGACAGCGAAATTTTACCATTCGCGGTTTCATAAACTTCTTCTGAGAAGCCAAAAGCACCACCCACCACAAACATAAGGTGACGGGTTCCGGCATTCATCAGCTTTTGGAGCCAGGCTGCAAAATCCTCTGATGAATGCAGTTTTCCACGCTCATCAAGCAAAATTACCTGATCAGCATCTTCAAAATATTTCAGAAAAAGTTTGCCCTCAGCTTCTTTTAACTGAATTGGATTCAACTGCTTATAATTCTTTGGTGGATTAATTTCAACTACATCAAACCGAATGTAATGCGACAACCTTTTGGTATATACCTCAATACCGGTTGTTAGCCAGGAAGCATCGGTTTTTCCCATAAGTACCAGAGTAATCCGCATAGCAACTTTTGGTGCAAAAATAGCCAATTTCTAATACATTGCCGTTGAATGTCAAGGCTTGACCTGATATTATCCGGATTTTGCAAATTACTTGTTTTCAAGATATCAAACCCTGCCTTGCTGATTTTAGTGTACAATATAAAAATATGTCTTTGGTAGCTGATACCTTCAGATTTTGGGGAATGTTTGCACGGTAATTGTAATAAAACACACATTCACTAAAACTATCTGATAATTTTTGCTCATTAAACCGGGCAAAATTTTATATTTGTAAACAGTTTAATTTCGTCCGTTATAAATTATCTTTGGATCGGTTTTTGATATTTTTTAATAACCATAAAGTGTTTTTGTGATCACTGATCATTTTCAAACACCTAATTTTAAATACAATGAATTACAAAACAAGAATTTTTCCGGTAATGCTTTTGCTGATGGTGATGGCATTTATGTCACAACCTACGCAGGCACAAGATCTTACAGCAAAAATAGCGGCTGCCATCCGCACCGCCAATGCCAAAGAGTTGGGGAATCACTTTAACCAGACGCTCGATCTCCGCACCCCGGACTCAGAAGGAACCTACAGCAAAGTGCAGGCTGAAATGATTGTGAAAAGTTTTTTCAGCAAATACCCGCCGGCATCCTACACACAAAATCATCAGGGTAAGTCAAACGATGGTTCACAGTATGCCATTGGAGTTTACAAGTCAGGGAAACACTCCTTCAGAACATACTATCTGGTAAAAAACATTGGTGGTAAACCTGTCATTCACCAGCTGAAATTCGAGTCTGAAGATTAATCCTAAGCAGCCTTTCATTTTATGACGATTGAGGAAATAATAGACAAAGCCCTTGCCGAAGATATCGGTATCGGCGACCACACCTCATTATCAACCATCCCCAAAGGAGCAACCGGTAAAGCGCAACTTCTGGTAAAGGAAGATGGCATACTTTCAGGAATGGAAATTGCTGAGCAGATTTTCAGGAAAACGGATAAACAAATCGTTTTTTTGCCGCTGCTGAAAGATGGAGACAAGATTCATCGCGGTGATGTTGCTTTTACTGTTGAAGGACCTTCCGCATCCATTCTTATGGCCGAAAGGCTGGTGCTTAACTTTATGCAACGCATGAGCGGAATTGCCACTTCAACAGCACTTTATGTAAATGAGCTGAGTGGATTAAAAGCTAAAGTTCTCGATACCCGCAAAACTACTCCCCTGCTTCGCGAACTCGAAAAAATGGCCGTGAGGCATGGTGGCGGACACAACCACCGCTTTGGTCTTTATGATATGATCATGATCAAAGACAATCATGTGGATTTTGCCGGTGGAATATCCAAAGCCATCGATGCCGCGAATATTTACCTTAAAAATAACCTGCTTAACCTTCAAATAGAAATAGAAGTAAGATCATTTGATGAACTTCAGCAAGTTCTTGACAAAGGCGGCGTCGACCGTATAATGCTCGATAATTTTAAACCCGAAGACCTTAAAAAAGCAGTAGAAATAATCAACGGGCGATATGAAACCGAAGCTTCAGGCGGAATAACCCTCAATACCATTCGTGCTTATGCCGAAACCGGGGTTGATTTTATTTCTGTAGGTGCGCTGACACATCATATCAAAAGCCTGGATCTGAGTCTGAAAGCATATTAAATCACCCGGGTATGAAGAAACTTACAGAACGGCTGAAGGCATTTTTTCTGAATATCTACAATGGTGCTTTGCGCAGCCGGGAGGTGAGAAAATTGATTATATGGTCAAAACGACTCAAATTACCCGGTTTTGACAGGGTTCCGCTTTACGATGTTATAGTTTTTTTTATAAAAGGAATACAAAAAGGGGCCATTACCAATCGTGCGGCTGCATTATCATTCAATTTCTTTCTTGCAATCTTTCCGGCTATTATCTTCTTTTTTTCACTGATTCCTTACATTCCCATTGAAAACTTTCAGGATAGTCTGCTGAATCTCCTCGAAGATTTTATACCGAATCAGGCATATGCCGCCGTTGAAGACACCTTGTTCGATATCGTCAAGCGACCACGCGGCAATCTGCTTTCCATTGGTTTTATTATGGCAATGTTTTTTGCCACCAATAGCATCACCAGCCTGATGGAAGCTTTCAACCAGACCTACCACTCCATTGAATCACGGTCAGCGTTCAGACAACGACTGGTTGCCATCGGACTTGTATTTCTGCTTTCATTTTTAGTTATAATTGCCATTGCCCTGATAACCTTTGGACCAGTTGTGCTCAACTGGTTGCAAACCCATAACCTGCTTACCGATAAACTTACATTATTTATGTTGAGTGCCGGAAAATGGCTGATCACACTTGCATTGCTGTTTTTTGCATTTTCAACACTGTTTTACTTTGGTCCCAGCCGGAATATGAAATTCCGTTTTATCTCAGCAGGATCAACATTAACTACCTTACTGTTTATAGCTGCTTCGGTAGGCTTTAATTTTTATGTCAATAACTTTGCAAAATACAATTCGCTTTACGGATCAATCGGCACCCTGATCATCTTTATGCTTTGGATATACTTCAACGCCATCATCATACTAGTGGGCTTTGAGCTGAATGCAAGTATATCGGTAGCTGGGCGGGAAAGGGGAACCAGATGATCTGGCAAGCTTGAAATAAAAGAAAATGATAAAACATTTTGTTTCTAAAAATAACAAATATTTTTGCGGAAACACTAATTTTACATAAACAAATCAGTTTAATATTATAAACCCTTAATTCTAGTATTATGAAAACAAGAGCATATTTAATTGCATTTTTATTGGCATTCGGATCCTTAACTTTTGCACAATCTGATACCATTTCAAACAATATTTATCAGTATAACGGAAAATTTGGGATAGGAACTTCATTTCCTGACTCCAGATTTACGCTGATTGCTAATGAAGAAGTTATGTTTCCTCAGTTTGGCATTTTGAGCATCAGGAACAATCATTATGCAACATTTGATGGTTATTCAGCCAGTAATATCCATTATGTCGGCAGCCTTTTAAATGGCCGGAGATCAAGAGGAACAATTGACAATCCTCAGGATGTTATTACCGGCGACAGAATTTCAGGAATTGTATCATCCATGTATTATAACAATGCTTTCAGATTCAGTTCAAGCATTTTGTTTTATGCCGGCAGAGGTCTGAACTATGGAAGTTACCCATCATATATTGTTTTTCGCACAACAGACAGGTATGAAAGCGAGAGTTCAGAACGAATGAGGCTTGCTGAAAACGGGAACCTGGGTATCGGAACTGCTGAACCGGCAGCAAAATTGCATATTGCTGACGGTGATATTTATATTGAAAATATAGAGCGTGGTATAATAATGAAATCTTCTGGTGGCCAATGCTGGAGAGGAATTATGAGTGACATTGGAACATTGGTTTTCTCGCCGGTTGACTGTCCTGAAACTCAGGTGGTAAGTACACCAACTCAGGAAGAGTCAGGGAAATTGTTAGTTTTTCCGAATCCACCAACAGATAAACTAAATGTGGTGATTAAAGCAGAATTTCAAGGCAGATTCTACTATACTATTCAGGATATTAGCGGAAGGGTTCGAGAATCTTCCAGTACAAGATCAAACGAATTTGTCATTGATATAAATCATCTACCGGCTGGCTCATATGTCCTTAGCGTTAAATCAAGTAACGGTAACCTGATTTCTTCTGAGAAGTTCATACGGCTTTAGGCTACAGCACATAAGTATTTATCTGCTTTGGTGCCTGAAACACACGTTTTTAAATCTAATTTGAGCAATTAGCCCCTTTGTGTTTATTCACAAATGCCGGGATATTGCGACCATAGAAACGGAAACAATAACCTGCGCCGTTACTTTACTGAGATAATTTTTATACGGATACATTTCCGGTTTTTCCTTTTTTTACTGTTATCTTTGCCAACTTAGTAAGTAAGCAGGATCTATGAGTGTTAACCTGAAGGAACACCTGAAGCTATCTTTCATATATACGGCAGTGGCAGCTTTTGCTCCTGTTCTTCAGGTGATTATTCAACCGGTGTACGAAGGCAGCAATATGCTGGGTGCTGTTGATTTCTCTCATCTCGCCATTACAGAATTAATCACATCATTTGTGTTCGCCTTAGCCCTCTTTTCTATGGGCAATGCCATTTCACGTTTTTATTATGATGTTGAGCAAAACAGCCGCGATTATCATAAACTGGTTTCAGGGATTTTTACTTCAATTTTATTCAGAGGTTTAATTATTATTGCAGCAGCCTGGCTTTTACAGGATTATATTGGTCAGTTTTTCCACCAACCCCAGTTAAAGGATTTCTCAGATTATGGATTTGCTTGCATCGTTACAGGTGTTGGCCGTGCGGTTAATATTACTGCAGCAGCACTTTTCCGAAATGAAAAGAAGATAATATCATTCATTCTGGTAAGTATGGGACTGGGAGTATTCCGAACCGGGTTTCAACTTATCGGACTGTTCTTTTTTGATATGTCTTTTATCGGATATATTACCGGAAGCGCAATAGGAACGGGCATTGTAACAATTGCTATCCTGTTTAAAGTCTATTCATCCTCAGGCTTCAGTTATGACTGGAAACTGATGAAAGAGATCAATAAATTTGCTTTACCACTTACTCAGTATAGTCTGATTGTGTGGGCATTAACCTTTGCTGACCGTTTTATGCTTGAAAAATTCCCTGCAGATTTAGGCATTTACAACACAGCAGTAAATTTTGCAGCCGGAATTGCAATTGTTCTGCAAGGATTGCAAGGAGCAAACCAGCCAGAAGTTTTCCGGGTAATGAAAGAGGGAATAGCCGCCAAACAGGACGAAATCCGCCAGTTTTCGAATATGTTGCTGATGCAAAGCATGATGATTCTTATTTCTGCAATCATCCCTACAATGTTATATCTGCATTTTTTTTATGAAACAGATGTCAGGTTTGCTTTCGGGCTGATCACGCTTGTTTTTATGCGCAGTATATTACGAACCCAGTTTATAATATTCTCTTATCCTGCTTATTACCTTAAAAAGACAAAGATTTTTCTCTACCTGAACACCGGAGCATTGATTGTAAACCTGCTGCTTAACTATCTGCTGATTCCGGCGTTTTCCTACTATGGAGCCATTGCAGCGGGGCTAATATCCGATGCAATTATGGTTTGCGGAATTTTTATTTATCAGCGAAAGATTGTTGAAATCAGCTGGAACAAAAGCAAAACACTTATTTTTCCATTTGTTGTTATTTTGTTTGCTGTAGTTATAGAAATTATTAGAATTAACTCAGGCTTCAACCCGTTTTATTCTGCAATATTGATAACTGTTTTTGCATTTACCGGAATGGCATACCTTTACCGCAACGAACTCAATCACCTCATCAGAAAGAGATGGAAACATTCCTGATATTCCGGCAGTTGACAACTGATGAGATGGTTGCTCTGAAACAGCAGCCTGATCAAAAAGATAGAAGGGTATTTTATCTTCCTGGCTTAATCAGCAAAGATGATTTTGAAGGTTACGATCTAAATATTCTGCCTTCTGAAATAATCAGATCAGCAAATCAGAATCTCTTAAAAGGAATGCTAGCCTTTGGTGACACTCTGATCAAGGAGTCAACTGTAAGCGAACTGCTTAATATTGATGGATTGCCTTTATGGCATTACCAGCGATTCAGGATTTTTCACCGGCTGCAGGCAACATTTCAGATAAGATATGCCTTAAAATATTTCGAAGAGCAAAATAACCGGATAATTTGTTATTGCAATCAGGCTAAAACAGACTTCAGTGATCTGAACAATAAAGATATCCATTTTATTACGTCTGACAGCCCTTCCGCATCCGGAAAGAATTATACAGGACTGCTTTATTATTCCATATTCTTTATTATCAGGGTATTGATCAGCATTTTTTTGCCGCCCCGGTATAGAAATAAAAAACATGTAATTATTGACCGTTCTTTCAAACAATATTGCCGGCATTTGCTTACACTGGAGCCAAAGCAAGACAATTACAACCTTTCGCATTTGTTCGACCTCAGCGAAGATGAATTTCTTATAATATCAGAAGTTGAGCCTCCGAAAATTTCAGGCATTGAAAATTTCCGATTGCAGAAAGAATTCTTTTCAGGTCAAGGCCGGAGATCAAAGACGTTGTATGGCGAGTATATTTTATTTCGTGGATTAATGTCTCCATCTGTGCACTCTTTGCGAAAAAAAAAGATCAGAGAGTTGCAGCGAATCTCAAAACTGATAGGTTCAGAATTAATTACGAAAGAACAGGAGTTGATCTTCAACGCCTTTATTGGCCTTAGCTCCACAAACTCATTTTTCATCTTAAAGCATCTGGCTTATAAGCGCTTTTTTAACAGGAATAAGTTTAAAACCATTGCTGCTATTGACGAGAACAGCCCGGCAACCAGATGCATTCTGGATGCTGCAAGGATAAATGGAAGCATAACCATAGGAATCCAGCATGGCAATATCAGTGATTCACATCCGGCATACCTTTATTCGGAACTTGATCAAAAAAACAAAGTAATGGCCGACCTTACCCTTGTCTGGGGGATTTACTGGAAGAACTTTCTGGAGACAAAAGGAAATTTCAGGGCTGACTCCATAATAATCACAGGGCAGATGCGTACCGATCTTATTCCACGTTTATTACCCGGAGCATCAGCTTTTAAAGCCCGTTTTACCAATAAACCGAAGCTGGTTGTTTTTGCATCGCAACCGATTCCCGATAAATCAATTCGGTGGCAGGCGGCTTTTGATGTGTTCACCGTTTTTGCTGATACAGCTGATACCGAACTGATAGTAAAACTGCATCCAGCAGAAAGAGGAGCAATAGCTTATTATAGTGAAATTGCCGGTCAGGCTGGCTATAAAAATCTGAAATTCCTTTATGATGTTGATCTTTATGAATTGATCGCTGCCTGCGACCTGCTTATCACATGCTATTCCACAGTTGGCGGTGAAGCGGTTTATATGGGCAAACCCCTTATCATTCTTGATCACCATAAAACTGATTTACTGGCTTATCATGCAGAAGGTGTTGCCTGGCAGGCAACCGACGCAGATAGTCTCAGGATTTTGGCAAAAAAGATACTTCAGGATGAACTGAAACCTGATAAAAATAAGTACGAAGAATTTATATCGAAATATGCTTATGCAATTGATGGAAACGCGAGCCAGCGAAGTCTGAATGCCATCAGATCGGCAGAATCTTATATATCCCGTTAAGGAATTCCGCAAATTGCCAATCCAGCTCAGTATCAAGATCTACTGAGTGCAGTTCGTCCATTGGATACTTTATCACTTTAGTAAAATTCTGTAAACCTGATTTTTTCAGAGATTCAGTATTAATTACATAAACAGCGCCGTTATACTGCCATACGGCCGGGCAATCCTGCCTTCTGACAAAATTGCCGGTTTTTGATTTAGCAAGAAATCCATTTGAATTTTCCTCGAAAAGTACAAAATAAGGATTTGCTTCCGCTTTCTTTACGGATACAACCATATCTACCTCACGGGTATAAAGTGACATTGCACCATCAACATGAACCGGCAATCGAAAGGGTGAAGTCGGCTGCATTAATACAATGCACTCATATTCCTTCCCCAATTGTTTGTAGTGGTTCAGTGCATGAAGGAGCACCTCATTCATACCCGAAGAATCATCGGATAAAGATGCAGGTCTGATAAAAGGAATCTGATAGTTAACTTCCGAAGCAATTTTCGCAATCTCTGCACTGTCTGTTGTCAGGCAAATATCCTGATCATCAGCAAATTGTCGGGCAAGTTCAAGCGAATGCAAGATGAGTGGTTTACCCGCCAGAATCCTGAGATTTTTACCGGGTATTCCTTTTGATCCGCCTCTGGCAGGTATGATATACAGTGTTTTCATCAGAATCTCAAATGCTTGATTTCTTCCTGTGCTTTATCCAGATCCTCTTTACGGCCAAGATCCATCCAGAATCCATGAATGGGATATTGAATAATCTTTTCGCTTTTAGCAAGCAGATTATCCATCAGGTCGGTGGCATTGTAAACAGATTCAAGGGGAACGCGCGCTGCCAGTTTATTCTTGATCAGGTAAATACCTGCATTGGTATAGTATGTGTACTCGGGTTTTTCCCGAAAAGAAAGCACCCTGTTTTGTTGTGTTTCAAGAACTGCGAACGGCATATTTACCTTATAAGGAACCGATGCAACTGCCATTTCAGCTTCCTGCTGTTCAAATTCGTTGTAAAAATCTTCAAGGTCAATGTTTGTCAGAACATCTGCATTCATTACCAATACATTGGAGTAGGCGAGTTCTCTAACAAGTGAAATTGCTCCCAGGGTTCCGAGCCTGCTGGATTCTTCCACATATCTGATTTCTATTCCTTTGGATGAACCATCTCCAAAATAATCGCGGATTTTATCGCCCAGGTAATTCAGGGAAATGTTTATCCGGCTAATTCCGAATGTGATCAGATGATCGATAATATGTTCCAATATTGGTTTATCTCCGACCATGAGCATGGGTTTCGGAAGAGTGTCGGTAAGTGGCCTGAGTCGCTCGCCCCTGCCTCCAGCCATAAGTAAAACGTCAAGCGGAAGCATTGACCTTAGTTTTGCAAGATCGGCAAGTCTGACAATATGATTATTCTTATCGATTACCGGCACCATCTTTATTCTTTTCTCCCTCAATTCCCTGATTTCGGAAAGTGCGAATTGCTGATGTTTCAGATACTTGTAACTGGTGTGCATGAAATTACTCACCGGAGAATCAAGTGTAAAACCTTTGAGCAAACCTCGCCTGACATCCCCGTCGGTTAATGTCCCAACCAGCTGATCCTGTTCGTTTAAAACAAAAATGGTGAGGTTATCGGGAACATCATTGAGCTTTACCAATGCATCTTTCAGCGGATTGGATTGCTGAATGGTATGTTTTTCAATTACTGAATTCATCTTTTAGAATTTTAATGATTTTGCTTGCAGCATGTCCATCTCCGTAAACAGGTTCAAATAACGGTAACGGTTTCCCTGAAATCAGTTCAATTGCTTTTGTTATATCATCTGCGTCAAATTCAACATCAAGAATATTCGGAGTTCTTATCCGTCCTTTTTGACGATCGCCCAGGTTTATCACCCATTTCGGGAAGAACGAGGCATCATAAAAGCCACTTGACGTATTACCAATAAGCATTTCACAGTGCTTCATGCAGGACAAATAGCCAACTGAACCAAAATTTTCAACAAGTATAACATTATCCCTTTCCTTTGAAAGAGAATGAAGTTTCTCTCTGATAACCATTCCGGAGGTATCAGCGTTGGGCATGGTAACAATGATCTGATAGCCATCAAGCATCATCATGGCTTTGACAAATTCATCCATATACGCAGCATTTCTTTCAAATGAAACTGTTTCAGGATGAATTGTACTTAAAATAAAAGGTCGTGTCAGATCAATGTTATATCTGATTTTGAATTCTTCTTTCGACAACAATTCTAATGAACTCAGAAAATCAATGCCAAGAGAACCGGTATTAAATATTTTTTGGTCTTTACCTATTATTTGAGCAACCCTGTTTTTGTATGTTTCTGCGCTGGTGAAATGGTATTCCGACATCAGGCTGATTGAATGCCTGAAAGCATCATCAATGGCTCCCAACGTTGTTTCTCCTCCATGAATATGGGCAAAACGCACATTAAACGGCAACCCGGATACCACAGCTGCAAACATTTCAAAACGATCACCCAGTGCTAAAACAAGATCATAAGAGCTGCTTTTCCAGACCTGGCCAAATGCTTTAATAGTTTTCCCGATGGAAGCAGAAATTCCCAAAGGACTATCATCAGCAGGCATTTCATCAATTTTATGATCAATGATGTATCCATCATTAATAATCTGATTAATGGTCAGCCCAAAATTCTTAGCAAGGTGACTCCCGAATACTATTAAACGGAGATCAAAAAATGGATCGGCTTCCAGTGCTTTCAACAAAGGCTGATAAATGCCATAATCTGCCCGGGAACTTGTTAAAACAGCTATTTTCATGATAGATGATCCCAGGTTAGTTGAGTATTTGCCGGTAAGTCTGCGTTCAATATTTTCCCGATAACCTCATCCATAAGCATAGGGCTGATTCCGTTGCCTGGTCTTTTCATGATTAAATCATCAGATTTCATTACATGGCCTTCATCCAACTGGTGAGCCAGATGTATGCTTTTTCGGGCAGCGGTAATATTTTTCGATTCAGAAGCTGTAGGTTCTTTGATTCCATCTCCTATAGCCTTTTCAACATTCCTGATGGCTTTCACCATTTCTGTAAGCTCAGCAGGTTCAAGTGAAGCTTTATGGTCCGGGCCCGGCAGTAACCGGCTTTTTGTAAAATGTTTTTCGATAATCTGCGCACCTAAGGCTACGGCAGCAACAGGTATTTCAATTCCTTGTGTATGATCAGAATAACCAACCTTCACACCAAAGGTATCCCGGATTGTCAACATTGCCTTTAAATTAACATCCTCAAACGGTGCCGGATATTCCGTAGTACAATGAAGTATAGATAGCTGGTCCATAGTTGCACCATAAGTGGTAAGTACTTTTATGGCGTCACTGATTTCTGACATGGTTGACATTCCGGTTGACAAGATAATCGGTTTTCCAAAACCTGCAATCTTTCTAAGTAATGGCAGGTTTGTAATTTCCCCTGAAGGAATTTTATAGAGTTCCATTCCAAGTTCGCGCAGCATGTCCAGACTTTCCATGTCAAATGCAGTTGACAAAAACTTGATGTTGTGCAACTTACAATGCTTAATCAGGTTTAAGTGATCATTTCGGTTTAATTCAAGCTTTTGAAGAAGTTCCAATTGAGATTCGCCTTGTTTACTGCTTGAATCAGCATTCTGGTATTCAGCCTTTGGAGCATTTTCAGTAACCAGTTTTGACGCTTTAAAGGTTTGAAACTTCACAAAATCTGCTCCGGCTTCAGCTGCAAGCCTGATCAAATCTTCAGCAAGCTTAATGTCACCGTTATGGTTGACTCCCGCCTCTGCAATAATGATTACTTTACCCATAAAGTCTATTTTATGAACCTGGCCGGATTACCCATATAGGTTCCTGGCACAGAAATATCCCTGAAAACAACAGAACCTGCGCCAATCAATGTTCCGGAGCAAATTTTTACACCATTGGATATAATTGCCCCGCTGCCAATAAAACAGCCATCACCTATCTCACAATCTCCATTCACTATGGCGCCTGTTGAAACATGAACATGATCGCCAATTATAGAATTATGTTCGACCATGGCTCCTGAATTGATAATACAATTTACACCAATCTGAGCTCCGGCATTAACAAAACAATTGCGCAGTATTGCAGTTCCTTCTCCGATTGTTGCTCTTTTTGAAACCAGTGCATCTGTATCAATAAGTGTCAATAGCTTTGCATTCAATGACTTCAGATGGTCATACAACCGAATTCGGGGAAGCGGCGATTTGATATGCCCGATGGTGATAAGAAATTCTTTATTTGCCTGAACCAAAGATGGCAATTGATCATCCTGAAAAAGCACCTGATAACCCGAAATAGTTTCTCCGATTCTTTCTTTGATATCAGAAATTCCGGCAATTTCAAAATTTCCGGATCTTTCCAGACTTTCAATCACTGAAATGCAGTGACCTCCACCTCCAACCAGAATGATTTCTTTCTTATTCATTTGATCTGAAACTTGAGGGTAAATTCACTATTCTGTCGGCAAGATCGCGTGCAACATCCAGTTTGCTCTGCTGGCAATTTCTGTACATTGGTAAATCCGGCATCAGGGTCCAGGCAGGACGGGTCATCACCCCTCTGGAATTTGAGTATTGAAGAAACTCATCCCGCTCACTTTTGTCTTTTAAAAAAATGGTATTCAACCAATAATTGGAGGTATATCCTGTTTTTTCCTCAAAAAAATTCAGTTCATGATCACGACAAAAATCTGCATAAAGTTGAGCCGTTTTTCGTTTGTTGGAAAGAACCTTTGAAATATTTTCCATTTGGGCCAACCCAACCGCTGCATTCAGATTGGTCATTCTGTAGTTGTATCCCAATTGGTCGTGAAAGAAATCAAATTGTTTTATCACCCTTGCTGTCGTTGTAATATGCCTTGCACGTTCAGCCAACTCTTTGTCGTTGGTCAGAATCATCCCGCCGCCACCGGTTGTTACCAGCTTATTACCGTTAAAACTGAGGATTCCGATGTCACCTTTTAATCCACAATGATTTGCACCTTCATAGCTACCCAAGGCTTCGGCAGCATCCTCCACTACCTTGATATTAAACTCATTGCAAATTGACAAAATCTCTGTTGTCCGGGAAGGATGCCCAAAAATATGAACGGGAACACATGCCATAATCCTTCTTTTGGTCGAAATATTATAGCAGAACCCATCATCACCGATACGGGCATTTTTATAAAGAAAATCTGAAAGAACAACCGGATCCATTCCAAGTTGCTCACGCTCACTGTCAATAAAAACAGGTTCGGCATTACAATATTTTATCGCATTGGTAGTAGCCACAAATGTCAGGGCTTGTGTTAAAACCTCATCATTAGATTCAACGCCAGCCATCAACAAAGCAATATGAAGTGCACTGGTACCATTCACCGTGGCTATTGCATAATTAGCTTTGGTGAAATTTTGAATTTCCAGTTCAAATTTTTCCACAAAGCGGCCAACATAAGAAACATAGGTGGTTTCAATGCATTCTGATAAATATTGCTTTTCATTTCCCAGAAACACAGGAGCATGAAGCGGAACTTTTTCATATTCAGGATATAAATCCTTTATAAAAGTTACAAGCTTTTCAAATTTAGTTTCGGATTTCATCCCCATCAGATGTTGTAGATATTTGACTTGTATTTTGATAGATTCCGAGGATCAGACAACCAATCAAAGGTAATTTTTAAACCTTCCTCAATCGGAACTATCGACTTAAAACCAGTTAAGGACTGAATCAGTTTATTGTCACAAACCAATCTGTGAACTTCTGATTTCTCGGGACGCAGTCTTTGTTTGTCAAGCTTCAGCTCGATGTTTTGTCCTGAAATCTTTTTAATCAACTCGAAAAGGTCGAAAATACTTATCTCGGTATTACTTCCGATGTTGATGGTTTTTCCTTTGGTTTCGTTTGATTCAGCCAACTTTAAAAAGCCATTGCAGGTATCGGAAACAAAATTAAAATCTCGTGTAGGAGATGTATCACCCAAATCGATGATCGTTTTACCGGATAAAATCTGCGTAATTATTGATGGAATTACGGCTCTGGCAGATTGCCGGGGTCCGTAAGTATTAAAAGGTCGTGCAATAATAAGTGGGAGCCCCATAGAATTAAAGAAGCTCATTGCAATTGCATCTGCCCCAATCTTTGAAGCACTGTAAGGACTTTGTGGTTGAATAGGGTGAGATTCATCGATGGGTACATATTTGGCAGTCCCGTAAACCTCACTGGTGGATGTATGAACAAAAACTGAACATCCCATATCAAGAGAAGCTTGACACATATTTAATGTACCATTCACATTTGTTTCAACATAGCTGGCAGGGGATTTATAGGAAAAGGGGATTGCAATTAGTGCTGCAAGATGAAAAACAATTTCTGCATCCTGACATATATATCTGCAAAAGTTGAAATCCCTGATATCGCCTGAAATAATTTCAAGATCAGGATGTTGAGGAACATCATCAAGCCAACCCCATGAGTTAAAGGAATTGTACTGCGACAATGCCCTTACTTTCGCGCCCTTTTCAAGGAGCATTTCAACCAGATGAGAACCGATGAAACCATCAGCACCAGTGACCAGTACTCGTTTTGAATTCCAGAAATTTCCTGCTTCAATCATAAATAAGCATTTGATGTATTAGATTCCTGCAAAGGTAACGATACTCTCTAATATCTCTGCTGTTCCAAAGAACTGTTTTCGTTACATAGTTTCCGGGGTTTTCGAAATCCGCTTTAAATAATCATCCAGAAATAAATCCCATTCACCGTTGTGGAATGCAATCTTTTCAGCAAACTCCCTGAATACACCTTCACCTCCTTTGCGCGAAAGATTCCACGTCACTTTCTCAGCAATATAATCTGCCACCCCAAAAGGAGCCGCACTTATGGCAACTTTCGAAAGTAATGGCAAGTCAGAAATATCGTCACCAATAAAGGCTGCATTCTCAAAGCTAAAGCCCAGATTTTTCATGACATCATCAGCAATGTATGACTTATTTCTGAGCCCGGTATATATATGCTTAATTTTCAGCTCATTGAAACGCATTTTGATATCTCCGGTATCTTCACCTGTCAGTACTACCAGAACTATTCCCAGCTTTTTCAGGATGGAGACTCCCAGCGAATCAAGCACATTAAATGATCTGAAAACAAATCCATTATCGGTATAATTAATTTTACCATCAGTCCAGACACCATCAACATCGGTAAAAACGATTTTAATCTTTTGTTTCATTTTATAGGTATTTTTGAACTTACTAAATTATGGAATCTTACTCCATGATTATTTTTAAGGCATAAAAAAACAGAGAAATAATCTTTAATTCCAGGCAAAGTAAATTAAAAGTAAACCAAATCAAACAGAAACCTCACTAAATCTGTAAATTTGTAACCTTAAATACAACTGATGAACAACCTCAACATCTGCATAGCCGGAGCCGGAACCATAGGTACAGCATTGGGTAATGTGCTGGCAACTAAAGATAATCTTGATATTCAGCTGCTTTCGGTTGAGGAAAATGTTGTGAACGACATTAACTCTACAGGTATTAATACCTCGTATTTCCCGCAAATACGACTGAATTCGCGCCTGAAAGCAACTATGGATTCAGAGGTTCTTCGATCGGCCGATATTGTTTTTCTGGCAATTCCTTCAGTTGTGGTTGTATCTTACATTCAGTCTGTCAGTGATAAGCTGAAACCAGGAGCGCTGCTTATAAATCTGGCTAAGGGGTTTGGAAATAACAACGAAACCATTGTTGATAACCTGAAAAAGGTGGTTGACAATCCGGTTTGCACCCTTAAAGGACCCACTTTTGCCAGAGAAATGATTAATCAGATGCCAACAGCAATGACTGTTGGTGCAGATGATGATGCAGTTTTCTTGCTGCTGAACAAGGTTTTTGCCAATACAACAATTCATATTGATTACACTAAAGACATTACCGGCGTTGAAATCCTGAGTATCTTGAAAAATATTTATGCAATTACCATCGGTATTGTTGACGCTCATTTTGATTCGCCCAACCTCAGGTTTATGATTTTTACCCGTGCTTTTAACGAGATGCGGCAAATATTGCTCAGGTTCGGTGGCAAACAGGAAACCATGTTCCGCTACTGCGGCATCGGTGACTTCGGGCTGACCGCGCTGAATGACCTCAGCCGCAACCGCACGCTTGGCCTGCTCATTGGCAAAGGTTTTTTTACCGATGATATTTCAGGGAAGGTTGTGCTTGAAGGCCGTATTGCCGCCGGAATTATCAGCGAACGCCTGAAAACGATGCAGATACCTGAATCAGAATATTTTATGCTCAATGAGCTAAACAAGATTTTTCTTGGAGGATATAATGTCAAAAGATTTATCGGCAATATCCTGAACAATGACTTACCGCCGGTTGCCGGTAATGGGAAGTAAGGCGGTACATAAGCGCGTTTAAACACTTCGACTCCGCCTGCCTGACTGCGCGGCAGGCAGGCTCAGTGTGACATTGGTTTAGAGATTACACTGACTCCATTTTAATGCACTAATTATCAAATCTATACGATGTCCTCCTGAGCGGAGTCGAAGGATCAGACGAACAATCTGTCATTGGTAGCGGAGTCGGATCAAAAGAGGAAATCAAAGGATTACTTCAAATAATGGAGTATCTAATTCCGACCTTATTTTTGTTAACGACTAACCAATTCCGTCAATCTCATCGCCATTTCCTGTGTCAACTGCTTCCTTGAATATTTTTCAACACCCTGACTATTAACAGAATTATTTCCTGCGACAAAACGCTGATACAATTCTCTGATGGCTGTCTGGATCGCAGCAACATCATTTATACCGGCAACAAATCCGGCATCGGTTTCGGAAATAACCTGTGCAGCATCGCCATCAGCAGGACCAATGCACAAAACAGGTCTTCGCGCTGCCATATATTCAAAAAATTTACCGGGTAAAATTACTTTGGCATTGGGCGTATCGTTGATAAGCAACAACAAAACCTGTGATTGCTGCTGAATTTTAACCACTTCATTGTGTGGCACATACGAAATCCGATTCACAAATCCAGAAAGCCCTGCTTTTTCAATGCTGTTTGTAACGGAATAATCAACACTTCCCACAAGTTTAATTTCCAGCGCTTTAGCAAAATCTTCATTCGCGCTGACTTCATCTCCCAATGCCTTCCATAAAGCTTCCGGATTGCGGGTTTTGACCATTGTTCCGATGTGTGCAATGGAAAATTTCGTATCGGGAAGCACATCTACACCTGCAACATCTTCTGAATCATATCCATTGGTAATCACCGAATAATCACGATCATAGATTTTAATGAAATCACTTTTCATGGATCTGCTGATCACCACCACTTCATCGGCTTCTTTTAATACGCTCAATTCCTGACGGTGATGTTTGCGATCGGCCCAGACTGTAAGCATCAGCTCATGATAGAAATCGATATTTGTCCATGGATCTCTGAAATCAGCAAGCCACGGAAGCCCGGCTTTGCGTTTAATGCCAAGTGCAATCATATGCATTGAATGCGGCGGACCTGTTGAAACAATTGCATCAACAGGATGAGATTTCAGGTACTTTAACAAAAACTTAACCGAGGGTTTTATCCAGAATTTCCGTGCATCGGGAATAAAAAAATTACCTCTCAGCCAGATTGAAACACGCTCAGCCATTCCCGGTCGCTTTTTCTCCGAAAGGAAACCAGCATTGATTCTTTCATTCTTTCCCGCGCCTATCAGTTTTTTATAAAAACGATAAGGCTCCCAGATTGGCGACCGGACAATCTCAATGTTTTCGGGAATATCTTTTGCCAGACTTTCGTCGATAGCCGGAAATTCAGGATTTTCAGGAGTGTAGATCACCGGTTCCCAGCCAGACTCACGCAGATACTTCACAAACTTAAGCCACCGCTGCACCCCTGCACCTCCGCTTGGAGGCCAGTAATAGGTGATAATCAGAACTTTGCGCAAAGGCTTGTTCATTACTCTATTTTGCAGGAGT
This sequence comes from Bacteroidota bacterium, assembly GCA_009773515.1. Classification (GTDB taxonomy): domain Bacteria; phylum Bacteroidota; class Bacteroidia; order Bacteroidales; family Lentimicrobiaceae; genus Lentimicrobium. The sequence goes on from WSXX01000011.1 coordinate 46,535, forward strand.
TTTATCACTTTTTAGCTTTTTCCACAGTTCCGTTGCGGCAAATCCCACAAGCATAAGAATCAGCAGCAGCGAGCCGGCAAACGACACCTTCTCCCCTACTGCAAAAACCTTGGGTTCAAAACGGAATTCAATTTCATGATTTCCTGCCGGAACTACCATCGCCCGCAGCACATAATTCACCCTGAAATGAGGTACTTTTTCACCATCGAGATATGCATTCCAGCCTTTGTCGTAATATATTTCTGAAAACACCGCCAGCTGATCACTTGCAGCTTGTGAAGAATATTTAAGCTTATTGGGCTGATATTCAGTCAACTCGATACGTGCATTACTATCCACGGCATGCCTAAATCCTTCAAGATTGGCCGAAAAACGTTGATCAATAATGGCAGTTTTTTCGGGGAAGAAAGCAGTGAGAGCCGCAATTTCTTCATCGGCATTGGCTACAATTTCATGTTCTTCAACAAACCAGGCATGACCCAGTGCACCCATATTAATCTGTACAACCGGCTGCCTGTCTTGTCCCATTCCAATAAAATACTTAGTATTCAGCATGTTCAGCACCTGATCATTCCTTTTCGAAAGGTGGTTCTCAATCAGTTCCTGATATCTGCGAAGTTTGGCACCGTGATATCCTCCAATGCTTTTGTGAAAATATGAAGTACTGCCTTCCTGAAAAGTACTTACAGTCATATTAAAAACCCTGAAGTTGGGATCGGTGTCTTTCATAATCAGCTTGTTGGCTTCGGTAGGCTGATATGGATTGTTTACCAGTGACTTGCTGACAAAATTGTCATTGTTCAGGTATCTGTGTGCAATGGGTATCATATCGGCAGCAATCAGCACAATAATACCGGCGGTAACAATCAATCTGTTGACTCTCCCGCGCGAATACAACCAGAGAAGTGCAGCGGCAATGGCAATGAATAAAACACTCCGGATGGCATCTGCTTTAAAAATTGAAATCCGCGCCAGTTCAAGGTTATAGATCAATGCATCAAACTGGGTGAGCTGCTCAGCCGGGGTGGACATTCGTTGTTCGGCAATGGCCGATTGCTCCAGACCGCTCAGGAAACTAAAGAAAACCTGAGGCATTATGTAAAATATCAGCGCCAGACCTCCTGTTAAACCAAGAGAAATATAGAAGAACTTTTGTTTGTCGCGAAGAATCTGAGGCTTCTCAATAATTTCTTTTAAGGCAAGAATCCCAAGTAACGGAATAGCAAGGTCGGCAATCACCAATATCATGGATACCGCTCTGAACTTATTGTATCCCGGCAAATAATGAAGAAAGAAATCAGTAAGCGGCATAAAATTTCTGCCCCAGGAGAGCAAAATACTTAACAGTGTAGCTGTCAGAATCCACCACTTTAAATTCCCTTTGAGGATAAACAATCCCAGTACAAACATAAAAACCATGATTGCGCCCGTATAAACAGGGCCTGAGGTAAAAGGCTGATCTCCCCAGTATTGATTCTGACCGGCCAGAGATTGCGCATAAACGGCATCTACCTTCTCCATTGCCTTTTCGTTGTTTCCAAGACTTCCCGAAGCTCCGCCTTTGGTATTTGGTATCAGGAGTGAGAATGTTTCTCCAACACCGTAACTCCACTGTGTAGCGTAGTCCTTGTCCAGTCCGCTGGTTCTGTTCTCAGGATTGGTGGTCAGCTCACTTTTGCCCCTGATGGTTTCTTTACCATATTCCCAGGTTGCCCAGATGTTGGTGATGTTTGTTGACAAAGCAAAAAGTGCAGCAACGACCAATAATCCGGTTGCTTTGGCAAATGCCGGCAGTGTTTTGGTTTTTACTGCTGAAATAAGTTCGAAAATACCCAGCGCAACGACCATCATTGCCAGGTAATAGGTTATCTGAAGGTGGTTGGCCCGAAGTTCAAGAGCCAGAAATAAAGCGGTGAGTAATGCACCTGCAATATACTTACCCCTGAAAGTAAGTAAAATACCCGCCAAAACCGGCGCCATATATCCTATGGCGTGTGCTTTGCTGTTGTGCCCCGCTTCAAGAATTATAAAAAAGTACGATGAAAAAGTAAATGCCAGTGCTCCAGCCATTGCCAGCCATGGATCAACCTTTAACACCATCAGCAGAATAAAAAAGCCAATAAAGTAAATGAAAACAAGGTTTGCCGGGTGAGGCAATCCAAACTTGAAGATATCATCAATATACCTGATCAGGTTGCCGTTGTATTGAACAGAAATCTGATAAGCAGGCATACCCCCAAACATAGAGTTGGTCCACAAAGCTTCTTCACCGGTTTTTTCGCGGAAGTCCGTTATCTCTTTCGACATACCTTTCCACTGTGTAATATCGCTCTGTTTCAACCGCTTACCCTCAAGCACCGGGCTGAAGTAGGCTAGAATTACTACCAGAATAATCAGCACCACAACAAGGTGCGGCACGAATTGCTTTAATCGGAGTTCTTTCATGTTATTTGTGAAAAGGTAACTGATTTATTTAACATCTTCGTAATCAACGTAATCACCGAGATCATCCGGAATCTTTCCATCTTTATCGTGGCTTACTTTCTTTATGGTGACCTCTCCCTCTTTCTTGGGAACATCAGGTCGTATATGCGGATTTTGTTCGTAAAACTTCGTCTGGAAACGTTTAAGGGAATACTTAACGAACCAGGGAAGTACAAATCGGGCTAATACCTTGAATATCAGGTAAAATGAAATTGCAATTAACAGAAACCTTATCAGTCCCATAGTAGTTTCGGGTAGTTTTAATGTTTAGAATTGCGAAATTAATTCTTTTTGAGTTATTTGCAGCAAAAGTTAAGGAAGATTAAGATTCACGCGAAGACGCGAAGACGCAAAGAATTTTTAACCATGCATTATTAAAAAGACGGTAATGTTGAAGCACTTCGACTCTGCTCAGTGTGACAATCGTTTATAGTATACACTGCATCATCTTAATGCACTAATTATCAATTCTATACGATGTCCTCCTGAGCGGAGTCGAAGGATCAAACGAACAATCTGTCATTGGTAGCGGAGTCGAAGGACAATAATGATTAACACTGCCAGCATTTATGAAACAACAAAAGGAGGCAATATAAAATCACCTCCTTTTGAAATATTATCGGTAGCCTGTAAAAGGCTAATTGTCAATTTATTTGTGCTTCGCTTCGTCAGAAACAGTCAGTTTTTTTCTGCCTTTAGCCCTGCGTGCAGCAAGAACTCTGCGTCCGTTGGCGGATGCCATTCTTTCTTTGAAGCCGTGTTTATTTCTTCTTTTCCTCTGTGACGGCTGAAACGTTCTCTTACTCATAGTCGTATTTTTTAGGACTGCAAAGATATTAACTTTTTTGAAGCCGACAAATAATTCATCAGCTTTTTTCAAGAAATTATCAATGATTTATTAAAAAGCTAACAGTCAGGAAATTAGAATATCTCCTGACTGTCAACAAGAATTGAAATTACTTAACCGGAGCGTTTTTCAGGGTTTCGGTAAGGTAAATGAAGAATTTTTCAACAGACGCAATGTTCACTTTTTCATCCGGTGAATGGGGATAACGAATGGTTGGGCCAAAAGAAATCATATCCCAGTTTGGATATACAGCTCCGAGAAGACCACATTCCAATCCGGCATGTATGGCTTTAATTTCAGGCACTTTTCCAAATCTGTTGTTGTAAACACCCTGCATTGCTTTAAGAATTGCAGAATCAGGATTGGGTTTCCAGCCAGGATATTCGCCATTAAATTCAACTTTGGCACCTGCCAGTTCAAAAATGCTTCCCATCATATGGGTAAGATCTTCTTTGGCTGAATTTACTGAGCTCCGAAGCAGGCAAATTACTTTTACAACACCATTTTCCGATTTCACAATTGAAAGGTTTGTTGAAGTTTCTACCAATCCTTCCATTGCATCGCTCATGCGGATAACTCCGTTGGGACATCCGTAAACTGCACGCAACATGCGGTTTTGTGTATCAACGTCCATCAATCCTTCAGGCATTGCTACTTTTTCAAAGGCGATTGTAAGACCTGGTTCGGTCACCGAAAGTTCAGCTTTTATCTCAGCAGTAAAGCTGGCAAAGCATTTTGCATATTTTTCTGCTTCACCTGCAGGAATGGTAACAATGGCATGTCCTTCGCGGGGAATTGCATTGCGCATATTTCCGGCTTCAAGCGATGAAAGTCTGAGTCCGTGTTTATGGATACCATGCCATACAATGCGGGCAATAATTTTGCATGAGTTGCCTCTTCCAATAGGAATATCAAGACCTGAGTGACCGCCTTTAAGACCGGTAACATTTATACGGTAAGCAATGGTATCTGGCTCAACCGCAACCGTGGTGTAAGGAAACTGGAAATTACCGTTCACTCCTCCGGCACAACCGATGTAGAGCTCACCTTCGTCTTCTGAATCAAGGTTGAGCAGAATATCACCTTTAAGCACATCCGGCTGCAGGTTAAATGCGCCTGTCATTCCGCTCTCTTCGTCGATGGTAAACAAAGCCTCGATTAGTCCGTGCTCCAGCGTTTTATCTTCCAGCACAGCCATAATTGCAGCTACACCCATGCCATTATCAGCACCAAGTGTGGTGCCGTTGGCTTTTACCCATTCTCCGTCGATCAGAGGTTCAATGGGATCTTTCTCAAAATCGTGGGCTTTGTCGCTGTTCTTTTGGGGAACCATATCAAGGTGCGACTGAAGTACAATACCCTTGCGGTTTTCCATACCAGGAGTGGCTGGTTTTCTGATCATTACATTTCCAACTTCATCAACCCAGGTTTCAAGACCTATGGAAAGACCGAAATTCTTCATGAATTCAATAATCTTCTCTTCTTTTTTTGAAGGACGGGGAACTTGTGTTAAACTGTAAAAATGTTTCCAAACCTGTGCAGGTTTAAGATTCAAAATAGGATTGTCCATGTTTTTATTTTTATTTGGTGATTAATCGGTGGTTAAAGTCTTGTCCGGCTAAATTAATACTTTTAGCTGAACCTGCTAACGGAGAGAAGGATGAATTAGTATATTTTGGGGATTCTGCAGTTTACCCCAACTTGATGTCACGAATTGTGATATCAAGATTTCGAACTCCTGTTTGCTCAACTGGAACATAAAAGCTTCGGGGGAGCGCTCCATGTTCCGGCTTACAGCCTGGTTCAATGCCCTTGTTTCTACTTGATACAACTCTGCCAATGTTTAACCTCTTGCGAGTTAGAAATTAACAAAGTGAATTATCTTCTTCTTGATTTAGAAAAAGTTACATTTCTTTGAACCCAAAACAGTTTATTCAATTTTTCCTTCAATATTAATCGTTCAATTGGTTCATAATTAAATATTTTGCCGTCAATATCCCATTGAATTTCAAAATAATTTGTTTCATTAGAATTGACTCTGTATTCCTCTGATAACACTTCATCATTAAGCACATATGGGGTTATAATATACCCACTATCAATATCAGAGTAATCACAATATGCCCTGAGACGGATTTCAGAGAACTTATATTGACTATGAACTTTAAGAACTTTGTCAGATATATCAAATGGAACGGAATCCAATAGAAGTTGAATTTTATCGAGTGAATATCCTGGCATAGCATTAGTTCTCAATACAAAAGTTATACTGTCATTTTCCTCAAGCATGACTTCCTTCACCTGAACTGGAATGCTGTTTAAATCATTGAATGAGCCTTTTAGATGATATTCTTTGCCATCTTTTTCCCAATACCCCCAAGTATACCTTAAATGGTAACCTATGAAATATTCAAGAAAAAAAGTTTTATCATCCCTTAATGATAAATGGTAAAAATCATGTTTTGCCCAATAGTTGGCATCATTATTTTCCTTTTGGGCAAATAGAGCTGTACTAATGGCAAAAAGAAAGAAAAGAGCTGTTATTTTCATCACATTGGGTTTTTAATCAACGACGATAAGATAAGGAAAAACTGGTACCCCATTATTATTTATATAATAAATCGTTGGAATATAAAGGTTGTTTATTTGCCATTTGTTATAAATGACTGGGTATTGGTTTGATTGAGGATATGTTCCGGTTAAAACATATTGTCTTCTGATCTTTAAGGTTAGTTTCGGTAAAGTGTACTGTGGTTCCATCCATAATAACCCGTCCTTCGTCAAAATTAATCCATGCAGGGGCATTGTTGATGATGACAAAGTTAGAGATAAAAATCGGTGCGTTTGGTTCTATATTTAATCCCTATGATACAGTAAAACAATTAATTAATAAAAGATCTCAGATTGAGACCTGTTTTTTCAATATGTGTTTCATTCTTTACACTTTTTTGCAAAATTATAACTTTCAATTTCAATTATTCGGAGATTTTATTTGCGACAGAAGTGAGGCTGGTAAAAATTGATTCAAATTTTATAATCACCATCCAAGACCGAATCTATATTAAGTTCAATATTTTTGTTTCTTATAGCCTCAAAAATTTTTTTACGATTTTTTCTGTAACCTGTTGGGAATGAAAAACGTTTATCCTTAAGATGAATTGTTATAGTTGGATCTGAATATCTTGAAACTGTGTTCTTATAGCTGACAGATAGTATTTCTTTATAGTAAAACCTGATTCTTCTATTTTGTATTCGGGTTGGATAAATGATCTCAATTATTTCTTGTTTAAAAGTGCAGTATCTTATTAAAAACTGAGATAAATACCAGGCCAGCGCAATGAATGAAAAGCCAATGAAAACAATAACAATATTATTGTTCTCATGAATTTCTATAAAGGAGAAAATGGATCCTAGTAAAAATATTAAATAAAAAAAAGTCCACAAATTAACACTAGTTCTGCATAAGATTGCTTCAGAATTTTTCATTTTCGTTCCGATTCCAAGGTGTTTCCGTAAAGTGTACTGTGGTTCCATCCATAATAACCCGTCCTTCGTCAAAATTAATCCATGCAGGGGGAGTTGTTAATCATTACAAAGTTAGAAAAAATCACCTCACCCTGCCCTCTCCTCAAGGAGAGGGTGCTGTAGCGATAAGATTGTTGTTGTGAGTGCAGCATATTTGTTGATAAAAAACAGATTTACATCGGAGTAAGATCAAGCTCCCTTCTCCTTGCCTTCGACAAAAGCTCAGGCACCAGAGGAGAAGGGCGGGGGGATGAGGTGCTTTCCCTTAATCCATGCAGGCTTGCCGTTAACAATTACAAAGTTAGAGATAAAATCGGTGCGTTTGGTCAACTGTCCTCTTCGTGGTTTGTGTCAACTCTTTTCTACGCAAAGCTACGCCACGATAATTGGGTAGAAAAGATGATCCTGCCCGGAGGCTTACATTCATTTTGAAATAACTTGTTTTTGTTTCGACTTAGTATCGATAAAATGTGAGAGAAAACCATGCACGAATTTTCTAAAGTGCACTCTAAAGGTCATTGATTATTTTCACTTTTTGGAAAACAACATCGTATAAATTACTACTATAATTTTGGTCATTATTTTGAAGCCCAAATATATATATGAAGCCGTCTTTAAGAATAGTACTACAAATTGATAGTTCACTTCTTTCTTCTGAAATTGAAAAGCGAATGAACTCATTGATACTTTTATTACTTGTTTTTAAACCGATAAGGTGTTTGGTTAATGAAGCATTTCTATTCCTTACTATTAAAAAACCAATTGTATCATTACTTTCAATAAAACCCCAAACGGTATCGTATGAATGAGGAAAGATATAAGTATTTATACTTTTTCCATTTAAATCATTAATTGATTTAACAAATGCAAAATTGAACATTTGAAAAGTAATTCTAAAAGGATTTCTATAATCTATCTTATTTTCATCTAGTTCTTTAATTGACCCTAAGGAAGATATTATATCGCTGTTCTCATTATATGTAATAGAAAATTCATCTGCATTACTTTCAAAACATTTGAAATCTTGAATTAAATTGAATGAAGAATCTATAAAAAATAGTAAGTCTTTGATATAAAAAGTTGTACTAGTACTTTGAATGGTACGTGCTGGACAAAATTTGCTACTTTGAGAATTACTTAATTCGATTGATGCAATTATTCCGATCTTTTTTTCATTAGTTTTCGATAGAAAAAATTTCATTTGACCTAACCTGCCAACTTCATCAATAATTGAAGTTAAGCAAGTAATTTTTTTTTGTGTTCTAATATTCCCCTTAAAATCAAGTACAAAAAAATCTAAAGAGTTTGTGAGAATCGAATAACCACCTCTTTCATTAATTTCTTTTGCATTGCCAATAATAAGTATTGCATCATTTAATATGAACATATCCTTGCAAAAAGTTTCAATCCTTGTTTCCCAATGCAAAGAAATTCCATCTGTTTTAATAATTCTGACGAAGTTATCATTCAATATATCTGTTTGATAATTACTTACTGCAATATAAAAGAAGCCATCTTTTCCCAATTTTACATTATCGATTTGGTCACTTCCATGGTTATAGATAGTAATATCGTTAAGAATATCACCCACATAATTAGTACGAAGTATTGTAATATCAGTATTTGCTGTACCACTTAATGAACCGTGATAAGATGAATTGGTCTGACCGAAAAAAAAGAAAGAACTGTCGTGATCGAAAACATAATCTAAATAACTAAAGTAACTTTTCTTGATTATTAATTTATCACCAACATCTTGTCCAAAACCAACAACTGATAAAATGGACAGAAAAATAAAGAATAGTTTTGTTAAAAGCATCTGGTCTACCCCCTTAAACAAAGGTCTAATAACGAATTAATAAAAACTTAACTACCCTTAAAGGTGATTTTTCTTATGCCTTTACCCCTACAGCCACAAATGCACCACCGATTTTGTTTCAAAGTATGGCTCGTCAAAATACCGGCTAAGGTGATAAATCTGGTGTTTGGCAGGTGTACGGTTCAGTTCTTCGGTAAGGTCGCCACCTTTCAGGTAAAGCACTCCGTTATGCAGCGGGTTCAGCCTACGTTTGGTTATGTTCTTTCGCACCCAATATAAAAACTCAGGCATGGCGGTAACTGCTCTGCTCACGACAAAATCAAATTTTTCGGGTACATCTTCCACCCTGATCTGGGCTGATGTAACATTGGCAAGTGAAAGCGCTTCAGTGACTGCTTTAACAACCTTAATCTTCTTGCCGATTGAATCAATCAGGTGAAAATTTGCTTCCGGAAATAAAACCGCCAGCGGAATTCCTGGAAATCCGCCACCGGTTCCCACATCAAGTATGGTTGTGCCCGGTGCAAACCTGATAACTTTGGCAATGCCCAGCGCGTGAAGTATGTGCCGCTCGTAAAGATGCTCCATGTCTTTGCGCGATATTACGTTAATGGCTGCATTCCATTCTTCGTAGAGGCCCTTCATCGCTTCAAACTGACTGATCTGGACAGCAGTCAGTTCAGGGAAATATTTTTTAATAAGTTCCATTTATTGTATGGGTTACAAGGTATAAGGCAAAGTCACATATACGGTGGTTCCTTTCCCGTGCTGAGATTCAACCCTGATGTGTCCTTTGTGAAGTTTTACAATTTTCTGAATCAGTGAAAGTCCTATGCCGTGCCCTTTATGATTTACGGCGTTTTTGGCCCTGAAAAACGGCTCAAATATCAGTTGCAGATCATCACTGTCTATGCCAATTCCTTTATCAGAAATAGAAATCAACACATGGTCGTCAAAGAACCCAATTGAAGCTTTCACCACTCCCCCATCCGAGAATTTGCAGGCATTGTCGATAAGGTTTACAAAAATCAGTTTTAAAAGATTCTCGTTTCCCATTACCGTAAGCTCCTGCTCATCGTCTGAAAGATTCTCAGTTATCTCTGTTTCAATCAGATAGTGCGGGTATAAAGAATTAATTTCTGCCTGAGTCTGAAGCAACAATTCATCAATTCTGACTGGAGAAATTTTGAGTGCACTGATATCTTGCTCTGAACGCGCAATTTCGAGAAGGTTATTGGCCAGACTTGTCAGTCCGCGGGCATCTTCAAGAAGCGATTCAAGCACTTCCTGATATTCGTGTGCTGATCGCTCTTTTATAAGCGAAACTTCAATCTGACTGGTTATGGCTGCCAATGGAGTCCGTAATTCGTGAGAAGCATTTGAAACAAAACTTTTCTGAATCTGAAAAGCTTTCTCAATGCGGTAAAGCATCTGATTGAAAGTGATTGCCAACTTAGCAATTTCATCTGTACCATTTCCTTCGTCAAGGCGCTTTCCAAGACTGGATGCGGTAATAGACGACACCCTGGAAACTACACCCGAGATTGGTTTGAGTGCCTGACGCGAAAAAAACAGGCCTGTAATAATGGTAAGTATCATTGATGCCAGCAAACCGATTATGAGTATCAGAATAAGATTGTTAAGTTTAGAAACTCCATATCTGTCTGATGCTGATGCAAATACAACAAACCGACGAAGTCCGTCGGTATATAACAAGCCTACAGCTTCCCTTCCACCAATCTGAAAAGTATATTCATTGTTGTTACGCACTTTCGACAGCATTTCATCCGAAAACTCAATTCCTGAATAAACGCCGGAGGAGTAAATGCGGCTTCGTTTAAAATAGTCGAAAACAACGACTTCAATATCTTCAAGCGAACTATAATTGGCGCTGTCGATGATACGCATCAGATCATCGTCAACCTCTTTAACTTCAATCAGCAGTTTTGCAGTATTGATCGCTTTTTCGCGCAATCTTTCCTTAAACTCCTGTTTTCGGTAATTGGCTGACAACGAAAAGATCACTAAAGAGAAAGCTACCAGAATTCCTCCTGCCATTAATGCAAACTGAAGCGTAAGTTTAGTTCTGATTTGCATCTGAAGAAACATCTTTAAGAACATATCCCATACCAATATGGGTATGTATCAGTTTTACAGGGAAGTTTTTATCAATTTTCTTTCGCAGGAAGTTAACGTACACTTCAATAACATTGGTACCAGTGTCAAACTTGATATTCCAGATTTTGTCGGCAATATCGGCTTTTGAAACAACCTTTCCCTTATTCCTGATCAGGTATTCGAGCAATGAAAACTCTTTGGCTGTTAACTCGATGGGAATATCACCGCGGCAAACGGCTTTGCTTTCAAGATTTACTTCCAGATCAGCAATTCTTAATATTTTCTGCTCCTTTTTTTCATTAACTGATCTTTTAAGCAATGCCTTGATACGCGCCAGTAACTCCCTGAATTCAAATGGCTTGACAATGTAGTCGTCGGCGCCCCTTTCAAAACCCATCAGTTTATCTTCGGTGCTACCCATGGCGGTGAGCATAATAACAGGAACTTCCGAATTTCGTGACCGGATGTCGGCACAAAGCTCATAACCATTCATCAGCGGAAGGTTAACATCTATAATGATGAGGTCATACTTTTTGGTTTCGCTAAGCCTTTTGCCAATAAAACCATCATAAGCAACTTCAGGAGTATAGCCACTTTCTTCAAGCCCTTTGCAGATTGAATCAGCCATTTTAACATGGTCTTCAACAATAAGAATACCTGGTGCCGGCATAAAGATTTAATATTAAATAAGTAAAAATTCGGGAGTACTAAATTACACATTTTACGTTGAAAAGAATCTGAATTTTATTTTGGCTGTAAATTACTGATAATAAACATAATGACTGTACGTTTAACCAATAATTGAATTGAAAAGAACAAACCCTGATTAAGTTAATGTTAAGATGCCAACGCATATCTGACATAAATACATTGGCCTGAGAAGAATGGAAGAAAATGTTCAGCTCAGGTTTTAAAGGGTTAATTATCTTTGCACCAATAAAAAACATGCAAATGAAAAGAATCGCTTCAATATACCTGTTCGCAATACTGCTTTTTTTATCACCGGTTTTTCTTTACGGACAGGGCGGTCCTAAAATCGCTTATAAGGATTACATTGAGAAATACAGAGAAATTGCAGTTCGGAAAATGCATGAATACAAAATTCCGGCCAGCATAACGCTGGCGCAGGGTATTCTTGAATCGGGCAGCGGAAAATCTGCACTTGCAGTAAATGCAAATAACCATTTTGGTATAAAGTGCCATAAGGAATGGACCGGCATGACTTACACCATGGATGATGATGAGAAAAATGAATGTTTCAGAAAGTATGCTTCCCCTGAAGAATCATTCGACGACCACTCCTTTTTTCTGACTTCGAGACCAAGATATGCCGGTTTATTTGCCCTCGATATTATGGATTACCGCGGCTGGGCGCATGGATTAAAAAGCGCCGGTTATGCTACCAATCCTAAATATGCTGAAATCCTGATCAGGATTATCGAAGAGAATGAACTGTATCTTTATGACAATCCTTCAAAAGAATTATTTGCAGATAAAACACCAAAAAAGACCAAAGAAAACAAAGAAAAAACTTCGGATCAGGCAATAGCCAGGGCTCTGGAACTTAATCCTTCACGCTTGACTTTTGTAGAAATCTATGATGGAAACCGCTCCATTTATATGAACAACGGTGTAAAACTCATTTTTGCAAGAGCCGGTGACAACATCCACACCATTGCCAAAGATTTTGGAGTTCATGCTTTCCAGATTCAAAAATATAACGAACTTGGCAAAAATGAACCCATTGCTGAAGGACAAGCCATTTATATTGTTCCCAAGAAAAATAAATCGAAAGAAGGCAGTCACAAACTGTCAAATGGAGAAACAATGCGAGATATAGCGCGGTTTTATGGCGTTAAACTTAAATCACTCTACAAAATAAACGGGCTGCAATCCGGGCATGAACCGGAAGCCGGAACAACAATCAAACTAAAAAAGTAGAAGTGCCTTTTTCCCCTGATATACTTATTGCCAGCAAGATTTGCAGATACTTACAAATAATTCTTTAAGAAAAAGTTATATCAACGGATTACTTTTTCCGGAATCTGATATTAACTATTGATACTGCAATTTAAAGGTCTTTTTGTTCAGGGTCCTGGCATGCCTTGCTTCAATAATCTCCAGACTTATTCAGGCAGTATTATGGTTAATAAATTTATTTGGTTAATAAATTGGTTTAAAAAAGCACTGCTCAGGCGGTGCTTTTTTATTTTATCTCCGTATAAACCGGTTTTCCATTTTTCATGGTGACCATCATTTCCGGTTTGCGTCCGCCCGGGTTAAAAATTACAGGATCCGACTGACTTTTCAACTTCAGCACCACTGGTTTTTTGTTTTTGCCCTGAAATAAAACAATATCGCCTGAACCCAGCTCTCTGATTGCAATCCATTGAACGCCTGAAGCTGAATTGTAAATTACAGGGCTACCAAAATCAGCACCTTTTTTTGAAAATCCGGCAAGTTCTTTCTTCATTCGGGAATAAATTCCTATTCTGCCATTGCCGGCAAAGAGAAAATCCATTGAATTATCGCCATCAAAATCGGTATATACAAACCAGGGATCATTTCCGAAATTCTCGAAACTGCTGTAAGAAATTACACCACTGGCAGAAATATAAACCAGTTGCCCGTCTTTTGATGCAGTCATAAATACTCCCTTGCTGTTGGTTTTGTTCTCAAATATTCCTGCTTTCTGCGATTTTCGGAAACCATCAGGCACTGAAATTCTGGTTCTGCCGCGCCGGTCTGCAATTCTGAGTTTACCATCAGAATAAGGAAACAGCAAATAATCTTTACCGGTGGTTCTGAAAAACAATGGCTGTTGAACCGGCAGCTGAAGTTCAGGCCTGCTCCAATCGGGCAATTCGCGTCCGGCAAGTGTAATGTTATAGATCTTTCCGTCCTTTCCGGGATATACAAGCCGGTAGTCACGGTTTCGGTCATAGTCGAACAAAGAAGCATTTCCAGCATTTCCACCCGGCAGACGGTGCGGCGAATTTTTCGCTTCTTTGCCATCAACGCCAATGATGTGAAAATGTGAATCGGTTATTATCACATAATTCCGCTTGCCGGTTTCTGCCGGAATTACTTCGAAAATATCGCCATTGGGCTTTCCTGTGCATTTAAACTGCCAGAGTTTCTTTCCCTCATCATCAAGCAAAGTAACTGAATTTGCATCCGCTATTGCTACCACTTTTTGTCCACCCTTTTGTCCTGAAAGTACCACAGGCTTCAAATTCGTTTTAAAACCAGAGGTAACTATCTCTTCCTTCGGCTCCTCTTTTGCAGGAATTTCCTCCTTCTTTTCATCTGAAACCGGTGGTTCCTGAACTTCTGATTCCTGTTTCTGTGATTCTGCATCCTGAGGAGTTGAAGCCTGAGCTAATGTCAAAAGCGGATTAAACACAATGCTTCCTTGTGTATATATCATGCTGTCGCCACCACTGTATTGAAGAATAATATGTTCGCAGGCCTGCAGATAACGCGTCCAGTTTTTTTCACTTTCAGATCGGGCTGCATTTATTATATCCGCAGCTGAAAAATAAATCAACAAATTACTTTTTTCATTCAGCATATCAGTTGGAATCCGGCTTTTTAACTCCGTACCGGATTCCATTAACCGGCGACTGTATAAATCAATCAGTTCTGCCGAAGGCGAGAGCGCCACGTAATTGCTTGTAAACATGCAATAAAGTGAATCGGTGGTCGCAAACATTTCACCAAACAGTCGATCGGTAATGCCATTTGCCCTCATCTTTGGCAATGGCACTGCTGAGAAATTAATAAATGATTGAAGCGCTATCCTTGCACTGTCGGCATTTTTACTTTCAATAAGCAATAACAGATCTTTTCTGTTTCCATGACGAACATCTTTCAAAAGACTGACATTTGTTCCGATCCACGGTTTCAGATGATCATTCACACGGAATATATCGTTCCCGGAACCGCGTAAATCTGAACTTTTGTAGATCAGCTTCAGGGTATCCTTCACTTCCTGCTCCAGCAGAAAATTGTCAATATTATCAATCGACATTGAAACTGCCACTGCAAAATCAGCAGGGAATGCGTTGATAACATCAAGCTGAGCAGGATTCTGCTTAATCATCCAGTTTTGGTTATCGGCCAGTGTAAATCCGCTCAGCATTACACGATCTTTGGCAATGGTGAGATCAAGTGCGCTCCATGATTTGAAAAAGCTGCCGATATCCATCTCATTTTTAAGGCTGTTTCTGGTAGAAAAATCAAAAAGAAGATCATTTCTGACAAAAAGAACGGCATCAACCTTTTTGCCTGAAGCGGCATTAAGTTTTGCAAAACTCCTCTGATTTGTAAACGGATGAGCACTATTAATGGCTTGCCTTGATTCGCTGACCATCTCAGGATTAAAACCTAATGTAAATATGCCGTTATGCAGGTAATACCAGATTGATTTTTGTCCGTTTCCAAGTACATAAATATCAGGATATTCCTTATCTGCTTTGGCAGAAGTGATGTTATTGTCATTCAAAGCCGATAAAATACTTTTTTGGAGAGTACGTATAGATTTTCCACTGACTTCAACAGAAATCAGCAAACCTGGCTTACCATCGGGATTAGGAAGAACAGACAAAATGAACCCGCTGTTTTCAAAAATATCCTGAAGCATAACATCATGCAAACCAAGTGAATCGACCATGGAAGCAAGATCGTTGAACGAAATTCCGGAACCGGAAGCCTGCAACAATTCACCCAAACCTGAAGCCCGCGATTTGGCAATAAAATCAGCAATTGAACCTGACCGCAGAATGGCAACCGTATTTGCAGGCACTGCATGAGTAAGCGGAAGCACGGGCTGTTTCAGAAATTTATAGGAGGTATAGGCAAACCTGAGTAAGAATACCAATGCAAGGATCAGCAGGGGAATCAGTAAAAGGAGATAGTTTTTTTTCTTCATATCAAAAAGGCAGGAACCTCAAATATATGCTAAAATAAACGACCACACTATGTAAAAATCCGAAACTATTCAACAGTCAATTGTTGAAAAACTTCAAGTACATCACCCGGATATTTATTATACTACAAATCAGACAGATATGAATCATAAGAATTGAATACAGCAGCTCAGTTTCATAACCAGCCCAACCTGACTTAAAGGGATTCTGAAGATAAATATAAAAAGTGACGGCGTTTTTGCTTCATTTCAGGAAGTATATCCCGAAAGAACTTACCAACCCGGATAAATCTGCCCAAACTTAAAAAAGCTGAGATGTATTTTCAGCATTCACTCAGAATATCAGAAAAAAGCAGTAGGTTTGATGTGACAAAACAAAGGAATAAGAAAGTATGAAGATTAAGATTCAAATGATTGCCATTCTGATGGCATTACTTTTTTCGGGCAAAATAAGCGCACAGAGCAACATATACTCCGATGAGGAAGAATGCAATAATCGCAGTGGGATTGAATACGGAGTCACTGCAGGATTTTATATTCCCGGCAACGGAACAGCAGGTTTCTATTCAGGGAAACCCGGCAATGAAAACAATGCAGAATATATCATGAAAAACAAGTATTGGTATGAAGACATTTACAGACTGACAGGTGCTTACGATACGGTTTTTATAAGGGAGTACCCCGGAAGAATGAGATACAATCCAACCTTCAATTTCGGACTTTTTGTAAAGTATGATATAAATTGCCGTAAAGGTTTTTACCTGCAGTTTCATTACGCCAAACTTACTGCAAAAGACATTATTACCTTCGAAGTTGACCCACCCATAGATTTTCTTGCCGAGCCTGATATCAGGCTATACCCGGTAATCGGAACCGAAGAGCGTAATATGGTTGACCTCGGATTTACTTACGCCTTAGGAAATAATCCGGCTTCGCGGCTGGTTCTCGGAGGTGGAATAAGTATGAACAATACCCTGGTGAAGGAATCAGTTTTGAGAATTGAGGACAAACCTTTTAATATGGTCAACATTTATTCAGGAGGCCAATCATTTATTCCCGGAGCTGCACTTCAATCATATGAAATAAGGCAGGGCGGAATTGGTTTTGGAATTTTCGGTACTGTAAGCGGGCGGTTTGAATTTAGCCCGGCAATTGCGGTTGAACCCGGCGTAGCAGTTTATTACAAGCAAATAAATCTTGAATCTTACAGCGGATTTTATCCACAGTTCAACTTCTTTGTCAAGCTTTGTTTCCGCGATCTGGTTTCATTTCAATAATAAATAAGGCTACCAAAGCCAGATTATTCGCTCACTTCAGATCAAGTTTAAGTTGTTCGCTCACATTAAAAGTCAGGCGGTTCCAGGGTGTGAGTCCGAATTTGGCAATTGCTTTTCTGTGAAATGCTGTCGGATAGCCCATATTCTTGTTCCAGCCATATTCAGGAAACTCTTGATGCAGCGCTTTCATAAATTCATCGCGATGCGTTTTGGCAAGTATTGATGCAGCAGCAATTGACATATAAATTCCGTCTCCTTTAATGATGCATTGATGGTTTATCCCTGAATAAGGCGTAAAACGATTTCCATCAATCAACAACAATCCGGGTTTCGGATTAAGCTGATCTATAGCCAGATGCATTGCCAGAAAAGATGCTTTAAGAATATTGATGCGATCTATTAGTTCCGGGCCAACCTGTGCAACATGCCATTGGATGGCATCCTTTTCTATCTGAACCCTGAGTTTTTCGCGCTGAAGAGCTGTTAATTTTTTGGAATCATTAAGCTGGGAATTATGATAATCAGGCGGCAAAATCACTGCTGCAGCAAATACAGGACCAGCCAGACAGCCTCGGCCGGCTTCATCGCAGCCGGCTTCTGTAATTCCGTTATCTGAAAAAACAGATTTTAACATATCAGACTCCTATCCTTATCAACAAAATTAATGCGATAAAAATAAAAAACAGGAAATCGAAGATCCGTGATTTACGTCGATAGACAATCAAATGGGTCATGAACTGCGAAAGTGGAAGTAAAGCCAACGGAAGCCAGAATCCGGCAGCCTGACCGGAAAGAAACATAGCAGCTAAAACAACCCAGAAAAAATGCAGATTCAGCCACATTTTTTTTCTTATGGCAATCACTCTTTCGCCGGTATCAGAGATAAATCCACCGATTGAAAAAATTAAAATCAAAACCAGAACTGCAATAACAGCGTAATCCAGAGAACTGCTTACCGAATAATTTATCCTGAAGTTCATAAAGAACATACGATACCTTTCAAGTTCATCAAGCAGGCCATCGGTAAGAAAAAGATACACCGCATAATAAAAGTAAGGCACCATCAAACCAATCAGCGAAATTACCCACTCCCGCCAGGTGGCAATGCGAAGCGTGAAAAATCCAAACCACACAAAGAACATAAAAACAATGGCCTGGGGAACAATCAAAGAGGCAAACGAAAGTGAAATGGTGGCATTTAAAACCTTCGCATATGCCTGATGTTCAGAATACATCCTGAAAATATTAACCAGCGTATTCAGAAGAAGCAAAGTAACTGCAAGTAATACAACCGGGCTGGTTGAATTGTCTTTGGTAAGTAAAAATCCGCTAAAAATCACCAGCAGAAACAAACTTTGTTTAGGGATTAATTCATGCCTGATCAGCAGATTATTAAAAAGAAAACCAGCAGATAAAAGCAATGCGGCTCCGGCAATCTGAATCCAGAGTACATCAGAAGGAAGCAGATTATTAAGTGTTCTGAAAGCTGTAATATCAAGAAAAGCAGTGTACTCAAATCCAAGATCTGGTAAGGGAGTAAAAACAACCAACAGAAAAGCAATCAGTATCATTACCGATTGCAAAAAAAATCCTGCTTCTGAAATTTTCTTTAGGATCATCAGACTAATTCACGACATCAAGACCAATATCGGTTCTGTATGTTTTTCCCAGATAATCAACCTTCGCCGCTGCTTTGTAAGACAAATCGCGCGCTTCGGTTATACTTGCACCAAGGCTTGTAATGGCAATAACCCTGCCTCCGGAAGTAACAACACCTTCACCTGACTGATCAGAAGTTGTACCGGCATGAAATACCAGGCTGTCAGCAACCTTATTTAATGAAGTAATTTCAAGTCCTTTGGGATAATCACCGGGGTAACCGGCAGAAACCAGCATTACAGTAAGCGCATGGCGGTTATCAGTTTCGATAGTATGATTGCGGAGCGTTCCATTATTGAGTGAAGTCAGCACTTCGAGCAGATCAGTTTTAATGCGCGGAATAATCGTTTCCGTTTCCGGATCTCCAAGCCTGACATTATATTCTATCACAAAAGGATCACCATTAACCTTGATAAGTCCAAAGAAAACAAATCCCTTGTAATCTATACCTTCAATTTTCAGTCCGTTGATGGTTGGATTGATCACACGATCAACAACTTTTTGCATAAATGCTTCATCGGCAAAAGGAACAGGAGAAACAGCCCCCATTCCACCTGTATTCGGACCAGTATCTCCATTTCCGATGCGTTTATAGTCCTTGGCTTCAGGAAGTAATTTCCAGGTATTTCCATCGGTAATAACAAAAACTGACAGTTCAATTCCATTCAGAAATTCTTCGATAACTACTTTTTCTGAAGCTTTGCCAAATCTGGAATTTATGAGCATATCATCAAGTTCAGCTTCGGCTTCAACAAGTGAATTACAAATTATTACTCCTTTGCCCGCAGCCAATCCATCTGCTTTCAGCACATAAGGAGGTCTTAAAGCGGACAGAAACGCTTTTCCTGCCTGAATTTCAGCACTTGTAAAAGTACGTGAAGCGGCTGTTGGAATGCCATTGCGCTTCATAAATGCTTTGGCAAAATCCTTGCTTCCTTCCAGTTGAGCACCCAGTTTTGAAGGACCTACCACCGGAATGTGCCTGATCAGTGCATCCAATTTAAAGAAATCATAAATTCCGTTTACCAATGGTTCTTCTGGCCCAACAACTACCAGGTCGATCTCTTTTTTAAGTACCGTTGATTTTATACCTTCAAAATCATTGACACTCAAAGGTATATTGGTTCCTAATGATGAAGTACCCGCGTTGCCGGGTGCAATAAAGAGTTGATTCAACAGAGGGCTTTGCGAAAATTTCCAGGCCAAAGCATGCTCCCGACCACCTGATCCCAATATCAATACATTCATGATTCCGGTATTTTTATGCAAAGTAACGAAATTAAATGCCAAACCCGTCAGCAAGTGCAAATCATTAAAGCTAAATAAAAATTGATATAGAAATCTTATGCCTTAATTCCGCAGGAATATCGATGACCCTGAGAAAGTCAAAGCTAGACTTGATCTTGCCTTGTTTTTGCAAAACGTTAGCTTTCAACAAGTCAAATCTTTCAAGCAGTTTTTAGGTTGTAAAAAAAAAAGCCCCCGAACGGAGGCTTTTTTTTATCACAATATTATTTATTGGCTTCTAACCTCTTTTTCTCAGCAAGTTTTTTCAATACTTCATCCTGAATGGCTTTACTTACAGGCATATACTGATAAAACTCCATTGAATAGTTGGCACGTCCACTTGAGAGATTCCTCAAAGAAGTGGAATAACCGAACATTTCCTGAAGAGGAACAAATCCGTTGAGTTTTTGTGAACCTTTACGATGGCGGCGCATTGACTCAATCTTTCCGCGGCGTTTGGTCAGGTTACCAACAATATCTCCGATATAATCATCAGGAGTATTGATTTCTATCTTCATAACCGGTTCGAGAAGAATTGGGCTGGCTTTCATAAAACCTTGCTTGAAGCAGATTGAACCACAAATCTGGAACGCAAAATCTGAAGAATCCACCGGGTGGAATTGACCGTCGAGAAGTACAACTTTAACGTCAACCACAGGGAAACCGGCAAGTACACCATCAGCAAGCGTCTTAATAATTCCTTTATTAACAGAAGGAATATATTCGCCAGGGATTGAACCGCCTTTGATTTTATCAACAAACTCATATCCTTTGCCTTCGTTAGGCTCAATACGCATGAGAGTTTGAGCAAACTGACCACGACCACCCGATTGTTTTGAGTGACGGTATTCAGCCTCAACCTCCATTGAAATAGTTTCGCGGAATGCAACAGCTGGCTCACCAACCACAACATCAACGCCAAATTCATGTTTCAGGCGATCAACAATAATTTCAAGGTGCAGCTCACCCATTCCGGAAATCACAGTCTCCTCAGTTTCTTCATCAAAACGTGCATGGAATGAAGGATCTTCATTTACAAGTTTCGAAAGTGCTTCGCCGAGTTTGCTTTGTTCTTTGCGGGTTACCGGATTGATTTTCATCTCGATAACACTGGGTGGAATATGGATATTCTCCAGATAAAGCTGGTGCTCCATATCGCAAAGGGTGTCGCCGGTTTTGGTAAGTTTCATACCAATCAGTGCAACGATATCACCAGGACCGGCTTCGCCAACCTCTTCCCTGTCTTTGGCTCTGATTTTTAAAATTCTTCCAACACGCTCTGGTTTACCCTTGGTTGAATTCATAACCTGCATACCACTCTTCAGTGTGCCTGAATAAACCCTCACAAATGTTTGCTGACCTACGTAAGGATCATGAATTAACTTGAATGCCAATGCTGAGAAAGGCTCTTTGGGCGAAGGATTACGGTGACGTGCTTTTTCCGGATCATCAACATCCAAACCAACTACGGCTCCGATATCAACCGGTGAAGGCAAATAATCTACAACGGCATCAAGCAATTGAGTAATTCCTTTATTTTTATAAGCAGCACCACAAAAAACAGGGGTAATCAGTAACTTTAAAGTTGCATCGCGGGCGGCAGACATAAGCAGTTCAAGGGGAACCTCTTTATCTTCAAGGAAAAGATTGAGTATTTCTTCGTTAAAATCGGCAAGTTTCTCAATAAGCTGCTGCCTGTATTCGTAGGCCAAAGCATGATGTTCCTCAGGAATCTCAAGAATAATAGTCTCGGCATCCTTAAAGGTCAGCATTTTGAAGTGGATCAGGTCAAGAATACCACGAAATTCTTCTTCCTGGCCAATTGGCAATTGAAAAGCAACAGCACGGGCATCAAGATGCTCGTTCATTTGCCTGATAACCTCCAGATAATCAGCACCAGTACGATCAATTTTATTTACAAAAGCAACACGCGGAACTTTATACCGTTCAGCCTGATTCCATACGGTTTCGCTTTGAGGTTCAACACCACCTACAGCACAAAACAGAGCAACCATACCATCAATTACCCTGAGCGAACGCTCAACTTCTACTGTAAAGTCAACGTGGCCCGGAGTGTCGATAATATTAATATTGTAGCCATTCCATGTACAACTGATGGCTGCTGAAGCGATGGTAATACCACGTTCCTGCTCCTGTTTCATAAAGTCCATAGTTGACTGACCATCATGCGTTTCGCCCATTTTCCGGTTTACACCGGTAAAGAAAAGAAGTCGTTCTGTTGTTGTGGTCTTGCCTGCATCAATATGCGCGGCTATTCCGATGTTTCTAAGTTTGTTTAATGTCATGATTAATTAAGTGTGAAATTATTATTCCGGGCTGGCAAAAGAAATACAATTACATCACCTTTTGATTATCAACAGGTTAATTAATTGTTAAATCTGATAGCAGGGAACAAAAAGGCAGCCTGAAACGGGCGGCAAAATTACAAAAAAAATTAACTCATTAAAGGACTTATAAAAAATATATTTAATAATGTTAAAGATACCGGGCAAGAGGTAATTCAAAGAACAGATTCGAAATAACTAAAAATCAGACACCATGTAACCTCTTCATTATCAGAAAGAAACTTCACGCACTTATTGTATGTGTAACATATCAGGGTTTAACACAAAAAAAATAACTTATTCTTAACATTTCACCATTACAATGAAGCAAATAAACCATTAATAATATTGATGATAAATAAGGTGAATTTTAATGGGTTTCAACATCCATTAAAAACTTGTTTTACAATCTTGCAGAGTCAGAATACACTAAATCTCTGAGTTTATGAATTATAATGTAAATCCGGGTAACGAGCTGGAATATTTAAGGGCAAGAGTGAGCCAGCTTGAAGAAGCATTGAACAAGCAGAATATCATCGTAAAATATCCGACAAGCGGATTGGATGATTCGGTTTTTCCACATCTCATAAATTCGATAGGAGATTTTGTAGTTATCACAGATGACAATGGTAAAATCCTGTATATAAATCAGGCCATAACCGATAAGTTCGGGTATACCCACGAAGAGTTAATAGGTGCCAATGCAGGAATATTTATTGATCCTGCATCCAGATCATCTTTAGGCCCCGAAATTCTATCTGCTACATCAAACGGCGCCTGGCATGGCGAACTCGATAACTTAACCAAAGATGGGAAAAAATTCAGATCATCCTTAAAAACATCGGGATTTAAAACAGCTTCAGGCGAATCTTATTTTATTGCCATTTCTCATGATATATCGAGAAGCTATGTAGCTGAACAAAATCTGCTGATTGAGCGGGAACTGCTTCAGAATCTGATGGATTCCATGCCTGATTCCATATATTTTAAAGATGAAAACAGCAAATTTACAAGGATCAATAAAGTTCAGGCAGATATTCTCGGGCTTGAATCTCCTGAAGATGCGCTGGGTCTAAGTGATTCCGATTTTTTTGAAGAAGTTCATGCCAGAGAAGCACTTGAAGATGAATTAAATATCATTAAGACAGGCAAACCGCTGATTGCCAAACCTGAATTCATCAGAATAGCGGATGGCACATACAAATGGGTCTCGGCCAGCAAAGCACCATACATGGACACATCCGGTAAAATTACCGGAATTATGGGTATCAGCAGAGACATTACAGCTGAGCGATTGGCTTTGCAGCGTCTTTCTGAAAATGAAGCCCTTCTTGAAGGTGTAATAGACGGAATGTCTGACATGGTGATCATTCGCGACCTAAGCCTGAAACCGATCAGGTTGAATACAGCTGCCCGGGAATTCTTCAGAATTGAAGAAGAAAAGTCAATACAATCCAAGAAAAACAATGTTCTTGAATTACTCACAAGCACAAGAAATGCACAAAATGCCATTAATTCAAGGGCACCGCAAATCTGCGAAACCAGCGACGCTAAATTCAACAGGTGCTTTGAATGCAGAACCACTCCTGTAACTGACCGGAATAATGAAATATTTCTGATTATTGAACAAATCAGAGACATTTCAGAAAAGAAAAAATCGAGCAATGCACTTACAGAACTCTACAACAGGTTTACACAAATAACCTCACAACTGCCGGGCATGGTATATCAGTTTGTCAGAAAACCCGACAAAACTTTTGAGTTGCCATATGCCAACAGTTATATTGAAGAGCTTTTCAGTTATAGCCTCTCTGAAATTCAGCAAAACCCTGAATTGCTATTTGAGAATGTTCATACCGATGATCTTGAAAATTTGATGGCAGCAATAAATGATTCTGCTAATAATCTTACCCCATGGATCGCAGAATTCAGGGTCAACCATCTCACAAAAGGACTTATGTGGCTTGGGGGCAGCTCAACACCTGTGCAAAAAGACGATGGCAGTATTATCTGGCATGGCTTTTTAACCAACATCACAAGAGACAAACAGGCAGAACATGATATCAAGGAAACCCACAAAAACCTTGAAGCGACACTAAAAGCAATTCCTGATCTTTTATTTGAGCTCGACGAAGAAGGTGTTATTTATGATTATCATGCTCCATCTGAAAACATGCTTTATTCAAAATCGGAAACTTTTATTAATCGAAAAGTCTCAGAAATACTTCCTGCAGAACCTTGCAATCAGATTTTCAAAGCAATAAAAGAAGCTGATGAAAATGGTTCTTCCAAGGGAATTCAGTATGAACTTTCAGATGGGAATAAAAATTTATGGTTCGAGCTTAACATTTCCATTAAGGAAATAACTCCTGAAGGGAAGCGTTTTATTGCGCTTGTAAGAGACACTACTTCCCGAAAGTATGCTGAACTTCAGCTTGAGCACCAAAGCAGGGTTCTTGAAAGCGCAGCCCACGCGACCACAATCCTGCTGATTGAGGAAGATTCTTCAGTTGCCATAAACAAAGCTTTTGAAATAATCGGCAATGCTTTGCAATCCGACAGAATCTATCTTTTCGAATATCACAACGAGACTTCTGATCCTGACGGCAGACTTATAAGTCAACGATATGAATGGTGCCCTCCCGGCATAGAGCCTCAGTTGCACAATCCGGATTTGCAAAATCTCCCGGCTGATTTTATTCCAAGATGGAATGAGCTGTTCAACCAAGGACTTCCGGTTACTGGTTTTGTAAAGGATTTTCCAGAAAACGAAAGAAGTATTCTGGAGCCACAGGACATTATTTCACTACTGGTTGTTCCGGTTTTTGTTGGTGAAGATCTTTTTGGTTTTGTGGGATTTGACGATTGCACCAAAGGGTATTTATGGACTCAATCAGAATCATTGATACTTCAAAGCCTTGCATCAGGAATAGGAAGTGCAATCTTGAGGAAAAGAGCAGCAGAAAAGCTTCTATTCAGCGAAAACAGATTCAGGGTATTGTACCAGGAGTCGCCTATCGGACTAATGTTATCTGATCAGGATGGTTTGATTCTGGACACCAATAAAGCTTTCAGAAAAATTCTTGACTGCGATGGCATTAATACACTCAACAATTCATTTCACAAATTAATTCCTGAACAATTTACAATAGTCAAAGAAATAGCCATCAATGAACTGAAACGAACAGGTGCTGCCGGACCGATTGAAATCAGATTACTTACTCAAAAGGGAGCTGAAATTCCTGTATTGATGAGCCTGATGCTTGTGCGAGATCTTGATCAGAAACCAAGGGTATGGGCGATTATTGAGGACACTTCAGAACGCAAGAAATTTGAATCAGACCTGATTAAAGCCCGTGATGAGGCCACCAGAGCAAACAGATCAAAAAGTGAATTTCTGGCAAACATGAGCCACGAAATCAGAACACCGCTGAATGCAATTATGGGATTCTCTGAATTACTGAGCGAACAACTCGAAAACCCAAAACATCAGGAATTTGTTGATATAATTGGTAAAAGTGGCCATAATCTGCTTTTGATCATAAATGATATTCTGGATTTGTCCAGAATTGAAGCAGGCCGACTTAAAATTGAGCCTGAACCAGTAAAACCAGCGCAAATTCTTTTTGAACTGGAACGGATATTCACGCTTAGCGCAAACGATAAAAATCTTAAATTTTCAGTAATCAAAGATAAGAACCTGCCCGAAACACTGATTATGGATGAAACAAGAATAAGACAGGTTCTTGTTAATCTGATAGGAAATGCAATAAAATTCACCCAACTTGGCGAAATTGTACTGTCAGTTAAAGTCCTGAATCACAGCGAAGAGAATATGACTTGCGACCTCCGGTTTGAGGTGAAAGATACCGGCATTGGCATTCCTATAGACCAGCAAGAGATAATTTTTCAGGCGTTTATGCAGCAGGAAGGACAAAGCACCCGAAAATTCGGAGGAACAGGCTTGGGCTTAACCATCACCAAACGTATGGTAGAAATGATGAACGGTGAAATTTCTGTCAGCAGTTCTCCGGGAAATGGAAGTATCTTTGGCGTTCTTTTGAAAGATGTTTCAATAGCACAATCTTACACTCCGATAACAGTAAGTTCGGATATGGAAATGGCTAAAAGTTATATCTTTCACAACCAGACAATTCTTATTGTTGAAGATATTCAGCTTAACCGGATAGTCATCAGGGAAATGTTCAAAGGCAAAAATATCAAACTGATAGAAGCCATAAATGGGAAAGAAGGCCTGGAAAAAGTTATGGAGTTTAAACCTGATCTCATTCTAATGGACATGCAAATGCCTGTAATGGATGGTTATACAGCTACCAGACTGATTAAAAACAATGATGAAATAAGTCACATTCCTATAGTTGCACTAACAGCTTCAGCTATGAAGGAAGAAGCCGGAAAAATAAAAAACCTTTGTGATGGCTACCTGCAAAAACCTGTCAGCCCCGGAACTCTGATGTCAGAAATTGCTAATTTTCTGACTTATGACACCGTATCAGATGGTTCAGCTTATGGCCTGAAAGAATCAGGAATACTTGAAAAAACCATACCTGTAATTGATATACAGCCAAAATATGACACTTCAAGACTGTTACTGAATCATCTGAAAAAAATCAGAGAAGGGATGATTATTGATGAAATTATAGCTTTTTCTATCATCCTTGGAAAAGAAGGCGAACAATCAAATTCGGTTAAATTAAAGAAGTTTGCAGACACCATTAAGGAACAAGCTGAATCCTTCAGGATTGACGAATTAATGAATAGTTTTAATTTACTCACTGATTACCTGACAAATATTTCCGATTCATGAACATAGAGACCACCATTAATAATGGATTTCAGAACCAACCGCCACCACTTGTCCTGATTGTGGATGATTTGCCTCAGAATCTTGCAGTGCTGGGCAACATCCTGCGCGACGAAGGTTATCAGCTTGCCATTGCAAACAATGGCAAACAGGCGATTTCCATTGCAATATCACGCACCCCTGATCTTATTCTGCTTGACATTGCAATGCCTGAAATGGATGGACTTACAGCATGTTCTATACTTAAGAATAACAATATAACCAGTGGAATTCCTGTAATATTTCTTACTGCAAGAATTGAACCCGAAGACATTCTGAAGGGCTTTAAAGTTGGAGCTGTTGACTATATTACCAAACCTTTCAAAGCGGGTGAACTTCTGGCCAGAGTTTCAACACACATAGAGCTGAAAAGGGCCAGAGATCTGATTGTCAGACAAAAAAATGAACTTTCGCAGGCACTTTCAACCAAAGACAAACTTTTCTCCATCGTTTCACACGACCTGAAAAGTCCATTCTCCGGGCTTTTACTTATGTCTGATCTTATGGTTGAAAACTATGAAAGTTTCAGCAAAGACGAACTTCTTGACTCTTTGGTTCTTGTGCGGGATACGGCTGATCAGGTTCATTCGCTCATACAAAACCTGCTTAACTGGGCACGACTCCAAAACCAATCACTCGCATTTAATCCAGTCAGCCTGCAACTTAACAGAGAAGTAATCAAAACCTTTGAAGTTCTGAAGCTCAATTCCTCCAAAAAATCAATTGATACTGCAATTGATATTCCTGACAACACAATGGTTTTTGCAGATTCAGACCTTATCAGGATTATAATTCATAACCTTATAGGCAATGCTATTAAATTCAGCCATACTGGTGGCCGGATTTATGTAAGTTCAGAATCTAGTGACAGTCACATCATCATTAAAGTCAGAGATGAAGGCATAGGTATTCCGGCCGAAAGAATTGGTGAAATATTTGCGGATGGAATATCAAGAACAACTGCAGGCACTGCCAATGAACTGGGCTCGGGGCTCGGTCTTCTGCTTTGCAAAGAAATGGTTGAAAAAATGGGTGGCACCATAGGAGTTACCTCCGCACCGGGAACAGGAAGCACTTTTTGGTTTACACTACCAACTGCATAATTGCATAATTCCCTTTCAGTCAATCTGAAGTGTGGTTTACCTCAGCGCTTTATACGTATTACGCTCATATTGAATACGTTACTCTTATTCCTTGCACTACTCTTTTTTATTCACAATTTGGTTGTTCGTAAAATTAAACATTTATATTTAAAAATAAACTACATTTACAGCCGCGACAATTGATGAGTTTAATTTACTCTCATAATATTGATGAGAAATTATAAACTGAGTAATACAGAAAGGTTTTTGCAACCCAATAATACTGGTTTTCCGGAATTTCGGTTAAATCCGTTGCCGATGGCAATTACAACCATTTCCGGAGAAATAATCGACATTAATGATGCTTTTGCAGGGTTTTCTTCAATGAGCCCTGACTTTCATTCCAATCCAGTCAATCTGCTTGATTTACTATCAGTTAAATCTGCTGATCCATTGGATTGTAAAGCTGGCGCCTGGTGCGGGTGTACCCTTGACTCAATCTCAAATCTCAAAGAATGTATGTTCGCATTCAATGAATTTGAAACTTCTGAAGGCTTTAAGCTCAGGGTATATTCTTTTATTGAGCAGAACATTCTTAATCAAACCCAATGCTCAGCACCACAAAATAATCATAATCATGCCGAAATAAATAAGCCTTCAGGAAATACTCAAAGATTATCTGATGTTCAAAATCTTGCGGGTATTGGCAGTTGGGATATACATTTTAATCAGGACATAATAATTGAAACCCGGAATCTTTTTGAATTGCTGCAAAAAGAAAATCCCGGAGAGTCAACAACAGTTGAAGATATTCTTCACAAATCAGTCATTCACCATGATGATATTGAAGAGTACAATAAATTGCTTGAAAGCGTCCGTTTAAATAAACTGACTTCATACACTGCCAGTTACAGAATAACTGATAAGAACGGGCAGATTCGGTTTATACAGAACAATGCCAGACTGGAGTATTCAAAAAATGGTGAACTTAAATACTGGACGGGAATTATTCATGATGTTACTTCGTTCAGAAAAACAGAATCGCTGAAAACATCAGCATTTCAGATTTCGCAGCTTATTCATTCTCAACACAATCTTGAGTTGCTGATGAAAGCAATTCACCAGATTATCTCAGCATTGATACCTGCACCCGAAATGCTTATTTCGCTTGTTGACGAAAATGATGCTAACCATACCTATACTTTTAAAGACGGTAAGATAAATCCATCAGACACTCAAAAACAGGCAAATGGTCTGGCTGGCTATGTTCTGAGTTCCGGGGAACCTTTGCTTGCCTCTGCTGCGGTAGTTGAACTTATGATCGCTGAGAATATAATTGCTCACGTTGACAGAATTCCACAATCATGGATAGGCATACCTTTAAAAACACGCGAAAGTGTAATCGGGATATTATGCCTTCAATCATTTACGAATGAGATAACTTACAGCGAGGAGGAAAAAACAATTTTATTATTCGTTGCTGAACAGATTGCGCTCGCTACACAAAAAATAAAAAGTGAAGAAGTTCTGATTAAAGCAAAAAATACAGCCGAAAATTCCAGCAGGTTAAAATCCTCACTTTTGGCCAATATGAGCCACGAGCTCAGAACACCAATGACTGGAATCCTCGGATTTTCAGAAATTCTGAATGAAGAACTCGATGATCCGCGCCTGAAATCAATGGCCGGAACCATTTTCAAATCAGCTGGCCGGTTAATGTCAACGCTCAATTCTATTATTGACCTTTCGGCATTAGAGGCTGACAAAAATACCCTCATTCTTAAACCGGTTAATACAAGGCTGATGATGCAGCCACTTCTGAAAGTGGCATATTCAATCGCAAGCGACAAAGGATTATATCTTCGAACATCCATCCCTCCTGATATTTTTGTCAGAGCTGATGAGAAGCTCCTCAGCCAGATGATACATCACCTGATCGATAATGCATTGAAATTTACAGTTGATGGAGGGATTTCAATAAGTGCTTATAAAGTAAATAAGAAGAGTACTGAAGCAGTAATAAGAATCAGCGACACGGGCATTGGAATTGCGCCGGAGCATCACAGAATGATTTTTGAAGAATTCAGACAGGTAAGCGAAGGATTCTCAAGAACTTTTGAAGGCAGTGGGCTTGGATTATCATTGTGCTCAAAAATTGCACGATTGCTGAATGCACGCGTATGGGTTGATAGTGTTGAAGGCAAAGGATCAGATTTTTATGTTGAGTTGCCTGTAATCAGTGAAGGTATTTCAGAACTCTCATCATTTGTAGAGGATAGCCCGGCAATAAAAACACACAGGCTTAGCAGAGGCCCGGTGCCTGAAGTGCTGATCGTAGAAGATAACGAAATCAACCGGCGACTTGCTGCACTATACCTTCGTGAAATATGCAATACAGAAATGGCCGAGAATGGCTATGTTGCCATCGAAAAAATCAAACGCCGGAAGTATGATGCAATTCTTATGGACATCAATCTCGGCGCCGGGCCTGATGGACTTTCAATTGCTCATCAGGTAAGAAGTTATGAAATCAACAAAAATACCCCTATAATTGCCGTAACCGGCTACACCATGCATGGCGACAGGGAGAAGCTTCTTTCAAACGGGTGTTCGCATTATCTGCCCAAACCTTACGACAAACAAACGCTGCTTAAACTTTTCTCCGGCATTTTGTACAGTCAGAAATAAGTAACCTGATTATCAATTCCCAATTTCATAAGTTTCCCCATCTTCAACAATAACCACCGGGCTGAAAAACTCCTCCGCTTCGCCCTGAAGCAGCGAGAGGTCATCATATCGTGCCGAAAAGTGACCCAGCAAAAGTTTTCCGGCTCCGGCCATTAATGCGATCTGTGCTGCCTGCGCTGCAGTAGAATGCATTTTATCTTCAGCAGCTTGCGCTTTGTCGTTCATAAAAGTGGCTTCATGATAAAGCATGGTGCACCCATGAATCCATTCTGCCAGCGGTTTATACCAGGCTGTATCAGAGCAATATGCATACGAACGAGGTGCCGGAGGTTCAATTGTCAGCAGATTATTCAGGATTAAAGCGCCATCTTCATCCACAAAATCTTCGCCGGCACGTAACTTTTCCATAAAGGTAAATGGTACTCCGTAACGATCGGTTTCTGTCCGCCTGATGCTTCTTGGCAGTGGCTTTTCCTTGATAAGAAACCCTGTTGTAGGTATCCTGTGCTTCAAAGGCAAGGTAGTTATTGTCAATCGTCCGGCATCGGCAATCATTTGCGGAACTTCACTTTGTGTGTGATGAAAAACCAAAGGATATGACAATGTGGTCATTGAAGCATTCAACTGTATTTCAATAATATTTTGTAATTCGGGAGGTCCGTATACATGCACTGCAGTTCTCCTTCCAATCAGATGCCAGGTAGAAATCAGCCCGATCAGCCCGTAATAATGATCGCCATGGAGATGGCTGATAAATACATGTCCGATTTTATTGGTTTTTATCCTGAGTTGCTTAAGAATCATCTGGGTACCTTCGCCACAATCAATCAGAAAGTATTGTTCGCCGTAAGCTACAAGCTGTGCGCTGAGGTTTCGGGTGGCGGTTGGAATGGCAGCACTGCTACCCAATATTGTGACTGTGAATTTCTTCATAATATTCAAATGATTCAATTTTTCGCAGAGCCTGAAAAATCAGGTTACTCTTCACAAATATGATAAAAACAACAACTCAAAATTAATTATCAAAAAAAAATCCCCTTTCGGGGATTTTTTAATATTAAGTCAGAAGATTAATCTGCTTTTTCATCACGGGCTTTCTTTTCAGAAGCTTCCATATCTGATTTCAGATTAGCAAGCGCTTCAAGATCACCAAGTGTGGTTTTTTCGAGGTTGTCCTTGAGTTTTTTCACAGCACGTTTGGTTGAGTTTTCAGCTGTTTCTTTAGCTGCTGACTCTTTAACGCGATCAGCAGAAGAAGCATCCTGGAAAATACGGGTGTGAGAAAGGATGATTTTCTTGTTTTCTTTCGAGAACTCAATAACTTTGAAATCAAGTGATTCTTCCACCTTCATCTGTGTGTTGTCTTCTTTAACAACATGACGAAGCGGAGCAAAACCTTCAACACCGTAAGGCAGTGCAACTACCATACCTTTGTCGCTGGCGCTGGTAACAGTTCCTTTATGAACTGAACCTACTGCGAATACTGATTCAAATACATCCCATGGATTTTCCTCAAGTTGTTTGTGGCCTAAGCTCAACCTGCGGTTTTCAACATCCACATCAAGTACCATTACTTCAATTTTCTCGCCAATTTTGGTAAACTCAGCCGGATGCTTGATCTTCTTCGACCATGAAAGGTCAGAGATGTGGATCAAACCATCAACTCCTTCTTCAAGTTCAACAAAAATTCCGAAGTTTGTGAAGTTCCTTACAGTAGCCTCATGCTTCGATTGAAGCGGATATTTTTCTTTGATGTTTGTCCATGGATCAGGAATAAGCTGCTTGATGCCAAGTGACATTTTGCGCTCTTCGCGATCGAGGGTAAGAATAACTGCTTCTACCTCGTCGTTTACCTTCAGGAAGTCCTGAGCGGTGCGCAGATGTTGCGACCATGACATTTCAGAAACGTGGATAAGTCCTTCAACACCAGGAGCAATTTCAATAAATGCACCGTAATCAGCAATTACAACTACGCGGCCACCCACTTTATCTCCGACTTTGATGTTTTCATCAAGTGAATCCCATGGATGAGGTGTAAGTTGTTTAAGACCGAGGGCGATACGTTTTTTGTTTTCATCAAAATCAAGAATAACCACCTTGATTTTAGCGTCAAGCTGAACGATTTCTTCAGGATGATTGATACGGCCCCATGAAAGATCGGTAATGTGAACAAGACCGTCAACACCGCCAAGGTCAACAAATACTCCATATGAAGTAATGTTTTTAACGGTACCTTCAAGAATCTGACCTTTTTCAAGCTTGCTGATGATGTCAGCTTTTTGCTGCTCAAGTTCGTCTTCGATAAGCGCTTTGTGCGAAACAACAACGTTTTTATATTCCTGGTTGATTTTAACAACCTTGAATTCCATAACTTTATCAACGTAGATATCGTAATCGCGGATTGGTTTAACGTCGATTTGTGAACCGGGGAGGAAGGCCTCAATACCGAATACATCAACAATAAGACCACCTTTGGTACGGCATTTTACGTAACCATTGATAATTTCTTCTTTTTCGAATGCCTGATTTACGCGCTCCCATGAACGGAGAATACGGGCTTTTTTATGTGAAAGAATGAGCTGTCCACCCATATCTTCCTGACTTTCAACATAAACTTCAATCTGATCGCCGATCTTCAGGTTTGGATTATAGCGAAGTTCTGACTGAGGAATAACTCCATCAGATTTGAAACCGATATTTACCACAACCTCGCGGCTGCTGATGGCAACAACTGTTCCGTCAATTACTTCGTGCTCAACGATTGAACTGAGGGTTTTATCGTAAACCGATTCCAGTTTTGCACGCTCGTCTGATGAATAATTTTCGTGTTTTTTACCAATTGCATCCCAATCAAAATTCTCAAGAGAAATCTGAGAAACCAATTTGGCTTTAAGTTTTTCTACGGTTGGTTCATCGTCGTCGTCGTCAATCTCAACTTCTGCAACAGCAGGGGCTTCTTCAACAGCAGGAACTTCGGCAACAGGAGTTTCTTCAACTTCTTCTGCAACTTCTTCAATTTCTGCTTCAACTTCAGCAACTTTTTCTTCTGCAACCGGGGTTTCGTTAACCTCTGCTGCTACCTCTTCAGGAGCGTTTTCAGCATTGGTCAACTCTTCGTTGACGTTTAATTCGTCGTTTGTCATTTAATTCTTCTTTGCGGTATCCTGAGATACCAGGTTAATAATATGTGAATTGTGTGGTTTAACCGGACAGGATCACCTTTGATTATCAACAACAAAGGCGCCGGGCAAACCGGGGTGCAAAGGTAAGAATTTTTTGTAATTACAAAAGAGGTAAGAAGTTAATTTTCAAAGAGAAAAACTTTCTGATTTCTGAATGCCAATTCAATGTCGTTTAGTTAAGGAATATTGTCTTCGTTCCGATAGCCAGAACCGCTCAGACTGACAGTCATCCTGAGCGGAGTCGAAGGATATTTGATTCACTTTTCTAAAAATCCTAAGCCTTAACTAAACAACATTAAATGCCAATCAAACACTTTGCTGGATTATAATAGAAAAGAAGCCTGACAGATCAGAAAAGATCAATCAGGCTTATAATTACATAAATCAGTTCTTATTTCTTTCCCTGGTTCTTTGAAAGTTCTTCAAGACGTTTCTGGAAATTTGATTTTTTTACCGGCTTTTTCTTGTTTTCCTGGATTCTTGCATGAAGTTTATCTTCATCAACAAACCTGCGGATAAAGAACATCTGCGCAAATGTAAGAAGATTGGCCAGAAGGTAATAATAACTTAATCCCGAAGAGTAACTGTTGAAGAAACCAAGGAACATAATCGGCATCATGTACATCATGGTTTTCATGCCCGGCATCTGATTACCGGTTGACATCATATCGTTGTTCATCTTGGTGTAGATAATTGTAGATATGGTCATCAAAAGGGTAAAAAGACTCACGTGATCGCCATAAAAAGGAATAGTAAAGGGAAGATCGAGTACCGAGTCATAACTGGAAAGGTCGTCTGCCCAAAGAAATGCTTGCTGTCTGAGTTCAATAGAAGCCGGAAAAAAGCGGAACATTGCAAGCAAGATCGGGAACTGCAAAAGCATTGGCACACAACCGGCCATAGGATTTACTCCGGCTTTTTTATATAGTGACATTACTGCCTGTTGCTTCTTCATTGCGTCTTCCTTTTTGGGGAATTTGCTTCCGATTTCGTCAATTTCAGGCTTGAGCAATTTCATCTTTGCAGATGACATATAGGTTTTATAGGCAATCGGGAAGAGTACAATTTTCAGCAGAATGGTAAGAATCAATATAATAATACCATAATTGATGTCAAAACCTTCAAGGTAATTAAAGACCGGGATAACAGCAAAACGGTTTATCCATTGCATCAGAAAGAAACTCCAACCCAGCGGAATCTGCCGTTCGAGATCAAGCTTATACTTGCGCATAAGATTGTACTTATTCGGGCCATAATAAAACTGCATTCCCAAACTCTTATCAACCATTGGATTAAATGGAAGCGAAAGGGTAGCAGTCATCTGCTCCAGATATTTTGTTTCCTTTTCAGGTTCACCGACTTTTTCAATTTCTGCATTTTGAAACAAATCGTTGGCAATAAGAGTACCTGAAAAGAACTGCTGCTTAAACGAAACCCATTTTACACGGGTATTGATATTCTGGCTATCGTCTTTTCTCTCACTCAGGTAGTCAACCTCACCGTCGGAGTGTCTGAAATGAACTGTAGTATTTAACTTTTCATTCTCGAGTGATTTTTCCTGCCTTAACAAACGGGCTGCCCAGTTGATGTTCATCTCCTTGGTATTCGGGGCAATAATACCCTCCATGTTTGAGAAGTTCACATCAAAATCAATCATATAATTGTTGGCTTTGATGGTATATGCAAATTCGATGTACTTATCAGGAGATAAAACTGAATCAGAAACACCTGCATAAAGCCGCATGCTGAAACTTAGAGAATCCTCGCCTGTTATGACCAGTTTATCACTTCCTTCAAAACGACTGTCAATCCAATGAGGTGCAAAATAAAGTTTTTCAGTTGAAACAGGCCGCACATCTGTAAAGAAAGCAAGTCCGAATGCCGAAGAATCAGGGATAAATAGAATTGCTGGTTTACCTTCGAAAGTTTTATATTCTTTCATTTCAACCTGGCTTATTCGCCCACCCAGGCTGCTGATTGTAATTTTAAGAAGGTCGGTTTCGATGATGTAATCTTTGTCAATACCCTGAGCTGATGGTGCAAAAGGTCCGTAAACCGAACGATAAACCTCTGCTGGTACTGAATCGGTTGAAGTTGAAGGAACAACTGCCAGGGTTTCGGCACCTGCTTTCAACTGTTCCTGCCTTAATTGCAATGCCTTTGCTGAATCGTTCAGACTGCGCTGAACCAATGCAATAGAATCCTGTACCCTCTTTTTGCTTTCAAGTTCTTCCTCTGAGGGTGACATCAATATGGTGTATCCCACCATAATTGCAAAAATCAGGACAAGACCAATAATTGTATTCTTATTCATGTACTGTTAAGATAAAATGATTTCAAGAAGTTGACAAAAGTAATGAAAAGCAGTTAATCTGCCAGCGGATAAATTAATAAGTGATCAGATTCCTGATTTTTACATTACTTATTCCTGCCGGAATGATACTCAATAGCTGCTTTTACAAAACTTACGAAAAGAGGGTGTGGGTTGGCAACTGTACTTCTGTATTCAGGATGGAATTGAACTCCGATGAACCATGGATGATCAATCAGTTCGATTATTTCAACCAGATTATTCCGGGTATTTATGCCAGGCGTCATCATTCCTGAATCCTGATATTGTTTAATGAATTGATTATTAAACTCATACCTGTGTCTGTGGCGCTCAGCAATATCTGTGCTGCCATAAACATCAAAGGTTCTGCTTCCTTTTTCAATGGTGCAGGGATATGAGCCAAGGCGCATTGTACCTCCCATATCTTCAATACTCTTCTGCTCCTCCATTATATCAATAACAGGAAATGGGGTTTCAATATCCATTTCAGTTGAATGAGCTCCTTTTAGGCCAAGTACGTTTCTACCAAACTCTATCACAGCACATTGCATTCCAAGACAAATGCCAAGAAACGGAATTTTATTTTCTCTTACAAACTTTATGGCTTCGATTTTACCTTCAATACCCCGGTTTCCGAATCCCGGTGCGACCAGAATTCCATCGAGTCCTTTTAGTGAATCTTCAACGGTTTCGGGTGTAATTAATTCAGAGTGAATTGGTTTTACAATGACTTTATACTTATTGACTGCTCCGGCATGTACAAATGACTCATTGATAGACTTATATGCATCTTTGAGTTCAACATATTTACCGATAAGTCCGATTGTAATTTCTCCATCCGGATTTTTCAATCTTACAAGAAATTCTTTCCAGGTATCAAGATCAGGTTCTGGCAAAACCGGCATTCTCATTTTTTCGAGAACTTCAAGATCAAGTTTTTCTTCGTGCATCAGTAATGGCACATCGTAGATTGATTCAGCATCAATTGATTCAATTACCGCAGTAGGGTCAACGTTGCAGAAGAGGGCGATTTTATTGCGCATTCCTTCGCTCAGGTGCTTTTCTGTCCGGCATACCAGAATATCGGGCTGAACTCCTTGCTCAAGAAGTGCTTTAACCGAATGTTGGGTAGGTTTGGTTTTTAGCTCACCGGCTGCTGCCAGATAGGGAACCAATGTAAGATGAATAACAAGACAATCGGACCCTATTTCCCAACGCATCTGCCTTACAGCTTCGATGTATGGCAGCGACTCAATATCACCAACTGTACCGCCAATTTCAGTCAAAACGAAATCGTATTTCCCTTCATTGCCCAATAGCTTTATCCTTCGCTTGATTTCATCGGTAATATGAGGGATTACCTGAACAGTCTGACCAAGATAAACACCTCGTCTCTCTTTGTTAATGACTTCCTGATAAATCCTGCCGGTAGTAACATTATTGGCCTGTGAAGTGGGGACATTGAGATAACGTTCGTAATGTCCAAGATCCAGATCAGTTTCTGCTCCGTCATCAGTCACGAAACATTCACCATGTTCATATGGATTCAAGGTTCCGGGATCGATATTTATGTATGGATCGAGCTTTTGAATGGTAACAGAGAAACCTCTTGCCTGAAGCAATTTTGCCAATGAAGCTGAGATAATCCCTTTTCCCAGTGAGGAAGCTACACCTCCGGTAACAAATACATATTTGGTTGAAGCCATCTTTATATCTTTTTATTTAACCCTTACTAAACGGAAAAAATTCCGGACAAGGAATCAAAAGTTCAAATTTTGCTAAAAAAAACAAACCTGACTAATGATCAGGCGAGAAAACACTTACATGATTGGAAAAGTGGTAGTCAAAAATCAATCGGGCCTAAAAATAAAACGAGACCGAACTGCCCGCAAAAATACAAAGGCATTTACAAAACTATGTATTGTTGTTAAGAAAAAATGAAAAGTTTTGGAAATAATGTCAAACTATTTCTATCTATATGAATATCAAGACTTAACAGAATTAAGAATTGCGCTATAAATTTCTTCCTTATTGTACGGTTTTGAAAGAAACATATCCATTCCGACTTCAAAGCTTTTTTTTCGGAAAGATTCTTCAGAATAAGCGGTAAGCGCAATGATTGGAATCTGAACATTCTGTTTGCGCAGTTCAATAGTCGCTTCCCAACCATTCATGTTGGGCATATCAATATCCATAAGGATGACATTATAAACTCCGGTCAGGCATTCATTCACAGCTTCAACACCATCGGCAACCAATTTATAATTCCATCCCATTTTCTTAATAAGAATCTCTATAATCCTCTGATTCAGAATATTATCTTCAGCAATCAGAACATTAATATGCCTTACTTCCACATTTACTACTACCTCCCGCTGTGCATTCATAGAACCAGGGAAAAATTTAACCAATATTTCTATTTGTTAATCATGATTATGACAAAAGGTAATACAGAAAAAGCAAATAAATCTTCAATAAAAAAAGAAACCTGTGTAAGATATACACAGGATATTAAATATCAGCCCAATAAGAACTATTGCCCCAGATAAGATTTCAGAAGTTTACTTCGTGAAGTGTGTTTTAGTCTTCTGATTGCTTTCTCTTTAATCTGCCTGACACGCTCTCTGGTGAGATCGAACTTGGCTCCAATTTCCTCGAGTGTAAGCCCGTGGCTCATTCCAATACCATAATACAGGTTAACCACATCTCTTTCTTTTTCAGTAAGTGTTGACAGAGATCTTTGAATTTCTCTGGCAAGAGATTCACGCATTAGTCCGGCATCGGTAAACGGTGCATCAGCATCAACAAAAATATCAATAAGTTTCATGTCTTCATCCTCGGTAAGAGGTGCATCCATTGAAACATAACGGGTTGATATCTTAAGTGCTGCATCAATCTTATATTCCGGAATTTCAAGTGCTTCTGCTATTTCGTCGGCAGAAGGAGGACGCTCGAACTTTTGTTCCAGACGCGATGACTCCTTTTTGATTTTATTGAGTGATCCAACCTGATTTAAAGGCAGACGAACTATCCTTGATTGCTCAGCAAGTGCCTGAAGGATACTTTGACGAATCCACCAAACAGCGTATGATATAAATTTAAAACCACGGGTTTCATCAAACCGCTGCGCAGCTTTAATCAATCCGAGATTACCTTCATTAATAAGATCTGGAAGGCTAAGCCCCTGATTTTGATATTGCTTGGCAACAGAAACTACAAACCTGAGATTTGCCTTGCAGAGTTTTTCCAAAGCCTGCTGGTCACCTTGTCTGATTTTTTGGGCAAGAGCTACTTCTTCATCAGCAGTTATAAGCCCTTCCTTACCGATATCCTGCAAATACTTGTCCAGTGAAGCAGTTTCACGGTTGGTAATTGATTTCGTTATTTTGAGTTGTCTCATAGCAGCGTAGTTTTTAAAGCTTTCGTAATAGAAAGCCCAATCCTTATTTTAACAATCGTAAGGCTTAAAAGTTTAAACTGCAATACAACAGTGCGTTGATTTTGCAGTTTTTAGATATGCACCAGCCCAAATGCAGATCAAACCAGATTTACCAATAAAGGTGGTATGGAAATTACATTCCAAATCCGTAATAAGCCCTGGTTTTGTTGGGATAAATACCCTCAACCAGCACTCCTCCTTTTTTATTCCTGAGCAGATTAACCAGATCCTGACGGGAAGTAATGGGTTTTCCATCGATCTGAGTAAGAA
The DNA here is from genome assembly GCA_009773515.1 of Bacteroidota bacterium. Taxonomy (GTDB): domain Bacteria; phylum Bacteroidota; class Bacteroidia; order Bacteroidales; family Lentimicrobiaceae; genus Lentimicrobium. The sequence continues at coordinate 86,683 of WSXX01000011.1, forward strand.
TAAATCCCTGACGTACACCGGCATTTCTTAATTTACCATCCCGTAAGGCGGCAACCTGGAGACCCGATGCAATGCCAAGACTTGATTTTAATTCATCGCTGACAGGCTCAAATGATGCGCCAAGCAATGAATCAATATTTACTTCCTCGGGTTTAACAACATTTGTATCTCCATCGCGGTTCTTTAAAGTAACGTTGAAACTCAGATCTTTATTGTTTCGCTTGACGGCCACATCAATCTTATCGCCTGGTCGGTGCTGGCCAACAATTTCGAGCAGTTCAGAAGTAGAATTTACTGCAATTCCCCCGATGTTAATTATAATGTCTCCTGAACGGATTCCGGCTTCCCTTGCTGATCCGTTTTCGGTTACTTCTGCAACATAAACACCTCTTATGTCGCTGATGCCCTGTTCCTGAGCAAGCTTGCTGTCGAGTTCGCGAATGCTTACACCAATAAAACCACGTTGAATGGCACCGAACTCCCGCAAATCCTGAACAACCTTACGGACAATATTTACCGGAATTGCAAAAGAGTATCCGGCATAGAAACCATTTCCTGATGCAATGGCTGCATTTATTCCAACGAGCTCACCTCTGGTGTTTACGAGTGCTCCTCCACTGTTGCCTCGATTAACAGCAGCATCGGTCTGAATAAAAGATTCAATGGCTGAACCGTCCGGGGATCCCAGAATGTTAATGTTTCGTGCCTTGGCACTTACAATTCCGGCGGTAACTGTTGAGGTAAGATTAAATGGGTTTCCAACTGCAAGCACCCACTCCCCTACCTGCAGGTGCTCTGAATTACCATAGGTTACATAGGGAAGATCATCGGCTTCAATTTTAAGTAGAGCCAGATCGGTAGATGGGTCAAGTCCAACAACAGTTGCAGTATAGGTACGTTTGTCGTTAAGGGTAACTTCAACTTTATTCGATTCAGTTACAACATGATTGTTGGTTACAATATAGCCATCCGGCGAAATTATAACGCCTGAGCCCGTGGCAACAATAGGAGAACTTCCTTGAGGAGCTCTTTCACCAAAGAAATCACGGAAATCAAAAAAGTAATCATAAACACTGCTTTTACGGGTATATTCTGTTTTTATGTGAACCACTGAATGCACGGTTCTGGCCGCAGCTTCAGTAAAATCAGGCAATACCATCGCAGAGACAGTTCCGGGCATTGATGCCATATAGGCAGGTGTTCTTTCTGCCTGAACCTGCATTGAGTCTGGTACATTCTTTTTTTCGATCAGTGAATATGCTCCAAGCGCCACTACCCCTCCTGCGATTGCAATCAGCAAACTTCCGATAAACTTTTTCATTGTAAAAAATATTATTGGTTTAACTTTACTTTTTTGTGTACGGTTGACCCGGATAACCATCCGGTTTAACGGGTTCAATTGCATGTTTTAACGCAATTAAGATACCATTGTTACAAAAAGTGCTGTTAAAAATTGTTAAGTAAACTATTGAGTAATCTTTACTGCCGGTAATGAACTGCGGTAATTCTTTCGCCTGCTCCGGATAGTTTTAAAAAGCGGTAAGCAGAAATTATTCTTACTGTTTGGCACAACATATAGAAAATGCTTGTATCCAAAGGCTGAACACTTTACTCATTCCTTTCAGAATGTCAATTAAAGTTGGATAAACACCTGCAAAAAGAGACCAATTTACCATCAAAACCAGCCGGAAGGTTAAAAATTAGCTTGCGGGTATTGATTTTATTAAGGATATGGCTATCTTTGACACTGCTATATTAACTGACAATTTGTCAAAATAATTTTAATGAAAACTTTTTACAAATTCCACGGCACCGGAAATGATTTTATAATGATTGACGGCAGGCAATGGAATAAAGCTTTCCCACCTGATTTGATCACACAGCTTTGCGACCGACACACAGGTGTTGGAGCAGATGGACTTATTATCATCAACGAGATTGAAGGATTCGATTTTGAAATGATATACTTCAATTCTGATGGAAGTCTGGCCAAAATGTGTGGTAACGGAGCCAGGTGTTCAGCGGCTTTTGCTTATTTATCAGGAATTTGCGGCACAACATCCCGGTTTATGGCCGGCGACGGGTCACATACTGCCCAGATAACAGAAATATTGCAAACCGAATGGTTGGTTGAAGTAAGCATCAACGATGTTGAAATCCCTGAACTTGCAGGATCAACGGCTGAAATAAACACCGGCACTTCCCACCTTGTGATTCTAACTCCTGATCACAGCAAAACTGATGTGATGGCAGAAGGCCGAAAAATCAGATTTTCTGAAAAATACGCAAAAGAAGGGATCAACATCAACTGGCTCAGCATCAGTGAAAACCAGCTGAGTGTAAGAACTTATGAAAGAGGAGTTGAAGCAGAAACACTATCCTGTGGCACAGGCGTAACCGCTTCAGCCATATTTGCTGCAATTCATACAGGCAAATTAAACTGGGAAGTGCTAACCAAAGGAGGACCGCTGTGGGTGAGTATGAACATCACAAATAAAGTAGCAACCAACATCAGACTTAAAGGGCCGGCCAAAATAGCATTTAAGGGAGAGGTTTTCATTTCTTAAAAAACTATTACCTTTTTGGATTATTCAGATAAAACTAAAAAGCAAACAGCAGAGAATGATAAAAGGCGAACGACTTTTCCTCAGGGCACTTGAACCAAGCGATATTGACATATTGTTTCAATGGGAAAACAATACCTCTTTATGGAGGGTGAGCAATACACTTGTGCCTTTTTCTCGTTATGCCATTGAACAGTATGTGCTCAATTCAGGAACTGACATTTTTTCAGCAAAACAGCTCCGGCTGATGATTTGCTTAAATGGCGATATTACAAACCCTATCGGCGCAATAGATTTGTTTGAATTCGACCCGTTTCATAGCAGGGCAGGCATAGGCATTGTTATTTCTGAAGAATACAGGAATCAGGGGTATGCCGGTGAAGCACTCAAAGTTCTTGTTGCGTATTGTTTTAATACCCTTTATGTTCATCAGCTCTACTGCAACATATCTGAAGATAATTCCGCCAGCATAAGTTTATTCAAAGAAGCTGGTTTTGTCAACACAGGAATAAAGAAACAGTGGATCAAGGCAGGTTCAAAATGGATTGACGAGTTGATTTTTCAGAACATAAATAAAGAATTCAAAAACAATGAGTGAGTATTATCATCCACGTTACAGCCAGGGCTCATCAAAGCCGCGCAGGTTCAACTATCTGAAGATCTTTTTTATATCTTTTATTTTGTTGATTCTGATTGCCGCTTTTGGAGGATGGAAAGCTTACACCTTACTTTTTGATCCGAATGTTTATACTAGTTCAGAAGCTGAAGTTTTTGTTCATATTCCAACCGGAAGTAATTTTGAGGATGTAAAAAATGAACTTTACAGCAAAGGATTGATAATCAGCAGAAGTAATTTTGAACTTGTAAGTAAACTCAAAAAGTATAATAATGCTATCAAACCCGGTCGTTACAGGCTTACAGACGATATGGGCAATCTGAAACTGGTCCGATTGCTCAGATCCGGCAATCAGGCTCCGGTGAATGTGATTTTCAATAACATCCGCACCCCCGAGCAACTTGCCGGGCGAATTGCCACACAAATTGAAGCAGACTCCACTTCAATTATCAACCTGATTAACGATACTTCATTCCTTGATTCTCTTGGCGTCAAACGAAACAGTGTTTTTACCATACTTATTCCCAATACTTATGAGTTCTACTGGAATACTTCGGCCAGTGATTTTATGATCAGGATGAAGAAGGAGTCGGAGAAGTTCTGGTCAGGTGACAGGAACAAAAAGCTGGAATCAATTAAAATGAACCGCCACGAAGTCATTACTCTGGCATCTATTGTTGAAAAAGAGACCAATATGAACGACGAAAAAGCCAGAGTAGCCGGCGTTTATATGAATAGGTTAAAACGGGGCTGGCTGCTTGAAGCCGATCCAACACTGGTATTTGCACACGGAGATTTTGAAATAAAGCGTGTTCTGAACATTCATAAAGAGATTGACTCGCCATACAACACATACCGCAGGCAGGGCCTTCCCCCTGGACCAATCTGCCTTCCTTCTATTTCTTCTATTGACGCCGTTTTAAACTATGAAGATCATGAATTTATGTTTTTCTGCGCAAGCGATGATTTTTCAGGATATCACAGCTTTGCCAGAACCCTCGAACAACATGGCATAAATGCGCAAAGATACAGGGCTGCCCTAAACAGAAGGAACATATTCAGGTAAACAATTCATTGCGTAAACAGACACCTGTAAACTGTTGCCGTTAGAAGTCAGGCAAATACCAAAATAAATATTAATAACACTTTAACCTGCCTGTTAAGAGGTTCACATTATCTTTGCCATAGAATTATCAGGATTGAAATCAAAAAAACCAAAATTCTGAATCATATGAGAAAAGCATTCAAGGCTTATGACATCCGGGGAATCTATAACAAAGATTTCAATGGAAATGATGTTTACAAAATCGGATTTTTCCTGCCTGCCCTGCTCAATGCAGAAACCGTGCTTGTAGGTTACGATGTTCGGGAATCATCGCCGGAGATACTTGAATTCCTGTGTAAAGGCATTACTGATTCAGGTGCCGATGTTAATGTTGCCGGAGAATGCACAACACCAATGATATATTGGGCAACCGCCAAATTCGATTATCAGGCTTCGGTAATGATCACCGCTTCGCACAATCCGGCAAATTACAACGGGTTGAAGATTTCGCGTGCCGAAGCATTGCCTGTAGGATTCGATTCAGGATTATCGGAATTGCTCGAACTGGCCGAGAATGCTGAGATTTTCCCTGCATCAATACCCGGAACATACAGCACTTTTGAATTCAGAAAGGAATATCTTGAGTTTCTGGATCAATATAAAACTGACTTCAGCGGATTAAAAATTGCAGTTGATTGTTCGAATGGAATGGGTTCGCTGCTCATCAGAAATCTGCTGGGCAATTCGCCTCATTATATTTTTGAGGAACGTGATGGTAGTTTTCCGAACCATCAGCCTAATCCGCTTGAAGAAGAAAATGTTGCGGACCTTAAAAAGTTAGTTCTTGAAAAAGACTGCGACATAGGCCTGATCTTCGATGGAGATGCCGACAGAGTAATGTTTGTTGATGAAAACGGGCGCTTTATTCAACCCGATATGATGATAGCAGTAATTGCCGGATATTATGCCGATAAGGGAATGACCGGAAAAGCAATTCAGGATATCAGAACCTCCAAATCTGTCACAGAATACATTGAGTCAAAAGGCTTTGAAATGCACATGTGGAGAGTTGGCAGGGCTTATGCTGCCTTGAAACTTCGCGAAATTGACGGGCTCTTTGGCGGTGAACTTGCAGGGCACTATTATTTCCGTGACTTCTATTTCTCTGATTCAGCCTATGTTGCTGCCCTCATTATTCTTACAGAACTTAAAAAGTTTAAAGAAAAAGGGGTCAGCCTTTCAGAAATAATAAAAAGCATCAGCCAATATTACGGCACCGGTGAAATAAATTTCCATATCGACAAAAAGGCCGAAGCTATGGAAGCGATTAACTCAGCTTTTATGGAAGAAGAGAAGCCTGTTGCATATTTTGATTTTGATGGCTACAGAATTGAATTTAAGGACTGGTGGTACAATGTAAGGCCTTCCAACACAGAGCCATACCTCAGGTTTCTGGCTGAAGCGCGCTCACCTGAATTACTTCTCGCAAAAAAGAATAAGGCACTTGAAATCCTGCATCCTTTTATTACTGAAGGTGATCATGGGCATTAAACAAAAGGCTTTCTGTCTGGTTTTCCTGATTCAGATTGCTTTCATTTATCCTTTTGCAATTGCACAGTCTGACACCGCTAATCTGCAGTTGCCTGAAGTAAACAAAGCCAGGCTTAACGGCATTATTATAGGTGGATCAGCAATTTACGCCGGCAGCATGACCGGTCTTTATCACCTTTGGTATAAAAACTATCCGCAAAGCAATTTTCATTTCATCAACGACAACAATGAGTGGCTTTTTATGGATAAAGCCGGGCATACTACAACTTCGTATTATCTGGGGCTACTTGGATATGAGTCGTTGCGCTGGGCTGGTTTAAGTGAAAAAAAATCGACCTGGTATGGCGGAAGTTTTGGATTTGCCTATCTTACTGTAATTGAAATATTAGATGGATTCTCAAAAGAATGGGGTGCTTCAAGTGGCGATCTTATCGCCAATGGAATAGGCACAAGCATTTTTATCGGTCAACAACTGGCCTGGAAGGAGCAACGCATCTTACTGAAATATTCATTTCACCTGACTGATTATGCACAATACAACCCGGAGCTTCTTGGGAAAGGATTTGTAGCAAGATTAATCAAAGACTATAACGGGCAAACCGTTTGGCTTTCGGGAAATATCAGTTCATTTCTGCCTGAAAAGAGCCGTTTTCCGAAGTGGTTAAATTTTTCAATAGGTTATGGCGCAGAAGGAATGACCGGAGCAGTAAATAATCCGCAGTTTTTAGATGATCAACCCATCCCCTATTTTAATCGTTACCGGCAATTTTATCTTGCGCCTGACATTGATCTGACCCGAATCAAAACCAGAAATAATACCCTGAATTACGTGTTTAAAACCTTTGGTTTCTTAAAATTTCCGCTGCCAACCATTGAGATCAATAAAAAAGGAATGAAATTTCATCCTTTGTTTTTTTGATTTATTTAACCTGACCCAGATCAATTAATTTAAGCCAATGGCTGAATCCAACTGGTTTTCCACAATTCTCAGAAATTCCTTATAATCTCCAGGCTGATGCCTGTTCAGATACAAAATCAGCATACCGACAATCGAATTGCGTAGGTTCATTCTGATTATCTGCGCTTTCGATTCAGAGATCAGACCCTCCGCAATCGCTGCATTTAAATCATCTGAAGCAATTTTATCGGTAAAATCAAAAATCATAAGGCCTGTGGATTGTCGCGAACCAAGGTCATTCATCTTTTCAACAAAGCACAATTCAAAGATTCCGGGATATTGCGTGAAGTAGTTAATCACAGCTTTCATCCTGAATTTCAAACTTATAACACCTGTTGTTTTTCCCCTCGACTGCTCTTCTGTAAAGGATTCACATTCATCAAGAAAATCCTGAACACAGATAAAAGTCAATTCGTTCAGGTCTTTAAAATAGTTATACAAGGTTGCAAATGAATATCCGGCTCGTTCCGAAACAGCTCTGACATTCAATGCTTTGATACCTTCTCCTTTAAGAATCTCTTTGGCTGCTTCAATAAAATAGCCGCGCATTCTTTTTTCCTGTAGTTCTTTATTGCTTACCATACTCTTTGATTTGAAGTTGCAAACATAGTAAACTTAATTACACAATATTAACATTGTTCATATTTTTAACAAATATAAACCCGGAAATTCCGGGATTATAATAAGATCAATAATTAGTGTGTTACAAGTGGTTCGAGATTCTTTGCCTGTTCGATAAAATCAGTTACTTTATCGAGTGATGGAACTACGCGTGTGAGATTTTTGGCAGCATTTACTTCTTCGAGTTTTGCATGCAGATTTTCAGCGTTTCTGTTACGCAGTTCCTTAACTGTATCAACACCAGCAGCTTTAAGTAATTCAGCAAACTGACTGGCAACGCCTTTAATTCTGAAAAGGTCAGCCATATTCACCCAGTCAAGGATTTTTGCTTCGTCAATACCAGCGTCTGCTGCAATAGCAACGCGGCCTTTTTTTGAGGCTCCTGCTTTCAGGAGACTTTCAACGGTTGTAATTCCTGCTTTTCCAAGCTTTTCCTGAAATACCGGGCCAATACCCTCAATGTCAATGATTGATGCCATAATTAGATTTTTTGGTTTTAATAATACCCAAAAATAACGCCCTTTTAGTTCAATAGTTCAATCTGAAGTTAATATCTGACCAATCAAACTGGTCACAAATACAAGCTTCAAACTATCATAAAAAAAAGATGCATTAAAAGTTTGTTAAGACTTTCAATACATCCTCTTAATAACTACAAAGCTTATCCAATTAAAAACCAAAAACAAGTAGTTTGTAGGAAATCAGCATATTATCACTGATTCGCTTTTGATTTCTTTTGTTGATTAACCTGATTTTTAAATTTATGCTGAAGTGCTTTGCGCTGCAACTCTCCGTTCGATTTTCGGTGGTTGATCAGTTTCATAATTTCAGCCGATGAATAAGTGTTTACATTGTTCTTATTCACAAGTGTTTGTCTTTCGGTGTTGGCAAAGCGGGCCGGTTCCCTTTTTACAACCTGACTTTTATTGGCCATTCCTCCCTGAACTATTCCATTTACAAAATCGAAAGGTTTGCCATCATCTTTGCTGAAGAAGAAGAAATTATTATCCTCATTGGCTTCAGCAAGATCATTAAAACCATCGGCAACAAGCACGAGGTAATATTTACCTGTTAGATTATTGGGCATCGTATAGGTAAAGAGAAAATCAGCTTCCGGATCATCATACAGTGCGGCTGCCACACTTTTCCCGGAAGGAACATCAATATAGTTCCACCAGCTTCCTGAAATGCCTAATCCAGCTTCCCAATATTCATTTGCTCCGGGGATATTGCTGAATTCGTTGGTATAGTAATCGTGAATCAGAATATCGTAATCATTGGCATCAAAAGCGTTATAGTACATATAAAGAATGCTCCATTTTGAGGATGCCCTTACGGTTTCAGTACCAGAATTATAAACATTGTAGGTAATTTGTCTGTCGAGAGGTTCGGCAGAGTTTGGATTATCATAATCAGCAAGATTCCACGCCAAAACATCAAGACCGGTAATTATATCGCCGGAGCCAACCTGCCCACCAGAAATATTTACATCTGTTTTGTTCTGCGCAACAAAAGCTGCAAAACAGAAGCTGCTTAAAAAGAAATCATAATCAACCCAGATATTTCCATTGTTTCCCCATGAACTGCCCCAGGTGTTTATTAATTTAAAAGCATTTTTACTGTCGCTGTAGCCGGCCAGCACCATAGCATGATACGCATGTTGCATTCCGGGGTTCTGGTAGGTATCATAATCAATTACAGCATCGCTGTTCCACCGCATAAATCGATCGCCGAGCCGTGCTCCGATGGCAATGGGGCGACCTTCTGACAGATATGCTTTGAAATTCTCTATTGTCATTGAAGCTGCATTGTTTTTGTCGGCTATTTTGCGATAGTTAACGAGTTTGTTGTTGGCCGCATCCTGTGTCCAGCTTGAAGGTGGGGTTTCACTGCAATTGCCGAGATTGGCATAAGGAGCCGTTGACAATGATGCTCCGCCCCGGGAAATAAGCTGATCCATGGCAGCTTCAAACTGTGTTCCATTGCAATTACTTCCTTTTTGTGATGATGGTATGGCCCAGAATAAATCTTTTGGACTTGTTTGATTTGAAGCTTGAGCAAGCTGCGATGCACTCCATTGATTATCAATACCGTTAAGCGCGGTTTTCAGATTGTAACCAACTGCCCAGGTAACACATGTTCCGTATTCACCCTGATCTCCTGTGGGAGGAAATTTTGAAGAAAGATCAACCGACGAAGGGAGGTTTCCGGTTTCATCATTGATATCAAGATCCTGTGGAATTTCATCCAGTTCCTCATTGTCAATATCCCAACTAGCCATTGCCTGAACCAAAAGTTCAGTCAGAAAATCAGCAACCTGCTCTTTAGTGCAGGAAGTGATGGTTACTGAAGACATTAATACCAGAATGACCGGGATTATCAGAAATCTGGTTGTAAAGCTGTTTGCAGATCTTTTCATCGTGATAAAAATTTTAGGAGTCTGAAGTTAATTATTTTGTAAAGGCAGCAGATTCTCATATTGAACAATCTTAGTGCCTGAAATGATTATGTTTTCTGGAGAAGGGAATACAAAATCAGTAAAATCAGGCGGATTTGCATAAAAAATCGACTGACTAAGGTCGAACTTCCCTTTTACAGAAGTTTTACTGAAATTCACCGGGCCAAAAAACTTTGCTTCTACAAGAAATGCATTTGCCTGAAATTCAACGCTATTAAGATCAAGCCTTCCCTGAACACTGGTGTTTGCCATTCGGAAATCGCCGGTAAAGTTTGAATAAGTAAACAGCGCATCATCGCGGAAACGCACCAGCGAAAAATCACATACGCCATCACAATCGAGGTCGCTAAAACGTGCAATACCCATAAATTCAGTACTTTGGAATGAAATTTTCCCTTTCACTTTTCCTTTAAAAAAATCAATAGCTCCCCTTACTGACGACTCCTGCATGCTGAAATACTTTTCGGAGGTAAAAGCTGTGAAATAAATGTTCCGGCCATTGAAAGTTACATTGTTAAAGCTTGATCTCTCTCTGAATATGGCACCAGTGAAATTTACATTTCCTTCAACTGTCATATTATCGAAATTAACTTCCTGTCTGAAATCGCAGGCCTCAAAAGTAATTGAATGCCTGAAACCGGTGTTTTTTGAAGTATTTTCAACCGATGAGTTTGTTGTTACTTTACCCATAAAAATACAATCGAGAAAAGTAACCGGCACATCAACCACAGCAACCTGATTGGATGAGCTGAAGACCTGAATATTCTTTACCTGACTGAAATCAAGATCATCGGTTATAATTTTGCCTTTTATCAGAACTGCTTTGCCTTTATTGATGTCTGATATAATTTTATCTGCCGAAATACCATTGTTTACTTTCTCATCGGAAGTTGCGTTGCAGCTGCTTCCGCTTAAAAGCATAATCATCAGAATAATCAGTCCATTTTTCATCACAGGAATTTTAGCTTATGCAAAGTAATAAAAAATGATGCCAGCATCTTGAATATATTTGAGGTTGACGAAATAAATCTATCAAAAATTGCACTTACTATGCAACTTTTTTTAAAAAAACAATCTTTTAGAAAATTTCTATCAAAAATTGATAAACCTGTGGTTCGAAATATAAAGCTATTAACGCAATCAGCATTGATAGACCACAAATGTTAAGAGCAAGCAATCTTCTTTTTTTTAAAAAAAATGAGATTAAAATTGTCAGAACACCGGCAATTGTAAAAAATCTATTGGGAATATCAGGTTCATACTTTTGATCAACCAAATATACCATTAAAGCAACAGCAGAAATATAAATAAAATAGAGTAATATTAATAGTTTATATTCTTTTGCATTCATTTTTTCTGTTTTTAACATGACTTTGAAATTGCTTGAATTAAAATGTAATTAAATGGTAAAGAGAACCATTGGGTCGGTAGAATTCAAAACTTTGAGTGTGAAAAACTACTACTGCTGAAATGCGAGTGAACCTGATTGTAATCATATACATTTTAGATGCTTTTCAATTCATTCTTTATTGTTTAATCCATTTACCTGATTCAATCATGCTATTCCCTTTGGTAAGTGTCCATATAAAAACGCCCGAGGGTAAATCATGAGTAGAAATTTGTTGTGTGGTTGAATTAACGGTGTATTCAATTACCTTTTGACCGCTTAGATTTGTAAGTGTAAAAATAGCTCCTACGTTTTGCGGACCGGTTTGCAGCATTAAATAACCCTGGCCGGGGTTTGGATAAACCATCGCCTCCATTGCCCTGATGCCGGGTTTGTTGGTTGAAGTAAGCAATCCATCGCTGTCAACCTTAATAATAATTACATCGGTTTTGTTGGGATTGGAGTTTGGTGAAAGTATTGTACCTGCCATAATACAACCTCCGTCGTCGGTGGCATCAAGATCCATCATATAATAGCAGGCTGTGTCGCTGCCATAATATTTTGTCCAACGGTTGTTTAGCAGACTGTCGTAGTTGCTGAGGATAAAAACTTTAGGATGAAGTAAGTTACATTCAGCAAAAGTGCTGACATTATAACCTATCCCGCCAGTATATATAGAATTGTAGTCTAGCATGGTCAAGCATTCGAGCCATGCAGGTCCGTCAGGAATATCCCCTGGCATTCCAGAATGGTTGGAAGCTAAAACTGTATTGGTAGTATCGTTTTTTTGAATTTCAATTTCAGTATATGACCCATTATAATAAACACTGCCTGTTAAATAATATGATTGCTCATTTATCTTTAGTGCGGTCAAATAAAGATCAATGCCGCTCGGTAATGTGAGTACTTGGGTTATATTGAAATTTGAATCTAAGTCCAATCTCTGGCTAACACTTGTGATTGGTATTGGCGTATACGAAGCATAACCATCAACAAAAGCATAATAACCATTATTTCGGCTAATTATTGAATAACCATTTGTTTTATATGGATTTCCAGTTGTTTCATATTTACTCCTAACCAGATCTCCATTAAGAGTTATTTCAAGAAAAAAGATTGATTGAAGAAAAGTCGGATTGGCTGTCGAAAGAGTTGAAATAAGTACAATGTTATTAAGGTTATTTAGAGTGTAACTCATTCTTGACAGATATTTTACTTCTGTTGGAAATTTCTTATCCCAAATAATATTGAAAGCGGTATCCATTTTTATAATCCATATTGAGGTATTGCTGTTTTCATCTTGTCGGTAACCTCCAAATACAAGAAACTCAGAGCTATTTAATTGTTGTATCTTTCTTAAAGGCCCTGATATTTGGCCTTCCGTTAATAATTCAACTTTTTTTAATATATTTCCAGCACTATCAATTTTTACGATTTCACCAACATTTCCATTATAACTTGGAAGAACAAAATCACAAGATAATAAATAGTAATAATCATCAATTTGTTTGATGCAATTGGGTCTTTTAGAATTATCTCCGCCGTAAATCAGGCTAAAGCTGCTTTGACCAATAGCATCTGGCAAGGAAAATAAAAAAAGCAAGAAAATGAGTAGTTGTTTCATAATAGTCTATAATTTGTTTGAGTAGTTTTAGCTTTTGTGGGTCGTGATTTATTTTTTACTATGCGGAAATTAAGCTGCACTATCGCTTTGTGCATACTTACAAATACATTTTAATGCGAAACTAAAAAGAAATTATTGGAAATCGAAATTGCAATGACATTAATTTGATAAAATATCAGGCAATACTTCTGAGCCAATAGATTTTATGTTAAACATTGAATACAAAAATACATATTTTTTGCTTTTTTCAAGTTTATCAGTAAGATTGCTCCAGAAATTCCCACCAGTATTCTTTATTTATAATAGATCCAAAAATCAGAAAAAGGTAATACTGCATTGCCGTATTTTTAAAAATGCCTTTTAATGCCTTTTAAAGAGCCATTTAAACAAGTTTTAAATGCTTTTATACTACTAGAATCAGCAATGCGTGGCAGAGCATCCGCAAAGAAGAGCTCAGATTTTCAGTATCCGCGGGAGCGACCTTCTAAAATTGACCTCCGAAAGCGGTTGTTTGAGATTCTGAAAGCCTTAACATCAATTACTATACGGTCAAATTTTAGGTAGTCGTCCCGTTCCTGATCCAGATAGCTACAAGTATCTATAATATGAACGGGACGGATACGAGGCCTAACGGCCTGAGTGACAGAAAAGGGGGATTATGTGACTCAAGCTTTGGACGAAGAACAAAACATGCCTGAATCACCGCCGGTAGGCGGTAGTATCTGAAACACTCACGTAATCCGTGGAAATCGGTGGAATCCGTGGATAAAAAAAACAGTTGAAGTACATTCTGGTCTGATTGAATTGCAAATTCAATGGTGTTTAAAGCGGAATTGCAAATTCCGCTTAGCCGGGGCTTCGGCAGCGACCTTCTAAAATTGACCAGCCGAAGCGATTGTTTTAGATTCTGAGAGGTAAAAAGTACCCGATTATTAATCAAAGTAAACCTCGTTTATAATCAAAAAAAAGCGCCCTGATTAAAGGCGCTCTTATTTGGTTGGTTGATTTATTTATCGGAGAGGAAGATAAGACGTTCCGGTGTAAGTTCCGTTTACCCAGTCAACTTTGTAATGAGTAGGGCAGTCATCGCCGGTTACAGGTTGGTTGTTGCTGTCGAATCCAAAGGTTACTGTTGCACTTTTTGACGCAGACGGAATCTGATGAACTTTGATTCCTGATACCGGATTCCAATCGCATACTTGTTTGAAAACAACCGGCTGGTTTATCTGTGTGTAAAATTCTTCATTGTTGCGGTTGGTGCCCCAGACAACAAGATTACTGTATTCTCCTGATGTTCCGAAACCATCAACTGTCAGAACCAAGGTTCCTCTTGTTCCGGTATAAGTGCGCTGACGGGCTACATTCCAGATGCGGGTGGTATTGTTCCCGAAATTCACAACCATACTTCCTTCTACACGATGGGTAAGGGTAGTAAAATCGTTATGTCCCAGCATAAATATAAATCCCCCGGTAACATTGGTAAAGGTTTTATTGCTGTTGATAACGATGGTTTGTCCTGTTCCAACGCGTGTTACAGAAAAATCGATATAGCGCACATTTACACTTGCACCTTCCATTCCCCAGTGGGTGTTAACCTGTTTCCTGATTTGTACCTGACCAGTGCGAAATCGTCTTTGATTGCAGGATAATCCATCATAAGTAATATATAAAGTGATGGTATCATTCACAACTGCGGTTGAATCGAGGGTGGCGTTACATGGAATTCCGTCAGTGGACTTAAGATTTCCTCCGTTATAACTGAGCACACCTTCAACATCCTGAAGAACTTCATTGGCAATGTCTTCCAGATTTGATTCATCGGCTGATAGCTGAGTAAGTGAAGTGGAATCGTTTTTTCCGTCTTCAAGTTTTTCTTTCTGGCACGAGGTAAGTGAAAATGCAGTTAATGCGAGCATTAAGGCAGCGGAACGAAAAAAAACTGATGTTTTCATGGTTTGTACGTTTTAGTGTTGACTATTTTTCTTTTGTTGAAGGCATTTTTACCTCCATGTTTCAGTAATAATACACAAGACCCTGTGTTTACCCTGAGACATCTTCAATATTTTTTTAAACTTTTTCATAATCTCCTGATAATAAAATCACTGTGATTAAAGAAATTTAAAACCTGAGTCCACTCCGAATACTAAATTATTGCCACCAAACCCCGAAACCACTAAACCTTTCCATTTTTAATACATTGGTAAACAATAGTTTGTGCAATTTGGTGTTTTGGAGCTTTGGTGGCTAATCTTCTTTTTCGACTTTTCGGAGCAAGCTCAAACTTCAATGTTCCGTTTCGGACTTAAATGAGATAATACGTGCAATCTCAGTTTTGGTAGTAACGGCACAGGCTCCAAAATAACCAATTCCATTGCCACTCAGATTGGTTGGAAGGTTGGCCGAAGCCGAATTGAAATAACCTCCCTGCCATGCAGTTTCAGAAAGCAAAGCCCTGATGTAACCGGCATGTTCATCGGTAAGCGAATACCTGGTTTCGGTAATTATTGTTCCCGGCGGAAAAAGTACGGTTTCAAGCGCAGGCGCAAAAATCTGATTCACATCTAAAGTTGGAAGTGTATAATAGATGAGTCTGGCTGTTGTACTATCCTTTGGCAAATGCTCATAGCCTGCCACTCCTGACCAGTCGAGCTGTATTTCATACATCGCCGCACGCTTTGCATTGTATGTATTGGCCACCCAGATAATTCTGAAAAGTTTGGTGTTGCTGTGCCGGATATATCTGAGAAAAACAAAATCAGCGCCCGGCACCATTCCGGCTTTCGCTGAGATAATCTCACCCTGATAGCTGATCAGCAAAGAGTAAATACGCCCGGGTTTGCCAGTAAATTTCTGATCTGAAACATAAACACCGGGGCGTAAAATGTCCTCATAAAATGAAACCACACCATCTGCAGAACTAACTATCAGATCTGCTCCGCTAACTGCCGGAGCAAATCCGTTGGGATCAGTAAATGGTCTGCTTAACCTGATTTCGTGATTTTTGTTCTCATTCGTGATATTTCCTTCAACTACAATCAGGTCAGGATTGTTGGTTTCAAGCGGCCAGTTCACTTCTCTTTCGCAGGATACCGAAATGATTGCGAACACTGCTGTTAACAGGATTATGGTCAACCGTTTCATCATCACTGAAATTTAAAAGTGTAGTTAATAGAAGGAATAACCCCGGCAACTGAAAGCTGTGTAGGAATAATTTCGTAGGAACCATCAAGATTTGAGGGTACCACAAAATCACCGTTGTCATTCATAATCTTATTGAAACCAACCGAAAACGGATTCTCATGCCCGTAAGCATTGTAAAGCGAAAACACAAGGTTATGTTTGTAACGGCTTGCAGGTTTATTAAGCATTATCGAAACTGAGAGATCGAGACGATGATAATCGGGAAAACGATCGTTGTGTTTCTTGCCATAAATTGGAATTACATAGCCATTGTATTCCATAAAACTCATCGGCGACGTAAAAGCAGCACCGCTCATATAACACCAGTTTGCCGCGAAATTCCATCTTTTTCCTGCTTTAAGCATAAGATTTGCAAACACCGAATGCGGACGATCGTAATAAGCAGGAAATTCAAAGTTGCCGTTTATTCCATCAATCGTTTTGAACGATCGTGCATAGGTGTAACCCAGCCACCCTGTAAACCGGCCTTCGTTGCGGCGTAAAAGTGCTTCCACACCAAAAGACCTTGCAGCACCAAACCTTAACTCACCTTCAATCAATGGATTATAAAGCATATTGGCATGATCGCTGTAATCAATCTGATTTTGAAACCGTTTGTAAAAGCCTTCCATACTGAAGTTAATTCCTTTATTAAGCGTAAGAATATAACCTCCGGTGAGTTGATCGGCCTTCTGTGGCTTAATGTTGGGACCAGATGGAGCCCAGACTTCGAGAGAAGTAAATGGGCTTGTTGAATTCGACAACATCTGAATATACTGAGTTGTACGGCTGTAACCTGCAGTAAATGAGAGTCTTTTGCCCGCCGCCCAGATCACACTGAAACGCGGCTCAAGATTATAATATGGGGAGAAGTAACGTTTTCCGGCAACTTCAAGCGTATCGTAAACCTGATGAGATGCATCAAAAAAGTAAACATCAGCCGGACCAAAGTTTCGCCAGCTGCTGAAACGAAGACCGTACTTGAGTAAAAGCTTTTCACTCAGCTGTTGATCATTGCTTACATAAAGGTTAATCGCCAGAGAGTTATACTTTTGAACAACAGGTGCGAAACGCTGAGTCTCTTCATCCGAAAAATGAACATTTCCGGGATCAGAGTGGTAGTTGGTCAGCTCAATTCCTGCTTTTATCGTATTTTCAGGATTCGGATACCAGGTAAGATCGTTTTTGAGCGTTCGTGAACGAATGGATGATTTCCAGTAATCGTCCTGCTGTCGCGAAATGTACAGATAGTAATTGTATTCACTGAAAATCGCGGTTGTATTTGAAAACAAGCGGTTGTTGAAAAGGTGATTCCAGCGCACAGTAGCTGTTGAATTGTCCCAGCTTATGCCAAAAGTGTTGACCGATGCGTTGGTGATGCGGCTGAAATCATCTTTGCCGGCATAGGCAGTAATGAAAATCCTGTTTTTGTTGTTTATCTTGAAATTGATTTTTGCATTCAGGTCGAAAAAATCAATGGTAAACGATCGTCCATTTACATTGTTGTTATTCAGCCAGTTAAGATTCGATTTTCGTCCTGACAGGATAAAAGAGCTTTTCTCCTTGATAATCGGACCTTCAAGGGTAAGATCGGAAGTAAAAACACCCAGATTCCCTGAAAACCCGACATTTTTCAGGTTTCCGTCTCTGGCCCTGATGTCTATCACTGATGAAAGTCTTCCGCCAAATGAAGCCGGGAAATCGCCTTTATATGCTTTAACATCTTTAACAGCATCAGGCGCTATGGCGGTGAAATACCCAAAAAGATGAGCCGGATTAAAAATGGGCGCATCGTCAATAAGAACGAGGTTTTGATCGTTGTTGCCACCGCGTACATAATAAAATGAAGATCCATCACCAAAAGCATTTATACCCGGTACAGACTGCAACGATTTCAGCACATCAATATTACCGGCAAAACCTGCCATGCGTTTCAATCCGCTTGCAGTTAACCTGACCTCTCCAGGCGAAGCCGATTCCATTCCCTGAATCTCTTTCTCCGAAACAATTACAACTTCCTGAATATCAATTCCCGACTCCGGTAAACTAAAGTCTGTTTTAAAATTCTTAGTCAAACTGATAGTCTGATCGACAGGCGAATAACCCATCAATGAAATTCTGATACGATATTGCCCTTCGGTAAGCGTAAGTGAATAAAAGCCAAATCCATTGGTGGTTGTACCTTTATAAGTATTCAGATCGTAAATATTGGCACCTACAAGTGCTTCACCATTTTTCTGGTCGCGAATGTAGCCGCTGATGGTGTATTTTTTGATTTCAGGCACTGACTTATCCCTGGTGGGAGACAACTTATCCGGCTTCAGAATAACCTGATTATCAATTATCTTAAAACCTATTTCTAATGGACTGAGCAGTTCGGTCAATACCTGTCTCAGGGTTTTATCGGTGGTTTTTATACTCACTTTTTCGTCAAGCGGAAGCAGTCTGGGGTTGAATGAGAAATGTACATCTGCTTCTTTTTCGATTTCCGCCAATGCTTCGCGAAGGGTAACCCCGGTAAGATTCAGCGAAATCTTTTTCTGAGGCTGTTGAGCAAATAATACCGGAATGGCAGCCAAAAGTATGACTGCCATTAAGAAAGAGCGGTATTTTGTTGCAGTATTGCTCAACTTTGTGGTTCTGATTGTTAATGTGTTTTACAAAAAAAGGTAATCTCTGCTATTTGCAACCCGACCCGTAAATCACTGTTATCCCTTCATTTTCACGAAATTCCACATCCAGTGTATTCCCGATTATTCCAAGCACCGACTCAAGCGACTGATTATCAAAAGTGGCAGTCAGCCTGCAATTATTTAACAACTGATTATCAAGCACAAACTTCCTGCGATATACATTTGTCAATGTTTCTGCCACTTCCGTTAGGGAAGCATCATCAAAAGTAATTAAACGGGTTTTCCAGGCAAGATAATTCGGATCAGAAGTGGCACTTACTGCGATTTCCTTGTTTTTGACATTCAGCAAAGCCGATTCACCCGGATCTAGAAACTCTTTTTTATCCGGAGAACCGGCAAAATAAAGCGAAACTTTGCCCGTAGTGAGTACAACCTCTACAAGATCGGTATTTTCTTTGGCTCTTACGTTGAAAGCAGTCCCCAAGACCTCAATCCGTGCATCGTTTCCTGAAACTACAAAAGGAAGCGAAGCATCAGGTGTAACTTCAAAGTAAGCTTCACCGCTCAATTCCACGTCACGGGTATTTTTACCAAACCCTTTATTGTAGCTTATTTCAGATCCTGCACTCAATGTAACAATAGAACCATCGGGCAATGCATGGGCAAGAATTTCATTCTGCGCGGTAATAATAGTTTCACCTCCTGGTAGCAGAAACCAAAGTGCACCGGCAACAACCAGAATTACAGCAACAGCAGCAGCGTAATTCCAGGCAGTTATCATTTTAATTATTTTACTCTTACTCCCTGACTTTGATTGTTTTACGGGTTCCGTATTCAGGTTTAGCTTCTCAGAAATGATTTTCCATTGCTGATCGATATCCGTTTTGTCATCAATCGCAACCTTTGCATTGAGCAACCAGGCATTATGTAATCCTTCAAACACCGAAAGATTGGCTTCATCAGCTGACAGCCATTGCGACAACTCAAACATTTCTTCAGGCGTGGTTTCGCCTGAAAGATAGCGGGTTATCAGCGTTTCGTAATATGTAGAAGTATTTTCCATTGTGTTTTCCTGTAATTAATACACCTGTAATCTGTTTTACCCTGACTCAAGACCGTGAATTTGTCAACGAAAATAAGTATGAATAAAAAATGCAAGCAGCGACATAAATCCAGCTAATCGCAGGCGCAGGTGCTGCAGTGCTTTCGACATCTGTGTTTCAACCGTTTTTACCGAAATTCCAAGCTGAACTGCAATTTCATGATATTTTAGATTTTCGTTCCGGCTAAGCAAAAAAATCTCACGGCATTTCTCCGGAAGTTCATCAATTGCCGTTGCTATGCTTTTACGCAATTCCTTCTCAACCAGAAAATCAGAAGTTTTGCCATCACTTACCTCCGACAGCTGCTCAATCTGAAGCAGATTATTGTCGAACTTCCTGTTGTCGCGCAGATGGTTAAGACATTTATTGTGGATTGAAGTGGTCAGATACGATTTTACGGACTTCGAAGTATCAATAACATCGCGTTTTTCCCATAATCGGATAAATGAATCCTGTACAATTTCGCAAGCAGTTTCATAATCTTTCACATACTTCATGGCAAAAAAGCACAAACCTTTGAATTCAGTGCGGAAAAGATTTTCGAAGGCTTCTTTGGTGAAGATTTGCATATGCAGAAATTGCGATGTTTAATCAGGACAAAAATAAAATAATATCCGGGTAGTTCTGAATAAATGATCAAACGAAAGATGAGGTTGAATTATTATCGTTCATTAAAACCGCAAGAATATCGCTAATTGCAAGTCAGGGCTTGACTTGATTTTACCTTGTTTTTGCAAAACGTTTGCTTTCAAGTGGTCAAACCCTGACTTGCTGATTTAAGGTCGTTGCGAATCAGCTCAGATTTATTTAACTTTCTGCTTGATTAACTTAACTTTGCTGATGAAATTTTAGCCTAAAAAATATGACCTTTCAGGAACTGATTCTTCTGCGACAGAGCGTGCGTCGCTATTCTTCAAAACCTGTTGAATCTGAAAAAATTAACCTGTGTCTTGAGGCTGCCCGATTGGCACCATCGGCAAGTAATTCACAACCATGGAAGTACATTGTGGTAACAGAAGAACCACTGCGCACCGAAATAGCCAAAGCAACCTTTACCGATATTCAGCTGATCAACAAATTTACAATTCAGGCGCCGGTTATGGTGGTGATAGTGATTGAGAAAGCACGCTGGTTTACCCGTTTGGCCATGCAGGTCAAGAAAAAAGAGTGGCCTCTGATCGACATCGGAATTACTTCTGAACATTTCTGCCTTCAAGCTACTGAACTAGGGCTTGGCACTTGTATGATCGGCTGGTTTGATGAGAAAAAAATCCAGAAATTACTTGGAATTCCTTCTGACAGAACGATTGGGCTGGTGATTTCTATGGGTTATCCCGAAGACGGATATAAACAAAGGCTTAAAGTAAGAAAAAGCCTGGAAGAAATGGTGACCTGGAACAAGTATGAAAAATAGGATTACCTTCAAGTCTGCAAACAAAAGAAATGAAATTTCAAAATCCGAATCACTTCAAGACATGAAAAAAATACGAACATTTTTTCTTCTCCTCTTCATTTTATTCACAGCTTCAACCATTTCAGCGACTATTCCACTTGGCTTACGTATTGAATGGCAACTCATTACCAATAATTACGAAAACAGCGACCGTTTTCTTTCTGAAATAAAAATAATAAATGAAGGCAGAGAAACGCTGCAAGGCAACTGGGAATTGTATTTCAGTTTCTCTCCTTGCCGTGATATTACCGCAGGAAACATCCATCAGGGATTGTTTCTCACCCATATCAACGGCGATTTGCATAAACTGGAGACAATTGAGGGTTATACGCCGATTGAGCCGGGTAAAAGTCTGAATATAAAAATTATATCAACCGAATGGGCCATCAAGGAAACTGACGCACCCGATGGTTTCTATTTTATTTTTGATAAAGATGATTCCAATCCATATTACCCTATTTTGACTGTTCTTCCTTTCAAAACCGGCGCTGAACTAACACGTAATCAGAACGATAAAGAAGAAATACCTACAGCTGCAAGTATCTACAAGGAAAATCAGAAACTTACATTATTGCCTGAGTCAGCATTGTGTCCTGTTACTCCGACACCAGCAGTACTTCACAGAAAGGACGGCTTTGTAAAATTGAGTAACGCAACTCAAATTTACTACGACCCGGCGCTTGAAAACGAAGCAGTTCTGTTGCTGATCCTGTTAAAGAATGAAGCAGGAATTGAGATGCAGATGTCTGAAGGCAAACCTGCTGGATCTGATTTTATCCATCTTACGCTGGATGGATCAGGCAAAAGTGAAGCTTACAATCTGAGTTCCGGTGAATCCGGGTTAGTGATTCGTGGCGGTTCTGAATCAGGGGTTTTTTATGGAATTCAATCGCTGAGGGCATTATTTCCTGCAAAAATTGAAGCCGGTAAATCAATCCTGATTCCGGCTCTTGAAATCGTTGATCAGCCAAGGTTTACATACCGTGGAATGCACCTCGATGTTTCCCGAAATTTCCAATCGAAGGAATCGGTATTTAAACTTTTGGAAGCCATGAGTTTTTATAAGCTCAACAAACTGCATTTTCATCTCACCGACGATGAGGGCTGGAGGATTGAAATTCCGGGAATACCGGAACTTACGGAAATAGGAAGTCAGCGGATACATACCCGCGATGAATCTGAGGGGCTTATTCATCAATATGGGTCAGCAACTTCAACATCCGGAAGCGGTTTTTATTCGCGCGAAGATTATATTGAAATTCTTAGATTCGCCAAAGAGCGCTACATCGAAGTTATTCCTGAAATAGATATGCCGGGACATGCCCGTGCAGCAATTGTTGCGATGAAAGCCCGTCATAAAAAGTATCTGAAGGAAGGCAATGAAGCCGAAGCAACAAAGTATATGCTTCACGATGCTGATGATGAATCAACATACATTTCGGTGCAGAACTTTAACGACAATGTGGTTTGTCCTTGTCAGGAAAGCACTTATACTTTTATTGACAAAGTGGTGAAAGAGCTTGTTGCCATGCACCTCGAAGCAGATGCACCTCTGAAAACCATGCACACAGGTGGCGATGAAGTGCCGCACGGTGTATGGGAAAAATCGCCGGTTTGCAAGTCAATGATGGAGCTCAGCAACGGAATCAACAACCTGCATGATGTAAAAGATTACTTTCTTAAACGTTTCGCAGACATCAACAGAAAATACGGAATAAATACAGCAGGCTGGGAGGAAATTGCCATGCATGTTGAGGTAGATCCTGATGGCAGCGGTGAAAAACGAAGCATCAACACAGCTCATATTGCGGATAACTTCATTCCATACATCTGGAACAGTGTGATAGGATGGGGTGGAGAAGAGCTGGGTTACAAGCTGGCAAATGCAGGATACAAGGTTGTATTGTGTAACGTTACGCATCTTTATCTGGACATGTCATACAACAAACATCCCATGGAACCTGGCTTTTACTGGGGTGGTTTTATTACAGAAGAAGAACCTTATCTGTTTGATCCGCTGAATATTTACAACAGCTTCAGAACCGATGCCATGGGTAATAAACTTCCTGATAATCTTGCCGAAGGGCGCGAAGTATTAACGGAAACCGGACAAAAAAACATTCTTGGAATTCAGGGTCAGCTGTGGTCAGAAACGGTAAAAACGCCTGAAGCTATGGAGCAAATGATATTCCCGCGACTGATCAGTATTGCAGAAAGGGCCTGGGCTGCAGCTCCTGAATGGACAAAAGACCAGAATAAATATGAGGAAACCTGGAATGAATTTGCAAACCGGCTTGGACAGAAAGAATTGCCTCGCCTCAGAAAGCTGGCCGGGGGAATAAACTACCATTTGCCCATGCCCGGAGCAGTAATTTTAAACAATATGCTTTATGCAAATGTCTCACTTCCCGGAGTAACCATAAGGTTTACCACCGATGGAAGTTTACCCACACAAAAAAGTCAGGAATACACCGGCCCGGTTAAAGTCAGCGGAAACGTGAAGCTTTGTACTTTTGATGAAACAAACAGAAGGAGCATAGTGGTTGAAGCAATTGCAGAATAGGATCAGGGAAAGAAACTGTGAAGGGATGAACTGCAGCAAAACTCTTTCTGATCTACTCCCCTATCCAGGCAATGGCTTCTTCCATATCGGTCATCACCCTGATTCTTAAACCACGGTTCACCGAAACGGTTTCATAGAATTTGCCGTCTTCAAGAGAAGATGGATGGCATACGACTGCAATTCTCATGATATAACTGGCGTATTTTGATGCAAATTCGCCCAATTCGTAAGTATCCAGCGTCGAAATCCGGTAATCGAGGCTTCGTTCATCACAGAGTATCCGGCTGCTCTTATTTTTTAAAGCTGCTCCCACAATCTCTTGCAGATATGCCAAAACCTGATTATAGTTCTCATCAAAACCTGATGCTGTCACTCTCAAAAGTGTGCCATCTACCTGAATATCATGTTCAATTGCCATAAATAGTCTTTTCAAATGTGCAAATACCAGTCTGGAACTATTTGATTCTATGCCGCTTTCGCAGAAATGAAATCACTAAAAAATCAGATATTCCCAGCCTCAGTTTTAATGATCATAAAGATAATAAATAAACAACCAATCAGCACCTACGCCTGAGAAAAGCATACATAAATGTGCAATTTCTATCGACCTTAAAGATTATGATCATTTTTTTAATCAAGAAGCAACCAATTACATCTCTGTAAATCCCCAAACTTTCAGTTTCCTGATATTGCCGGTGAGCCAATCATAAGTATAGGCTTTCTGAGCAGGGCGGTTTGCCGGAAGTTTATTCTGAATATACCGGTTCATAAGATAATCGTTCAGGTATGTGGCATTTAACTCTCCGGCTTTATATGCAGCAAAATACAGATCTCCAGTGTCAATACTATCAACAGAATAAATGTATTTAACATCACCGGTAAACGGGAAATAGCGAAAACCACCATCTACCCTGTCACTGATTACCTGCTGGCCGAATAATACCCGCATTACGGAATCATTGTGGTTCATGCCTGACATTTCGAACCAGAAATTAAGGTTAACCGATGTTATAAAAAACTCATAACTATAAAGGTCTTCATCACCAAATTGAGCCTTTTCGCCAATAGAGTCGAAGTACTCTTCAAGCTCAGCCTGCGCAATATTTATGATCACTGCTTTCTGACCATGAGCAAGAAACTCACCTGAATATTCCGGGCTATAAACCTTGAAACCTATTCTTTTCAGGGCATTGCTGAATCCTGCGACAAAAGATGTCATATAAGCACTGTCGTTGACAAACCTGATTACGTCGGTGTTGGCCAGAAGCAAAGAGTCAGTGAGATAATCGGGTGTGTTTGCCAGAACTGCAGAATCCGGCAATTTGTAACTGACTTTATAAACAAAATCAGGAGCCAGCAGCATTACTGCAGAAGGCTCCTTGTTTTGCATAAATTGATTAGCCAGTTTGCGCTCAGGGCTGCACGAAACCAATACCAATGCTGCAAAAGTCGCAGACAACAAAGTCAGATATTGAAGAAATCCGGGCTTCAGGCGCATCTTTTCAGAGGTTTATGCGGATTCTCCGCACTGATTATTTCTCAGGGCTTCACCAAATTTCAGTCCAAACTCATGGGCTTTCTGCTGCTCATCATTGTTTGGTGTGAACTTAATAAACAAACTCTCATCAAAAAGTTTGAATTTCAAATTACTGAGATTTGACTCTATCAGCTTCACTCCTTCTCCGCTCCATCCGTAAGATCCAAAAGCAGCTGCCAGTTTGCCCCTGTCGCGTATGGGATTGAGCATGGCAAAAACCTGATAAATCTGTGGCAGAATATTCTGATTTATGGTTGGTGAACCCAGGATAAGCCCGGAGGCTTTCGAAAGTTGCTCGTCGAGTGTAGCGGCATCAGTTTTTTCAATGTCCATAACCTGAACATCAATGTCGCCTGATTCCCGCAAACCTTCAGCGATATATTCGGCAAGTTCTCCGGTATTGTGGTAGGCCGAAACATAAGCAACAAAAACCCTGTTTTTCATAGGATTCTCTATGGCTTCCTTTGCCCATTTCTCTGAAAGATCAACATACCGTTTCCAGTTTGATCGCAGGATTGGACCGTGGCCAGTGCAGATTGCTGAGATTTCAAGTGGACGGATTTTCTCTATGGCTTTCAACATAAATTTGCTGAACGGCTTTAGAATTACGTCAAAATAATATTTAAAAGAATCGTCGTAATTGTCAACCAGATCATCAAACATTTCCTCGGTGCAATAATGTGCACCAAATGAATCGCAGGTAAACAGAATTTTATCTTCCTCCAGATACGTGTAGATAGAATCGGGCCAGTGCAGGTTTGGTGCATTAAAAAAACGCAAAGTTTTATTGCCAAGCGAAAGGACATCACCATCTTTTACCTGAAGAAATCTGAACTCACTTCCAAACATATCTTTCAGATATCTTATTGCATTGCCACTGCCAACTACGGTAGCATTTGGTGCAATTTTCAGCAGGTTCTCAAGGTTTCCTGAATGATCAGGCTCGGTGTGATCGAGGATAATATACTCAATTTCAGCGGGATTGCAGACCTGATTTAATTTTTCAAGGTAGGTATCCCAGAATTTAAGCTTGGTGGTTTCAACCACAGCTTTTTTCTCTGCATTGATAAAATAGGAATTGTAAGTGGTACCATACTCGGTTTCCATTACAACATCAAAGGTAACAATGTCGCGATCGAGCACTCCGATCCATTTAACATCGTTGGTAACATCAAGAATTTTAGTGTCTTTCATTCAAATTTAAAGTTTGTTCTCAAATTAAAAATCGATGGTCATTTGCACCACATCGTCATCGGGTGGTGATTTTCGCTCCTGCGAAGGCAGTTCAATTGGTTTCTCTTCAGGAATTTCTTCAGGCTCAGGGGTTTCAACAACCGGAGGAGAATAAGGCAATGGTTCAAGCATCATAATCTTTTTTACAGAATAGGTAGTGATACGCTTGCCCTTTGCTTTATGGCTTTTTACCTCAATAAACTGTGCGGCTTCAATTTCTTCTTCATCAATCGCCCTGTTGTTAAGTTTTTCATCAAAAACAACCTGAAAACGCGGAAGCCAGTCTGTTGAAACCAGAATCAACTTTGATGCAGCTTCGTCGCCGATAAATTCCGTTTTCTTATCGGTAATTTCCGGAAGGAATCTTTTGAGGTAGTAGAATTTCTTCTCCCCATTGTAATAAACAGCCGTAATGGGTTTTGAAGCGTCGAATTTTTCAATGACGACCATATCCTCATCAAAATGATTGGAAAGATCATAATTAAAAAGACGATAGTGCCCCGATTGCATCAGGGTAATTATCTTATTATCACCGGAAAAGGCGCCCAATAATCGCCCGCGACCTTCAGTGTTCAGTCTGCGGATTGAATCATCATACCATATATCTCTGGCGCCAAGGGTTGAAACGCCTGCTTCTCCCTGAGTAACTTTTTTAACAGCGTATTTTGTCAGGGTATTTCCCAGAGAGCTTCTTCCTTTAATAGCCAGGGTACTGAAATCAAAATCAAAGCTTGGCTTTTTAAGTTTTGGCCGTGGTTTCAGAATAACCTTTATGGTTTCAGCCTCTCCGTTCGGATTTGCAGTGAAATAAAGCACTTTAGAGCCCGGCGTTCCTTTGGTGAGCGGGTATTCTTTATCGCGGGTAATTCCAACTACGGCAAAACGCTTAACGTATGCCCCGCCGTTTTTGCCGTCCTGATAAACCATGTTGTATATGGTTCGTTCATCATTTTTGCGAAAAACATCAATGTGAATAATGTTTTCGCCAACGAATACCTTATCAACCACTTTGGTTACCAGAAATGTTCCATCCTCTCTGAAAACAATAATATCATCAATATCAGAGCAATCACAGACAAACTCGTCTTTTTTAAGACCTATACCGGCAAAACCTTCGATGCGGTTAACGTATAGCTTCTGATTGGATGCGGCCACCATCGTAGCCTCAATGGTGTCAAAATTCCGAAGTTCGGTGCGTCTCTCCTTTCCTTTGCCATATTTGCGTTTGATATTCCGGTAATACTCAATGGCATACTCGGTAAGATTGGCCAGATAATGCTCTACCTGAGCCTTTTCGTCGTTCAGGTTGCGAATGGATTCATCGGCTTTAAAGGAATTGAATTTCGAAATCCGTTTGATTTTAATTTCGGTCAGCCGGAGAATATCGTCAATGGTGATTTCCCTGTAAAATTGAGGTTTGTAAGGATCAAGTGACTTATCGATGGTTTCCAGAACTTCTTCCCAGCTGGTACATTCTTCAATATTGTGGTATATCCGGTTCTCGATAAAAATACGTTCAAGAGAAGCAAACAGCAGATTCTCGAGCAATTCAGCTCTTCTTATCTCAAGTTCAGTTCTTAGCAACTCAACAGTATGTAATGTTGATTCCCTAAGAATTTCAGAAACGCTCAAAAACCTTGGTTTCCCGCCCTGAATCACAGTATTGTTTGGCGAAATTGAGATCTCGCAATCGGTAAACGCAAACAACGCATCAATAGTGGTATCAGGCGAAACCCCGGGAGTAAGATGAATCAGAATTTCAACATTCTGGGCAGTATTGTCATCTATTTTCCGGATTTTAATTTTGCCCTTTTCGTTGGCGGTCACTATCGTATCGATAAGGCTTTCGGTGGTAACGCCGAATGGAAGTTCACTTACCAGCAACGTCTTTTTATCAAGCTGACTGATTTTTGCCCTGAGTCTTACTTTGCCTCCCCGCAGGCCTTCGTTATATTTTGAGCAATCAGCGAGTCCCCCTGTCGGGAAATCAGGGAGCAGTTCAAATTCTTTACCCTGAAGAACCTTAATTGATGCATCAATCAGTTCAAGAAAGTTGTGAGGAAGTATTTTTGATGCCAGACCAACGGCAATGCCCTCAACTCCCTGTGCAAGCAGCAATGGAAATTTCACAGGAAGCGAAACCGGCTCCTTGTTTCTTCCGTCGTATGAGAGTTTCCATTTGGTTGTTTTTGGATTAAAGACCACTTCACGGGCAAATTTGCTGAGTCGTGCTTCAATGTAACGCGGAGCAGCTGCCCTGTCGCCGGTATGCACATTTCCCCAGTTTCCCTGAGTGTCGATCAGCAGGTCTTTTTGACCAAGCTGAACCAAAGCATCACCAATTGAAGCATCGCCGTGAGGATGATACTTCATGGTATGACCAATGATGTTTGCAACTTTATTATATCGTCCGTCATCCAGCTCGTCCATGGCATGAAGAATGCGCCGCTGCACAGGCTTTAATCCATCAAGTATCTCAGGAACAGCACGTTCCAGAATCACATACGAGGCATAGTCAAGAAACCATGTTTTGTACATTCCCGACAATTGTATGGCCTTGTGCAATTCAACCGACTCCTGAGGTATCCCGATTTCCGGAATCTCCTCTGGTCCGATACCATCAGATCCATTTATGTTTTCTTCTTCCATTCTTGTATTACCTCACTTTTCTCAATTTTAAGTAATTATACTTTTGTTTCAGCCGATTTCTTCCTGAAAAACCGAAGCAAAAGTACTTCTGCCAGAATAAAAATCAAAGCTGCAATTATAAACCATTTCCAGAGTTTACGGCCATGATTTCTTTCAGAAATCAACCTTGATATTTCTTTTTTACCTTCCGAGAGAACAGTTATGCCTGAAACTTCACCAATCACAGTTTTTAACTGCTCAGCATCGGCAAATCTGAGATCAGATTCTTTTCGGTTAAAGTTGAATGCCAGTACATTAACAATTTTATCAGCATCGTTTACATTATAAAAACCTGCTTCGGTTATGTTATTCCGCAAAAATATAACAGACTGTCCATCCACTTGCCTGATCTCAGGAATAAACTCATACGACCCTTCTTCATTTTTGATTCTGAACACATTATCGCCGGCGGGCTTAACATTTCCAACCTTTATTGCAGTTTCGTGCTGTGTATAATACATCAAAGGAGGATGACTTTCGCTCTCAAAGGCAATGTTCAGCATTACCGGCACAAAAAGTGCATGACGTGGAAAATTTCCCCAGTCATCGGATAATGAAACTGCACTTAAATAAGTTTTCCCCTGCCCCACCGATTTCATTGTAAATAATGGATCACCGTTATCGAGGGTCATGATGTCATCAGAAATGCCTGCTGAAGGTCTGGTAATTCTATAATGTTTGCTTATGAACGGCAAGTCAGCATTATCCTGAATGGCGCCGCTACCATCAAAAACGTTATTAAAAACAATATGACTCTTATTAATTTTTGCTACCCTGCCCGCCGTTGTGTCAATCTGACCAAAAAGAGGAGCAGCAAGACCTGCAAGCATTTGGTTAACCAGATCCATATTATCGCCATCAGGTGGAAAAATCAACACATCTCCACCTTGCTCAATAAAACTGCTCAATTCCGAAACTGATCCGGATGAAAGGTTGGAAACGCCATTCAGAATTATCAGTTGATTTTCGGAAAGCCTTGAAAAATTTGTTTGCCTGAGTGTTGAATTTGCGAACTGAAGTACTGAATCCACAGCAAAAACACTGGTCAGATAAGGATCCTGTTCATCCTGATTGATGGCCAGAATAGGGATAGACTCGGTGACTGTAAACGACAGGTAATAGCTGTCATCAAAAACCACAGGATAATCGCTGATTTCAACCACAGCATTTTGCTGACCAGAATTGGTGGTACTAAAAGCAAGTGTGGTAATCTGAGAGGTGTTGGCTTCTATATCAATGGATGCAATGGCGCGTTGTTCGCCATTAATAAGCAATCTGACAGGAATTTTCTCAAGATTATTCTCCGAAATATTTGAAATCTTAACCTGTAGACCCGCTGTTTGGTTAACCCTGAGCACCGGATTATCAAACCAGCAGGTATCGATATAAAGATTCCCGGCCTGATTTCCACCAACGGGCACAAGGTATGTTGAAAAATCAGCAGAACTATCAGGCAGTGATGACAACATTGTTGAATACTGAAAATCAGAAATCAAATATGAAGAAGCAGAAGGGTAACGGGAATTTTTCAGAACATCAGATTGCCGGGCATACACTTCAGTGAAACTTCGGGCCACCGGCCCCGGCTTAATATCCTTAAGCATCAGCAGAAATTCATCTCTTGACACCAACCTCTGATGCCGGCTTTCAAAATCGTTGGTGAGAAGTTGAAAAAGATCATCAGCATCGTAAGCCAACGCAATATCCGCAGCTTTTCTCTTGGCCTCATCCAGTTTTCGCCCGTCGGCATCGGCTGCTTCCATGCTGAATGAATTATCAACAAAAACTCCTGCAATCTGCACACTTCCGGTTACAACATTTTCGCGGATCGGGATATATGGCTGTGCAAAAGCCATAACCAAAGCAATGATTGTGAGGATTCTTGCTGCAAGAACCAAAAGGTGCAGTAGTTCAGATTGCTTGCGGGTTTTCTTCTGAAAATTGCGCAACAGGTCAACATTGCTGAAATATATTTTCCGGTATCGCCTGAAATTAAAGAGATGAATAGCAACAGGGATAGCTATAGCAAAAAGGCCAAACAGAAAAAAGGGGTTTACAAATTGCATAAAATAATTCAGCACTATTGAAGTGCAAATTTAACAAATATGCTTCAACTGCCGGAGAATGTATTAAAGAAACCTGATAACGCTATTTAATTGATTATCCGGATCCAATAAAAGACAAATTGCCTGAAAACCAAAAAGGGCCCGTTTTTCAGCGGGCCCGGGGTTATTATAGTAGGTTTTTCAACAGAGTAGTAATGAGTCGTTGTATTCAGCTTCAACCCCTAGTTTGTGTGTGTTTTCCTTTACTGCCATCGATTTGAACACATCTCTCAGATCATTGTCAGAAGACCTGGATGCCATTTCGAGATATAACTTAAGCGCCAGCCTGATTTTGCGCATGGCAATTTCAAGAATTTCGTTGTATTTTAGCTCATCTTCACCATGATAACCATTCAATTGCCCGTTAATTTCAATACCAGCAAATAACTCTTCAGGTACTTCGTCATGAGAGGTCTGGCGTAGCCTGCTGAGGCTCACAACCTGCGCAAATTCTTCACGTGCGTAATTGCTGAAAGTTCTCTTTAATCTGGTATTTCTGGCATTGTGAGCCAGTCTGTTAAAGAGGTTGGCACACTCCTGTGCATTTCTCATTGCAAAGTGAAGCGCGTCATCTTTTGAATTGAGGGTTTTCATGGGTTCAAATTTTGTGTTACTGAGCTGAAGAAAATCTGAAGAAATTATATCATTTATATAAATAAATGCAAAAAGTAACTGATTTTTATAAAAAAAAACCGCTCGATTGAGCGGTTTTTTATACTTGAATAGTAAATTAATTTTCCTTCAGCACATGTTGATCATATTCAATCTCGAACCGGAGCTTATGTTTTGACTCTTCAAGCGCCAAAGACATAAAAACAGCTTTACTTTCAGAATCAGAGGCCAATTGCGACAGATCCATATACAGCCGGAATGCTGCTTTTTCCTTTTTCATTGCAAGTACCAGAGCTTCGTCATATTTCATCTCAGGGCCAGGAAAAACATCGACCATATAATCACTTATTTTCAGATCGTTAATTATTTCATTGCTTACACTCATCAGACCTGTTTCTCTGATTGTCATAAGCTTTGCCTTGTGACCCATCTCCTCATGGGCGTATTGCCTGAAAATCTGCTTCATTTCCGGATTATTTACCTGACTTGACAGCCGGGTATAAAAATCAACGGACTCCTGTTCAGAGTTTATTGCAAAAAGGAGGATTTCATCGATACTGTTGAAGGATTTCATAGAAAAAAAGAGTTTGTTGCTGACAAATATAAATATTTCCTTAAGCCGGACGATAGTGTTTTAAAATTTTATACCATCTGCAAACGCCACACTTTTCTCTATATTACTCTGTGACAGCACGTTAAAAAAATTACCTGATCCATAAAACCTTTAGAAAGTAAAATTTTCAGTAAAACACTTATCATCAGCTTTTCAATTTGCATTAACAAAAAAAGCCCCGGAAGAATCCGGGGCCTCAGGTAATTCAACACATAATAAATCCGGAGATCAGATAACTCCCTGATCAAGCATGGCATTTGCTACTTTAAGGAAACCAGCAATGTTGGCACCCTTTACGTAGTTAACATAACCATCTTCCTGTTTTCCGTATTTTACACACTGACTATGAATCTCGGTCATAATCTGGTGCAGTTTAGCATCAACTTCATCTGCAGTCCAGCTGATTTTCATCGAATTCTGGGTCATTTCCAGTCCTGAAGTAGCAACACCACCGGCATTTACAGCTTTTCCAGGTCCAAACATAACTTTATTTTCGAGGAACACATTAACTCCATCAGGAGTTGTTGGCATGTTAGCTCCTTCAGCAACACAGATAACTCCGTTTGCAACAAGCGCTTTAGCATCTTCGAGTCCAAGCTCGTTCTGAGTAGCACAAGGCAAAGCAACATCGCACTTCACTTCCCATGGGCGTTTACCCTGGTGGAACTGTGCATTGGGAAATTCATAGGAATATGGTTTTACGATATCCTGGTTTGATGCGCGGAGTTCAAGCATATAATCAATCTTAGCACCTGAAATTCCATCAGGATCATAGATATAACCATCAGGACCTGAAATGGTAACTACTTTACCACCTAATTCAGTAACCTTTGAAGCAGCACCCCATGCAACATTACCAAAACCACTGATAGCAACAGTTTTACCTGTGAAATCAAGTCCTTTGGTTTTCAGCATTTCATGAGCAAAATAAACAGCACCAAAACCTGTAGCTTCGGGTCTGAGAATACTTCCACCCCAGTTGCGGCCTTTACCTGTAAGAACACCTGTGTGCTCTGAAGCAAGTTTCTTGTACATTCCGTACATGAAACCGATCTCACGGCCACCAACTCCGATGTCACCGGCTGGAACGTCGGTTTCAGGACCAATCATTTTCCACAACTCAAGCATAAATGCCTGGCAGAAACGCATAATTTCAGCGTTTGACTTTCCTTTAGGATCGAAATCGCTGCCACCTTTACCACCGCCCATAGGAAGTGTGGTGAGGCTGTTCTTGAAAATCTGCTCGAAACCGAGGAATTTCAGGATGCTGAGGTTAACACTCGGGTGGAAGCGCAGACCACCTTTGTAAGGTCCGATTGCGCCATTGAACTGGACTCTGTAACCAAGGTTTACGTGAACCTTGCCATTGTCGTCAACCCAGGATACTTTGAATGTCAGAATACGGTCAGGCTCAACTATACGCTCGACTATACCGGCTGATTCAAACTGTGGGTTCTCGTTGTAAATGTCTTCGATAGATTCAAGAACCTCGCGTACTGCTTGCAAGTACTCAACTTCTCCCGGATGTTTTTTCTCCAGGTCGGTCATGATTTTTTCCAGATTCATCTTGAGGATGTTTTAGGATGGTTAATTTATGTGAAATTTGTAACAATGTTATCTGAATAACAGGGCAAATTTATGTCATAAAAAATGATATTTCCAAATTTACCTGAAAAGAAATTTTTATTCCGATTTTCTCAGACCTCATCCAGCTAAATTTTTATAAATCAATTAGTTTAGAATAATTCTAAAGAGTAATTCCCATCAGTTTATCCTACAACCCATTGACTGAAATAAGCTATTTGGTTACAGCAGAATTTTCAGGATTTTCGGTCACCACATCATCAACATAATAAACTGTGCTTATCAGCTCACCATTCTGGTCAAAAGTTTTTTCAGGACCGTTTCTGAGGTTATTTTTATAATTAACTTCCTTCCAGAGTTTGCCATTTACATGAAATGCCAGCTGAACACCTTCACCCATTTTGTATGAGCCCTGTCCTATTTTAAATCCGAACTCATTGTAGTAAGTCCATTCACCATCAAACATGCCGTTTGAATACATCCCATCAATCATTAGATCGCCGTTTATATGATACACGCGATAGGGACCGTGAAGTGTGTCATTGCGATACGTTTTCTCGTCAATCTTGGCACGGGTCTCATTCCATTGAACCGACAAGCCATTACGTTTGCCGTTTTCATACATTTCTTCTGACTGTTTGCGGCCATTGTAATGCCAACGGGTGGTTTTGCCATGCAATTCACCATTCTGATATTCAACTTCGAGTTCTTTGCTGCCGTTCAGGAAGTAATATGTAGTAGTTCCGTGCTGCTTTTTCCCCTTAAACTGCTGCACAAGTTTGATTGTTCCATCCGGGTGTTTCTCAACAACTTCCCGCTTACAGGAAATAAAAATCAAAGAAATCAG
This sequence comes from Bacteroidota bacterium, assembly GCA_009773515.1. Classification (GTDB taxonomy): domain Bacteria; phylum Bacteroidota; class Bacteroidia; order Bacteroidales; family Lentimicrobiaceae; genus Lentimicrobium. The sequence goes on from WSXX01000011.1 coordinate 121,658, forward strand.
TCCAAGAATTAAAAATTGCTTAATTGTTTTTTTTATCATTTTTAAAAGATTTTTTTCAATTTCTGCCAGATGATTTTTTCTGGTAAAAGCCCGAAAATAAGCTTAATACTTACTTCTCTACATCTGATTCAACCACCAATGAGATAAAATCCGGGTAAATGGATTTGAGTTTCGGGTTCCAAACATACAACTTCATCCGTTTATGGAAAAGTTTTTTTTCGGAGACCGGAATGGTTAATCTTATCTTACTGTTGGAATTTTCACGGGTAAACAGGTCGAATCTGGCGGCTGACCAGAATAAGGTTTCGCCGTTTTCATCGTGAAATGAAGCCACCAGGAGTGCGCCACTCAAACTATCGGCAATACTTAAGGAAGCCACTGCAACCAATGCATCAATGCCTTCAAAATCAGGATAAGTATCGCTAACTTTTCCTTCAAAACCAGGAAAAAACTCAGGACCTTTGATATTCTCTGTAAAAGCAGAAGTGTCTGCCTGATACAGTTTCAGATAAAAAATCGTATCAGTAGTGCGAATCAGACACTTTTCGCTGCTTTCTTTGCCGTAAATCGCAGTTTCTGATAAACCTTCGAAATTAACACGCTCCATCAAACAGGGAAACCTTGCAAGAATCATATCCCTTACTTCAAAAGGTGCAGGCTTGGTCCAGGCATAAGAGAAATAAGGTGTTTCACAATTATCCAGAATACGTTTTAAGCTATCCAGATCTGCGCCACCACGATTATCAGTCTGGGCAAAAGTTGTCAGATTATTTTGTTCCTCGTCAAGGTAAAACCTTATATACCATGGATTATTTGCGATCATGGCTCTGGTAATATTTTCAGCACCATATTTTTTGTTCCATTCGGCTATGAAGGCCGCCACTCCTTTGAATTCGCCAAAATGCTGCCTGTTATAGTATCCGGAAACAAAAACCGTTTGCACAATTCCAGAAAGCAATACTACGGCAAGCATCGGACTTATCCACTTTACCGGAATATTTCCGGCAAATGAAAAGATAAATCCCAAAAGGAAAGGAAAAGAAAAAATAAGTACGCTGTGCTGCAAAACAGGATTTACAAATCTGGAATAGAAAAATCCTATCAATAGAGGAAGCAGGAACAAAATCAGTGAAATGATTCTGAATTTCAGCAGTCCGGAAGTTTTTTTATAGGTAAAAAACTGAAAAGCACCAATCAGAACAAGCAAAAGAGCAATAATGTAAGAATTGTTAAAAACGTAAGCAAGATGTTCGAAAAGCCAGGTCCATTCTGGTTTGGCAAGCCATAGTCCGACACCTCCAATGCTCAGGTGGTTCAGTGTAATATATATGTGTGGACTAAAAATGACTGCTGCCAGTATTCCTGCGCCAAGGTAATGAGGTATTCTATCCTTTTTCAGGAAGAATAATCCCGTTATTCCGGCAATCAATGCAAGTAAAAAGCTGAAGTAATGGTTATACATACAAGCTGCTGCGCTGAGAGAAAATGCAAGCGCTATCCCGATTTTTGGTTCTTCATCAAAAAGCAGCTTTGTCCAATACCAGGCCATTATCATACTGAATGTCAGGCCAATGCCATAAGGTCTGGCTATCTGACTATAAAGCAAAGGAAAAGCAAGGAATGCTATAAATGCGCCCGCCAGAAGTCCGGTTGCGGGAGAAAACCATCGGGAAAATGTTTTTATGGTGAACCAGATTCCCAATCCGCCGGCCAATGCAAAAGGGAGCCGGACGATCCATTCATCCATCCCAAAAAGTTTCGACCAGTAAAAAAGAAAAACCTGAATTCCTCCGGGATGCCCATCAACATAAAATCCTTTCTGCACAAGCTCACCGAATGAGTCGTATCCTACCCTGCTGAGTGCACTGAGTTCGTCATTTGAATAGGAAAAATCAAGACGATAAAGCCGTAGAATCAGCCCGGCGAAAACGATAACAATTACCCACAGATTATACTGTTTGCCGAAATTCAGAGAATTATTTTTGAGGGTTTCTTTATTCATTTCCCGGATAACGAAAAATCAAAAATTACAGGTTTGCGGTTTGCTGCTTCATAATTTCAAACAACAAAATGCCTGTTGCCACAGAAACATTCAGAGAGCCGATGGTACCGCGCATAGGGATACTCACCACCTGATCGCAACGCTTCAGGTATTCAGGCGAAACTCCGTCTTCTTCTGAACCCATAATCAGCGCCATTGGCCCCTGAAATGACGCGTTATAATATGGCATATCTCCTTTTTCGGAAGCAGCCACTATGCTGAGACCACTTGATTTCAGGTAATCGATGGTAGTTTTGAGATTACTGCTTCGGTGCACGGGAAGTGTTGCCAGCGCACCTGCTGAGGTTTTCAAGGCATCGGCACTAACAGGAGCTCCTCCTTTTTCAGGAATGATAAGTCCGTGAGCTCCGGCACATTCAGCACTGCGGGCAATTGCGCCGAGATTTCTGACATCGGTAATGCGGTCAAGGATAACAAAAAGCGGGGTTTCTCCTTTTTCGAAAACTGACATCAACAGATTTTCTATTGGCTGAAAAGCAACCGGAGAAACATAACAAACCACACCCTGATGAACACCACGAACCAACCGATTCAGCTTTTCGACCGGGACATACTGATATGGAATTGCAAATTCGTTGATCAATCTGCGTAGTTCAGGCAAAAGTTCGCCTTTAAGCCCGGTCTGAAGCATCAGCCGGTCAATATCTCTGCCTGCCGAAATAGCTTCTATAACAGGGCGTATTCCATAAACCAGATTGTTGTCTTTGATCATAACCATCTTTTTTTGAGGTTGCAAAGATAGTGCGAAGAATGGAATGACACAGTGATAGATAGCCGGAATGATGGAATGTTTAATGAAAGTGATATTTAAGGTGAGCCCTTAACCTTTTGCAAAATTGATTTTTTATGATGCAATCTCAGCCAAAATTGCGAAATTAGCACTTTATAAACCTATGATTCCGGCTTTTGCTTTTGAGTTGATATTCCGCTGAAAACGGGAAGATTAACCAAAAAATCAATACTGATATTTATCTGATCCGGGTTCTGAAATTTTAGAAGCTTCATGAATAACTTTCTGGTTTACAAGTCTTCTGCCGGTTCGGGCAAAACATATACACTGATGCTCATTTACCTGACCATCATACTGAAAGAGCCTGCACGATACCGGAACATTCTTGCGATTACGTTCACCAATAAAGCAGCAAATGAGATCAAGCAGCGCATTGTTGCCAGTCTGAAGCTTGTTGCTGAAATTGACGAATCGAATATTCATGCAAAACACAGCCACCTGATCACTGCTTTGATAAAAGGTACTGGTCTGGAATTTAAGGATATCAGAAAAAATGCAGATCAGGCTTTGACAATGATTCTGCACAATTACAGTGATTTCGCGGTTTCAACCATCGATTCCTTTGTTCACAAAGTAATCAGGGCATTTGCTTTCGATCTTAAACTTTCAATGAGTTTTGAGGTAGAGATGGACAGCCAGTTACTGCTTTCTCTGGCAGTTGAAGATATACTTGCCGCCGCCGGATCTGACAATGAACTGACTGAAATACTCGTTAATTTCATTCAGCAAAAAACTGAGGAAGACGAAAGCTGGCAGATTGATCGTTTGCTGATAGATTTTGCAAAGAATCTCTTCAGGGAGGACGCTTTAGAATATTTGCCACTCATACAGAACATGAATGCTTCAAAAGTTTCTGAAATTAGCCAGTCAATCAGAAAGTTTGTCAAAAATTATGAAAGCTCCCTGATTTCGCTGGGAAAAGAAGCCATAAGCCTTATCAATCAGCAAGGGCTTGACGAAAATTTATTCATCGGAAAATCAAAGGGAGTTTACAGTTTCTTTAAGAATTACAGCCTGGGCATTAAATTAAAAGCACCGCCATCGGCAACCGTAGTAAAAAATATTGAAGCAGATTCGTGGTTGAGTCCCGAAGGCAGAAAATCACCTTTAAAGGATAATTTGCTGTCAATAACGCCTCATTTAACGGATATTTTCCGTAAAATAGAACAACACAAAGATCTCCATGACGAAAGAGCAACTATTCTTGAAATGGTGCGGCAGCAGCTTTATCCGATGTCGGTGCTGAGTGAGGTACGAAACAGGCTTGAACTGATCAAGAAAGAGCGGAATATTCTGCCTATCGCGGAATTCAACCGTATTGTCGGAACCATTGTTTCTGAAGAACCGGTTCCATTTATTTATGAGAGAATCGGCGAACGATTCAGACATTACATGATTGATGAATTTCAGGATACCTCTGTGCTTCAATGGCTTAACCTGATGCCTCTGATCGAAAATTCACTTTCCACAGGTGGAGTGAATATGATTGTCGGCGATGGCAAACAAGCCATTTACCGCTTCAGGAACGGGGATGTAGATCAGTTTGTGAGACTGCCTGAAGTAAATAATCCTGGCCAAAATCAAATCATAGCGCAAAGGGCATTGGCCTTGCAACGCGATTTCAAAGCGGAGAATCTGACTTCAAATTTTCGCTCGCGCCTCGAAGTAGTTGACTTTAATAACCGCTTTTTTAGCTTTGTGGCACCCTTGTATCTGGGCGATAAACAAGCAGTGTATGAAGGCGTTGAACAAATATTTGATCCAAAAAATTCGGGCGGATTGGTCCAGGTTGAGTTTCATGATGAGGAAAACGGAAAAGTTAGCGACGCACACATTGCGCGGGTCTATGATCTTGTAGTTTCGCTGTGTGATGAAGGATATAAACCCGGCGATATTGCAATTCTTTGCAGGGCAAATATTGAGTCCTCGCAAATCGCAGTTAATCTTTTCGAGCATGGTATAAAAGTAGTTTCTTCCGACTCACTTCTGCTGAAGAATTCTCATGAAGTGGTTTTCCTGATGAGTTGGTTTGCATTGCTGAGCAACGAAAATGACGAAATTTCGAGAGCATGCATTACAGATTATCTGGTTGATAATCAAATTTATAAAACTGATTCGAAGGCCAGATTACTTAATGACATCAAAAGTATTGATGTATTTTACAAAGTTCTCAAAGAATCTGCTCCTGAATTTTCACCATCAAAACTCAGTGATAAATCACTGTTTGATCTCACCGAAGAACTGATCAGATCGTTTGGTCTTCATCAACGTTCACCGCTTTATGTACAATTCTTTTTAGATGAAGTGCTGAAGTTTTCGTCATCCGGGCAAGGAGGAATTGCCGGCTTTATTGATTATTGGGAGTCTCAGAGCGATAAATTATCGGTGGTAATGTCAGAAAGCAGCGATGCGGTAAAAGTAATGACCATTCACAAATCGAAAGGGCTGGAGTTTCCGGTTGTCATTTATCCGTTTGCAAAACAACAAATCAGCAACCGACCAAGCCAGGCATGGGCTCAGCTTGAAGATGATACAGTGCCTGAGCTGAAACTAGCCTATCTTAAACTAACCAAAGAACTTGAAAACACCCGATACAATGAGCTTTATCAGGATGAGCGTAACAAGAAAAAACTCGACTTGCTGAATATGGTTTATGTTGCTTTTACACGCGCATCTGAGCGATTGTACATTTTATCAGGTACTCCTTCAAAAAATCAGGGTGATATAACTTCGGTGACCGACATGCTGGTAGATTTTTTAACTACTTCAGGTGTGTATGCAGCGGGAAAATTAACTTACACGTTCGGTGAAAAACCGGTCATTAAAGAACGTAAGACTTCAGAAGAACTTTCAGCAATCCCGGTAAAATTTCAAACATTTCCATGGCATGAGCGGCTGATCTTTGCATCTCGTGCACCTCAGCATTGGCAAGCATCATCGCCGCGCACTTCACAGATTTCGGGAAACATACTACATTTGGCTCTTTCAGGAATTATTTTTTCTGAGGACATTGAAAAATCATTAGAAGGACTGATTAACAACGGGTTAATTACTTCTGCCGAAGCTCCGGACATACTGGAAAAACTTCGGAATCTGCTTGAACATCCGGAAGTCAGGCCATTTTTTACTTCAAAAGCCAAAGTTGTAAACGAGGCTGAAATCCTGACCAGTGGAGGAAAAAGTTACAGGCCTGACCGGATTCTGCTTCATGATTCCCATACCGATGTAATCGATTACAAAGCCGGGAAACCTCTGGAATACCATAAAGATCAGGTTAAACATTATGCCGGTTTGCTTACAAAAATGGGCTATCCCGAAGTTAAAAGCTGGCTAATTTATCTTGAAGAGCCTTTTGAGGTAATTGAAGTTCAATAATGCGAATAAAAATCAACACCTGAAACTACCTGAAGAACCATTACAATTTTCAGGTACTTTTGCCAGATGGTAAATTCTGTAACCCCTTCATGGTTTTTTAATAGTCAGCTTTCCGTACCGCTTATTGATGTGCGCTCCCCCTCGGAGTTTGCTCAAGGGCACATTTCGGGTGCTGTGAATATCCCCTTGTTTTCGGATACAGAAAGAGCTGAAATTGGCACACTTTACAAAAATGCCGGAAAAGAAGCTGCACTTTTTCTGGGTCTTGATCGAGTTGGCCCGAATATGTCGGGTTTTGTAAAGAAACTCAATGCCATTTCCCGCGGAAAAACCAGAGAAGTCGTAGTTTACTGCTGGCGAGGAGGAATGCGCAGTGCTTCAATGGCATGGCTATTCAGCACTGCAGGTTTTCAGGTGCATTTGATTGAAGGAGGATACAAAAACTTGCGAACTTACATCAGGGCTGAATCCGGGAAAAATACGCCAATGATTGTGCTGGGAGGAATGACTGGTTCCGGAAAAACTGAAATCCTGCATGAACTCAAAAAACGGGGCGAACAAATTATTGATCTTGAAGATATTGCCCACAATAAGGGTTCGGTTTTTGGTTATCTGGGACAACTTCCACAACCCACCAACGAACAGTTTGAAAACAATCTTTTTGCTGAATGGATAAAACTTGATCACACAAAACGCATCTGGATCGAAGACGAAAGCCGATCTGTTGGAGCCGTTGGTCTTCCGGCACCTTTTTTTGATCACATGAAGAAACAACCACTTATTCTGCTCAATGTAACCATCGAAAAAAGGGTTGAACGGCTTGTGAATGAATATGCCGGCTTCGATAAAAACCTTCTGCTGGAAGCACTTGCCAAAATATCCCAGGCAATGGGCGGACAAGGAGTTACCGAAGCAAAAAAGGATATTCAGGATGGTGATTTTGCACCGGCCATCAAACTTGTGCTTGAGTACTACGACAAAACCTATCGTAAAGCACTTGAAAAGTTTAAAAGCCGGAAAATCACTGAATTCGATACGCATACAGGTGATGCTAAAGAAAATGCAGAACAGATTCTAAAGCTGATCTCTGGAAACAATGAATTGAATTATGGATAAATATCCGGCAAAAAGAAATTGCCGGAAGCAAATAAATCTGCCCTAATCAGCTCAGCGATGACTGATTAACTTTTAACTTTACGCTGTTCAGTTACACTGATATGAAGCAAATATACCTCGATTACAATGCAACCACCCCCATCGATCCAAGGGTTGCAGCAGAAATGCAGCCATTTCTGGATGAATATTTCGGCAATCCGTCAAGCAGTCACCTGTTTGGGATCAAGGCGCGGGGAGCTGTAGAAAAAGCAAGAAACAGGGTTTCCGCCATGATCAATTGCCGGCCGCAGGAATTGATTTTTACAAGTGGTGGCACCGAGTCGAACAATATGGCCATCAAAGGTGCTGCTTATGCAATGCGATCACATGGAAATCATATTATAATTTCGGCAGTTGAGCATCCTGCAGTAACAGAAGTCACGCGTTTTCTGGCAACTCAGGGATTTGAAATCACCATTGCAGGTGTTGATAAATTTGGAGTAGTTGATCCTGAAAACATTAAGAAATTGCTTCGTCCTGAAACGATACTTATTTCTGTAATGCATGCCAACAATGAAACCGGAACCATTCAACCCATTGCTGCCATTGCTGACATTGCACGGCGTCATGGCGCTTTAATGCATACCGATGCAGCGCAGTCAACCGGAAAAATACCAGTGGATGTAAAAGTGCTAGATGTTGACCTGCTTTCAATTGCAGGGCACAAACTATACGCACCCAAAGGCATTGGAGCACTTTATATCAGGCATGGTGTAAAAATTGAGAAACTGATGCATGGCGCCGATCACGAGCAAAATCTCAGGGCCGGAACCGAAAATGTGCTGGAAATCGTTGGTCTTGGGAAAGCATGTGAAATTGCTTTAAAAGAAGTCAATGATTATCATTCACATGCGTTAAGTCTAAAAACCAGACTGATTTCCGGCCTGACCGAAAAAATAGGTCCGTTACACATCAATGGTCATCCTGAAAACAGCCTCCCGAATACGGTAAGTATTGGTTTTCGCAACCTGAATGCGCAAACCATTATGGCTGCAATGCCCGGCGTAGCAGCTTCGGCCGGTGCGGCATGTCACACAGGCACTACAGGTGAATCATCAGTTTTGGGCGCTATGAAGGTTTCCCCCGAATTTTCGCTGGGCACCATTCGCTTTTCAGTGGGACGGTATTCAACTTCCGACGAAATAGATGAAGCCATTGAGTTAATTTCAAAGTCTGTACTTTCGCTTCAACCTGATTCATACGCCGAAGAGCCTGTTAAATCAACGGGAGAAAAGGTAAAGCTTACTCAATTCACCCATGGCATGGGATGTGCCTGTAAAATACGACCGGCTGATCTTGAAAAAATTCTTGCAAATCTGCCGCCGGTGCTTGATCCCAATGTAATGGTTGGAGCTGACAAGCGCGATGATGCTGCCGTTTATCGACTTACCGATGAAATTGCGTTGGTGCAAACTGTTGACTTTTTCACACCAGTGGTTGACGATCCTTATCTTTTCGGAGCAATTGCCGCTGCCAATTCGCTCAGCGATGTTTATGCAATGGGTGCCAGGCCAATCTTTGCACTGAATATTGCTGCATTTCCGGTAAACCGGTTGCCGCTTGAAGTGCTTCAGGAAATCATCAGAGGTGCCACCGACAAAGCTACAGAAGCAGGCATTTCAGTGCTTGGCGGACATTCCATCGAAGACAATGAGCCGAAATTCGGAATGGTGGTTTCGGGTCTGGTTCATCCCGACAAGGTGCTGAGCAATGCCGGCGCAAAACCGGGAGACATCCTTGTGCTCACAAAACCCATTGGAAACGGCATTATTGCAACCGCCAATAAAATGGGGCTTGCTGACGAAGAAACCGTTCACAAATCAACACAATGGATGGCCATGCTCAATGCAGCAGCAGCCACCGAAATGGATAAAGTGAAAGTAAGTGCATGCACCGATGTTACCGGATTCGGTTTAATGGGTCATCTTCATGAAATTACGCTGGCATCAGAAGTAAATGCAGAAATTGATTTCCGGAAAATTCCATTTATGGAAGGTGTTGAAGAGCTGGCAATGGCTTCGGCAATTCCGGGTGGATCAAAAGCAAATTATGAAACTGCTACAGATTGGGCCAGTTTCGATAATCTGAGCCAAATTGAATGCTTTATGATTTGTGATGCACAAACATCAGGCGGATTGCTGGTTTGTCTCCAACCCGATGAAGCTGAAAAATATCTGAAACTACTTCGCGATAAAAATATTTTCGCTGTAGTTATCGGAAAATTGACTGAAGCAGGAGCTGGATATATTACAGTCAAATATACAGAATAGATCCTGATCAATTGAATCGACAGCATTTATGGGTAAAACCGGAACATCCTCAAAGTTAAGCAGAGCAGGCACACCTATCGCCATTATCCTGCGGAAAAGGATTGTGATTGTTATAGCTTTGGTTGTAATTCTGCCATTTTTTTTGTTTCTGTTGCTGAATACTTTGTTCCCGCTCAAACCACTGAACCGGGATTTTTCTGCAACCGTAACCTCAGCCGACGGGCAATTGCTGCATGCGTTTCTCACCAACGACCATAAATGGAGGCTGAAAGCTGATCTCCTTGAGATTACCAACGATCTCAAAAAAACCATTGTTTTTAAAGAAGACAAGTACTTCTATCTGCATCCGGGAATAAATCCTGTTGCCATTGTAAGGGCAGCGGTAAATAACCTCCGGAAAGGAAGACGAACTTCAGGAGCTTCGACAATCACCATGCAACTTGCCCGGCTTCTGGAGCCTGCTCCACGCACTCCGGCAGTAAAAATAAGGGAAATGTTCAGGTCGCTGCAACTGGAGTGGTATCTGAGCAAAGATGAAATTTTGCAGCTTTATTTTAACCTTTTACCTTACGGCGGCAATATTGAAGGTGTAAAATCAGCATCTCTGATTTATTTTGACGAAGAGCCCGAAGCCCTTAGTCTGGCGCAGGTGGTTATGCTCACTGTAATTCCAAACGATCCGAATCAACTCAGGCCCGGCGCTGATGCAGCAAAGCTGATGAAATGGCGCAATCACTGGCTTACCGAAATGCGTAAGAAGAAATTATTTCCGGATGATGTGATTGAAGATGCGCTGAATGAGCCTTTTACGTCCGCAAGGCACGATATTCCACGCGATGCACCGCATTTTGCCTATCGTTTCCGAAAATCCGGCACATCCGGAGAAATAAGATCGGCTTTAAACCCTGAAACACAGCACAGGGTTGAAACACAGGCAGCCAATTACGTCAGGAGGCTTCGCTCAATGCAGATCAACAATCTGGCGGTGCTGGTGGTCAACAATCAAACCATGGAAGTTGAGGCTTATGTGGGTTCGGCTGGTTTTAATGAAGATGCTTTTCAGGGTCAGGTTGACGGAATCACTGCTTTGCGTTCGCCGGGCTCTGCTTTAAAACCATTGCTCTATGCGCTGGCTTTTGACGATGGCCATATTACGCCTAAAATGGTGATTACCGATGTGCCGCAGAACTTTGCAGGTTATCGGCCTGAAAATTATGACGAAACTTATCGTGGAAAAGTAACTGTGGAACAAGCGCTGGCATTGTCGCTCAATGTTCCTGCCGTGGAATTGCTTGATAAACTTGGCGTTGACCGTTTCAACAATTCATTGGCTGATGCAGGATTCCGATGGATTGCCTCAAACCGAAAAAAGCTTGGTCTTTCAGTGATTCTTGGGGGATGCGGCACCACACTTGAAGAACTTACCGCACTTTATGCAGCTTTTGCCAACGATGGTATTTACAGGCCATTGCGGTTTTTACAGGGAAGCGACTCCCTGCCTTCAGATACAATCTGCTCGCCGGGAGCTGCTTTTATGATCACCGGAATCCTCACACAATTGCATCGTCCTGACCTGCCAAATCAATATCAGATGGCGGCGAATCTCCCTAAAATTGCCTGGAAAACCGGAACTTCCTACGGACGCAGAGATGGATGGGCTATCGGATATAACCGTGAATACACAATTGGTGTGTGGGTCGGTAATTTTCCCGGAAACGGTGTACCCGAACTTAATGGTGCTGAATTTGCCGTGCCATTGCTTTTCAACATCTTCAATTCCATTCAACCGCGGCAATCTGACAACTGGTTTAACCCGCCGGCTGATCTTGATTTCCGGCTAGTCTGTTCCGAAACCGGTATGCCACCCGACACTTTTTGCCATCATCAGATTATGGATTATTTCCTGCCGGGAATATCACCCTCCATGCGCTGCAATCATCTGCAAAAACAGTTTGTAAACGAATCAAAAACCCTCAGCTATTGCCGGACATGCCTTCCCGAAAAAGGCTACCGGGAAGTGTTTTATCCCCACTACCCTTCCGGGCTGATATCGTGGTATAATGAAATGCAGATTCCGTACAAATCTGTACCTCAGCACAATCCGGATTGCCCATCGGTAAAAGTCAGCGGTGCTCCGCTCATAACATCACTTACCGATGGCGCTGAATATCTGCTTTTCAGAGGAAGAAAACAGCAACTGATGCTTACCTGTAATGCCGAAAACGGCGTGGCAAAAGTATATTGGTATCTGAATGATAAATTTTACAAAACAGCCAACCCGAATGAAAAGGTTTTCTTTCTCCCTGATGCCGGCAATTACAAAATCAGCTGCACAGATGACCGGGGAAGGAACAGTGATATGTGGGTGAAGGTGACGTTTATTTGAGAATAAATGATGACAGAGGTCAGAGGCCGGAGGTCGGAGGTCAGAGGTGAGAGGCTGGAGGTCAGAGGTCAGAGGTCAGATGTCGGATGTCGGATTGCGGATGTCGGATGCCGGATGTCAGAGGTTGGAGAATTGGAAATTAGAAATTAGAAATTAGAAATTCTCTCCTTTACCTATCTTTGCACCCCAAAAACAAATACATTTCAAACCTATGGCATTAAAATGCGGCATCGTTGGGCTTACCAACATTGGTAAAACCACGATTTTCAATTGCATCTCCAATACAAAAGGGCAGACTTCAAACTTCGCTTACAGCACCAACAAATCAAATCTCGGACAGGTAAATGTACCTGACGACAGGTTGATTGAAATTGACAATCTGATTCATTCGGCTAGAATAGTGCCTGTAACGGTTGAGATTATGGACATTCCCGGACTGGCAAAAGGTGCAAGTCAGGGCGAAGGTGTTGGAAACAAGTTTCTTGCCGACATACAGCAAACCGATGCCATTATTCATGTGGTTCGTTGTTTTGATGACGAAAACCTGCCACATGTTGAAGGCTCTGTAAATCCGGTTCGCGATCGTGAAATTGTTGACCTTGAGCTGCAGATTCGTGACCTTGATCTGGTAGAACGAAAGATTCAGCGCCTTGAAAAAGCCGCCAAAACCGGCGATAAAGATGCCAAACATGGTGTTGATGTTTTAACTTCAGTGAAAAACCACCTTGAAGATTTTCAATCGGTGCGTACCCTTGAAATCGCAGAAACTGACCGCCGATTTATCGATGATATGTATCTGCTTACCGACAAACCGGTAATTTATGTTTGTAATGTTGACGATGCTTCTGCAGTATCCGGGAATAAATATACTGAGGCACTTAAAGAGGCCGTTAAAAACGAAAATACTGAAGTAATTATCATTGCAGGTGCCCTCGAAGCTGAAATTACTGAGCTTGAAAGTGCCGAAGACCGTAAGGTTTTCCTTGAAGATGCCGGCCTCACTGAGCCAGGCGTAAACCGACTGGTTCGCTCGGCTTATGCAATTCTGAACCTCCAGTCATTTTTTACTGCAGGACCAATGGAAGTCCGTGCATGGACCATAAAAAAAGGAATGACAGCTCCGCAGGCTGCAGGTGTGATCCACAGCGACCTTGAGCGGGGATTTATACGTGCCGAAGTAATGAAATACACAGACTTTGTTGCACTTAAATCAGAGCATGCCTGCCGCACTGCCGGAAAACTGGCTGTTGAAGGAAAAAGTTATGTGATTCAAGATGGTGATATTATCAACATCAGGTTTAATGTGTAAATATCCCGCAACTGATTTACCAAAACCCCTGACAGGGTTTTGCTACCTATCAAGAGGTTAGCGCGCATCTGATTGGCTGCCCATTTTAAAAGGGTTCGCAACCCAGTCAGGGGTCGCCGCCAAAGGAATATTGCAAAAATCCGGATTCAGAAATTTCTGAATCCGGATTTTTGTTTAAAAACCTGGCAGTATAATTCAAACGCATTCAACAATTCTTTGCGCCTTTGCGTCCTTGCGTGAATCTTAAACGTCTCCAACTTTTTTATTTCAGCACTCCAACTTTTTTCAGGCTGCTTTCAATTTTCATCCAGCTGCGCTCAATATCATTATCAAGACCAACACTATAGCGGACCAAACCTTCGCTCAGTCCCATTTCGCGCTGAACTTCATCGGGCACTTCGCTTGAAGTACTTTTACCGGAATTACTGAAAAGCGTTTTAAAATATCCAAGGCTGACTGCCAGATATCCGACATCATTTGCTTCCATATCTTCCATAAATATCGATGCCTTTTCAGATGTATCCAGATCAATCGCAATCATTCCACCAAACCCGAACTGAGGATTCATCATTGACTTCAGCAAATCATGACCCGGATGTGATGGCAAACCGGGATAAATTGTGCGTAAACCTGCAGCTTCAAATCTTTCGGCAAGATAAGCAGCATTGTAACTGTGCTGCTTCATGCGGATATGTAAGGTATGCATATTTTTAAGAATAGACGAAGAACGGTAAGGATCAAGCACCGGACCCAGAAGCATTGCAGTTCCATCGTTTACATCAATCATTGAGTTGATAAATTCGTTGGTTGAACAGATGGCTCCGGCAACGCAATCATTTTTACCATTTACAAATTTGGTGAGGCTATAAACCACAATGTGTGCGCCCAAACGTGCAGGGCTTACAATCATCGGGGTAAAGGTATTGTCAACCACAAGTTTGATTTCGTGCTTGTTGGCGATGGCCGCCAATGCAGGAATATCAGAAATCTGCAGAAGCGGATTTGTCATGGTTTCGGTATAAATCATCCGGGTATTTGGTCGGATGGCTGCTTCAACCGCTTTCAGATCGGTGATATCAACAAAAGAAACCTGAACATTGAATTTCTTCAGGTAATTTGCCAGAAAAGCAAATGTTCCGCCATAAGTGGTGATGCTTGAAACGATATGATCGCCGCAACTGATCAAATGAAGAATTGTGGAAGTGATTGCTCCCATTCCACTACCGGTCACCCAGCCTGCTTCGGTACCTTCCATGGCAGCCATCGCATCAGCAAGATATTTGTTGCTCGGATTCCAGTGGCGTGAATAAAGAAAACAACCTTCAGCTTCGCCATGAAAAGTATCAACCATGGTTTTGGCCTGCATAAAGGTAAATGTGGCGGAATCACAGATGGATGGATTAACATCGCCATACTCTCCGAACTGGCGGAGATCCTGAATCTGACTTGCGGGATCGAATTTCATAATATTATGGTTTTAAAGGGTTTTTAAAATTTCTTTACGGTTTGAGAACCGACCTGACAAAAATATCATTATTACATCAATGGTCAATCAATTTTGATATTATTACGGATTATTTACTGAAATATTTAAATATTGTTATAATTCTACCGATTTTTGCAAAAATATCTAATCTAAACTGCCTGAAATATGATCCACAACTTTCATCTTGATAGTCTTGACAAAAAAATCATCAATTTCCTTAATGAAGACGCCCGAATGCCGTTTGTTGAAGTTGCCCGTCGATGCAAAGTTTCGGGTGCAGCCATCCACCAGCGGGTTGCAAAAATGGAAGAAGCAGGAGTTATTTCAGGTTCTTCACTCAGATTAAACCCAAAGGGAATGGGGTATCAGACTTGTGCATTCATTGGAATTCAGGTAAACCTCACCAGCACATCAACACACGATGAGGTGTTCAGAAAAATCAAGAAAATTCCGGAAATCGTAGAATGTCATCATATTTCAGGTAAATATTCACTGCTGGTCAAGTTGTTTACGCGCAACAATGAGCATCTGAAGCAGGTGATTGTAGAACAGATTCAGTCCATTCCTGAAATTACCTTTACCGAAACATTTATTTCGCTGGAAACCGGGTTTGAGAGGGAACTTGGCTTGTAAAATGAAAAGTGATAAGTGAAAAGTGAAAAGTGAATACACAATTTCGACCCTCCTCGGCAACTTGAACTGGTGAAAAGATCGAACCAGTTTGAGATAGAATTGGGGAGTTAATCATTGAAAAAACCAGAATCACTCACTATCCGGGGTTTCATCACCCATCTCTTCCCGGAACTTTTTATCAACCAGCCCGGCGATCCTTTTAACAAAATCTTCGAGCGATTCACCCTTTATTGAATCTGAATTTTCAAGAAGGTCAGCAAAGGCGTCCATAATGTAATTGTATTTCCGGAAGCTCTCTTTCAGCACATTCAGATCATTGGTTTCCCAATAACCTCCCTCATCAGTCATATGAAAAACGGATAGGTATTTTTTTTCCAGATAGCGAAATAATGTGACCACCTTAATATGCTCCTCAATGCCTGCATACTGGGTTTTTGTCCAGGGCATATAGAGGAATTTCTTTCGTTCTTCATCTGTTTCACTGCTCCAATGCTGCAAAAGTAAAGGGGTACTCATCCTCCCATTCGATAAAAAGCAAAGCCAGACCGGTTCACTTCCGGGAGGGATAACACAAAGGCCATAAACAGTTTCCATATTGAAACCGGAACTATCAAAGCCTTGTTCAGGAAATTCACTATCGAAAATTTCACACCTCCATCCAAAGGTTTTTGCAATATCGCTAACCTCTGAAATCATATCCGGTAAAATGGCTGGATCGGACAATGAACCGCTATAATGTATGCTAAGACCCATTTTCTAAAAGAGTTTTGAATAATTTGACAACTGAAACCACAATTTAAATCTGTAAGCCTTTGATAAAGGTAGATAATTTTCACAATCAGGTAATAAAACTTCCCGGTATTGCTTCAGCAAGTTCAGCCAACACTTAACAGAAGAGAATTAAAACCAGATGATTGAAAGCGCAAAATATTGATAACCAAAAGATGGAAATCAAACTATTTCAGCTTATTCAGATCCTCCAGAACAGCTTCGATTTTTCCATTTATTTCAATCATTTTCGTTTCATATTTATCAGAATCCACGGAAAATGAGCTGTCAATGGTTTTAAACAATGCAATTCGAAGCTGCGAATACTCACGAAGAAGGCCGTTCTGCTTTATCAGCAAGCCATCAAGATTTTCTATTGCATCTAAGGTATCCAATATCACCAGGTTTCTTTCCCATGCCGGAATGCCGGTTGTGCGGATAAATCCCTGAATGCGCATTGGAGAAGCACCTTCAGGAATTTCATACAACATCATGGCTTCTTCTTCATTTTTTGAAAAGACATCTATTTTTCTGTCGTATTTTTCTGAATCAAAATCTTCAGTAGTAGCAAAGGCATATGCAAAAAACATTCCCACCAGAACAACTGATGCAGCAAATCCTATTCCGGCAGCCTTCCAGACAGAATAAAAACTCCCGCCTGCTTTCTTATGATTATCAAGAGCTTCGCCCTGATACCGCTTCAAAACATACCACACTATTAATGTATAAATCGCCGGGAAAAGGGCATTGGGAATTTTGTCAATAATATGCTCAGGACTCAAAATAATCAGGATAAAGAAGATAATTGTAAAAGCAATGGAAATAAACAAGGTGTGTTTGCCATAGGTCTCATTGCCAAGGTTGATAAAATTCCTGCGGATCAAAAAACCAGCAGCAACCGGAGTACCTAAAAATGTTGCAATGTTGATAGATCGCTCAGAGTAAAGCATTAGTGGTAAATCTGTATAATCTTTTCGCTGTGAAGGACTTTCTGCAGGATTGATCTGTTCATTTGAATTCATATATTTCCAATATTTAAGGGTAAGTATTATTTGAATCGCACTGGTCTTTACTAAAAAATGATGAAACTGAATACCGGACAAAAATATGCTATTGAAAAATAAATTGCAACTAATCTGGAAATGTTTGTTTCACATTCTATCACCGCCAAACAACATTTGCAAAACCACCCCAATCACATTGAATCTTAAATTCAATAATGCAATCCCCGCTCCCCCCTAAAACAAATCCCTTTACTGCTTGTTGAAGCCGTGTAAATTCTTAATTTTGCAAATCATAATATTAAATTGATTCACTATGAATTACGATGTAATTGTAATCGGCTCAGGACCCGGTGGTTATGTAGCCGCCATAAGGGCTTCACAGTTAGGTATGAAAGTTGGCGTGGTTGAACGCACCGAGTTGGGCGGCATCTGCCTTAACTGGGGATGTATTCCTACCAAAGCCCTTTTGAAAAGCGCTCAGGTTTATGAATATGCGAAACATGCAGCCGATTATGGAGTTGGAATAAGTGGCGAAATTACCGCCGATTTTGATGCCATGGTCAAACGTAGCCGCGGTGTTGCTGATGGAATGAGCAAAGGCATTCAATTTCTTTTCAAGAAAAATAAAATTGATCATATTGCCGGTTTCGGAAAGCTGAAACCTGGTAAAACTGTTGAAGTTACTGATTCAGAAGGCAAAAAAACCGACTATCAGGCAGCACATATTATTCTGGCTACCGGTGCCCGTTCACGCGAATTGCCAAATCTGAAACAGGATGGCAAAAAAATCATAGGATACCGCGAAGCAATGACGCTTCCTGAAAAACCAGAAAGTATGGTTGTGGTTGGTTCCGGCGCGATAGGCTCAGAATTTGCTTATTTCTATAATGCAATCGGCACCAAAGTTACTCTGGTAGAATTTATGCCAAACATTGTTCCAATAGAAGATGAGGAAGTTTCAAAACAACTGGAACGCAGTTTTAAAAAATCAGGCATGAAAGTTATGACCTCCTCCACTGTTGAAGCGGTTGACACAAAAGGCAAACTTTGCAAGGTGACTGTTAAAACCAAAAAAGGCGAAGAAATTATTGAAGCTGAAATTGTACTTTCTGCAGTAGGCATTGCCACCAACATCGAAGGTATCGGACTTGAAGAAACCGGCGTTAAAACCGAAAAAGGCAAAGTTGTGGTTGACGAATACTACCGCACCAATATTGACGGAGTTTACGCCATCGGCGATATCGTTCATGGCCCTGCGCTTGCACATATGGCATCACACGAAGGTATCCTTTGTGTTGAGAAGATTGCCGGCAAACATGTTGAACCCATCAATTACGGCAATATTCCCGGATGCACTTACACCCATCCCGAAATTGCCTCTGTGGGCATGACCGAAAAAGCAGCCCGTGAAGCCGGATACGAAATCAAAGTTGGTAAATTCCCATTCTCTGCCTCAGGAAAAGCCAGTGCAGCCGGTGCTAAGGATGGATTTGTCAAGGTAATTTTCGATGCAAAATATGGCGAATGGCTGGGTGCTCATCTGATCGGCGAAAATGTTACTGAAATGATTGCAGAAGTAGTTGTGGCCCGTAAACTTGAAACTACCGGTGAGGAAATTATCAAATCGGTACACCCGCATCCTACTATGTCAGAAGCAATTATGGAAGCAGTTGCCGCGGCCTATGATGAAGTAATTCATCTGTAATTTCTAATTACTAATTTCTAATTACTAATTTCCGACCTCTGAACCTCTAACCTCTGACCTCTGACCTCTGACCTCCGACCTCTGACTTCTGACCTCCGACCTCTCTCGTTATCTCTTCGAGCTCCCGAGACAAGCGACTTCTGACTTCCCAATAAACAAATAACCCTGCAAAACAATAACATGGAAATAGTCCCCACTGAAATACCCGATGTACTGATCATAAAACCACAGGTTTTTTCCGATGAACGTGGATATTTTTTCGAATCTTACAACAAAGAAAAATTTATTGCTGCGGGTATTGATGTAAACTTTGTTCAGGACAATGAAAGTAAATCAATGAAAGGTGTGCTTCGCGGATTACATTTCCAGAAACCACCTTTCGCTCAGGGAAAACTGGTCAGGGTGATGCGTGGTGCTGTGCTTGATGTAGCGGTTGATCTGAGAAAAGATTCTCCGTGGTATGGCAAATGGGCAGCCATTGAACTTACCGAACACAATAAATGGATGTACTGGATTCCACCAGGATTTGCACATGGATTTCTGACCCTTGAAGACAATACGGTTTTCTTCTACAAATGTACCAATGTTTTCAACAAACACTCCGAAGGCAGTGTTCGCTGGGACGACCCCGACCTGAACATCAATTGGGGAAATGAATCCCCGATTTTATCAGCCAAGGATCAGATTTCTCCATTCTTTAAAGAACTGGACAGGATTTTTTGAAGTAGATACGAAACTCAGCTTTGAGTCGTTAGTTGAGTACAGCCATTATCTGATAATGACCCAACTTTGTTTAGTTGAGATTTGGAAATTGAATAAATATCCTTCGACTCCGCTACCAATGACAGATTGTTCGTCCGATCCTTCGACTCCGCTCAGGAGGACATCGTATAGAATTGATAATTAGTGCATTAAGATGAGTGTACACTTTTAACGAATGTCACACTGAGCGGAGTCGAAGTGTTTAAACGCT
The DNA here is from genome assembly GCA_009773515.1 of Bacteroidota bacterium. GTDB lineage: Bacteria > Bacteroidota > Bacteroidia > Bacteroidales > Lentimicrobiaceae > Lentimicrobium. The sequence continues at coordinate 141,574 of WSXX01000011.1, forward strand.
TGGGTTGACTGTCATCTCAAACTTTATTTACAACCTCAAAGAACAACTTTCTCTAACTAAAGCACAAGCATTTTACCTTTCCCCACATGAAAAAACCCGTCATTTTATACCTGAGTCTTTCATTTATTCTCATATCAATTCTGTTGATTGCCTTTTTGAGGTTTACGGATAACAAGCAGGATCGTGAGAAACAATACCGCGAAAAATTTGCGGCTCACACCTTTGCATTAAGTGTTCAGATTCCTGAAAAGCTTGATTTTGCGGGCGAAGATGTGCCCTTGGATCTTTATTATGTGCGTGAAGGACTCGACCGTGAATTGCTGGTAAATACATACTGGCACTCCAATACCATTTTATTGTTGAAGCGGGCTGGCAGATATTTTCCTGTGATTGAGCCCATCCTGAAAAAGAACGGAATTCCTGATGATTTTAAGTATCTCGCTTTGATTGAAAGCGGTTTGATGAATGTGGTTTCACCTTCAAATGCAGCGGGTTTTTGGCAATTTCTTGACAAAACAGGGCGTGAATTCGGCCTTGAAGTAACGGAACAGGTTGACGAACGCTATCATTACAGTAAATCAACCGAGGCTGCATGTAAATACTTACGCGACGCTTACAAAAAGTATAACAACTGGTCGTTGGCGGCAGCGGCATACAATGCAGGGCAAGGACGTATAAGCCGCGAAACGGAAAAGCAAATGGTCTCCAATTATTATGATCTTCACCTGAACCAGGAAACAGCGCGCTATCTTTACAGAATACTTGCGCTAAAAATTATTTATGAAAACCCTGCCGACTATGGTTTTTATCTTAGAAATATGGATCTGTATCCACCCATTCCGACCCAATCTTTTAAAATAGACACCAGTATCACGAATCTGATTAAATTTGCAAACGATAATGAAGTGCCTTATAAGGTGCTCAAGGAATTTAATCCATGGCTCAGAACAGATCAGCTGAATGTTACGCCCGGCAATTCATATACAATTGAATTACCAAAGAAAAAGCATCTCAGGTACAGCCAGTTGCAAGCTGATTTAAAAGACGCTCATTCAATTTTCAACTTTAAGGATAGCACCTTCGGGCATAAAAAAGATATCGGGGAACAAACAGAATGATTGTGAAAGAAAATAAGCAGGACACGGCGCTATCGCAGATTTCAGAAGTGTCAGGCCCAAAGTTGGAAATATACGGAGCAAGGGTACACAACCTGCAAAATATTGACCTTACGATACCCCGCAATAAACTGGTTGTAATTACCGGTTTGAGCGGTAGTGGAAAATCATCACTTGCTTTTGACACCATATATGCAGAAGGCCAACGCCGCTATATGGAAACTTTCTCGGCCTATGCCAGACAGTTTATAGGAAACCTCGAACGCCCCGATGTAGATGAGATCAACGGTCTGAGCCCGGTAATTTCAATCGAACAGAAGTCAACCTCACGCAATCCGCGATCAACGGTTGGTACCATTACCGAAATATATGATTTCCTGCGTTTGCTTTACGCGAGGGCTGCTGATGCAATTTCTCCCGTTACTGGTCAACCACTGGTAAAATACAGCGAGCAACAGATTATCGAAGTAATTGCCGACCATTTCTCTGACAAAGAAATACTCATTCTTGCGCCACTGGTTAAAGGGCGAAAAGGGCATTACCGCGAACTATTTGAGCAAATGAGGCGGCTCGGCTTCCTCAAAGCCAGAATTGATGGTGAATTGCGCGAAATCAGTTTCGGGCTCCAGCTCGACAGGTATAAAACCCACGACATAGAACTTGTCATTGACAAAATCAGTCTTAAAGGGAAGTCAGCCGAGCGCTTGAATGCATCTGTTAAAACTGCCCTTAAACAAGGAAAAGGAACCATTCATATCATTGGATTGCCATCGGGCGATGAAAAATATCTGAGCAAGAAACTTATGGATCCGGCTACAGGAAATGCATTTGATGAGCCAGAGCCAAACTCTTTCTCGTTTAATTCTCCATACGGAGCCTGTCCGCATTGCAATGGGCTTGGCACCATCACTGAAATTGACCTCAATAAAATAATTCCCGATCCTTCAATAAGTATAAAAAAAGGAGGGATCGCACCATTGGGAGAAGCCAAAGCATCATGGATATTCAGACAAATTGAAGCGCTTGGGGAAAAATACGGATTCACACTTTCCACACCAATTTCTGAAATACCTGAACAAGCCATCAATGCTATACTCTATGGTACCGATGAAATGCTGAAAGTGAAAAACGAATATCTGGGTGTTACCTCTTCCTACTCGCTCAACTTTGAAGGATTGGTCGCATACATCACCAATCAGTCCACCGAAACATCTTCAACCGGCTTGCGCAAATGGGCCGGAAACTTCATGAACCTGAAGGAATGCCCCGATTGCGGAGGCAGCCGACTAAAAAAAGAATCCCTCAACTTTCGCATACAAGGCAAATCAATAGCCGATTTATCAGCCATGGATTTATCAGGGCTGCTGGAATGGTGCAAACAGGACAACTTGTTTCCTGATCAGAAAAAAGGTTTGATTGCTTTTGAAATAATGCGCGAAATTACCGACAGGATACAATTTCTGCTGGATGTTGGACTCGATTACCTTACCGTTAGCCGGCCTGCGGGAAGCTTGTCGGGTGGAGAAGCTCAACGGATCAGACTTGCGACTCAAATCGGTTCGCAGCTTGTTGGTGTGTTGTATATTCTTGACGAACCCAGCATCGGGTTGCATCAACGTGACAATCAGCGGCTTATCAAAGCACTTCAGAACCTCAGAGACATCGGCAACTCAGTTATTGTTGTCGAACACGACAAAGATATGATACTGGCCTCTGACTTTGTTGTCGACATAGGGCCAGGAGCGGGCAGGCACGGCGGTAAAATAATTGCAACGGGCACACCTGCTGATATGATCAACTGCAATTCAATTACCTGCTGTTACCTTAGCGGGAAAAAGCAAATAAAAGTACCTTCCGTGCGTCGCAAAGGAAATGGCGATCACCTGATTCTTAATAATGCTTCAGGTAATAACCTGAAAAATGTCACGCTTAAACTTCCGCTTGGCGTATTTGTCTGTATCACAGGAGTATCAGGAAGCGGAAAATCAACTTTAATCAACGAAACGCTATATCCCATATTAAGTCAGCATTTTTACCGCTCTGACAAAAAACCATTAAAATACGGTTCTATTGAAGGAATAGATAAAGTTGACAAAGTAATTGAGATCGATCAGTCGCCTATCGGCAGAACCCCAAGATCAAATCCGGCAACATATACCGGCGTTTTTGATGAAATCAGGAAACTTTACGCTACCTTGCCTGAAGCAAAAATAAGAGGTTATCAGGCCGGCAGATTTTCATTTAATGTTAAAGGTGGCCGATGCGAAACATGCAGAGGTGCTGGTGTAAGAATCATTGAAATGAATTTTCTGCCCGATGTACATGTGCCTTGCGAAAGCTGCTCAGGCAAAAGATACAACCGTGAAACCCTTGAGGTAAGGTTTAAAGGAAAATCGATAAACGATGTTCTGAGCATGACTATAAATCAGGCTGTTGAGTTTTTCGAAAATATTCCTTATATCCTTCAGAAAATCAGAACATTGAAAGAAGTTGGACTTGGCTATATTACCCTTGGTCAGCAATCGACAACACTTTCAGGTGGTGAAGCTCAGCGGGTGAAACTTGCAACCGAACTTTCGAAGAAAGACACAGGGAAAACCTTGTATATACTGGATGAACCAACTACTGGTCTTCACTTTGAGGATGTGAATGTTTTATTGGGTGTGCTGAACCGATTGGTTGACAAAGGAAATACAGTTCTGGTGATTGAGCATAACCTGGAAGTTATCAAAGTTGCTGATCACATCGTAGATTTAGGCCCCGGAGGAGGTAAAAGAGGCGGCCTGATCGTTGCAGCAGGTACACCTGAAGAAGTTTCGTTAAATCCGGAAAGCATTACTGCTCAATACATTAAAGAAGAATTAAATATTCATTGAGAAAATATTACAATAAAAACCTCAATAAATTTTGACTAACAAAAAACATGTTATTATATTTACCGCCCGAATATCTGAACTCAAACACTTAAAAGAGCATTTGCTAATTTAACTACAAATACAACATGTACAGTGAAGGTTTAACAGAAGAAGACAGGATCAGGGATGCAATAACTCCGAAAAACTGGAATGAAATTATGTCCAGTGATTCATGGGCTGTATTTAAAATCATGGCTGAACTTGTCGAAGGTTTTGAAAAACTTGGAAAAATCGGTCCATGTGTTACCATATTCGGATCTGCCCGTACAAAAGCAACTCATAAGTATTATAAGCTTGCTGAAGAAGTCGCCTATTTATTGACAAAAAAGGGATTTGGAATTATTTCAGGAGGTGGCCCTGGTATAATGGAAGCTGCCAACAAAGGTGCACATTTTGGAGGAGGAAAATCTGTAGGGCTTAATATTGATTTACCATTTGAGCAGTATTCCAATCCATTTATAGACCCTGACAAACTCATTACTTTCGATTATTTCTTCGTCAGAAAAGTAATGTTCATGAAGTATTCGCAGGGCTATATTGTTATTCCAGGAGGTTTTGGAACTCTGGATGAGTTGTTTGAAGCAATTACGCTGATTCAGACACACAAAACTGTAAGGTTTCCGATTGTTCTTGTCTCAACCGAATACTGGAAAGGACTGATCGACTGGATACATCATGTAATGCTTACAGAACATAACATCAGCACTTCTGACCTTGACATCTTTACAATGGTAGATACTGCAGATGAAGCAGTTGCTATTATTGAAGAATATTATAACAAGTACGCGCTTAAACCGAATTTCTGAGATTTGCCGGGATCAAATCTCTCTTTACTTTTTATTAATCAGAATCTTTAAAAACAAACGACATGACATCATTAAAACTGATTCAGTTAAATTTCTCCACAGGAGGCTACAACCTTCTGGCAAGGGTAATTATCAATGGAAAACCTGCTCTTTTTCTGGTTGACACAGGCTCAGCCCAAACTGTGCTTGACACCGACCACATGCAAAAATTCGTCAGTCAGACAGAACTGAAACGAAACGCAAGAAAGAATCTGGCTCCAGGCTCTACCAGTGTATACAGCTACATTGCCAACATTGAAACCCTTGAGATCGGTTCAATAGTTATTAAAGACTACAAAGCCACAGCAGTTGACCTGAGTCATATCAACCGTGCATTCAGAGGAATGGGAAATCCTCAGGTTGACGGACTTCTTGGTTGCGACCTTCTGCGCCATTGCAAAGCTACACTCAAATTTGAAGAGAGAGTTCTTGAATTGGGTGCACTTGTTGAGCCTACTGAAGCAGCTCAGAACGCAATCATCGAATAATCACAATTTTTTGGGCTGAAACTGATGCGGCCCGCTGTTGTTCAACAGCAAATACATAATACAGACCTGCTGACAGATTTCCAGAATCAAATTGAATTCTGGAAATCCCTTCAGCTTTTTGTCTTTTTACTATTCTTCCGTGAAGGTCAACTATCTTCACTTCCCAATCGCCTATGTATTCAAACCTGATTTCAAAGATCCCGTTTGCCGGATTGGGGTAAATATGCATGCCGGTTTTTGAATTATTTTCTTCGCTGATGCCAATCGGCCCCGGAAGTTTCCCCTTGAAAAGCACCACTCCTCCGCTGTAATTTCCTGTTGCCAGATCAATGTAACCATCTGAATTAATATCAGTTACAGCAGGAGAAGTTCTGATTCCTTCCGAAATATACATAAAATGATTGCTCACCAGATCGAAAGTAGCTTCTGAGGAAGGTGAAATATTTTTGTAATGGAAAATCATTCCCGACTCTGAGCCTACCAATAAATTTAGCTTACCATCCTTTCCTTCAAAAAAACAGGGCACACTATGGCCGGTGTAAGATACTTGCGGATCAGTTACGTTAACCATACCAAAGAAATCGGTAATCAGCACGTAATCAGGATTGGCTGCAGTTCCTGAATTACGATAATAAACCAGCTTTCCGTCAGCATTTCCGATGACCAGCGAAAGCAGTTCTTCACCCGGGAATTTCACAAAAACCGGCGTACTGTTTTCACCTGCATCTATCGACTGCCAATTGTTCACAGCAGATGCATAAACCGGCAACTGACCGGGCAAAGCCAGGTTTTGAAAATACCAGAGTGATCCGGTTTCATTGCCCAGTATCATGTCCAGACTTCCGTTTCCATCGAGATCAGCAAAAGCCGGGTATAAGCCCCGAAGCCTCAAAGCAGATGCACCTGCAAAATCATCATCAGCCAGAATAAAGGATGGTTCCGAAATAGTTCCATTATTGATATACAGATGTAACCGACCAGAATAATAACACTTTAGCTGACCATTAAGGTTAACATTGCAACTGTCGTTATAGCCAAAATTCCCCACAACCATATCTGTTAATCCATCCTGATTTATATCAGCAAAAACCGGATATGCACCGAAACCCATATCAATCATGGTATTTTGCAGGAACGATTTAGAAATCAACCTGAAATCGGGAGCTCCGGCATCTGAAACATCTTCATATAACCACACACTGTTATATCCCGCTGATTTGGTAAGACCCGGGTCAAAAGGAGAAACCATCAATTCTTTTCTGCCATAGTTTGTAATGTCGATGTGCTGAACCAGCGGAAAAGACCAGATATCAATGGGTGTAGTTTCAGGATATTCAGATATCTGGCTGGTCATGAAAGCATCAAAATCACTACCTCCGTTGATCAGAAATGCCGGGCTGCTGTAATCAACATCGCCAAGAATCAGATCGTTGGTTCCGTTTCCGTTCAAATCAATCAGGCAAAAAGTAGAACCGGTATGTTTGGGGTCAGATTTTATAATCTGATTTTCAGATTTCTGATAACAGGTATCAAGGTAAATTTCGTTTGACTCAGGATTTTCAGCAAAGCGGCCCCAGCAACCCTCAACTTTGTGAAATACCAACGAATCGGTATTTCCGTATAATTCCATCGACATATTCTTATGCAAATTCACATAAGAGCCTAAGCCCCAGAAAGTAAGAATATCAAGATCTCCATCCCCATCCATATCCTGAATAGCCGGATAATCAACGTAAGTCACCAACAGATTTGTAAAAATGTTACCTTGTAATGAAGTAATGTAAGGATCAACAACCTGCTCAAATGCAGGCTGATCTGTTCCTATATTTTTGAAAGCAAGAATTCCTCCGGGGGTGTATGTAAAAAGATCAGGCTTGCCATCGTCATTGTAATCAAGCAGCTGAAACCATTGCTTTACTTGCGGAAAGAATCTTCGGTATTCAGGTGCATAATTATACTGGTTTACAACTGATTCAGGATTAAAGATGAATGGCAGCAGTCTGTCGCCATGACGATCAAAAATAATTAAATCGTCAAATCCGTCATTGTTTAAATCGATTTTTCCGGCCTGCACATTATTTAATCCGCCGGCCCAGGCATTTTCAAGATTTATGCCATTCGCTAAAACATCAGGACCACTCCAAGGTAAAAACCCAAACTCATTGACATCCTGAGCTATTGAACGATTCAATAGCAGCACTAACATAGTCATACTGAGAAAAAAAAGCCGGAAATTCATAGTAGCCAGAATTAGAACAATTGACTGTAAAATTAAAAATTCCAAACGGGATATGGCTAAAAAATAACGGCAAAGTGTTTATACATACCTTGACTATTCATATTTCAACAAAATTCATTAATATCTTATTTTCTGATTTTTAACAATTTAGCTTTATAATTGAGTTTTAAAAAAACAAAAATGCGGGATTGGTATTTTCGGTAAGAAGTCCTATATTTGCAGGCTCAAAAAAACAGTCTAATACAATTAAATTACTCAAACATGCAGAATAAAGGTGCTATTAAATTCTTCGCGATTGCATTGGCAATTGTGTGCCTTTTTCAGCTTTCATTCACTTTCTTTTCCAAAAAGGTTGAGAGAAATGCCGTAGAGTACTCGCGGAATGAAGCTGCAACAAGTCAGGCAAAAGAACTGGCAAAAGGTAATACATTGCTTGAGCAGGTATTGCTCGACTCAATCAGCAAAGCCAGGGAGAGGTATTATCTTGACTCAATGTCAGGACAGACTGTCTTTAACATCCTGGTCAGGAAATATACTTATCAGGAAGTAAAAGAACGCGAGCTTAACCTTGGTCTTGACCTGAAAGGCGGGATGAACGTTACCCTTGAGGTTTCGGTTGTTGACATCGTGAGAGCGCTTTCAGGCAATAGCACAAATCCTGTTTTTACACAGGCAATCGACAAAGCGCTGGAAAAGCAGAAAGCAAGTCAGGCAGATTTTGTTACATTGTTTGGTGAATCTTTTCAGGAAGTTGATCCCAATGCATCACTTGCTGCGATCTTCAACACAGTTGAGCTGAAAGACAGGGTTACTTTCAATTCAACCAATGATGAAGTGCTGGAGATTATCAGGGAGGAAACCAAAGGAGCGATTGACCGCACTTTTAATATTCTTCGCACCCGTATCGACCGCTTTGGAGTTGCCCAGCCAAATATTCAGCAACTACAGACTGCCGGAAGAATTCTGGTTGAATTGCCTGGTATAAAAGAACCAGAGCGTGTTCGTAAACTTCTGCAGGGAACTGCACAGCTCGAATTCTGGGAAACCTATCAGTTTGCTGAATTGGTTCCATACTTCGAAGAAGCAAATAAAAGGTTGGTTGACAGTCAGACTCCAACATCAGATACAACCTTAGTTGCTGATACAATTACAGGCGAAATTGCTGAAGCGCCAGTTGCTGAAGCGCCAGTTGCTGACACAACAACAACTACCGCTGATACTTCAAGTCAGGCTTTGCTCGACAAACTCAGCGACACAACATCAACTGACCAGCAAGATGCCAATTTTGCAGAATATGCCAAAGAAAACCCACTATTTGCATACCTGAACCCGGCAATCTTCCCAAATGCTCAAGGACAATATTTCCCGGGCGAAGGAGCAACTGTTGGCTTTGCAACCATAAAAGATACCGCAAGGGTTAATCGCATGTTGCGTCAGACCAAAGCGTCATTCCCCAGAGACCTGAAACTTGCCTGGACTGTTAAACCAGAAAAAGATCGTCCTGATATTCTCGAACTTATTGCTCTTAAAGTTACCAGCCGCGACGGCGAAGCTCCACTTGGTGGCGATGCTGTAGTTGATGCACGTCAGGATTATGATCCGAACGGAAGGGTTGAGATTACCATGATGATGAATGCTGAAGGTGCAAAAACATGGAAAAGACTTACTGGTGATAATATCGGAAATCAGGTAGCTATTGTGCTAGACGATTATGTTTACTCTGCACCAAGAGTTAACGACGAAATTCCGAACGGACGTTCTTCAATCACCGGAAACTTCTCTATTGAAGAAGCGCTGGATCTTGCAAACATTCTGAAAGCCGGTAAACTACCCGCTCCGGCACGCATTGTTCAGGAAGAAGTTGTAGGTCCATCACTTGGCCGTGAATCAATCAACGCCGGACTTGCTTCATTCATCATTGCTTTTGTTCTTGTACTTATCTACATGGTACTTTACTACAACAGAGCAGGCTGGATTGCTGATATTGCACTGGTAACCAACATCTTCTTTATATTCGGGGTGCTTACATCTCTGGGCGCTGTTCTTACACTGCCTGGTATTGCTGGTATTGTTCTCACACTTGGTATGGCAGTGGATTCAAACGTTATTATTTATGAACGTGTCAGAGAAGAGCTCAGGGCAGGCAAAGGTTTGCGTCTGGCTATAACCGACGGTTATAACAACGCTTATTCTGCGATTATCGACGGTAACGTTACCACATTGCTCACCGCTATTGTTCTTTACATATTCGGTTCAGGACCAGTTCAGGGATTTGCTACCACGCTTATTATAGGTATCATAACCTCATTGTTTACCTCCATCTTTATTTCAAGAATTATCTTTGAAAGACTGCTTAACAGCAACAAGAACATTCCTTTCGACAATGCTTATACCCGCTACGCATTTACCAAAGTTAATTTCAACTTTATTTCAATGCGCCGGAAGATGTACATCGCTTCGGGAATCTTCATTTTCATAGGTATAATTTCTCTTGCTACAAAAGGGCTGAATTTTGGAGTCGATTTCTCAGGAGGCCGTACTTACGTAGTTCGCTTCGACAAGGAAGTAAACACCAACGATATTCGCAGCGCGCTTAACGCGGAATTTGGAGAATCACCTGAAGTAAAAACTTTCGGATCGTCAAACCAGGTGAAAATCACCACCAAGTTTATGATTGAGGAAGATACACAGGCTGCAGATTCGATTGTTGAAGCTAAAATCTTTAATGGTGTGAAGGGTTTCTACACTACTTCAATGACTTTTAATGATTTTACTGACGACGATGATGCAAAGGTTCTTGGACGTTTAAGTTCACAGAAAGTTGGACCAACCATAGCTGATGATATTAAACAGGGATCACTCCTAGCTGTTTTCTTTGCTTTGATTGTCATATTTATCTATATAGCCATCCGTTTTAAAAAGTGGCAATATGGAATGGGTGGTCTTGTAGCTCTTGCCCACGATACAATGATCACAATTTCTCTCTACTCAATATTTGCCGGCATTTTGCCATTCAACCTTGAAGTAGATCAGGCGTTTATTGCTGCATTGCTTACCATTATCGGTTACTCAATCAACGATACCGTGATCATTTTCGACCGTATCAGGGAATACATCGGACTATATCCAAAACGTACCATTCAGGACAATATGAACCATGCGATGAACAGCACCCTCGGTCGTACATTCAACACCGCAGGAACAACCCTCGTGGTTTTGATCGCCATCTTTATTTTTGGTGGTGAAGTTATCCGCGGGTTTATATTTGCACTTATGATTGGTATTGCTGTTGGTACATACTCTTCAATATTTATTGCCTCTCCGATTGCTTTTGATTTTATTACGATGTCAAACAAACGTAAAAAAAGAAAAGAAGAGTTGAAGAAAGCAGCTAAATAAGAACATTACCGATTTTATTTTTAAAAGCCCGCTGATTAACAACAGCGGGCTTTTAAATTTTTATTCCTGATACTGACAGCATGGTTAAAAAGAAAAGCGTAATTTTACCGGACTAAGATGAATTAAATGCAAACAGGGGTTTTATTATTTCTTGATATAAGTGGTGGTGAATTTCTGGTCATCCTTCTGGCTGTATTTTTAATTTTCGGGCCCAAAAAAATGCCTGAAATTGCCAGAAAGATTGGCCGTGTTATGAACGAACTCAAAAAAGCCTCAGGTGACATTACAAAAGAGTTCAGAGAAGAAACCAATGTAATAACCCGCGAGATTTCATCGGCAAGAGAAAGTATTCGACGCGAAACCGAAAATATCCGCAAAGAAATGCCTGATCTTGCAAGCATTTCAACCGAAGACACCAGCATTTACCCTGAGGTAATCGAAACACAAGTAAAAACAGAACCTATTGCTGAGAAAAGTCCTGATGTAGAAGAAAAGCCAAAACCCTTAACCTGACACGAACAATTATTTACAAAATTGGCCGTTCTTGTATGTGGTAATAAGATGAATAATATTCCATCTGGCGTACCAAACTAAAAATTTCTAACTTAGCAGTCAAATCGGCAAATACAATGACATCACCCATCAATCATATGCCAAAACTTTCAATCTTAATCAGGGCGCTATTTATTTCTGCCTTGTTTTTTATTTTCAGTCCTGCTTCAACACAGGCTCAAAGCAGGCGCATGGCAGCAGCAGATGAAGCTTTCAACAGCTTTCAATATAATGTTGCTGTGAACCGGTATAAAAAAGTTTACTCAAGAACCAAAAGCAGGCCTGAAAAGGATCGCATCTCATTTCAAATGGCTGAATGCTACAGAATGATGAATAATACCAAAAGGGCTGAGGTAACTTACCGGAGAATCATTAAAAGTGATTTTGCACGTAAAAACCCCATCACATACCTTCATTATGCTGATATGCTCAAAGCTGCTGAAAAATATGATGATGCAAAAGATTACTACATATTGTATTCCGAAAATGTTCCCGAAGATCCACGCGGATCAAATGGTGTAAAATCATGTGAACTGGCAGCAGAATGGATTAAAAATCCAACCAAATTCTCAATTACCAACGTTAAAAAGCTCAATTCAAAAAGTGACGATTTTGCACCTACATATGCCGACAAATTTTACAACGCGCTGATTTTCACATCTACACGAGAAGGAAGTACCGGCAAGGGTCTTGACGACTGGACCGGGCAAAACTTCAGCGACCTTTTTCTTTCCCGGCAGGATCGCAAAAGTGAATGGAGTGAACCTGCACTCGCTGATACCGAAGGAAAAATAAATACATCATCAAATGAGGGAGCCCCTGCATTTAACGATAAATTTTCAGCGCTGTATTTTACACGTTGCAGCAATGCCGAAGATGAAGCCACAAACTGTAAAATCATTGTAATTAAACGCACTGGCAAAGGCTGGGGAGAACCTCAGGTTCTGAATCTGGGCAGCGACAGCACAGTAACAAACGGACACCCGGCCATAAGTAAAGATGAGTTAACGCTGGTTTTTTCAAGCGACCGCAAAGGCGGACAAGGAGGCAAGGATTTATGGATTGCAACCCGGAAATCAGCAGCAGATGATTTTAATAAACCACTGAATATCGGAGCATTAGTAAATACTCCCGGCGATGAAGTTTTCCCTTTCTTTAAAAATGACACCACGCTTTATTTTGCTTCAAACGGGCATCCGGGACTTGGAGGCCTCGATATTTTTAAAACTTTAAAACGGGATGGTGAATGGATTGAGCCAATCAATCTTGAAATTCCGGTAAACTCAAATGCCGATGATTTCGGAATCATCTTCCAGCCCGGCGAAGAACAAGGATTTCTCTCGTCGAACAGAAAAGGCGGCCGTGGTGGCGATGATATTTATTACTTTATTAACCCGCCGCTGGTATTTACACTTCAGGGAACTGTTAAAGACGAACTTACACTGCAGTTTATACCTATGGCAACAGTCAGACTGGCTGGCTCTGACGGTACTTCAGTAGATGCGAAAACAGACCCAAAAGGATTTTATTCATTCAGTAAGTCACAGATTAAGCCAAATACAACCTACGAACTTACCGTTCTGAAAGACAACTATTTCAATAAAAAAGCTGCTGAAACTACAGTAGGGCTCGAGAAAAACAAGGATTTTGTGATTGATTTTCTGCTTGAACCCATTCCTGAAAAACCTGTTGTTCTTCCTGATATTCTTTATGATCTTGCCAAATGGGATCTTAAACCTCAATACCAGGATTCGCTGCAGGGTCTGATCAAAACCCTGCTCGAAAATGAAACCGTGGTTGTTGAGCTTGCTTCACACACCGATGCCAGAGATACCGATGAACGAAATGATATTCTATCGCAGCGCCGCGCTGAATCAGTGGTCAATTATCTTATAGACAGAGGAATAGACCCCGAGCGTCTCGTTGCAAAAGGATATGGCGAAAGAGTCCCCAGAACCATGGTTAAAGATGTTAATAAAGATGGTTTCCTGTTTAAAACAGGAACAATCCTGACTGAATCGTTTATTGATTCATTAAAATCAACACCTGAAAAAGAAGCAGCACATGCTTTAAACCGCCGTACAGAGTTCAGGGTGCTGAGTAAAGATTACGTTCCTAAGGCAAAAAATCTGCAGATCGGACAAAAGGTTGAGGTACAGGTAAATCCTGAAGATAACATTGTCTCCATAGATGTCGGCAAAGGAAACTCGGTCATGATTCCTGCGATTGTCAATGGGTTCAATGTAAAGATCATGCTCGACCGTGATGACCGCGGACTGATCTTTTCCCTTTCTGAAGCGCAGAAATTACTGACTTCAGGTGCCATTACGAAAAATGATTTTATCGGCGATGCCAACGTTGTTCTTGCAGAAGGATCAATTGCCGACAAATCCGTATTCAGGATCAAAGAGTTTAAGATTGGAACAAAAACCGTTTCAAATGTTGAAGCTAGTGTATCTCATAAAATAACCGAAGGCGTAATTATGGGCGAAAGCACCATAAATATATTCGGCCGTTTTAAACTTGACGAGAATAACAAACAATTGATTTTCAACTAAGAATAACATTTTCCGGCTGCTCATGCAGCCGGCTTGTTTTTAACAGCATATTGTCATGTCGCAGGAATCAAGATATAACCAGAGAGGTGTTTCAGCAGGGAAAGAAGATGTTCATAATGCCATTGCCAATGTTGACAAAGGCCTTTTTCCGAAAGCATTCTGCAAAATTATTCCCGATATTCTGGCAGGTGACCCCGATTGGTGCAATATTATGCATGCCGATGGTGCCGGCACAAAATCTTCACTGGCCTATCTTTACTGGAAAGAAACAGGCGATTTAAGCGTTTGGAAAGGCATTGCACAGGATGCCATTGTCATGAATACCGATGATCTGCTTTGCGTCGGAGCTACCAACAATATTCTGCTCTCATCTACAATCGGACGAAACAAAAATAAAATCCCCGGAGAAGTTATCTCTGCCATAATTAACGGAACTGAGGAATTTCTTGAAGAGATGCGCAGTTATGGCATAGGCATCTATTCCACTGGCGGTGAAACTGCCGATGTAGGAGATCTGGTAAGAACAATAATTGTTGACTCTACGGTAACTGCCCGTATGCAGCGAAATCGGGTCATTTCAAACCACAATATTCAGGCAGGCGATGTAATTGTCGGACTTTCATCATACGGACAAGCTACCTATGAAAAAGCTTACAACGGAGGAATGGGAAGCAATGGTCTGACCTCAGCCAGACATGATGTTTTTTATAAAGCATATGCGTCGCTCTTTCCCGAAAGTTTCGATCCCGATGTTCCGGAATCACTGGCTTACTGCGGAAATCTGAAACTTACAGATCCTTCTCCGGTTGAGGGAGTTGATATGGGAAAATTGGTCCTCTCCCCTACCCGCACTTATGCACCGGTCATCAAACAGATACTTGATAATTATCATGACCAGATACACGGCATGGTACATTGTTCCGGCGGCGCACAAACCAAGGTGCTTCACTTTATTGGCAATCTGCATATCGTCAAGGATAATCTTTTTGAAATTCCGCCACTTTTCAGAATTGTACAGGAACAATCAGGCACATCATGGGCTGAAATGTATAAAGTTTTTAATATGGGGCATAGAATGGAACTTTATGTGCCTCAGGAAATAGCCGCTGAATTGATTAATATTTCAGAAAGTTTCGGAATTCAAGCGAAGGTGGTGGGCAGGTGTGAAGCGGCGGAGCATCCCAAACTGACGATTTCAGTAGGTAATTCCATTTTCCAATATTTAAAATGATATGATATGAGGATTTAATTTTTAGAAAAACTATCTTTGCTGTCACACATTAAAAATAAGAGTATCCATGTGAAAGTAAAAAATAAAATATCTGTCTCTGGATATAAACTTTTCATTGTGCTATTTAATTGCTAACTCAAAAATAAAATTGCCATGAGAAATTTAACCTATTTAAGTATTAGTTTATTTTTCATTATTTTGCTTACCCCCACTACTTATTCACAAAATCCTTTTGGGATACAGATTGATACGGATGTTACCAATCAGTATTTACTGAACGGCCCTCGTACATTAACCGCTTGCCCTGACAAATCAATAGTTATAGGAGGAAGTACATTCGGAGAGTTAGTTTACAAGCAAAGATTCTATTTATCAAAAATTGATTCAACCGGATCTGTCCTTTGGGCCAGAAGTTATAGGCTTGACAGTATTAGCCAAACTATCTTGTTAAAGATTATTCCACTATCTGATTCCGGATTTTTTTGTTTGGGTTATACCAGAAAGCCATATGAAGAAGATCATAGTGTTTTTATAGTAAAATTAGATAAAAATGGAAAGAGCTTATGGATAAAAACTCATAAACTCATTAATTCCTCATACCTGATAAATGCTGAATATCAGGATGGTTATATTTATGCTGTTGGTGGTACCGTTCACAATTTTGGTCATGATGGATTTTATGTTGCCAGATTTGATTCATTTGGCAACCTTTCCTCCTACAAATCATTTTGCACAAGTGCATCAGTTGATAGATCAACACCCAATGAATTTTTTATTGATAGTGACAAAAATCTTGTGATTTCCGGCGAAATTAATCCTCTCGGTGATTCAGCTTTCATTGCAGTAGTTGACACGCTGTTAAATATTAAATTTTCAAAAGTTCTATGGCATGAAGATGCTTGGCTACCTAATTCTTTTGCGAAAAAATTGCATAATGGCGATTATATTTTAGGGGGCCGCTTATTTTCAAAGACAGATACTTCGAATGATAGAATCCCAGCTTATCTTGTTCGAATTGATAGCACCGGTCAAATAATTTGGGCAAATAATTATGATAATTATGATATACCTTTTGGTTATTCAATATACAGACATCAAATACAAATTAGTTCCTCAGATGAAATATGGATTGCCACAGGTGACTCCGACTTTCTAGCTTTAATTAAAACAGACAGTGATGGAGATACTATATCAACACACTACTATCAAGGACGTTGGCCATCCGACTTTACATTGGTTGATGATAATCCGGTTCTGACAATGCCGGCAGCTTCAACCACAATGAATTATAATTCCATCATTTTAAAAACCGATGCTAACGGTTATTTCCAATGTAATAGGCTGAATAAAGTTTTAACAATAACTCCAGACTCCCACTTTAACATAAACCCATTTAACTTTACTACCACTTACGATTCCTCTTATCAGATAGTATCAGCTATTACCGATTCAATTTTCACAATTCCTGCAGAAGATTATTGCTTATATACTTCAAATCAGGAAGTTACACAAGAGGACAATAAAATTATTGTTTTCCCAAATCCATTCTCTGACATATTAAATGTTCAGTCAGGTACAAGTGAATCATATGAAATATTCATTTATGACATCTCATTCAGAAAATTAGTGCAACAGCCGTTCAGGGGATCAGTATCACTAAATACAGGATTTCTTTCTCCAGGGATATATATTTACACAGTACGTTGTAATAACAGAATAAAAATGAATGGAAAGATCATAAAGATTTAGCAGGTTGCTATTTCTGATGAATGACCACTCAATTCAAACAATAAACAGGAATTGAGTTGTGTCTGGTAATTTATTCCTGTGCATTTTAGTTATTGTATGAAAATTCACAGGATAACTAAACCGCCAACCACAAAACCTACCCAAAACTACTGCAAATAAACGATAACGGATCTTTGCGTCTTTATGCGACGCTAATGAATTCATAATCTCATATTTTGTACCTTTGCACCCCAAAAACAAAACACAATGCTCGACAAGCTTGAAGCTATATATCAGCGATTTCTTGATATTGAAGACCAGATGAACAACCCGGCCGTAATGGCCGACATGAAGTCGTATGTCAGACTCAGCAAGGACTATAAAGAACTACAGGCCATCGTTGTTGCTTACAGGGAATACCAATCGGTGGTTGCCAATATGGAAGCTGCCAAAGAAATTCTTTACAACGAAAAAGACGAAGAATTCAGGGCAATGGCCAAGGAGGAAATGACTGCGCTGACCGATAAAAAGGAGCAAATGGAAGAAGATATCCGCCTGATGCTGATACCTTCCGATCCACAGGATGGTAAAAATGCAGTTCTTGAGATTCGAGCAGGTACAGGTGGTGACGAAGCCAGCATTTTTGCAGGAGACCTCTACCGCATGTACACCAAATTCTGTGAAACAAAAGGCTGGAAAATTGATCTGGTGGATTGTACCGATGGAACTGTTGGCGGTTATAAAGAGATCATCCTGAATGTTTCCGGTGAAAATGTTTACGGACTTATGAAATATGAATCGGGTGTTCACCGCGTTCAAAGGGTTCCGCAAACAGAAACTCAGGGCCGTGTACACACATCTGCAGCCTCGGTGGTGGTGCTTCCTGAAGCCGATGAATTTGATATCGACCTTAAAGCCAGCGATATACGCAAAGATCTTTACTGCTCTTCAGGACCTGGCGGACAGTCGGTAAATACAACCTACTCGGCAGTAAGGCTTACCCACCTTCCCTCAGGAATTACCGTCGCCATTCAGGATCAGAAATCGCAGATGAAAAACTTCGACAAAGCCATGACCATTCTGCGCACCCGGCTTTTTGAGCAGGAATATCAGAAATATCTTGACGAGATATCGAAGAAGCGCAAAACCATGGTTTCAACCGGCGACCGTTCTGCCAAAATCCGCACCTACAATTATCCGCAAAGCCGCATTACCGATCACCGGATAAACCTAACTGTGTATAACCTGCAGACATTTATGGACGGCGATATTCAGAGCATGATCGATGCGCTTCAGCTTGCCGAAAATGCAGAAAGGCTGAAAGAAGCTGTTGGTTAAACCTTTATCAAAATAAGCATTTCTGTTTCATCACTTATTCCTCAAGCATGAACCGTCAGCAACTCATTTCCATTATCAGATCAAAAAAATCATTTCTCTGTGTCGGCCTTGACAGTGATTTTGATAAAATTCCGGAGCATCTTAAAAACTCCGATGATCCTGTTTTTGAATTCAACCGCAGGATTATTGATGCAACCATGCAATATGCTGTTGCCTACAAACCCAATCTCGCATTCTACGAATCGCGTGGCATAGAAGGGTTAAAGAGCCTTCAGCGCACCATGGATTATCTGGAGAACTTCAGAAATGAGTGCTTTACCATTGCCGATGCCAAGCGAGGTGATATAGGCAATACTTCGTCGCAATATGCAAAAGCTTTTTTCAACAAACCTGTTTCAGGGTTTGATTTTGATGCAGTTACTGTGGCTCCTTACATGGGAGAAGATTCTGTGAGTCCGTTTCTGGGATTTGATGGAAAATGGATTGTATTACTCGCCCTCACATCAAACAAGGGAGCATTTGACTTTCAGTTGATTGAAGACAAAACAAATGAGCCACTCTTCGAAAAAGTACTGAAAACATCGATGAAATGGGGCAGTCCCGAAAACATGATGTATGTGGTAGGTGCGACCCGTGCCGAAATGCTTGCTGAAATCAGAAAAACAATTCCCCATCATTTTCTGCTGGTTCCTGGTGTCGGAGCACAAGGTGGTAGTCTTCAGGAAGTAGCGAAGTATGGACTGAATGATGATTGCGGACTTCTGGTGAATGCTTCAAGAAGCATAATTTTTGCGTCCAAGGGTGAAGATTTTGAACTAAAGGCTAAAGAAGAAGCTGAAAGCATGCAGAAAGAAATGGAAATCATTTTAAATGAGAGAGGAATATTATAGGCTAATCAGGGCTTTACTCAACACTATTTAGCCTAAGTAAAATGATTGATTTCAATTAGTCAAACCCTGACACTGAAAGGGAATCTGATGATTACTTTACACCGCAAAAAAAAGCCTGCACTTTCGATGCAGGCTTTTTTTATGAATTCAATGGTTATTCGACAATATAATTCCATCCAAAAATATCGGGTTCATCCCCATATTGAATGGCTTGCAGTCGTTTATAGAGTTTGGTAGAGATAGGACCTGCCTCACCATTTTTGCAGTATTTGTAAACATGACCGGTTAAATGGTCTTCAATTTTACAAACGGGCGAAATAACAGCTGCAGTTCCACAGGCACCAACTTCATCAAAATCAGGAAGTTCTTCAACGGCAACAGGGCGAACCTCAATGTCCATACCCATATCGCGTGCCAGATCCATCAAACTCTTGTTTGTAATGGAAGGCAGAATAGATTCTGATTTCGGGGTGATATAGGTATTGCCTTTGATGGCAAAAAAGTTGGCTGGTCCGGCCTCATCGATGAATTTCTTCTCTTTGGCATCGAGGAAAAGAGCTGCGGCATAACCTGCAGCATGTGCTTCTTCGCCTGCAGCTAAGCTGGCAGCATAATTTCCACCTACTTTAAAACGTCCGGTTCCTTTTGGTGCAGCACGATCGTGATCGCGGGCAATCTGAAGTGAAACAGGTTTAAAACCTTCCTTAAAGTAAGGTCCAACAGGAGTAACAAATACCATAAACAGATACTCATCAGCAGGCTTAACACCAACTCTGGCGCCCGTTCCGATCAGCAGCGGTCGAAGATAAAGCGAAGCACCGGTTCCGTAAGGAGGAATAAAGCGTTCATTCAGCTTAATTGCAGAAACTATAGCTTTGTGAAAAAGGTCGTGGGGAACAACAGACATCATTACACCTTTGGCCGAGCTTTCCATTCGCTTTGCATTCTCTTCCCAACGGAAAATGCGGATTTTGTCATCCTTACCCCTGAAGGCTTTCATTCCCTCAAAAGCTTCTTGCCCGTAATGAAGTGATGAGGCTGCAATGTGAAGACTGATAAATTCAGAAGATGAAATTTCCAGTTCGCCCCATTTCCCATTTCTGTAGTAACAACGGACGTTGTAGTCGGTTTTAACATACCCGAAGGGTAAGTGTGTCCAGTCAAGATCTAACATAAAAGTATATTTTAAGTGGTTTTTATTCACCGTGTTATTCGGGGCTAAATTAGAAACTTTCCTCATATTGGCAATGGAAAATAAAAATTAAATCCATATTTAGAAGCATTTTAACATTCTATATATCAATACTTTGACAAAATACAATATTCTATGGTAACCTTTATCCACTTGACATAAGGCTACTTAACGACAGCCGCTCTCCTTAAATTTCAGGGATTACTGAAATGAAAAATGGTATCTTTGAATCAGTTTGGTTAAAAACGTAGATTTTCCGGCATTAAACACCAAGGGCAAAAAACCAATAAACTAATGACAATATCCGACAGGTTTCTCTTATCTGTAGATGCCGGAATAAGAACCGGACTTGCTTTATACAACAGCTCCGGAGAACTCAAATGGTATCGCTCTCATAATTTAGGATCGATAGCTTCGCTTCGAAAAGTGGCATATTCAATGTTAAAGTCAATAGATGGGCTTGAATACATAGTTGTTGAAGGAGGTGGTTCTATTACCAATGTCTGGATAAATGCAGCACAAAAACTGAAAATTACAACCATCAAAACCGATGCCGGAGAATGGAGGAAAGAACTCTTATACCTGAAAGAACACCCCAATAGCCAAAAAGCCAAAGAATCAGCGATAAAATTATCACGGCAAATAATAGATTCATCAGAGGCCCCGGCATACAATACTCCCACACATGATGCTGCTGAGGCAATATTAATCGGCAAATGGGGATGTAAAAAAGTAAAATGGATTCAGTCGATTTCGTTACACCATTGATTAAATATCAGGCACATCAAAACACCTTAACAATTTATTAACAATGTAGAATTCGTCTAAATATCAGTTATATATGTAAATATCTTATTACAAAACGTTCTAAATTACATTAACTGTAAACTACAAAAGAAAAAAAAAATTAATTTTACATCGAAAATCAGGGGTACTTAAATGAATCAGATTAATTTTCAGACACTTCCCGTGCAACTAAGCAAAGAACGCCTGTCATTAGTTTCAGATTATGAACAGGTGATATCAAATTCTCTCGCCGTATCAATATTAAACGCAATGCCCATTGCATCAATGCTGCTCAATCAGAAGAATCAGTTTATATTCGGCAATACCGCACTGCTAGAGCTTCTTCAGATTAACAGCATTGAACCGCTTATTGGTTTAAAGCCAGGAGAATTGCTGGGATGTAACAATGTAAAATACGGGTTTGAGGGTTGCGGAACCTCAAATGGCTGCAGGGTATGCGGAGCATTCAAATCGCTAACGGAGTGCCTTTATCAGGGAACTGGTTCATCCGAGTGCACAATTAATACAGGCGTAGGTACGCAAAATCTATCGGTAAAAGTTGAAACGATCTCAATTGATGAAAAGGATTTCCTTCTTTTCTCTTTTATTGACATATCCAATGAGAAGAAGAGGCTTCTGCTTGAAAGAATTTTTTACCACGATATTCTGAATACCGCTCACAACATCAGCGGAATGACTGAACTTCTGGCATCAGATGATTTTGAAGACAGCCGTGAACAATTTCTTGGAATGTTGATGAAATCTGCCTCAAAACTGATTGACGAAATAAATACACACCGTTTAATCACTTTTGATAAAGAACTGGAACAAACAGACAAACCTGTCAAAATCAATTCGCTTTCTTTCCTGAATGAACTGCAAATAGATTTCAGATCATATATGACAGGCAATGAAACCTTTGTGGTTGATTCGAGAAGCGAAGATTTCAACTTTTACTGCAATGAAGTATTGATCAGGCGGGTTGTTACCAATATGATCAAAAATGCATTTGAAGCGGAACAGGAACAGATTATAATCACACTTGGCATCATCCCATTCCAGCAAAAAGGTGCAATGATATGGGTAAACAATCCGGGTTATATGACCGAAGAAGTTCAACTTCAGATATTCAATCGCTCGTTTTCTACCAAAGCAGCCGACCGCGGACTTGGAACCTACAGTATGAAAATGCTTACAGAAAAGTACCTTAAGGGGAAAATCTACTTCACAAGCAAAAAAGAAACCGGCACCACCTTTATAATTGAAATTCCGGGGCAAAGCTAAATCACTTTTTAATCAACACATTTCCCTTCCGATTTGTCGGATTTAATATCTGCAGCTGGTTTTTCGGCTTCCGGATTGTGAATTTATGTCTTCGGGCTAAACAAAACAATGCCGGCCAGATAAGACAATTTGTCAGCCTTTTGGTGCATGGCACAACCTTTGAACGATACGCGCAAAACAGTATCCAACAAAAAATACATAGCCATGCAAACAGGAAAAATCAACGTTCAAACGGAAAATATTTTTCCAATCATTAAAAAATTCTTGTATTCTGATCACGAGATTTTCCTCAGGGAACTCATCTCTAATGCCGTTGATGCAACTCAAAAATTAAAAGCATTGGCATCGATGGGCAATATAAAAGAAGAACTCGGCGATCTTACCATTGAAGTCATTATTGACAAAGCCAACAGCACGCTGACTTTCAGAGACAACGGTATTGGCATGACAGCTGAAGAGATTGACAAATACATCAATCAGATTGCTTTTTCGGGTGCCGAAGAATTTGTGAAAAAATATAAAGGCAAAAGCGAAACCGATGCCGCACAACTGATTGGTCATTTCGGACTTGGTTTTTATTCATCCTTCATGGTATCGAAGAAGGTTGAAATTATTTCGAAAACCTACAAAAAAGGACCTGGATCAAAAGCAGTGAGATGGGAATGTGATGGCAGTCCGGAATACAACATCACTGAAGCTGAAAAAAGCAGCAGAGGCACTGACATCATCCTGCATATTGCCGATGATTCTCTTGAATTTCTCGAAGAAGCCAGAATTCTCGACTTATTGAAGAAATATTGTAAATTCCTGCCGGTTCCCATTCGTTTTGGCAACGAAAAAAACTGGGAGAAAGTTGAAGGCGAAAAAGATGAGAAGGGAAATGACAAATACAACGAAACCGAGACTCCCCGTATCATCAACAATGTAAACCCTGCATGGAAACGCAAGCCCAGCGAACTTACCGACGAAGATTATAAGAGCTTTTACCGCGAATTATATCCTTCGCTTTTCGAAGATCCTTTATTCAACATACATCTGAATGTTGACTATCCTTTCAACCTTACAGGAATTCTGTATTTCCCGAAAGTGAAACGCAACTTCGAAGTTCAGAAGGAAAAAATCCAACTGTATTCAAATCAGGTTTTTGTAACTGATTCGGTTGAAGGTATTGTACCTGACTTTCTGACCCTTATGCACGGCGTAATTGATTCTCCTGACATTCCGCTGAATGTTTCGCGCTCATACCTGCAAAGCGATTCAAATGTGAAGAAAATATCTAACCACATAATGAAAAAAGTGGCTGATAAACTCGAAGATATTTTCAAAAACAATCGTGAAGAATTTGAGAAAAAATGGGACGATATCCGCATCTTTATCGAATACGGAGTAATTTCTGAACCAAAATTCTGGGAAAGAGCTGAGAAATTCTGCTTGCTGAAAGATACATCAGGAAAATATCAGACTTTTAATGAGTATAAGGAATCGATCAAAGCCCTGCAAACTGACAAAGACAACAAGCTGGTTTACCTTTATACCTCTGACACCATAGAACAACACAGTTATATTGAAACCGCAACAGCCAGAGGTTACAGCGTACTGATTATGGATGGGCCTATTGATAACCATTTCGTGAATACACTGGAACAGAAATTTGAAAACTCCTCTTTTGTAAGGGTGGATGCCGATGTGGTTGACAAACTGATAAAAAAAGAGGACGCCATGCCTTCTAAACTTACTGAAGAAGAGCAGAACAAGATAAAGCCAGTTTTTGATGAGATTGTTGGCAAAGAAAACTACACTGTTGTTTTTGAAAGCCTCAGCGAAACCGATATGCCATTGCAGATTACCCGTCCTGAATTTATGCGCAGGATGAAAGATATGTCATCACTCGGTGGAATGTCATACATGGGAAGTTTGCCCGATTCATACAATCTTGTTGTAAACAGCAACCATCCCCTTATTTCGAAGCTGAATTCCGATGAATCTGCTGATGAAAACAAGGAGCTCGCAAAACAATTGTTTGACCTTGCAAGGCTGTCGCAAAATCTTCTTAAAGGCGAAGAACTTACCGGCTTTATAAAGCGAAGTATAAACATAATCGGGCACTAAAAAAAACATGCACCGGAAAAAACTTCCGGTGTTTTTTTTTACACAAAATGAAGTTCAAAGATTTTTTTGTCTTAAATTTACTTTCAAAATAAAACCATATCACATGAAAAAATCACTGATTATCTTATTGGTTGTAGCGGGAGCAATTCTGCTGATTATAATGTTGTTGAGTGGCCGGTACAACAGGTTGGTTACCCTCGAAGAGAGTGTAACAGCTGCATGGTCGCAGGTAGAGAATGTTTATCAGCGCAGGGCTGACCTGATTCCAAATCTGGTAAACACAGTAAAAGGATATGCTGATTTTGAGCAAAGTACACTTACTCAGGTAATTGAAGCCCGTGCCAAAGCAACCAGTGTTACCATTGACCCAACAAACCTGAATGAAGCCAGTATGCAACAATTTCAGCAGGCTCAGGAAGGACTTGGATCAGCACTTTCAAGGCTAATGGTTGTGGTAGAACGTTATCCTGACCTGAAAGCAAATCAGAATTTTATGGATTTGCAGGCTCAGCTTGAAGGAACTGAAAATCGAATTACTGTAGAGCGCAGAGCTTTCAATGAAACTGCTCAGGCATACAATACACATGTCAGAAGTTTCCCAACCAATATAATTGCTTCAATTTTCGGTTTCGAAAAGAAAGCTTACTTCCAGGCAGAATCAGGCGCCGAAAAAGCCCCTGATGTTCAATTCTGATAATTACACGAAAAGAAATGCCACATACCGCAAAAAACTTCTTCAGCAAAGAAGAGCAGGACGACATTAAACAAGCCATTCTGGATGCTGAACTGAATACATCGGGCGAAATTCGAGTGCACATCGAAAACAAATGCACAGGTGATGTACTCGACAGGGCAGCCTATCTCTATAATAAGCTGGGAATGCACAAAACCGAACAGCTCAACGGAGTATTATTTTACCTGGCTATTCACAACAGGTCATTTGCAATTATTGGTGACACCGGAATAAATTCCGTGGTGCCCGATGACTTCTGGGAAACTACTAAAGGTATCATGATCAACCATTTCAGAGAAGGCCGGTTTGCCGAAGGTCTGATTAACGGAATAAATGAAGCAGGTATTCAGCTCAAGAAACATTTCCCTTTTAATGCTGAGGATGTGAATGAGTTAACTGATGAAATCTCATTCGGATCAAACTAAATTTACCAATTGATGGAAATAATAAAAAAAAGCTTTCCGGTATTTATAATTTTGATTTTAAGTACTTTGTGGCTTTCCGGAACTGCTCAGATTCCAGCAAAACCTGACCCTCCCCGTCTGGTGAATGATTTCGCATCTTTATTGTCAGCCGATCAGGTGAATCAGTTGGAAAGGAAACTTGTTACCTATAACGATACCACTTCAACACAGATTGTGGTAATCACTGTTACAAGCCTTGACGGATATGACATTGACGATATGGCTCAGCGGATTGGCAAGGCCTGGGGAGTCGGTCAAAGTACTACCGACAACGGAATTGTTATTCTGATTAAACCCCGCATCGGCAACGAAAGTGGGCAGGCTGCAATATCGACAGGCTACGGAATGGAGGAACTTATTCCTGATGCGGTAGCCCGAAGGATTGTTGACAACGAGATGATTCCCTACTTCAAAGAGAATAACTACTACGGAGGAATCAACGCAGCGGCAGACATTATTTTCGATCTGGCATCCGGTCGATTTAAAGCTGCTGATTATGTGGACAACACTAAAGAAAGTCCGCTTGGAATTCTGATACCCATCATTATTATAATCCTTGTGGTTGTTTTTATGGGTAAAAACAAAGGTAGTGGTCAGCACAACATTGGATCGTCTAATCTACCGCTCTGGATGATTTTATCGATGCTCGGCAGCAGCGGAAGAGGTTCAGGTGGCGGCTGGGGAGGTTCTTCAGGTGGCTTTGGCGGAGGTGGCGGTGGAGGCTTTGGTGGCTTCGGCGGCGGAGGCTTTGGCGGCGGAGGTGCCAGTGGAAGCTGGTAATTCTTAGCGTTTCCATTATACATTATAACCGGTAGTTTGATTATTCAGGCTACCGGTTTTGTTTTTAGCAAAAGATTGTCTATTTGCTAAACAGCTTGAAGTGAATGCATTTCAGAACGGGATTACCTTCGGTGATCCCATTGGGGGGAGGCTTAAGACTTTTAAGGCAATCAGCCGAAGTGGATTGTTATTGCCCCGATTACTCAAACAAGTCTGGTAATCGGGATTACCTTCGGTGATCCCATTAGGGGGAGGCTTAAGACTTTTAAGGCAATCAGCCAAAGTGGCTGATTGTTTTTTATTACATAGCCCCCGATTTACTCAGACAAGAGTCTGGTAATCGGGATTACCTTCGGTGAT
>WSXX01000033.1 GCA_009773515.1 Bacteroidota bacterium
TCATTGGTGCAATAATGCCCCCATTACCATCATCAATCGCCATGGTGGTTCCGGTTCTGTAAGTTGAAGGAATAAAAACCTCAAATGTACCTTGTGCTTTTACATGAAAAACCAGGATAACCATCAGAAAAACCACCGCGACAATATTCTTCATGGATTTCAATTTTAGTCTGTTTTCGGGCAAAGTGGGATATTTCACATTTCTGTCCATAAGTTTATTTTTTAAAGCAATGATTAGAAAACTGTATTCCGCTATTATACTTTCTAGCAGGTAATTCTATCCTGCTAAAATAGAAATAATCCTATAACCAAAATGGAAAAATATCGATGATTGTTTTTTCGAAGTGTGGGTGTTTTGCTGATATTCCTGTGTTTTCAATTAAAAAGGCAGACAATTTATAATCAACCTTGCTGAATCCCCGTTTCGCTATATTTGCAGCTTGTAAAACCTATCCTTTTCCACTTGCCAAAAAGATCATATTTTCAGGATATTGCCGGGGTTTTGGGCAGTAATGTGTTTACCCTGTTTACCAACTTCGGGCTGGTTATTCTGCTTGGACGTATGCTGGGCCCGGAAATGTACGGACTTTACACCGCCCTGCTTGTGGTTCCGTTGCTGGTGGTTAGCTTTTTTCAGATGGGCATTAGGCCCACTGCGGTTTTTCTGATTGGTTCAGGAAAAGAAGATGAAAATAAGGTGGTTTCGGCCATGCTGACTGTGCTGATTTTTACGGCTTCTACAGGCGTTATATTCAGCGCTGTTGCATACTTTTTTGTTGGAACTGAAGGTTATACACCGCTGCTTATAATAATGGCTCTGCTTACCATTCCCATGCGGCTGACTTCCATTTATACCGGTGGCGTTTATCTGGGAAAGGAAGAAATTCCAATCACCAATATGATGAACTGGCTCACCGGATTGCTTACCCTGGTGCTGGCAATTATTATGGTTTATTTCCTGAGGATGGGGCTTTTTGGTGCGGTTGCATCCATGATGCTGGCCAATACTACAGTTGCAGTTGTTGCCATTTCTATGCTTGTCAGGCGGTTTAAAACAAGGATTTCGTTAGGTAACCCGCTTATCGGCAGAATGTTGAAAACCGGTGTGGTTTACGCCCTCTCATTTCTCACCATTCAACTGAACTACCGGCTTGATGTGATCTTGCTGAAAGTACTTTCAGAACCCCGTGAAGTGGGAATTTATGCTCTGGGCGTGTCAATGGCCGAACTGCTCTGGCAGATACCGCTTGCCATCAGTATTGTGGTGATGAGCCGCAGCGCCAATGCATCTGACAAAAAAGCACTCAATCAAAGTACAGCGCGACTGCTCCGGATTTCGCTGATATTGGGCTTAATCATTTCAGCAGGTATAGTTGTTTTGTCACCATGGATTGTTCCGCTGGTTTTTGGCGAAGCGTTTGCTTCAAGCGTTATTGTGATGCAAACCATTATGCCCGGAATACTGATGATTATTATTTTTCGCATCCTCAGCGGGCAGCTGGCGGGAACAGGGCATCCCGAAGCTGCTATAAAAGCGTTTGCTCCGGCGATGGTTCTGAATGTGATTCTTAATTACTTGTGGATTCCTGAGTTTGGCGCCAGAGGTGCGGTGATGGCAACCAATATAAGTTATGCTGTGGCGTCGGTTGCTTATCTTATTACTTATTCGCGTATCACCGGAATGCCGGTGAAAGAGATTTTCAGATTTGGGAAAGAGGACTGGAGTTTTATAAAGAGATTTACTGACAGGATAAAGAAAGCCTGAAGGGGGATTTGAGTCCTGGCAAGTTGAAAAGAAGAATTGACAAGTTAAATGCCTGTACTTTTAGAAATTAACAAGAAGACCTCACAAGTTGGAAGAAAACTTGTTAGGTCAGATTTGTCATCACGGCAGGAAGTATGAAGTAACAAGAAGACCTAACAAGTTGAAAGAAAACTTGTTAGGTCAATCCAAATTCAAGAAGTCTTTTTAAGAAGACCTCACAAGTCGAAAGAAGACTTGTTAGGTCAGTTATTCCACAATTATCTCATCCACAAAAATATAAGCCTGACCACCCGCACCCAGATGCCATTGGGGAATGGTGCCGAAATTCAAGGCTTTTACTTTGATGTATCTACCGGAAACATTCACTTTTGAACCCAAATCATTGACGTGCATTTCGTAATCGTCAGCCGCTACCTGATTTTTTATGTTGGCAATCTCTTTGAAATTTATCCCGTCATCAGAAATAAAAAAGGAAACTTCTTTTGGCATCCATATCCAGGAACGAACATCCTGAATAAAGCCTGCCGCCACCCTGCGAACCGGTTTTTTACTTCCCAGGTCAACTATGGCTTCAAAATCGGTTCCCTGATATCCCTGCCATCCGCCTAAGCGCCAGTTACCGGCGCCGCGCAATCCGTCAATCAGGGCTTCAGGGCCACCGGCACTGTAGTTTTGCTGATATTCAGATTTTAGTTCTACGGAACGGGTTACATCAATTTTTGTAAAATTTCCTTCAATATAATTGCTGTAGCCGATTCCTTCTTTCCAGGCAATGGCTTTCAGCGTTGTGGTTTTGTCGAGAATAACCGGCGCGGTATAGCGTGTTGAATTGCGATCGGGAGCTGAACCATCCAATGTGAAGTATATTTCACAATCGGGAACTATGGTGCCGATAGTCACCGGCATTGGCTCTTTAATTCTTGAATCTTTGGCTTCAAGGTAAGGAACCGGCAGAATCAACTCTTCACCAATGTGTGTCACCGGTTCATTTCCTTCTCCCACACCCCAGCTTTCGTTGGGTTTGCTGCCCATTTCGAAAACAAGATGCCCGCCATTCATTATGTCGTTGTGCAGAATGTACGACTTTGGATATGCTTCCCCGTTCAGGGTAACCGACTGAACATAACAATTCTGCTTTGAGACCTTATTGGCAGTAATTTTAAATACTTTTCCGTTCTCAAGATTGATTTCCATTTCAGGAAACCACGGTGTGCCGATAACGTATTCAGGCTGTCCCGGTGTAACCGGATAGAAACCCATTGCACTCATTATCAGCCATGCCGACATTTGTCCGCAGTCTTCGTTGCCGATAAGTCCATCGGGTTGAGGGGTATAAAATTCATCCATAATCTGACGCACACGCTGCTGTGTTTTCCAGGGTTGCCCAACAAAATTATAGAGGTAAGCCATGTGATGGCTGGGCTCATTGCCCTGCGCGTACTGACCGATAAGTCCGGTTATGTCTTTCATATCGCGGCCACCAACTTCAACCTCTGTGTTGAAAAGTTCGTCAATCTTTGCGGCAAGTTTGTCTTTGCCGCCATGCAGTTCGTAAAAACCGGTAACATCCTGAGGCACATAGTAACTGTAATGATACGAATTGGCTTCGGTAAAATGCCAGTCAACCGTGGTTGGATCAAAAGGGGTGAGCCAGCTGCCGTTCAGTCGCGGGCGCATAAATCCTGTGGTTGGATCAAAAATATTTTTGTATGACTGAGCCCTGCGCATGTATTCACGGTAAATTTCTTCGCTGCCCAAATCTTTGGCCATTACGGCAACACACCAGTCATCGTAAGCATATTCAAGTGTTTTTGAAATAGATTCATGCTCTTTGTCGCCCGGAATATAACCATACTTTTTGTAAACATCGAGTCCGAAATGATCCTGAGCAGCGCTGTGAACCATGGCTTCGAGGGCTTTATTTCCGTCGTAACCGCGGATGCCTTTCATCCATGCATCGGCAATTACTGAAATGCCATGGTTTCCGATCATACACCAGGTTTCGTTTCCGGCAAGCTCCCAAACAGGAAGCAAACCACCTTTATCATACATATTGAGCATGGTTTTTACAAAATCATTGGTGCGCTCCTGTTCAATGATGGTCATCAATGGATGCCAGGTGCGGTAAGTATCCCACAATGAAAAAACGGTGTAGTTTGTGAAATCCTCTGCAGTGTGGATATTTCTGTCCATTCCCCGGTATCTGCGGTCAACATCCATAAAAGTATTGGGTTGCAGAAAGGCATGGTACATGGAAGAATAAAAAACCTTGTTCTGATCTTTGTCTCCACCTTTAACCTTGATTTTGCTTAACTCCTTATTCCATGTATCCTGACTTTGTTTCCTTATTTCATCAAAATTCCATCCGGGAATTTCGGCTTTCAGGTTTTTGTAAGCTCCGTCGGAATCGACCGCCGAGAGTGAAACTTTAACTTCGATCTGCTCCCCGGCTTCTGTTGAAAAACCGACAAAAGCCTTGATGTTGGTCCCTTCTGCGCGCTGAATTGCCTCCTGTAAAGTATCGTTAATTGCAATTCCTTTGCGGGAAAATGGCTTTGAGAACTCCATATGGAAATACCAGACCATATCCTTTGCCCAATTGGTTGAGCGGCGCATTCCGCGGATTTCGGTATCGCTCACAAATTCAATCCATGATTCCAGCACATGATCGCGGTGCTGAAGGTCGATGATCAGGTTTGCCGCTTCGGAAGCAGGGAATGTATAACGGTGGTAACCAACCCGGGTGGTGGCTGTAAGTTCGGCCAGAACATCGGGTTTGTCAAGTTTTACACTGTAATATCCGGCTTCAGCTTTTTCGTTTTCTTTGCTGAAAGGTGAACTGTATTCCGTGTTTTTAAACACCGGGCTGCCAACCACAGGCATCACAAGAATATCGCCATAGTCACTGACACCCGTGCCATTCAGGGCAGTATGAGCAAAGCCATACATAACGCTGTCGGTGAAATGATAACCTGAGCAGCCATCCCAGCCATCGAGCCGGGTTTGGGGGCTGAGTTGCACCATGCCAAAAGGAACGGTTGCTCCCGGGTAAGTGTGGCCATGTCCGCCGGTTCCGATAAACGGATCAACATACGATACCGGCTCTCCGTTTTCTGCAGCTTTATCACAGCCCGAAAGCATAAAAAATGCCATTGACAGAACGAAAAGAAATGTGTTTTTTCTCATATTCAACAGGTATTTGGTTTATTTCTATTAAAATGTTTTGCAGTTCAGAAATCAGTTTTTCATGAATCTGACTGAAGACTCTCTTACAATCAGATCAACCGGAAGCATCACAGACCATTCACCCGGCGGAACCGGGGTTCCCTGAATCTGTTTCAGCAAAAGATCAAAAGCACGTTTACTGATGAGATCAACGGGCTGCTCAACCGCTGAAACCGAGGGCCGGGTGAAGTCAAAATAAAGCACATCGTCAAATCCAACTAGCGCAACCTGAGAAGGAACCGAAACCGATAATTTTCCTAGATACTTCAGACAAAGTGATGTGAGATTATTGTTGAGCGTAAAAATTGCATCAGGCAATATGCCGGCATGGTGCAGGCTGTTAAGATTCTCCTTTACGGCTTCCTCAATGTTGTTGAACGGCGCTTTGATAATCCATTCATCCGGAATTGTAATTCCCTGTTTGTCAAGCTCAGACTGAAAGCCGCCAATGCGTTCGTTGATGGTGGAGATGTGTTCAGGAGTGATTCCTATGGTTGCAATTTTTCTGAATCCCTGAGAAAGAAGATGGCGGGCTGCAAGTCTGGCACCTCCAAAATTATCTACAGAAACATTTGCCGATTTCATACCGGGGAAAGTCCTGTCGATCAGCACATGAGGCACACCAGCATCAAAAAGCTGATTAAAGTACGATGCATCTTGCATAGATGAAGAAATTATCAGCCCATCCACTTTGCGATTGCGAAGCAAACGAATCTGAGCTTCTTCTTTTTCAATGTTTTCTTCGGTGCTGCAAATCACAACACTATATCCCTGATTCCAGGCATAATCCTCTATTCGTCTGGCAATACGGGAATAAAAAAGGTTGGATATATCTGATACAATCAAACCAATGGTTTTTGTCACTCCGGTGCGAAAACCCCGCGCAAGCACATTCGGCTGAAAATTCATCTCCAGCACTTTTTCCCTTACCTTTTGCTGTGTTTGTTTGCTGATGCCATGCGCGTCGGCTTTGTTGTTAATCACAAGCGACACAAGTGTTTTTGATACCCCGAGAGATGCAGCAATATCAGATAATTTGACTTTTTTTGCCATAAGAAAAGGCTTTTCGCAAAGATAAACACTTTTAACTAAAACGATTTAGCTTGAAAGATTTATATTTTCAAAGCATTGGTTTGCTTGCCATTAATCAATTCCTTCTATCCTGAAAGTCCAGGCATGATGACCAGGCATTTCGTTGTACGAAACAGCACTCAGGTCAATCTGAAGAAGACCATTCTGATGTTTCCAAGGGAGTGACTCTTCGCGGCCGAGCAGACTTATTTTTGATCCTGCCGGTGGTTGAGGAACAGGCAACAACAGTTTATTGCCCGGCCATTCAAAACAAACAGCATATAAGTTGTTGTGGTTGCGGGTATATGCAATATATTGCCGCTCTGACTTATACAAACCATTCAGCCCATCACCTTGAGTTAACCCGGCTTTTGTAAACAGATTTTTCTGAGGAATCACTTCTTTGCCAAGAGATTTGCTTTCCCACGACAGCGAAATGGATGCATTCTGAACATCTTCGCGAAATTCAACTTTTATGGAATAGAATTTCCCCTTCTCCATGCTCACTTTGCCGGTTGCAGATGATGCTTTTGCTTCGCGCATGGCTTCTGAATCGGTGCCTTCAGTAACAGTTTCCCATTGATCGAGAACAAGTTTTCCGTCAATGTAAAGACGCATTCCATCGTCAGCCACAGCTGAAAAAGAAAATTGCTCTGAAAAATCAGGTTTGATGAACCCGGTCCATTCGGCTGTAAAGTGATCTTCAATAACCGGATAACCCGGTGAATTACGAACCCAGTTAAAATTAACCTGAGCATCAGTCCGTTCAAGTCTGACAGGCTTGTTTTCCCCGCTTTTTTTCCACTGCTTTGCTCCGTAAATTGCTTCACCATTAATTTCAAGCCATTTGCCAAGAGATTCTATTCTTTCCTGCTGAAGCAGCGGAATTTTTCCATCAGCAGCAGGACCCACATTAATAATCAGTCCACCGCCATAAGCTACTGTTCTGACAAAGAGGTGAATGAGTTCTTCAGATGTCATATATGCTGATAGCTTTTCATTGCGGTTGAGCCCGAACGAACGCCCAAGCCCACGAACCTCTGCCCAAGGCCGGTCGGTATCTAATCCTCCCGAACTGTACTCAGGTGTTTTAAACCCGATATCGGCGCCGTGTCCCCAACGATCATTTACTATTGCATCGGGGCCAACCAGATTATAGTACCATGAAATCAGTTCACGGGCATGCCAGTCTTCGGCAGAGTTAAACCATTCGCCATCGGTAAAAATAAGATCGGGGCGGTAAGCTTCAACCACTTCTTTGTATTGTGGAATCATATGCTGCTCAACATAGTTTTTGATGGAATCATCAGGATCTTCGTACCATTTGTGAAGCGGGTGACCCCATTCAGGAAGCGAATAATAAAGCCCGAAACGGATATTTTTCTTCCTTACTGCCTCTGAAATTTCGCCAACAAGGTCACGTTTTGGGCCGACATCCATGCTGTTCCATCCGGGTGCATATTTGCTGGGCCACAGGCAGTATCCGTCGTGATGTTTCGAAACAAGCACAATATAACCTGCTCCTGACTTGCTGAAAATCTCTGCCCATTCGTCTGCATCAAAAAGCTCTGCTTTGAATAAAGGAGCAAAATCACGGTAGGTAAAATCATCGCCGTAATTTTTTTTCATAAAATCAATACGGTTTTGAGCCCCTGCCTGAAGTCCGCGCAGATACCATTCGGCATATGACTCAGCGCCACCATATGAGGGCACAGAGTAAACACCCCAGTGGATAAAAATACCCAGTTTTGCATTGGTAAACCATTCAGGATAGGGCCTGCTGCGAAGCGATTCCCAACTGCTTTCAACACTTTGGTTCTGTGCTTTCAACCCTGCTGAAATCAGCAGCAACATGATAAGAAGAACTGTTTTCCGGAATTTAATCGCTTTATTCATAGGGCGAAGATTAAATTGATTGATCGTTCAGAATCATTGGCTTTACCCGATGTTCTTTTGCAAATCTACAAACTCTTTTGAAATAGAAAGCATCTTTTTAATTTTTTTTCAGAAGTTGTTGAAAAATATAAACTGAATACTATCTTTGCATCTGAATCGGTGTACCTGATTAATTAATCAGATTCTTCAGGATTTTGCCAGTTCAATAATCAGAAAATCGTTGCCATGAAAAAATATCCCCACAACCTTTTACTTTTGCTTGTTACAGCCTTGTTCAGTCTGACATCAAGTGCACAGAAAACCGGAAATATTGTTGAAATATTCGGGAAAGAAAAAATAGAAAACACAAGCGAAGGCACAGTAATTCACACATTCAGTGATGGATTGGTTCTTCGCAAAGGAGTTGTCCCCGGGCTTATCAATGGATACAACGACATTGTTTTCTGGCAAATGGCAACCGGAAAATTTAGATCACCCGTGGCAGGACAGACGATTGAAAACCTGTTTTCAGGGCAGGCTGAGGGCAGTGAACTGAAGTGGGAATCCACAAAGGTTGATTCAACCGGTGTTTTTAAAGATAATCTCAGCCGTTCATTGTTATATACCAGTTTTGAATCGCCGCAAAGCACTATTGCGCTGCTTGACGCTACCGGTCACACCAGGGTTTACGTGAATGGCTTGCCGCATGAAGGCGATCATTATGACTACGGATATACCCTTATTCCTTTCAGGCTGAAAAAGGGGATGAATGAGATTGTTTACACTTACGGCCGCTTTTCGCGATACAGCGCAAAAATTGTTATCCCTGATAAAGAGATTTTTTTCACCAGCCGCGATATGACATTGCCTTCAGTGCTTCGCGATGAAAATGAAGTACGCTGGGGCGCTGTAAGAGTAATTAACGCAACCGAAAAAAACCTTAAAGGGTTCAGTCTGGAATGCCGTTTTGCTGATGGAAGTATTGCCGGCACTGAATTGGATAATATAATTTCACTTACCACACGAAAGGTAAAATTCAGGATACCGGCCTTTAAATCAATGCCTTCAGCAGATACAATCACTGCCGAACTTATCCTGAAAGATGCTTCCGGCCGCGAAATTGACCGCACGATCATTACCCTGAATGTAAAGGAAAGCAGCCGGCATCACGAAAGAACTTTTGTAAGCAGAATTGATGGAAGCATTCAGTATTTTTCTGTTGCTCCTTCGCTCAGCAGCGAAGAAGGGCAATCGCTGGTGCTGACGGTTCATGGAGCTTCGGTTGAGGCTACCAATCAGTCAAGGGCATACAAACAGAAAGATTGGGCACACATCGTTGCGCCGACAAATCGCCGTCCGTTCGGATTCAACTGGGAAGAATGGGGCCGTATTGATGCATTGGAAGTTCTGTCTGAATCAAAGAAAATCTACAAAACCCATCCTCAGAAAACCTATCTCACCGGTCACTCCATGGGTGGACATGGCAGTTGGTTTCTCGGAGTTACCTATCCCGATCACTGGGCAGCCGTTGCTCCTTGCGCCGGTTACCCCGATATTACAGGATACAGGCGTTCAGGGCCGGATAGCGCATTAAAACAGAATCCGCATTTTGGCATGATGGAACGTGGAGCTTCTGCCGGACGGGTTTTCAACCTTGCCGGAAATTATCTGCAGTCCGGAATTTATATCCTTCACGGAAGTGCCGATGCAGTTGTACCTGTTGAACAAGCCCGTAAAATGAGAGAACTGCTGGGCGGATTTCACAACAACTTCGCCTATTATGAATACCCCGGAGGATCTCACTGGTATGGCGATCACAGCGTGGACTGGCCTCCGCTGTTTGATTTTATGAAACAAAACACCATTCCTGAAACATCAGAAGTTGATAGCCTTTATTTTTCAACCGCAGCACCTGCTGTTTCGGCAACAAACTACTGGATAAGGGTAAATCAGCAGGAAAAACAGTATGAGACATCGGCAATAAAAGCCATCAGAAAATCAGACACAACCCTGGTTAATCCTGAAAATATCAGAAGTTTCAGCCTGCTTTTCGGGAAGTATAATATACCTGAGCCGGCATTTGTTCATGTTGAGAATCAAACAATAAAACCAACATCAGCAGGTGATATTCATTTGCAGAAAGTCGGACATGAATGGAAGGAAATCTCTGAAATCAACATGTCAGAGAAACATCCTGACCGTCAGGGTGGATTTAAGCTGGCTTTTGACAATAATGTTGTTTTTGTTTATTCAACTCAGGGAAACAAATCAAGCAATGAATGGTACCTGAATAAGGCGCGTTTTGATGCTGAAACCTTTCTTTACCGGGGAAACAGCTCGGTTGAAATAATTCCTGACAAGGAATTTTCGCCCGAAAAGTATAAAGACAGAAATGTGATTCTTTATGGAAATTCAGTAAACAACAGTGCCTGGAAACAATTGCTTGGACATTGCGAAATCAAAGTCACCGACAAGGAAATTATTTTCGGCAATAAAACATTCACCGGCACCGACCTTGGCACCTTCTTTATTTACCCAAGGGCCGATAGTCACACTGCATCGGTAGGTGTAGTTGCCGGAACCGGAAATGAAGGCATGAAGTCGCTCTACCCGAATGACTATTTTTCAGGCATTACCGGTTTTCCTGATCTTATGATTTTTGATGTAAACTGGCTAAAGGATAATCCCCGGGGAATAAAAGTATCGGGGTTTTTCGGAAACGACTGGAAAATTGAAACCGGAGAATTTACTGAATAAAAAATTGGGAAACTGATGCGCTGTGTGATCATAATATTATTGCTGAATATTCTGGGAATTGAAGGGAATGCTCAGTTGATTCTGCTTGAAAATCCTCCCCGGAACTACGTTTGTTACCGAAGCAGCGGTGAAATTCAAATGGATGGACAATTGAACGAAACGTGCTGGAAAAATGTCCCGTGGACGGATAATTTTACCGACATAGAAGGCGGGCTAAAACCAGCGCCTTATTACCGGACAAGGGTGAAAATGCTTTGGGATGACAACTACCTTTACATTGCAGCAGAGCTTGAAGAACCGCACATCTGGGCAACTTTCACCGAAAGGGAGTCTGTAATTTTTCACGAAAATAATTTTGAAGTTTTCATTGATCCTGACGGAGATACCCACAATTATTATGAGTACGAAGTCAATGCACTTGGCACCGAATGGGATCTTATGCTTACCAAACCTTACCGTTTTGGTGGACTTCCGATAAGTGCGTGGGACATAGCCGGCATGAAAAAAGGAATTTACCTAAATGGCAGCTTAAATGATCCTTCGGATACTGACATCAGCTGGACAATTGAAATGGCTTTTCCCTGGAAAATACTGGCTGAGGCCGCTCCATATTTAAGCAAACCCGAACCCGGAAATCAATGGCGGATAAACTTCTCGCGGGTACAGTGGAAACTCGATGTTGCAGACGGAAAATACCGCAAGAGCATAAATCCGGAAACAGATCGTTCGTTTCCTGAATACAACTGGGTGTGGTCTCCGCAGCATACCATAAATATGCATAAGCCTGAGTATTGGGGTTTTGTGCAGTTTTCAGAAAATCAGGCAGGAACCGAAAAGGAAGCGTTCAGGAATGATCCCGATTTCAAAATAAGAGTTATTCTGCGCGAATTGTTTGACCAGCAATACAAATATATGCATAAGCATAACCGTTTCGCTGTATCTGCACAGGAATTGAAAATCAGCGCCGAAATGTTTGCCGGCATAGAAGTCACTTTTGAAGCATCTGCCAAAAGGTTTATGCTGTCAGCAGTTTCGTCAGAAGAGGGATTCCGGTGGTTTATTACCGAAGACAGCAGAATCTGGAAAGCCAAAGACAACATCCCGCGGGAAATTTTGCCCGGACACTATAATCATTAACCACAGATTAATAACCTGAGCATCAATGAAACGCAGAAACTTTGTAAAGAAACTTGGAATGGCGGGTCTGGGATTTGCCGCAGTCAATACATTCGGATTTCCTGTTTTCGCAGAAAGCCATGACAAAAATTTCAAGAAGTGGATATGGATTACACCCGAAGCTGATCTGCCTGCCGAAGAGTGGAAATCAAGATTCAGGCTGATGAAAGAACATGGAATACATGGCGTAATGGCTCAGGTATATGGCAGTCATAAAGCTTTGTACCCTTCTGCGTTTTTGCCGGTTGAAGCCGATGTACTCAGCACATTGATTGAAGCTGGCCGTGAAAATGGCATTGAAGTTCATGCATGGATGTGGACAATGCCCAACAACAACCCATTCTATATTGAAAACCATAAAAAGTGGTATGTAGTCAACCGGCTCGGGCAACCGGCTCACTCCCACCCTGCTTATGTGGGATATTACCGGTTTATGTGTCCGAATCAGCCCGGAGTGCAGGAGTTTTTGCAACGAAATGTCAGAGAACTTTCAGCGATTGAAAATCTTGATGGAGTGCACCTTGATTATATAAGGTATCCTGATGTGATTCTGGCCGAAGCACTTCAGCCGACATATAATATAGTTCAGGACAAGGAATATCCAGAATATGATTATTGTTATTGCGGGGTATGCCGGCAAAAGTTCAAAGATCAAACAGGACTGGATCCGTTAACAGATATGGCAGAACCTGCCGAAAGTGAACTCTGGAGACAATTCAGGTACGATTCTGTAAGCAATCTGGTAAACAATATTCTTGCTCCTGAAATCAGGAATGCCGGAAAAATATCATCGGCAGCTGTATTTCCAAACTGGGAAAGTGTAAGACAACAGTGGAGTCAATGGGATCTTGATGCATATTTCCCGATGCTATATCATAACTTTTACAATGAAGGGCCGGAATGGATAGGCGAACAGCTCAGCCTTCAAATAAGTTTACTGAAAAAACCTGCGCCGGTTTATGCCGGATTATTTCTCCCGTCGCTTACACCCGAAGAATTGGCAAAAACCCTCTCTATTATCAGAGAATCAGGTGGTTTGGGGTATTCTGTGTTTGCTTATCATAATATTACTGAGGAGCACTGGAAAATAATGAAATAAGTATATTATTCATTACCAGTGAGTTAAATTCTTTTGAAAATATTTTTTTAATTTTTTTTAATAAGTTTGCTAAAACGGTTTAGTTTTTACTATTTTTGTCTTATTGAAAAGCTATGGAATGAACTGTCAGGAATCAGAAACCAGCGAAAAGTTCCACAGTTTTTCACACCAACACACCTATTCATCAACCAAAAAGTCAAAGTTATGCGAAAATTGTTTTTACTTTTTTGCCTTGTACTGGGATTAACAGCCTCCAGCCTTTATGGTCAGGATCTCAGTATTACAGGTACGGTAACCAGCCAGGATGACGGATTAAGTCTTCCGGGAGTTACAGTGGCAGTT
Organism: Bacteroidota bacterium; assembly: GCA_009773515.1. Taxonomy (GTDB): domain Bacteria; phylum Bacteroidota; class Bacteroidia; order Bacteroidales; family Lentimicrobiaceae; genus Lentimicrobium. The sequence continues at coordinate 13,311 of WSXX01000033.1, forward strand.
AAAGGAACCTCTATCGGAACCACGACAGATGTAAATGGAAAATTCAGTATCCGTGCTGCGCAGGGAGCTGTTCTTCAGTTTTCATTTGTGGGAATGGTTAAACAGGAAGTGACTGTGGGACAGTCGAATGTAATAAATGTATCTATGGCTTCCGGGGCTTTGGGCCTTGATGAAGTAGTAGTAACAGCACTCGGTATCAAACGCGAGAAAAAGTCGCTCGGTTATGCGCTTCAGGATATTCAGGCTGATGAACTGATATCGTCGCGTGAGTCAAATGTGGGCAACGCCTTAACCGGAAAAGTTGCCGGTTTGCAGGTAATTCGTTCAAGCAATGGCCCTGCCGGATCATCAAAGATTATTCTCAGGGGACAAAGTTCGCTCACAGGCGACAATCAGCCGTTGATTGTAGTTGACGGGCTTCCGCTCAATAACTTTACAGGCCGGGAGAACAACGACTACTGGAACCCTTCACTTGACATGGGTAGTGGTATCGGCGACATCAATCCGGATGACATTGAAAGTATCTCAGTGCTCAAAGGAGCTTCAGCAGCAGCACTTTACGGGTCAAGGGCAGGTAATGGTGTAATTTTAATCACCACGAAAAAAGGTGCCAGAAAGCCCGGACTGGGAATCACTTTCTCTTCCACTTTCGGAACTGAATCTGCATTTATACATCCTGAAATGCAGGACAATTTCGGACAGGGAGTTGCCGGAGAATATGACAACCGCTCAAATCTGAGCTGGGGCCCGGCCATCACCGGCCAAACCCTTGAAAACTGGAATGGTGTTGAAAAACCACTTGCTGCCTATGACAATGTAGGTAACTTCTTCGATCGCGGAACTTCACAGAATTACAACCTCTCATTCCAGCAGGAATTTGACAATACATCTGTATTTACTTCGCTATCGCGCAGCAACGACAAAAGCATTATTCCTGGTGCAGAACTAACAAAAACCAACCTGACAACCAGGGCATTCAGCAAATTCGGCAACAATCAGAAATGGTCTATCGATGCCAAAGTTCAATACATGAATGCAGAAGCAAAAAACAGACCGCTGCTCGGACATAATTATTCGAACCCCTTCTTTACCATGTACCTGATGCCACGCAGTCTGGATATCACTGAATTTGAAAACTCAGTAGATGAAAGTGGCAAAATGATATGGTACGGCGGAAGCAATCAGATTAATCCTTACTGGACATCAAAGTATGCACAGAACACCGATAGTCGCGACCGCTTCCTGCTTTACAGCTCTCTGAAACACACGTTCAATAACTGGCTTTCAGCAGAGATCAATGCAGGTTCAGATATCTATACCACCAATAATGAGTCGAAACGCTACTCCGGAAGTCCGATTGATCCGAACGGAAATTACAGCATGGGAAAAGAAACCTTTTTTGAGCACAACTTCAGCACCCTTTTTACCGCCAAAAAAGACAATCTATTCTCAAAAGTAGGTGCTACTGCTTCGGTTGGAGGAAACATCATGGATCAGGAATTTTCAAGCATAAGATCCAGCTCGGGTGAACTTGAGGTGCCTAACCTCTTTGCACTGAACAATGGCAAAACCAGTCCAACTGTTGATGAAAGGTTTTATCAGAAACGAATTTTATCGGCATACGGAACATTGCAGTTGAACTGGGATGGTTATCTGTTTGTTGACGGAAGTCTTCGTAACGACTGGTCATCTACCCTGAGTGAGGAAAACCGTTCTTTCGTATATCCTTCGGTAAGTGCCTCATTTGTGGTTACCGATATGCTTGAAAAATTTAATACCAACGTACCTGCCTGGATTACATTTGCCCGTGTACGCGCATCTGTAGCAAAAGTTGGTAACTCATTGAATCCTTATGAGTTGTATAACACATACAGAATTGGAAACGACCCACTGGGTAATACTACCGGTACTACCAACGATATACTCTTCGATCCGAATGTACAGAGCGAACTTATTACATCGCGTGAGTTAGGCGCCGATATTCGCTTTTTCAATAACAGATTGGGATTTGATTTTACCTGGTACAAATCGAATGCTACCAATCAGTTGCTTAACCTGCCGATGGATCCATTAAGCGGCTACCGTTTTATGAAAATCAATGCCGGCGATATTCAGAACAAAGGTATTGAGTTGATGGCTCATGCAAGAATACTTGAAAACTCCAAAGGACTCAACTGGGCGATACAGTTCAACTATTCGAAAAACAAGAACACAGTTGAAGAGCTTACCGATGAGATAGAGACTTATCAGATTGGTGGATTTGACAACATGCAGATTCTTGCTGAAACCGGACAAGACTATGGTATGATTTACGGAACCAGTTACCTGAGGGTAGAAGACGAAACCAGTGAATTTTTCGGACAGATGGTTCTGGATGCCAATGGTTTACCCTTGGTCAACCCTGATCCTGTTTCATTTGGAAGTCAGCAGCCCAATGCTCTGATGGGCATCACCAACACATTAACTTACAAAGGAATTGCTTTTAGCTTTATGTTTGATGGCCGTTTCGGAGGATATATCTTTTCACAGACCAATCAGGCCATGCAGCTTGCAGGAACTGCAGCAATTACAGCACCTGATGGTCAGCGCAACGACCTTGTAGTTAGCGGAGTTATTGACAATGGCGATGGAACTTACCGTGCAAACGATGTTTCCATAACCCGAGAGCAATACTGGACATCAGTGGCCGGAACCGGAAACCTTGGAATTACTGAAGCCAATGTATACGACGCAACCAATGTAAGGTTAAGGTACATCAACCTGAGCTACGACCTTCCGCGTAAACTGCTTGCAAAAACTCCTGTTCAGGGTGTAAAGGTAGGCATGACAATGAATAATGTCTGGTTGATCAAGAGCAATCTTAACGGAGTTGATCCTGAGTCGGTTTATGCCACAGGAACTAACGCCCTCGGTTTCGAAAATGCTGCACCGCCATCAAACAAGACATTTTTGTTCAACTTAAGTGTATCATTCTAAAAGCAAAGGAACATGAAACGATTTATAAAATTATTCACCGTATTGTTTGCAGGCAGCTTGCTATTCAGCGCATGCCAGAAGGATTTCCTCGATGTTAATGTTGACCCGAAAGCAGCCAATGCCGATCAGGTTCAGGTTGAGTATTTCCTCAATTCCTCCATCACCGGCACTCAGATGGATCCTCATGTGGCCGAACGTGCTTATGTTTTGTACTGGAAAAATGCCGGAAGGCAGCACCGTTCAAACGGATCACTTGCACTTGGCGCCTATAACGATGGCTGGAGCTCAGATTATTACTCCTACCTTTCAGGTTGGCTCAAAGATGCTACCAATGCAATTAATGTTGCTGAACTGAAAATTGAAAACGGCACAGAATTTCCATACACCAACAATATGAAACAGGTTGCCCGCATCTGGCGTGTTTACCTGATGAGCGAGTTTACCGACAATTTCGGCCCAATGCCAATTGATGGATTTCAGGGTGAAAATCCGGAATTTAAGGATGTTAAAACCGTTTATGAATTCATGCTTAACGAGCTGAAAGATGCAACCTCAAAGATTGATGTAACCATCACTTCAGTGGATGCAGCCCGATTTGACAAAGCTTACGGATTTGATTATTCAAAATGGATAAAATACGGCAACTCAATGAGATTGAGACTTGCTATGCGCCTTTCGGAAGTTGAGCCAGCTTTTGCAAAAACCGAATTTGAGCAGGCTGCAGCCGGAAATAACCTGATCCTGACTTTTGACGAAGCTTTTAAAATTGCCGAAAGAGATGGTGGATGGGATGCCCTTTCACCAGTAATGTCGAGGGAATGGAACACTCAGCCCCTTTCATCAACCATGAGCAATCTTTACATTGGACTTGGTGGAGTTGCTTCAGCAGATCAGTTGCCGGCAAGTATTCACAGTTACATAAAACCGGCTGACTATATGGGTATAAAGTACGAAAACCATTTCGGAACTGTAACCAACGATCCTTCAGCAGGTTTCTGGTATGATGGTTTGCCCAACGCCATGGACCCAAGGGCTTACAAAGCCTTTATTCTTCCCGGTTGGTTTGACAATCCGGATTTCTGCACCTGGCCTTCATGGACTCAGGATGCTTTCAACACACAGCGCGACCTGATACAACTTAACAGCGATGATGTATTGGTTACCATTAATGCCGCTTATACCTGGAATGCATTTTGTCTGGGCAACTGGGGCGACAAAGGGCCTAAAAATCAGATAGCAACTTTTCTGGGAACCCTGCCACGCATGAGCCAGAAATACAGAAGTGCCAGCGAGCGCGTTTTCTTCGCACCATGGGAAACATACTTCCTGTTGGCTGAGGCTTCAGTTCGGGGTTGGGCTACTCCTGTTGATGCAAAAACTGCCTACGAAAGCGGCATTGCAGCAAGCTTTCAGTATTTTGGTGTAGAGGGACATCTGGGCCAGTACCTGAGCTCTGAAGCTTACAACCGCGCAGGAACATCGGTAAGTTTCGACCATACTGCCGAACCTCCTGCAACAGTAAGCATGAGTTATGTTGATGGTTATACCCAGCAGGCCGGCACTTACACATTCTCTTACCCAAAAAATACTCTGTATCAGGGTGGAGCTGTAAGTAATGATCTTCTCACCAAAATCATTACCCAGAAATACATTGCTCAGTTCCCATGGTTGCCGCTGGAAGCGTGGAACGATCACCGCAGGCTTGGTTTGCCATTCTTCGAAAATCCTTCCATCGAATTGCCGATACAAACACTTCCTGACTTAAACACAGGAAACTATATGCAGAGCAAAGTAAGCTTCTTCCCTCAGCGACTGAAATATCCATCAAGCCTTGAAAACAGCAACCCGGCTGGTTACCAGCAAGGATTGTCGTTCCTGGGCGGTGCTGATGAAGTGCTTACTCCGCTGTGGTGGGCTAAAAAACAATAAACCTTCCCGATTCCACTCAGCGCTGAAAATGCTCCGGGTGGAATCGTTAAACAACTCAATGAAAAATACATCAATAAATTTAAAATACTAATCCTGACAATGGTTGGTTGGTAGATTGGTTAGTTGCAAAAGCAGGGTATGTCTATGACAACCCTGCTTTTTAAAAATATACCATCAAATCAACTACCTTTATGGAAGATTCAGCAGTCAACGCTTCTTCATCAAAAAACGAACTAATGCAATACAATCCCCTCTCAAAAGTTGAAAAAGCATTTGCCCGTATTTCGGGAATTGAAAGCACCTCAACACTAACTCCTTATATAATTACTGAAGACTTCCCGAAACTCGGATTGCTTACTTCGCTGCGGTTTCTTGAGTGGGTTTCAGAAAATCCTGAAGGCGTAATCAGTCTGCCCACTGGCAAAACTCCTGAGTATTTTATCAAGTACACTCATTTTCTTCTGGAAAACTGGGAAAAACCGGAAACAAAAATTCTTCTGGAAAAATACGGACTTGCCGGATTACCAAAGCCGGATTTGAGCGGATTACATTTTGTGCAGATTGATGAATTTTATCCGATCTCCCCACTTCAGCACAACTCGTTTTTCAACTACGTTTCGGAGTATTACATCAAGGGATTTGGTCTTGATCCCGCAAAGGCGCTGCTGATCAATTCCGATGAGATTGAGCTTTGTCAGGGAAAAACTTATCAGGAAATATTTCCGGATTACATAATTGACCTCTCGTTGCGTTACCGCGAAGCAAAAACCGAAGCAGAAGAGCTGAAAAAAGCATCCATATTCATGATTGATCAATGGTGTTCGGAGTATGAGCAAAAAATCAGGGAAAAAGGCGGAATTGGTTTCTTCCTCGGAGGAATAGGCCCCGATGGGCATATTGCTTTTAATACCCGGGGATCGGATTTATATTCAACCACACGGCTCACTCAAACCAATTTTGAAACCCAGGCAGTGGCAGCAGGTGACCTTGGCGGGATAGAAATTTCACGAAACCGTCTGGTTATCACCATCGGTCTGGGAAGCATAACTTACAATCATGATGCAGTGGCCATTATTTTTGCCGCTGGTGAAGCAAAGGCGGAAATTGTAAAAGCTTCGCTTGAAAATGAAATGAATACAGTGTATCCGGCAACGGTTCTCCAGCGGCTCAGAAATGCCAGATTTTACCTCACATCAGGTGCTGCCTGCCGCCTGAACGACTCCGTTGAGCGTTTTTACAAAACCGGAAAATGGACCCACGAAAAAACCGAGAGAGCCATCATAGATTTATGCACCAAACTCAATAAATACGGGCATCACCTTACTCAGGAGGATCTTGAAAATGACCCTTGGTGCAGGCTGATTCCGGGGGTTGATCTGAGTTCTGTTGCCACGGTGGTTGAATCGGTGAAATCGAAAATAGTAAAAGGCATTGAGCGGGATGATAACCAGGTAATTTATCACACCGGCCCACACCACGACGATATTATGCTTGGCATTATGCCCTATACCAACCGTCAGATGCGCTCGCTCACCAATGATGTACATTATGCGGTTATGACATCGGGATTTACCGCTGTAACCAATCATTTTTTAATCAGTGTGCTTGACGATACACTGGAAATGATGGAAAGGGATGAAATCCAGATGATCTTTTATCCAGATTTTTTCAAGGAAGGTTATGCTTACAAATGGGATAAAGATGTATATCATTTTCTGGACAATGTAGCCCGGCACAACGATTACGAGAAGCGCCGCGGCTTGTGTCACCGTTTGGTAAGGTCAGCAGTGGAAATATGGAAAGTTGCCGATCGGTTTGAACTGAAAAAGGTGCTCACGCAGATAAACAAAATGTTGCGTGAAAGTTATGACGGAAGTAAAAATCCGCCGGAGATTCAAACGCTTAAAGGAATGCTCCGTGAGTTTGAAGAGGAGCTGGTTTGGGCATATTATGGAGTGCAGGTAAAAAATGTGCATCATTTAAGGCTTGGTTTTTACAAAGGTGAAATATTTACAGAAAACCCTGAAAAAGATCGCGATATGCTTCCGATTCTGGAACAGTTCAGATCAATCAGACCCGGAATTATCAGTCTGGCCCTCGACCCTGAAGGCAGCGGCCCCGACACGCATTATAAAGTATTGCAGGCAATAGCAGGTGCTGTAAAAGAATGGAGCCGCGAAACGGATTTGTCGGGACTCAGAATACTTGGTTACCGCAACGTGTGGTACAAATTCCATCCTGCAGAAGCAGATATGATTGTCCCGGTTTCGCTCAACTCGCTGGCGGTACTCGAAAAATCTTTTGCCGAAAGTTATCTGAGTCAGGTAAATGCCTCATTCCCAAGCTTTGAGTACGATGGACCGTTCAGTGCACTTACCCGCAAAACATGGGTAAAACAGCTCAAACAGATTCAGCTGCTGCTCGGGAAAAACTATTTCTACGAAAATGAAAAAGCGCTGCTCAGAGCTACACATGGGCTGGTTTATATCAGGGAGATGAATGTTGAGCAGTTTGTGGCTATCGCCGATGAGTTAAAGAAGTTGTCGGAAGGAACTCCGGTTTAGCAGCTGAAAATCAGTCCGTTTTCAAACTTCTTTATACCAGATGCCTTCGTGATTTTCGCTCTTTTGCAGCGGGTGGATATAATCTTTCAGCAATGCTTCAACTTTTTGTGCAATGCCCGAAACAAAATCGCCGGGTTCAAGCAGAAGTGAGGTTTTATCATCATCATCGGCAAGCATCTTTACGGCTTTTCTGATTTTTCCGGCGGCAAGTTCAAAACTTTCGCGCGTCATTTCGTACTTTTGGTTCTCTACATTCTCCTGCCCTTCGCACAATCGGTAACCCAATTGGGTATTGTATCTGATTGCATTGGAATTGCTTCGCAGAATGTGTGCAAACTGTTTGTTCCAGTTCAGGAAGTAGAAAGTAGTTTCAATTCCGGCAACCGAAACAAGATAGGGTACAAAAGTGGCATAAAACTCAGTGCGTCCAAGAAAAAGTCCCGATTCTGAAGTACGATTTTCCCAATCCACATTCTTATCATTCAGTAGTCCGATTTTTTCACCTTTGTAATAAATCATCAGATAATTATTCTCCAGATTATCAATGGAATTAAACCAGGTAAGCTGTTGCTCAGACGAAATGATTTCGCGGAATTCCATGTTCAGTCGCACAGGATCGGAGTTGCGCCATTTTCGCACAAGTTCAATATCTTCCTGTTTCAGTCGTTCAAGTGTGATGCCGTATTTAAAGAGTTTCATTTATCGAGAATTTATGTCCCTGAAAACAAAAATACAAAGAACGGAGCAGAACAAACTCCGTACGGGTGATATAATTAAAAATTCTATCCGGGCAGGATTTATTCGCCCCCTTCGGGGACGCCGTTTCCTCTTCCCATCCACCACCGTGGGTTCCACTACGTTACACCCACGGTTATTTGAAATTTGCCCCCTTCGGGGACAGTGAAGAGCGCCGAAGGTGCTCAATAACAATAACCGTGGGTGGAGCTCTTCGCGAAACCTAAGGTGAGAAAGGATAAAAGTAACCGCTGCCCCAAAGGAAAGCACAGTGAAGAGCGCCGAAGGTGTTCAATAACAATAACCGTGGGTGAAGCTCTTCGCGGAACCCATGGCTACGAATGATACGAGTAACTGCAGCCCTGAAAGGGTTGAACTGCTCAACATTTGTTGAAACTTTTGCGGAACTCACGATAAGAAAGGGAATTTATTCGCCCCCTTCGGGGACGCAGTTCCTATTTTCATCCGCCAACCGTGGGTTCCACTGCGCTGCACCCACGGTTATTTGAAATTTGCCCCCTTCGGGGACAGGTCAGAGCGCCGAAGGTGCTCAATAACAATAACCGTGGTAGAGTTCTTTGCGAAACCTAAGGTGAGAAAGGATAAAAGTAACCGCTGCCCCAAAGGAAAGCACAGTGCAGAGCGCCGAAGGTGCTCAATAACAATAACCGTGGGTGGAGCTCTTCGCGGAACCCACGGTAAAGAGGTAGCAAAGTAACTGCAGCCCCGACAGGGGTTGAATCAGATTTTATACTAAGGAAAAAACCGCTCGTCAATTTCTATTCCCATCTCCTTTAATAATCGGCGATATTCTTCTATAAAACTTTCTTTTTTATGGTGCTCTCGTTGATTTTCGATATAATTAGAAATCATATTTTTATCCCGAAAGGCATAAGTTAAAGCTCCATATCCATCTGCCCATCCTTTGAACTTCGGAAAACCAGAGTGCTTTTTTAACCATAAAGAACTTGCAGTTTTAATATCCCTCATATAATCAGCTAAGGCTACTTTCGTATTCAAATCCGACAAAAAATGCAGGTGATCTTCTGTACCGTTAATCTGATAAAGAAAACAGTTTTTGTTGTTTATGATACCCGCAATGTAGGCATAAAGCTCATCAGAGTGATCAAGATTCAAGGTGTCTTTTGTATCTTTCGTATGGAAGATAATATGATAGAGAATTTGTTTGTAACTTGACATATAATAAGGGATTAGGTGAATTGTTATTACAAAGATAATTACATTTCTATTCACCCCCTTCGGGGACGCAATTCCTATTTTCATCTGCTAACCGTGGGTTCCACTGCGTTACACCCACGGTTATTTGAAATTTGCCCCCTTCGGGGACAGTGAAGAGCGCCGAAGGTGCTCAATAACAATAACCGTGGGTGCAGCTCTTCGCGGAACCCACGGTTAGGAGGCTGCAAAGTACCACCAGGCCCGACAGGGGTTGAACCAGAGATGGATATATATTCGCCCCCTTCGGGGACGCAGTTTCCTCTTCCCATCCACCACCGTGGGTTCCACTGCGTTACACCCACGGTTATTTGAAATTTGCCCCCTTTGGGGACAGTGAAGAGCGCCGAAGGTGCTCAATAACAATAACCGTGGGTGAAGCTCTTCGCGGAACCCACGGTTAGGAAGGATAAAAGTAGTCGCTGCCCCAAAGGGAAGCACAGGTCAGAGCGCCGAAGGTGCTCAATAACAATAACCGTGGGTAGAGTTCTTTGCGAAACCTAAGGTGAGAAAGGATAAAAGTAACCGCTGCCCCAAAGGAAAGCACAGTGCTGAGCGCCGAAGGTGCTCAATAACAATAACCGTGGGTGAAGCTCTTCGCGGAACCCACGGTTACGAATGATACGAGTAACTGCAGCCCTGAAAGGGTTGAACTGTAAAAACTATTCCATTGCACATTTGTTATGCATAAAGTGATAGTTATGGCAGAGAAATCCGGAATGATTTAAGTATTTTAAGACCTGAATCACATCTCAGTTATGGCAAAATCAGTATCTTTGCCAGCTATCTTAATTTAATCTAATTAAGTACTCAAATAAGACAACAAGGGAAATGGAAAAAGACCCTAACAATATACTTGACGAAGTAACGCAGGGCGAATACAAGTATGGCTTTTACTCTGATATTGAGATGGAAACAGCTCCTATGGGCTTGTCGGAAGACACCATCCGTTACATCTCAGCAAAGAAGAATGAGCCAGACTGGCTGTTACAATATCGCCTCGATGCATACCAAAAATGGCTGAGTATGACTGAGCCAACATGGGCACATATTCATCATCCGCCCATCAATTATCAGGAGATTATCTTCTACGCTGCGCCAAAAAAGAAAAAGGAGTATTCAAGCATCGATGAAATTGATCCTGAGTTGATTGAAACTTTCAACAAACTTGGAATTTCTCTGGAAGAGCAAAAAAGGCTTACCGGAGTTGCTGTGGATGCAGTTATCGATTCTGTTTCGGTAAAAACAACATTCTCCGAAACGCTTGAAAAACAAGGCATTATCTTCTGCTCTTTCAGCGAGGCCGTGCAGAAAGTCCCTGATCTGGTAAAGCAATATCTTGGCACCGTAGTTCCTACACACGATAATTTTTATGCTGCACTTAATTCTGCGGTTTTCAGCGATGGCTCTTTTTGTTATATCCCAAAAGGAGTGCGCTGCCCGATAGAATTATCTACGTATTTCCGCATTAATGCAGCCAATACCGGGCAGTTTGAGCGCACACTCATTATTGGTGACGAAGGCAGTTACGTGAGCTATATGGAAGGCTGTACCGCTCCGATGCGCGACGAAAACCAGCTTCACGCGGCCATTGTCGAAATTATTGCACTCAAAGATGCCGAAGTAAAGTATTCAACCGTGCAGAACTGGTATCCGGGAAATAAAAAAGGCGAAGGTGGCATTTATAACTTTGTTACCAAACGTGGCATCTGCAAGGGAAATAACTCCAAGATATCATGGACACAGGTAGAAACCGGCTCGGCCATTACCTGGAAATATCCAAGCGTGGTGCTGTTGGGTGACAATTCAGTCGGTGAATTTTACTCGGTTGCAGTTACCAACAACTATCAGCAGGCCGACACCGGCAGCAAGATGATACACCTTGGCCGCAACACTAAAAGCACAATAATTTCAAAAGGAATTTCAGCAGGCCACAGCAGCAACAGCTACCGCGGACTTGTAAAAATGACAAAAAGAGCTGAAAATTCACGCAATTTCTCACAATGCGATTCACTTTTGCTTGGCGATAAATGCGGCGCACATACATTCCCATACATCAAAACCGAAAACAAAACTTCGATTGTTGAACACGAGGCAACTACTTCAAAAATATCAGACGATCAGCTATTTTACTGCAATCAGCGCGGCATAAGTACCGAAAGTGCCATTGGCCTGATTGTTAACGGATACGCCCGCGAAGTGCTGAAACAATTGCCTATGGAGTTTGCTGTGGAAGCACAGAAATTGCTTTCGATAAGCCTTGAAGGAAGCGTGGGGTAAGTGATTTCGGATTGTGGATTTCGGATTGTGGATTTCGGATTGCGAATTTCGGATTGCGGATTTCGTTACCGACAGCTTTCAGGATTGGAAATTAGAAATTAGAAATTGGAAATTAGAAATTTCTCTCTCTCCATTTCTTGCTTCTCAAAAAAAAACTAAAACAAACCAAACAAAACTATGCTTAGCATTAAAAATTTACGGGTTTCGATTAATGGAAAAGAAATCCTCAGAGGTATAAATCTTGAAGTAAGACCGGGTGAAGTTCATGCAATTATGGGCCCGAATGGCACCGGAAAGAGCACTTTGGCTTCGGTTATTGCAGGTCGCGATATATATGACATTACCGAAGGCGAAATCCTTTTCAAAGGAAAAAACCTTCTTGATATGGCAATAGAAGAGCGTGCCAGTGAAGGTATTTTTCTGGGCTTTCAGTACCCGGTTGAAATTCCCGGAGTCAGCATCACCAACTTTATGCGCACTGCCGTGAACGAACAGCGCAAATACCGCGGACTTGATCCCATGCCGGCCAACGAATTTCTGGCAAAAATGGAAGAGAAGAAACAATTGCTCGAAATTCAGGCAAAACTTGCAAACCGTTCGGTAAATGAAGGTTTCTCGGGTGGTGAAAAAAAGAAAAATGAAATTTTTCAAATGGCAATGCTTGAGCCAAGTCTTGCAATTCTTGATGAAACAGATTCGGGTCTCGACATTGATGCGCTGAAAATTGTGGCTGCCGGGGTTAATAAACTTCGCAAAGCCGACAATGCTTTTCTGGTGATCACACACTATCAGCGTTTGCTTGAATACATAGTTCCTGATATTGTGCATGTGCTTTACGACGGACGCATTGTACGTTCAGGAGGCAAAGAACTTGCCGTTGAACTCGAAGAAAAAGGCTACGAATGGATTAAGGCTGAAATTGCCTGATACTGGAAAAACACATTATGGAAGGAATAACAACCACATACAACGTTAAGGATACCCTGCTGAAACTATTCGACGACAATGTCGCACGCATCAGCAGCAATAATCCTGTTGAAATCGCAGAAATGCGGCAAAAAGCCATTGCTGTTTTTGCACAGAAAGGTTTTCCCAATACAAAACTGGAAAAATGGCGCAATACCGATTTGAGTAAAGTTCTCAACCATGATTTCACTTTTCCGCTGAAAGCAGATACCCGGAATGTGGACATTGAAAAAATCTTCAGATGCGATGTCCCCGGATTTAATACATACATGGTTGCACAGCTCAACGGATGGTTTATCGACCGCGGTGAAATCTTATCGCAGGCAGCCAAAGGAGTAGTTGTTTGCAGCCTGGCTGAAGCTTTTACCAAATATCCTGATCTGATTAAAACCCACTTCGGGAAATATGCACCTTTTGCCGACAACGCACTTACAGCCTTAAATACTGCATTTGCTCAGGACGGAGTTTTTATCTATGTCCCGGATAATGTTGAAGTTACAGAAACCATTCAGATGGTCAACCTCATACATTCAGATGATGGCGTATTCGTTCAGCCGCGCAATCTGGTGATTGTTGGCAAAAACAGCAGTCTTCGTCTGGTGCAATGTGATGATTCTGTGGATGATCAGGTTGGATTTATAAATTCGGTAACTGAAGTTGTTCTTGCTGAAAATGGCATTCTTGATCATTACAAACTTCAGAACAAGAACGATCGTTCAGCACTGATCAACAGCATATACTTCCACCTTGAAGCCGGCGCTAATCTTTCGACCAACGCCATAAGTCTTAACGGCGGACTTATCCGCAACGAAGCCAATGTTTTACTAAACGGGCGCGGAGCTCATGCCGATATTCTTGGCGTTTATCTGATGGATCGCAATCAGCATATCGACAATCAGGTATTTGTTGATCATGCAATGCCCGACTGCACCAGCAACGAAATGTTTAAAGGCATTCTTGATGATCATGCCAGCGGAGTTTTTAACGGACATATTCTGGTGCGGCAGGATGCACAGCGCACCAATGCTTATCAGAACAACAAAAACATCCTTATTTCCGACAAGGCAGTGATCGACACCAAACCTTTTCTTGAAATCTATGCCGATGATGTAAAATGCAGTCACGGCGCCACAGTCGGACAGTTAGACAGCGAAGCAATGTTTTACCTCAGATCAAGAGGCATTGGAATGGAAAATGCCCGAATGTTGCTGATGTATGCCTTTGCAGCGGAGATTATAAATAAAATCTCAATTCCACAGCTTCAGCTAAGGATTGATGATCTGGTAAAAAAACGCCTCAGGGGCGAACTTTCAGTTTGCGACCAATGTGTATTGCACTGTAATTCAAGGGAGCAGAAAGTAGCTTTCGAAATTGATATGAGCAAAATCTGATTCCGGTTTACTGAATTAAACCTGCTTTTTGTTGTGATTTAAACTAAAATGAAATGCAAACCATAGCTTCTGATATTGACAAAATCAGGTCTGACTTTCCGATACTGAGCCGAAAGGTTCACAACAAGCCATTGGTTTATTTCGACAATGCAGCAACCACACAAAAGCCTCAGGTTGTGATTGATGCAATAGTAAATTATTACACCGACCTGAATTCAAATGTTCATCGCGGGGTACATTATCTCAGCCAGCAGGCAACCACTGCTTTTGAGGATGTAAGAACCAAAATTCAGAAGTTTATAAATGCAGCTTACCGTCACGAAATCATTTATACCCGTGGCTGCACAGAATCAATAAATCTGGTTGCTGGATCATGGGGAAAGGCTAACATCAAGGCAGGCGACGAAATACTGATTTCCGCACTTGAACATCATTCCAATATTGTTCCCTGGCAAATGCTTTGCGAGGAAAAAGGGGCCCAACTGAAAGTCTGTCCGATACTTGAAGATGGCTCCTTGGATATGAATACATTGTCGGCACTCATGACACCTTCAACAAAACTTCTGGCCATTACACACATTTCAAATACGCTGGGAACTGTAAATCCCGTGAAGGAAATAACCCGCATGGCACACGAAAAGGGAATTGTTGTGCTGATTGATGGTGCTCAGGCTTTGTCGCACATGAAAGTGGATGTTCAGGATATTGACTGTGATTTTTACGCTTTTTCGGCCCACAAAGTTTATGGACCCATGGGAATCGGCGGACTTTACGGCAAGGAAAAAATTCTGAATGCCATGCCTCCCTGGCAAGGTGGTGGTGAAATGATCAAAAATGTGACCTTTGAAAAAACCACCTACAACGAGCTTCCTTTCAAGTTTGAAGCAGGAACCCCCAATGTGGGAGATGTACTCGGATTTGGTGCCGCTTTGGATTATGTGAATGAAATTGGACTTGATCAGATTGCGGCCCGCGAACATGAGTTGCTTGAATATGCAACGGAAAGATTTCTATCTGATCCGCTGATCCGCATCATTGGCAGGGCTCCTGAAAAAGCCAGTCTGATATCGTTTATGATCGGTGATATTCATCCTTATGATGCGGGAACAATCATTGATCAGTTTGGCGTTGCGGTGCGAACCGGAACCCATTGCACCCAACCGCTGATGGATAGTCTCGGTATTCCGGGAACCATAAGGGCTTCTTTTGCTTTTTACAACACCAAAGAGGAGATTGACAAACTGATGGAGGCGATTGTCAAGGTAGAACAACTATTTTTGTAAATTCGAACCGGAGAACAAAAACATGAGCAAAATAGAGGAAACCACCAGTGCAATTATCAATGAATTCGACATTTTTGATGACTGGATGGATAAATATAATTACCTGATTGAACTTGGCAAATCACTGCCTTTGATTGACGAAAAGCACAAAACCGAGAGCAACCTGATTCAGGGATGTCAATCGAGGGTTTGGCTGCATGCCAGTTACGACGGCACACTCATTCATTTTACTGCCGACAGCGATGCAGTAATCACCAAAGGAATCGCAAACCTGCTTATCCGGGCTTTTTCGGAGCATACCCCTCAGGAAATTCTAGATTCATCCACTGAATTTCTGAACGAAATCGGACTTACACAGCACCTTTCGCCAACGCGCTCAAATGGAATGCTTTCCATGATCAAACAAATAAAAATGTATGCGCTGGCGTTTAAAACCAAACAGGCAATGGGCAGCTAAGCGCGATTAAAACCGCATCTTTAAACCTGTTTCTCAACCCACTACAATATACAATAATGATGAACCACGAAAAAACCCTTGAATTGGGCAACGAGATCATCGAAAAACTTAAAACCATTTTCGACCCGGAAATTCCGGTAAATATTTACGATCTCGGACTGATTTACAATGTAAGCATTGACGATAAGTCGATTGCACACATCACCATGACCCTGACCGCACCCAATTGTCCGGTTGCTGAATCGCTGCCGGTTGAAGTAAAAGAAACCGTTGCAACCATCGAAGGCCTTGAAGATTGTGAAGTAGAAATCACTTTCGACCCACCATGGACTAAAGATATGATGAGCGAAGAAGCCATGCTTGATCTGGGGTTTTTGTAAACAGGATTTTTATTAAGTCAGGATTCACAGAATTTACAGGATTTGATTATTAAAGTGTCGTTCTAAAACAACTATCTCTGATTATTCAACTCAAATTATAAGTTTTTGAATTAAATATGTAGTGGGCAAATAAATGGATTATTCACGACGTTATATCGTGTAAAATCCTAAAAAATCCCGCCATGAAAAACCTTCGGACTTTAGTTGCACTTTTTTTCATTTTCTCTGCTGCCAGTGTATTTGCTCAGTTGCCGGCAAACAATGCCGAACTTCCTTTTATAGAAGTAAACGGAACCGCTGAAAATGAGATAATTCCTGATGAGATTTACATTTCAATTACACTGAAAGAAAGACAGGAAGGCCGCGACAAATACACCATTGACCAGCAGGAAGACCGATTGAAAGAAGGACTGAAAAAGTTGAATATTCCGCTGGATAACCTTTCCCTTTCTGATGCAAACGCAAATTACGTCAGGGTTAAATGGTCGGGCAGAGATGTGCTTACCCGCACAGAGTATTTGCTGAAAGTCAATGATGCTGTCAGCGTAGGGAAAGTTTTTGAGATGCTGGATGAAATAAAAATCAATGATGCCCGGATTGCCAGGGTAGATCATTCAAAACTCGATGAGCTAAAAAAAGAGGTAAGAATCATGGCAATAAAAGCTGCCAAAGCAAAAGCCGACTACCTGCTTGAAGCCATTGGAGCGGAAACTGGAAAGCCACTGATTGTCAAAGAAATGACCACACAAATATACGACAATCAGATGCTCAATATCCGTGGCCAGAGCTCCCAGAGTATGTTGTATGAAGTTGAAGGCTTAAAATATACCGATGCCGACAAACTTATTCAGTTTCAAAAAATAAAAATCCGGGAATCGGTGTATGTTAAGTTTGGGATAAAATAGTAGTGTACTAAAAGCCTGCTGAAAAACCATATGAATTTTCATTATGACCTCAGAATGGTCAAACGTCTATTGAAAATGAAGAAGATATGAAGATACGATCCGCCGCGGGCGGATCGTATGTCTATCAAATAATTCATATTCTAATTACATTTCAGCCCTCCGGGATGATTATTCCAGACTTTTCCATTTTAGTTCGAAAAAAAATATTCACGATAAGACTGCTGAATTCTCCTTTCCAATTTTTTAGATTGGCATTTCGAAATCAGTGATTTTTCTTTCAAGATACATAAATAAATAAAGCTAACCGGCACAATATATCACTGGCAATTCAATCTGATTTTTACATTTTTCGATTTTACTCTTCTGTTAATCAACACATTAAAGTGAGTCAAAATATTTACGATTTTTCACAAACCCATTATTTTCTAATACAAAAATAATTTGCCCCACTATATGTTTACTATACATTCTATATACTTTGTACTATTTAATTTATTTCCGTATATATGTCAATAAATGTACATTAACATTTTTTAATAATTTCAGTTGAACCGCAACCGATCTTCAGGTGTTTGATAGTTTTAAATAAATTAAACAACAATTTTTAATTAAACAAACCCAGCAAAACCATGAAAAAACAAACCATTTCCCTGATGATTGCAGCAGTATTATTATTGAATGTCTCTCCTGCTTTCAGCACAGATCACAACCACAAAGACAAAAAGAAATCAAAAACCAAATCATCTGCCATTACCGTTGAAGAAGTTAATGCAGCCCAGCAGGCATGGTGCGATGCAGTAGTTGCAATTGGCAAAACTTACGACGAAGGAGGTGACTATAAGAAGCTGGCTATGGACATCCTCACACAGGCTTACGATTACGACAACGGAACTGTTTTCTTTAAACCAACGCTGACATTTGGCGACCAAACTTTCAGAACCACCAAAGAAGGTGCTCATTCCTATTTTGTTGGTGGCAACGCCAAATTTCCGAACGATAAAGGTTTTGCATTAAAGCCATGGACCAAAGTATGGTACGACAATCTTGGCAATGAAAATGAAGGCATTCAAATCTATGACAATATTGCTATCACTATGGGTAATGTTTATTTCACCGGAAAAGATGGCACCCAGATTATGGTTGACAAAACCTTTGTCTTTAAAAAAGGAGATGATGGGAAACTCCGACTCATTGTGCATAAATCATCACTTCCATACTCCCCCTCAAACTAAATTTATATAAATCAAACTGCGGGCTGTTCATAAATCCAGATACTTTAGGTATTAATGACTTATGAACAGCTCATTTATTTAACACACTTGTATGAAAAGTATAAAAACAGCTATAATCTTCTTAATTGCGCTGAATCACTATTTTATTTCTTCTGCTCAGGAATCAACAACAGGAAACTGGTTTATGTATTTTGGAAACCAGAAGATTAACAGCAATTGGAACTGGCACAATGAAATTCAATACCGCAATTACAATTTTGCAGGAGATTTGCAGCAAATGTTACTCAGAACAGGTATCGGTTATAACTTAACAGAGAATAACAATAATTTGCTTGCCGGTTATGCGTTCATACACTCCCAAAACTATGTTTTAAATTCTGATGAAAAGACCAATTTTGATGAACACAGGATTTTTCAGCAGTTTATTACCAGACAGCGCTTTGGAAGAGTAAATATTATGCACAGATACAGGCTTGAACAGCGCTTTCTTCCCGATAATTTCAGAATAAGAATGAGATATTTTGCTTCGGTGAATATACCTTTGACCCTTCCGGAAATGAATCCCCGGGCAATTTATTTTTCTGGTTATGGTGAAGTTTTTATAAACGGTGGTTCACCTACTTTTGATAGGGGCCGGATTTACGGAGCTCTAGGCTATGTTATAGGCAGGCATTTAAGGGCCGAAGCTGGATTTATGTCTCAGATTCAGGAAAAAACCAACCGTAATCAGTTCCAGATTGTGTTGTTTAACAACATACCGTTCAGGGAATAAGCCAGTTACATGAGTGCAATTCCAAAAAAGTAATTATATCTGCCTTGTTTTTATTGCTCTCAGCTTTTATCATTGGTAATTCTGGTTTTGCCAGGATTGATTCTTATCTACTAACAGAAACAAAAAGTCAATCAAAATCACTTCTTCACCTCTACTTCCGGTTTATACTTATGGATTTCAGCTATAAAATCTTCCCTGCTTTCGGGTGAAATCATAATTGTTTCAAAATTTTCGAATTTCAGTTCAAGACGTCGTAAAGAAAGTGCCGGCGATGAAAGCGGATTGCTTGTGTACTTTATGGATTTCAACTGCTTCAGATCGAATGTTTTGCGATAAAACAATCCGCATATTACAGTCAGTCCATCAATCGGGTGAAGGCGATAATATGTTCTGAAATAGATGGGAAGTATAAGCACAAGTAAAGGCAGAAGAATAAAAGCGGCATACCATGGCTCCTGGAAAAATATATAAACCATTATTCCCAAAGGTATTAATACCGATATGGTAAACCATGGCGCGATCCTCGAATGAAATACTACAGCTCGTTCCATAAAATGCGAGATTTCAGCAACAAAATATTCACCGTTTCTGAACTTATTACTTCAACGAAAAAATACAGTAATTGCATTAGACACACTGTCAGTTTCTTCATCAGTCATTCCGAAAAAAAACGGCAACCTGAGCAATGTTTCTTCATATCGGCAGGCTTGGGGCAGAATTCTGTCGTCATGCCTGTTGTGGAAATAAGGTGAGCGGTGCAGCGCAAGATAATGAAACACCGCGTGAATGCCGGATGCCATCAGATGGGCGAGCAAAGCGTCTCTCACCTCCTTTGATCGGGTTGTGATGTAAAACAGATGGGCGTTCACTGTTGCATAATCTGGCACATAAGGTAATTTTATGTGGCCATCACGCTCAAGAAACCGGAGTTTGTGGTAATAAGCAGTCCAGGTTTCGATGCGATTCTGCTGAATGATGTCGAGGTGCTCAAGCTGCCCGAAAAGGAATGCAGCCGTTAACTCGTTGGGAAGAAATGAACTTCCAAGGCTTACCCATTCATATTTCTGGACCTCTCCCCTGCCAAAAGCGGCCCGGTTGGTACCCTTTTCGCGGATAATTTCAGCTTTTTCAATCAGTCCGGGATCATTCACCACCAGCATACCTCCCTCGCCGGAGGTAATATTTTTGGTTTCGTGAAACGAAAATGCAGACAAACTACCGAAGCTTCCCAGAGGCTGATCTTCATAAAAAGCATCTATACATTGCGCTGCATCTTCAACTACCGGTATTTTATATTTCTGCGCCAGTTGCATAATGGAAGGCATATCGCAGGCAATGCCTCCATAATGAACCACCACAATTGCTTTGGTATTTGAAGTAATCAGGGCTTCAAGCAGATCGGCATCCATGTTTGGGTTTAACGCATTGCTGTCGGCAAAAACAATTTTTGCTCCCCTGAGCGCAAAAGCATTTGCGGTTGAAACAAAGGTATAAGAGGGCATTATTACTTCATCGCCCGGCTGAATATCGAGAATAAGCGCTGCCAGTTCAAGTGCATCGGTGCAGCTGGTGGTGAGCAGTACTTTACGGAACCCGAATCTTTCTTCGAAAAACTCCTGACACAAATGGGTGTAATGACCATTGCCGGCCAATTGTCCGATTAATGCAGCTTCGGAAATATGAAAGGCTTCGCGCCCTGTAAAATGCGGTTTATTAAAAGGGATTTTCATTGCCCTGAATGTTTTATCGGGCTAAAATAGCCAATTTTTGGTAAATAATTAAAAAAAGGGACGAGGGACGGATGTGGGGACGAGGGATGGATCGGAGGTCGAGCGTTCCCGATAGTTATCGGGACGAGACCGAAGAAGACAAGGGGACAAGGAGATGGGGTGACAAGGGGAAAGTGAAAAATGAAAAGTGAAAAATGAAAAATGAAAAGTGGAAAGAGGAAATGAAAAGTGACTATTAACCGGAGGTCTGAGATATTTATCTGGGTGATACCAAAGTTTGAGATAGAGATGAAATTCTAAAATAATTGCATAAATGTCAAATCAGAGCGCCCTTCTCCTTGAGGAGAAGGTGCCGAAGGGCAGCTTGCCCCGTCACACCATAGTGATGACGGGGGATGAGGTGGATAAAAGACGGGGGACGGATCGGAGGTCGAGCGTTCCCGATAGTTATCGGGACGAGACCGAAGAAGACAAGGGGACAAGGAGATGCAAGAGGGAAATGGGGACAAGGTGAAGGGGGGACAAGGAGACACGGAGAAATGGAGATAAAGAGAAAATTCATTATAATTTTGTATTCAACTAATTATCAATACATTTGCAGATCTGACGAATTCAATTTATCCACAAAAGTTGATTTATGCTTTAATAACATCTTTAATGGTGCTATTTTTGCATTGGCATTCAACTTTCCTCAATTGAATCTTAACCAAAAAAAACTTAATTATGAAACGAGCATTTTTTCTTAAAGCACAAACACAAATGAAATTCAATGTATTAATGATAGTGTTCCTGCTGGGATTTGCCATTGTTTCAGCCCAGACCCAGCCGGTAAAACAATCGACAAAAGAAAAAGCACCTTCGCAAACCAATGTGGTTGTTAAACAGAGCACTCCGTCAACTTCTGCCGAAAAAGCACCGGCAAACCAATCGAAAGATGCAGCTCCACAGGTAACACCGCAAAAACAACCTACAAAAACTACAACACCAACCACCAAACCCAAAGTTGTTACTCCGGTTAACCCGAATAAAGCATCAGATGTTGCCCCGAAAAATGTACCAACAACAACTACAAAAGACATAACCGGTTACTGGCTGACGGCAAACAAAGGAACAATTGTACAGTTTTACAAAGAAGGTGATCGCTTTCACGGCAAGGCAGTATGGCACAGACAAGCTACCGACAGAAGCGGCAAACCGCTTAAGGATGTTAATAATCCTGACAAATCGAAAAGAAATAACCCGCTTATAGGCTCTCTGCTGGTTACCAACCTGAAATACAATCCTAAAACCAATACGTATGAAGGCGGTAAAGTTTATCAGCCCAATACTGGTCGCACTTTTGATTGTAAAGTAAAACTTACAAAAGAAAGCAATTCGATGGAGATTACAGGAACTGCAGGAATGTCGATGATCAGCAAAACGCTTGTCTGGTCAAGAACTACCGGTGTGCCGGGAAAGAAATAGACTCCGGAAATTTACAGTTTTTTAAGTCAGACAACAGAGCCACGGCGCATCGTGGCTCTGTTGTTATTTTTTGGAGAAACCCATGCTGCGCACCTATCCATATTTTATGTTATTTTGCGGATGAAACCCTGAAAGGCAAAGGCATTGTTTTTCAAACACCATCGACAAGGAAATCAGCACATTATGAGTATCCGAAAAAAAGAAACTGCACCACCGTTACCAAAAGCGTCGAAGCCTGTGATTGAAAAAAAACAAGGCAATACTTTGTATTACCTGTTAATTGTTGCTTTCTCGTTTGCGCTTTACGGAAATACCATCAAGAACGAATATTCGCTTGACGATATTTATGTCACTGGCAAAAATCTGCTTACTCAGCAAGGAATAAAAGCCATTCCCGCTATTTTTTCTTCATACTATATTTCGCTGAATGCCGAAGAAGGCGGACAGCACAACTTCGGTTACCGCCCGATTACAAAAGTAACCTACGCCATTGAGTGGCAGTTTTTCGGCGAAAACCCGCATGTAAGTCATTTTATCAATATTCTGCTTTATGCATTAACGGGCATTGTTTTATTTCTGCTTCTGCGCAGATTGCTCAGCAATTATCATATATTTTTCCCTTTCCTTACGGTGATGCTTTTCCTTGCGCATCCGCTGCATACCGAAGTGGTTGCCAGCCTGAAAAACCGTGAAGAATTACTGAGTTTCCTCGGAGCTTTGTTCGCGCTGAAGTATTTCGTGAAATTTCATGATAGCGGCAAAAAACTCAATATACTCTGGGGAACCCTTGCTTTCGGACTTGGCTTCCTTTCAAAAGCCAACATCATGACCTTTTTGGTGGCGATTCCTTTGGTGATGTACTTTTTCACCGACATCAAACCAACAAAGAACCTGATACTTGCGGGTTCAATGATATTTATTCTTCTTGTTGCATTGATCGTGCCCCGTTTATTTCTGGGTGAAGCCAGCCGTCCGATACAATTTATCGAAAATCCCCTGCTGATCGATCCTTCGTTTATCGACAGAATCGGCACATCAATGATGGTTTTGCTGTTTTATCTGAAAATGCTGATTTTCCCGCATCCATTGTCATTTTATTATGGATTCAATATGATACCGGTTACCGGATTGGGCAATCCACTGGTGTGGTTTTCTATTCTGCTTCATACCGGCATGCTTGCATTCGCCATCTGGAAAATAAGGCAGAAACACATTCTTTCTTTTGCCATTCTGTTCTATCTTGTTAACATTTCAATGTATTCCAATCTGCTGGCCACTCCTACCGGATTGGTAGCGGAACGGTCGCTTTACATTGCTTCGCTTGGCTTCTGCATTGCATTGATGTATGGACTTTTCAGGCTTTTTGGTTCATCACCCGAAAATCAGAAAATAAGTTCAAAAACCCTGAATTATGTTCTGCTTGCTTCGGTAATCATTGCCATTCCGGCCACAGCAAAAACCATCGACAGAAACGGCGACTGGAAAGACGAACTTACACTATATGCCGCAGATGCCCCGCATTTGCAAAATTCAGCGAAAGCCAATTTTATTTACGCCACCAACCTCCGCAGCTCGGTGGTTGACCGCCTGAAATCAGGTGTGCCGCGTAAACAGATTATCCCGGATGCTCAGATTTGCATCAAACATTTTAAGCAGGCAACAAAAGTTTATCCGCAATATGCAGATGCCTGGAATAATCTAGGTGAGGTATTTCTGCTGCTGCTGAATGAACCGGATTCGGCCATTCAGTATTTTGAGAAAGCAGTAGAGCACAACCCGAATTTTACCGCAGCATTTTACAACCTCGGTTATACCTATCAGGTTACCGATCAGGCTGAAAAAGCAATTCCGCATTACGAAAAAGCCCTTGAACTTGAGCCTTACGAAATCAGGGCCATGTCGAACCTTGCTCAATTGTATCAGAAAACCGGTCAAACTGAAAAAGCAGTAAATCTAAATGAGGACATCATCATGATTGAACCGGATCTTGATCTGCCATACATCAATCTGGGGACCTACGCCATGCGCAACGGAGAACCTGAAAAAGCACTCGATTATTTTGAAAAAGCCATTCAGATTAATCCCAACAATTTTGAATTGAATATGCGCCTCCGCAGTTATTTCCTTAAAGTGGGAGACTCAACCAAAGCCGATTATTACTTTGAACTTGGTCGCCGTTCAGGCAGACCAAAACAGTGAAAATAAATACATGCCTGAGATAAGCAACTACTATCAGCCTGATCTGACCCTTCCCGCACTGCTCAAAAGAGCAGCAGATTTCAATGAAGAACTCTACATCGGCTATATGCACGAGAACGGCGAAATCAGCCGGCAAACATACCGTGAGTTATACAGTGAAGCCCTGAAGCTTGCTGCCGGACTTCAACATCTTGGCATAAAAGCCGGCGACAAAATCATCATTGCCACTCAAAACAACCGCGAAACCATAACTCTGCTGTGGGGTTGTTTCCTTGCGGGAACAATACCAACCGTGCTGCAGCCGCCAATGACCTTTTCGGGTTATAACCCGGCTGTGGTTAAATTGAAGAACGTTTTTGATCAACTTGAAGAACCTTATATTTTCTTCAGTTCGGAATTAAAAGAAACCGACACGCTTCCGGCCGAAAAAGTAAAATACATCAGTCATCTGGAATGCGATGGTAATTTCATGGAACCAAAGCTGCACCCTGACGATCTTGCTTTTGTACAATTCTCATCCGGCAGCACCGGCGACCCCAAAGGTGTAATGCTTACCCATAATAATCTGATGGTGAATATGGATGCCATTCGCATCGGGCTCGACCTTAACTTCCCGGATCGGACCGGCAACTGGATGCCGCTGTTCCATGATATGGGTCTTATAGGTTATCATTTGGTTCCTTTATATTGTTCAATTTATCAGTATCACACTGAAACTATTGACTTTATAAAAAATCCCGGGTTATGGCTCGATCTGATGAGCGAAGCCCGGATTAATGTAACGGGGTGCCCGAATTTCGGACTGGCATTGGTTCAGCGTTTTCTTCGCCGTAAGAAAACCCTGCCCGATTGGAACTTCTCTTCCATGAAAGCCATGCTTAATGGTGCAGAGCCGATTTCGGTGCAGATAATGAATGATTTTGTGGAAAAACTACAGCCTTTCGGGTTCAGGCCCGAAGCCATGATGCCCGTTTATGGAATGGCCGAAGCTACGCTGGCAATTACTTTTACGCCGCTTATGCAACCTTCGGTAATTACTGCTTTTGATTCAAAAGTTCTTGATCTGGAAAACAAAGCCATAAGAACCGATCTGTCTGATCAGGCAGCGCGACTGCTCTCAGGCGTTGGTGTTGCCCTTAACGATACCGAAATACGGATTGTTGATGCTGCAGATCAGCCCCTTGCGGATGGCCTTGCCGGTCAGATTCAACTTCGCGGGCCCGGAATTACCAAAGGTTATTTCAACAAACCCGAAGCCACTGAAGCTGCATTTTGCAATGGCTGGCTGCGAACCGGTGATATTGGTTTCTTTTTTGAAGGAAACCTATATGTCAGCGGCAGGCACAAAGACATCATATTCAAAAATGGCCGCAACTACTTTGCCAACGATCTGGAAGTAATGGCCTGCACATTGGATGACATCAGTTACGGTAAAGTATGTTTCGGAGGAACCACAAGCGCAAAAACCGGCCATGATAAAGTGATTGCTTTCCTGGCAGGATCGCCGGGCGAAAAAGCCATTGAAACCTTCAGGCAATTGCGGAATCTGCTGCGTGCAAATCTCGGCATTACTGTGGATGAGCTGGTGATGGTGAAATCGAATGAAATTCCGAAAACATCGAGCGGAAAACTGCAACGCTACAAACTTATGCAGCGGTACAATGCCGGCGATTTTGACGGGCAGGTAATAACAGGCGATAATCTTTAGCCTTAAATGCGCAAGCATGTCGATGACTCGTTGATAGTCAGGGCTTGCCTTGATTTTACCTTATTTTTGCCTGATACTTGTTTTCAATTAGTCAAACCCTGACTTGCGGATATTAGAAAATCAAGTGGCCACCGCAGGTTTTCTACATTTTTACAAGCTTTCTGATTTCAACGGACTTTGCAGTTTCAATGCGGAGGAAGTAAATTCCTGTTGCCAGATTGTTGATGTCAATTTGATGGGGTAAAACTTTCTGTTTTTCTGTTTTTACAAGCATCCCATTACAATTCAGAATACTGATATTCACAGGCAATCCGCTGGAATTAGCAATAGTTTCGATGGTAACAGTTGAATTTGCCGGATTTGGGAACAATGAATAGCCGGATTCAGGTTTCATATTTTGTTCTGCGAAAACAAGACCGCCATTTGTTGTTTTAAAAATCCTGCCCTCATCGCCTACTATATATCCGGTTAATTCATTGGTAAAATACACTGTACCGTATCCTATACACGAAAGATAATCTATGCTCGTCCAGTTTAATCCCCCATTGCTTGTCTGGTAAAAACTACAGTTATCCCCACACATATACCCATCACTTTCATTAACAAAGTAAATTGAAAGAAAACTTTTGCCAAATTGCTGGGATAAATTAATCCATGTCTCGCCACCATCGGTTGTTTTATAAAAATCACCCGCAAATCCACAAACAAAACCAACATTTTGATTTACAAAAAATACATCAAGCAGAATACCGTTGTTGTTTATGGGGATTTCTATCCAGTCATCACCTCCATTTTCAGTTTTAAGAACAGCATAGGATAAAATTGCAAATCCCAGATTTTCATCAACAAAATGAATACCTCTGACTGGGGAACCCTCAAAAACACTATTCCATGAAATCCCGCCATCATTTGTTCTGAGTATAGTTCCTGTTCCAATATACTCTCCTGCAACATAACCTGTATTTTCATTTACAAATGTAAGATCCCTCAGCGTGGTTCCAGGAATATCAAGCAAATTATCCCAGGATTGTCCTCCATCTGTTGTTTTAAATATTTCTCCATTCCAACCAGAAATGTAACCTACATTCACATCAGTAAAATAAACAGAAACCAGGTGTTCAAACTGGCCATCGTCAATTATCTGCCATGATTCCCCGGCATTTGTAGTTTTTATAACCTGACCATAATTCAATCCTGAGTCATCATAATAATGACCAACGGCATACCCAGTGTTTTCATCAATAAAATGAACATCCCTTAAATCAGATTCGGTTACAGTTGTTGTATAATTGACGTAAGAAACCCCAGCATCTGTTGATTTATATATTTTACCTGGAAAGGCTGTTCCGAATACTGTATTTTCGCTGGTAAAAAAGTAAGACACACAATGATCCATTCCAACCGGAATCCATGTTGTACCTCCATTGGTGGTTTTGACCAATTGTGATACCCCAATGAAAGTATCATAAGAAAGTGCATAGCCTGTCTGTTCATTAATAAAGTGAATATGATCAATCGGCAGGTTGCTCTGGAAATGAGTCCATGACTCCCCTCCATTGGTTGTTTTCATCATGAAATTATGATTACCAGCTACATATCCTGTGTTTGGAGTCAGAAAAAATATGCTTAACAATTCCAGATATGGATCGCCGGAAGTACTGGTCCAGGTATCACCACCATTGATAGTTTTGTAAACGGTTCGCATGGAAGCTGCAGCATAGCCCACGTTTTCATTAACAAAGTGCACCGAATAAACATCGCTGTATATATTAATAAATGCCCTGTTCCAGGTTTCCCCGCCATCGGTAGTGCGAAGAAGTTGCCCGTTCATGCCGGCAATAAAACCTGTTGTTGAATTAATAAAGAAAATATCATTGAAGTTTTCAGTGGTTCCGGATTCCAATTCCTGCCAGGTGTCGCCGCCATCAGAGGTTTTCATAATAAAACCACCATTACCGGTGACGAATCCTGTCTCAATATCGGTAAACCAGACCATTTTCAGATTGCAAAGTGTGCCTGTTGGTTTGATTTCCCAATTTGTTCCGGCGTCAGTAGTCTTCAGAACCACACCTTTTTCACCAACAATATATCCTGTTTGCTCATCAGGAAAATGAACATCTGACAGATACCAACCAAATGGCGAAGGGTTTGACCAGTTCCATTGTGAAAATGAGGCGAGTGCCAATAGAATCAGTACTGCTGAAATAAATAATTTCTTCATGATATTTATGATTAAATGAATATTCTAACTGCTAATGGTTTGGTAATTCAATACAAAACTATTGAATTATTATGTGATATCCCAGCGATTTCAGAATATATTTATTTAGATATAATATCACATAGTCTGGTTTATCCGGCAACGATTCTACCTCTTATTAAACCAATTAATTGCAAGAATTATTGATATTATACCTGACGACCTTTAAACCTATCCACCATTTTTTTCCATGACACGGCGTATAAAAACATCAGGATATAATCGGTTAGTTTCAGGTATAAGGACCGTTTGCCTGAATTCCATTCAAGTTTGCGGTTGAGGCCGTCGGGCTTGTCGTTAATCATATCCTCCAGCACAACACGGCCATAATTGTGGTTGGCTCCGTAAACCCAGTAAGCGGTGTTTAATCTGCGGGTGCGCCAGAGGGTTTTAAACATCATTTTCCTGATATTGTCCTTGTTATACATGCTCCACCAGATTTCTTTCATGGTTTCCTGAAGTTCTTCGCGGGTAAGTTTTGACGTACCCATGGTAGCCTGCATAAAATGATAATACTTCCAGTCTTCAGGAAAATTCTTCAGTTCAATCTTATTTTCGGCTTCCATGCGCTTAAAAAGTCCGGTTCCGGGAAGTGGAGTCATAATACTTGCCTGAATGGCATCAATGCCGCTATTGAGAATAAAATCGCGGCGTGCCAGCAACTCCTCCCGGCCATCGCTTTCCATGCCGAAAATCATGGCTCCGAGGATGCCTATACCATGACGATGAATCTTTTTGAAAGATTCTCTGTAGGAATCAACACCACGGCTGAGGTTCAGCCTTTTTTTTGCATCGGCCAACGCCACGGTTGTCTCTGCTTCGATGCCAAGCAGAATCAGTGTACAACCACTTTTGGCAGCCCAAAACAGCACTTCCTCATCATCTGCAAAGTTGATGGAAGCCTGACCAAGCCAGAGGTTTTTAATTCCCCGGTTAACCATGCCCTTAAATAAGCGGATTGCTCTTTCGCGCCCTTGTTTATTGTTGTTAACCAGATGGTCATCCACAATAAAAACCATAGGACGTGTCAACTTCTCCATTTCATCCAGCACGTCCTCCACATCTCTTTCGCGGTATTGCTTTCCGCAAAGTTCAGTAACCGAACAAAAATCGCAACCCATAGGGCAGCCACGAGAGGTCTGTATCAGATCATTAACATAAGGGTATTTGAAAATATCGCGCCGTGCATGCGGAATCAGGTTTACAGGAGTAATTCCGCTATAATATATTGGTTTGGGCTTCCCTGATTCAAAATCATTTAGAAATACCGGCCATGCAGTCTCGGCTTCACCTGCGATTACTGTATCTACGTAATTCGCAACTTCATTGGTCATCATACTGGCATGGATGCCTCCCATTACGGTATAGATGCCCAGCTCGCGGCATATAGCAGCAATCTCATAGGCGCGTGGCGCATTGGTTGTAAAAGCGGTTAATCCAACAAGGTCGGCTTGTCTGGGAGTAAACTTCTCAAAGCTTTCATCAATGAATTCAATATCCCAATGATCCGGCGTTAGCGCTGCTATAATACCAAGTCCCAAAGGCATAAAACTGGTGCTGGGGTCGTTAACCAAGCCTTGTACACCTTGGTTTATGGGATTGATAAGCAGAAGTTTTTTAGGCTTATTTATCATTTAAAAACAGTTTCCGGTAAAAAATCGTTTGCAATAATAAGCATATATCCTATAGAAAAGACATTGTGATAAGCTCTTAAATCGCAAGTTTGTCGATGATTCGTTGCAAGTCAGGGCTTGTCTTGAAATTGCCTTATTTTTGCCTGATACTTGTTTTCAATTAGTCAAACCCTGACTTGCGAATTTTAGGGGCGCTAAAAAATGAAACAAACCACCGAAACTTTTTACCTTTGCGGCTCAAAACCCATACAAATGAAAATTGAAGATTTTATAACCCGGATTGAAGAAGAATTTGATGATATTGAGCCAGGAACCCTGAAACCTGAAAGTATTTTCAGAGAAGTGTTTGAATGGAACTCTATCAATGCACTGATTTTAATTGCATTGGTTAAAACTGAATACGATGTTGCCATCAATGCCGAAGATATTGCCAATTCAAAAACAGTAGCGGATATCTACGGGATTATTGAGTCGAAAGTTGCGTAAAAGAGTAATTAAGAACCGCGGACAGAAAAGTTCCCGACTTCACTGATTTCGGGCAATTTCCATTACATGTAACAGTTGTGCGGGAATTGAGCATAATGCAGAGATGACAGTTGGATCAAGCGTTTAAACACTTCGACTCTCAGTGTGACATTCGTGTTAGGTCAGCAATGATTCTCTTTAATGCACACTTTATCAGCTCTATACGATGTCCTCCTGAGCGGAGTCGAAGGACTTAACGATCAATTTTCAAACAATTAATCCTTAATAAGCGATAAAAATCAGGATCATTTCAATGATCAATCCCGCTATTCAATTTCCTTCATTTTCTCAAATGCCCGTTCGCAGAGTTCTTTCACCGTAATTTTATCGAAGAAAACATAAGGTGGAATATTTACACCGAATTTTGTGAGTACATCCTGCTGAAGCTGAACGGCTTTCATAGAATTGAGTCCGTAAACCGAAATGGATTTTGACTGGTCGATACGCTCAAACGGTATTTTCAGGTGAATATGTATCCAGGCAATCAGCCATGCCTGAAGTGAGGTAATATCAGGTGTTTCGCTGTCAGTTTTCGAGGTTGATGGAGTACTTTCAAAGATTGATTCTCCAACCACCTGTAACGATTTGCTGAGGAAACCTTCGCGGCAGGCTTTTCGCTGAATTTTACCACTTGAAGTTTTAAGAATGCTTGCTGTACGAAGCAATTGTATGGCATAAACCTGCTGCTCAAACTCATCGGCAATGTGCTGTCGGATTGCATCACAAACAGCTTCAACATCTAAATCTCTGATGGCTGATCGCTCAACTTCAGCCACGATTACCAGTTTTTCACCATCCTCCGCATCAACCGAAAAAGCAGCACTGGCATTTAGTCGCAATGCCGGGTGACTGGCTTCGGCAACAAACTCAATGTCCTGGGGATAATAATTTCTGCCCTGCAGAATAATCATGTCTTTCAGCCTTCCGGTAATGTAAAGTTCATCGTGTTCAAAAAAACCAAGGTCACCGGTTCGCAGGTATTCTTTTGTTGTACCTCCTTTTATTCTTGCTTTGAAAGTGGCCTCAGTTACAACTTCATTGTTCCAGTAACCGGCGGTTACAATTGAACCTGACACCCATATTTCGCCAACTTCATCATTGTTGCACAGGGCAAGTGTATCCGGATTTACAATCTTTACATCAGTATCCAGCCAATTGAAACCCACTCCTACAAGAAATCTGGCATCTGTGGCATCCTCTTTTACTTTCAAAATTCTGTTCTGCTCAAGTAAATTTCCTGAAATACAAAGATATTCAGGACCTCGTCCGGCCGGGGGGCCGGCAATAATCAGCGTGGTTTCGGCCATTCCATAACATGGATAAAGCATGGTGGTTTTTAATCCGAAACCTGTAAAAACATCAATAAAACGGGTAAAAGTAGATTTTCGAATGGGCTCAGCCCCGCAATAAAGCGTATTGAGCGACGATAAGTCCAGCCCTGCTCTGTCTTCTTCTGATATTCCATCTACACAATGATCAAATGCAAAATTAGGTGCCCCGGAATGTGTGCCTTTGTATTTCGTAATGGCTTTCAGCCATCGCAAAGGCTTCTGAATAAACGCAACAGGTGGAATTATTATTCCGGGACAACCGTTGAAAATGGGATCAATTACGCCATCAATCAAACCCATATCATGAAAACTTGGCAACCAGGTTACCGAAACACTTTTGTTTGAAAGTCCAAAACTCTGGCGGATAAACATGGTATTCCTAACAATATTCTGATGGGTAACCATCACACCTTTTGGCCTTCCGGTAGAGCCTGAAGTATATTGAAGCAGGGCAATATCACTGATTGCCGGATTATAATCAGCCTTGTCAATTGGACTTTCATCAGCTGCTAAACTATCTGAGACCAGCCATTTCATCTGGCGTAATTCTTCCAGATCGGAAAAAGACCTTTCGGTGGACTGTGCAATATCGGCATTTGAAAGTACGATGGTTGATCCTGAATCAACCACAAGTGTTTTAATCCGATCCAATGATCGGTTTTTCCTTGGCGGATATGCAGGCACAGCAATCACACCGGCATAAAAACAGCCAAACAGTGCTTTTACAAAATCAAGTCCCGGAGGGAAAAGCATCAGTGCACGATCGCCAACTGCACCTGCAAGTCTTAAATGGAAAGCAATTTTTCTGGCAGCCTGATCCAGCTCCTGGTAAGTGATTCTTTCTTCATCGTCTTCGCCATCTCTTACGAAAATATAGGCTATTTTCTCCGGAGAAGATAAAGCTCTGGCCTGAAGAATCTCCGGAAGGGTGTATTTGAAGGTATCCTCTTCGGTAATGCAGTCGTTTAGGAAATTATCCAGTGCCATAGAAAATGCTGAGTATAAATGCGCTGCAAAAATAGGAAACTATGGGGGATTTGGGGAGGAAGTAATTTCTAATTTCCAATTAGTACTGATGCGTTAATTTTTCAAGCGTTAAATAAATCGTATTGTTCTTTGACATTTTGATTGAATTGATTTTCTGTTAATAGTTCTCTTAGCGGTGTTTTATCAAAAGCCGAGATGCCCAATATTTGGATTATCTCATAAATTGACAGCGAACTCTGTAGGTGGTATTTCATGTATGCGACTGTCAAATAGGTACATATGGCTACCCAGACATGTAGATTTACTGCATTTTCTGAGTGACCCCAGAGCTTTTTGATTGTTAGATTTTGCTTGATCCATTTGAAGAACACTTCTATTTGCCAGCGGTTACGGTACAGACGAGCAATCTCAAGCGCCGATGCTTCGAAGTTATTAGTGAGAAAGACAAGCTCGACATCTTTTTCAACATCATAATATTCCACCAACCTCAGCAGCTCCGGATACAAACGCTTGGACTTTGGTCCAGCGAGATTGATGGTCATGTCACTCCTTAATCCGGTGGTTTCATCGAAGTTATAGTTTTGCTCTACCACTTGATAATCCAATGTTACTCTTGCTCGAGTAACGAAGAATGAATCGGCTTTATGCATTCTATGGAGAGCCTTTAGGTCAATGTAAGCTTTATCCATCAGGTAAATCGCTCCTGGTATAGGAATAATCTCATCCAAGATATTGCTATCATGGCACTTGCCATCGGTGATAAGGATAAAGGCCGGAATGCTTCCTCTTAAGTCAAGAAGTGTATGGATCTTTATAGCTCCCCTGGAGTATTTCCCCGGTGCCCAGCTGAATAGCTTAAGGCTTAAAGAAATTGTGGTAGAGTCCAGGGCAAACACATCATTGTCAATGTTAATGTTGGGTATTGGGCTATTGACATATAGTGGTCTGACCAAACTTATGAGATACTCTCCAAAGTCAGCGAAAATTCTCCAGTCTCTTTTCTCATTAGCCCGGGACAGCGTTGACTGGTTGACATTTTGCATTATCCCAAGGTGATAAAGCTTGTTGCGATGAGCCTTGAGGCAGACACAAATATCACGAAGAGAATTTCGTGCCGTAAGTTGACCGAAAAAGAGCTGGACAAACTGATTCCAACAGTTTAACTCCCGAACCCGGTGGTTTCCTTTGTACCTGTTCACACACTTTTCAAACTCATACTTGTTGATCACCTGCAAGAGCTGAGCAAAGACATATTTCCCTGAATTCATAGTTCTGCACTTTAACGTACAAAACTACTAGTCAATTCAAATCAAAAAATCAAAGAACGCCATTATTGTATTCTATGTCAAAGACTTACATAGAATTCTAAAAAGTTAACGCATCACTAGTAAT